>PLLO01000016.1 GCA_003142255.1 Bacteroidales bacterium | reverse complement strand
ATTTTTGACTCAAGATTCTTTTTCATAGTCGTGGCGTTGAAATAAAGATACTAAATTCCTGGGATTGCAAATTTATTTTGCCTCAGCGAGTTATCAACACCCTCCTATTTCATAATATAGTATCCATTAGACCAGTATGCAAATTATAGGCAAACAGGCAAATAAAAAAGAGGTTAAATTACTCTAACCCCCTCTCTATCAATGTGATTCCGGCGAGAGTCGAACTCGCGACCCACAGCTTAGAAGGCTGTTGCTCTATCCAACTGAGCTACGGAACCAATATTTATTAAAAGAACGCGCGACCCATCCCGCTTTTTGTTCCAAAAAGCGGGATTGCTCTATTCCCGAAAATCTTACCGCTGAAAGCGGTTTAGATTTTCGAGGATCCTCGAAAAACATTGCAAATCGAAGATTTGCTGTTTTTCGGGACCAACTGAGCTACGGAACCATTTTACGGGTGCAAAATTACATTATTTTTCAAATGATGCAAGAAAATACATCCCCCTCTTCCTCCCGCTTCGCTAAAGCTTCGCGGGACAAGCTCTTCAAAGGGGGAAACCAGTAACAAGTAACAAATTATTACTTATTTGCGTTAATTAGTTATACTGATTTCATGTAATTGACAAGACCTTTCTTATCAATTATTTCCATTAGCCTGGCGGGCAATGGTTCAAACCTGAACTTAACAGTGCCGATTGTAATTTCACCGCTTCTGAATGATATATCTACTTTATCGCCTACTCTGAAAGCTTCAACGGCAGACTTTTGCACTATCAGAACAAGACCCTGGTTAATTGCCGACCTGTAGAATATCCTGTTAACTGATTTTACCAGAATAGCTTTTACACCTGCATAAGCAAGTCCAACCGACGGATGCTCCCTGGAGCTTCCGCATCCGAAATTATCACCTGCAACTATTATATCACCCTGAGAAACATTTTTACTGAAAGCAGGGTCGAAGTCAGCAAATAACAAAGGAAGTATGGATGCAGGATCCGAGCTCAATATATTATAGGTATGTTTTCCGGCAAACATCTGATCGGTATTGAAGTTATCGACATCAGAATAGTTCCATACATTGCCATTCTTCCTGTTTTCCCCTTCCCTGATCATAAATGTGCTGCTCTGTGGTGCAGAATATGGAAACTTTTCGTTACCAGGTTTTTTTCGGGGATCAGTAATGACGCCTGAAAGTGCCGATACTGCAACTGTAGCAGGTGATGCAAGATAAATCTGTGCGTCCTTGTTTCCCATTCTCCCGAGAAAATTTCTGTTGGCAGTGGAAATGACTGTATGACCGGACGCAGGAATGCCCTGTCCGGTTCCAAGACACGGACCGCAAGAGGGTGTAAGCACATTTGCCCCTGCTTCGAGAAAATCTGAAATAATCCCCTCTTTTATAGCTTCAAGGTATATCCTGCGTGAGGCAGGTATAACATTAAGCTGAAAGCCATCCTTTATCTTCTTCCCTTTAAGTATTTTTCCAGCTATCCTGAGATCCTCAATACGGCCATTTGTGCAGGTCCCGATAAGTCCCTCATGAACTATTGTCCCCGCTGCGTCATGTACCGATTTTACATTATCAACATTATGAGGCGCCGCAACAACGGGGAAAATGTCATCCATATTTATTGTTATCTCCCTGGCATATTCTGCACCATTGTCGGCCCAAACTCCGGTAGACTTTACTCCGAGAAAATCGTTAAGGACCCTGTCGCAAGGGAACACTGCATTTTTGGCCCCCATTTCCGATGCAAGGTTGGCTATAGTCATCCGGTCTGAGATTGTTAAATTATTAACACCAGGACCATGAAATTCTATTGACATGTAATTTGCACCATCAGAGCCAATCATTCCAATTATCCAAAGAGCCAGGTCTTTTGCAGAAACATATTCCTTCAGTTTCCCATTGAGAATTATTTTCATCGATGAGGGAACCATAAACCATGTCTCTCCTCTTTTCCATATACCTGCGGCCTCGGTACGGTCAATCCCTGCGGCAAGGGCATTAAAAGCGCCTGCAGTTGAGGTATGGCTGTCGCTGCCGACAATCAGCATGCCTGGTCTTGCATGTTCTGACATCAGCTGGTGACATATCCCTTTGCCAGAGTCATAAAACCTGCTGATTCCCTGCCGTGTGACAATATCCCTTATATCCTGATATTGAGTTGCAAGTTTTGCGTCTGCCGGTGGTGCGTTATGGTCGAGAACTACCATCAACTGACCGGGATCGGCGACATTTTCACCATCCATTTTCCGAAAGGTATTGAAGATGCTCGATGTATTGTCGTGAGTAAGCACCAGATCAGGCCTGGCAAAAACGATTGCTCCGCAAGGGGCTTTGAATATCTTTTCTGCAAATGTCATTGCATTCATACTCGGAATATTAAGCTAACTTATATTTCAGCCAAGAAGGCTTCCTTTCATATATATTTCATACTGCACTTCTGAAAACGGTTCGGCCATAATGCTCTTGCCATTGGAAAGGCTTTTAATCTCTCCGGTTTTCAGGTTTATTCTGATATTGTCTCCGTCTGCAACTCCCAGGTCATTCATTGAATTGCATTTTATAATCGGAAGAGCTGCATTTATGGCGTTCCTTTCATAAATGGCACCAAATGATTCTGCAATTATTCCACTTATCCCAAGAGAAGTAAAACAATCTACTGCCTGTTGCCTTGAACTTCCGCTTCCAAAATTTTTTCCGGCAATAACAAAATCGCCGGGCTGAACTTTACTGGCAAAATCCTCATATCCTTTGAGGTTGTTGAAGGTATATTGTCCCATCTCCTTTAAATCGGTAATGGCAAGATACCTGTTATGGAATATCATATCTGTATCGATATTGTCTTTCTGAATGACCCAGATTTGTCCTTCAAGTAAAAAGGGTCTGGATTCTTCCGGTTTATGAACAGCCCCCTTGCCGATAGTGCTTTTTGCTTTTCCTTTTACTGAAAAGGTTGAAGGAATTGCAGGGATCTTATCAGCTGTAGTAATATAACCTGCTACGGCAGAAGCAGCGACTATTTCTGGAGAAGCGAGGTAGACGCTTCCTTTGCCCTGTTTCCCGGGGAAATTCCTGTTTCCTGAGCTGATCGTAACTTCACCAAGGCCATTCTGGCCAACCTGACCAGCTGCGCAGCCTGCACATCCGGCGTTTGACACCAGGGCTCCAGCCTTCTTAAAAATATCTATCAGTCCTTCATTAAGACACTCTTTCCATATCCTGTCAGTTGCCGGAACAATCTTAAGAATTACACCCGGAGCGACTTTCCGATCTTTAAGAATAGCGGCAGTTTTTCGCATGTCGCTCATCCTTCCGTTTGTGCAGCTTCCAACAAAAGCTGAATCAATCTTCTGTCCTGCTACTGCAGTGACTTCAACAGCATCATGAGGTTCTCCAGGACGCGACACCATTTGGACAAAACCTGAAATATCAATGTTAAAGGTCTTTTCATAAGCAGCATCCTTATCGGCATAAACCGGTATAAAATCCTTTCCTGCCTTTTGTCTGCAATACTCGATTATTTCAGTGGAGGGTGGAATGAGGATGATTATTGCACCGATTTCAGTAGCCATTGAGGAGATTGTCATCCTGTCATCCAATGTCATTCTTTCAAGGCATTTTCCGGATAGTTCAATCGAATAACCCAGAAGTGAGCTTGCCCCGAATATCTTAAGGAGATTGAGGATAATATCCTTTGATGAGACATATTCCGGAATATCGCCTGTCAGGTTGATGAGGGCTGAAGGCGGTACTTTAAACCATATCTTTCCTTCGTGCCATGCAGCGGCAATATCCATATCACCCATCCCCTGTCCGAAAGCTCCTACAGCCCCCAGTATGTTAGCATGCGAGTCTGTTGAAACGGCCGTTGACCCGGGGATAACGTAACCTTCGTCAATAAGCAGGTGTGTGCCGATACCTGCATCTATATCGTATATTTTTATTCCGTTTTCGCGTGCAAAAAGCCTGCAAATATGCTGGTTTACTGCGTATTTCTGATCTGACCCGGTAGGGTTGCAGTCAAATGTGAAGAGGGTTTTTCCCGGGTCGTTCAGTGATAACCCAAAATCATTAAGGTTTTTTACAACATTAGCACCGCCAAAATCTCTTGCAGCCCTGGTATCAATTTCAATATCAATTATCTGCCCAGGGGTTACTGAGTCGAATTTTGAATGTGCCGCAAGTATTTTCTCGAGCAATGTCATTGCCATTTTATTCTGGTATTAATGGAGTTCAGAAAAAGAGACCGGTGGTTATTTAAACTGCGCCCTGTAATCCCTTGGAGATATGCCTTCTGTTTTACGGAATTGCTTGTTAAAATTAGAGATGCTAGCAAAACCGCACTCAATTGCGATATCATGAACCTGGTAGTCAGTTTCCCGAAGAAGGTAGCAGGCTTTATTTGTACGCACACGATTTAAATATTCAACAAATCCGGCTCCGCAGTTCTTCTTGAAAAACCTGCTGAAAGTGACAGGTGTCAAGTGAGCAATTTTAGAGATGTTTTCGAGCGATATTGGTTTAAAATAGTTTTCCCTGATATATGTATAAACGTCGGCCATTGCCTTGTTTCCTCTTTCGTCATATGCCTGCTTATAGTTTTCAGAGCAGAGAAAAACTTTTCTTGAAGCGTTGCACATTATACTCATGACATTGAAAAAATCAATCATTTTATCAATGCCTTTATTGCTGACCATATCTACCAGATACTTATGAGCCAGTTTTGCATCTTCGACCGAAAAGCCTATTCCCCTTTCGGCCTGGCTAAGCAGTTCCCTTACATTATGCATCTCGTGCTGTGAAAGGAAGTCATCGCCAAGTGAGGATTGCTTGAAATGAACCATTATTCCATGCTTTTCAGGCAGAACTTTTTCGCTCATATAATAGTTCCATGAATGAGGAATATTTCCGGCAATCAACACCATCTCCATATGGTCGAATAGCTCAACGCTATCGCCAATGATCCTGGTTCCATTGCTTTTAATATTGAGTACAAGTTCATACTCAGGATGAAAATGCCAGATACCGCTTGTATCAGAAATATAATCGGCAGTGAATCCCCCGCCATCGCTATACGAAATTTTTTCAAGTTCAGCTACCATAGCATTGATTATAGCTCATATGCTCAAATTTAAGCAATATTTTCTCAATTGCTGAGAAAGCGTTATCATATATTATATAATGGCATATGAGTACAACCATCACGCACAATTAAATTAAAATGCGTCAATCATTTCGTTCCGGCATTAAAGGAGGCATTGTTTTTAACAAAAAAATTTTGATAAATAAGATTTATTGTATAAATTTGTTACAGCTCATGCTATTGGTATAAGAGGAGATGAGCGAGGGTAAGGAGTGAGAATCAACAGGATTGTATTGCAGACATTGACTTTCACATCGGAACCTGAGGAACAGCGCCAGCTTTCCATGGTTCCATCCTTTTATCAGACAGTAGACACGGGAATTATCAAATAAGACCCGCTCCCTGATTTTCACTTCTGCCCTTTCTCCTCTTATTTTTTTTGTATCAACTTATCGGTCCGGGAATCCACCTCACCATCACTTAATAAAGAATAAATAATTGAATTATCTTTACCACAGAGGGCTTGAACACCCGGATAACTGCTAATGAAGACATATATCCGACGAAGAGAAGAGAATGATCAGCTGGTTGTGCTATACGGGGGCTGGGGAACTGATGAGAATTTCTTTGCACCATTCTGCAACGATGCTTTTGATTTTATTCTTTTCTATAATTATTCGGCAGATGAAGCTCTTGTGCTTCCTGAGACAAAGACTTACCGCAAGATCACACTTATTGCCTGGGCACTTGGAGTCTGGGCTGCAGAATATCTCTTTCCAAAGACCGGCATAGTTCCTCATACTGCGATTGCCGTAAACGGAACACCAATCCCGGCTAACGACAAATACGGAATTCCACTTAAAACTTTTGAAGGAACTCTGAATAATATCTCGGAGAAGAACATGGATAAGTTTTATTTCAGAATGTTTGGAGATAAAAAGACTTATCAAATGAATGCTGACAGGATTCCCCACAGAACTGTCAAATCACTTCAGGATGAGCTTAGATGGCTCTATAACAGAATGATGGAACAGAATGAACCAGGCTTCAGCTGGGATTATGCTGTTACAAGCGAATCCGACAGGGTATTTCCGTCAGAGAATATGAACAGTTACTGGAAAATGCAAAAAACAACTCGGCATATTATGGTTTCATTGCCTCATTATTTATTTCCGCACTGGAATTCTTACACTGATTTTATCAGGTTCGTGGAGAGGCATAAGAGAAAGAGTGCTCCTGTAGTCATCTTATAAATAGTTTTATCAGATGTCCTTAATCAGGATATTTGAATCTGATTTTGCAATTATCTTATCAAATTTCTCAAGGGTAGAAATTACACGTTCAAATTCCTTGTTTTTTGTAACAGTTTTTTGTTCAGCACCGCTCTTATCGAGCCGTGACAGTACAAAGCATATTGTTAGTTTATTGATATCGATAGCCGGCTGGTATAATCTTTCCTGCTGATCATTTCCGTGTATTACTGAAACAAGTTCAACACAGCTAAGATCACTAAGAATATCCCGTGAAAGGCGAACCGGTATCTTCAGCATTTTACTTATTCCCTCAGCGCCCATCGCTTTCTCTCCCATTTCGAAATTCCTTACGATAATATGCATTATCATCAGCGTCAAGGCCCTTTTATAATAGTTACTGATTTCCAGGGCTTCTTCCTCATATTCATATTGGGAAACATTTTGATTGGCAAATGTAAGTTCTGCTCCCAGCAGTACGCATGTCCAGCTCATCTGGATCAAAGCAATGAATAGAGGTATGCTGGCAAAACTTCCATATATGGCACTTAGCTTTGTTATTCCCCATTGAAGGTCAATGTAAAACCAGAGCAGGATCTGAAGGATAGTCCCGGTGATGACCCCTGCAATAATCGCAGGCACCAGTTTAACCTTGGTGTTTGGCATTACAATATAGAGAAGCGTAAGCGCCAAGGATGTAAGAATATATGGCGCAAGCTTTACAAGGAAACTGACAACAGGCTTGAAAAATTCAAGAATCCGCGCATGGGTCATATATTCAGGAAGCTGCGTACTTGCAAAAACCGTTATGCTGCTCGATAATATTAAAAATATCGGGGCGATAAGCATTATCGTCAGGTAGTCAGTAAATTTCCTGTGCCATAATCTTGCCGTAGTTATCTGCCAGATGTGGTTGAATGAGCTTTCAATATGATCCAGCAGCGACATCACTGACCAGAAGAGAATAATTACACCAACACCCGCGAGATATCCCCCGCTAGTCGCCTGTATAGCGCTTCTGGCTCTTTCCATAAGGGGCTTTAGTAACTCTGTGTAATTTGAAAATTTATCGAGTACTATTTTCTCGAGACCCTGATCCAGTCCAAATCCTTTAGCAATTGCAAAGGCAATAGCAGCAATAGGAATTATTGAAAGTAACGTATATAATGTAAGAGATGCCGCGCGCAACTGCACATTATGATTGAAGAAACCCCTGCCCGCCAGGACTATAATCCTCATTTGCCTTATCAGGTACGATTTCTTTTTTGATAATTCGGAAAGCGGAGTGTGCCATATGGCATCATTCAACCTCTTGACCTGGTTTAGCGCCCACGATACCGGATTTCCCATGATGCATGTTTTCTTTAATACCTAGCAAATTGTGCCTGCAAAGATCAGGCTGGTTCAAATATACAAAAACCTGAAAGAAAAATAATTACTATTTTCACCCTGAAATCATTATAATGATGAAAATAGAGATTCTTGAATTTGTTGAAGGGGCAAAAGAAGCCATAGGAATTGCAGTCATTATTGATGTTTTCAGAGCATTCTCGACAGCTTGTTATGCATTTGATTCAGGTGCCTCAAGAGTAATAGCAACAGGTACTACTGACAATGCTTTTATCCTTCAAAAACAGTACCGATCAGTGGTACTTGCCGGAGAAAGAGATGAGAAGAAAATAGAAGGCTTTGACCTGGGTAACAGTCCTACTGAGATTATAAAAAATGATCTTACCGGAAAAACATTAATATTGACAACCACTGCAGGTACAAACGGCCTTCTCAGCGCAATCAATGCCGATATGGTGATTACCGGAAGCCTTGTGAATGCAGGAGCAGTCGCCAGGTATATAAGATCTCTCAATCCATCGCATGTATCACTTGTAGCAATGGGCTACAGGGCAACACATTCAGCTGACGAAGACCTCTTATGTGCTGAAATTATAAAATCGGGCTTAGAAGATACTGTCCATGACTATGAAGAACGAATCAGGATGCTGAGGGAAAGCTCCGGAAAGAGGTTTTTTGATCCGGCTAATATCGACTTCTCCCCCCCTACAGATTTTTTCCTATGCACAATGCTTAACAGGTTCGATTTTGTTCTCAGGGGAGAAAACCGATATGACGGAAATATTGACCTGATGAAAATTGGTTATTAACCTGCCAATAACCCCGTGATTCAGGCAGAAATGTAATGCGAACGGACATCTGGAATAAATCTCAAATAGCTATTCGCTGAATTCGGATACCTTATTTACTATTGCTTAACTATAATATCGGAAGGATCTTCCTTCTGCCATGTATCTCACGGTATGTGCAGAACATACTGACCTTATAAATAGCAAAGAGCAGCAATGACGGATTAGAGGAGTCAATTTTTATTTCCATTCTTTCCCTGTAGCGTACAAAGATGCCCGCGAGGATAAGATTGAGCCTGAAAACCTTGATTACATTATAAATGCGCAGCAAGGTAACTGATGAGGAGAAAGCCCTTTTATCAGTAACGTTGTCATATAGCATGCTCAGGTTTTCAATTCCCAGTTTTGTTTTATTGAGGTATTCCCTGTTTGACTCAAGACCTTCATGTATCAATCCGTTGTCGATATGCAGGATTTTAATTCCGGCCTTTTCAAGCTGGTAACTGAAGAGTGTATCTTCGTGGCCATATTGTTTCAGTTCCTCATTAAACCTCAGTTTTGAGAAGATGCTTTTATCGATCAGAACATTAAAAGTAGTGAATGCGGCATAAGGCATTTTATTCCTTTCCGATGCTTTTCGCTGTTCCCTTTTCCTGCCATATTCCCATCTTAGCATCTTATCAGGATCGCCGGGAGGTGATGCGTGATACAGTACTCCGCCAGAGATTACCCTTGCTGACGGCATTGCCTCCACCCATTTCATAATATAAGCTTCTGCAGTCCCCGGTATCATGGCATCGGCATCAATAAACAGCAGGTAATCTCCTTTTGCCTCAAGGGCAAGCTTGTTCCTGATTGCGGCCCTGCCAATATTTTTCTCGGAAACGATCACCTTCACACCGTCGCCCTCAAGTGACAAGTATCTGGCCCTGTATTCCGGCGTTGAACCATCATCTCCTATCAGAATTTCTATAAATTCGGGTACTTTCCCTATGCAACTCTTCATACTATGTACAATAGCCACAATATCATAATCGCACACCGGGATGAGCAATGATATAATCATCTTGAATTCATCGGATTTAGAATTCAAAAGTAACTAATATTTATTATATTTTATCTTTAAGGCAATTTGGCAAAGAAATTGCAATGACTAATTTTGTTGACGATTTTAATAATTCCATAACCTTATGAGAAGAGGTATTCTTGCAATTGCAATTACATTGATTACAATCACATCAATGGGACAGGTCAAAACAGGCTACAATATTGGTATTTCTGTACCCGATATCAGGGATTCCTCGGTGTACCTGGCATATCACTTTGGAAATAAGCAATATATAAAAGATACCATTACTCTTGACAATAAAGGATCCGGGGTATTCTCGGGAAAGGAATTGCTTCCGCAGGGAATTTACCTGGTAGTATTGCCGGGCAAAAAATACTTTGAGGTTCTTATCTCCGAGAATCAGAAGTTCTCAATATCATGCAACTATAAGGATTACTTCAATTCATTGAAATTTTCAAACTCTCCGGAGAATACGAAATTCGTTGATTATGAGAAGAAATGGAGCCTGATGCAGGAGAAGGCATCAAATCTGGGCAAGAGAATAAAGGACAACAGGGGGAACAGTGATTCTCTCAGAATACTTAAGGAAGATCAGGATATTCAAAGCAAGGGAATGAAATCGTATCTTAAAAGTGTTGTCGCCGATAACGGCAATAATCTCCTTTCAGTCCTGGTAAAATCAATAATCCCCATTGATGTGCCGGAATTCACTGTACCTGCCGGATCCGGAAATGCAGATTCAGTAAAATGGGTTATGAACTACAACTATAATAAAGACCATTTTTTTGACAATATCGATTTTACTGATGAGAGGCTGCTTAGAACGCCGATTCTCCAGGCCGGGCTTGATGAATTCTTTACAAATGTCCTTATCCAGTCCGCAGATTCAATAAACCGGCAGATTGACAAGCTTCTTCTTAAATGCCAGAAATATTATAAAATGTACCAGTTTGTAGCTGTTTATCTTTTCAATCATTTCCGTGAAAGTGAGATCATGGGGCATGATGCGGTGATGGTAAAGATCGCCGATGAGATATATTTGTCAGGGAAGGCAGACTGGGTTTCAAAACAATTTGTCGATGACCTTCGAAAGCAGGTTGAGCTTCTCAGGCATAACCTTATCGGGATGAAAGCCGAAAACCTCGTAATGGATTCCTATAAAGGCACTTATGTGGCTCTTTATGATATTGAAAAGGAGTTCACCATTTTATATTTCTGGGAACCAAACTGCGGACATTGCAAGGAGTCCACACCGAAGCTGAAAAATTATTATGACAAGGCAAAGAATGAAGGAGTAGAGGTTTTTACTGTCTGTACTACAACCGATAAAGATGCCTGGTCAAAATATATTGAAGAACATGAACTGAACTGGATTAACGGATGGGACCCTGAGAGGCTTACTCATTTTGATTATTTCTATAACGTTCAGTCTACTCCTACAATTTATATACTTGACAGAAATAAAAAGATCATTGCGAAAAGGCTTTCGGTCGAGGACATTCCTTCATTTATAGAGAATTACAGGAAATACTTCAGGAAATAAGATTACTGTTTTTCACAAGCCATTCTGCAAGGCTGTAAATTGATTCGAATTCGACCGAACCATCAGCAAGAACAATCACCCATTTACCGGCTTCTTCTGTAGGGGTTATTAAATATGGAACGGAATAATTATCAGAAACCGTATACCCTGAACGGGCAAGAGCTTTTATTGTCCAATCCCTGATAAGACCTTCACCCCTTACAAAAATCTTTCCCCTTTTTTCCGTCAGTAAAGAGAAAGTACCGTCGGAATAGTTAAAACTTACAATACCAGGATCAAACAGGCTGTTAAAAGCACCGCTCAATACAAGATCTTCAGGAGAACCTTCAATAAGAACATTATCGAGAATCAGCCATATCTTGTCAGCCTGATTAAGGGCAATATTAAAATCATGTGTAGAAAAAATGATTGTCCTTCCACCACGAGCAAGGCCCGACATGAGATGAATCATTTCATATCTTCCCGAAATATCAAGAAATGCTGTTGGCTCATCCATAATCAGGATATCCGTCTCCTGGGCAAGAACCCGCGCTATCATCGCTCTCTGGCGTTCCCCGTCGGAAAGTTCTGAAATGTACCTGTCCCTGAAGCCGGTCATTCCGGTTTTGTCCATGGCAGATGCAATGGCCGCCTCGCCTTCGGGATCATTGCTCCCGGTCCATCCTGTATGAGGGAATCTTCCAATGGCAACAAGATCACAGACTTTCATATTACTTGCCCTTACAATCTCTGTCGAGATGTACCCTGCCTTTCTGGCAAGCTCAAGCCGTGAATACTCTGAGCTCTCCCTACCATCAATAAAAATCCTTCCTCCCAGAGCAGGCTGAAGTCCCACAATTGTCCGCAGAAGAGTGCTCTTCCCAATTCCGTTCCGGCCAAGAACTGCAACCAGTTCTCCTTTTTTGGCAGTGGCAGAAACAGGAGGCAGAAGTGCCCGTTTATGCTTGCCGGAATTGTAGCCTATATTGAGGGCCTGAAGGGACAATATTTCATTTCTTTTTATTTCCATCATGCAAAACCGGATTTCTTCCCTGACCTCAGAATAACCCAGATTACAACAGGTATTCCGATAAGAGATGTAATTGAGTTTACCGGAAGCATGGTACCTGTACCGGGCATCTGGGATATAAGATCGCTTGCCATCATGATAATACCACCGCAGAGCATTGATCCCGGGACAAGAATAAAATGATCGGATGTCCTGAAAATATTTCTGGCAATGTGGGGAACTGCAATTCCAATAAAACCGATTGGTCCGCAGAAAGCAGTCACACTGCCGGCGAGAATGCATGTGCAGGCAAATATGAGGCTTCTTGAAAACCTTATATTAAGTCCTATGCTCATCGCATAGTTTTCCCCGAGAAGAAACGCATTCAGCATTTTGACAGAAGCCAGGCTCAGGATAATGCCTGCCGTAACAGAAATCATTAAAACATTCAGCTGTGAACCGGTCAGGTTGCCAAGGCTGCCCATAGTCCATATTACATAAGACTTCAGCATGGTTTCATTGCTGAAATACTGCATAATGCTTACCACGGCCGATATACCACCCGACAACATTAATCCAATTACAAGAATGACAAAAATATCCTGTATTCGGGAGGAGATCAGCATGATAAGTACCATAACAGCGCCTGCCCCAATCCATGCCGAAAATACAAGAGCCCAGTTTCCCAAACCATGAAGGTTGCCTGTGGTTATACCGGCAGAGAATCCAAGGATGACTATAGCAACACCCAGGCTTGCGCCGGAGCTAACTCCAAGAACGTACGGGCCTGCCATAGGGTTACGGAAAAGAGTCTGCATCTGCAAACCACTAAGCGACAATGCAATGCCGACGAACATGGCTGTAAGTGCCTTCGGCAGCCTGAATTTCATTACAATGGTCTCAACATCTGAACCCGAATGACCTGTAAGAGCCTGAAAAACTTCAGAGATTTTAAGATTTACTGACCCGAGAAAAACATCAAGAATAAAGAACACGATAAGCAGCACTATCAATATACTGAAAATCAATGCTACTCTTTTGTTCTTATATTGAATCTCAATATTGTTCATCTCCTTTCCCTGCTATATTTCAATTATTCAATTTTCCGGTAATAAACCAGATCATAGTTTTCAAAAAGCTCCGGGTGAAGTATAGAGGCTATATCCTTCAGAATAACCTGTGGATTTATTGTCCCGCTTTCCCAGTAATCATTGCCTCCTCCGGGTGAGATTCTTTTGTTATTATTATAGAGGTTTCCGTTTTTAAAAGATTCGATGGCTGCAAGTCTTGGATCAAATGCTGCAATCTCGGATTTTGAGTTTACACTTCCTGTATTTAGCCAGAACTCTGCCTTAGCCGATTGAAGGAATACATTTTCAAGACTATAAGGCATCGATACTGAAGACTCCATATCACTCCAGAGATAGTGGCCGCCTGCATCTTCTATCAGTCTGCTGATATATGAATTGCCAGGCGATATGTACCATGTATCTTTAAATGGAAGGCCAAGGAGCACGGATGGTCTGTTTTTTAATTTACCTGCAATATGTTCCTTCAATTGTTCATATGAGACTGAAATGGATTTAAAAATGCTGTCGGAAATATTTTCCCTGCAATAAAGAGCTCCGAACAGTTTAATCCATTCGGCCTTTCCCAGGGGATCATTTTCAAGATAATCGGCATCAAACATAACCTTAATGCCCATCTCCCTGAGCTTCGCGGTATAACCTTCCCCTTCTCCGCCTATCCCATACATAATTAACAGATCAGGGGCTATTTTTAAAATAAGTTCATTGTCAATTCCGGCATCATAACCTATTTCAGGGATCAGTCCATTTCTTATTCTTCCGGCAACTGACTCATTATATATGTACTTTGCTCCTGAGACTCCTGCTATTGTAGCTTCTTCACCAAGCGCGGCAATCATAGCTATGTGAGTGGTCGATGTGCAGATAATTTTCTTTATGGGAACCCGAATTATCCTTGTCGTATCATCATAATGGAAAGATCTGGATGTTCGGCTGACCAGGTAATAAACCAGCTCAATATCCCTTGCGCCCTGCCATGGATTTTTAATAGTAAGAATTATGCAGCTGTCAGTCTTTTCGAGTCTGAATCTTTCTGCTTTTGTAATCATCAGGCCAGGTAAAACTGAATCTGGCTTTTCATGTTTATTCTCCTTCCGGAAACATGAAAAGGAAATGAAAGCCAAAAAAATGAACATTGACACACGAACGATAGCTCGCCCTGGCAATATTACCCGATCATTTCTCAATGTCATTACTATTAAACCTGAATAAAATTGTCAGATCGTACGATCTTCCGGCAAGAGGATAATCAGCAATTGCCTGATGGCTTATATCAAAAATATTATCGATCCTGAAATTCAGGTCAATCAAATTTCTCCCCGGATTAAATTGATATCCCGCAATAAGCCCATTTAGTGTATATCCCTTAAGGAACGTAGTATTATCTGCAACTGTCCATGTACGGCCGATAAAATTCTCTACCCAGGAAAGGTACAGGTTCCTGTAAACCATTTGAATAGTCCCGCTTGCCTTGTTTTTCGGCACATATATCAGCTGCTTGCCGTTGTTGACCTCAGTTTCTGAATTAATTTCTGATGCTTTGGTGAAGGAATAGCCTGAATTCATAATGAGGTGAAAATGATTGATATCATACTTTAATGAAAGTGAAGATTCGAATCCTGAAGTGTTCACACTGCCTATATTGTCGGCAATCCAGTAATAACTCTCCCCCGGATGCCACTGAATCATATCCCGGATATAATTATTGAATAAAGTAAGTTCCGAATTAATTGTCATAACCTGAGAGATTCTCTGGTCCATGCAATACCCAAACTCCCAGGAATATGAATATTCGTTCCTGAGGTTCAGATTTCCTCCAGGTGACCAGTGAAGGTCATTCATTGTCGGGATGGAAGAATTCCTCGAAATATTAAGCTTCAGAAAATGATCAGCGCCGGATAAAACCCGATACTCGAATCCTGCCGCGAAGTCCGGCATCAGTAACTTGTTGCCATTTAGTATCTCTCGCATGAGAAGCAAAGTTCCAAACCTGTTCTTCGATTTATGTTCTGCTGACAGCGTAAGTGAGGCAGTATTTCTTGATGCTTTTCCCGGATAATTCACTGTAATAATTGAGCTCAACTCATCATCCATCACCAGTTTTAAGCTTGTAAAATCACTAAATCGTTTTGTCATCCCGGCTTTTAGGACAAATGAATTTGAATGGTTTCGCGAGTCTATGTAATACTTTGGAAAATAATAATTGAGTTTTGAGTACAGCCAGGCACCGTTTATAAAGAATTCATTATCTCCTCTTTTCAATTCTGAGCTTACCTGGGTTCTCAATGATTCGTCAGACTGGTACTCTCCTGAATCAGGTACTTCATAAAGAGTTGAACCGGGAAGGTGTCGCGAGGCTGACTGATACCAAATCCTGGCAGACGTTATAATATCAGCCTTTTTATAATAGAACTCCTGCATGAGTCCCTTTTGCGATCCGCTGCCATTTTTTCTTTTCTGTATTTCCGGTTCAGGAACAGCATTGGTATTTAGAAAGGGGAAATTATTCTCTGAAGACATAAAATAAGCTTTTGTAACCGATTGGAAACAATCTGTCCCGGTCTGTACTTTAGCCATCCCCGACCAGGTGTTAAAGCTTCCGACACCGGTTTTTATGTCGGCTCTGGTTTGCTTTGACCATATCGGCTTGTTCTCCAGATTAATTAGTCCCCCTATGCCTCCAAATCCCGTTTCCATGGAAGCGGCCCCATAGCTT
Organism: Bacteroidales bacterium; assembly: GCA_003142255.1. Classification (GTDB taxonomy): domain Bacteria; phylum Bacteroidota; class Bacteroidia; order Bacteroidales; family VadinHA17; genus LD21. The sequence goes on along the minus strand of PLLO01000016.1, from coordinate 257,469 downwards.
ACTTGTATAGCATCGGCCATCCCGGAGGGGAATAATGAAAAATCCGTTTGTCCCAGCATAGGGTCATTAAGATTAATACCATTCCAGGATAATTGCGTCCGTGCTGCTCCCGCTCCCCTGCATGAAGTGCTTGCCATTGCTCCTGCTCCATAGCTCTTGAAGAACAACTGGGAGTTATTATCAAGAGTTTCAGTAATAGGCAAAAGTGTGTAGTTGCTTAGAAGTGTAGAGTCTACACTTATTTTTTTAAAACCCGGATGAGAAGGGAATGATTTGCTTTTGCTGATAATTACCTCTTTAATCCTGATCGTGTCTACATCTGATTTCACTTGCCCAAAAACAGGAGATGAAATCAAAAAAAAGAATGATACCACCTTGTAATTCAATTTAATTCCCGAAATCTTCATAAACAAGTCCTTAATGAGTAACAAACAACATCTTTTACTACATCAAAGCAATCAGGAATATATTAGGGGAATCATATTGATCCGGAGCCTTTCTTCCCGAAAGCCTTGAATATAGATTTGTCTGGCAGGTCTTCTGACTTGTCCCGGTTCTATGAAGCCTTCCCCTTAGATAAGCAAGAGTGGCAGGGTATCATAAAACCATCATCGTTAGAACGATCGGGCATCACAGCAGCGGGTACTGTTACGGATTCTGACCGTATTCCCTTTTCATCGCATTGATTTTATTTCAATGCAACACCAATACATGGCGAAGATAATGTAATTAATTACGATGTGCGGGTTATAATATTAAGAAATATCAACAGATGTTGATAAGTGGGTTACAGGTTGTATATAAGGAATATATACTATTTAACAGAGTTTGCAACCTGGAGTATCTGTGTACCTGTTCCGATTCTGTATCCTTCTGATTTGAAAATTATTTCACCGTTCCTGTTCACCAGCAGCACCAGTGGAAAACTATTCCCGGAAATCTCTTTGCAGCTTAAATCACTGTGCAAAACGCTCAGTCCGGAATCATCGCTGAACAATGAATTAAACGGGAGCTTCTGTCTCTCTTCAGGACTTATTGTTGTGCCGCCGACTGTAAAAAAGACAAAAGCGCCGCCCCATGCATCAAATTCCCTGTCCATCTGCATAAAATCATTCAACACATGCCTCGAAGGTTCCTTGTCTGTTTCAAGCCACATAATGATTGCATCTCTTCCGGCCATACTCTTATATTTATCCTCCTCATCATCAATTCCGATAAGTATCTTTGTGAGCTCTGCCTTACCCAGTATTGTATGCTGTTTGTTTTCATGCCTGATATTAATGTCAATTTTCTTATGCTCTCCGCTGGTGAGATCAAAAAAATCAAGAGATGCAAGTATTCTGTTGTCATCAAGCCGGTTCCCTGTAACAAGCATATAATGCCCCGGGATCAAAGCCAGTTCCTGAAAATCATAGATACTTTTATTTTCTTCATATTCAAGGGTGTTGTATCTCCCATTTTCGAATCGTGCGAGAGTAAAGTTTTTATAATATTCAGGAATGGGATTTTTATCTGAAGAAGCAAGTTTCAGGAAGCCTCTTTTGTCTGAGGCTTTTGTCTGGCCTGCAAAATATACATCATGCCATTCAGACCTAAAATAAAATTGAGGAATGTTGCTGCCAGGTTCGAGGCGTGATGGAATTCCCAGTGACCTGGCAATGGCTACAAAGCAAATAGCTCTTGATCTTGAATCAGAGATCCCAAGTTCAATGACTCCCCTTGGAGTTACCGGAGTTTTCGCATAATTCAGATCATTGTCAATTCTTATCCTCTGATCAAGAAAACCTATGATAACAGATGGATCATCAACTGCTTTCTGACGTAGTTCCGGAGGGAATACCTTCAAAATATAACTGCGCCAGGCAGATAGCATTTCATCTTCAATCCTGGGATTTAGAATATAGTCAGCAAAATATTTATTATCAGTACTATCTGAATTTTGTCTGCAGTTCATCAGGTGATCCATCAGGATATCTTTTTTAGTATCACGAAGATCTTTCTCAGCTACTACCTCAAGCAGGGTAATCGCCTGTTTCCTGAGAGAGTCCGGGACTGCAGCAATAAATGAATAAATCTCTTTGTAGTTACCCATGCTTTTTGTAATCAGCGAAATGAGCCTGGTTGTATCAAGTCCATAGGAAACAGCAAATTCCTTTATAGCATCATGGCCTGGCCATGAATCAGTATAATTTTTTCTGAGGGAGTTCTCTTCATTCAGCTTTCGGCTGTTCTCTTCAGCAAGTTCTGCAGGGATCCCGAGACCAGGTAACCTTTTAACCGGTGTTGAAAGATCAAAATCAAATTTATTTCCGGCGGAGTTATTTCTGCCGGGATTAAGAACCAGAGTATCTGTCTCGCCAACTGTAATCTTTTTCCAATCGAATTCATCATCCTTCCTCGCCCAGATCAGAATATCTCCAAATCCGGTTTCAAGGCTGCTGATCCCATCAGCGTCTGTGGGCACTGATGCTATGGGATAGAATTCAGCATAATTATAAAGCTGGTATTCAACAATTGCGTCTTTAACGGGATCTCCGTCCGACCCTACAACCTTTATATAAATCCTTTTTGTCTCCGCATACTTTGAGAGGTTGTTGACCTCGGAGTATTTGTCAAGCTTGTTGATGATATTTTCGTTGCCACTTGATGCTCCAAATGATTTTGTATTTACCAGCATAGCTCTCTTCGCAGGTTCTGTGAACCATCCAAGGTCGGCAAGCGGCTCTGGTTCGCAAGCTCCCATATATGACCATTTGCCGTTGTTCCAGAACTCAACCCATGCATGGTTATCATCGCAGTGAGCCCAGCGCGGAGTATATACCTGCCTTGCCGGGATACCTGCTGTGCGCAAGGCTGAAACTGTAAATGTCGATTCTTCGCCGCATCTCCCCCTGGCCGACAGAATTGTGCTCATTGGGGCTGATGTTCTTGAATCAGAAGGCTGATAAGTGACTTTTTCGTGGCACCAGTGATTGATCTCTAGTGCTGCATCGGTAATATTTTTATCCTTTACTCTCGGGTAAATCTCGTCATAATATTTTATCCTGAACGAATCAAGATTCTCATTGTTCACCCTCACCGGAAGTACATAATGCAGGAATATATCCTCAGGAATGGATTTCCCCCACGGGAAGCTTTTTCTTGTACGCAGAGATATATTAATGTTCGAAAGGAAGAAATCGACACTATAGTCTGCCAGGTCGTTGAGAGGCATAAATGCGTAGAGGAATTTAAGCGCCTCTTTCTGCTGAAGCGAAAGACTATTGTCAAACTCGCCGGTCAGACCACTTTTCCTGCTCTGCAGAAGTGTTATAGTTTTTGCAAAATTCTTATCAACTTCTTTTCTATAGGCGGTATCATTAATAAGATGTCTACCGGAACAGCTTGTAATAACTAAAAAAAGCAGGGCTGCAATTATTCTGATTGAATGCTTCATAATCAGTTCAGGTTAAACATTTCCACAGGAATTCCGGATGATGAGTTCAGGGGTAACGGTAATTTGTCTTTTGAATTTTCCCTTGCCTGAATTTTTAATTTCTGTCCAGATCATATTTGCAGCTTTTATTGCTATCCCCGGCAAGGGCTTATGCAAGCATGTAACCGGCGATGACATGTTGTCAAAACCTGCGCCTTCTTCCATTGATATAAGAGCCATATCCTGAGGTACACGCATTTTCCTTTTCTGGAAATGTGTCATAAGAGGATATACCAGATAAGAATGCAATACTATCACTATTTCTGCACGGAAAGGTGGACGACAAAATGTATCAAAATCTTCAAAATTTATCTCTCCGCTGGAAGTTGACATATCGAGTTCCAGAATGACAGGCTTATTGATTTCGGGGATAATGCTCAATGCATTTTCAATCTCATCTATTAAAGCATGATCTGATCTTATTGTTCTATGATCTGTAGCAATAATTATGTTCTTATAACCAAACTTTTTCGTATGATTTGCGACAAGCTGTGCACCTGCGGCCATATCAGTATTTACAGAGTTAAGCTTTCCTGTCCTGAGGTTTTTTTCAAGAAGAATAAATGGATAATCTGTCGCCCTTAAAGCCCTGATTGTTGCATCATCGGCAGTCTCACCAATAAGAATGATACCGCTGAAGAATCTTTTAAAAGCATTGGTAAGCCGGTCAAATCTCTGGTCATCAGGATCTTTAGTTATTATTGAAAAACCAAAGCCGATACTTGAAAACGCCTTCTGAAGATAAGGTGTGATTCCAGTTACGAATGGATCATTAAGTGATGTTACAATCATCCCGATTATCCCGGGTGTCTCTTCCGTCGGTGCTGAATCCTTCTTTTCAGCAATCATGCTGAAATATCCCATCTGCCTGGCTAAGGCAAGTACTTTTTCCTGGGTATCCTTTCTGATACCATGCTGGTCAGCTTTATTGTTAAGTACCAGAGATACCAGCGTACCTGAGACACCCAACCTTGCAGCTAAATCTTTGTTCTTAAACTTTTTCCCCATTTCCCCGTATTATGAAAAAGTTAAATTTATGTTTTTTTTCTGACGTACATATTTTATTAATAATTTTTAACTAAACCATTTAAAAAAAGAGCGTTCCGGATTAGTACGCTCTTATAATGATTTATCTCTGTAAACTATTTTACAATTATCTTCTTGGAGTGTTCAAGCCTCTTTGCTTTGAGGCCGCCTCAAGCCGTTGCTGCCACTTCGATTTGGGAACAGGCTTCTTCTTGTTTGCCTCAAGGGTCGCGAGGACTTTATCTGCATCAATAAATCTCTTTGAGACAATATTCTGGAGCCATGTTATTAAGTTTGCCAGGAAGTAATAATATGTAAGGCCAGATGAGAGGTTATTCATGATCAGCATGAACATTACCGGCATCATATAGGTCATCATCTTCATTCCGGGCTGATCCTGTCCCGGCTGAGATCCTGTCATTTTCATTGTGAGCAATGAAGATACCGTCATCAATATTGTGAACAAGCTGACATGATTACCATACATCGGGATATTAAAAGGAAGGTTGAGTATGGAATCATAGGTCGACAGGTCTGTAGCCCAGAGGAAGTGCTGCTGCCTCAATTCGATGGAAACAGGGAAGAACCGGAACATTGCGAAGAGGATAGGCATCTGCAGAAGCATTGGCAAGCAGCCTCCCATCGGGCTCACTCCTGCCCTCTTGTAAAGGTCCATAGTAGCCTGCTGCTTCTTCATTGCATCATCCTTCTTCGGGAATTTCTTACTTAATTCATCGACCATTGGTTTAAGCACCTGCATTTTAGCAGTCGACTGGTACGACTTTAATGTAAGCGGGAAAAGTACAATCTTTATGATAAGAGTAAGGATAAGGATAATAATCCCATAATTACTGATATATTTATTCAGCAAGTTGAAAATAGGTATAATAACAAACCTGTTAATCCATCCAATTATGTTCTTCCCGAGGTTTACAATATTTTCAAGCTGAAGTCCCTCTTTTCGCAGAGTTGATATATGATTGGGACCAAAATAGAACCTCATTGCGATTTTAGATTCACTTCCGGGAGTGAATGGAACACCTACTTCAGAGGTATAGTATCTTATGTATTTTGGTGATGTAAGAGTTCGGGTTGATGAGAGGGAAGCGTTAAGGAAATAATCATCAGTAATTAAAATTGAAGAAAAGAACTGATCCACGTAGGCAACCCAGCTCAATTTAGTAGGAATATCCTTTGTTTCAACCTCCTTTTGTTGCCTGTTTTTCAGTTCTTCGAAATCAGCCTGGTAATGTTTGAACTTAATACCAGTTCCGTAGTTCTCCTCATTTTGTCTCCCTTTTTCCTGCTGTGGTAAATACATTCTCCAGTCGAGAGTAATATTATTCTGGTTTGCAGGCATAATATCATCCAGATTCTTGAAGGTTACGTCAAATGAGAGGCTGTATTTGTCGGGTGCAAGAGTAAACCTGTATTCTATATACTTATTTTCGCCGGCATATAGTCTCAAATTAACGGTCTGAGGCTTATCAGTGACGACATATGATTTTTGGTCTGAAACAGGCTTGAAGAACAGATTGTTAGTTCTTACAGCTTTATTATCGACTGTGAAAAAGTTGAAGCCGAAGACTGTAGAGTCGCCTGAAAAAAGGATCAGCGGAAGTGAATCATAGGTCTTATAATCCTTCAGAAGGGCTGAATATACCCTTCCTCCCTTTGTGGAGATCTTAAGCTGAATCTTGTTATTTTCAAGGGTGATGAAATCATTATCGCCTTTTGCAGCAATTGCAAAGGCTCCATATTGATTGGCATCCTCCTTTCCTGTAGGCTGGGTTGATAAAGAATCTGTTTTGGAAATGTTCTCTGCTTTAGCAGTATCGGCTACCTGAACTTCTGTAGATATGCCAAGCTTAACATTTAATTCCTCAATTTTTGCAAGAACCTCAGGATTGTTTGCCTTGAATCTTAATGCATTTACATATTCAGTTCTTGCCCGTTCAAGATTTCCGGCTGCTACTTCAGACTCGGCAGTTTTGACTGCATTTTCAAAACCCTTATTCAACCTGCTTCCGTTATAGATACTGAATCCGATGAATATCGCGAAAATCAGGATGATGCCTGTTATTGTATTCTTATCCATTATTCAAATTAAATTAATAAACCATTTCTTCAGCACAAACCCTTTCAGCCAATACAAGCCTGAATAAACTTAACAAAGAGCGGATGCGGCTTTATCACAGTGCTGCTGTATTCAGGATGAAACTGAACTCCAACAAACCACTTATGTCCTGCCAATTCCATTATTTCCACAAGATTTGATTCAGGATTGATTCCGACCGGGATAAAACCGTTCTTCCTGAAATCATCAAAATATTTATCATTGAATTCGTACCTGTGCCTGTGTCTTTCGATTATTTCCGTTTTCCCATATGCCTCATAAGACAGGGAATTTTTGCTGATGATGCATTTGTACCCACCAAGCCTCATTGTTCCTCCCTTGTCGATGATGCTTTTCTGCTCTTCCATAAGGTCAATAACCGGATACTTTGTCTTATGATCTATTTCAGTCGAATTGGCACCTTCCAGATTCAGGACATTTCTGGCGAATTCAATCACTGCGCATTGCAATCCAAGACATATCCCGAAGAATGGCAGGTTGTTCTCCCTGGCATATTTTGCAGTAAGAATTTTGCCCTCTATCCCGCGTGAACCAAACCCGGGGGCTACAAGGACCCCATTGAGCCCTTTTAGCTTCTCATTTACATTTTGCTCTGTAATATCCTCTGAATGAATGTATTCAACATGAACGGCGCATTCATTATAAGATCCGCTGTGAATGAATGATTCGGATATAGATTTATAAGCATCAGGCAGTTCAACATATTTTCCGACTAGGCCTACTCTAACAGAGTGTTTGGGATTTTTAAGGCGTTTAAGGAACTCCCGCCACTCGGTAAGCGGAGGCTCCTGGTCAATGGGCATGCCAAGCTTCCTCAATACTATCTGATCGAGTTTTTCACTGAGCATTCTGACAGGCACTTCATATATCGTTGAAACATCGAGAGATTCAATAACCGCATTTTCTTCCACGTTGCAGAACAAAGCTACCTTCTTCTTTACATCCACATGCAATGGTACCTGAGTTCTGAGCACCAGAATATCGGGCTGAATTCCTGTCTGGAGCAACTCTTTCACTGAGTGCTGTGTGGGTTTAGTTTTTGATTCCCCGGTTGCCGGAAGATATGGTACAAGTGTCAGGTGAATGACGATGCAATTCTGAGTTCCAAGCTCCCACTTCAGCTGTCGTACTGATTCAATGTATGGAAGTGACTCAATATCGCCTACTGTTCCACCAATCTCGGTAATGACTATATCATATTTATTGCCTGAGCTTACCAGCTTGATCCTTCTTTTTATCTCATCGGTTATATGAGGAATAACCTGAACGGTTTTTCCCAGGTAATCTCCTTTTCTTTCCTTATTGATAACCGACTGGTAAATCCGTCCGGTTGTAACATTATTTGCCTGGCTGGTAGGAACATTCAGGAATCTCTCGTAATGGCCGAGGTCAAGGTCTGTCTCGGCACCGTCGAGAGTTACATAGCACTCTCCGTGCTCATATGGGTTGAGTGTTCCGGGATCTACGTTTATATAAGGGTCGAGTTTCTGAATTGTGACAGAATAGCCCCTGGCCTGCAATAATTTTGCAAGTGAAGCAGAAATAATACCCTTTCCAAGTGAAGAGGTAACCCCGCCAGTTACAAATACATATTTAACGTCTGCCAATTTTTGAAAGATTAATATTCAGTATTGCGGCCTTAAAAATTAATCATCAAGACCTGACAAATCTATCATTTTAACTTTTTCTTCAAGAGTTTTGATCATTTTCTTTGCATTCTCGATCTTCTCTTCAACCTCCTTTATCATATTGTCGGCATTAACCGATTTGGTAAAGAACCCGATATTATTCTCCCATAGAACGATATCACTTTCAAGCTGTTTGATCTTGGTAAAGAATTTTTCACGCTCATTGTGAATTTTCCTTGAGGCTTTCGGGTTTGTTTTAAGATTATCGAGCTTGGTTCTGTACTTAAGAATGCTTTTATCCTCATCGGCAATTTTCAGATTGTCGAATTCTTTATTGAGGGCATTCCTGTACCTGTTTGTGATTTCCTCCTTTTTATTGAATGGAACGAATCCTATTTCTGTCCATTTACGCTGCAATTCTTTAAGATGGTCGAAAGCAGCCTGGACATCTGTGCCTGGCTCGAATGATTCAAGCGATTCTATAATAGCAATCTTTGCCTTCAGGTTATCTTCATATGAAGTATCAAGTTCGGCAAAGAATTCCGTTTTCTTATTGAAGAACTGGTCGCATGCTTTCCTGAATCTTTTCCAGCTTTTCTCAGATTGCTTCCGCGGAACCGGACCAATCTCCTTCCACTCTTTCTGGAGTTTGATCAGAGCATCAGAAGTAGCTTTCCAGTCAGTACTATCCTGCAATGCCTCTGCCTGTATGCAGAGTTCAATTTTCTTCTGGAGGTTAGTCTGCTGAATCTCTTTATTATCAGCATAGAAACCTCTCTTCTTTTCAAAGAAGTTATCGCATGCATCCCTGAAACGCTGATATACCTTATTATTCTGCTTTTTGGGTGCGAATCCGATTGTTCTCCACATTTTCTGAAGAGCAACAACTTTATCAGCTTTATCATCAAAATCCCTGAAATTCTTAATTTCCAGGAGATTTATAGCTTCTACTTCCTCGCAAAGCGTAATTTTTGATTCCAGATTTTTACGCTGGTCATCTTTTTGTTTTTCGAAATATTCGTGGTGCCTTTTATTTATCTGAGATGTTGCTTCCTTGAATCTCTCCCAGATTTCATTCTTCGATTCCTGAGGAACAGGACCTATCTCCCGCCACTGGTTATGAAAGTCCTGCAGAAACCTGAAAGCATTCACAGGGTTAGGCTCAAGCATCAGCTGTTCTGCCTTTTCGCACAGAAGCACTTTTAATTCCAGGTTCTTCTTAAGGTCGAGGTCCTTGAGTTCCTTATTTATCTTGATATAATCGTAGAAGATCTCTACATTGTGATGGTAATTTTCCCATAAGTCTTTCAGGGAATTTTGCGGAACGATACCGATGGAGTGCCACTCATTCTGCAAAAACCTGAATTCATGGAATGTTTTATTAATTGATTCTTCACGATTGACAAGTTCTTTTATCTTATCAATTATTTCGTATTTCTTTTTAAGGTTCTCATATTTCTCGGCTTCCTGAACCTTATTATAGTCTGATTTTTTCTCTTTATATTTTTCAAGCAGGTGTTTTATACGGGCTTCTGAAGGGTCAACCCATGACCGATACTCTTCAATTTTACCACCCTCCTCAAGAAATTTATTTTTCCTTTCTTCTGCTTCCTGCTTCAGCTTTTTATAAAAAAACACTTTTATGCGGTCTATATCGCTTCTGATTTCAGCAGGAGGCCTGTTTTCTACGATCAGGCCCAGAGTATTGACCAGCTCATTTTTTGAAAACCCTGAATAATCAACCGGAGGGAGAACGATATCATCCAGTATTAGTTCATGATCAAGTTCCGTGTCAGATCCCTGATCCTGGTTTTCAGTTTCATTAACTTCGACCTTTTCAGGGGATGCAACCCTTGCTCTCGCTGGTCTCTTTTTTTCTTTTACTTCGCTTTTCTCCGGGCTCTTTTCAGTTTCAGCTGCTTCGCCAGGTGAGTCAGCATCAATCGCTTTTTCAGCATGTGTGGTTTCCTCAGTTCCGGTGGCTTTATCTTTTGCCCCGGATTGTTCATCAAGAACAGATTCTTCGGGATTTTTCTCAATCATTTTCAATCCTTTCTTATGTCAGCCTCATTTAGTATTTTTCACCATGGCAAACCATGGAATTTTTAAAGCTACGAAAATATTGAAATATTTATTAAAACTCAAAGAATTACATAAATAAATAAGATGGCTCTAAGATGAGGAGACAATGAAAGGGCGAAGGAAAACGGGCACTATGAAAAACAATATTTTAAATCAGGAACTATATTCATAGGAATATATATAATATCTTTATGCACGGTATCAGCGATATTTTAAATAACAGGTTCAGGATAATAATATAGAATAATGGAAAAGAAAGACATCATAATTTTGGTTGTTGTGTTCCTTGGCGTCGGCCTGAGTTTGTATCGGAGATTTGTACAAAAGAAGGGCAATGCGAATATTGGCGGGAAGGACTCTAAATCATCTTCCGCATTTTCATCATCATCCAAAGATGATGATTATGAACCTTATTCAAAGAAGTGAATTTCCCTTACGATTTATTCCTTGAGATTATATATCTGAAAGGATTTATTATTCTTTGCAGCAGCCTGATCCTATCAGTGATTATCTCAGCCGTGCCCTGCATATTCTGCGTAAAATCAAGCTTGCGGTTGTATAAAGTCGTCAGTCCCTGCGGCAGGGTGACTTCGATAATATAAGCATCACCGCTGGCGACAAGCGATTTTGACTTAACATAGCCTCTCACCATACCATACTCCAGGTATGGGAATCCGCTAAGCTTAACATTCACTTCCATTGATGGTTTCACTTTACCTGACCTTTGCATGCTAAGAGTCATCCGGCCTATATAATCACCGGCACTGTCAGGAACAACATTAAGGACATGTTCGCCAATTGTAACGGATTGGTTTTCACTCCAGTATTTTGTAAAAGCAACAGTTCCGGCCACAGGAGAAACAAGAAGGAATTTGTTTTCCCATAACTTTACCTGGGCCTGAAGATTAAGGAATGCTCCATCAAGGATAGATGAGAGATTCTGCTTTTCTTCAGTACGCTTTATGATATAGTCCTGGAGCAGCTCTTTCTTTTCTTCAAGATTAATCGAAGTCTCCGACTGATTAAGCCTTACTTCCTGAAGTTCAAGCTTGCTGCCATTATATGACTGTTTTGATTTTTCAAAGTCACTTTCGGAATAGACTTTGCCAATAAAAAGTATAGAATCGCGCGAATATTTCCGTCCTTCGAGCCTTAGATTGTCGGAAATAAGCCTTTCCTTCACTTTCATCCTGCCGATATACTCCTTGAGAACTGAAATTTCATCAGTCACTGATACTATCTTCTTGCCGTAAAAATCATTTCTGACATAAGTATCATAATCGGAAAGAGCCTTAAGGAATGACGCATAAAATGATTGAAGGTCACCCAGATCGGAAAGCAAAGGAATGGTCTGATAATTTATATCTGAAGGCTTTTTCACAGAGTCGATCACAGCCCTGAGAGCATTCACATCATTCATGGAAGCCGTTGTTTCCATAACTGCCAGCAATTTCCCGGCTATTACTTTTTCCCCGTCAGTTACATATATTTTGTTAATCCGGCCCGTAACTTTAGTCACCAGTGAAACCGGAGGATTGACAGTCGTGATCTCAATGGGTGCAGGAATAACATCAGGATACTTAAGAACCCAGGCGAGTATCAGCAGCAGAAGGAAAATGGCAAAGATAATGGTCGTGCCTATACGGATCAGCTTTCGTGGCGGAACTGAAATGATCTCATTAATCGGATCTGAATATAATATCTGAGGCTTTTCGTTCATCTTTTCAAACTTCAGGTACCCAGTTCGAGCTGGTTTTTAACAAGTTTATAATATGCACCCTTCTTTGCGATCAGTTCAGAATGGGATCCGGTTTCTACGATCCTGCCCTCATCCATGACGACAATACTATCTGCATTTCTTACTGTACTCAGCCTATGAGCAACAATAATGACAGTCTTCCCGCTGAAGAAACCGGCAAGATTACCAACAATTACCTTTTCAGTTCCCGCATCCAGCGAATTTGTTGCTTCGTCAAAAATAATGATCTCGGGATTTTTATATATTACCCTGGCAATCAGCAGCCTCTGTATCTGGCCTTCACTCAGGCCATGTCCGCTTGCACCGATTTTGGTGTTATATCCAAGCGGAAGGGACTCTATGAAGCCTTTTATATTGGCAGTTTCCGCTGCCCTGATCATAAGCTCTTCATTTATTTCTGATACTCCCGGGGCGATATTTGAGGCAATGGTATCGGGGAAAATGAATCCATCCTGCATAACTGCACCGGTTTTTGAACGCCAAACCTTCAGAGAGATGTTTGAAATCCTGGTGTCGCCGATAAGCATTTCACCTGCCACAGGCTGATAAAAGCCAAGCAATAATTTCAGAAGGGTCGTTTTACCGCTCCCACTTGTTCCTACAATTGCAGTAATCTTATTCTCCTCAATGAAGAGGTCTATGTCTTTCAATACAAAAGGAGAATGGGGCCCTTCATACTGGAATGAAACATTATTAATATAAATGTCCTTGCGGTCGGGTAGTTTTCTGACCTTCATTTCAGGTTCAGCCTCCTCATTGTCCATTTCATGCACTTCAGCAAGACGATCAAGGCTCATCTTTGCATCCTGAGACATCCTGAAGAAACCAATTAGCTGGCTTAAAGGAACATTCATCTGCCCTATTATAAACTGAACAGCCAGCATTGTACCAAGAGTAATATCACCTTTTATAACTGCAGTGGCAGCCACAACCGTTATGCACAGGTTGGTTACTTCATTAATGAAAGTCGCTCCGGCCGACTGGTATTGTATTAATCCGAGACCCTTTGTTTTCAATCCGAACAGTGAAGCCTGTAATTTCTCCCAGTCCCATCTGTTGCTCATCTCACTCTGGGTCAGTTTTATCTCCTGCATTCCATTTATCATGGTTATCAGCTTGCTGCCCGATTCCGACATTTTCTTAAAGCGTTGGTGATCAAGGCGAGCCCTTGATTTCATGAAAAGAGATACCCATGTAACATAAAGCAATGAACCTGCAAGAAACAAGAGAAGGATTTTAGAGCTGAATATTGCCAGGACAATACCAAAAACAACCATATTAAAAAAGGAAAAGAGTATGCTGAGACTTGCTGATGTCAGGAACTCTTCAATCCTGTTGTTGTCATCAATGCGCTGGAGTATATCTCCTGTCAGCTTTGTATCGAAGAAAGCAATCGGAAGTGCCATCAGCTTCTGAAGAAAGCCAGAGATAACCGCTACATTTACTCTTGCCCCGATATACAGAAGCAGCCATCCCCGGATGAACTCTACAGTCATGCGGCCGATGACGAGTGCGAGTTGGGCAAAAAGAACAAGGTAAATGAAACTGATATCGTTGTTGTTAAGACCGACATCAATTATAGATTGAGTAAGGAACGGAATAATGAGCTGTATACAGCTTCCCAGGAACAGGCCCAGAAGCAGTTGAAATAAATATTTATCATAAAGCCTGAAATACTTAAGCAGGAATCTGAATCCTCCCGACTTCTCATGCTCGCTCTCTATTTCATTAAGCGCAGGAGTAGGCTCAATTATAAGGACAAGCCCTGTAGGCTTCTCATCAGTTATTGTTGATGCCCAGTTCCTGGTAAAATCCTCTCTTGAGTACTTTACTATTCCGACAGCAGGATCAGCAACCCAGACCTTATTATTTTTGATCTTGATTACAACCACAAAATGCTTTTGTCTCCAATGCACTATTGCAGGCAAGGGGGCATTAACGACAAGCATTTCAAAGGGAATTCTGACACCAACTGTACGAAAGCCAAGATTATCGGCTGCTTCCGAGAGGCCAAGGAACGAAACGCCTTCCCGAGTAATGAAGCACTTTTTCCGGATTGTCTCAAGAGTAAAGTTCTTTTTATAAAACCCTGCAACCATTTTAAGGCAGGCTGGACCACAATCCATTGCGTCAGGTTGTTTTACAAAAGGGAATGACATTGTTATACCGGAAAAGTTTATATTGAGTAAAGATATTTATATTTCATTTAGAAGATAACGCTGATCTTTATAAATTCGAGAGCCGGAAACATTAAATAGTTTTGGTTTTCGGAAATAGTATATTTACCAATTGATTTGCACCTGCACAGGGTTGTTTAAAAAAATATCAGATAAAAGTATTATTGAGGGTATCCTGAACCAGGATGATAAGACTCTTAACTGGCTGTATGATAATTATTTTCAGACGGTTAAAAATCATATCATAAAAAACAGCGGAAATCATGACGATGCCTCAGATGTTTTTCAGGATTCAATAATTGTGCTTTACAGCCAGATCACTGATAACTCACTGAATCTTACCACGGACCTCAAAGGTTACTTTTTTGGCATAGCAAGAAATATCTGGAGCTCACATCTGAGGAAGAAAAGGGAGACTGAGGAAATTGATACAGATTTGATAGATGACTCTGATGAAAATGACTCTGCAGATCCATTGTTCGAAAGAATAGTAAGCAGGGCATTTCAGAAGTTAAAACCCGATATGCAGACTGTCCTTAATCTTTATTCTGATGGCCACTCATATGAAGAAATTGCTGTCAGAATGAATCTTAAGAATGAAACCTATGCCAGAAGAAAAAAATACCTGGGCAAAGAAGCACTCCTGGAACTAGTACGGGAAGATCCTGAATATCAGGAATATCTTCGTTTCCGCAAGTAAATAAGAATTAAAACTGCCAATGCCACAAGAAAGAAGGCGACTATTACAGGAATCATGTGTCTTGAATAGACCTGTTTATTGTCACCATAAACGACAAGTGAAGCCCAGAAATATGGATGGGATCTCAACTGGCTTGCACTCTTCAGGTATTTAGTTCTTGATGCTTTCAGAGCCTGTGATTTTGATTTGCCTTGCTTGAGGTTATCGTAAAACATTTTCATGACTTGAGTTCCCGATCTATCATCAATCTCCCACATCGACATTACCACAGACTGGCACCCTGAATAGAGAAACCCTCTTGCAAGACTTAGTATCCCTTCTCCTGACGAAAGGATACCATTACCGGTATTACATGAACTCAGAACAACCATCTTTGCGTTCATTGGAATACCATAAACCTCATAAGTATAAAGTAACCCGTCTTCGGGAGGATCATCTTCCCGGCTGAAAATCATTGCTGAATTCATTGGGCTCTGATCATTCAGGTAAGTATGCATTGCAAGATGAATTATACTATAGCTTGCGGCAACTCTCTTAAAAACTGACTCTTTTGCGTGACCGAAAAGATATGCTTTTCCTCCGGTTATTTTTGAAACATACTCAGCCTCCTGCCGTGCTTCAGGCAGGTCATAAAGCACTCCTGATCCGCCCTGTCGCACGACAAAAAGTGAATCGGTGTTTATTGCCCTGGTATATACGGGTGCAAAAGCAACCAGGCCCTTCGCAGTCTTATTTTCTCTCTTTACAAGCTCCTTCATAAATGTTGCAGAATATGTATAAGAGATATTGTAGTCATGCATCAGGTAATTAAGATCTCTGTAATTCAAATTGTTATCATCATCGACTTTCGTAAGAAGTGTTTCAAATGGAAGATATGAAAGGATATTATCGGGTGCTATTATCAGATTATCAGAGATAAAAGATTTACGTACCGGCTCAATAAGCATTCTGTACAAATCATATCCCTCCTTCTTATATTCATTGAATTTTGTTCTTGAATTCACCGAAGCTGACTGGTCAGACAAAAGAGCTCTGAATTCACGCAGATTACCCAGGAAAGCTGAGTCAATTTTAAATGTATACATCTCGACTTTTTTTCTGTTTACCAGGAAGATGTACATGTCTGAATCGGATACCACATAATTAAGATAATTATTATTCCTCCCGATGATTGATGGTATCTCCTTCACTGTTGGGACACTGGAATTATACTTCAGGGTATAATACCCGGGATAATTCTTTTTAAATGTCTGCAGAATAGAATCTCTGGCTTTGATTGATGTCAGCAGCTTTCCCTTCAATTCTGATACAATATTTGAATTTGGGGCTTCCTTATCGTACTCTGCTGATATCCTGGCATTAAAATAACCTATTTTATTCTGAAGTGACTTTTCAAGATCGGCAATATTTGCGGGTATATTGAACTGAATGGCATTAAGTTCCCGCGTTGCCGCCAGCAGCCCGGCAACTTTTGATTTTTCAGCAAATTCAAATGCCTTCTCAAGGAAAATGGATTTACCGGTTCTCTTATAACAGAGACCCAGATCGCGGATTGCTGTCAGGTATATATCTCTGAAACGATTCCCGAGAATCAACCTGCTGTCATCTTCACTAATATTGAATCGTATCTTATCAAGCAGAGATATCATTAATTCTGATGTCAATGCAGCAGCTTCAAGGGCTTTCTGGTCAGAAGTTTTAGAATATATACTCCATAATATATCATACTTAATGCTAAGTATGTGAAGTATTGCTTTATCGGCTTTCAATGAATCGGCAGGTGGATTCTGATATGGATCCTTAAAACTGCTGGTATTATCAGAATTGAACAGAAACTCCTGCAATTTTAAAAGGGCACCTTCAGCATCTCCACATTTAAATATTGCATTTGCATAATTTGGCAAAACTATATTTCTCAGATTTTTATTCCCACTGTTATGATTCAAATAATCAATACAGACGGAATAATGCTTCAATGCATTTTGAGGATCATTGACATAGATGAGCAGATAAGTAGCGTAATCATTAAGCATTTCAGCATAATAACGCGAATCGGCTCCGTACAGGCTCTTCGCTTTCTCCATTACTTGTCTGAGGAGGGCCTCTCCTTTCTGTGTACTGCCTGCTTTTCCAAGTCCTATCGCGTAGGTATTTATCAAATTGAACGAGAACAAAGATTTATCAATTTTTGCAAGTTCCACACCCTTGTTAAAATATTCATTCTCCTTTTCTGTCAGGCCCAGGTTACCGTAAGTAATAGCCAGACTGTTAATAAGGTTAATGTACTCCGTATCCGGAGTTAACCTGTATTTTTTGAATATGCTCTCAGCCTCCTCAAGATAAATTCTTCCTTTAACATAATCACCCATTGTCGCATAGCCAGTTCCTATGTTAGCATAAATTCTACATAGTTTTATCCCGTCAAGCCCCTGCGGATTATAATTTAGAATGTCGAAGGTTTTAAGAGAATAGCTGATAAAATCCTCATATTTTTTTGATTCAAATGATACACCGGCAAGAAATGCATACTCCTCTGCTATATCACCGCTGTATTTGCCAGACAGTTCACCCTGACACTCAATATACCCCAATGCGTATCTCACAACTTTATCGTAATCTCCCAGATTATTGTATGACAGTGCCAGGTTAAATAGTGTTTTTGCAAGAATTGCATCTTTTATTTTTAATTTCTCTTTGATATTAAGGGAATGTTCAAACCAATAGACAGTCTGACTATATTTTTCTGCTATCAATTCGCACACACCTATATAATAATAGACGTCAGCTGAATATGCGCTATCAGAATTATTTATTGAAACTGAGCGGATCAGACTGTCGGCAAGTGATTGAATGCCGGGAATATTATTCAGAGA
Source organism: Bacteroidales bacterium (assembly GCA_003142255.1). Lineage (GTDB taxonomy): Bacteria > Bacteroidota > Bacteroidia > Bacteroidales > VadinHA17 > LD21. Next base: position 239,612 of record PLLO01000016.1, on the reverse strand, counting down.
TCGCAGTTTAATTATTTCAGCGTAAAGTATTGAAAGTGACTTATCCTTTGCATCAATCTTATCTTTTGAGTTTCCAGGCCTCTGCTGCGTTACAACCGGGCTGAATGCTGCCAGCCTGTTTATGGGTAACAGGTATAAAGACCCAAACAGGATAAACGCTATAAATATGCGGCTGGAAAAACGAGTTCTTCCTTTCATTTAATCAAATTATTTCTTTCTCTGTTAAATTTCTCAAAAATAAGGCAAATAACCTAATGGCATTTTTATTAAATTTGGTTTTTAATCAGGCTGATATTCTGATATATAGAAAATATTTAAAAAATAATTGATTTTTTCGTGTCACAAATCGGGCAGAAATGACATGTATGTTTGAAAACAGTTAAAAACGAATTACCCTGAATTAGTTTCAAACCTTTAAAAAAAAAATTATGAAAACCCTGAATTTCAAAAAAAACAACGATGTTTTTTCAAACTTTACTCTTACAAGCATTGAAATGATTAAAGTTCGTGGTGGCGGTGTTGAAGATGAGCCAGTATTAAAACCGACACCACCTCCTATTAAAATCTGAAACTGAAAGATATTTTCCTGTCGAATTTACAGGAATTAAAGTACAGGTTCGTTCTCGTATATTTTAATTGAACAGTTTAATCAGGACTATAGATGCCCTGGATAGAATTCTTACCGGAATATAAGTACGGTAATGATTCTGAAGCTTAGCAGTTGACAAACACCTATATATTATAGTAGTATAGTAGGTTGTTTTGAAAGACATAATTTAGAATTATAGCAAATTATTGAATATTAAATTATTATACTCATGAAAACAATTGATTTTTCATATTTCATCGAAAGGTATACTGCCGGCGAGATGAATGAAGCCGAGAAGCAATGGTTCCTGAAGGAGCTTGATGGCAATCCGGGACTTCGCGAAGAGGTTGCTCTGCGTAAAAGAACTGATAATGTGCTCAAAAGCTATGACATTATCAGGTTGCGCAATAAGCTTTCAGAAATTGAGAAAAGCAGGAAAAACCGCATTCCGTCAAAGACAACCGGGAAACGGCTGCCAATCGGTATTGCAGCTGCTTTAGCAGGGCTGATAATAATAAGCAGCATTGCCTTTTTTGGAACCAGGCATATTACAAATGATGAAATTATAAATCAGTATTATAAATCCTATGACGGGGTTTCAATTTCAAGATCGTCGCAGGCCGCTGCAAGCAATGATTATTCTACCGGCCTGGAATACTATAATATTCATGACTACAAGAATGCAGCTCTCTATTTCAGCAAGGTTCTGAACGTTGATCCTGAAAACATGGAGTCCACAATGTTTTACGGTACATCCAGCTTTGAGGTGAACAACTATCCTGAGGCTCAGAGATCGTTTACAAAAGTTATAGACAATAATAATAACCTTTTCATGGAAGACGCAGAGTGGTACCTTGCATTATGCTATGTGAGAACCAATGATATGAAAAAGGCATCAGATGAATTAAAAGCAATAAAGAATTCCAGGAGCATTTACAGCAAAAATGCTGCAAAAATACTCAGACAGATACATTAAATAACTTGATTTAAAGTACTTAGCCCGGAATCTTGCATTACACAATTATGTCTCAGAAGATTGAAAATATTGCAACTGAAAAACATCTCAATACGGAGAATAATCCGCAGGCTAACAATATGATAAGCTGTCCTACGATATTGGCCGGAATGTCTCATGAGATGAGAACGCATATGAATGCAATTGTTGCATTTTCATTTCTGATGGGGAGGGAAGGATGCGATGAAACAGAGCGCATGGAATTCAGCAACCAGATATTATCCTCCTGTGAACAAATAATTGGTTTATTTGATAATTTTCTTGATTCAGCTATAATTGAAACGGGTAATTCAAAAGCTGAGCTGAAGGTCTGCAAACTAAATAATATTCTTGATGATCTCTTAAATGAATTCAGGGAAGATTTAAGCAAGGGATCGAACAAGGATGTGGTTTTGGTGGCCGAAAATAGTATTGCTGATGATGTTGAGGTAAATATTGATTCAAACAGGGTTTTCAGGGTAATTCGTAACCTGTTTCAAAATTCACTTAAAAACACAAAATCAGGGTATATTAAGGTCGGTTATTATTTCAGGGATGATAATTTGACCTTTTATGTAATTGATTCTGGCCAGGGTTATTTCAAATGCAAAGAATTTCTTCATTCAGAAGATCTTAATGAATCGTTAACCAAATATAACGATACCTGTTCTGCGGTTAACATTACCCTGGCCAAGAATCTAATTCAATTGCTTGAAGGTTCAGTCTGGATTGAATGCAATGGTCTCACCGGGTCAGCAATCTATTTCACAATCCCGGTTAAAATCAGTAAGACAGGGATATCTATCAATGAATATCTAAACTCCATGATCGCAATTTGATAAAATAATGATATTATTGTCTGCAACATTAGTAGCATGAGAAAAACCGTCAGGATTCTGGCGGTTTTTTATTTCTTTCTGGCAATAATTTTTGCTTCAGTCCGTCTGTTCAGCTTTCTGCCTTCAGAGGTAACATTGTCGCCAACCGGAAATGCATTTCCATAGCCCTTGTACTTTAGCCTGTCGGATGAAATCCCTTTGCTTATGAGATAGTTAACAACTGAGAGAGCACGTTTCCCAGATAATGTCAGATTATATTCATCTGTACCTGTGGCATCGGTGTAACCTCCTATCTCGACCACTATATCTTTATCGTTGAACAGAAGATCAGCTAGGTTGTTAAGCTCCTGCATCGATTCTTTCTTTAATTCCCATGAATCAACCTCGTAAAACACATTTGCCAGGAGCATCTTTGCTCCCACTTTTGCCTGGCTGAGGGCAATCCTTTTAACGAATGGTTCCATGACTGAATGTTTACCTTCCAGCATAAAATTCTCTGAGTAAAAAAGATATCCGGCCTTTGAAACATTTATACCGTAATTATACCCTGACGGAAGACAAACCAGAAAGTTTCCGGCTTCATCGGTGGTGTTCTTAACAGTGACCTTGTTTGTCGACAGATTTATAAGTTCGTAGTCTGCTTTAAGCAGTTTTCCTGTCTCTTTATCTGCGACCTTGCCTTTCAGATAAGATACAGGGTCAGGTCTTATAGATTCATCAAGAGTGAAGTAAAAAATATCTTTCCCGTCACCATTCTCACGATTTGAAGAAAAATATGCTGTCGTTCCCGTAACATCTATTACAAGGCCCATTTCATCATTGTATGTATTGATAGGGTATCCCAGGTTCTTCGGTTCTGACCAGGTGCTGTCATCCTGCATCTGCGACATGTATATATCGAATCCACCCATTCCCGGACGTCCATCAGAAGCGAAATAGAGAGTTTTGCCATCAAAATGGATAAAGGGCGACATTTCATTCCCTTCAGTATTGATAGTCTTACCCAGATTGACCGGAATAGCCCAGGTCCCATCTGCCTTCATCCTTGAATACCAGATATCTTTTCCACCGAACCCTCCCGGTCTGTTGCTCGAAAAATAGAGAACGTTTCCATCTGCGCTTATTGAAGGGGTAGATTCCCATGCAGTACTATTTACCGGCCATTTCAGGTTGTACGGAGTCGACCAGTTTCCATCGTTAAACGCAGAAAAGTACAAATCACAGCTTCCCAGTCCCCCTACCCTGTCACACGCGGTGAAATACATGTACTTTCCGTTTGATGAAAGAGTCTGAGCTCCTTCGTTGGATTTTGTATTCAGGGGTTCTCCCGCATTATACGCTTTCTGCCATATACCATCTGACCAGGTGCTTACATAAAAATCTTCCTGCCTGGATCCCATTGCCTTCGGGTAGTAGTCCGAATAAGTCTGCCTGGTAAACATAAGTGTCTGACCATCTGCCGTTATTGACGGCCAGTATTCATCATCCGCCGAATTGATCCCATCACCTATATTAATAGGATTGAATAGAACTGGCTTTTTCATGGCAGCAATAGCAAATTCGCAATTTTTGATATTCTTCAGTGCATCGAGCCTGTTTTTTTCAGAATTGCCCTTATTTCTCAGGTATGTCTTATAATGAATCAGCGCATTAGTATAATCGCCAGTCATCAATTCTGCATTTGCAAGCCTGAAATATACCGGCCTGTACGCTATTGAATCAATTTTAACTGCCGACTCGTAATTGGAAGCAGCTTCAAAAAACCTGTTCATGTTTGTATATAATTCTCCAAGCATCATATATGCTTCAAAGAATTTATCGTCGTACTTCAATGCTTCCTTTAATTGCTGTTCGGCTGTCTTGTAATCAAGATTCTCATAAGATTCCTTCCCTTCAACATAAACTTTTACAGCTTTGCCTGAAGTCGAATGCAATCCCTGAGAGTAGCTGTTTCTTGAGATACTGCAGGAAGTAAGCAATATTAATAAGATAAACGTGTATTTCACTTATATTCAGGGTATATGCATATATTTATGAGCCTGCAGCGAGATCCTCCATGCAGGGTTTTTCCTGACATAATCAACAATTTCCGGTATAATATTTTCGAACCGGCTCCATTCAGGCTGAAGGAACAACCTGCAATTTCTGCTGACAAGCTTCCGGTACTTTTCAGCCCAGAGGAAATCATCGCTGGTTTCTATTATCACTTTAAGTTCATCGGCCTTGCGGCATATCTTTTCTGAAGGAGGAATATTTCTTTTTGGTGAAAGGCATATCCAATCCCACCTTCCGCTTAATGGATATGCACCTGACGTCTCAATAAATGTACAAATTTTGTTCCGTTTCAGTCCTGAGCATAAGTAATCGAGGTTCCACATCAGAGGTTCACCTCCTGTAATAACGACAGAATCAGCGCCGGAGCTCACTGCCCGTTCAATAATCTCATCGGTTTTAATCAGCGGGTGAAGTTCCGGGTCCCATGCAAAGCGGGAATCGCACCAGTTGCAACCCACGTCGCATCCACCCAGACGGATGAAGTATGCTGCCTTACCGGTATGCCATCCTTCTCCCTGTATAGTAAAAAAATCTTCAACCAGGGGAAGCTCTGACCCTTTTAAATCATATTTATGGTCTGATTCCATGTTTATTTTCCTGAAAGCAAACTTTTTATATAACGGTAACCCAATTGCAATATTTCATAACCTCATTGCAGACAGGTATTACTGCCCTGCACCAAAGAGTAATGGATATTCACGTTTCTCAGCTGCCTTTACCCACTCCACCGGGATAATCTTCCAATTGTTGCCGGGTGCCGGCGCTATGATCTTTTTTGCCTCTATTGATTTCATAATATAATATCGCAAGTCCCTGTCAGTGGATGCTAGAAGTCGTTTCCGCAGTGTACCTGCATCCAATCCTACCCCTTCAGTAAGATGACCACCTCCCCCATTTCCGCGATATGAGTTTAAGGCTACCTTGTACATTCTGCCCTTTTCAAAAGGCTTTCCATTGGATAGCGATTTAATAAAAACGCGGTGCCCTTCAGGCTTCGTAACATCGACAACATAATCTATTCCAGCTGCTGAATCAAAATTATAGGGTTGATTCTTCATCCATGCCTTTCCGTCAGTCAGGATCGGCTTTCCATCCTTGCCCATCCTAAGTTTTAACAGATAGTCTCCCGGCCCCTTCATGGTATTAAGCCATTGACCATAGGAAAATTCAAGATATTTCTGAATCTCCTCACCTGTCAGATTCATTGTATAAAGCATATTCTCGAACCGGTAGAGCTTGAACATATCGCCCACAGTTATTTCCCCTTCGGAAATTTTAACGTCGAAGGATAGCGGAGCAGCAAAGGAAATATCGGCACCGGTTATCTCAAGCTGAAGAGAATGTATCATGTCAACAAAAGCCGACGATCCGAAATAGGAATCCCTTGATGAGACAGTTGCACTGGAACTTCCGATAACCCTGTTCACATATTCTTTCAGTGCTTCATCCTGTTTTTTAAACTTATCGGTGAATACGGGATCAGGCTCATAATCTTTAACCTTAATAATTTCTCCTGATATTTTCTTACGGCTTCCACTCTTAAACATATGTCCAATGAAAGTAATGTCGGCCCTGGCGATATTTTCAGATCTGCTTCCCCCGTTGAGGACAAGTACCGTATCCCCGGCAGAATTAACTATTTTCTCATTGGCAAGCTTATGATCATGACCGCAAAATATTATATCAAAACCGGGAACATTAAAAGCAACAGCTGCAGTTCCGTTTTCATCAGAATGTGAACCTTTCTGTTGATTTCCGTTACTCTTTTCAAATCCGGAATGAAACAACCCCACAACAAGGTCAGGTTTATGCTTCAGGATTTCAGACATCCACAGCTTTGCCGTTTCAGTCATATCGCGAAACTCAATTCCGGAATATAGTTCCTCAGGAAGCCATTCCGGTATCTGGGGAGTTATGAGTCCAAGAACAGCCACCTTAATATTATTTTTTTCGATTATTACATAGGGAGTAAAATAGGGCTTCCCGGTTTTTATATCGACAGCATTTGCAGCAAGGATCGGAAATTTATCTTCTCTTCTCACCCTGTCGTATACAGAATGGCCTGCCTCAATATCATGATTTCCGGCGGTGCATGCATCATATTGAAGCCAGTTCATTGCTTCAGATAAAAAATGCGGCGATACAGTATCAATGAAATTGTAATAATATACCTCCGGCTGTCCCTGAAGATTGTCCCCGTCATCGAGCAGAAAAAGGGGATCGCCTCCTTTTCTCTGTTCATTAATGTATGTCGAAGAATTTGCAAGTGAAGCTGAAAGTTTTTCCTTTTCGATGAAATCGAAGGGCAAAATCACGCCATGTATATCAGTGGTTTCAAGGATTGTTATATGCTGCCTTCCAGCTTTATTGCATGCTGATAACGAAATGATAATCAGCGCAACAACAGCAAGTATCTTTTGATATTTGAATTTCATTTTAATCAATTTTAATTATGGCATAAACATAGAAAAGAATATCGGTTTTTTCTGCATTATAAACCATTTAATGGCAACTCTTATGGTTAAATAATATATTTGTATTCAATTTAAAATTATGGTGCTGACCGGCCTTGATATTATCTCGGAAAAAATTCCTTCCAGGTTTTACGGAAAGAGAATTGGAGTGCTATGCCATGCGCCAAGTATTACGGGCAGCTACAAACACATTACTGAGGTCATTACCGGGAGTAATGATTGTACTTTATCTGCTGTTTTTGGTCCGCAGCATGGCATTTACGGACAAACACAGGATAACATGATTGAGTGGGAAGGCAATATGCATCCTGAATTTAATGTCCCCCTGTTCAGTCTTTACGGCAAATCCCGCAAACCCTCACCGGAGATGCTCCGGCATATCGACCTGCTGCTTATAGATCTGCAGGATGCAGGCGCCAGGCTATATACATATATCTGGACCATAAAACTGTGCATTGAAGCCTGCAGCGAGGCAGGAATACCGGTATATATTCTTGACCGTCCAAATCCTATTGGAAAACTGCCTTTTGATGGTCCCGTTCTTAAGAAGGAGTTTTTCACTTTTGTCGGCGGGGCATCCATACCACTCTGCCACAGGATGACAATCGGGGAAATGTCGCTATGGATTAAAGAGAAGTATTATCCATCCTGTGATCTTAATATCGTCTGGATGAAAGGCTGGCACAGGCACTCGTTATATTCTGAAACCGGGTTGCCATGGGTACTGCCTTCACCCAACCTGCCAACTCTCAAAAGCGCAATTGTATATCCCGGTATTGTTTTGATAGAAGGCCTGAATATTTCTGAGGGCAGAGGTACAACGATTCCCTTTGAGCTCTTCGGAGCACCTTTCATTAATGCAGAAAAATTAAAGAAGAATCTATTAGAAAGAAATATACCCGGCTGCACTTTCAGGGTTCACAATTTTATACCTGCATTTAATAAGTTCTGCGGAGAAAATTGTAATGGCCTTCAGATCCATGTTACTGAACCTGAGAAATACTTCCCAGTGGTTGTGGCAATGGAAATTTTCAGCGCAATAATCGAGACATCTCCTGAAAATTCCTTTCAGTTCAACTCCCCTCCATACGAATATGAGGAAAAACTCATTCCATTCGACATTCTTTCAGGCGATTCAGGAATGCGTGAAGCTATTCTTAACAAAGTTTCTATTGGTACTGAAAGAGAAAGGTGGAAATGGGAAATCGAAGAATTCAAAAAGGAATTCAGAAAGTTTTCAGCGTATACTGAATGACAGAGAAGTTGTTTTAAGGCAGAAAAGCAGATATCTTTTCTATCAGCTGCCATGAGTAAATCGGCTTAATCAAATAATCATCAAACCCTGAGGCTAGTATATTCTCCATATCACCTGACAATCCGTAGGCAGTCTGGGCGATAATAACAATTTTGTCCCGAAATTCCCTGATTTTTTTTGCAGAGGTATAACCATCCATAAGAGGAAGTTGTATATCCATCAGGATGAGGGCTATATCAGGGTTCTGCCTTGAGATCTCAATAGCCTGCAGCCCGTCGCCTGCATTAAGAAGAACGGCTCCGGTTTTTTCCATGATTTTATTGAGGTAGAGCCTGCTTGAAAGGTCATCCTCAACAATCAGAATTTTTATTCCAGTGAGATTTTTTGCATCCATGTCGCATTTTTATTCAAGAAATCCTTCATCACGCAATAAAAGCAGTATAGCCGACTGGGGAACAACAATATATTTCTCCTTATTAAATTCAATCTCTATAGCGCTGTTCTGCAAATATACGGCCTGGTCACCTTCCTTTGGCTGCAGAGGAACATATTTAGGTTCATCGTTCCTGTTCTTCCATGGTTCGTCTGAATCATTCACTGAAGGTATCGGATAGCCCGGACCAACTTTAAGGACATATCCTATCTGGACCTTTTCATTCTCATTTACACCAGGAGGAAGAAAAAGTCCGCTCTTGGTCTTTGATTGAGGCGTTTTTGGTTTGATAAGTATCCTGTCGCCAATCACGATAAGTTTTTTAAGGTCCTTCTCATCAAGTAATACACTCATTTCTGGTCTAATTGCAGGCAAATTTAGAATTTTTTACGCAAAACGACTATTGACGGCAGGTTTTAATTAATATTGCAGGATCGTCACATTATCGAAGGTATTCTGATATTTATGGCCTCTTCAGACACTTATAAAACCATAAAATCTATATCCCACGGCCTTTTTAAGGAAAAGGGAAGCAAGTTTGTTTCGATAGCCTTCCCGGTCAAAAATGAATCTGAAATTAAGATGTTCCTTGATGAAATAAGGAAGGAACATCATGATGCAAAGCATCATAGCTATGCATACGCCCTCGGTTCGGATGGCGCTACATGGAGGGCGAATGACGATGGTGAGCCATCGGGGACTGCAGGAAGGCCGATTCTCGGGCAAATAAAGTCTTTCGGAATCACTAATGTACTTGTGATTGTTCCACGGTATTTCGGTGGCACTTTACTTGGTACTAGCGGTCTGATAATTGCTTATAAATCTGCGGCCGGATCAGCTCTTTCAAATGCTGATATAATTGAACATGTCATGCAGCAGAAATGCGATCTTATTTTTCCATACCTGGCAATGAATGACGTTATGAAGATAATCAAGGATGAGGATATTGCACAATCTGCTCCCTCCTTTGATCTGGAATGCAGGCTGACAGTCCATTTCAGATCATCTGAGACAGATAAGATCAAGGCTAAGTTTTCCAGGATCGAAGGGCTTAAAATCAATTTCCTTGAGGTTGAATAAGTATTCTTTTCAGTCACTAAAGTTGTTAATTAATTATCAACACTTATCAGCTTAATGTCTAATCTTGAGTAAATTTGAATGAGATTTTGAGTTAGCTCTTAATGTGCCAACATAATGAAAAAGAGAAGTTTAGTTTCAATTGACGATTTCTCGACGGAGGAAATTCTAAAGGTTATTGACCTGGCCGTCGAGTTTGAGAAACAACCAATCAGGAAACTGCTGGAAGGGAAAGTCATAGCCACATTATTCTTTGAACCTTCTACCCGTACACGCTTAAGTTTTGAAAGCGCTATCAATAAGCTCGGTGGAAAAATCGTTGGATTTTCCGATTCTTCAAGCTCCAGCGTTTCGAAGGGCGAAACCCTGCATGACACTATTAAAATGGTAAGCAGCTATTGTGACCTGATCGTCATGCGGCATCCGATTGAAGGGAGTGCAAGATATGCAAGCGAGGTGGCGTCAGTACCTGTAATAAATGCAGGTGACGGAGCCAATCAGCATCCTACCCAGACGATGCTTGACCTTTATTCAATACGAAAAACACAGGGAAGGCTTGAAGATCTGAATATCTTCATGGTTGGAGACCTGAAGTACGGCCGGACGGTTCATTCCCTGATGATGGCCATGTCGAGATGGAATGCTACTTTTAATTTCATTGCTCCTGAAGAGCTTAGAATGCCTGATGAGTTTAAGCTTTATCTCGATAATATGGGCTTAAAATATTATGAGCATACTGATTTCACTGATATAATTTCAAAAGCTGATATAATTTACATGACCAGGGTGCAGAAAGAGAGATTCTCAGATCCGATGGAATATGAAAAGGTCAAAAATGTATACGTCCTGCGAAACTCAATGCTCGAAAACACCAAGCCCAATATGCGTATTCTTCATCCTCTCCCAAGGGTGAACGAGATACATCCTGACGTAGACTCGAATCCTAAAGCGTACTATTTTGAACAGGCCCTCAATGGCGTTTATACCAGACAGGCTATTCTCTGCACACTGCTTGGAATTAAAATCTAAAAGACTGATAAATGAAGGAACCAAAACAATTGAGTGTAAGTGCGATCCAGAACGGAACAGTGATCGATCATATACCGGCAAAAAACCTCTTCAAGGTTATCCAGATTCTGGGACTTGACCGTTTTGACAACCAGATAACCTTCGGCACAAACCTCGAAAGCAAGAAGCTCGGCAAAAAAGCAATCATCAAGATATCAGGGAAATATTTTGCCGATGATGACATAAACAGAATTGCGCTAGTGGCACCTGATGCAAAGCTTAATATTATCAAGGATTACGAGGTAATTGAAAAGAAAGTAGTTGAAGTTCCCGATACTATTACCGGCATCGCCAGGTGCATGAATCCGAAATGTATTACCAATTTCGAGGCAGTTACCACAAGGTTTAAAGTAGTGTCGAAAAAGAATGTTGCCCTGAAATGCTACTACTGCGAGAAAATCACTAACCAGGAGAACCTCCAGATAATCTAATCAACTCATTTTTACAAATAGTGAGTTTATATATCTCTATCATAAGTTTATAATAGACCCTCATCCCAACCCCCGCCGAAGCGGGGCAGGCTTTCCCCCAGGGGGGAAGGAGTTTCTTAGCTTTTCCCCCTTGGGGGAAACGGGAAAGAGGGTGATTTATAAATATTTATCTGAGCCTGTCATAAGATTTCACAAGTTCATCATCCTTTTTTACTCCCAGGTATGCAAGAACAAGGAAGACCAGGCTTAGCAGAGGCATAATTATTCTGTATCCCGGCTTAAGAATTGCTGAATTATGCTGTACAACAGGCATTATAAGAATAAACCCTGAAATAATAAGGATCAGCTCAAGAAATATATCGAAAAGTATAATTTTCTTCTGGAGCTTCCTGTTCTTATATAATAAAATGGCAACCGCTGCAACCGCCGGTACCAGCACAGATATCACCGGAACCGGAAATATATGGCTGAAAATAGTGCTTCCGCTCCCGGATGAAACCATATATATACCTGAGAATCTCGCCACTGCTTCATAACCTGAAGTACTGTTGACAAGGTTCAAATATCCACCGGTCAGGAATAATGACGATGCAATTATTGTCAATAACAGGAAGAGTGACTGGATTCGCTGAATCATGTTAATATATATTTATATGGTCAAAAATACATTCTTTCAATTAAAACATGCTTTTTGAAACATGTTTTATTTTATGATTATTTAACATTAATTGAATAGTGACCAAAGCTACGCACCTGAAATATTTTCCTAAATTTGTCGGTTTAAAATGCTGTAGCATTGTATTAATTATTTCACATATTTTCAATACTTTACTTATTTCAGTTCACTATCTGCCGATTATATAGAAATTACTTAAATCTAATTTGATGAACAGGACGCTTAAAATAACCATAACTGTAATTCTGATATTATTTCTTGCCGGTTTAGTTTTTTACCCGAAATACAAACCATTCCTGGTAGCCAAATTCGGGCCGAAAAACATTAAGGTAGGTCCTATGCGGCAGGCACAGCAGAAGCTTAATGCGTCTGGCTTCATAGTGGTACCTACTCACCTGAGTGAATTTATAAGGTCAGAAGGAACTCTTCGTCCTGATGAAGAGACGGATCTCACCTTTGAGACTTCAGGAAAAATTGTCGGAATATATTTTGTTGAAGGCACAAAAGTCAAAAAAGGTAATTTGCTGGCAAAGATTAACGATATGCCACTTCAAGCCCAGCTGCAGAAGCTTCAGGTTGAGATTAAGCTGGCCGAGGAGAAGGAATTCAGACAAAAAAGCCTTCTCGGCAAAGATGCAATAAGCCAGGAGAGCTACGACCAGGTAGTTACCGACATGCAGGGACTCAGGGCCGATATTAATCTTGTTAAAGCACATATTGCCGAAACAGAGTTGCGTGCACCCTTCGATGGCGTTATAGGTCTGCGATATCTGAGCGAAGGAGCATATGTCAATACAACTACTAAGATTGCCCATCTGATTAAAATGAGCCCTATTAAAATCGAATTTTCAATTTCTGAAAAATACTCTTCAGAAATAAAAACAGGCTACCCGGTAACATTTACTGTCGATAACAAAGACTATGAGGCCTCTGTATATGCCATAGATCCGAAAATTGATATTGAAACAAGGACTATTTCGATGCGCGCTCTTTACTCTAATAAAAATGAGGAACTTAAGACAGGAACGTATGCCAGAATAATTTTGGAACTATCGAAAATTGACAGTGCCAAATCAATTCCTACAGAGGCAATTACTCCGACAATGGATGGCTCAATAGTCTATACTTATAACAAGGGCCAGGCACAGAGTGTCAATGTAACAACCGGTCTGAGAACAGAATCAAGGATCCAGATAACAAACGGTCTTAATTTCGGTGACACTGTGCTGATAACCGGAATTTTGCAGCTGAGGCAAAGCCTTCCTGTAGTGCTTGATACGGTAATTACTAACAGATAGAAGGGTAATCCAATGAGTCTTTCATCAACAAGTATAAACAGGCCGGTTCTTGCAACAGTCTTTGCGCTGGTCATCCTGTTGTTTGGTGTGGTGGGTGTCACTTTCCTGGGAATACGTGAATTTCCAAGTGTTGATCCCCCGATCATAAATGTAATGACCACCTATCCCGGAGCCAACTCCGACGTAATCGAAACCCAGATAACCGAACCTCTTGAGCAGTCCATTAACGGGATCCCCGGCATCAGGTCGCTGACAAGCGTCAGCAGTCAGGGAATGAGCAATATAACTGTCGAATTTGAGCTATCAGTGGATATGGAGACTGCTGCAAATGATACAAGGGATAAAGTATCTCAGGCCCAGCGCCAGCTGCCGCAGGATTGCGACCCTCCGGTTGTTGCAAAAGCTGATGCGGATGCAAGTCCCATAATGCTCCTGACAATCGAAAGTAATAAAAGATCTCTTCTTGAACTCTCAGAAGTTGCAGAGCTTACTATAAAAGAACAGCTGCAGACAATATCCGGAGTGAGTGCAGTCAATATTTTTGGTCAGAAACGTTATGCCATGAGGCTTATGCTCGACCCGGCAAAACTTGCCGGTTATCAGCTTACTCCTCTTGATGTAAAAAATGCAATATCGCGTGAAAATGTCGAGCTTCCGTCCGGAAGCATTGAAGGAAACAATACTCAGCTTACGATCAGGACCCTTGGACTGATGACCACACCGAAGGAGTTCAATGATCTCATTATAAAGCAGACTGGTGATCAAATAATACGGTTTAGCGATATAGGAGTGGCTGAACTGGGACCTGAGGATATCAGGGGGATAATGAAGAGAGATGGCGTACCTATGGTAGGCACAGCAATAATACCTCAGCCCGGATCCAACCAGATTGATATTGTAGATGAGGTCTATAAGAGAGTAAAATTTATGCAGAAGGATATTCCGGCTGACATTACAATCAAGGTCGGATATGACAACACTCAGTATATACGAAAATCAATCAAGGAAGTAAAGGATACCATTTATATCGCCTTTGCCCTGGTGGTTATTATCATATATTTCTTTTTGCGAAGCTGGAGAGCAACGCTTATCCCGATCCTGGTAATACCTGTTTCACTCATAGGATCCTTTTTCATAATGTACCTGGCAGGTTACAGTATAAATGTACTGACTCTTCTGGCTATTGTGCTGGCGATAGGGATCGTCGTGGATGACGCTATTGTGGTCATGGAGAACATATATGTAAAGGTTGAAAATGGTTTGCCGCCCGTGGAGGCGGGTCTGGCAGGATCGAAAGAGATCTATTTTGCAATTATTGCGACTACAATAACTCTTATTTCAGTCTTCTTCCCCATTGTATTCCTTTCAGGCATCACAGGCCGGCTATTTAGAGAGTTTGCAATAGTAATGGGAGGCGCTGTAGGAATATCAGCATTCCTGGCATTGTCACTTACCCCAATGGTTTCTACCAAATTGCTTAGGAAAGAGTCCAGGCACAGCTGGTTCTACACACATACTGAAAAGTTCTTCACTGCCATGAATAACTGGTACAAAAATGCACTTGCCAGTTTCCTCAGGCACAGAAGGGTAACATTCCTGATCCTTGCATTTGCAGTTGGACTCGTAGTTCTTCTCTGGAAATCGATTCCTGCCGAGATGGCTCCGCTGGAAGACAGGTCTCAGATAAACATAAACACAACCGTACCGGAAGGATCAACCTATGAATTTGTTCTTAGCTACATTGATGACCTTGCAAAATCTGTTGATCAGCTTGTTCCTGAACGGGATGGTGAAATTTCAATGATTAGAAGCGGAAGCGGGAACATAAGAATCATGCTCGTTGATCCTAAGAACAGAAAACGGACGCAGCAGGAGATTTCCGATCAGCTTGGAAATGTTTTCAGGAAGAAAACCAAAGCCAGGGCAATGGTTATGCAGCAATCTACCTTTGGAGGAAGACGTGCGGGTTTGCCTATTCAGTATGTCTTGCAGGCTACAACAATAGATAAGCTCAGGGAAGTCCTACCATCTTTTATGGCAAAAGTCATGGAGAATCCGACTTTCCAGATGGCAGATGTGAACCTAAAATTCACTAAACCGGAGCTAAGGATTCATATCGACAGGGATAAGGCCAGCAACCTTGGAGTATCGACCCAGAATATCGGGCAGACACTGCAGCTTGCGCTCAGCGGCCAGCGTTTCGGATACTTTTTCATGAATGGAAAGCAATATCAGATACTTGGTGATCTTGAAAGGAGCGACAGGAACAAGCCTCTTGACCTGAAATCCCTGTATGTCAGAAACAACGAAGGAAGCATGATCCAGCTCGATAACCTGGTTACTCTGTCTGAAGAGACTGCTCCGCCCCAGCTCTACCGCTACAACAGGTTCGTAGCAGCAACAATCTCTGCAGGTCTTACCAAGGGAAAGACCATAAGCCAGGGACTTGACGAAATGGACAAGATTGCAAAGTCAACCCTTGATGAAACTTTCAGGACAGCGCTGGCTGGTGATTCCAAAGACTTCAGGGAAAGCTCATCAAGCCTTATGTTTGCTTTCATGCTTGCATTAATCCTTATATTCCTGGTTCTGGCCGCACAGTTTGAGAGCTTCAAGGATCCCTTAATTGTTATGATGACAGTTCCTCTTGCCGTGACCGGTGCATTGATATTCATGTGGTATTTTGACGTGACAATGAATATCTTTAGCGAAATTGGAATAATAATGCTTATCGGACTGGTAACAAAGAACGGGATCCTGATCGTCGAATTTGCCAATCAAAGGAAGATTGCCGGACTTTCAAAACTTGAAGCTATCAAGTATGCTGCTGCTTCCCGTTTCAGGCCTATCCTGATGACAAGCCTTGCGACTATTCTGGGAATCATGCCTCTGGCTCTCGGACTTGGTACCGGAGCCCAGAGCAGGGTCTCGATGGGTATCGCGGTAGTAGGCGGAATGCTCTTTTCGACACTGCTGACACTATTTGTAGTGCCTGCAATGTATTCTTTTATTTCAAGTGAATCAAAAATATCCTCTGATGAAAATAAGGTTTCTGCTTCTTAGTACACTCACATTGTTTCTTTTTAGCTCATCAGATGCCCAGGTTGTTCATGATCTGACGGATTGCATCAGGACTGGTCTGGAGAAGAATTTTTCATTGCTTGTAACCAAGAATAATGAAGCTATTTCCAAAAATAATTTTACCCCGGGGAATGCCGGATTTCTGCCCTCCCTCGACCTTACTGCTAAACAGAGCGGAACCCTGAACGATTCAAGACAAAACAATACTGATGGTACGCAGACCAGTTCAAATGGTGTTTTAAATACAACTTCTTACGGATCGGCATCACTGGGATGGACTATTTTTAACGGGTTTAATGTTCAGACCACCTATAAAAAGCTGAATGAGCTTAAACAGATTGGTGAACTTAATACTCAGATGACAGTCGAAAACCTGATTGCAGATATTATTTCCGGATATTACAACTGCATTCTGCAGGTGCAGCTGTTAAAGAACAAGAAATATGCTGTTGCCCTGTCAAGAGAACGGCTCAGGATAGATGAAGACCGTTATCTGCTCGGATCAGGTTCAAAGCTACAGGTTCTTCAGTCAAGAGTCTATTTCAATTCAGACAGCTCCAACTATGCCATACAGAATGAAGTTGTAAGGGCGGTAAAAATTAAGTTGAATGAGATGATGGCGGTTGATGATCTTGGCGAGTTATTCATATCGAAGGATACATCGATCATTTTAGGCCAACAACTTTTGTATGAAAAACTTCTTGACGAGATGCTGGCAAAGAACACAGGTCTTCTTATTGCTTCAAAAAACAAAATTATTTCAGAATACGATTATAAAATAATAAAGTCACGCTCCTATCCATATATGAATTTGTCATCCGGCTACAGCTATAACTATTACACTTACGAAAGCAGTACCACTAAGAACCTGATGACCAACGGGATGAATTACGGAGTGACGGTCGGAGTAAATATTTTTGATGGAATGAACCAGAGGAGAAACATCCGTAATTCCACAATTGATGTTGAAAACAATGAACTTAAATACAACGAGATCCAGCAGGGAGTTAAAGCAGACTTGATTACAATATACAATGCTTATACAAATTATCTCAGGCTAATTTCACTTGAAGAGCAAAATCTGCAGACTGCAACAGAGAACCTTGAAATTGCCATGGATCGATATAAGCTCGGAAGTTTGTCAGGATTAGACCTGAGAGAAGTTCAGAAAAGCCTTCTTGATGCCAAGGAGAGCCTCCTCACCGTTGAATATCAGGCAAAGCTTGCTGAAATCTCGCTGATGCTTATTTCGGGTAGAATTATGGATTATTACAAATAATTCGTTTCCCGGAAATTCTTACATTTGTCTCTCAATTTTTTTCTATGGAAAAGAAGACCGAACTCATTACAAACAATGACGGAAGCATCTTTCATCTGAACCTGCTTCCCGGAGATATTTCTGATAAAATAATTATTGTCGGCGACCCCGGCAGGGTAGATATGCTTGCTTCACTCTTTGATTCTGTAAGAGTAAGAAAGGAGAACAGGGAATTCAGAACTGCAACAGGAACTTTTGAGCATCACGAATTGACTGTTATATCATCAGGCATTGGTACCGACAATATTGATATTGTAATGAATGAGCTTGATGCACTCGTAAACATCGATCTCAGTACAGGAATTCCTAAAAAGGAACTGACTTCACTTTCGATCGTAAGGCTCGGCACCTCGGGAGGACTGAGGAATGATATTCCGGCAGGATCGTGCGTAATGGCTGAGACGGCAGTTGGTTTTGATGGTCTTCTGCATTTTTACGGCGGTTATGAATGGGTGCTCGATACAAGCCTTTCAGACGCTTTGGTAGAGTATCTTGAATGGCCTGATACTCTCGCCTATCCCTATGCAGTAAATGCAAACAGGGAGCTTATGGAGATCTTCGGGCAAGAGAACTTCATTAAGGGAATTACTATCTCTGCACCGGGATTCTATGCACCTCAGGGCCGGCATCTGAGGCTTGATACATTCGACAGTGAGATAAACAACAAGCTGGCTGAATTCAACTTCATGGGAAGGACCATAAGCAATTACGAAATGGAGAGTTCGGCCATTTATGGCCTTTCAGCATTGTTGGGACATAAAGCTCTTACAATCTGTGTCGTAATTGGAAACAGGGTCTCGGGTGAGTTCATCAATGACTATAAGCCGATAATGAAAGATCTGGCTCTGAAGGTATTCAAACTTTTGTGAAAGGACAGACGGATTTTGCAGAAATCATAATAGTTCGTTAAATTTGTTCGACTAACCAATCAACAATTCTAAGATGTCTGAAACTAATAATACCAAGAATATTAGTAATGATGAAATTGATCTGCTGGATTTATTTCGCAGAATGGGAAGAGCAATAGCCAGAATGTGCAGGTCAATCGGAAGAGGGATATTAATATCAATTGTATTTTTATTCCGGAAATGGATTCCCTTATTGTTAAGCGTTATTTTAGGCATTGGGGCAGCCTATCTTTTAAAGGTTGCAACGCCTTCTTCTTATACCTCTGACCTGGTCTTAAGAACAAATGCAGATTCCCCTTCTGAAATGATCGCACATATCAACAGGCTTCATACTTATTGTAAAGAAGATAATATTGCTGCACTTTCGAAAGCAATTTCCGTGCCTGAAAAAGATATAAAGAATATATCAGATATAAGTGCATTCTGGATTATCGATAACGGCCGGGATGGAATACCAGACATAGTTGATTATTCAAACAGTCACAATATTTATGATACAATAAATATCAGGATGAAGGATCGTCTTGATGTAAGGGCTAAGATAAATGCTCCTCAAGAGTTGATTAACGTCAAAAATGGCATAATCAATTACATTAATGCTGATTCTCTGTTCCAGCAAAAGAATCGGATAAGGCTCAGACAGAATCAGGAGAACCTGACAAGAATTAATTATGATATACTGCAACTGGACAGTTTGCAGAAAGTCAAATATTTTGAAGAGACCCGGAATATGCAGCCTAAAAATGGCGGTCAGATGATATTCCTTCAGGAGCACAATACACAACTAATATACAATGATATCTATAAATTGTATACCAGGAAACAGGCCATAGAGTCTGAACAAGCTTTATATAAGGATATTACTACGGTACTAAGTGAATTCTCTATCCCTGTAAAAAGGATTAATGGCGGCGGTTATTATGCTGTCAGAATCGTTCCGGTTTTTTTCGTTTTGACCTTACTGATACTAATAATGCTGGCTAACAGGAAGAAGCTGGAAGAAGTCTACAAGAAATATTAAAATAAAAAGAGGGAGCGCGATGCTCCCTCTTTATTTTAATACTTTCACTACCACTATTAATAGTTCATCTCCGATTCAGAAATATTAGGAATTATTAATAGAAAATTTAGCCAGAATGCTAAAAACAAAACACCTGTAAGTCTTACCAGCATTGATTCGAAAAGAAAGTTTATAGAAATAATCACTATACAAAGAAACAACAATTCATATCTGTCCCTTATAGAAATTATCAATGGGATTAATAATATCAAAAACAAACTTACAAGCCCGACTATCCCGGTCTGAGTAGCAGTTTCGAGATACTGGTTATGGGCATTTAGTCTGAGCAATCCAGCTTTAGTATTTCCATTTTCGTTGTGTTTATCAATCATTTTATTTAACCCGTCTCCTATCCCGTATCCAAATAGTGGTGCATCTTTAAAAACCTCAAATGCATCAGACCATAATGAAATCCTTATTTCAGTTGTAGAATTCTTCTCATTTCTTTTCATTGTTTCGCCAATCCTGGTATAATTCAACATTCCAACTATTAATAGTATTAAAACAAGTGAAGTAGAAATAATTGAGACCCAGAATGAAAATCCTCTTAAGAGTTTCCAGATATAATAAATTGTGACGATCAGGAGAGTAAGCAGAGCAGCTCTTGATCCAAGCAAAACAATGTAAAATGAAAAAACGAGTACCAGGCACAACTCTAAAATTATATATTTAAATCTTTTTTCCTGGAATAAGCGATTGATAATTAATATTATACCCCAGACAAAATACATTGAAATGTAACTTTCATGTTGAAAATATGAAAGGCTGAAATAACGTGCATAATCTGTAAAGGAAAAAGTTCCCAGCGAACTTATAAGACTTTTAATATCAGTCTTAATAAGGAAAATTGTTAATGTAATCACTATATAAAGTAAAAGTCCAATAATAAAAGTATTGATCAAATACTTTAAGTTTTCCTTTACAGTTGTTTTTCTGAGTGTCAGTAAGAGAAATGGCATAATAATGAGTGAAACCCATGTTTCCAGGTTTTTAATACCATAATTTAAATCCTCACTATATATGAGTGAAAACAGTGAAATCAGATAGAAAATCAGGAATAATAAACTTGATCTAAGAATCTCCTTTATCCCAGTTTTATTTATTCTTGCTAATATTATTGATACGACAGTCCATACTATAATGAGGTACGTGATATATCTGTTGTTAAAAGGAAGAAGAAAAACAAACAGGATCGCGAAAATAAAATTGATCCGGGCTAATATTCTGGAACTGGTATTTAGAGACATTGGAAAAACGACTTATTAAAAAAACAAATATTATATGTTCCTAATAATTTATTTAGGAGTGCCTTAATTAATGGACCCGTTTTAAGATATTAATATTTAGGGAAAGGGTATTTTCTGTCAACAAGTTTAAGGATTACGAAGAGCAATACACAATTTAAGAAAAAGAAAATCATTAAATATTTCGGATATAATACAGACAATAGAACTAAAATGAATATTACGCAATTAATGACTATAGCTGAAATAACAGTCCTTTGATGAGTAAATCCAAACTGAACGATTCGTTGATAAGCATGCTTCTTATGCGGTTTTGAGAGTTTTTCATGATTCTTAAGACGACGGAAAAGTGTAATTGAAGCATCAAACCAGAATAGGGAGCTAAGCATCAGCCAGATTATGATAGAAGATTGATTAATATTCTGATAGTAGATTGCAAATACCCCAATAGTAAAACCTAATAGTGTGCTTCCCACATCGCCCATAAAGATCTTTGCAGGCTGCCAGTTCCACAAAATGAAACCGGCTACAGCAGACCCTAAGAACAGAGGGAGTTTTGAGCCTAAGAGAATATATGCAGCTAAACAAATAAAGATTACTTCAACGCTTATATACCCGTCTATGCCATCCAGAAAGTTGAAAAGGTTTGTAAACCACACAATACCAAGAATTGCCAGAATACTAAAGACTACAGGTACAGAAAGGTTACTAAATCCAATATCAATGCTATTAATTCCACCAAGAAAATAGACAGCCAATGCTGCAGATGTGACTTGTACAAATAATCGAACTTCAGGTGATACTGTAATTATATCATCTACAAGACTAATAGCAGAAATCGGCAATCCGCACAGTAATGCAAAAAACAAGGCAGGATTAATTTCCTTTTTTAGAAAAAGATAAAGTAATGCTAAAAACCAAGTAATTGCAATCGCTGTACCCCCGCCACGAGGGGTAGAAACAGCATGGGAACTGCGGCTGTTAGGTACGTCAATAATTGATCTCCGAATGGCGAATACCCTATAGATCCCGGTTAGGCTAAACGATATAAGAAACAAAATGATTGTGACAATCATTTAAAGACTTTATGTTTAATTGTAATTATTTTTTAAAAAATTCAAATGTCTTCTGTAAACCAATAACTGCAGAGACTGGCATTTTTTCCAATCCTAAAACGTGTTTAATTTTTTTATTGGAAACAATATACGATTCAGAAAGCTTACTTAATCGTTCACTGTTTAAAGGTAGGTGAAAGAAGTCACCCACCCGGGCAATGACTTTAATTAATTTGGGTGAGATTCTCCATATTTTAGCTTTCTTCTTTTGTGACAATGCCATTAATCTTATTAAATCATTGGTTGATAAGGCTACGTCATCAGCTACCTGATAAATTCCTGATTCTATATTTCCATCAATCAACTGTTGAACCACGTACAAAATATTGTCAATTGAGCAAAAAGATCGTTTGTTTTCAAAAGCTCCTAATGGCCATGGAAGTCCTTTTTGCTGCAATTTAAACAAGAGATTAAGATTACCTTTGTTCCCAGGACCATGGATCATGCAAGGACGCAGAATATAAATTTTTTTATCATTGCTTAACGGCTTACTGAATATATATTGCTCTGCAGCAAGTTTTGAAAGACCATAAGGAGTTTTTGGGTTACAAATAGCATCTTCTGTAAGTATCTCTCCATTAATATTATCGGCAACAGCTTTTACAGAACTAAAGAAGATAAATTTTGTTGCCGAAGAGGCCAAAAATAGATCAAAGATTTTTTGAGTCAACCCCAAATTTATATCAAAATATTCCTCCATGGATGTCATATCCCTAGTGTCATGCGCTTTGCCAGCCAAGTGGACAATACAGTTTTGATCTTTGCATTGCCCTAATTCTTCCCACTGAAAGTGGTGATGAACTGAATTATTTTGTAATATATCTACTCCGGAAAGGTTTCTATCACTTAATTTTTTAACGAGTTGAGAGCCAACAAATCCGGTATATCCAGTGATGAGTATGTTCATAATATTATAATAGTTCTCTAATTTTTAACCCTTTATGAAAAAGATATTTAGAAAGATTAAAAGGCAGTCCATTCTCGTTGAAAGCCCTTTTCATTTCCCTGGTAATGGTTATTATACTTTTGATCCCTTGATTGCTCACACCTCCTACCCTCATGTTGACTAAAACTTCGTTGATAAAACAGGAGTTAATCTTATTAATTTCCAAAAAACGAATCATTAATTCCACATCTGCCGCAATCTGGTAATCAGTTTTGTACATTCCGAGTTTTTCATACAATACTCGTTTGCAATAAAATGTAGGGTGAGCAGGGCACCAGCTTTTTGCAAATAATCCACTTTCGAAAGGATTGGAATTCCAGGTGCGGATAATCTTATTCGTTTCATCTGTAAATATAAGGTTCCCATATACTGCATCCACCTTTTCATTTTCAAAACAGCGAACAATTTTCTCAATGCTTTGCGGACTAAAAAATTTATCGTCTGAATTAAGAATTCCTACTACATCGCCAGTAGCAAAACTGATTCCTTTGTTCATTGCATCATAAATACCCTTATCAGGTTCTGATATAATTTTACTTATTCGATTTGGTAACGTTTTAATGATTTCTATTGTATTGTCTGTTGATGCGCCATCAACTATGATGTGCTCTACAAATGGGTAGGATTGACTATTAACTGAAGCAATACAATCAGCAATTGTTTTGGCGCTGTTATAAGTAACAGTAATAATGGAAATTTTCATAATTTATTTGGATGATCCTTATTAATGACCTTTTTCATTGATTTGATAAAGTTGAATATTTACCATGATCAAAATAAGTCTCTGGAAATCCAGTGAAAATAAAATTAAATAATTTCATGTGTTTATTCGTATCCACTTTTTCATATTACATTCTGCAGCAGCCTGTAACGTGCTGGTTTGGGATCTCGTCGTCAAGCTTAAAATCAGCTTCTTATTAGTAAGAATTGTTAAATTAAATTTTTTGTTTAAGCTTGGTATTCATTATTAAAAATCAAGATTCTATGCGGTATTCCTAATTTCCTTTTAACTGATGAAGTTCAATAATTTTGGTTTGTATCTGGAAAAAATAATTGGCTTTATATAGTGCTAAATAATACCCGGGTTTGCCATCAAGAAAACCTAATTTTAAAAAATATGAACCAAAAAAATAAACTATTGGTAAGATTCCGGTTTTAATCAATTTGTACTTTATTTTCTGGCGAAAAAAGAGCTTTGAAAATCCTGAATTTGTTAATTGCATATATCGTTTAGCTTCCCAGCTTGAATATGCATTATGACGGGCAATATAATGTTCTAACCCTTTGAAATCGTTATGAATTACAGGTTGCGTAATTTTGCCAATACTACCTTTTATTATCGGATGTTCATGAACTTCCATATCCAGATGGCTCCATGAATCTTCTTCAATTTTTTCGTATTCTCCTTGCCCTTTCCTAAATACAGAGAGTTTTTTCATTGTATCACCATACTGTAATTTTCTACCCATAAAATGGTTTTGATAGGTCACCCAGAAACCATTAATGTGAGGGCTTTTTATTTTTTCTGCCAATTCTTTTTTAAATCCATCAGTCAAATATTCGTCTGCATCCAAAAATAATACCCATTCATTTTTAATTTCAAGATTTCGTAAAGCCCAATTCCTTTTTTTGGGAAATTTGCCATCCCAAACAAAATTATAATACTCTACTTTAAATTGATGGGCAATGGCAGAAGTTTGATCAGTACTTCCGGAATCAATTAAAATCAGTTGATCAAAATCAGTCAATTGTTTTAGACAGTTTGGAAGATCGATTTCTTCGTTCTTTACTGGAATAATAACAGTAACAGGTATTTTAACCATTTATCACACGTTTTTTAATGAATTTAGCAGGGTTGCCACCAACTACTGTCCAGGGTTCCACGTCTTTAAATACGCTGGTTCTTGCACCCACCACTGCGCCCTGCCCAATAGTCACTCCCGGGCCGATAAAAGCATCGGCTGCGATCCATACCTGGTCTTCAATTATTATTGGAGATGTAGTTAAAGGATAGTTACTTTTATTAATATCATGAGAAGCTGTACACAAATAGGTTTTTTGCGATACAATAGTATGAGCGCCAATATTTATCTTATCCACATTATAGCAATCAACCTCTGGACCAATACAAGAATACTCATCCATCTTAAGATTCCATGGCATGTAAATGCGTGCGTTGGCATATACTACTGCTTTTCTATGAATTTTAGCTCCAAACAAACGCAACAAAAAAAGCTTCCATCCATTGCCAAGACTCCGCGGCAAAGGTCGGGCTAAAAAGGTCCAAACTATGGACCAAATAAATCGAGCGATCT
Source organism: Bacteroidales bacterium (assembly GCA_003142255.1). Classification (GTDB taxonomy): domain Bacteria; phylum Bacteroidota; class Bacteroidia; order Bacteroidales; family VadinHA17; genus LD21. The sequence continues at coordinate 214,436 of PLLO01000016.1, read as the reverse complement.
GATTTTTCTTACTTAGCTTATTTTTATAGGCAGATAAATCAATGTTTTGATTCATATTAATATATTATTGATTTAAAAACTAATGTTTTAAAAAATAAATTATTTCATCCAATCCTTTAAATTCAATAATAATAGACCTGTGTGTTTGAAGCAAATCAGTAATGGTAGTATTTACTTAAAATTCCAATAAACCGATTATAGATTACTACATTAATTGTTATGTCAGTATCATCAGATTTTACAAACTAATTTTAGTATCTGTTCCAACTATATGTCTCCTAAGAGGCAATAAACCAAGTGTATAGTTTTAAATAATCATTTAAGCCCTGAAAAAATCCAGCAGAAAGAATAAACATATTCAGTCAAAGGATGATTTTTTATCTTGACTTCCTTTATATGTTTTAAATCCTGGTTTTAAAATTAGCTGAGAATACAGAAAACGTATGACGGAGAAACGCTGAAGTTTAAGTTTTACATATTGAAATGCTAATAATGAAATAGATATCTTCGATCTTCTTTTTTTAATATTTATTTCATTTCCGTTATTTATTACCAGTGCGTTAAGACGCACAAGCTTTTCCACGTAAGGTAGGTAGAGCCTGTTAATTATTGAATCAGGAATTCTGACTTTAAATGCTTTTAATGTTAAGATGCCATCTTTAAACTCATATCTTGTATAATGATAATGATAAAAGATAAGCGAGAATTCATTTGATCCTTTTTTTTCTTTAAATCTCAGTGTTTTATTCTCTGTCAACAAATAATCATATATATTCCATTGAGCCACCCCTGCTCCTCGATGTTGTATAACATGAACCTTTGGAAAACGTGTTACAAATTCATTAATGTATTTTTGGTCTGCATACTTTCCATCCTTATCATAATATGAATAACACCAATCAATACATGAATCTCTCCACCATTTCAATGCCTCATGGCCAACCTTATCATTCTTAAAATAATTGAATTGGACACAGTACTGGCCAACTAAAATATCATCAAATTTATTTACAAATGAGTGTTTGGTAATTGCAACTGAATTGTCTCCAATTTCTTCAAAAATTATTTTTGGTGAATTGTAAAAATATAAATCGGCATCTATATAGGTGCAATTGTTTAATTCAAAACATTGAATTGAATACCAAATTGTTGATGGAGCACAAGTCCAACAATATTCAGCTTTATTTCTTGTTGGTTTTACCTTCAGCAACTCTTCATCTTCAAATTGCTGAAGCGAAATTACAGTGGCCTTCTCTAACTGTAAGGATGATAGAATTTTAAAACAATTGTCATCAAATGCAAAAATGTATAAATGAAAATTATCGCAACATTCCTCTAAAGAATAGTAAAGGGCTAAGCCTCGGGAAAGATAGCCCGAATCAAAGAGAGTGCAAAAATTGTATTTTTCGACTGGCATTAATCAATTTGTTTTAGTATTTCATGTAACACATCAGTTACTTCTTTTTGTTCTGAATCTGAAAGCGAAGGATATAATGGCAACGAAAATATTTGGTTTGCAACTTTTTCTGTAACAGGTAAATCACCAGTTTTATAACCTAAATAGCTGTACGCTGACATTGTATGAATAGGCCATGGATAGCTGATATTTACCAGGATATCTCTCTTTTTAAGTTCTTCAATTATCAGGTCTCTTCGAGGATGACGAACTACATACAGATAATATGCATGCCTACCCTGTTCTGCCTCATAAGGCAGAATAAGATCGGTATCTTTCAACAAATCATTATACTGAAAAGCTAATTGGCGGCGTCTTTCAATGTAAGAATCTATATGTTTAATTTTCCTCAGCAGAATTGATGCATGTAATTCATCTAATCGGGAATTATACCCATGTTCTATTGCATAATATGTTTTCTCTGCTCCATAGAAACGAAGTCTTCGCATTTTCTTATTTAACTCTTCTGAATTAGTAATTACCATACCTCCGTCACCATAGGTGCCTAATATTTTAGTAGGATAAAATGAAGTAGCAGAAATATCCGACATTGAACCGGATTTTTGACCTTTGTAAAGAGCGCCATGGCTCTGTGCACAATCTTCCAGTACAAAAAGATTATGCTTTTCCGCAATGCGGTTGACTTCATCCATATCTACACATTGGCCAAACAAGTGTACAGGCAGAATACATTTAGTCCGCCTGGAAATCATTCGCTCAATTTGAGAAACATCCATCAGGTAAGTGTCTTCATTTACGTCAACAAAAACAGGAGTGGCGCCTGTGCTTACAATTGCAGAAACTGTTGGAATTGCAGTGTTTGATACAGTAATAACCTCATCTTCAGCTTTTATGCCTAAGGCCTTTAGAGCCAGAAATATGGCATCTGTTCCATTTGCAACTCCAATTCCATATTTTACACCACAAAACCTGGAATACTGTTCTTCGAAATCCTTTACCTTCTGGCCTAAAATCAGCCATCCGGAATCTAAAACTTCTTCTATTGCTGATAATATCTCTTTTTTCTCTTCTGCGTATTCAATAAGATAATCCCAAACCTTAATGCTCATTTTGATTTTTATTAATATTGCTGTAAATTAATTCTCTGGCGTACGCATCCATATACATATCGTTATAAAACCTTTCAAATTCATTCGTTTTAATCGAATCTCCGATAGCATTCAGATATAATTCAAATGTATTTCCACAGGGAGCTATAACTTCAGAATTCTGGTTGTTAACTTTTACCCTTATAATATTTGTCATTGAATCCGGGATTGTAAATATACGGTCTGCATCTATAGATATCCTCTCTCCCAGGATATTCAGCCTGTTAACATATTCTGTATTAAAACCAAAGTGGCCGATTAATGCCCTTCCGTTTGAGTATTTCATCAATAAGCTATAAGAAATTTCCAGACCATCATCCAATATTGCATTCTCCAAATAATTGCATTGCTCTGGTACGGCCTCAAAGAAAAATCGACCGATTGAAACTGCATACGGACTTGTATCAAGCAAAGCGCCACCCCCTAGTTCTTTTTTATACCTGAAGTTATTAGCATCCATAGGAGGAAAAGAAAAATGAGCGGTTAATAGTTTTGGTGTTGTGTTATTCTGTTTTATGATATTTTTTATTAATAATAATTGAGGATGATAAGTATATACTGTAGATTCCGATAATAATAATCCTTTACTTTTAGCTATATCTATCAGCTCCTCTGTCTCAGAAAAACGTATCGTTGCCGGCTTATCAATTATCGTATGCATTCCAGCATTTAACACTGTTTTCGCCCAGAGGAAATGTGAATTATTCGTCGTTGTTATATAGGCAATTGAACCATTGGATTTAATGATAGCATCTTTATAGTTATCAAATAACTCAATTGGTTTAGAAATAGATTTGTACAAATCATCCCAGGGCTGATCAACAAATTTTGCAATAGCAACGGAATCAATAAATTCCAGTTTATCCAACACTGGAAGAATTCGCTTTTTTAATAAATTAGAATAACCTATAAATAGAACTTTCATGCTTCTTTTCTGAAAAAATTCAGACTGGAAACCAGGCTTCTTGCTTCAATGTTAAACATACTGTATTTCATGAAATCCATCATCTGACTTAGAGTCATCCAAATATAATTCCCGGGCAATACCACATCTAATGCTTCATCTATTTCTATAATCATGTTCCTGTTTTGCAAGTGAAAGAATCGGCCACCTTCTTCAGATTGAATAGTATTGTATAAGATCTGAGAATGACTTGTATTTATAAAATATTCCAAAAATGGAGGCCAGGAGCTCGTATCTTTCATTAAATGAGTGACATTTGAACAGGAGACTGTTGGAGAAAGTTCAATAATATCCAAATTCCCGGGTTCAACTTTTGCCTGTATCAGAAAATGCAGGATCCCATTTATTTTTTTGGTTAAAAACCCAAGCAATCCAGTATTACTATCTTTTATCAGAGGTTGTGTCCAGGTCTTGACCTCTCTTGTTCCAGAGCGCACCTCCACTCCTATTACAGAAAAGTATCTTTCGTTGTTTAATATAGTATCACTGGTAATCTTCCAATCTTTAAGTTGCGATAAAGGAATGGTTTCAATGCTTAATTCATATTTAACTTTTTGGCTCGTATACCAGGAAATAATCTGATCAGTACTCCTGAATTGTCCTTTCTCGCAACAAATGGATTGTACCAGGTCAAGGTTCAATAGATTTAAATTAATCCCATTAATTGACAGATCTGAATTGTTATCCCAGTCAATTTTTTTTGCATCCAAAATTAGCTGATCATTCATTAAAGGAATTGTGGATATTACAGACCGGGCATCCATATTTACAAAATTATCCAACTCTAATAATTTTTTTATCTCACCTAAAGTTAACCAGCAAAAATTCGGAAGCACCTCCACTTCCTCATCTATTCTTATTACTATATTCCGATTCCTCTTCCTAAGGAAACGTCCGCCTTGTTCCGTTTGTAACTGGTCGATCAGAACTTCGGATCTGGATCCTTCGATAAAATAATTTAAATAATCCGGGGACTTTCCTTTGTGTACTCGTGTAAAATTGCTTTTTGTAGCCTGGATAGTAGGCGAAAGCTGCAAACCATTTACATTGCCTGGTTCCATTTTAGCCTGCATCAGGAAATAGAGGGTTCCATTAAATAATTTAGTGAGAATGCCGAGAATCCCAATTTCAGGTTGATTAATTATTGGTTGTTCCCATTCTTTTTGACCGCCGAAATTTGTCCTGACCCGGATCCCTTCTATTTTAAAGAATTTTCCTGAATGATGAACAAGAGCGGTCTTGTTATCAAGAAAATCCCACTGATCTAATCCCGAAAAAGGAATTTCATTTACAATAAAATTATCTTCTTTCTTTTTTTCATGAAACCACTTCAGGAAATCATCAAATTTTTGAAATTGATTATCCAGGGTCAGTGATGAGAGAAAGAATTTTGATGAACCGGCAGCTTCGAAAATATTCTTCAATTTAGATTTTTATTTTATCTGTTCAAAAAATTTATAAACTCATTCCTGCTTCTTAAAGACAATTTAATATCATAATAAGTATTAGCTAATACCAAACAGACAGCATCTGGGGAAAAATCGTAAAGTTCGCAAAATGTCATTCTTGGAGTAAAAATCCCTTTAGTGCAATCGTTAAGTGAATAAATATCTTCATCTGTTCCATCAAATACTTTTAGTTTAAATGAACCTGAAATAGCAATAATAATCTGGTCCGTTTCAATATGAGCGTGCCCACCTCTGTCTTCTGTAACATGATGTATATAGAATATGCGATTAATCTCAATTGGAACATTTTTTATTTGCTCAATGGATGTCAGGAAACCTCTTTTATCTCCGAAAGAGGGTAAGTCAATTTCATAAACAGTTTTAATATTCATGAGTTACTATCTTATATGAACTCGTAATTTCCCCGGATTTTAATGAGTGATCTGTAGATATAAATAAATGAAAAACATTTACATTAAATAATTCCAATGATTCAAACATTTAACCTGGGATTTAGGATTGTATAAATGAATTATAATAAAGCGTTTCTTAATATCTCAATTTGCCGGTAAGGATTGTATTTTTCATTAATTATATTATAACATTCATGTCTAATCCATTCTCTTTTTTCAATTGAAATCGTTATCCAATTGCATATTTTATCACATAAGTCATCCACCGAATTTTCCTTGAAAAATGCTCCTGTTACACCCTCTCGGATTGCCTCAAACTCAGGACCATGCTTTGAATAATTATTGTGAGTTATCACTGGAGTCCCATAAACAAAACTATGCATTACTGTAAGTCCAATATCTCCCGGCACTACACATAGATTTGCGTTGTAGATCAATTCTCCCAGTTTTTTCTCATCATAACATGGGCCATAAAACCAAACAAATCTACCTAGTTTATTTCTATCCACAAGCTCATAGATATTTGTCCTTTCAGCTTCTTCACCAATTATGATTAAATTGCAAAATACACCCCGGCTGTATAAAACAGAGATAGCTTCAATCAGTAAATCGAGCTTTTTATTTTTTTGAATCCGCCCTATATATAAAAGTACGGGGAACTGGTTTAAAAACTGTTCCCGATAAATATTTGTTTCAGACAAGGTTTCCCTTATTTTACATTGTGTACTGTAATCCAATGAATTATAAATTGGGATGAGCTTGTCAGCAGGAAAACCTTCTTTGATCATTAAGTCTTTTGCATAATCTCCATATAATAAAACTTTAGAGGAAAGTCCAAAGAATATTTTTTTTATTAAACGTTTTATTTTTGATTCATTACCGTACCAACCATGTGTCCATAAGAATGTCTTTTTCCCTGTAATTCTTGCTATTAAAAGGATACACCATGTTGATAAACAATGGGGCTCTCCAGTAATAATGTATTTCTTATATGGCTTTAAGGCTAGTTGTACTGCATTTCTTTGCCAATAAAAATTACCTGCCAACTTTAAATTTTTTAATTCTTTTTTAAATCCGGTTAATTCGTTATAGTGCATTAATTTAATAGACAAACTTACTCTATCACCAATAAAAAAGTCACATTTAAGTTCAGCATCCATCAATCGGTATATAGGTGCATTATAATGAGGAGCCAGATTCATAATACAACAGATTTCAGCTTGCATAATCAGTTCCTTTATTCAAATACTTTCTCCTTTTATGTTTATAATAATTTGATTCAGTCTAATTTTTTCTTATCAGAGTAACAGGCTGGTGTCCTGACTAAATTGTCATGCAGTTATCTGTTGAAAAGGATCAATACCCAGGTTTTCTATACAATAACTGCGGACAGAAGCAAGTTGTTTATCATTCAAACCATCGTTTACATTTATTGAAGATAATGTAAAATTCCTGTAGTTCATAACAGGTAAATAGTAAGAATTATAGGCTGATTTTACTACCTTTGCTTCTGCTAACCTTGACATTACATTTAACCAAATATCGTCAGCCAAATCACAATACTTCATAAATATTTCCGAATCGAGTACTGATGAATAAAATATATTGGGAGGGTAAAGAACACCACCCATGCCAATTGAAAAGATCTTGTAATCTGGGCATTTTGCCAAGAGATAGTCTTTCCACGAAATATAAGGCTGGATCTGCTTATTTAATACATTTATCTCAGAACATCTATTGCAGCTCACACAATCAGGAAATTCTTTATACAGTTCTACCAAATACTCAATAAGTCTTAAATTGTAAAATACATCATCGTCAACTGTAATTATAACATCCCCGGGAAATTCCTGCAAAGCATAATAGTATTTTTTATGCGAACGCAGATCTCCCTGGCAAAGACGAATTTCTAATCCATTTTTTTGTAATCGCAAAAGGTTTTTTGGCAGAGTCTCCAGGCTGGGAAATTGCTCCTCAGATAGCCAAAGTATAATTTTGTCGGGCAACTGAGTCTGACGCAGAAGAGTTTCAACCACTAACCACAACCTATTTATTCTGGCGGGAAATGAAGTGAGCGATACAATTATTCTACCTTCAATTTTTGTGCAAGTTTTTAAGCAATTGTGCTTTTTGTTTTGCTTTATCCGAAAATAGATGGGCAAGGTCATATTAGCTGCTAATCGTATAATAAAACGAAGACCTGAATAATAGCGCAATTTTGAAAGTAACCTATTCTGGTCTTTTATGGAACTATAGCATCTGTCGAAAAAATTAATCATTATACAACTCTAATTTACATTATACTGCTTATCAGCAATTACATAAAGCGAAGCAAGAAAGAGCCAGATTACGATACTCAGGATATAACCGCTGTCAATGATTGAAGTCAGTGGGAACATTGCTAAAGAAGAAATTATAATAAATTTGGATGATTTATTTTTATTGCTGCTTTGTTTCAAAAACAGGCGTAATAACATTCCCATAAACAGCAAAAAGATTACCAAACCAAATTGTACACCTATCTCCAGAAACAGATTGTGCGGAGCCGTAATTTTTAAATGATAAACAGAATTCATTGCAGGCATAAAATTTCCGGCTCCGATCCCAAACATACCACTACGGACCAGTGCATCCCAGCCGCTTTTCAGTATTAGGGATCGTCCGGGATCTCTTAAACCCAAGGCAGCAAAGCGTTTAGTAATTATTGTAAATACTTCATCGTAATAATAAACCGATAGAAAAATGGCAACCAGGATTATTATAGATAGAATTATTAAAACACTTTTCCGTTTAAGATAGTATATAGCAAAAACCAGATATCCCAGCAATAGACAAAGCGTTGCACCTCGTGAACCGTTCATCACAACAATGTAGCTCAGACAAAGAATGATTAACCATATCAATATAGTTTTAATTCTTTTTAACGACCTAACAGAATATCCAAAGATAAATGGCAACATATAACATAGCAACGTATTGTAACCATTCAGGTTGCCATAAGTTACAGAAGCAAAACGCCGATTAAGAACCTGAGATCCGAATCTCATTACCATGCCTTTATCCTGGTATGCAATTGCTAAATGCACATCGAACCAAAGTTCGTAAAGAGCGATTGGCAAAGTAAGGAGAAACAGCAACAGCCATCCTTTAAGTATAGAATTCTGTGGATTTGAGGCTTTGTTTGCGAAATAGATAACAGTTAAAAATCCAAAAAAATTAAGTATCAAATAAAGAATTTCTTTGATACTATTCAGGAATATTCTCGACCAAAACAAGGTAATCAAGCCGTATAAAATCCAAAAAACAAATAGAAAAATCTCATATTGATAACGAAATGTTTCTTTTCTATTTCTCAGAAAGTGGTTAAAAGTGAAAGGTGCACATAGAATTACAAATATCCGTATAGGCTGCAATGAACCACCTATCCCTCCAAATATTAACAGGGATAGGAATACCAATAACAAATTGTCATAGGTGTTATTCTTAATTTTATTACCGGAAAAATCTTGTCCGGAAGGGATATTATTAACCATATAATTACTGATAATAAACCAGGCTGGTCTCTAATTAATTTTGTTTACGGGTTTCCTTAACAGTACGTTAAAGTATTCTTTCTTTTCAGCTTTAGAATTATTCCTGTTAAATAATCGGGTAATTAATAACGGTGTAATTAAGAGATAAAAAAACAGATATGGAATATAAGCATAGTTCTTTCTAAAATATTTATACATTGAATCTGTATATATTATTGAGGATTTCAAGGTAGTGTTAGAAATATTTGTTGACCCTGCCTTCAGATGGATTATTCTTTGATTGTTTAAGATCATTCGTTTTAGTTCCATTTCGGACATTCTTTTTTGAAGGTCTGTCTCTTCAAAGTATAAAAAGAAATCCTCATCAAATCCGTGAAGTGCATCAAATGTCTTTTGGGGGATAAATAAGTCAGCTCCTGAAATAAATTCGACTTCACCTGTATATTGTGATTGCTGATGGTCTATATTGGATGGATCATTTATTGACAGATGGAACAGTTTATTCACAAATGAGATTGTGATCGAATTCACTACGTTGCTTATTGTCGGAAATTTAAAATAAGAAGGGTTCAGATTCAGGTCTTTATCTATGAGCAGTGAACCAACCGCTCCAATCGATCCATCTATATTCTTTCGTTCCATAAAATCATAAAAGGCCTCTATTGTATTCTCTATTAAAAGACAATCAGAATTCAGGAAAAAAAGATATTTGCCTTTCGAAGATTTTGCTCCTAGGTTGTTAGCTCTTCCAAATCCCTGATTTGTTTTATTCTCTATCAAATTAACCAGTGGAAATGTTTCACTAATAATTTTCTGGGAACCGTCACCTGAGGCATTATCTACTACAATTACCTCAAATTGTACTCCACATGTATGTTTAAATATTGAATTTAAACAATCTATTGTTAAGTCTTTTGTATTAAAGTTCACAATGATAACTGAGACATCCATTGTGTTTAAGATAAGTTAATTGATGATAAGAAAATAGCCTGTTATTTCTATTAATTAAAGATCCTTTTCAAATCATTTTAATCAAAGTTACAAGTGAAAAAGTTAAAAATAAATCTTGCGCAAAAATTATATAGAATGTAATCTTAATGAATGAGATATTTTATTTTTGAAAAATCGAACATATTACGATACCTCTGTCTGAACAAACAATAATATTGGGATTCATGAACTCTTTCAACTTATTTAATATTTTTCTGAGATACGGAACTTTCGTAATAGCACCATGTAAAAGTGATTTTAAATTATTTTGCTTTGCGACAGATTGAATTATTAATTCTCCATTTTTATTAAGTATCGGATGCTGTGAATTTCTTTCATGAAGCATTTTTAAGTCAATCTGACAATAATTGTTTTTATAATACCTGTTAAAATTAATAAAGCTTATTTGAAGCCTGAGCTTGTTTGCTATATATGTCATTGATTCTTCACTAAACCACCAGCAATGGACAGGGGGCAGTTCAGTCGCCCAAATTAAATCTGAAGAGTATAATGATTTATTGGGCGTAGTAATAATTACCAGCCCACCAGTCCTAAGCAATTTTTTAATCGATTCAATAAATTCTACCGGTTGATCAATATGTTCAATTACCTCAGTTAAGATAACTATATCAAATTGTTCAGGATTTGATTTGACAAAATCGAATAAATCTGAACAAATATAATATTCGCCAAAAGCTTCATTTGCTTGATTAACTGCAGTTTGAGATATATCTAAACCAATAACATTATAATTTGCCTTTCTTAAAGAATAGGTAAAATAACCTAATCCGCAACCGATTTCTAATATTTTGGAGGATTTTTTATCCTTAACATATTGTAAAAGAGCCTCTTTTACCCCCCAATATGTTTCTTCTGTATTTGACAGGTACTCCAATGGGTCAGCAAGGCTTTTTACAATCTTTGCATATTTCCAATATCGCTCATATCCTGGAACCAAATCTCCATTTTTGTAGATATCGTTATACACTTTAGCTGTGTTTACTCTTGGCAGCGAAAATGCAGTATTACAGCCCGGACAGTGATAAATATTAAAAGTTTCAGGTTCCTGATAGCCCCGAAGCTCCTTTTGCCTTAACTCTGCATCGCCTCCACATAAAAGACAATCAATTATTTGTTTATCGATCATTTAAATGAAATTTTGTTACCCCAATCAGAGCGTTTTTAATATCCTTTTTCGAAATATTCAATTGAATAAAAACTTCATGAGGCCATTTCCAGTTATTATACAATTGGGCAATACCCGGGGCCAGGATCATAGCCCATAATCTCATATCTGAAAAATAAAACATAGCGATTAGAAGGATAATTGTTGTCGCTCCTGCAACCAGCGAAGCTTTAAAAAATGGCACTTCATTATTTGTCAGAAGAATTCCTCCGGCAATAGCATGGTTATTTTCTAAAAAAGATATAACTATTGCTATTAGCAGAACTATAAATGGTATTAATTTGGTCTGACTTCCAATAAGATCAAGTGCATAAGCTCCTAAAAATAACAGAACCACCGCTCCTGCAATATATGTTAATATGAGCACGATCTGACCTTTAAGGTAAAGCTCCTTTATAGTGATATTGTTATTTTCAACACGCAATTGGGCAATTTTAGGTTGATAGGTAGCTGTATAGATACCTGCCAGTCCGGCAATTACTGCAATAAGTTGCATGGAAATGCCATAAGATGCAATTTCTTTAAGCGATAAAAATAATGAACCAATAATAATTGCTGACCTTTGGACCAGAAATCCTCCCAGCGAGGTTAATCCTATTTTAAGGGAATTTGGATATATAGCTTTTAAAACTTCTTTTTGGGGGTGAGCGTTGGCAGAATGTAGTTTCAATTTGATTTCCCGTGTAAAAAAAGAACGATAAGAGAGCCAGCGAATAATAATTACAGACGATGCCTGTGCTGATACAATAGCCACCAGACCATACCCGGACAGTATCATAAATGCTGCAATAATCAGATAAACTGTTTGCCCGATTATTATGATTTGTTTTGATCTTTTCACTAATCCTTTACCCAACAGCAGTGAGTCGTAATAAAGTGTAAAAAGATTATAGGAATTAATGACACAAAGTAATGTCCAGGCAATATATACCTCCTTGTGATCGCCGTTGTAGTTTTGTAATAAGCTGTAAATATAATAAGTACCTAAAGTTGCAAGAAATAAAAACAGGATAATTGCAATTCTCAGATAAAACCAGCGCATAACAGAAATGACACCTTTCAGGAGCCCATAATTAACAGTCTGGTTTGTGTGTGTAACAGATTCGAAACCTTTAGGTTTTAATGTACGTACTCCACTGAAAATGTAAGTTACATTACGTGTAAATGAAGAACTAAAACCAAAGTCTAGCAATGAAGCAAAAGCTGTAATAGTCATAAAAATTGACCAAATACCTACAGTTTCGGTAGGCAACATCCTTAAAATGAAAGGAAACAATAATACAGATGAAGCAATTTTTAGAAAAGTTGCTGCATAATTCCAGAAAATATCTTTTTGGCCAATTTGTATCAATCCAATGTGTTTTTGCTTTGCAATTGAGAAATTAAATTCAGATTTTAATTAACTTTTTAATTATCAAATAACCATCATTACTATTCAACCTTAAAATATATATCCCCTTCCCTATTCCTGAAGTGTCAAAAAAAAGATCAATCAAACCTTGTAAATTTTTCTCTTTCTGATGAATTACTGATCTGCCATTCATATCGTATAAAGCAATATCAACGTCGCATTGATCAAAAGCCTCGAGAGTTAATCTTATATTGTCAAAAAAAGGATTTGAACTCAAATAAACCAGGCGTATTCCGTGATTAATTTCAACATCAGATACTAATCCAGGTTTGATGGTTATAAGCTGATTATCAGGTAAAGCATTGAATAATATGAATTTATTTGTATTGTAATATTCTGTTTTAACCTGTGTTGCATTTGAAATCCATATACTATCCCAATTGTCAGGCACTTTAATTTTTAGTGATAATGGCTGATTATAGATAGAGTCGTCCATAAAATCATTAACCCTTATTTTAAAAACCGTATCGTTACAAACTTCACATTCAATCTTTGCGTTTTTTGACTCATCAATGTATTTGATTACATTACATACCGTACTGCACCAAATCTTATCATCAACATTTTTAATATAGTCTAAATGTTCAGCAAGTACACTAGAGTCAATAGGTGAGAAACCTATATTGTTTATTCCATGAAGCATTTCCACTAACCATAATTGGTTCTTAATTGCAAAATCGATCCAGGAATTTGCCGTGGAGGCTTTAGTCTTGTCATTAAAACTCTGCATCTTGAGGGCAAACCTGTCCGCAGTAAATATTGAATTATATCCCTCGGCTGTCGATCGGGCTGCCAGATAATTATTTTTAACTATTTTTTCTATAGAGATATCATATAACCCCCATGGATAACTCATTGTCAGACCTGCGTTTACGCCAAAGTATTGTTCTAGATATAATTTTGAATTAACTAGTTCCTTAATAGCTTCATCATTCCCAATTTTAATCAGATTAGGGTGTGTGACAGTATGTGATCCGATTTCAAAGTCCTTAGTCAGATTATGAAAGATTACACTTTTCGCTACGCTATCCACTCTATCAGTTATTACATAAAATGTTGCCGGTAAGTTCCTTTTTTTCAGCATTGGAATGCCTACAGTAAACTGAATGTCAAATCCATCATCAAATGTTAAATTGACAACACTTTGTTTAAAATCATACAATGGAGCTATTTGATAGAATATATCAGATTTGTTTGTAAAAATCTTTTGAGCATTCAAATTAAATGTGATAATTAACAATGTCAAAAAACAGATTTTCCTCATAAAACCATTATGATTCCAAGTGACTCTTAATATAAAATTTACAGGTATAGTATTTTTAAAATAAATTTCAGGTAATCTGAAATTTAGAAGGAATGATGCAAACTTAAATTGTTGTGATCTAAAGAGAACTGTCCATCATATATCTAAAACTTCAACCTGTTTTCTGTATCCCGGTACAATCTCTTGCATTTTCTCTACAAGCTTTTCCTCGGGAAGTTTGTAAAGAGAACCAAGAATTTTTTCGATTGTCCTTGTGATGGTTTGAAAGTCCATTTCTTGAATCTGAGCAATGCTTATCTTAGGATTGTGTGTGGGCAACATGATCTCACCATCAGAGAAGAGCTCCTCATATAGCTTCTCGCCGGGCCTGAGCCCCATGAATTTGATCTTGATATCAACATCCGGTTCTAGTCCTGATAAACGAATCAGGTTATGAGCGATGTCAAGAATTTTTATTGGTTCACCCATATCAAAAACATATATCTGTCCTCCATTACCCATAAATCCAGCTTCAAGAACCAGCTGGCACGCTTCGGGAATTGTCATAAAGTACCGGGTAATATCCGGGTGTGTTATTGTAACCGGTCCTCCATCGGCTATTTGTCTATTGAATAGCGGAATCACTGAACCGTTTGACCCAAGTACATTCCCGAACCTGGTGGTTATGAACTTGGTTTTGATATCTGTACGTGTTGAATATGCATGAACCAGAAGCTCACATATCTTTTTGGTTGCTCCCATTACGTTAGTTGGATTGACAGCCTTATCAGTCGAAACCATTACAAAGTTTTCGACTCCGTACTTAATTGAAAGATCGGCAATATTTTTTGTCCCTCCGACATTAACCCTGAATGCCTCATGGGGATGCACCTCCATAATTGGCACATGCTTATATGCCGCAGCATGGTAAACAATAGTAGGCTGATACCTTTTGAAAATATGATCCATGACTTCCAGCCTCGTTACATCCCCGATAATTACTTTATAGTTGCATTTTGGATTCAGCTTTTTCAATTCTTCCTGCAGGTAGAATGAAGGCGTTTCCGCCTGATCGACAAGGATCAGCATATCGGGATTAAATCGTGTCAGCTGCCGGGCTATTTCAGAACCGATTGATCCGGCAGCACCTGTAACCAAAATCACTTTATTTTTTAATCCCTGTTCTATTTTTTCAAGATCAAGTATTATGGGCTCTCTTCCAAGAAGGTCCTCGAGGTTTACCTTTTTAAGGTTCTTGACATCGAGATGCCCGTTAAGCCATGTGTCAAATGAAGGAGTATCCAGAATCTCACAGCCAAACCTAATGACAGATTCTATCACTTCCTTTTTCTTTAAGGGAGCAATTTTATTAATAGCTATTATGAAAGTGCTGATATCCTCATTTTCAAAGAATTCCTTTGTAAGGATATGCCTTGAATAGACCGGATACCCATCAACTCTCTTGCCCTGTCTATTTCGGTCATCGTCTATGAACCCTTTAATGCGGAAGTTACTTTTAGTATCGCCCTCTATTAATCGCTTGACAACAATTCCCATATCACCCGACCCATAAATGATTGCATTCTTCCTTTTATGTGAAGTTGAAGTAGCAAATTCATAAAACATTTTAACAAAAACCCTGAAACAAAACAGAAGCACAACTACAGTTACCGAGTGGATAAGTAGTATTGAGAGCGGGATATTAAATATTGCATTCCATCCGCTTATTCTGCTTAACAGAGTAAGCGTAAAAAGAACAGCAAGCGCTGAAGCGGTCGTAAAAATTATTTTGTATGTATCTCTAAGTGTAGTATGACGTATCATACCTGCAAATGACTGGAATACCAGCATAAATAACAGGTAAACTGCCAGGACCAAAACTGATTGATTTAATGCTCCTGAAACACTTAAAGGACTGACATCAAAATTATATCTTAGAATATATGCAACAAGGAATGAAAACCAGACTACTGTTAAATCAATTAACAAAACCATCCATCTGGGTAATGAATGTTTATGGAATAATTTAAATGATCTTGTTTTTAACGAATTAATCATTGACGTAATAGAAATATATAAAATTAGTTAAAATATGTTAATTTATAAGATAAAAGACAAAAGGAAAAAGACAAAAGTTGCTTTGCATGACGATCCTCCCTTAGACTCTTCATAATTTGCCCGGAAGAACAAGGACTTTTTGATAGTTGAGTGCTGATAGTCTTATTTTCAGGTGAATATGGCAGTGTCTTAAGAAATTCTATTACTCTAACAGAAAATTCAAACAGCCTTTCACACAAATCATTCTTCTTTTCTTCCACTTTATTCTTTTCACTTTTATCTTTTTACTTTTATCTTTTGTCTTCTTCCAGACATGCTTCCGCCCCGTCAGTCACAGAAGAAATGTCGTTCTTCTGACTGATAATGAGGCATATAACTAAACTATTGTAACATTTGTTACAAATTCTTCCTGAACCATTCTATAGCTTCCTCAAGTCCTTCCCTCACATTAATGGTTGGTGAATAATGCAAAAGCCTGCCTGCTTTCTCAATTGATGCAAGTGAATGAGCAATGTCCCCTGCCCTTTCAGGACCATAAAGCGGCTCAATTTCCTTGATTTTCTCGTCAAATCGTCCTGCTATTTCGCGGATAGAATAAAACAGTTCCTTCAGCGTTGTCCTCTCTCCATGAGCAACATTATAAACCTGGTCAAGTGCCCCGGTTTCAGCTGCGACTGCTGAAAGATGATTAGCCTGTATCACATTATCTATATATGTAAAATCGCGTGAATTTGATCCATTGCCATTTATAACAGGTCTTTCGTGTTTCATCAGCATCCCGACGAACTTTGGAATAACTGCTGCGTAAGCACCATCCGGATCCTGTCTGCGACCAAAAACATTGAAATACCTGAGACCTATTACCTCAATCCCATATGTTTTTGCGAAGTTGTCGGCAAAGAGCTCATCAGCATATTTTGTAATTGCATAAGGCGAAAGCGGGAGTCCGATCTTGTCTTCGACCTTAGGCAATCCAGGCTCATCACCATAAGTGGAAGAACTTGCAGCGTAGATAAATCTTTTAACGTGCGCCTCCTTGCTTGCAAAGAGAATCTTGACAAACCCTCCTATGTTCACATCAGTTGTCGAAACAGGATCTTTTATGGATCGCGGGACCGAACCAAGAGCAGCCTCATGGAAAACAAAGCTTATACCGCTTACTGCTTTCCTGCAATCGTCATAATTACGAATGTCTCCTTCAATAAGGCAGAATGAAGGATGCTTAATAAAATCTTTCAGGTTCTCCTTCTTGCCTGTCGAGAAGTTATCGAGGCAGGTGACATTATTTCCGGCTGCCAGCATCGATTCAATGAGGTTTGAACCAATAAAACCAGCCCCTCCGGTAACCAGGACCTTGCTGTTTTTCAGAAGTCTATACATTCTTGTCCGAAATAGTAGTAACTATAATAGTAGAACAATTCAATCAGAATCAGGCCTTGTCAACCATGCTCAATATCTCGCCGAGAATAAATTCTGCTGTCCTTCCATCGCCATAGAACCTGGGATATTGAAGTTCTCCGGTGTAATTATAAAACCTTATAAACTCATTTCTGATCTTTACCGGATCGGCATCGACAAGTACTGCAGTTCTGTTTTTTACAAGTTCAACCCATTCTGTCTCTTTCCTGAGAACAAGGCAAGGTTTGCAGAAGAAATGTGACTCTTTCTGAACACCTCCTGAATCAGTAGCAATCAATTTTGATGTTTTCTCCAGCAGTGTCATCTCAAGAAAAGATACCGGCGGGATAATTTTAATAAACCGGCATTCTGAAAGTTCCTTATAAAGATCTGCAAGGTTCGTTTTAAGCGATATGATCGTTCTTGGGTGAAGGGGCATGACAAATTTTACAGTAAACTCTTCAGATAATGATTTAAAGGTCCTCAGGATGGCTTCAAGCCGTGAAATATCATCAGTATTAATTTCGCGGTGCACAGTGGCAAGGATGAATTTATCCTTCTCCAGACCCAGAACATCAAGGAATGCCGACTTCTTCTTCTCAGCCAGGCCGGCAAAGAAGAGAGTATTATCATACATAATATCGCCGGTAAGGTAAATCTTTGGATTGTCGATGGTATATGGAGGACTGTTTTCAGGTTTAAATCCCTCTCTCATAAGGTTTTTAAGGGCACTGTCGGTCGGTGCAAACAGCAATGTGGATGCATGATCGCTCATTATCCTGTTGATCTCTTCAGGCATGTTCTTGTTAAAGGATCGAAGTCCGGCTTCTATGTGAATGACCGGGAAATGAAGTTTTGAAGCTGCCAGAGCGCCGGCAAGTGTTGAATTCGTATCGCCATAGAGAACGACACAATCGGGTTTTTCCTTCAGAAGTATTTCTTCAATACCTGTTATCATCAGCGAGGTCTGGCGTCCATGATGAGCAGAGCCGACTCCCAGGTTATAATCAGGCTTGTGAATTTCAAGTTCATCAAAAAACACCTGCGAAAGCTCTTTGTCATAATGCTGGCCGGTGTGAAGAAGAATCTCTTTTATTTTGTCCGAAAATTGTGTTTTAATAGCTCTGCTGATGGCTGAAGCTTTTATAATCTGAGGCCTCGCTCCTACTATATTTATTAGGTTGATAAACGACATTGAACAGGTAAGTTCTATTAATACAAATTTAGCAAAATATCTAACATCGAAAAGTTATTCAAACAAAAGGGCATCACAACTAATGGATGCCCTGTATATGCAATGAAGATAAATTTATTTAGCGTAGTTGACCGCCCTTGTTTCCCGTATTACAGTAATTTTTATTTGCCCCGGGTAGGTCATTTCATTCTGGATCTTCTTTGCAATCTCAAATGACAGACTTTCAGCTTCCTTATCCGTGACTTTCTCAGCGCCAACAATAACACGCAATTCCCTTCCTGCCTGTATTGCATAAGTTTTCATTACGCCGGGATACTGGAGCGCAAGCGATTCAAGCTCTTTCAGACGCTTGATATAAGATTCGACAACTTCCCTCCTGGCACCAGGGCGAGCGCCTGATATAGCATCGCAAACCTGGACAATCGGTGCAATCAAGGTGGTCATTTCTATCTCATCATGATGTGCTCCGATGGCATTGCATATCTCGGGTTTTTCCTTGAATTTTTCTGCCATTTTCATACCGAGGATAGCATGTGGAAGTTCCGGCTCATCGTCAGGAACTTTTCCTATATCGTGAAGTAACCCTGCCCGTTTTGCAAGTTTTGAATTGAGTCCGAGTTCAGCAGCCATTATTGAACATAGATTTGCTACTTCGCGTGAATGCATAAGGAGATTCTGACCATATGATGAACGGTACTTCATTTTCCCGATAAGCCTGATGAGCTCAGGATGAAGGCCATGTATTCCGAGGTCTATGGTTGTTCTTTTACCTACTTCGAGGATCTCTTCTTCGACTTGCTTCCTGGTTTTTTCGACGATCTCTTCTATCCTGGCAGGATGAATCCTTCCATCTGTTACCAATTGATGAAGAGCCAGCCTCGCGACTTCTCTCCTTATCGGATCGAAAGCTGAAAGGACAATTGCCTCAGGAGTATCGTCGACAATAATTTCAACACCAGTAGCAGCTTCAAGAGCACGGATATTGCGACCTTCCCTTCCAATGATCCTTCCCTTCATTTCATCTGATTCAATATGGAATACGGTAACTGCGTTCTCAATTGCATTTTCAGCAGCAACACGCTGAATTGTCTGAATCACAATTCTCTTTGCTTCCTTATTGGCGGTCATTTTGGCTTCGTCGAGTATTTCATTGATATACGACATTGCACCTGTCTTAGCCTCCTCCTTCAATGAGTCGATAAGGTGATTTTTTGCTTCTTCAGCAGAAAAGCCGGAAATTGATTCAAGCTGCTCTACCTGCTGCCTGTGAAGCCTGGTCATCTCTTCATTTTTCTTTTCAATAATCTCGAGCTGGGAATTAAGGTTCTCGTGTATGGTATCGGCTTCATTCTTTTTTCTCTGAGTTTCCTCAAGCTTTTGGGAGAGTGTAAGTTCCTTCTGTTTTATTCTGCTTTCAGCCTGATTGATCCTGCTGTTTTTTTCGTTAATTACTTTCTCGTGCTCAGTTTTCAGCTGTAGGAATCTCTCCTTTGCCTGAAGAATTTTCTCTTTTCTAATAACCTCGGCTTCGGTTTCCGCCTCGGAAATTATCTTCCTGCTCCTGGTTTTGAGCGCCTGTTGCCATATTATGTATGAAAGGCAAAAACCAAGAACAAGCGCGGCTGCACAAAATAATATCGTCAGCCCGTTTATTGTCGGTATCAATAGTGTCATCATTTGTTCGTTAAGTTATATTAATAAAAAACCCGCAAAGTTCCTTCAGCTTTTATAAAACCCCATNNCCCGACGAATCGGGATGAGGCCTGTTCTACCCGGACTAAGGGTTACTCCAAAGTTTTAACTGTTGAGTTTCAAAAATGAATGAAGAAACAGTGCGGGCAATTTCTTTTGCTATGTTAAAGAACGCTGTTACTCTTTTTTTTCAAGAACTGAATCGATCTTCTGAATAAGTTCATTAATGGCATCGGGAAGGTAATCATTATCAAGCTTTTCCTCTTCTTCAGTGAGCTTTATCACATACTGCAGGGCCGCCATTGCGAGAAAGTCCTGTACATCCTTATCGGTGTACCGCTGCTTGTATTGCAGCACTTTCTCATTAATCATCCTGGCAGCTTTCCTGATCTTTTCTTCATTTTCCCGTTCCACTTTCAATGGATAATACCTGTCCGCCACATTAACCCTGATCGATAACTTATCATCCATTGTTATATCTTATCTGTTTAAAAGAGCAACACATCTTTCAATTTCCCGCACTAATTCTGTAATCTTCTTTTTCGCCTCCGTGGCATTCTCTCCTTCGCCCAACAGTGCTCCTGCTAATTTTATTCTCTCGTTTTTAATTTCTAATTCTCTTATCCTGTTTTCCCGATCCTGAAGCTGACTTTTAATTGCCTCATTACCGTCTTTTAGCTGCGTACATTCGGCCTTCAGATTATTATACCTGTCTAACAATTCATCAAGTTTTCTGTTCAGAATTTTTAATTCTTCATAACCCTGACCGGACATATTAAAATCTTTAGTGCAAAGTTAACATTGTTAATGATATTTTCAAAAAAATGGCTTAAATAGTTTGTCTAATTGCCAGGGAAGTTTAGTTTTGCACCTCTGTAATGAAAATAGAACCAAACTCATGTTTTTTAGCCGTTTAATTCTCATCAGCATATTGTTTCTCAATACTTTGTCTGATATTCCCGTCGACAGGACACTTTTTATATCGCCCCTCAGGATACCTTTATCTCTATCTGCAAATTTCGGAGAACTCAGGGTTGACCATTTTCATTCAGGCATCGACATAAAAACCCAGGGTGTAACAGGCAAAGAGGTAGTTGCAGCTGCTGACGGCTATGTATATAGAATTGGCGTATCCCCCACAGGCTTTGGCAATGCTCTCTATCTAAGACACTTATCAGGCTTTTCAACTGTGTACGGGCATCTCCAGAAGTTCAGCCCGGAAATCGACGCATACGTAAAATCGCAGCAGTATGAAAGAAAGAGCTTCACAGTGACACTTTTTCCTCCAAAGGAGAAGTTTCCCGTAAAGCAGGGTGATTTAATTGCATTTTCAGGGAATTCAGGCGGTTCCGGCGGCCCGCATCTTCATTTTGAGGTAAGGAAGGCTGACTCAGAAGTTCCGCTGAATCCGCTTCTTTTCAATTTCGGTCCTGCTGATAATATTAAACCGGTTATCGAAAAGCTTTTCATCTATCCTGCAATAAGCACCTCCACAATAAATAATCTTCATAATATAAAAAAGATATCTGTTGCCAGCAGCAACGGGAATTATTATATCCCTTCAGGGGATGAGATAAGCATTAGCGGCCCGGCAGGATTTGGAATAAAAGCCTATGATCAATTGAATGACAACTCGAACAAATGCGGCATTTATTCAATTGAACTAAGGATCGACAGCTTACTTAAGTTCAGCTATATCATGGATGAGTTTTCCTTTAATGAGTCAAGATATATTAACAGTCATATAGATTACGAGACATACATGAGGGAGAACAGTTTTATCGAGCGGGCATTTGTCCTGCCAAATGATAAACTGAGCGTTTATAAAAATGTGATAAACAGGGGGATTTTCAATTTTGCCGATGGAAAAATCCATCATATTGAAATTGCGATTAAGGATGTTTATAACAACAGATCTGCTATTTCCTTTGATGTAAAGAGCACGGTTCCTTTAACTGGCGGTAATGAAAAGCCTGCAAGGGAAGGCGTCATGATGCCATATAGCAGAAATAACTTATTCAGGGCTCAGAATATTGCACTCTCAATCCCTTCAGGAGCGTTGTATGATACCCTGTATTTCTTGTATAAGCGCGATAACGGAACTCCCCAGATGTTATCTGATGTACATTATGTGCACAACAAATATACTCCGCTTCAGAGACCTTGTTCACTTTCAATAAAGCCGACATATGTTCCTGCAGGGAAAGAATCCAAGATGCTGATTGTACAAATGAGCGACGATTTTAAAAAGAGCGGAATCAACAGTTCATATTCCGACGGGTATGTTACCGGAGATATTGTTTCGTTTGGAATGTTCTTTGCCGGAATCGATACAGTTGCTCCAGCCATTTATGCAAACCAGTTGCAGCCAGGAGCAGATCTTACCGGCAAGAGTGAATTAAGGATCAGGATCACCGACGATTTGTCAGGGATCAAGTCATATGAGCCAGCCATAGATGGAAAATGGGCCCTTTTTGAGTATGACCAGAAGAATGATGTTCTGATATACAGGTTTGATCCTGTCCGCTTAACAAAAGGGACAACTCACAGCTTAACACTGAAGGTGACGGACAACAAAGAGAACCAAAGTAATTACAGCTGTGATTTCAAATGGTAATGGTTAATAGATCCTGACCGGGTATATCCCCTTCCTGATCATTTTACGAATGCTCTCCACAACAAAAGGTTTGTCCTCACGATAAGTCACGCCGAACCATTTTTCATTGCTCATAAGAACCTTGATCTTTATTTCTCCATTCTTAACGAATTTATCTACGGAAGTAGGAATATCAAGTTCCGACTTAGGATCCATGCCGCTTTTAATTATAAAATTCCTGAATTCCTTTCCCAGGAAATCATAGCATGAAGGCTTAAAGCCCCACAGGTTCATCGACACAATCTCATTTCCCGTAAAGTTAAGTACTGTTCCATCGGGACCTGGAGCAGTTGCGCCATTGTGGGTTTTTGAAATCTGTCGTGTCTCGACAATCCCCTGCAGCAATCCATCGCTTCCTGCCTTGCATACGCCGCGGTTTACATGTCCGTGTTCAGAAAGTGTATTTCCAAGCTTATAACCAACGATGCTGTAGCAATCAGGGTCCTTGTCGTTAACCAGAAAATCGTAAAGGATATTATAGGATTCAACACCATAGTAATCATCTGAATTAATAACACCAAATGGTTCCTTAATTTTATCCTTTGTAACAAGAATTGCATGGCTGGTTCCCCACGGTTTCTGCCTTTCGGGAGAAACTTTTACACCTTCCGGAAGATTTGTAATCTCCTGAAAAACATAATCAATCTCTATTTTATCTTTCAGCCGTTCAACGAACCTTTCCTTAACCTGTTCTTCAATGTCGCGACGGATTACGAAGACAATTTTCCCGAAACCGGCTCTAATTGCATCATATATTGAATAATCGATAATTGTTTCACCTGAGGGACCAACTTCGTCAAGCTGTTTATTTCCGCCGTAACGGCTTCCCATGCCTGCTGCCAGAACTAAAAGTGTAGGTTTCATGTTTTTCAAGATTTGTATTAGCAATTATACAGAAAATATTTTTACTTTTATTAGAATCATTAAGTTTTCGGATATAAAATTCAAGCTTGAAATATGTTCGGGAAGTGTTGAATCTGTCGTCAATGCACAATTTGCAGGAGCCGACAGGTTTGAGCTTGCGTACCCCATGTCTGTTACATTTCACAGGGCATTTGACATATGCATTGATCCGCTGAAGGGTCTGCTCTTATACACGAGCTTGTTAAAAAAGCGGGAAACCGGATAATTATCATGCCTGGAAGCGGGCTAAATGAATCGAACATTGCAGAAATGGCAAAGGCAACCGGTGCAGGAGAATTTCACCTGACAGCAGCAAGGCTTGATGAGAGTGATATGATTTTCAGAAGAAAGGATATCCCGATGGGCGGAATGGCTGGCATACCGGAATTTTCGAGGAAGGTCGCCGACCCCGGGAAGATAATAAATATCATAAATATCCTTAAAATGATCTGAATCACTTTGATATTTTCTCCGGCTTATTACCTTTGCAACTCCTAAAATAAGATTGTTAGTTAAACTTTGAAAAAAGAGATATTATGAAGAGATTATTTTTAGCTGTCCTGGTGATTATGTTCACAAGCTTTTTACAAGGGCAGGATACCGATGCCTGTACGAATTTCATTGTCACAAAAGGAGCCTCAGTCAACGGTTCGACTATGATTTCATATTCCGCTGATTCTCATACACTATATGGAGAACTTTATTACTGGCCGGCAAGAGATTATCCTGCCGGAACGATGCTTGATGTAATTGAATGGGATACTAATAAAAACCTGGGAAAGATCCCGCAGGTGGCTCATACATATTCAGTTGTTGGTAATATGAATGAACATCAGCTGGCAATAGGGGAAACAACATATGGTGGTGTAGAAGGACTGGTTGATACAACGGCAGGAATGGATTATGGAGGCTTAATATATCTCTCGCTTCAAAGGGCTAAGAACGCAAGGGAAGCAATTAAAGTTATGTCAGAGCTGGTTTCACAAAATGGCTATGCAAGCGAAGGTGAATCATTTTCAATTTCTGATCCCAATGAAGCGTGGATCTTTGAGATCATTGGAAAAGGGCCTGGCAATAAAGGTGCAGTATGGGTTGCTCGCCGGATCCCTGACGGATATATTTGCGCTCATGCCAACCAGGCAAGAATACAGACATTTCCGCTGGCCACAGGTAAAAAGAAATCAATTGCAATTACTTCAAAAGACCTTTCCAGGATTTCTGATCCTATTGTTGAATGTGTATACGCCTATGACGTTATTGATTTTGCCAGAGCTAAAAAACTTTACAACGGTACAGACCAGGAATTCAGCTTCTCAGATACCTACAACCCGATTACTTTTTCAGGAGCCAGGATGTGTGAGATAAGGGTTTGGTCCTTCTTCAAATCAGTCAACAAGGATATGGATCAGTATACCAATTATGTATCCGGAAACGATCTCAGCAAAAGAATGCCGCTCTGGATAAAGCCTGACAGGAAAATATCAAACTATGATATGATGAATTTTATGCGTGATCATCTTGAAGGGACCATATTTGACATGAGAAAAGATATTGGAGCAGGTCCTTTCGGTTCGCCTTACAGATGGCGTCCGCTTACCTGGAAGGTTTCGGACGATAAGAACGCACCTGAATATACTAACGAAAGAGCTGTAAGTACCCAGCAGACCGGTTTTGTATTTGTTGCCGAATCCAGAAGCTGGCTTCCAGATCCGATAGGCGGAATTTTCTGGTTCGGAGTTGATGATGCCAATACAACTGTTTTCACCCCGATGTACTGCGGAATTACAGAGATCCCGGGTTGCTTCAAAGTCGGTAACGGAGATATGCTTACATATTCACCCACATCTGCCTTCTGGCTGTTCAACAGGGTCGCAAACCAATGCTATCTTCGCTATGACCTGATGAGCAAGGACGCTCAAAAAGTCCAGAAACAGCTTGAATCAACATATCTGACTGAAACAAAGTCCATTGATGATGCTGCTCTTAAATTATTCGGTCAGGGTGAAAAGGACGCAAGAGATTACCTTACATCCTATTCGCTGAAATCGGCACAGAATACTTTTGATCAGTGGAAGACCTTAAGCGACTACCTGCTTGTAAAATATATGGATGGTAATATCAAGAAGGAAAAAGACGGGAAGTTTGAAAGGACAAAATATGGAGCCCCCGCAATGCCAAATCAGCCAGGATATCCGGATTCGTGGAAAAAATCAGTCATCCAGGATAACGGGAAAATCCTTCTTGTTCCCGCTGGCGGTGGTCATTAATAATAAGATATAAAGGGCATCAGACAAATCGTTAAGGAATAGCGCACCAGGATGTTGTTTAAAAATATTGCCAATCCTATTGCCTGTTCTAAAATATTGTGTTACATTTGCGTCCGATTTTCAGAGATCAAAATACAGATTATAAAATACTTCGAGAAATGAATTTAATGAATGTTGTTGAAAAGGAATTGGCGGTAAAAAATGAATTTCCAAAATTCATTGCAGGAGATACAGTTACCGTTCATTATAAGATTGTTGAAGGTAACAAGGAAAGGATACAGCAGTTCCGTGGCGTTGTTATTCAGAGAGTCGGAAGCGGGCATACTGAAACCTTTACAGTAAGAAAGATGTCAGGCAATATAGGTGTTGAAAGGATTTTTCCATTTGCATCTCCCTTTATCGACAAGATTGAAGTGAACAAGCATGGGAAAGTACGCAGGGCAAGGATATTCTATATCCGCGATCTCACCGGTAAAAAAGCCCGTATCAAGGAAAAGAAATTCTAATAAAAAAGCTGCCTGAGGGCAGCTTTTTTTTATCGTGCTTCCACTGTTTCCTCACAAAAATCTGGCTCCTTCGCTAAATTTGCCTGCCAGGCAAGTTTTTAACGCTCGTCCCTGTCGCGAGCTCCTTGAATCGTGCAATCAGATTTTATTTATTAACTCCTGTTTTTTAGCCTTAGCTTCATCTACCAGCTTTGTAGCCTGAGTATCAGCTTCAGTCGTAAGCTTGGTAGCTTTCTTATCTGCCTCTTTTCTAAGAGCATCAGCACCTTTCTGTGCAGCAATTTTTGCAATCGGACCTTTTGCTCCATCAATCAGTTTTTGTGCCTGGACATCTGCTTCCTTACGGATCTTTACTGCAGTTGAGTCTGCCTGATCGCGAAGCTGTTGCCCCCTGGTTTCAGCCTCACTAACCAGCTTGTCGCCCTGGGCTTCAGCTTCCTGCCTTAGTTTTTCCTTGCCCTTGTCAACATTATTATCAATTGTCTGCTTAACCGTTTCCTTGGCAGTCTCCTTCAACCCGGATGAACTCTCACCGGTTGAGCTTCCGAATACCGGCATAACAATTGGCTTCCCGAAAACTCCCGTTATTTTCACATTTATCTTAAGAACATCAGCTGGCTTGAATGCAATGCCGAAAGCTGAAGCCTGTGAAGAAAGGTTGTCAATCAGCGAGTTCACGGAACTTCCTAATTCAGACCTTGGAATTTCAGTTTTAACAAGGTAATTTAATGTCTGGTCCAAACCCTGGTCGCCACTAACGTTCATTTTTATGTTGCCGACTTTCGTGTCGAAAGGATTGACATAAACACGGCCATCATTTATCTTAAAGCTTACATTAATGTTTTTGAATGTATTGCTGTATTTGTCACTAAGCTTAAGCACCTCCTTCATTTTATTAAATGCTACCGATTCAAGAAGAGTAACCTCATCTGATTGGAGCTTACCGCTGCCGGTTATTGTTTTTACAACCGGCATCATGTTGCTTCCAAGAAGGCTCTGGTACGAAAGCTGAAGATTGATTTTCCCGTCAATCCCTTTTGCGGCCGGAGCCAGCTTTTGAATAGTATTGAACGTAGTAAATGCGTCCTTGATTCCGAGATTCTGGATGTTGAAATCAGCTTTCATAACCGGCTTCAGCGTATCACGGGTATCATAATCAGCATTCATCGAAATAAGACCTCCAAGAATATTCATCGCGGCATCGCGGAAACTCAGAACCCCGTCATGGATTAAAATATGGCCCTTTATATTCTGAGCCTTTATCTTGTCATATATCAGGCTGTTAATCGCAGCATTGAAATCGAAATCAATATTTTTCGGAATGGAAATTACAGCCAGAGATGTTGTGTCTTCCACAGCTGTAGTATCTAAAACCATCTTTGAGAGTATATCTGAAACATCAACAAGGTTTGACTTCAATGTCATTGATCCTTTGATAGTCTCATTTTTAAGAACATAAGGAATATAATTTTCAAAACGGCCGGTCAGGTTGAAGTCGCTCTTTCCGCCAACAGTCATATCGGCTTTAGACATTGCTGCATAAGCGGGAGAGAAATCAAAGGCAGCCTGGTTGATTTTTACTTCCGGATATCCGATCATAGCCACCAGCATATTCCTGATATTCATTGAGCCGGAGGCCTGGAACTTATCGTACTGTCCTTTTTCGATCATTGAGTATCGCCCGGCCATCTTTACGGATATGTCTATCAGTCCTGAAAGGCTAATGCTGTCGAGAGGAACTGCCTTAGTCAGTGCCGTGAGATCTATTTTGCCAATCATCGACCCTGAAAAGTCAGGATCACTCATAGGTGTCTTAAGGGCAAATGTCATGTCGAAAGGATTGCCTGCCAGCTCAAAGTGGAAACGATTCACATTGACGGTGGTCCTATCCATGACTTTTCCATCCATGAAAAGATCTGAACTGATGTTTATATTCTGAATCTTATCTGGCAGCGCAGGGTAGCTTACAATGCCATTTTTTACATCTATTGCAAGTGAAATATCAGGCAATGTGCTGTCAGCATCGCTATAGACTCCTTTTGCCGATCCATTCATGGTAAATTCACCGCTTGCCTTAAGGTCTTTATAATCTGCCATATAAACAGCAGGTATTAGAGACAGTAATGATTTGAATGAAGCTTTTTCCGTACTGAATTTCAAATCAGTAGTTATATCATTACCTGGCATCTCAACCGTACCTGTGAACTTCAGCATAAGGTCATTCAACTTTATATAGTTTTCCCTGAAAGTGAATTTCCACTTGTTTAGATTGGCGAGCATATCAATCTTAGAGTCCAGAAGAGCCTTGTTAATGTATTTTGTACCGTCCATCATGAAAGTCATTTCACCGGAATTCAGACTGATCTGCATATCAGTCTGACTCATGGTCATATCGCCTTTCAGATCGAAATTAAGCTTATTGAGATAAACTGCCATTGCATAGCTCTCATCAACGTAGGAGACTGAGCTGTTTCGTACTGAAAAGTTTTTCAGAAGTATCTTAATGTCAGAGGAGGTAGTACTAGTTGCAGCAGCTGAAGTATCAGCCGATGGCTTCATTATATCATAGTTGGCACTTCCGTCTTTAAGGTAAATAACATTAACCACTCCCCTGTCAATTATAATTGATCTGACCTCATAGCCTGACTTCCCAAACAGGCTTGCCAGGTTAAATACCAGGTCAAATGATTTAAATCCGGCAAGCGTATCACCTGCAAATTTATCGACGCCAACAACCGATACATCTTTCATACCGAATGAAAGATTCGGAAAGTTGCTGAAGAATCCAAGTTTGTAATCTGCAAATTTTACATTCGCATTGACCGATTCATTAATTACCTGTTCGACTTTTGTCTTTATCTTGTCTTTGAAGATAATAGGAATAGTAAAAAGCAGTATAAGGATGAGCAGAATCAGCCCTCCCAATATTTTTAGTATCCAACCAGCTGTTTTTTTCATATCTGTTATATTTTCAATTGATTTTCATGCGTTTAAAAGGCTGCATTAATTATATAAAACGATCCTTAAAAGTAAATAATATTCCGGACATTAGAAAAAAGCAGATGATTTGAGAGATTCCTCATTTCGCATCGCAACATCCGGAATGATGGCAACCGTTTTTATATAGTATAATCATAGAGGGAGATTCCTCATTCCGCTGCGCTTCATTCGGAATGACAATCCGTTATATTTGAGATGGAGGGGATGGAAGGGAAGGAAGAAAACACGAGGTTTTCATCCTTCCCTTCCATCCCCTTCCTGTGATCCCAAAACAATGTCATTCCGAGCGTTAGCGAGGAATCTTATTAACAATAGCGGAATAACGACAGCAAGCAATGAATTTGAATTTTGTACAATAAAAACGTTTTTTTATTATCTTTGCGAACTGGAAAATGGTCCCGTAGCTTAACTGAATAGAGCATCTGACTACGGATCAGAAGGTTGAGGGTTTGAATCCCCCCGGGATCACAAAGAGAATCAGGGAGTTAGCTCAAAGTTAGCTCCCTTTCTTTTTATCGTTTGCACACAATTTGCATACAACCTCACTCTAACCCGCACTCTGAAACACTATTGCATACGAGTTTATTGTTGAAAACTCGCTGAGGCAAAATAATTTTGCATATCTCATTTATAAAGTTCAACTTTGAATTAACAACTGCGAAAAACAATAGAGTATAAAAGGCCCCCTGGACTGATTTACAGGTTTTCGACTTCGCAGTTGTTTCCCTGGACTTCGGAAAGGGGGGTTCTTTTATTTACTAAAAAACAACTGCGAAATGAAAAAACAAATCTTTTGTTTACGGCAATCGCCGTGCCTGAATAAAATCAGGTATCCCAAAACAGACCTCGGACGTCGAAATTACATTCAGGATTCACTTGCTCCGAAAAGATATGGAAAGTTTATTTATCTATTCATTGGCCTGTTAGGTCTGGCCGGTGCTGTCCTGATTATTATTCGAGTAATCGGATTAGATTCTATTTCATGCGGTGGCATGGTGCTGTTATTTGGTGCCTCTGCTGTTTGCATGGGTGCAATGATGTTAGGGTTCAACTTCTTTTATCAATGCTGCCAGAATGAAAGGAGGCGCAAATGACCCCGGATCGGATAATAATTGAAAGAAGGAGGTATTTTAAAAAGCGTTTCATCTTCAAAACTGAAAAGATAATCTTCAGGATCCTGATAATTCTCTTTGTGGCATTAATATTAACTTTACTCTTTTGTCAATGAAAACTCCAATGAAGTTGGTACAAGTCTGTAATATGCCTCGGACATGGGTTGAGGTTTCAACCGATATCCCTGATGAAACTGTGAAGCGGAAATACATGAAGCTGAAGGCTGAACGGGATGCTAAATTAAAATTCAGTCGCTGGACTGGAAAGGATAATATCTGATAGGGAAGCCCGGACAAGTGCCGGGTTTTTTATTTCAACCTCGTCGAGAACTCGTCAATTTTTTCTGATACTTACCGATTTGTCGTAAGTGAAAATCAAGTGCTATATAAGTTGCATACGCATCTGAACGATCATCAATTTCATCATTTGCCATAAATTCAAGAATCATTTCCAGCAGGATCTTCCGCAAATGCTTTGTGCTATCGATATAACTCAGATCAAGGAGAATTTGTTTTGCTGTCATAATATGAGATTTTATTTATTAAGTAACTTATTTAACTATTCTAAGATGAGAATTGTCGATGTCGTAATGTAAATTAAAGGCACGACTATACAGTAGCGTAGCATCAACCGCCTTCGTTAGACAAGCAGAATATTTCATATAAGCGATCTGAGCTTTTCTGCGATTTGCCTCAGTGGGATTTTTTTTATATTTAATATCCATGCCTTTTTGTATAACATGCAACCGGTCCGTCTCACGTCTAAGGATTTCATTTTCGAATTTCAAGCGTTCGAATGAATCGCTCTTTGGTTCCAGGTAGGTTACTTTCATTTTCGTAAGTTTAAATTAATAATGGAACAAAGGTCGAATGAAAATAAATGTAAATCAATAGATAATAATGTTGTTTTATAACTTTATTATGCTTATATTAATTTAAGTATCAGTGTAATACCTTAAATTAAACATAGTATTACAGTAAGACTTTTTTATTGCATTGCAGGGATGCTGTGGTATTGCCAGAGGTGTGATCGTGGCTCCTGCGTCACCTGGTGAGGTCGTTTTGAAGGGATAGTACCACTTTAAAGGGAATAGGCCTTAAAACGCATGAAAAGGGCCTTATTAAGAATCGTTCTAATTATAAAAATGGGGTGCCGGTCGTTAGCCGGTACACCCCAACAAACTGAAAAATAAAGTTATCTGTAAAGCGTTGTTTTTTCTGTTCCGCCTTTTTCAACCAAGCACAAACCGGCTTTGACTATTTTGCGTTCTTTGGCAAAATCCAGATGCCTTTGATCCTGCCGGACATCCCTTGCCTTTTTTTCCTCAGCGTCTGCGATTTCTTTTAGCTTCCGATTCAGAATTTTGGCCCTGTCCTCGGTAGTTAGCTCCATTAATGATGCTTTCCTTACTGAAGGTTCTGTTACCTTTCCAGTTTTTTCAAACTCTGCGATCATTGCAGGAGTTACGCTGGTACCTGGTTTAACTTTCAAACCTCTTGATTCGCAGTCTTTGATCTTCCTGAAAAATTCAGGTTGTCTTTTGACTGTTGCCCTTTCAATTGTTTCCATTTACGATAATTTTATATGTTTTAAAAATAAATCAATCTGTGATAACTGAAGAAGGATCTCCTTACATCTTTTATTTGAGAAAATCCCTTGCGAGTTTTCGCTCCGATCTGTTAATTCTTGAAGCTCAATCTGCAAATGTTCTGCTAAGGATTTCATGTCGGTAATAATCTTAAAATTTTTATCCCGCAAAATTTCTGCAAGTCTGTTTTCTTCCGCCGTTCTGGCACGTCTCAAAATTGCCATTTCATTGTTGCGAATACTTGCCAGAAAATCTTGATAAATAAGATCTTTAGAAAACTGTCTCGGTGGGGGATCGGTCGGCTTACGCATTGGGTCTGCCAGTGAGTCCCAATTCATGGGGCTTTTGATATATTCCAGCCCCGTTTCGTCAACCCGGACTAATTGCTGGTCGTATACCAACCCTCCAGATCCTGTTTGAGATTTGCCCTGCAAAAATACATAGTTCCCGATTCTTTCCAGAACCTTCCACTTAATGTAATTTTCATTAAAATTGTCGGGTAGCTTTGAAATTTTCTCTCCCCCTTCTTTTTCAATTGCTGCCGTCATGGCAGGCGTTCTTGAGATAATTGCGTCCAATCTTTCGTTTTTCATTTTCTTCCAAAGTATTAATTATAACAAAGCGTTATTGCTCTGTATGTCGTTATCGTTGTTCTGTCTCATTAAGTCCTTTTAAGTCCTCGCCTATCAAAGTCACAGACTGACCGTCCTGATCTTCATGCAACCCTCTGTTTGCATAGTGCAATATCAGTTCAGACTTTGTAATAAGTGATCCCGATTCTTTAAGGTCACACACCCGCTTCGATAATGCCATACTAATATTTAAAGGTATCTGAAGGTTCAGTCCGGTTGTGTTGCGTTGTTCTTTATTCATTGTATGATGTATTAAGTTATTCAGGTAACAAAGATAACTAATGTATTCGTTATATAACTATATTATTCGTTATACTTATTAACATTTACTAACTTGTTGCCGTCCTATCCATGTCATCTCGTAATGTTCGAGATGAGTTCGAGTTGTCTCTCTGTATGCCTGATATTGTTCTCTATCTTTATTCATATCATTATCTTTATTCATTGCCTATCGTCTCAAACACCCATGCAGTGCCGAAGGGATGGCGGTCTTTTTTCTTAGAAGGGGGGGTACGGTCAAATCTCGCAGCAGTCACGCGTCTACGAAAGTCGTTTTTAGAATATTTAACTTCAATATTCGAAGAATTAATCCCTATTTTCTGATATTCAAAGTGTTGCATATTTTACTAATTCAAATTATTGTCTAAATCTGATAGTAAACCCCCCTTGTTTTGATTCGGAAACTGCCCTTTTTTCATATTTGCAAGCCTGTTTTTGGCCTTTTCGACCTCGGTATGATATCCGAGGCAATACCAGAAAGATAAATTTTCGTAGTTAACATTTCCCAGGATCTGCGACCGAGTAATGCAACTCATCAGGCTTTTCATGTTTTGCGGGTTACCATATTCAATGCCGTCAATTGTTAGTGAATCTCCAAACTCGATAAAATGACTGTTAATTGAAATCGTGTTTTCGTCAATCAGAGAAGCTTTGAGAACCTTGCAAAGAATATTTAAATCAAATTTTGTCATATCGGGGCTTTAAGTAATTTTTTATAAGTTTCTTTTATTTGATGTCTCTGGTTAGTGGTCAAGGATAATAATCCTTCCTGGGACAAACAAGAAACGAAGTCAAAGCAATCAGTAAAACGAAATTTAAAAGTGCCTGCCTGTGCCAGATTGTCGTGGAGGTAAACTGTAATCCCGTTCAACCGGAATGAATCCTCGCTTAAATATTCAGCCTCAATTTTGAACTCCTGAGCAGCCTGCACAAAAATTTTAATATCTATTTTCATATTGTTTTTTATTTGGTCCTGTCTCCTGATACGTCGTCTCCGTCGTACTCTTATTAAGTGCCTCGTTAACATATCAGTTGCTTAATATTGTTCTTAATTCCTTCAGCCGTTCCAGGTAAGGTGCATATCTCATATTTCCGTTTTGACCCTTCACAATGTCCAGGTGTGTCTTAATGAACAAAGAGGGATCTGTTATCCTTTCGACTGCACTGAGCTGAATGTGTGCTTCAGGAAGCCCTACTGCATTAAAGAATTGTTCCAGCTCTGTTATGTCCTGATCCCAGGGACCGGGTGCCGATTCTTTTTTTGTGGCTGGCATTTTCACAGTTTCCATTTTGGCAACTCT
This sequence comes from Bacteroidales bacterium, assembly GCA_003142255.1. Classification (GTDB taxonomy): domain Bacteria; phylum Bacteroidota; class Bacteroidia; order Bacteroidales; family VadinHA17; genus LD21. The sequence goes on along the minus strand of PLLO01000016.1, from coordinate 180,095 downwards.
GTTATCCGACCTAACTCCATGCGGATAAAATTCATTGAGCCATTCCGCTTCCTTCTCTTTTACTTCAATATCAAATTCACCTATTTCATCAATAGATTCCTTTGCGATATTTTGCTTTATCCCGTAATCTGAAGCAATTTTAAAGAAGGATCCAATACTTATTTTAGAATAGGTTTTTTTCAAAACATCATCAAACATTCGGTCTGTTTCTGATTCATTATATTTTAAATGGTACCTACTGACCGCATGGAAGTAACCCCTTCCGGATTCGCCAAACTCATTTGCCATACCGGAAGCAATCAGGAACCATTCGCCTTTATAACTTTGTGTTATATCAATTCTGTTCTCTTTTATCTGGCTTATAACAGCCTCGACACGTTCCCTGGAATCGGTAAGGGCCGGACGGGTTGTTCTCTTTGGTTGGGGCTTCAGTATCTTTGTGTACGGTTTCGCATTGTGGTTAAAATAGCCTTCGGGGTCAAAACTGTAAATCCTTAACCTGCAAACATCACTTCCGGAAGGATCCAGCACAATTCCCATATCTTTAAAATCTTTTGCAAGCGCATTAAAACGCTGTTTATGAAGTTCGGGGGTGCTTCCGGGAATGGGGACGCAACCCCAGAAGCCGCGACCCCGAACGGACAGACCGCAATAAGCTACATTTGATAACTTACTGAGCTGTTTTTTTAGTTCATCAAAATTGGTTATATCGGAATTGTCCTTAAAATCTATGTCAAATGCCATGAATCCTGAATGTTCTATTAACCCCTTTTCTGATCGTGTGCTGAATGTCCCGGAAGGAGTTATCGCTGGAAGTGAGGCTTTAATTACTTTTTGTATATTCTCATCCTGAATTTTCCGCACCTGCTCGACCTTATCCCGGTATTTATCTGAAGTCAGCCAGGACAAAAGATTAACTTCTTTCGGGGATATGCTTTTACAATTCTCAAAACCGGACACGGTAATATTTAAAATTGACTGTTTCACTGTTTCACTTTCTGAAACGAAACACCCTCGTTTCTGGGGTTAAATGATTCATTATTAAAATGTTCGTACTGTTTCACTACTGTTTCACCTGAAACACTTAAGGCCTGTTTCACTGAAACACTTTGAAACACTTTGAAACACTTCTGAAACACTCTGAAACACTTAATCATTTTATTATTAGTTATTTATGTATTGTTTCACTGTTTCACTTATTTAGAGGCTTATTTATTATCCGGTACACCCTTGAAGGGGAAATATTAAACTCTTTTGCAATTTCACGTAAACTCTTTCCCAGCCCGTGCAGGACGTTTACTTGCTCCTCTAAATCCTTTTTGCCTGGTTCGGATAATTGTCTTAGATAATCGGCCTCTTTCCCATATCCCAGAAAAGTGAATCCCAGGAAACAATTATTTTTTTCAACCTGGTATAAAATCACATTATCTTCCCCGTAAAGGGTTTCCGTGTACCTTGTTTTTAATTGTTTTATATACCTTAAGCTGGGATCCGCGTTACTTGTTCCGATTGCGAAAACCTGATCGCAAAAATTATAAAGCATCATGCTACCGGATAAATCATTTTGCGAAATTGGTTTTGTTGCGTCTCTTTTGGGTGTGTGTGCAATTACCAGCACCGTTAAATCATATTTTTTCTTTATTGCCTTCAATTTTTTCATCAGGGGAAGGGCTTCTTTTGCCTTTTCGGTGTCTTGCCTCAGATAGGTAATGTTATCCACGATAAGAATTTTCGCCCCGGTGGTGGTAACGCAATTCTCAATTGACTGCATTAGGAAATCTTCATCAGTCAGTTTTTCCGGCTTATCTGCATCTGGATTAAGTTCTAATCTGATGAAATTGTCTTTAAATGGATAATTATCCCCAGCTTCGTTTGTATATCTTAGCTGAAATTGTTTATCCGAAAGTTCGCAATCCAGGAGAAGCACAATCTCATTTTTGCTGTTTTCGTCTGCAAACTGACATGCTAAGATTGATTTTCCGGCACCTGATGAGGCAAATAATATTCCCAGGTCTCCCTCATAAATTAATTTATTAAACAGGTCCCTGGGTGTCTCCCTGAGGCTGGCCTCTTTGATCCATTCGTTAACGGGTTTTGCAATCAAAAAGTCAATATTTTGATTCAGGTCCGTACCCTGTTTAATTTCTACCTTTGTCCCCATTTCAACACTTATTAAATTTTCTTTTTTGCTGATTTTTGAAGCCTGCCGGTCATAACTGATTCAGGGCTGGCCATTGATACGGTCCTGACTTGCATCCATTCATTGAGGGATTCCCGGCTAAATACTAACCGCTTGCCGTACTTCTGCCGGGGTATGGTCCCGTCCATACTCATCTTATATAATAGGCTTCTGGATAGTCCGGTAAGATCGCAGGCTTCCGGCAAGGTCATCCGGTCGGCTGGCTTTTCGGGTTCCGGGATCGCTTTTATTTCTGCTATTGCATCCCTCAGGCAGTCTTTTATAGCTGTCTGTAAATCTTCATAATTGAGCTGTACTATCTGTGTCATAACTGCAAGTATTAATGCAGTAATAAAATTATAGACCCTATCAGTAAGCCGGGGTAAGTTTTATGCAAAATGAAAAAACCAACTATTTAAAATATAGTTGGTTACAAAGTCAAACAGTAAGTCGGGGTAAGTTGCTACTTTAAAAGTGTCATATCTTTTAAAATTATTCTGCAACCCTCTGAATTTTTCTTAAATTCTGGTTTGTCTTTATGGGTGCTAACTGCCTTATGAAACGCCTTTATCCCGAACCTGTCGAAAACAAAATCTTTATAGATAAAATCAGCGTGCGGACATTTGTATATTTCAGATAGTATGGCTAATAATATCAATCTGTTATTTTCCCCGTTTACCCTACTTTCAATTTTGATAGGATTAATGGGTTTTTGGAAGGGATAAATAAACCTTTGGAGCCAGATTTCTTTTGTTTCATCAGGAAAGTAACTCTTAAATTTTTTGTAAAAATGGAGAATGTAAATTTTATCAATGATAGTCTCCTGTTCCGTTTTTGATTCCTTCGATAAATGATTTTCTAAATCGCCCTTAAATTGGCTCAATTGTTTATGAGTGTAACCACCCATTGAAACATTATCAATGCTATTATCCTTCATTTGCGGGTTAAATTCTACAACCTTAGAATGATGCTCCTCGATCATACATATTTTTTTCTCCACTAATTCAATAACCTCGATCGTTTCTTCGGTATTAAGGTTAGCGATATGTCGCCTATTCTTGTAAGCCTTCAAGAATCTTTCATTCACCTGTTTGTCGTTAAGTATTTCCATTGTCTTATTTATTATTTGTGAGTATTGATGCAACTTTTGCCCTTTCTACATTGTCGAATGATTCCAGATAGTTCTCCGTTGTTTTTAGATCGCTATGGCCTAATGATTCAGAAATAAAGGCAATATTCACGTTATTATGTTTTAAAATTGTAGCGAATGAGTGCCGGGCGTTGTATGTCGAAATACTTCCATAGTTCAGGGCCTCACCTATTTTTTTCATTCTCAAATTTATTCGCCTGGTAACGTCCTGAACCCTGACCCTTATTTGTAAAGGTGTCATTTCGCTGGTAAGGAAGGGAAATATATGATTCTCCGGCTTCCGGTCAGGATTGCCCCACTTCTTAATAATTCCGTTCATTTCCGGCAAAAGTGTTGCCCTGATCTCTTTCAGTTCCTTGTTTGTCCTGATTGTTTTACCCCTTAAAAAAAGTATTTCCCCGTTCTCAATATTTGAAAATTTCAATCTTAATAAATCATTTATGTTAATTCCGTTACATAGAAAACTGAAGTACCATAGATCACGGTATTTCCTTGCTTCCGGTGTTGGTAGTTCAAGTTTTAAAATCTCATTGATTTGAGCCAGAGTTAAGGCCATCTTTCGCCCTGATCCTTTCTTAATCTCATATTTGCCCCTGCCGAAAGGATATTGAGACGGGGTTATAAAAGCCTTATTTTCGTTTATTATGGCCCGGATAGCCCTCATATAGATCCCGACCGTTGCCATCGCCCTGCCCTCAGAAACCATGTGCCTTTCGTATTTCATTAACCACTCCGGGGTTATGTCGCCAAATTTCAGATTAAGCCTTGTAAACTTCTGAATACTGTTTGCAGAGCATCTATAAGATGAGGCGGTTCCCGGCCTTCCTTCAGCTTCCAGCTTATCAATTTTGGATAGAAATTCAGGGACAAGAGAATTTTGCTTGCCCTGTTTAAGCCTTGTATTTAGCCCCTGCCATGAAAAGCCCTCGCCTCTTTCCATTTCGACAATATGATTTTTTACCTTATCAAATCCGATCTGAATTAATTCCCGTACCCTTATCAGCTCCCTGATTCTGGTTTTGTCTAATTTATTCCATTCATCTTCCGTCAGGCTAATTCCTGAAAGATAGTAAACCTGTTTACGGTCGAAGGTCACCCGGAATTTAACCGGGAAAGTCAGATCCTCTTTAGTTCGCCTGGTATCAAATATTACCGAGGCCGTAATCCCTGCAAGTGAAAATTTTTCCATGTTTATAATGTTTGTACATACAATTTGCATACAAATATAGTATATAAATGAATATAAATGAAAAGCAATGAATTAAAGTTATAAACAGATAACCTGAATAAATGGGGTTTTCAGTATCATACTGAATGAAAGTGAAAACTTATGAATTATGGGGTTTTTCAAACTACGGATCAGAAGGTTGAGGGTTTGAATCCCCCCGGGATCACAAAACAAACTATGCTCCGAAAGGAGCATAGTTTGTTTGAAGAACGGGACAGGCCTGATGGCCTGATTCCGTGATGAAAACGAAAAATGACATGCAGCGTCAGCTGTGGCATAGTTTGTTTTGTATCCTCTGTCAAAGTGATCATGAGCGAAGCGAATAATCCCCTTCTACAATATGCTCCGAAAGGAGCATTTTTTGTTTGAAGAACGGAACAGGCCTGATGGCCTGATTCCATGATGAAAACAAAAAATGACATGCAGCGTCAGCTGCGGCATAGTTTGTTTTGTATCCACTGTCAGCGGGATCATGAGCGTAGCGAATAATCCCTTTGGGATCACAAAAACAAAGCGGAATTCAACTATAAACCAATGAGTTACGTTTTTTTATTGACTCTATTTGTGCGACAATGGTGCAACAGACTTATTGTCTGTCTCCACTGCTGAGGCAAAATAAATTTGCATGATAAAAATTAAGAAGCCCCCGGAACTGATTTCCGAGGGCTGAGAGGTGTTTCAATTTCTAAGTGGGACGTACTGGATTCGAACCAGTGACTTCTTACCTGTCATCCGCCGGCTGGCGGACTGAACCAACTGAGCTAACATCCCATGAAAGACAAAGATATTAATCAAGAGGCACAGAGTCTTTGACGCAACATACAGAATAGCCATTATGCTTGTATTCGCGCTCCCTTATTATATCAGGAAATTGATATGTCAATATCCCTATATGGTTGTTGCCAGAAGAATCACTCCACCTACAATATCTAGAATTCCTATTATCAGGCTCGCTAATGCATACCCTCTGCCTTTGTACCTGCCGGGGCTCCTTTTTATTCTGCCTAAACTTATAGATCCAAAAATGATAGCAATCAAGCCGAAGGGAATGGCAAGAACAAATAATCCTGCAAGGCTAGCTATGAAACCTGCAAGTCCCAGCCCTTCTGTTTTAACTTCTTCCGTTGAGTATCTGTAATCAACCGGACCGGAAGCAGTAAAGAGATCTTTCGTTCCGTTGGCGTATTTTATTACTGAAATATTACTTCTCCGGATTGAGTAAGTCGGGCTGTTGAATATTCCGCAACGCTTGTATTTTATCTCTATCTCACTGACATCAGTAACTTTACCAACAATTACATCCCCCATTGTTGATACAATCGTATCGCATGATTCCTGCTGGCCATCAAGATCAAGCTTCACCTTCGCTGTTTTCTGTCTTTTGGAAGGTAACGGGGGATCAAAGGCAATTGAGCTGGATACCAGATTCTTATTGTCAATTGAAGCCGACAATCCCTTCAGATACTCATCCTTGTCAATATCTGCAATACTTATATATCTGTCTTGCACTTTAAGATTCTTCACCCCACTTTCTTTTACCGGTTTAAAAGTTGGAGCCGAAGAATATCTCTTTAATGAGCTTCTTTTATTAATATTCCTTTTCCCTTGCCTGGCCTGATTAAAGGAATAGAGATCATATTTGAATTGTTTTCCTGCATCATGCCTTGCTTTGTAACTGTTCCTCGCATCGGGAGTCCTGGGGCATGTTATGGCCGTTTTTTCTGATGTACCACATGATACAAGCACCTGCAATAATGCAAATAATAATAGGATGATTAAATCCCGGTAATAAAGTTTTCTCATAAGATGTTGGTTTTAATTATCACATACATAGTTCAATTACCTAAACATTCATACTAAGCTTTTTCTTTGGCAGGAAAGATACCACCAGGGCACCGGTCAGAGCAACACAGATCAGTATAATGAAACCCATTGAATAGCTCTTTGATCCGATATCGTACAACTTACCTACCAGCATTGGCATTGCAGACTCAGCCAGTCCATCCGCAACCAGGATTATTCCCATTACTCTTCCCAGTATCCTCACTCCGAACAGGTCGCCTGCTATCAGGGGAATTATCATATAATCGCCACCAAGGCCCAGGCCGAATATCACAGCAAATACATAGATGCGGCCATTAAAATCAGGCATAAGCAGAAATGGGATCGCGCTCCCGACAATCAGATATATAAATATCATCACATATTTTCGCGGGAAAAGATCTGCCAGCCATCCCATTATCACGCGCCCTGCAAGGCTCATCAGCGCAACCAGCGATAAGACATTTGCGGCCTGTGACTGTGAAAAGCTAAGGTCGCGCAGATACAGTTTAAGATGCTGATTTATACCTCCCACTGCAGCAATGGAACACATGCTGCCAAACGCCAAAAGATAGAAATTAGGGTTTTTAAGAATGTCCCTGACAGGAACAACCGGTTCAGGGTTTAATGAAGTTTCAAAATCAGGAGGGGAATTCTTTACAAAGAATGCCAGCGGAAGTGCAACTACTACAATGATGACTGCAAGCACAACCAGTGCAAGATGCCAGCCCACATTCCTTTCCAGGGCTGCAGCGATCTGGGGTACAAGTGCGAATCCGGTGCCAATGCCGAGATAGGCTATTCCCATTGCCTTTCCCCTGTTCTTTGAGAACCACCTTGATATCAGTACCTGGCATGGCAGAGGACCTCCGAAAACATATCCAAGGGCGACAAAAATATATGAGATATAAAAAAGACCCAGCGATTTCATCATACTCAGACCAATGAGTGCAACGGCAGTCATCAGTATGCCTGTCATCATTAGCTTCCGTGGACCGTATTTGTCGATCATCCAGCCTGCCAGAAATCCAAACAGCGGGGCAACCAGAAGCTTGCCGAGTGCATTGCCGGAAGTTACCACACTGCGTGACCATCCAAAATCCTTAATATAAAAATCATAGAAAAATGGAAGCCCGTACAGTACAAAACCAACAATTGCAAGCAGGGTAAAAAAGGCTGCTATTAATATGAATGTCTGGTGGCCAGCTTTCCGCGATTTAAGCTCCATGTCCCTGTTCTCTAAAGTAATTACAACTATTCTGTCAAACTACAAAACGTTCACCATACCGATTTCCCTTCCAGGCGTGAAAGAGAATAAAATGCGGCTCCGGTAAGTGCAGCTTTTGATCCGAGCAAAGCTCTTTCGATACGAACTTCCGACCTGCAGTTTTCGAGCGAATTGGCAAAAGCGCTTTTCCTGACCATTTTTAAATATGAATCGGCCGCTTCAGCCATCCCTCCTCCGATTACTATAATTTCCGGGGCAAAGATCGTTATCAGGTTTGCCAGGCCGATCCCCACAAGTTCAGCATTTTCCGTGACAGCCTTAAGAGCAAACTTATCCTTCTTGTAGCTCAGTTCAAATATTTCCTTGCATCCGGGAGACTTTTCCTTATCACTTAACGGGATACCTGCCAGTTCAGCGTACCTGCGCACCAGGGCTGAGGCAGATGCCATATGCTCAAATGATCCTCTTATCCCTTTATCACTTAGTCCGTCGTCACAATTTATAATCATCTGCCCGATCTCTCCTCCTGCATTGTTTACTCCTCTGTAAAGCTTGCCGTTTATTATGATACCTCCGCCAATACCAGTTCTGAGGGCGACAAAAACAACATTATCAAAATCTTTTGCAACTCCAAACCTGTGTTCAGCGATTGTCATAAGGTTGGCATCATTTCCAACAAACACCGGCAAGCCTGTAACTTCACTTATAATCCTCGCAACCGGAACATTTTTCCAGCCGGTTATTCCCTGGTCAGGACCAAGTACCACTCCAGCCTGGTGATCAATAAAACCTTTAGCCGAGATGCCAACGCAAATCGGGTTTATGCCTTTGACTGCTACCCCTTGCCGGATTTCCGAGATACCTACTGAAAGCTTGTCAAGAACACACTTTTTGTCCTGAGAGTTTCCGAGAGGAACAGCCAGGGATTCTATGATTTCACCAGCATAACTGACAACCGCGAGGTTTAAAGAAAAGCGGCCGATGTCTGCTCCTATTGCTGATGTACGTTTAAACATTCCCAGTGATCTATTTAAGACACAATATAATAATTTTTAAAGATTATTGATAATCATTAAATAAAGAATTGCAGGCTAAATAAATATTACCCCCTTCCCAACCCCCGCCGAAGCGGGGCAGGCTTTCCCCCACGGGGAAGGAGAACCAGGGAGATCATCCCTTGCGTGACAGGAAAGGGGGTTAATTGCAACCATGAAGCAAGATCATTATTTTTTAATAACTTTGCCATTCTTTGAGTTAAATGGAAAATATGAAAGCTAAAATCAGGCAGATATTTAACGCTGAATCATCTGCAATTCAGAATATACCTGTTGACGACAGTTATGAAAAGGCTGTTGAAATGATATATACCCAGGTTCATAAGAAGAATGGAAAGCTCGTGACTTCCGGAATGGGAAAAGCGGGTCAGATTGCTCATAACATTGCTACTACATTCAGTTCAACCGGGACACCCTCTGTTTTCCTGCATCCAAGCGAGGCACAGCATGGAGATCTTGGTATTCTCCAGAAGAACGATATTTTACTGGCTATATCCAATTCCGGAAAAACAAGGGAAATAATCGAGCTTATAGATCTTAAGAATAATCTCTTCCCCGGAATTCCGGTCATAGTCATAACAGGCAACGACGAAAGTCCGCTGGCTCAGAAATGCAATTGCCATATCCTTACCGGGGCTCCTGCTGAAGTTTGCCCCCTGGGGCTCACACCAACCACTTCCACAACTGTCTTTACAGTTATCGGTGATGCGCTTGTTGTCATGATGATGGAGAAAATAAGGTTTACTGCAGCTGATTATGCAAAAAGACATCATGGCGGATATCTTGGGGCAAAATCAAGGCAGAAATCAGGAATTCCGAAGGTTATCGGCAAAGATAACAAACGGGGATGAAAGAGTTCAGACAGATTCTTTTGTAAGCTGCACCATTGCTTTTCCGATAGTCTCCTGGAAAAGGTTTGCATTTTCGATCCATTTCAATATTATTGCACTCGCTTCAGGGTGACGGGGAGAACGCATCGAAACGGTTTTAAATGTATGTTTCTTAAGCTCACTTACATTTTCGAGCACCTTTTCAAAATATACCCTGAAAAATGAATCTGTAATGAAAAAGTATCTCTTCCTGTCGGCTGCGTAGGTTTTATAATCAATGATCTTATTCGAAAGAAGGAAATTCAGTGAGTTGCTTATAGAGCTCTTGCTGGCCTTGAAGTAAAGCACAAGATCTTCAAAAGTCTTTTCAGGAGGATCGCTTATGGTAAAATAAGCTACAATCCTTCCCTGCATCGGCGTTAAACCGAATTTCTCAAATACCTTTCCTGTCTCTTCAACCATCTCACGGTTGGTTTTTTCACTTTCGTCCATATATTCAAGGATTCGTAATGGCGGCCAAAATTATAATATTTCCTGATCAGTTCTATAACTTTTGAACTAAAAAAACAAATTAATTATTTTTTTGCATCATTGGATAAAAGCATTAGTTTTGATTCTTTACATTGAAACAATTCATTACTGCAATTATGGGAAATAGTACCTCTTCGAATGGGATAAGCAGGAAAGATTATATCTTTTCAATAACTATTATAGGTCTCTTCTTTTTCATCTTTGGCTTTGTAACATGGCTCAACGGCATCCTTATTCCATTTCTCAGAACCGCATGTGAATTAAATGACTTTGAAGCATATTTTGTTACGTTTTCATTCTATGTTTCATACCTTGTAATGGCGCTTCCTTCTTCAGCGCTTCTAAAAAAGACCGGATTTAAAAGCGGGATGTCAATAGGTCTATGGATCATGGCTGCCGGAGCATTGATCTTTATACCGGCTGCACTTACCAGAACCTTTGGCCTGTTTCTCACAGGGCTTTTTGTTGAGGGTACAGGACTAGCTCTTCTCCAGACTGCATCCAATCCTTATATTACAATTATCGGTCCACAGGAGAGTGCAGCAAAAAGGATCAGTATCATGGGCATAGCAAATAAATTTGCAGGTATGATAGCTCCCATAATACTGGCTAGCATTATATTGAAAGATTCTCATCTGCTTGAAATTAAGCTTGCCCAGGCTGCTGACGCTGCAGGAAAGGCGGTTATTCTCGACGAAATGGCGCGCAGAGTTATAATGCCGTATCTTGTTATGGCAGTAATCCTTGTGCTTCTAGGCCTGCTGCTGAAACTTGCAAATCTTCCTGAAATAGACACCGATGCTGAAGAAGAATCTTCGGCTGAAACCAACACCCTGAAGACCAGCATCTGGCAGTTTCCCCACTTGGTACTGGGTGTCATTGCACTCTTCTTCTATGTTGGTGTCGAAGTGATTGCTGGAGACACCATAATCAGGTATGGCCAGTCTCTTAGAATTCCGATGGAATCGGCAAAATACTATACTTCCCTTACACTGCTGGGAATGATAATCGGATATCTGGCAGGAATAGTCTTAATACCAAAATATCTTAAGCAGGTTACTGCCCTGAAAATTTGCACCATACTTGGCCTGATCTTTTCCATGGGTGCAATTCTTACTCCCGCGGGGAGGCAGTTTACAATGCCATTTGTCGATCTCGTCACCTTTAAGCCACTTCAGCTCGTAATTCCTGTTACTGTGCTGTTTGTAGCACTTCTCGGGCTCGCCAACTCACTTGTATGGCCAGCAATATGGCCACTTGCTCTGAACGGACTCGGCAAATTCACAAAAACTGGTTCCGCTCTGCTGGTTATGGCAATTGCAGGTGGTGCAGCCATTCCGTTGCTCTATGGCAAACTTGCAGTTACATTCTCCACCCAGAGTGCCTACTGGCTCTGCGTACCATGTTATCTCATAATAATGTACTATGCTTTCCTGGGACATAAAGCAGGATTGAAGAATGGAAACTGATCTGAAAGAAATATTTGAATGTTTCTGCACAGAAGGCACCTTTTTAAAGGGAGAGCCTTTCGGAAGCGGTCATATTCATGATACCTTCAGGGTCGAAACCGTGGAAAATGACAAGGATGATTATATCATTCAGCGACTTAACAGCAGGATATTTAAAAACATACCAGAGCTTCAGGAGAATATTGAAAGAGTCACAGTTCATCTCCGGAAAAAACTGAGCGCCATTCCGGGGTCTGATCTCAGGAGAGAATGCCTGAGGCTTATCCCGTCAAAAGAAGGCAAAAGCTGGATAACAGATAAACAGGGAAAGTACTGGAGGATGTATATTTTCATCTCGGATCACCGCTCCTATAATATTGTTGATACACCCGGGAAGGCTTACGAAGGAGGGAAAGCTATAGGCCGTTTCCAGGCTATGCTGGCTGATCTTCCGGGAGAGCCGCTGCATGAGACTATTCCATATTTCCACAACATTGAGAAACGGCTTGAAACATTTCAAAAAGTCATAAAGACTGATCCTTCTGGCAGGGTAGGTAATATCGGAGATGAGATCTCGTCTGTTCTCAGTAGGGCCGACGATATGAAAATAATCCTCAGGCTTGGCAGAGAGGGAAAAATCCCTCTTAGAATCACTCATAATGATACAAAGTTCAACAATATCCTCCTTGACAGTAACAACAAGGCTCTTTGCGTAATTGACCTTGATACCGTGATGCCTGGGTATATCCATTATGATTTTGGTGACGCTATCCGGACTGCGGCAAATACTGCAGTTGAAGATGAAAAAGATCTTTCAAAGATAAAAATGGATATTGAACTCTTTGAAGCTTATTCAAAAGGGTACCTTTCAGAGACCTGCAACACTCTCAACGATACTGAAAAGGAATACCTTGCGTTTGCACCGAGACTCATCACATACACCATAGCCACCAGATTTCTGACTGATTACATTGATGGCGATAATTATTTCAAGATAAACCATGAGCATCATAATCTTGAGAGAGCACAGGCACAGCTTAAGCTTGTCGTGAGCATGGAAGAGCAATATGAAGAGATGAAGAAGATTATTGATGTTCTGATTAAAGATAAAAGACAAAAGTAAAAAGTAAAAAGTAAAAAGTAAGGTATGGAGTGGACTAAAGAGGAGGCCGGGTTTCTTAAAACATTAAGCAATCCTGACAAAATCCAGGCATATCTTGATTCGATTGGCTATAACCCAAATTATGAGTGCAGATCACCTAGGTGGGTGATAAAGAAGCGTTCGGCCCATTGCTTTGAAGGGGCACTGTTTGCAGCTGCTGCCTTGCAATTCATGGGATACAAGCCGCTCATTGTCGACATGAAGGCTGTAAATGATGACGACCACGTTATAGCACTTTTCAAGGAAAATGGCTGCTGGGGAGCAGTTGCCAAATCGAACTTCACATCGCTCCGTTTCAGGGAACCTGTTTACAGGAGCCTCAGGGAGCTGATAATGTCATATTTTGATTTCTTTTTCAATACGGATGGTTATAAATCACTTAGATCATATTCACTGCCCTTCGACCTTACAGCTTATGAACCGCGTCATTGGACGACCACTGATGAAGATCTTGAATATATCGGTGATAAGATTGAATCGCTGCATCATTTTCCTGTTGTAACCGATAAGATGATAAAAGGACTTTATTCTGCAAGTGATTCAATGCTCAGGGCTGGTTTGCTCGGATCAAAGCCTGAAGGATTATTTAAACCTAAAAAAACAAATAATAAATAAATGGAAACAAATAAACTGTCAAAATACCGCTGGGTAATCCTTGCTGCCCTGATGATGATCACCATGATGTCACAGGTTCAATGGCTCACGCATGCTCCAATTGCGAGAGCCGCTGAGGTTTACTACAAGGGAAGGTTTAATCCCCTCTCATTCTTCAACATCGATTTCCTGGCTTCATCATATATGATCCTTTACCTGGTTTTCGCCATACCCGCATCATATTTCATTTCCACTTTCGGAATAGTGAAAGGAATCGGACTCGGCGTTCTTCTGACAGTTGTCGGAGCAAGTCTCAAGGGATTTTCAGGCGAATCATTTAATATGGTAATGGCAGGACAGGTGATCCTGGCGATTGCGCAGCCCTTTATTATCAATTCTCCAACGGCTGTAGCCGCGAAATGGTTCCCTGTTAAGGAGAGGGCCATGGCGACAGGACTGGCAACATTGGCACAGTATATCGGAATTTTGATTGCAATGGTTGTTACTCCAATGCTTATTGTCTCTTCGCCTTCATCACCTGAATATGGAAATGGCATCGGAAGTATGTTGAAAATATATTGCATAATCACTGTTGTTTTTTCAGTGACCGGATGGATCCTGCTGAGAGAAAAGCCTGAGACACCTCCGTCGGACGAAAATTATTCACGGATAGATTTTTTCGCCGGGCTGAAACATATTTTCAAGATGCGGGACATGTGGATAATGATCCTGCTTTTCACAATAGGCCTTGGAGTATTCAATGCGGTTAGTTCAATGGTCGATTCAATTGCGAGTTATATTGGTGTCGACGATTCCAATGGGCTGATAGGTGGATTAATGCTTATCGGGGGTATTATCGGTGCAATTATAATACCTATTTTATCTGATCTTTATAAAAAGAGAAAGCTTTTCCTTGTGATTTGTGTCATTGGGATGATTCCGGGAATTGCGGGGATTACTTTTGCCCCGATTCTTACCGGCGGAGCGGGGGTTCATCCCGAAGCTGCTCATACAATGGCACTGGTTTGTTCATTCATCCTGGGTTTCTTTGTAATGAGCGCCGGTCCTATTGGATTTCAGTATGCTGCAGAGATATCAGCACCCGCACCGGAATCGACATCTCAGGGACTAATGCTTTGGGTTGGCCAGCTTAGCGGCATAATCATGGTTACCGGGATGAGCATGAATAACAAATCCTTTCTTCCTGTTTTCATGATTTCTTTTGTAATATTAATAGCGATTGCCGCCATTATGGTATCATTTATAAAAGAGTCGGCGATGATACAGGCTGAAAAGGATAAATAATTATTTACCAATCGTTGGTCGAAATATTTGATATATTAACCTATTGTATATCTATACTTTAGAATTTCGTGACATTTGCCGGTCGAAGTTTTATTTGGAAAAATCTTGATATTGACTAATTTTACGCCCGGGAAAATTGGTTATAAACATTTATGAATCATTTTCTGTTTTAAACCTGATTTTAGAATAAATATAACTGTGTATGGATCTTTCCGGAAAAAGTTACAGGACTTTCATCGAACGTCAGGAGGCACTTAAAAAACAGTTCAGTGAGAAGCAGGCAGAAAAGCAGCACTCCAAAGGAAAGCTGACAGCTCATGAGAGGATCAGCCTTGTTTTTGATAGCGGATCTTTTGAGGAAATTGACGCATTTGTCACTCCTGCTGATCAGCCAGTAGAATTCGGAAAAGTTGACAGGACATATGGTGACGGTGTCATCGTTGGCCATGGAAAAGTGAACGGACGCCTAGTTTTTGCCTATGCCCAGGATTTCACAATAATGGGGGGATCTCTCGGGGTTGTCCATGCAAAAAAGATTGCAAAGATACAGGAGATGGCCCTCAAAATGGGTTCACCGATTATAGGTCTTATGGATTCCGGAGGTGCGAGAATTCAGGAGGGTGTTGCAAGCCTTAGCGGCTATGCAACAATATTTCAAAACATTATTCATTCATCAGGTATCATCCCCCAGATATCAGTCGTGATGGGTCCTGCTGCCGGTGGTGCAGTCTACTCCCCTGCCCTAACTGATTTCGTATTCATGACAAGCCATACCAGCTATATGTTTGTCACTGGGCCGAATGTGGTTAAGGAAGTTCTTAATGAGGAAGTAACATCCGAACAGCTCGGCGGAGCAGAGATACATGCCCGAAAAAGCGGAGTTGCACACATGATATACGATGACGAAGAGAATACTATACTGGCACTGAAAAAATTTCTGTCATACCTGCCCTCAAATAATGTCGAAAACCCCCCGATGGTTATTGACGACGGAGCAACTCCGGACATAAATGAGAAATTAAGGGATATTATTCCTGATGATCCGAATAAAGCATATGATGTTAAGGATGTCATTAATCTTATCATCGATAAAAACAGCTTCTTTGAGACCTCTGAGCTCTTTGCTGGCAATATCGTTACAGGTTTTGGACGTCTTAAAGGAAAAACTATCGGTATAGTCGCCAACCAGCCTAAGGTGCTTGCAGGAGTGCTGGACATTGATTCATCGACTAAAGGAGCAAGATTTATAAGATTCTGTGATGCCTTTAATATTCCAATCCTTACCCTGGCAGATGTACCAGGATTTCTCCCCGGAATTGACCAGGAACACGCTGGTATTATACGCCATGGCGCTAAAATGCTGTTTGCATACAGCGAAGCCACAGTTCCGAAGATAACAGTCATTTTGAGGAAAGCATATGGCGGAGCCTTTATTGTGATGAACAGCAAAAACCTGGGAGGCGACTTCAGCTTTGCATGGCCTACTGCAGAAATCGCAGTAATGGGGCCTGACGGGGCTGTAGCGATACTATATCGTAAAGAGCTGGCTGAATCCAAAAATCCTGCGGAACTTAAGAAAGAGCTTGTAAAAAAATACCGCGACAAAATAGCAAATCCTTTTATCGCAGATGAGTGCGGTTACATTGATGAGGTAATTGATCCTGCCGTTACACGCAAAAAAATTGTATCGGCCTTTAACGCTCTTTCCAATAAATGGGTAAAGGTACCGGCAAGAAAGCATGGGAATATGCCATTGTAGAGACAGGTCTGAGACCTGTCTGTACAATGGCATCTAGATTTCAATTGTAATAGTATGAAGATCAAAAAAATATTGATTGCGAACAGGGGTGAGATTGCTATCCGGGTAATGAAGAGCGCCGGGAAAATGAAGATCCGCACTGTTGCGATAAGAACAGCGGCAGAATCCGGTGCGATGTATCTTTCATTTGCAGACGAGATCTTTGATAACAGCGAAGATGTCTCAGATATCCCCGTATTCCTGGATATCGATAAGCTGATTTCCATTGCGCTGAAAACAGGTTCTGATGCTGTTCACCCAGGTTACGGCTTCCTTTCCGAAAATGCCTATTTCGCCCAGAAGTGCTTCGACAATAAGATTATTTTCATAGGTCCCTCCCCCGATGCCATATATAAAATGGGAAACAAAACCATTGCCAGAAGGCTGGCCCTGAAAATCGGGATCCCAATGGCTATGGGCAGTGCAGGAAACATTTCAGACGTCGAAGAGGCACTGGCGACAGCTTCAAAAATAGGATATCCTGTAATTATAAAGGCTGCCTCAGGAGGTGGCGGAAGGGGTATGAGAATTGTCCGCAAGGAGGAAGAAATGGAAAGGATGTTCTCCACTGCAAGCAAGGAGGCTGAAAAGGCATTCAATGACCCTTCAGTTTTTATTGAAAAATATATTGAGAATCCAAAGCATATTGAATTTCAGATACTTGGGGATACAAAGGGGAATATTATTCATCTTGGGGAGAGAGAATGTTCAATCCAGAGGAAGCATCAGAAGCTCCTTGAAGAGGCTCCTTCCTGCGCACTTGATCCAGAGCTCCGCAGGGTGATGGGGAACATGGCAGTTCAGATCGCAAGCGCGGTCAATTATCATTCGGCTGGTACTGTAGAATTTCTTCTCGATTCAGATAAGAATTTTTATTTCATGGAAATGAATACCAGGATACAAGTAGAGCATCCTGTAACTGAAGCAATAACCGGTATTGACTTGATAGAACAGCAGATCAGGATTGCTGAAGGTGAGCAACTGTCAATGAAGCAGGAAGACATTAAACTTAAAGGCTGGGCCATAGAGTGCAGGATAAATGCAGAAGATGTTCAGGCAGGCTTCGCTCCCGCTCCCGGCAAAATAGAAAACCTTAGCATGCCTGCAGATTCTTATGTAAGAGTTGACACAGGGATTGAACCGGGATCTATAATTCTTGCCTCATTCGATTCCATGATCGCAAAGCTGATCATTACAGGTAAAGACAGGAAGGAAGCAATAAAAAACTGCAAAATGGCGCTCGACAAGGTCTGGATAAAAGGAACCAAAACTACTCTTCCTTTTTTCAGGATGCTGGTGCGCAACCAGAAATTCCAGGATGGAACTTTTACTACTGCCTTTATTGAGAAAGATATTGAGAAATGCTACCTGAACAGTGAGTACGAAGAGATGCTTGCCGCATGGCTTGCAACAAAGCTTTTTGTAGAAGAGAATCTTCAGGAGGACAGTATCAATGTTGATTTTGAAAACGGAAAAGAGATGAGCCCCTGGCTTCTCAACAAAAGAATAAACCAATTTTAAACATGCCGGCGACACAATGAACGAGAACCTCAAAATAAAAAAGCTGTATGCTCTCTCATCCGAGAACAGGAAATTCAGCTTTTCGGTACCGCTGAAGAACAAGATTCGCATTGGCAGGAGAGATTATGTTGTCCAGCTTAAATCAGACGAGAAGTACGGAACATATATCCTCTGGAAGAACCGGAAATATCCTGTCGAGATCGTAAGGTCGAGGCAGAATAAGTACGAGATCCTTTTCAACGATATAAGCTACACATTCACAGTCGAGACCCCATTTTCACTTCAGAGGATGAAAGTCATTAATTCAACTAAGGGCGTCAATGAGCAGGAGTCTTTAAAAGCCCCTATGCCAGGCAAGATAATTGATGTCCTTGTGAGGGAAGGTTCAAGCGTCCTTCGTGGCGAACCGGTGGTAATCCTTGAAGCAATGAAGATGCAGAATGAAATTCAGTCACCGGTAAACGGCAAAGTAATTAAAGTCAGCACAAAAGCAGGCTGCAATGTTATGAAGGATGATGTGCTTATTGTGATAAAGGTGGAATAGAAAAAGGTACACGATGCACGGCACACGGTGAATGTAGAACTGAATTCAGTATAATATAATAAATAAAGAGCCCGGGTAAATATTTACACCGGGCTCTTTATTTTATTCCTGATTTTTATTTTGCAGGTACCTGTTTCAATGTTTCACACAGAAAATCATAAAACTTTTTAACTGAAAGTATATTTACTTTCTCATCAGGTGAATGTGGGTACTTGATCGTCGGGCCAAAAGAAATCATATCGAGATTCGGATAAACGCCTCCGAACAATCCGCACTCAAGGCCTGCATGAATAGCTTTTATCTCCGGAGTGTTGCCGAACATCTTCTTATATATTCCGCCCATTGTTTTCAGGATCGGAGAATTCATATTTGGTTTCCATCCGGGATAGCTTCCTGTAAGAGTCACTTTGGCATCAATAAGCTGGAAAACAGCGGCAATTCTCCATGCAGTCGATTCCTTCGACGAGTCAACAGAGCTTCTTGTAAGGTTATGGGCTTCGAATTTTCCTTTTATGCACCTTACAATAGCAATATTGTTCGAGGTTTCGACAAGTCCTTTCATCGCCTGGCTCATACGCACGACGCCATTGGGACAAGCAAAAACTGCACGGATGATCTTGAACTGATCTGCCTTACTCATTACTTTTGCAGGAGAATCACACTTTTTACAGGTGAATGAAAGAGTCGGTTCTGTCTCTGCAAATTCAGCCCTGTACATTTTTTCGTAACCCTTAACAAACTTCTCGAACTGTTTAACTGATTTGGATGGAACGAGAAGTACAGAGTATGATTCGCGGGGTATAGCATTGCGGAGATCGCCTCCTGCTGCTTCTGCAAGCCTTATATTATAATCAGATCCAGCCTGCATGAGGAACCTGAACATCAGCTTGTTGGAATTGGCTCTTCCGAGAGCGATATCTACTCCTGAATGTCCGCCTTTAAGTCCCTTTGCCACAACACGGTATGCCGTCATTCCGCGAGGTGAATTTTCTTCAGCATATTTTTTTGTTGCGCTTACATCAATTCCTCCTGCACAGCCCACATAAAGTTCGCCTTCATCTTCCGAATCGAGATTCATCAGAATATCTCCTTTCAGAATACCTTTCTTCAGGCCGAATGCACCTGTCATCCCTGTCTCTTCGTCAATAGTAAAGAGTGCTTCAATCGGACCATGCTTAAGGTCTTTTGAAGCAAGAACGGCGAGTGCCGATGCTACTCCGATACCATCGTCAGAACCGAGGGTGGTACCATTTGCCTTTACCCATTCACCGTCGATCAGGGTCTGAATAGGGTCTTTCGCAAAATCATGTTTTTTGTCGCTATTTTTCTGCGGTACCATATCGATGTGAGACTGAAGAATCACTCCTTTACGGTTCTCCAGGCCTTTCGTTGCAGGTTTCTTTATTATAACGTTTCCAACCTTGTCAACCGTTGTTTCGAGCTTATGGTCCTTGCCAAATTTTACAATGAAATCAGCAAGTTTTTTCTCCATTTTTGAAGGATGGGGAATTTGTGTTATTTCATGGAAATAATTCCAGACTGGTGCGGGTTCAAGTTTTCGTATATCACTCATATTCAATTGGCTTTAAAATTAAACATAAATTCACTTTGCAAATGTAAGATATTCTTCAGTTAAAAATAGTGATATTAAATTGAAAAACAACAAAAAAGGGCTTTTGGTTTTATTTATTAAACTATTCAAATTGAAGCAAAATAGTAATATTCAGGGATTTTGAAATGTCGCCTCTATTAATTACTTTTGGTGACCAAATTCGGACCTGAAAGAGAAGGTATAAGTTGATAAATACCCCGTTGCTTGTATGTGCAAAAAGCATATAATCACAGAATTTAATTCCCGGAACTAAGGAATGACATTTTTATACATAATAGTTGTACTGGCATTAATCTTTGATTTTATCAACGGGTTTCATGATTCAGCAAATTCCATAGCTAACGTTGTTTCTACAAAAGTTCTTTCACCTTTGGCAGCAGTCGCTGCTGCTGCCTTTTTCAATTTCATTGCTTTTACTGTCTTCCCTATGAGGGTAGCAAAAATGATAGGAATAGGGGTGGTTCAGACTGACGTGATAAACATAAATGTTATCGGAGCCGCACTCGTTGCAGCCATAATCTGGAACCTGGTTACATGGTGGCTGGGATTGCCTTCAAGTTCATCCCATACTATTGTAGGCGGACTAATCGGAGGTGCTATTGCAAGTTCAGGTTTTGGGGCAGTGATCTCAGGAGGGGTTATATTGATAGTGGCGTTCATCTTCATTGCCCCATTGATGGGTATGGTTTTATCGCACGGGCTTTCAACCATTGTTATGTGGATATTCAGGAAAGTAACTCCTTCTACTATTGATAAGGTATTCAGACGGCTTCAGCTTGTTTCCTCTTCTGCGCTTAGTCTTGGTCATGGTGGAAATGATGCCCAAAAGTCAATGGGTATAATCTGGGTGGCAATGCTACTGAGCAATCTGGTAACAAAAGATTCTGAAATACCGTTATGGGTAAAAATGTCCTGCCAGACCGCCATTGCCTTTGGAACGCTTTTCGGAGGATGGAGGATCGTCAAGACAATGGGTCAGAAAATCACAAAGATCAAGCCATTCGAAGGAGTCTGCGCTGAGACTGCCGGATCAATTACTCTTTTTATAGCCACGCACTTTGGCATTCCTGTCAGTACCACTCATACAATCACAGGAGCAATAATAGGGGTCGGCGCGCGCAGAGGGGTTTCAGCTGTAAGGTGGGGAGTGACAAAGAAAATATTCTGGGCATGGATTCTTACTATTCCGGTTTCTGGTGCAATCGGAGGTTTGATGTATTTTTTCTTCAATTTCGTACACCCTTTATAAAATTAATTTAAAGTTGAATTTTTAACAGATAAAATATGAATATCGATAAAATGCTAAAGTTTTTTGTTCCGAAGGATCACTCTTTCTATCCCCTTTTCGAAGAGGATGCAAAAAACCTCGTCAAAGCAGCTGAACTGCTTAAAGAGCTCATGTCAACCAGTGACAATCATGAACATGAAAGGATATATAAAGAGATAAAGGATGTGGAGCATATCGGCGATGAAATCACTGATAAGACCTATCAGGCTCTTAATAAGTCATTTATCACTCCGTTCGACAGGGAAGATATTCATGAGCTGACTGCTAATATCGACGACGTTGTTGATTCAATAAATGGCATAAGCAGAAGGATATGTCTGTATAAGCCAAAACATCTCATGCCAGTGTACAAAGAGATGGCTGCAGAGATTTATGCAGCTACCCTGGAGATACAGATATGCATTCACGGCCTAAATGATGCTGCCGCAAACAAAGAGGAGATAACCAGATCGTGCGATAATGTCAAGGCAATAGAGCATCAGGCTGATGAGTATTATTATGTCGCTATTGCAGAGCTTTTTGAAAAAGAAAAAGATCCGGCAGAACTTTTGAAGAACAACAAGATCCTGGAGATTCTTGAAAGAACCGTTGATGAAGCTGAAGACGTTACAGATACGATTAAGTCGATACTGATTAAAATGGCATAACAACGGTGCAAGATGCAAGGCACACGGTTCAAGGAAGAAGACTTAATGAACGACGCCGTGTACTTTGAACCTGTTTTATTTGCTCCTGATCATCGTAAGAACCATCTTGAACTTCTCAACTGCCTTAACAGCATGAGGTATGTTTGCCGGCATGATTATAGCCTCCCCGGCTTTTAGAATGAATGGCTTCCCTCCTATTGTAACCTCGCCCTTCCCGTCGACCACCTGAATCATTGCATCGAAGGGAGCTGTATGCTCGCTTAATGCTTCGCCCCTGGCAAATGAAAACAGCGATATGTTGCCTGTCTCTTTTTTTAGTACAGTTTTGCTGAGAATTCCTCCGCTGGCATATTCCACTGAATCGTTGAAATTAAAGACTTTCCCCTTTTCAAATTCGTTTGTTTCCATTTTAGTGTTAATTTATTAACAGTAGAACAACCCAGGTTCTTTAAGGTTCATTCAGGCGTAAAAAAATAAAGACGCTGCTCGCAGCGTCTTTACCAGGATACCTATAATATATTACTGCTTAATATTTGGTAATTCAAGGCCGTAACCCTTCTTCTTGTCTTCAGCTTTCAGCAGAAATGCAAAGATAAGGGCCAGGACCCCGAAACATGTAAAGATTAACATCGGGAGAGTGTAATTATAGTTTGAGACTGCAACACCGTCAAGCATTCGCGTCCCGGTTATACAATATTTATTAAGCACCCATCCGATAAGCAAAGGAACCAGGGAAAGGCCTATATTCTGAATCAGAAATATAAGAGCGTATGCTGTTCCAAGCTGTTTTTCAGGAATGATCTTAGGAACAGAAGGCCACATTGCTGAAGGAACAAGCGAGAATCCGATTCCAAGGATAATGATTAGAAATATTGCTATCGGAGTTGCATTCAGGAAAGGAATTGAGTACATGGCATGTACAAAAATCAGTAAGATTGCTCCTATTATCATTATAGTAGCACCTTTCCCCTTTCGATCATAAAGATTACCGAAAAATGGTGTGAGCAATATCGTTCCGAAAGGAAGAAGTCCTGGTATTATTCCTGCCAGTTCCTGATCAACATGGAATTTGTTAACCATCAGATCTGTTGCATATTTGATAAACGGGAATACAGCTGAATAGAACAATACGCAAAGAATTGCTATATACCACCAACCTCTGTTTTTAACAATGAAGAGTATATCCTTCATACGGAATGATTCCTCTTCTTCCGAGGATATTGATAAACCTGCTGCTTCAACAGACTTATCCAGTTTTTTATCCATGAAAGTATAAACAATGAATGATATCAATCCGATGCAAAGCATTATAAGACATACCAGGATCGGCTTGGATACACCATGAAGTGCTCTCGCTATAGGAATAGAAGTCGTCATGGCCAGGGCAGTGCCTAAACGGGCAGTTGCCATTTCAAGTCCCATGGCCAGTGCCATCTCTTTTCCCTTGAACCATTTTACAATTATTTTTGAAACGGTAATTCCAGCCACTTCGACACCAACGCCGAAAGTAGCAAATCCCAGGCCGGCAACTACCACCTGCTCTTTCATTCCAAGCAAAACATGACCATCCATAGCATGAGTTGAAATAGCCCAGTATTTTATGGCCGTACCAATAACCATAATTGATGCTGCCATTACCCCGGTAAATCTTACTCCCATTTTATCAAGGATGATTCCGCCCCATAACAGCATCAGGAGGAATACGTTAAACCAGCCATATGCACTGGTGAAAAATCCATATTCAGCACTGTTCCAGAGTAACTCTTTTTCAAGCAACGGTTTTAGCGGAGCCATTACATCAGTGAGGTAATAACCACATAACATTGTGAAAGCGACCACACCTAAAGCCGTCCAGCGGGCTGCTTTGGAGTCGCGCAAGGTATTTGTTATTGATTCCATAAAAATGAATTAGTGAATTTTAAGTGCAGTAAATGTAAAAAATAAATTGGATGTAATTCCCCAATCTGATCATTAATAATAAACTAAACTCTGGCCTGATTGTTGTATTGAAGTTAAACCGGGTAGTTAGAATAAAATCCGGGAGATTTAATACTTTTGTAAAAATTTACTCACTTGGAATATTTCAATATATGAGACACTCTCTATTAATCATTTTGTTCATACTTGGTACGGTTGCTGCATTTTCCCAGAGTACACCTTCTTCAGATAACTCTTCAGTAAAATGGTATACAATCCAGGATGCCGAAAAGCTTATGAAGCAAGCTCCCCGCCCTCTGTTTATTGATGCCTATACTGACTGGTGCGGGTGGTGCAAGAAAATGGACAAGGAGACCTTTACGAATTCCGTTATTTCCGACTTGCTCAACAATAAATTCTACCCGGTCAAGCTTAATGCAGAAGGTAAGGAGGACATTACCTTCCTGGGCCAGAAATTCGTAAACGATGGTAAATACGGGAATGCCCATCAGCTGGCTGTTGCTCTTCTCCAGGGACAGCTTTCATACCCGACTGTCGTCTTCCTTACCCAGGAAAATGGCAAAATAGGTGTCTCTCCTGTTCCAGGCTTCGAGGAAGCAAAGCAGATGGAGGTCCTTCTTACATTCTTTGCTGAAAAGGCTTATCTTACCGGAAAATGGGAAGATTACCAGAAGAGTTTTGTTGGGAAGATTAAGTAGAATCCCGGCAACCGGTGACCGGCAATCACTTTCCAATCACGTAATTAGATGGCAGCTGCATTACCTCACCCAGCTGATAAATCAGTTTCCTGGAGCTGTAAAGCGTTTTACCATTCATACTTATTTTAATATTGGCGACATCCGGCATCCTGTAGAAAAGCTTGTCGTATAATGCATTGGATGATTTCTGCGTTCCTTTTTCAACAATTACAATATCCTTTGTCTTTTGTTCGGGAACAACTTCCGCAAGAACAGGAATTCCGGAAGCGGAACCCGCATCTTCAGGTCCGGCTTCTTCAGAAAATCTGAAAATTTCAAATGATTTGCCCGATGACTCCTTCACCGGAATAAACTGGTAAGTAAAAATATTTATATCAGTAATACACTTACCAGTAAATAACTCGGTATATTCCTTTTCCATCCTGTTAATCTCATTTATTGAAGCATCATCCTGAGGAAAGACATTTGCTTCTCCGGTCAGGATCAGCACTTTCCCGTCACGCAGCTCCATAAGTCTCTTCGCAGCCCGCTCGGCAAGCTGATCCTGTGAAAGCTTCTTCTTCTTTTCAACTATATATGGTATCCTGATGAATGTGGAATCTATTTTCACTCGCCTGAAAGCAGTATCCGTCTGAACCTCGTAATATTCATCCGATCCAAGATCAGGGGGATTGAACCTGTTTAAGTTGATACCACTTTTCCCGGCATTATTCAATTCCTGGTAATTTACGGCAGGATTTAAATCAAGGATGATTCCCTCCTTTTTCAGCGCCAGCACATTTGACCGGAACATCCCATTAGTATGAATAACATAATATTCCGAAGGGTCCACCTCCTCATGCGAGCTTATTGACAAATTCTTTAATGACCAGTGCTCTTCCCTGGCTTTCTGTACATCCTTAAGCCCAAGGAAATCTTCAGCATAATCTGCGTAAGGACCGGGGATCATTAAAGTTCTTTCAGCCTCGACCTTTACGGTAAAAACTGTTCTTGGCAGAGCATAAATGAGGCTTCCATCACGAAGTTCCATGGTGTCTGAAGATATGGAAGTGATCCTCGCGGACCCGGAAGTTTTTTTTCCTGTAAGGCAGGAAGAGATGGTAACCGGAATGAGAAAAAATATAAAGAGCCTGGCAATTTTTTTCATATTATTGAATTAGTTGTTTGACTACTTAGGCTGCAAGTTTAATTCACCTCTGATCTTCCTGAATGCAGATCCGATGGCGTTGATAATATCGGATGAGATCACAGATTCGACTGACGATTTTTCAGCAGCCATATCGCCGGCCAGTCCATGAATATAGACACCTGTAACTGCAGCATCCAATGGAGAGTATCCCTGTGCAAGCAATGATAATATCATACCGGTAAGCACATCACCGCTGCCGGCGGTTGCCATGCCGGGGTTGCCGGTGCTGTTGAAAAATACATTACCGTCAGGATCTGATATTGAGGTATATGCACCTTTAATGACAAGGATACATTTATGTTCTGACGAAAATTCAACCTGCCTGAGCAGCCTTGCATAGCTGTTCCCGCTTTTTCCTGCAAGTCTTTCGAATTCCTTAAGATGTGGCGTTAATACCGTTCCCGGGCGAATGCTGCTGAGCCAGGACTTATTAAGTGATAATATATTCAGACCATCAGCATCGATCACAAGTGGTTTACCAAAATCCTTAATAAATGAATGAAAAGCAGATTGCGTCTCTGCAGCAGTTCCCATTCCCGGGCCAATTCCGGCGGCTGTGCAAGGACCTGCATCGATAGGCCCGCAAATATGTTTTTCTCCTTTATCATAACTGATCATTGCTTCAGGTAGTTCTCTCTGCATTATAAGGTTACCACACGACGGAATATGACACGTAAGGAGCCCGATGCCAGTGTGAAGAGCTGCCTTTGAGGCCAGGATTGACGCACCAATTTTTCCGTACGAACCGCCAATGAACAGTCCATGCCCGAATGTTCCTTTATGATCAAATTTATTCCTTTTTCTAAGTAGCGGGAATACATCATCCTGTTCGGTAAACCGCCAGGGAGTCGCGGTACCTTCAATTGGGCCTGCAGCCAGTCCAATAGGCAGCAGACTCCACTGACCAACAAACTGTTCGTTCTCAGCGAACATGAAAGAGAGCTTCGGAAACTGGAAGCTGAGCGTATATACTGCATGAATAATGTTTTCAGGTATCCTGTCGCTGTTATCCTCGCCCGACAACCCGGACGGAATATCGATTGATATCACTTTGTTTCCCGACAAATTGATTTTCCGGATAACTTCTGCGGCCAGACCGTCGGCAGGACGTGAAAGCCCCGAACCGAATATAGCATCAATAATTACAGATCCGGATGAAATGTCAGGGAATTGCCCGATTGCAGAAATTGTCCTGAAGACAACACTTGTCTCATTTTCAAGCCTTTTCCTGTTCAGCTCCCAGTCGGCAGACTTACTGGCCGTGATTTCGACTGAATAGACTTCAGGCCGGTAGTTGGATTCTGAAAGAAGCCTTGCCAGGGCTAATCCATCGCCCCCATTGTTGCCGGGGCCGACGAAAATAAACAATGGAACTGATATTGCAAATCGCTCAACATACCATTCCAAAAGTTTCCCGGAAGCACGTTCCATAAGATCAGCAGAAGCAACCGGCTCATGCTTTATTGTATAATCATCAATCTGCCTTATCTGTCCTCTGGTAAATATTTTCATAGTTCAAACCTCAATTCTACAAATTTAAACTCTTCGGCCGTTAATAAAAAAAGATTAATACTTTTGTTACAGGCACAAAAAGATCACAGATGAATTCATAATCATGGTTCATCATGTTGGTACTAACATTTAACATAACCTATAAAATTATACAATTATGCTCAAGAATCATCCAAAGGGACTGCTGGTAGCCTTTTTCTCAAATATGGGAGAAAGATTTGGGTTTTACACAATGATGGCAATCCTGGTTCTGTTCCTGCAGGCAAAATTCGGTCTTTCAGCAGAAAAGGCAGGGGACATTTACAGCTGGTTTTACTTCAGCATCTATGCACTGGCTCTATTTGGAGGTATCCTGGCTGATTCCACGAAGAAGTACAAGCTGGTAATTCTTGTCGGAATTATAATAATGTTTGCAGGCTACATCTTTATGGCCATCCCGGGGATGACCCTTACATTCACTATTATAAGCCTGATGACAATTGCTTTCGGGAATGGACTTTTCAAAGGCAATCTCCAGGCAGTAGTCGGACAGATGTATGACGATCCTAAGTACGATAAGCTAAGGGACACGGCATTCATGATCTTTTACATGGGAATAAATGTGGGAGCTTTTTTTGCTCCGTATGCTGCAAATGGTATGCGCAACTGGTGGCTTAAGGTGAACGGTTTTTCACATGACGGAACTGTTCCCTCTCTGTGTCATCAGTTCCTTAATGGCACAATGACAGATACCACGACTTTCCAGCAGCTTGCAGATAAGGTCAACCTGGCAGGCCCAGTAACAGACCTCTCTTCTTTTGCGCACAGTTATCTCAATGTCTTTTCAAAAGGGTATAATTATGCTTTCGGAATTGCAGCCGGGGCAATGGTAATTTCACTCCTGGTATACATAATTTTCAACAAGTATCTACCGAATAAGGAGACGAAGGAAGCTGAAGTTGCGACAGAAAAAGTTGAATTTGTTCCAAAAGCACTTGTTGCTGCTGCTATTGCAATGGGACTGACAGCTTTTGCTCTTCACTTCATTAAACAGGTTGGCTGGAAGGCAGGTTTTGCTTTTGGGCTTTTCGCAGGCTTTATCACATGGATCATCCTGAGCTCGAGGAAAGAAGAAAGATCAAGGATCACGGCACTGGTGCTTGTTTTCTTTGTAGCCATCTTTTTCTGGATGTCATTTCATCAGAATGGATTGACCCTTACCTTATTCGCACGAGATTATACGGTCAAACAGGTTGGTCCTGTTACCAGCTTGTTTTTCACATTGCCATCAATGCTTGCAGTTATAGCAGCTATTGCCGGTATTGTAATACTATTATATAAAAACCTGAAAACAAATATCAAGGTCATCGGTGGATTATTGTTTGTTTTTGCAATTCTGCTCGCTTTATTTTTCACAAATGGATTTGATCCAACCGGATTGTTAGGCAAATTTCTTACACCATTTGGACTGAAAAACGCAATAGCCCCCGAAGTATTCCAGTCTTTCAATCCACTTTTCATTGTTGCTCTTACATTTCCGGTTATGGCTGCATTTTCGTGGTTGAATAAGAAAGGAATTGAACCTTCTACTCCAAAGAAAATAGGTATAGGTTTGATTATTGCTGCTGTGGGATTTGCCATTGTACTTGTTGCTTCAATTGGAGCTCAATCACCTGTTTCACTTCACGGAGCACCTGTTTTAGATGCAGGCAGAGTGTCACCATACTGGCTAATAAGCAGTTATCTTACACTTACTGTTGCAGAACTCTTCCTGAGTCCGATGGGACTTTCTTTTGTTTCAAAGGTTGCGCCTTCAAGGTTTCAGGGGCTGATGCAGGGAGGATGGCTTCTTGCAACGGCCGCTGGTAATAAATTATTATTTGTCGGAACATTGCTTTGGGATAAGATTCCGCTGAGTTTGCTCTGGCTGGTATTTATTGTATGCTTATTATTGTCGGCAATATTCATTTTCTCAATACTGAAACGACTCGAGAAAGCCGCCTCAAGCTAAAGACAACAGTATTTAAGCCAACAAGCATTTTATTTAATATATTTATGCAAATTGATCGGTAATTATTAATATTTATAATTATACTGATGTTTTTACCTTTTTTTATTAATTTTACATCTTTAAAAGCATCCCAAAGGATGCTTTTTTTAAGATTAATAAACTGAAATGAAAGTTCTGAAATTCGGCGGTTCTTCGGTTGGCTCACCCGAGCGGATAAGGGGAGTCAGGAAGCTCATTGAATCCCAGTCGCTCCCATGTGTGGTGGTAGTCTCTGCATTCAAGGGAGTTACAGATGAGCTTTCGCTTATATCATCACTCGCCGCCGGAGGTGTATCAGGTTATCGCGATCATCTTGAAAAGCTTATTATAAAGCACTATGATTTCGCAAGAAGCCTGATCAGCGATAAAGCCCGTCAGGAAAAAGCCCTTGAAGAGATCACAGTTATTACCAGTGAACTGAGGGAACTGTTAAACGGTATTTTCCTCCTCCATGAGTGTACCAAACACTCTCTCGACCAGGTGCTTTCGTCCGGCGAAAGATTATCATCCCTTATTATCAGCAAACTTTTTGATAATTGCTTTCATGCCGACTCAAGGGAAATGATAAAAACCGATAACCGTCAGGGCAACCCGTCCGTCGACTTTGCTATAACCAATTCTCTTATTCGGGAGAAGATCGGCCAGAAAAAAGATCTCGTGATCATGCCCGGATTTATCGCGAGCGGCACGAACGGTGAAACAACCACCCTGGGAAGAGGCGGTTCAGATTATACTGCAGCCATTGTTGCCGCTGCCCTGGGTGCAGAAATGCTCGAGATATGGACTGATGTCGATGGATTCATGACCGCCGATCCCAGAAAAGTTGATAAGGCGTACACCATTGAGACTCTTACATATCCCGAAGCAATGGAGCTTTCTCATTTCGGTGCAAAAGTGATCTATACTCCTACCCTTCGACCTGTCTATAAAGCAAATATTCCATTAAGTGTAAGAAATACATTTAATCCGGATTCAAAGGGAACTATCATCAACCATAAATCCGATGACACCAGTCCAAGTCCCATAAAGGGCATCTCCTCTATCGATCATATAGACCTGATAACATTGCAGGGGCCTGCGATGGTAGGGGTTACAGGGACATCATCCAGACTTTTTGGAGCGCTTGCGAAAAATGATATCAATATTATACTTATAACCCAGGCTTCTTCTGAATATTCGATAACCTTTGCTATAAACCCCTCAGATTTTTTGGCGGCACAGAGTGCGATCTCGGATGAGTTCAGGAGAGAAATCGAACATAACAACGAACTCAGGCTGATAATTGAAAAGAACCTGTCAATCATTGCAATTGTAGGCGAGAGAATGAAAAACACTCCCGGCATTTCTGCAACGCTGTTCAGGTCGCTGGCCAGGAACGGGATTAACGTAATTGCAACTGCACAGGGATCATCTGAATTAAACATATCTGTCGTTATCAGGAGCGAAAGTCTCAGGAAGGCCCTGAACTCGATCCATGATGGCTTCTTCCTTTCAAAATTCAAGGAGATAAACCTCTTTGTGACAGGTACAGGGATTGTCGGGACAAGCCTTCTGAAGCAGCTTCAGAAACAGTATGATCTTCTTCTTGCCGAGCGAAGGGTAAAGGTAAACCTTATAGGTATCTCCAATACCCGCAAAATGCTGATCGATATCAAAGGCATTGATCTTGAAAAATACCGCGACATACTCAGATCACAGGGTAAAAAGGCTGACCTGCCTGAATTCATACGCCGGATGAAGAAGTTGAACCTGAGGGACTCTGCCTTCATAGATTGCACTGCCGATGATAAAGTTGCAGCAACATACGCAGGCATTCTCTCCGGCTATATCTCGGTAGTTACAGCCAATAAAATAGCATGTTCCTCCGAATACAGCTATTATCATGAGCTTAAGAGAATTGCCGGTGAGAAAGGTGTGAGGTTCATGTATGAGACAACCGTTGGGGCCGGTCTGCCGATAATAAAGACCATAAGCGACCTGGTGCTCAGCGGTGACAGGATACTTAAAATTGAAGCTGTCCTTTCAGGAACGTTGAATTTTATATTCAATGAAATCGGTCCGGATATGCCGCTGAGCAAAGCCATCCGTCGGGCACGCGAAAAAGGTTATTCTGAACCTGATCCGCGCGTAGACCTGAGTGGAATAGATGTAGTCAGGAAGATATTGATTTTGTCGCGCGAGGCAGGATACCAGATTGAGAAAGGAGATGTTCGCGTGGAGAAGTTTCTTCCTGAAAATTGTTTTGAAGGCGATCTGAATGATTTTTATATTGAAGTTGAAAAATATGACAGCGAGTTCGAAAGAAGAAGGCTTGAACTGACAAAAGAGGGAAAAAAATGGAGATTTTTTGCTACACTCGATAATGGAAAGGCATCGGTAAAACTGATTACAGTCAATTCGGATCATCCATCGTACAACCTGGAGGGAAGCAATAATATCGTTCTGCTTACCACAGAGAGGTACCGCGAACTGCCGATGGTCATTAAAGGTTACGGGGCTGGTGCAGATGTGACGGCTGCCGGCGTATTTGCTGACCTGATGAGAGTAGTTAATGTGTGAAAGGATAAAGGCAATAGGCAATAGTAAAAAGTCACAAAGGATATAGATCCCCTCCTGGGAGGGGTGAGGGGTGGGTCAAAAAGGAAGAAGAACATTCAAATTTTTGAATAATCGAAATAAGAATAAAGAATTGAAAAGAAGTCCTATAAAATATTATTCTACAAACCTGCGAGCACGTGAAATCTCATTCAGGGAAGCGCTTCTTAAAGGGCTTGCACCCGACGGCGGACTTTATGTGCCCTTTTCAATTCCATCGCTAAGCAAGGAGGAAATTGAATCCATCTTCTTCAGTGATTATCAGGAAACCGCTTTTATAATCCTGAAAAAAATCCTTGGCGATGAATTAGAGGAATCCATTCTGATGAATATTTGCCGGGATGCATACAGCTTCAGAATCCCGCTTGAGAGAATATTTAACCGTAACTACGTATTAAGGCTCGACCAGGGACCAACGGCATCGTTCAAGGATTTTGCCGCACAGGTTATGTCGAGGCTTATGAACTATTATGCTTCACTCGACAAGATCCATCTGACCGTACTTACAGCTACGTCAGGAGATACGGGCAGTGCAATTGCAAGCGCTTTCCAGGGGCTTGAGAATATTGATGTAATCATACTCTTCCCATTCGGCGAGGTTACGGAAATACAGCGGAAACAGATGACTACCCTGGGTAAAAACATAAGGGTAATTGCAGTCGACGGTAAATTTGATGATTGCCAGCGTCTTGTTAAGCAGGCTTTCAATGATGCTTCGTTATCCGGGCAACAGCTTTCGTCAGCCAATTCTATAAACATCGGGAGGCTGCTTCCGCAATCAGTCTATTATTTTTATTCATGGTCAAGGCTTGCAACAAATCCTGATGAAAAGATCATCTTCAGCGTGCCCTCGGGCAACTATGGCAACCTGATGGGTGGTATAATTGCCCGGGAGATGGGGCTCCCGGTTGAAAAATTCATTATCTCAACGAACAGCAACGATGAAGTTCCCAGGTATCTTGCAACAGGTGTTTATAGTACCATCAACCCATCTGTTAACTGCATCTCCAGCGCAATGAATGTAGGACATCCCAGCAATTTTGCAAGGATCATCGCCCTATATGGGGGAATAATGGACGAAAATGGTATAATCATAAAAGAACCTGACCTTGAAAGGCTGCGAAGGGATTTTTATGGCGTCAGTGTTTCCGATGAGGATACCCGGGAAACCATCCTTGAGAGTTACCGGAGATACAGGCTGTTGCTTGAGCCGCATGGGGCTGTTGCATGGAGAGGGCTGGAAATCTATCAGGATGTTTTTAAAACTGCTGATCTGCTTGCAATATCGCTTGAGACTGCACATCCGGCAAAATTCAATGATGAACTGAGCCGTATTCTTGGTTTTTCTGCTGAAATGCCTGATTCGCTCATGGATGTAATCGATAAAACAGAAGATTTTATTAAAATTGAAAATAATTATCCGAAGCTGAAGGATATAATCCTTAAGCGCTAATAAAAAGATTATGTACATAGTATGTTCCGACCTTGAAGGTGTCTTCGTCCCTGAGATATGGGTAAATGTATCCAAGCACACCGGCATAGATGAGCTTAAGCTTACAACCCGCGACATAAGCGATTATAATGTGCTTATGAAACGACGCCTTGACATACTGGCCCGGAACAAGCTTACAATTGATGATATCAGGCATGTGATTTCGTACATCAAGCCATTGCCCGGAGCAGCAGAATTTATTTACTGGCTTCGGAGAAAGACACAGTTAATAGTTGTCTCCGATACATACGAAGAATTTGCCGGACCGTTAATGGAAAAGCTGGGGCTTCCCACATTGTTCTGCAACAACCTTTCAGTAGACCACCTCGGAAATATCACCGGTTATAACCTGCGCCAGGAAAACGGCAAGATGAAAGTCGCCGAGGCACTGCAGAATCTTAACTATAAAGTCATTGCCATCGGCGATTCCTATAACGACATAAATATGCTCCGTAAAGCTGATCTTGGATTGCTTTACAGACCTCCGCAGAATGTTGTGGATGACAATGCCGACATTCAGGTTGTCGGATCATACGAGGAACTTAAAGATATTATCTTTGAGCGACTTGAATCATGACCCGGAACTGATTAATGCAACTGCCGGTACCCTGTTTATTTTTTATTTATATTTACTTTGAATAAATGTGATAATAAAATCAGGTTATGATTCCGATATCGAAAAACAAGATTGTCCCGGGGCTTCTTGCCCTATTAAGAATTCTTATCGGATGGCAGTTCCTTTATGAAGGGCTTATAAAGCTGCTAGATCCCGCATGGACTGCACGACCATATCTCGAAGGATCAAGGTGGATCTTTGGAGATATTTTCCGCTGGATGGCCTCAGGTACCTCGGGGATTCATATAATTGATTTCCTTAATGCCTGGGGACTTACTGCAGTCGGCCTTGCACTGATGCTGGGATTATTTACCAGGCTGGCTTCATGGGCCGGCATCATAATGCTTTCGATGTATTACCTTGCCTACCCTCCTTTCGGAGGTTACAGCTATGGCGCTGTAAATGAAGGCAGCTATCTTATAGTCAGCAAAAACCTTATTGAGCTTGCTGCTCTGCTGGTTCTTGCTTTTACCAGGTCGGGGAACTTCTTCGGGCTTGATATGCTTCTTAAAAAGAAAAAATCAGAAATTACACCTGCTGCAAAAGATGAAGCTGAACCAGACGCTGTTCCCGAGCCTGTGAACAAGAGAAGGGAATTACTGAAGGGTCTTGCCGGGTTGCCTTTCCTTGCAGGTTTTGCCGGGGCTTTTCTTAAAGAACTTGCTGAACCAAGTGCAGATGCAATCTCAGGGGCTACTATGCCAAAAGTGACATACAAGCATATCTCCGAACTGAAGGGTGAGCTCCCAAAGGGGAAACTTGGCAATTTTGAGATAACCAGGATGATCATGGGCTGCAACCTGATCGGTGGATGGGCACATGCCCGCGACCTGCTCTACGCAAATACTCTCTTCAAGGCCTACAATACAAATCAGAAGATACTTGAGACCTTTCACCTGGCTGAAATGGCAGGTATAAATGCGACATTTATCACCAACTCCGATTACCCGATATTCAACAAGTACCTCAAGCTCTACAACGGGAAAATGCATTCAATATGCCAGACATATCTTAAACCTGATGACTTCTTCGGCGACATTGACAAAGCAATAGGCAATGGAGCCAATACTCTATATATCCAGGGCGGTGAAGGCGACAGGTATGTCAGGGAAGGAAATGTAAAAAAACTCGGGGAAGCTATTGAGTATATTAAAAAGAAAGGATACATGGCAGGGATCGGAGCACATTCCCTGGAGGTGATCAAAGCTGTCGAAAAAGAAGGTATCCCGGTCGATTATTATGTCAAGACCCACCATAACGATAATTACTGGTCAGCTCATCCAGAATCCCAGAGAGTCGAATGGAGCGTTGATTACAAAAGGTACGACGACCACAATATGATACATGATAATATGTTCGACCTTTTTCATGAAAAGACCTCTGAGCTCATGAAGGGGATAAACAAGCCATGGATTGCATTCAAAGTGCTTGCCGGAGGAGCAATAGAACCGAAAGACGGGTTCCGCTTTGCATTTGAGAATGGAGCTGATTTTATATGTGTCGGGATGTTTGACTTCCAGATAGTAGATGACGTCAATACCGCAACGCGGGTGCTGTTGGAACTGAAGAACAGGCAGAGACCCTGGTACTCCTGATTCCTTATTTAATTATTTGTGAGGTGTATTTATCGGCAATGGCTGCCTGATCCTTGGCCAGACCGGATATTATTACCATGGTATCTTCGTACCATGAGAGGAAAATTGTGCCGTTATACCCGTCTGAAATAACGCATTTCACATTATTTGATTCTACAAGATCAACGCCGGCAGCTGAAAGATAAGCCTTGCCTGTTTTGAGTGTCTCCTGAGGTGAATTGAATTTTATCAGGTAAATGCTGAAGTTATCTGTTCCGACACTGTAATCAGCCTTGAATGCCTTATTCAGAAACTCATGTCCCAATACACTTTCATTTATAAAAGTCTCTTCGTTGACTTTCCTGTTTTCGTCAGGAAATTTTGAAAGAAGCGCCAGCATGTCAGTCTCACCTCCAAGCATGTTTGCAACGATCGAGGCAAGCGATTCTTCGGCATGAAGAGTTTTGGGCTTCACGGAATAGGTCCTGATCTTCACATAATAATTTCCCTTGAAAAAATTAATCGCACCGCCTGTAATATATCCCTGTGATCCCAGGTTGACAAACCTGTAGGTAGAAGATCGTTCTGACGCATAGATACCGAAAGCCATGGTATGATCGCTGTGCCTGTAAATTTCGAGCTTGATAGTCTCTTTGCCCTTCTTGTATTCTATGACATGTAGATCAATAAATCCAAGAGCCACGTATGCATCTGCGGCACCATCGATGAAGCTCCACAGATCGGCATTTGTATATACCGGATATTGTGCCGATTTTTTGAAGCCTTCAAGCTCGGGAAAAGAAATATCCTGGCCCAATGACACAACTGTAATGACAATAAAAAGGAAACCTGTTATAATTCTCTTTTTCATCTTTTGTGAATTATTAATTCATTCTATGCTCAGGCAAGAAAACCTGAAGGAACGTTCACCAGTCTTGAAACATCAGATATCCTTTCCCGTATGCTGAAGTTTCTGGAACATTTTATATTACACGACCCGCAATTGCTGCATGGGTCGGCGCTGGTACCAATTTCCGTGAGTAGATTCTGAGCCATGGAGGGCATCGAATACCCGTATGCATACATATAAGCCCTCATGAGATCCGGAACAGGCAATTTCTTCCTGCATGTGGGCACACATTGCATGCAGCCGGAACACAGGAGTCCCGGAACTGAATTATCGGCAAGCAGATCGTTCTTTTCCTGGTCGCTGAGGCTAATATCCTCAAGTATTTTAGCATTCAACTCAAGCTGATCGAAGTTTGTCATGCCAGGGATAATAGTATGAACATCCGGGTTTGAAAGAACCCACTTCAGGGCAGCTGTCGTATTCATAGGCTTCGTTCTTTCACGGTCGAGGTATCCGCCGCCTGCAAGGGTTTTCATTGCTACTATTCCTATTCCAGCCTTTCCGGCCTTTTTAATTGAGCTGTTGAGGTCGGCGAGGTATGCTACTTTGTAATTATACTGAGTAAGAATAACATCCCAATTTTCGGTATCGGCTGCTGCATTGATCATTGCCGGTTCATTCTTGTGTGTCGAGAATCCCATAAACCTTATTTTGCCTTCCTTTTTCAGTTTTTTCATGGCATTCACAATAGGCTTATATTCAAGAAGCTCAGGATTACTGACGTCATGAATATATAGAATATCGACATAATCCATCTGCAGCCTTGAGAGGCTGGTATTGAACAATTCAAGAAATCTTTCAGGGGTTGCCTGGTCGGTTGGCTTACCCTCCCTGTCGGTATTTGGCTTAACCTTAGTAGCCAGGATAAATGAATCACGTTTATAATCCTTAAAAAATTTCCCTAGCATGAGTTCATTGTTGCCGCCCTGGTAACCGTTAGCCGTGTCAAAAAGCCTGATGCCCTTGTCATAAGCCGCTTTGCAGAGGCCGGGATTATCGGATCTCATAACGCCAAAGCTTATAACCGGAACTTTCAGTCCTGTTTTTCCAAGTGTCCTGTAAGTAATGTTTTTCTCCTGGAAGGAAGCAGCTGCCCTGACCAGCTTGGGAGAAATGGCGACCATTCCTGCGCCGGCAATTCCTGTTTTAAGAAAATTTCTTCTGTTTATTTCTTTCATTCTAAAACTATTTAAGGTCTCTTATGCGCACTTCTATATCTGTATTTTTCAGTAAATCAACAATCTCGCTTGTTTTCGTATTTCCGAAATGGTATGGATAAAGTATTTTTGGCCTGAAGGCGATGGCTGCATCGGCAACCATTGAAGGGGTCATTGTATAAGGCAGATTCATAGGCAGGAACGCTACATCGATATTCTTCAGTGCCTTCATCTCCGGGGTATTTTCAGTATCACCTGCAACATAAATACGCTTGTCACCGAAAGTGATTATATATCCGTTCCCGTTTCCCTTAGGGTGGAAAGGTTGTCCGGGAGCACGCATGTTGACAATATTATAAGCCGGCAAAGCTTCCACCTCAATTCCATTGATATTTTTCCTGTCCCCGTTTTTCATTGCCTGTGCCGATGGCAACCCGGAAAGCGAAGCTTCATTGCAGATAACGACTGTTTCCGGCTTACTGAGGCTTTTGATCAGACTTGCATCCAGATGATCGGAATGTTCATGTGTAACAAGCACCAGGTCAGCTTTAGGCATATTGTTATAATTACCCATTGAGCTGACCGGGTCAATATAAACTATGAAACTGTTCATATTGAACATCAATGATGCATGTCCTATAAAATTCATTTCAATTATACCTGCCGAGGAGGTTAACTTGTCGGAAGAAGGGTTGCCCTGAGAAAATGATGGAACAGTCATCGTCATAATTGTTAAAAGTGCAATAATTCTCACAATCATAGCCAAAGATTTGGTTAAAAATTATTAAAGTAATGAGTAAAACAGACAGGCATCATTCAGTTCTGATACCCATAACCAGTATATCATCAATCTGGGGAACTTGTCCCATCCAGTCCTTAAGGTTCTTTTCGAGGAGCTCCTTTTGTTTATTCATCGGATAATCCTGGATCTCAAGGATCAGCTTCTTAAAGTTCTTCTTCATGAACTTTCGCCCGTGCTCTCCTCCGAACTGATCGATATATCCATCTGAGAAGAGGTAATATGATACACCCCTTTCAAGTGCCCAGTCGTAAAAAACGAAATCCTCATTCATTCTCGAAGAAATACCTATAGGCATTTTACTTGCATATATTGTTTCGAGAAGGTACTTGCCGTTTGACATTGTTCCGTCCGGTCTTTCATCAGAATCCACCTCGTACTTAGGTGCTTCATTCTCGGAAAGGCGCCTTACCCTGAAGCATGGATTATAAGCCCCCGAGAATTCAATCCTCTGGTTTGTAAAATCAATTACCAGCAGCGCCATGTCCATACCATCTTTTGCTTCATCATCGCCGCCCACCTGCTTCAATGAATCGGTTATATGCAGCCTGAGCTGGTTTAGAATGGCATCGGCACGCGGAGCCGGCTGCTTGCCGATTATCTCATCGAGGAATGACATGCCGAGCAGGCTCATAAAAGCGCCGGGAACACCATGACCGGTACAGTCAGCTGCAACAACATAAAGTCTTTCATTCTTTTTAGTCATCCAGTAAAAATCTCCGCTGACAATATCGCGCGGCTTGAACAGGACAAAGTAGTTCTTGATGTTATCGGAAAGAACCTTCTGGGAAGGAAGAAGGGCCATCTGGATCCGGCTTGCGTAATGGATGCTTGATTCAAGTTCTTCCTTCTGTTTTACAACAACGGCAGTACGTTCCGCAACAACACCTTCGAGCCTGATATTTTCATTTTTCAGTCGTTTGGTATATGCTGCAATTATTCCGAGTATGCCGAGAATGGTAGCAATAATATAAAGAATTATCATCCACGTTGTAAGGTACCATGGCTTAAGAATGCTGAAGCTATAGGAAGCTTCAGCGGTTTCAATATTAGTGAAAGTCAGTCCTTTTACATGGAAAGTATATTTTCCGAATGGGAGGTTTGTATAATCCTTATAGCTTACCTTATCCCATTTCGACCAGTCGTTATCAAATCCGTCCAGCTTGTAACTGTAAAGGATATTCTCTTCCTGGATCATATATGGTGTTGTCCAGTAGAATGAAAGGGAATTATATTTATAGTTGAATTCCTGTGGCTTTGGTAAAGGATCAAAGTTTATCGGATATCTTCTGTTATCAGAATCAACCTTCACAAAGTTATCTGCCATGATAATGGAACTTGTGCCGCGCGACAGCTTTAAGATTTTTGTAAACAGGGTCCGGGCACTGGGGATAGTCTCAGTCAACCTTGATTCGTCGACAACATAGATAGACTTTGATTTCGGAATCCAGGTTCGTCCGTCTATAGATGTCACAAATGTAAAACTCCCCTCAGGAATAAGTGCCAGGTTGCCGCTTTTATGGTTTACTATTGAGTCATTGCGGCGTTCAAAAAAGATATCATTATATCTTTCTTCCTTGGTTGTAACCCATAAACCACCCTTCGGGCTATTATAAATTCCATCGATATATCTGTTTTTTGAATATCCACCTGTCAGGTAGTCACATGGTTCCCATGAATCGTTTTTCTCATTCAGCTTGAACAGCCCATTACCGGTCGACAAGACAACCTCTCCGTTGATCTTGTCGAGGGATGTAAGACT
Organism: Bacteroidales bacterium; assembly: GCA_003142255.1. Lineage (GTDB taxonomy): Bacteria > Bacteroidota > Bacteroidia > Bacteroidales > VadinHA17 > LD21. The sequence goes on along the minus strand of PLLO01000016.1, from coordinate 139,883 downwards.
AACGTCAGGTATACCTTTTTCAGAATTGTACCTGATTTGCTGGGTACCGTTGAAAGGCACCTTATACAGACCGTCAGGGTACTTATACATCAGGATAAGGTCGCCATTGTCCAGCTCGCTCATATAAAGGACCATCCCATCAGCCCCGGAAATGTTATTGATATGTTTCCAGCGGCCGTTTTCAAAATCAAGAGTAATAAGTCCCTGGGCTTTTTTTCCGAAATAGAATCTATTTGGCTTTATTTTAGACTGAAGGATACTTCTTGCTATAAATCCGATCCTGATTGTTTCAAGATCTGTTATGATCTTATTACCTTTGATAATAGATATGATTCCGTTTTTGTCGATCCTGTAAACACCATCAATACTTCCTGCCAGGAGGAAGCTATCCTTTTCAACTGTGGCTTTTATCAAAGGAAATATTTCAGATGAAATGTTATTGAACAACTTATAGACAACAGTTCCGGAATCAGTAACCATGCTCTTGAATAAGCCAATGTTGGTTGCCACATAGGTCGAACCACTGAATTTGCAGAAGCTGTTTATACTGCCCTTAATACCCTCCTTTTCGGAAATCTCAGTAAACGGCAGGTTTACGTAGATTTTAGTTATCGAAGCCGTGGTGCATATCCACAATTCCGAATTTACTTTTGAATCTGTATATAGAGCGTAAACTGAATTGTCGAGCATGTTCGTGTTCTGTGCAGTCCAGTGTCCAATATATTTGCCGGTCTTATCAAATTCATACAAGCCATCGTCCATCGTGCCAAAGATAAAATCGCCCGTAAGGAGTCTGACTCCGTTGTAAATACGGCCATTCTTAAATGTTTTGAACATATCAGGATCAACGAAGCTGCTGTCAACTACCCCTGTGGAAAAATTGTAACGGTATATACTTGCTTTATCAGTCCCGACAATGACTTCATTATCTGAAAATGGAAGAATTGACAAACACGTCTTCAGTTTGAAAAACTCACCACCCGGCATCTGAACTATTTTCCCTCCCGTATACTCAAATAATCCAAATACATTGCTCCCGAGCATTATCTTGCCCTCAATTAAGAACATCCTCTCAAATTGCCTGTAGCCCAGCTCCCTCAGGTTAACATAACTGAGGCTGTCATTATTCGTATCATAAATGATGAGGCTCCTGCGGCTCATAAAATAGACTATCGAATTATTGATTATAATTGATTGAATTTCCCCGATCGAAAACTTAAAATCTGCACTTCCCTGAGTAATAGAAGTGTCCTTCCCAGCATAAGTAATATCTGCAGCTGTTGCAATTCGTCCGGTCAAAGAAACATAAACCTGCTTTCCGGTAGAGTCAGGTTCAATATATCCGAATTCACTGGCTCCTCCCAGGTATATTATTCCTTTGTCATCGGCACAAAGTGCCCTGACGAAGGTTTCATTTTCAGGATTAAGCGGTATAGTTGACCATTTGCTGCCATCGAATCTCAGAACAAGATTGTTATCATTGCCAAAATAAATTACCCCGAATTTATCTTTTGTTATACAATAGTTATTCTCTGAGCCTTGCGTTACCTGCATAGGGTAACTTTTAGAAAGAGGAGTTCCAAACTTATTTACCTGTGCGGGCAATACGGTAAAAAGAAGGTTCACTATCAAAAAAACGGCGAATCTTTTCATATCGTTTTTTATGTTCGTCAATCAAATTAACTATAAAAATACGAATCTTATTATTTTAATCAAATTTATTATCCTAACATTCGTTTTATGTTGAATTTTTAATAACTTGCTCCGGGAATTTAGGTACAGCGTTAATTATTTAACACTGATGCGTTTAGGGAAATTTAAACAAGTAAAATTACTTGTCCTTTTTATGGCTTTTGCCACCACTGTGGCGGGTCAGACTTCCAGGAGTTTCAGATATTCATTCAACCCTGGCGGCAAGGAAAATACTGTTGTATCAACTGACCACTCTCTTATCATAAACTACACATTATCAGAGCTTAATCTTAAGTCATTCACAACTATTGACGGAACTTATTTCAGGGCAAGTATACCCGGTCATATACCGACTTCGGAAGTAGGGAAACCTGAACTTCCGGTTTTAAGCCGGCTTATAGAGGTTCCGGAAGGATATTCATGCAAAACGATGATCTCCGGCGTGAGTACCACAGAAATGAAGCCTTCAAGGAAACGGATCAGAGGCTTTTTATACCCGGTTCAGGAGGGTGAAACCAAAGATAGTCTGCAGAGAAGACATCCTTTTACACTGGATAAAAGTACATATGCTGTCAGGGATTACCTTAATTCAGATACGGTAAGAATAGAACCGATTGGAATTGTAAGGCATAAGAAGCTCGCAAGCGTCATTATTTCACCGGTCAGATATAACCCTCATTCGAACCGGCTTTCGGTTATCACTTCAATGAAAATTGAAATAACCTTTGTGCCTGACGGGAAAGCTTCATCCAAATCAGCAATACCTGAATCAAGACTTTTTAGTGAGACTATCGGCAAAGGTGTTCTCAATTATAATCCCGAAAATGTGGTACCCGGCTATTCAGATAAACCGGTTAGAATGATAATACTTACCGATACTGCATTCAGGAAACAGATAAAGCCGTTTGTAAAGTGGAAGACACAGAAGGGATTCCGTGTTGAGGTCCTGTACAAGGGTGCTGCATTTGCAGGCGACAACTATACCGCCATAAAGAACACGCTGACAAACATTTATAATTCGTCGACTGCTGACAACCCTCCTCCTGAGTATCTTCTCATTCTTGGTGACGTTTCAAGAATCCCGTATTACTCAGGTGGAAATTATAGCACCGATATGTACTATGGAGAATTTGACGGAAACGGTGATTATATTCCCGATATGTTTGAAGGAAGGCTGCCAGTAAAGGACACCACTGAGGTAAAAACAGTTCTGAACAAAATAATTCAATATGAGAAGTTTGACTTCAAGGCTTCCAATAAATTTTATGATAATGCCCTTATCACTGCCGGAGGTGACAGCGATCACGAAAATTATACTAACGGGCAGGCATATTACGGACTTACCAACTACTTTAATCCAGCGAACCGGATTAATGGTTATCACTTTTATTATCCATTTCCTTCTTCAACAAGAGATTCAATAATAAAGATCATAAATAAAGGCATTTCATTTTTGAACTATACCGGGCATGGGGTTTATGACGCATGGCTTGGTCCTTCTATAACGACAAGTGATATTACTAACTTTGTCAACAAGGATATGTATCCATTTATAATAAGTAACGCTTGTGAAACAGCATCTTTCTATACCACTGGATCTTTTGGGAACAAAATGGTCACGTCGCAGGATAAAGGAGCAATCGGTTTTATAGGTTGTTCAGTTAGTTCTTACTGGGATGAAGATTATTACTGGGCTGTAGGCGTAGGAACCATAGCCAGTAATCCCACGTACGAGACAACAGGTCTGGGTGCACTGGATCGGCTTTTCCATACCCATGGCGAAGCAGCCTCTGACTGGTATATAACGATGGGACAGGTGAATTTTGCTGGCAACCTTTCTGTAAGTGCAAGTACAAGTCCGAGAAAGAAATCTTACTGGGAGACCTACAACCTCATCGGCGATCCGAGCGTGATACCGATAATAAGCCAGCCCGATTCTTTTAGTATTGCGCTTCCTGACACCCTTCCAAATAATCTTACTAAGTTTTCGCTGGTTTCAGAACCATTTTCTTACATAGCCGTTTCACATTTCGATACGCTATGGGATGCTTCCTTTGCAAGCGCTTCAGGATCTGTAAGCCTTGATCTCCCTAGTTTATCAAATGATTCCTGCCTCATTATAATTACAGGTCAGAACAGGAAACCTCTGATAAAGAAAATATATATTTCAGATAACCATAAAGAATTTGTAAACCTGAAAAGTTCCGGTATAACTGATTCAGCAGGCAATAATGATGGTTTAGCCGACTTTGGTGAAGGAATTATGCTAAACCTTGTAGTCTCCAATTCGGGAACTCACCCGGTAAGCGGTCTTTTTGCAAAGATATCGTCAACCTCGCCATGGGTTTCGATTTTGAGCGATTCGGTTATGATAGGTACACTGTCAGCAGGAGGAGAAGCGATCCTAAACAATTTGTTTCCACTTATAATTTCCGGGAATGTACCTGACCTTGGAGTGATCACAATTGATCTGGTTTTAAAGGATGCCATTGGAGAGAAAAGATATAAGATCGATATATGTACACATGCTCCAAAACTCGATATAACCGGATTAATTATTGATGATTCGGTTACTGGAAACGGCAATTGTGTTCCTGATCCGGGGGAAACCGTAAATCTTGTCTTCAATATCAGCAACCTTGGAACCAGCAGCTCTTCAGGATTGTTTACCATCAGTTCTGCATCACAGGATCTTACTCTTCTGGAGCCGCCTACTAAAAATTCCGGCGAGCTGACTGCAGAATCAACCACTAATGTCACTGTACCTGTTAAGCTTTCAGAGAATACCAGTATTGGGACTTCCATTAATCTACTGACCCAGTTAAACTGCGGATCAATCAATATAAATAAGGATTTTTCGTTCAAGGTTGGACAAATCCAGGAGTCATTTGAATCATCCACGTTCCGCGCATTTCCATGGATCAACAGAAGCACCATCCCCTGGAAATTGAATGCCGTTGATCCTTATGACGGAAGGATAGCCGCCCAGTCAGGTTCCATAACCCATAACCAGTCATCTTCGCTGGTAATCAAGACATATTACGATGCTCCCGATTCACTTAAATTCTGGTACAAAGTTTCCTCTGAATCAGGCTATGACTATCTCACTTTCAAGCTCAATGACGTTGTTGTTTCCAATTTCAGAAAATCGGGTGAAATCCCCTGGACAAATGCCGTTATTTTTGTACCTGCCGGGTATAATAAGATGGAATGGATCTATTCCAAAGACGGCAATGTTTCAGCCGGGTCGGACATGGCAATGGTCGATATGATAGATTTTTCTCGGTCAAGCTCAGTAAGATATATATCAAAAGACATACTTGCTGTGAGGATTGTTTCACCGGTTAAGAAAGAGACCATGGGTTCAGAACCTGTGGTTGTTAAATTGCTTAATGTGGCACCTGATACGATAAAAGGTTTTAATCTGGCCTACACAATCAATGACCTTCTGCCTGTCAGCCAGTATTTTGACCAGCGTCTTGTACCCTTTGACACCGTGACGGTTACATTTAAAAAACCGGCAGACCTCACCCATTATGGTATTTTTAAAATCACTGCCTATAGCTTTAATAATAATGATGTTTATCTTAAGAACGACACAGTGAGGACAGTTATCGTGCATACCGATATTCTGGAGCCATTAACGGTAAGTCCGAACCCGTTTACAGATGAATTTCAGATTACGATCAACTCCAATGCAGACACCAGTGCACATTTCACCCTTACGAGTACAATGGGTGTGCTTATAACTGATTTCGAAAAGGAGATCACTGAAGGAAGGAATGTCATTACGATCAGTGATCTGAAAATAGGGCCCGCGGTTTATTATCTCAGAATAAGGTTTGGCAGCAAGACCCAAACCATACCTGTCGTTAAAATAAAATAGAGTACAGTCAGTTTCAATCATATCATATCATATTATAATATAATTATGCCTTCAAATCAACCGACACGGGAAGATGCCCTTGAGCTATTCAGAAAATACAACAAGTCAGAAAGCCTTTACAGGCATGCTCTGGCCGTCGAGGGTGTGATGAGATACATGGCGGTAAAATCAGGCGAAGACCAGGAAAAATGGGGTATCATCGGACTTATTCATGATCTCGATTATGAAATGTATCCTGAGCAGCATTGCACCATGACCAAAAAGATCCTTGAAGAGAACGGATGGCCTGAAGATTATATAAGGGCTGTTTTGAGTCATGGCTGGGGCCTCGTCACGGATATAGAGCCTGTTACAAGACTCGAAAAGACAATATATGCAATTGATGAGCTTACCGGACTTGTAGCAACGAGCGCGCTCGTAAGACCTTCAAGGAGCGTTCTTGATATGGAGTCAAGATCAGTTAAAAAAAAGTGGAGTGATAAAAGATTTGCTGCCGGGGTCGACAGATCGGTGATTGAAAAAGGTGCTGCCATGCTGGGCGTAAGCCTTGATGACCTGATAACCGATTGCATAATGGGGATGAGGGCAGTTGCTGAGGAGATCGGATTAAAAGGTAGCCCCCCGACCCCCTGAAGGGGGCCTGAAAATCAATAAAATTTAGTTGACTATATTTAACCCATATTCAAGCAAACTGAGAATAAAAAGAGCCAGACATTAATACCTGGCTCCGTTTTAACCCCCCTTCAGGGGGGATGGGGGGCAAGTTAATTACATCATTTTGAGCTTAATATTACGGAACCAGACGTCATTGCCATGATCCTGTAATCCGATATATCCTTCTTTTGCCATATTGATAAACCACTGCCAATCTTTGAATTTGGAGTCTGCGACCATCTTCTTCCAGGCGTCAGTCCAGAGATGATATTCAACAACATTCGCGCCGTTCTGATTATAAACCACCGTACCCTGGTAGCATATAATACTTATCTTGTTCCATTGTCCGGCCGGTTTTGTATTCTGTGGTACTGCAGGTATCAGGTCATAAAGTGAACCAGCCATCCTGTTCCCGTTCTTGCCAAGCTTGGCATCGGGGTGCCTTTCATTGTCAAGGATCTGCATTTCCGGAGAAGACTCATAAATAGGGGTATCCGGTATCTCCTGTGCAAGGATGAATATCCCGCTGTTTCCGCCTTCAGAGATTTTCCATTCAAGTGATAACTCGAAGTTGCTCAGTTTCTTATCGTAGATGATATCGCCTCCGCCCCCTCCTGCTTCACCTGCACCGGAGCCGATGCAATGAAGAGTACCGTCAATTACTTCCCATCCAGTTGCAGGAAAAGCCGGTTTATTGTATCCTCTCCAGCCATTTGCGGTCTTACCGTCGAAAATTGAAACAAAGCCCTGATCAGCTGATTTAGCTGTCTTCTCTTTTACTTTGCAAGATGTTGCAAGCCCGATTACGACCAGGCAGGCAAATAAGATAGTTACATATTTCATAATTAAATAAATTAAATGTTTAATATTCAATACTATGCCGGCATGTCAGGCAATGACCAGCCCTTGCGATAGTTATGCTTGATCATTTCTGAAGCAAACTGTTTGGCGTTGAGCTTTAGCATAGGTCTTTCAAATGTCGGGTGACCATCCTTGATCGAGAATTTATCCTCAAGGACTATCTGAAGAACATCAGTATCACTGATATTATTGAATGCCATTTTTTCGCCATCCCATTCAAGCTCTTTGTTAAGACCCTGGAGACGAACTGCCAGAACACCCATTACAACCATTTCGTTGAAAGGACCTGCTTCAGAGAAATCTGATTTTGAATTGATGCGTGATTCAGGACTCTCTTTGCATGCGCGTACCCAATCCATTTCATGAGAAACATTATCAGGAAGCCTGCGCTCTGTTTTAGGAACAACAGGAACTCTTCCTGACAGTAACCATGGATTTACTCCGTAGCAGCCGCAAATCAGTTTATCTTTTGTTCCATGGAATATAACACCTCCTCCTGAATCATTCATATTCTTTCCGGCAGGCCAGCCAGCAGGCTTAGGTGGCTGAATGCCGCCGTCATACCATATTACTTCAACCTCAGGATATTTGATTTTTGAGCCCTTTGGAGCAACTCTCTCAGGGTATGTAAGCTTGACCATCTGAGCATTGGGAGCGCAGTCAGTTAACAAAAGAGTTGAACTTCCCTGAGCTTTGATCGGGTATTTCAGCTTGAGTGATTTGAACACCGGATGCATTATGTGGCAAGCCATGTCGCCAAGTGCACCTGTGCCGAAGTCCCACCAACCTCTCCAGTTCCATGGAGTGTACATGCTGTGGTAAGGACGCATCGGAGCCGGGCCGATAAAAAGATCCCAGTTAAGAGTCTCAGGAACCCATTCCCCTTTTGCGGGACGATTGAGTCCCTGGGGCCAAATGGGCCTGTCGGTGAAAGCTTCTACTTTCTTTATTTCACCTATCTCGCCGTTCCGTATCCATTCGACAGTTAGGTTTACGCCTTCACCGGATGATCCCTGGTTTCCCATCTGTGTTGCAACTTTCTGGGATACAGTAAGTTTTGTAAGAAGCCTTGATTCATAAACCGAATGGGTAAGAGGCTTCTGAACATAAACGTGCTTGCCCATTGTCATAGCAGTTGATGCTGCAATACAATGGGAATGGTCAGCAGTTGCTACAATAACCGCATCGATCGATTTGCCCATTTCGTCGTACATTTTCCTCCAGTCCCAGTAAGCTTTCGCATCAGGGTTCTCGTCAAAAACGTGTTTCGCATAATCCCAGTCGACATCGCAGAGGGCAACGATATTTTCTGTTCCTTTAACAGCTTTAATGTTTGAATTTCCCATTCCACCAATACCGACAACTGCAATATTAAGCTTGTCGCTCGGGGCTTTCTTGCCAAGGCCGCTTATCACTGAACTTGGCAATATGGTCAAACCTGCTGCAACCGCACCGGTAGTTCCGATAAATGTCCGGCGGGTAATGTTTTTTGAATCTTCTTTCATTTTCAGGTAGATTTAATTTTTTATGATCTTTAAAATTAATAATTAATTCAATTTTAATCTATCTTGCCTTAATAATTATTATTTCGCAGGATGCCGGATCCACCGGTAAATAGTGACTCAAACCAGGTTAAAATGGAGAAGAAATATTTTTTACTTGATGCTAAGGAGAATACGCATGCAATTAAAATAATCCAGATCGTGTTCGGAATAATCTGTATTGCAACAGCCATCTTATGGTTAATGCATAATGTAATGTCACTTAAGAGCGACAGTACCCTGTGGATAACTATTGTTTTCCTTATTAGCTTTGGAGCTTACCAGATTCTTGCCGGCTTTGGAAAAACTGAAAGATATATTGAAACCGGTCCTGAAAAGATTGTCCTGAAACAGAATTCATTCCTTCCAAAAATAGAACTCAGGGCAGGTGATCTTGATGCAATTGAAATATTCCCACTAAGCATACTTTTCAGACTCAAAAAACATAAAAAGATTATTTTCCGTTTCGGCCTGTCAAACACTGAGATCATTAACCCCGTTAAAGATGAAATTGTCGATTTTGCCGAGATGAATTCTATTCCTGTCGAAGAAAAGAAAGAGGAGATCTAATTAACGGGGCAAAGGTACAACGGTACAGATATCTAGTTACACTAAGCAAGGCACCCAGGGCAGAGAGAGGAAGATTCCTCGCTGACGCTCGGAATGACAATGGTTTTTTAGATTAGTGGGGAAAGGGAAGGCGATTCGCTCAGGCGAATCGCCTTCCCTTTCCCCCTTTATTTATAAATGAATTGTCATTCCGAATGGATCCGCCGTCAGGCGGAGAAATGAGGAATCTCAAACTAACTTACTCCAACTTCATGACATGAATTTATCTGTCATAAGCCAAAGAAAGGTAAACCTGTTCTAATTCATCACAAAGCAATTATCTCGTTCCAGACCTTTTTGTTTACAGGGATACCGGCTTCAAGGTTATGCTTTCGAACATTCAGCACATTCTCACCAGGGTATCGTATAGAGCTGTTCTCATTTTCAGGGACTGACTGATGAAGAAAATCTATAATCTGACGGGTTGTATCTCCTATCGACGGGTAGTTATGAAGCCTTTTCAGGTTAATTGCAATAAAAACCTGCGATACTCCGTACTCAGCCCCGGTTTCCTTTTTGCTCCCGGTTATTTCTGCTGTAGAGCGTCCACCTGACAGTACAGCAGCAAGGATGTCGAGGAGCAGCGCAAGCCCTGCTCCTTTCCAGTAACCGATCGGAAGCGCCCGCCACGACAGCAGGATCTCGCCCGGATCTTTTGTGAGTTGTCCCTTCGTGTCAAATCCACCGGCGTAAGGAAGCTGCTTATTTTCAGACTTGTATAATTCCATCTTGCCATAAGAGAACTGAGTCATGGCAAAGTCAAGCACGATAGCTTCATTTTCATACGGCGCTGCGATCACAAAAGGGTTATTGCCGAGACGAGGATCAGTTGCTCCCCATGCCGACATGTTTGCTTCTGCATTTGTCCATGCCAGAAATACATATCCTTTTTTCGCAGCTTGCCAGCCGTAATATCCGGCACGCATCCAGTGGTTGGTAAAGGCCAGTGTAACAAGACCGATTCCGTTCTGGTCGGCCAGCTCACCTGCCCTGTCAGTTGCAAAAACAGCATTAAGAGGTCCGGGGCCAAGGTTGCCATTCCACTGTTCAAGAGCACCTGCTGAATGAATAAGGGATGGTTCTGCATCAGGCTTGAAAAACCCATTCTTCACATTGCTTACAAACCTCGGAAACCTGTTGACACCGTGGGTATAGATTCCATCTATGCTATTGGAGGTGAATATTTCAGCGCATTTTTCAGCTTTAGGATCAGAAAAACCGATTTTTTTCAGAATTCTTACAAATTCGGAGTGCATCACTCCGGCAGGTACAAGAGTAGTATTTTCCATATTTTTATTTCCAGACAGTATCTGCAAAATCCATAAAACATTTCCAGTCCTGCAACAGCATATTATGAACGCCGTCGCGGATATGGAACCCGGTGTGGCCGCTGAAAACCTGTTTATTCAATGGCGGCATTATCCTGGGCACCATGCTGCTCTTGTTGAAGAGCTGAAATACAGGCAACGCATTATAAAGGGCGAGATAGCATCCCCTTGGATCGCCCCACAGATCGTCACTTGCGCAATCTATATATAATGCCCGAGGGGCAGTGAGAGCCAGCAGCATATGCATATCGACGGGCATGGAATCCTCGTTACCTGCAAATTTCTTATAGTTTGCACAGAACCAGTGAGGGAATCCAGAATTCAGCTTTGCTACTGTCTCTCCAAACCTGCGCCTGGCAAGAGCAGCTCCGCCGGCGCCGGATTCATTTCCTATTACCAGGGAAAACCGCTGATCCTCTGCTCCGGCCCATAATGCAGTCTTCCCGCCGCGTGAATGTCCGACTACAGCAACTTTTTTATTATTTATGTCCTTGTCTGTTTCAAAGTAATCCATGCAGCGACTTGCTCCCCAGGCCCAGGCTGCGAGCGAGCCCCAGGCATCAGGCTTACGCACTCCCCGGTCTAGAAGGCCATGTATCCCGTTCCTGAAATCATCAAAGTCATCGGGATCGACATCTGAGTTACTGAAAACCGAAATTGCGTAACCTCGGGCAATTACCTCTTCAGCCGGCCAGAACTCGCTCTTTAAATTTCTGGTTGGATCAGTGTTCTCCGGTCCCCTGTTATCGATCAGAAGAAATGCCGGGACAGGCTTTTTAACCCGGTTCGGAACAAACATAATAAGATGAATTACCAGTGACTTTCCTTCTGACTCAATAGTTATGTCAACCTGTTTAAGGGTTGCCGCTCCATTCATGGCATTTTTATCTTCATTTACGATCTTAAACGATTTGGTATAGGGTGTCTCCGGAGCTCTTCCAAAGATATTCTCCCGGAAAAGCTCAAGTATTTCAGGCCTGCGAACTTTCATCCATTCATTTGCCGTGGTAACCTTCCTGCCGGATGATGTTACAAGGAGATCAGGCAAGGTATATGCCGGAATCTTCTCTTCATAATAATTGAAGTCCGGCTGAGACCTGGATAATTTTGCCACTGCTTCCGGCGAGGCTTTCCATGTATCGTCCACCTGGGAGTTGCCTGGTGAGTACAGGAAACTGAAGGAAAGAACCAAGGCACAAACCGGAAAGAATCCTCTTTTCATTTTATATGTTTTCTCAAAAGTAATAAAATTCCATACCTGAAATCAGGCATAAAGAGCAAAACTATTTGATATAAGACGATGAAAAATGTAAATTTGCTCTGTAACTGTATTATTATGCTGTTGCTTTCAAAAAAAGATGATGGTAAGGTTGAATGCCTGCTATGTCCTCATTTTTGCAAACTGGCAGAGGGGAAGGCAGGGATATGCGGTGCGCGGAGACGCAATGGAGAAATCATTGAGCTGGTTACTTATGGTGTAATTTCGGGATATGCTCTCGATCCTGTTGAAAAGAAGCCTCTCTATCACTTCTTCCCGGGCACTAATATCCTGTCGCTCGGATCTTACGGATGCAATATGCGATGCGATTTTTGCCAGAACTACAATATTTCACAGCGTTCGTCGGCCGACTTCAGCATAAAAACTGAACCTGACCGAATCGTGAAGGATGCATTGTCGGCCCTGAACAATATCGGAATTGCATTCACATATAATGAGCCTGTGATATGGTTCGAGTTCATTCGCGATGTTGCATTGAAGGCAAAGAAGAAGGGCTTACGGATAGTTATGGTGTCAAATGGTTTTGTGAACAGGGATCCTCTTGCTGAAATTATTTCATTCACTGATGCCTTCAACATCGATCTGAAAGCATTCAATAATGATTTTTACAAAAATCTGGTGGGTGCGGAGCTTGAACCGGTCAAAAATGCGCTCAGGCAAATATCGGTTTCAGGAAAGCATCTCGAAGTTACAACACTTGTTATCCCGGGACAGAATGACGATGAAAAGGAAATGGAATACGAATCAGAATGGATAGCAGGTGAGCTTGGCAGGGATACTCCGCTTCACCTGAGCAGATATTTCCCGATGTTCAAAAGAGAAGACCCTGCTACACCGAAGGATACTATTAAAAGACTGGCAGAGACGGCAACGAAACATCTGAATTATGTATATTCCGGGAACATTGAGTCTGAGAACGGCCAGAATACAAGATGCCCGAAGTGTGGCAAAATTGTCACAAAAAGGTCGGGCTACAACATTAATATCCAGAACCTCGACAAGAAAGGGAATTGCACTGGATGCGGCACCTCTATTTACAGGAACTTTACTTCTTTTTCTTCGTCGATACAGAACTGAGCCGGCCAAACAGCGAATCGATGCCTGAAGCCAGGTCTTTTCCAATCAGCTGATAATGAGCTTTAACTCCTTTCGGGTCGGCCGAAGGATCCGCGTTATTAATCCTGTTTATGAGTTCGTTCCTGAGATTAACTGCATCCGAGATAATGCCATCCACAACCTCGGATTTTTTGCCCTGGTTTAATTCAGTCCAGGTAAAACAATCTGATATCACCTCATAAACCTGTGAATCAACAGCCTTCTTAAGTTTCCTGATATTTGCCATAATTATTAATTTATTTAAAATTACTTTATTCCTGTCCGATCAGGGTTTCCAATCCTAAAACCGGCGATGCTCTCTTCGGCCCTTCCAATATACAGATGCCTTAGCTTTTCGATGACAGGTACTCTTACCTTGAATTTCTTGTCATCTATACTATTGAATGCCAGCACCATGGGCGAAGTGCCGGTCATAAATACAGCTTCATATTCAGATAGCTTAGCTGCCTTCAGACACACCATTTTAACTGTGATATCGTTTTTGGCGCAGATATCGAGAATATGCTTGCGGGTAATTCCGCCCAAAACCATATTGTCCGGAGCAGTGTATAATACATCGTTTTTAAAAAAGAAGATATTCGATCTGCTGCCTTCAGTAATTACCCCGTTTTCGTTTACAAGGATTGCTTCATAACCACCCTCGAGAATAAGCTTATGAAAGATTGAAGACCTTAATTTATGATTGATAACTTTCGATTCCGGATCTTTCCGCTCGGCATAGAAAAGGATACCCTTAACTCCGTTCCTGTACTGATCCTCAGTGGGGTAAATAGGCTCAATGAAATAGATAAGGTAATTTTCCTCACCTTTATTATAATTGAATACAATTTTAAGGTTTATCTCTTTTTTCTTTTCTGATTTTGAGAGTCGTATAATATCTTTTTTCAGGGTTTCCGCATCTGCAAGCATTTTTTTCTTCTGGAGAGAGACGCTTGTTGCAAGCCGTTCCATGTGGTCGTAAAAGAATACCGGGCTTCCTTTGACCATGCGTATGACTTCATATATTGAATTACCCTCGTAAATAAACGAATTATCGAACAGATCTGCTGATTCAAGCTTTCCGTTCAGTATTAATTTTTTTCCGAAACACTCATTCATGCCGATTCCATTTCAACAAAAATACAAACTTATAACAACACTGCCTCATTTCTGTTTATATTCGTGGAACAAAAGGCAAAGGTCAGTTTTTATGTATGCAATCATTGATATTGAGACAACAGGAGGCAGCGCAATCAATGAAAAGATTACCGAAATTGCAATTTATCTTCACGATGGTGAAAAGATTACAGGTGAATTCGTCTCCCTTGTAAACCCTGAAAAAAATATTCCATATTTCATTACCAACCTTACTGGAATCACTAACGAAATGGTTGAGGATGCTCCCCGTTTTTTTGAAATTGCAAAAACAGTTGTGGAGCTTACAGAGGGAAGAACATTTGTAGCCCATAATGCCAGGTTCGATTATTCTTTTATAAGACAGGAATTCAAATCACTCGGATTTAATTACAAGAGGAATTTGCTTGATACGGTAGCCTTAAGCAGGAAACTGATCTCAGGGCATCGCTCCTATAGCCTTGGAAATATATGCAGGGACCTTAAGATCGTCATCAACGGTCGTCACAGGGCAGCAGGCGATGCCCTGGCCACCGTAAAGCTCTTTGAGATTATCCTCGAAAAAGACAAGGAAATAAACGGAAAGAGATCAAGCCTGATAAAAAATACACGGGTATCAAAACTTAACCCAAAGCTTGATACTGCTAAGTTTGATGCCATACCTGAAGAGCCGGGGGTCTATTACTTTTACGACGAATCGGGGGAGCTCATTTACATTGGCAAGAGCCGGAACCTGAAGCAGCGGATAGACACCCATCTGTCGAACAATACTACCAACCGGGCCATGGAGATGCGCGACCTGATAGCGGATATCGGTTGGGAGCTTACAGGCAGCGAGCTCATTGCACTTCTGAAGGAATCATTGGAGATAAAGGAAAGCAAGCCTTTCTATAACAGGGCTCAGAAAAGATCGTCGTTTCAATGGGGTATTTACAGCTTTACTGACAGGAATGGGTATATAAATTTCAGTTATGGTCCCGCCAATTCCGATGACGAGCCGCTGTCGCTGCTGACTTCACGCGAAAAGGCCAAAGGCAGGCTTGAATCGCTTGTGACAGCTCACAATCTGTGCCAGGGGCTTTCAGGTCTGTACGAGACAGGCGGGCCCTGTTTCCAGTATCATGTAGGTATATGCAAAGGAGCCTGCTGCGGGAAGGAAACTCCTGAAAAGTACAATGAGCGGGCATCGCAGGCAATAGAAGAATTTGTATTTGCCCGTCGCAATTTTTTCATAATTGACAAAGGCAGGGAAACTGAAGAAAGATGCGCCGTTAAAATGGTCAATGGAAAATATTCCGGTTATGGGTATTTCAACATAAACGACATGGGATTCGGTCTCACCGCCCTTCATGAGTGCATTAAGCCTTTAGCCGACAATCAAGATATACAGGTGATCCTTAAACAGTATCTCAGATCGAACAGAGTAGAGAAAATTATTGAATTCTGAGTTTTGCCATTCAGTTTTCAGTAAAACTTGAAAAATAATTTTGGTCGGCCAGGAAAATCATATTAACAAAAATGTACACAAGACTAATTTTTATTATCTTTCAGAAAGCATTTTTTGAATAACTGATTAACCCGGAGTCCAGAAACCATTAAACGGGGCGTGACCGAAAAGCCTTATGAGTAGGATAATTAAAATTAACTAAGTTATGTATTGCAGGAATTGCGGAAATGAAGTTTCTGAAAAAGCTGTTATGTGTGTAGCTTGCGGAACGCCACCAAATGCCGGGAATAAATTTTGCCCGAACTGTAAAGCAGAAACAACACCCGGAGCAACAATTTGTATGAAATGCGGCGTTGCCCTTAAAGCAGATAATCCGGTTACAGGTGAAAGCAAAGACTGGCTTACAGCTCTTTTGCTTTGTATCTTTCTCGGAGGACTTGGAATCCACAGGTTTTATACAGGCCATACTGGCATAGCTATTGTCCAGTTGCTGACTCTGGGTGGTTGTGGTATATGGGCTCTTATCGACCTTATAATGATTATTGTAGGAAGCTTCAAGGATGCAAAAGGCAATTTACTGGTCAAAAAATAATGTACAATACCTAAAGATTAAGATAGCAGGGATTCTTTTAATTCCTGCTGTCCTTTTTATTATTCCACTCCAGTGGCTGGAAAAACAACACTCTATCTGTCTTTTTAAATTAATAACAGGAAGAGAATGCTATGGATGCGGAATGACAAGGGCAGTGCTTTCAGCTTTACACTTTAATTTCAGCAATGCGTTTAATTATAACAAGCTCATAGTTATAGTCCTGCCACTTCTGATCTTCATCTGGGTAGATCTTTTATTGAAAACCAGAGCCTCATTTAAAGCCTGTAAATAGTCCGTTATTCATCAATTGCTGTTCATCCTGAGATTATATGAAGGATGAAAAAAAAACTTTTTACCGGGATATGAATTACATTCAATAAATTCAAATTACACACTTATTTAATTCTGACTTCCTATGGCGCTTTTTACAAGAACAACAAGAAACCTGATCCTTAAGATAGATGAGTTTTTTGACAATATCGAGCTCGGTTTGCTGGTCTTCCGTGAAGGCATAAAATCGTACCTCACAAAAGACATGGATGCATTCAGAAGCCATATTCAGAAAGTCGATACCCTTGAAAACAATGCTGACAGGTTGCAACGCGAGATTGAAAATGAAATGATAACACATTCTATCCTTCCGCAGTACAGGGAGGATGTCAGCAAGCTTATCGAAGGCCTCGATGAAATAATTGATTCGGTTAAAAGGTCGCTAAGCGAGATTGAACTTGAGCAGCCTGAAATCCCTGAGTCGCTGAACAAGGATTTTATAAGTCTTACAGAGACATCAGCAACCTGTGCAGAGGAACTTATACCGGCAGCTCGAGCTTATTTCAGGGCTCCATACACTGTCAGGGAAAAGCTTCTAAAGGTCTATTATTTTGAGAGCGAGACCGATAAGCTTTCGATGAGTACGAAACGACGCATATTCCAGGAGATGAAGGAGATGGATCTTGCTCACAAAGCACATCTCAGGTATATAGTTCATCATATTGAAAGTATTTCCGATGAAGCACAAACTGCAGCAGATCTACTGTCTGCAATGGCGATAAAAATAGTGATGTAGAACGACGCAAGGCGCAAGACACTCGACTCAAAGCAGAAACAATAAATATTTTTCCATGAGTCGTCCGTCGTGAGCCGTGAGTCTATTAAATAATTAACAGATTATTTTCTAAAACAATATGATCCTGTTTTTCCTGACAAGCGGTCTCTTTCTCGGATGGTCCCTCGGGGCAAATGATGCATCCAATGTCTTCGGATCAGCCGTAGGTTCAAAAATGGTCTCTTTTCGCAATGCGGCCATCATTGCATCCATTGCAGTGATATTCGGAGCAGTCATTCAGGGCGAGGGTGCCACCCAGACGCTTGGAAAACTTGGTGCTGTCAATGCTTTAGGAGGTTCTTTTACGCTTGCTCTTGCCGCCGCTGTTACAATTTACGTAATGACCAAGCTCGCTCTTCCGGTCTCAACAACCCAGGCTATTGTAGGGGCAATTATCGGCTGGAACATTTTTACCGGCAACAGGACTGACTCCGGAACACTTTCAAAGATTGTTATCACCTGGGTCACCGGACCAATACTTGGAGCAGGGTTTGCGATTCTGCTTTTTATTTTAATAAATAAGATCAAAAAGGCATCCAAGGTTCATCTTATCAGGTTCGAGTCTTATATCAGGGCCGGGCTCATAATTGTAGGAGCTTTCGGAGCATACAGTCTCGGAGCCAACAATATTGCGAACGTAATGGGTGTCTTTGTACCGGCATTCAACCTTCAGCCTCTCGATCTTGGATTATTCTTCCTTTCATCGAGCCAGCAGCTTTTTTTGCTTGGAGGACTTGCAATTGCAGTTGGAATAATAACTTACTCGAAGAAAGTAATGGAGACTATTGGAGGGAATATCGTTGAACTATCTTCGGAGGGCGCAATGGTGGTTGTTCTGGCAGCATCCCTGGTTCTTTTTATTTTTTCCTCTTCTTGGCTATCGTCAATTTGTGCCCGCATAGGGCTCCCTCCTATTCCAATGGTACCAGTTTCGAGTTCACAGGTAATAGTAGGTTGTGTGATAGGTATCGGCCTTTACAAGGGGGCAAGAAACATTAACTTCAAGCTTCTTGGTGGAATTGCATTGGGATGGCTTGCAACTCCTGTCATGTCAGGATTGCTTGCATTTTTTTCACTGTTCTTTGTAAAAAACATATTCAATATTGAAGTAGGGAATAAGATTGCTGAGGGTACATTGCCTGCCGATAATATAGCAGTTGCTGCCGGTGATCCTGCAGTATCAGGAATAATCAGGGTTCTACTTGCTGGTATTATAGCCGCAGGTTTTCTAGCTGCTCTTCTCTTTTGGCTGTTTGAGAGAAAGAAAAGAAGGGATCTCAGACTATCAGAGCAAAAATTCTGGAAGTATCTGAAATAATGCCAAAGAGGTCAGAAAAACAATTAAGATGAGTAAAACTATCGATATCGTCAGGCACGAACTGATAAGCAAAGCAGATGAAAAGACCAGAATGCAGGGAGAGAAATTTTTTAAGGAAAGCGTAAAGATCTATGGCCTTAAATCAGCTCTGGTAACTGAAATAAGCAAGGCATATTACAGAACGCTGCCTGCGAAGACAAAATCAGAAATATTTTCCTTATGTGAAGAATTATGGCAGTCGGGGTTCATGGAAGAAGCCGGTATTGCCTGCATGTGGTCGTACAATATCAGAAAACAGTTCATTCCGGATGACTTCAGGACATTTGAAAAATGGTTAAATGCATATGTAACCAACTGGGCGGCATGCGATACTCTTTGCAATCATACAGTGGGGACTTTCATTGAAATGTATCCATCATTCCTTTCAGGCCTGAAGAGATGGGCAAAATCAGAAAACCGATGGGTAAAGCGAGCCTCGGCAGTCTCACTGATAGTTCCGGCAAGAAAGGGTCTTTTCCTTGAAGATATATTCGAGATAGCTGACACTCTTCATTCCGATCCCGACGATATGGTGCAGAAAGGCTATGGCTGGATGTTAAAGGCTGCAAGCCAGTCTCATCAGGAGGAGGTCTTCAATTACGTAATGAGAAAAAAAGCGACCATGCCGAGAACATCTCTGCGCTATGCTATAGAAAAGATGCCTGCTGAATTAAAAGCAAAGGCAATGGCAAAATAGTCTCTCCGGTTGTTTACCTTTGTACTATAATCTGAACTACAATGAAAAGGGTTTTGTCCTTATTTATAGCATTATGCAATTTTGTCACTGCAATTTCGCAGGACCGGATTACCGGACACGAATTTGCAACACGGTCCGAGGTGATAGCCCGCAACGGAATGGCTGCGACCAGCCAGCCTCTTGCAACCCAGGTAGCTCTTGATATTCTGAAAAAGGGTGGAAATGCAATAGATGCAGCAATTGCAGCGAATGCTGTTCTTGGTGTTGTTGAACCCACAGGAGCAGGTATCGGTGGCGATCTCTTTGCTATAATATGGAGTGCTGATAAGGGAAAGCTTTACGGGTTGAATGGCAGCGGCAGGTCACCCAGGTCATTGAAGCTGGAATATTTCCTGGATAACGGATATGAGTTTATTCCTTCCTATGGTCCACTTCCCGTTTCAGTTCCAGGCTGTGTCGACGCATGGTATGAGATTCACGATATGTTTGGCCGGTTGCCTATGAAGGATATACTTCAACCTGCAATAAACTATGCACGCGAAGGCTTTCCGGTAACAGAAGTCATTGCATACTATCTTGAGAGGGGAACAAGCACCCTCAAGGAGTACCCGAATATCAAAGAGGTTTACATGCCTGGCGGAAAAGCACCTTCCAAAGGCGAGATATTTAAAAATCCGCTTCTCGCAAATACTCTTGAGAAAATTGTCAAAGGAGGCAGAAATGAATTCTACAGGGGCACCATCGCCCACCAGATAGATGCCTTTATGAAGAAACAGGGAGGCTTTCTGTCCTTTGACGATCTTTCACGTCACCATTCCGAATGGGTGGAACCGGTAAGCACAAACTACCGGGGATATGAAGTTTGGGAACTTCCTCCAAACGGTCAGGGAATAGCCGCACTCCAGATGCTGAACATACTTGAGGGATATGATCTTGCTGCCATGGGCTTCGGCTCAGCCGAATACATGCACCTCTTCACGGAAGCAAAGAAGCTGGCATTTGAGGACCGTGCCAGGTATTATACTGATCCTTTGTTCTCATCTGTTCCGGTAACACAGCTTATCTCAAAGAAATATGCAGATGAGCGAAGGAAACTTATTGATCCGCAGAAAGCTGCAAAAGTTTATAATGCAGGAGTGCTCGAGGCAGGAAACACTGTTTACCTCACCGTTGCCGACAAATATGGGAATATGGTCTCTCTGATCCAGAGCAACTATCGGGGAATGGGATCAGGAATGTGTCCCACCGGACTCGGTTTTGTTCTGCAGGACCGGGGTGAGATGTTCAGTCTCGAGAAGGGCCATGCAAATGTTTATGCCCCGGGTAAGAGACCATTTCAGACGATAATCCCCGCCTTTATAACAAAAGATAAAAAACCCTGGGTAAGCTTCGGAGTAATGGGTGGCGACATGCAGCCACAGGGGCATGTTCAGATCGTCGTTAACCTTATTGACTTTAAGATGAATCTTCAGGAGGCAGGCGATGCTCCTCGTATGCATCATACAGGATCTTCGGAACCTACAGGTCAGCAGATGACTGACGGCGGAGTTCTTCTTCTTGAGAGCGGCTTCAGAACAGAAGTCATTCAGAAATTGATGTCGATGGGACACACAGTACAATGGGATCTGGGAGGATACGGAGGATACCAGGCAATAATGTGGGACAGTAAGAACAAGGTATGGTTCGGGGCTTCAGAATCGAGGAAGGACGGACAGGCGTCAGGGTATTGACGGCGACCGGCAACAGGCAATTAGTTACAAAGAGTTACTAAATTGTAAATACCGAGTTAAATAATGGGCAAAAGGTTTTTACATATATTCTGTATAACCTGCTTCTTTGCATTTACTTCTTTTTCAATTTCTCTTCATGCACAGGAAAAGAAGTACAGATTTCAATATCTGACATCAGATCAAGGGCTTACCCACAACATGATTGACTGTATGCTGCTGGACAGCAAGGGATTCATGTGGTTTGGAACATGGAATGGGCTTAATCGGTTCGACGGGTACAGCTTCACAGTCTATAAAAGAGATCCAAGAAATTCCGGATCTTTGTCAGGTAACTTTATTTATGACCTTGCAGAGGACAAGGAAGGCAATATCTGGATTGGCACTGAAAATGGTCTTAACGTATATCTATATCAGTATGATTCCTTTATCCATTATAATACCGGTGAATCATCAGATTCAAGCATAAGTTCTGACAGGATACAGGTTGTTTTCAACGACAGAAATGGCTTTTTATGGATAGGAACAGATAAAGGGCTTGATAAATTAACTATCGGACCAAACGGGCAAATCACAAACTATTACCATTACCATGCATCAGATAACACTGATGGTCTGACTTTTAATTCGGTAACCTCAATATATGAAGATCAGAAGGGGAATATTTGGGTCGGTACATCCAACGGGCTGAATATTATTGATGGAGGTAATGGCAAGGTAGTCCATCTTTTTTCAGACCCTAAAGTTGCCGGTAGGATTTCGTCTAACTCAATTAACGCAATATTCCAGGAAAAAAACGGAACGATCTGGATTGGAACCCTGAACGGATTAAACAGATGGAACCCGGAAACAGGCAGATTCTCATCATACTTTCATAATCCGGCCGATCCTGCAAGCCTCATTCATTCCACTGTCATGGGCATAACAGAAGATCTTAACGGGAATCTGATTGTGGGGACATTGGGCGGTCTTGGGATTTTTAATAAGGAGAATGGGAAATTCAACAACTTCACCAGCTATGGCAGCTCAAATTACTGCCTTAATAATGAATTTGTAAATTGTCTTCTGTGTACCAGCGACGGAAATATCTGGATAGGAACTGAAAGAGGCGGGATAAATAAATACAATATCTATCAGAATAAATTTGAATTCTTTGAAAATGAAATAGATAATAAAAACAGTCTGAGCCATAACAAGGTTAACTCAATACTTGAAGACGACAAATATATATGGATCGGAACTGCCGGAGGAGGTCTTAATCAGTATAATAAATCGACAAAGAATTTTAATCATTATCGTTTCAAACCAGGAGAAACATCAGGTCTTGCAAGTGACTTCGTTTCTGCAATTTATCGTGATAAAAAAGGAAATCTCTGGGTAGGTACGTGGGGCGGAGGGTTGCATTTATTCGACCAGTATAAACCGAGAAATGGGGGATTTATTCAATTCCAGAAAAGCCAGGCTGATACAAACAGTCTGGTGAGCAATTATGTAGCATGTATCCCAGAAGACAGATTCGGAAATCTCTGGATTGGAACGCTGGGAGGAATTGACAGGTATAATCCACAGAAAAGAAGATTTGAACATTTCACTGCTAACTACGAAGGAAAAATTATCGACCGTGTAGGGTGTATCCTTTTTGACCAGGACGATAATCTATGGATAGGTACACAGATTGGCTTATACAGAGCTCAACCTGACGAATCAGGAAGAACTGATTACAGAAAATCCAGGATCAGCTTTTTTTCATCTCAACCATCAGACCACGAAACCATAAGCGGTAATTATATCATATCGATGTGTATGGACCAGAGTGGAAATATCTGGTTCGGGACTTATGGAAACGGGCTTGATCTGCTTAAGAAGGAATATGCCGGCAATCCTAAGCCAAAGTTTGTTAATTATACCGAAAGTGATGGTATGTGCAATAATATTGTTTTTGGGATTCTGGAAGACAGGTCGGGTAATTTATGGTTGAGTACAGATAATGGTTTGTCTCGTTTTAATGTTGGGAGTAAAGAATTCAGGAATTATTATACAGGAGATGGTTTGCAGAGCAACCATTTCTACTGGTCAGCAAGTTATAAGAACCCGGCAGGCAAAATGTATTTTGGAAGCATGAACGGATTGAATGCATTTTATCCCGACAGTCTGGCTGATCATCCGGCTCTGCAACAAACAATTATTACTGATTTCAAAATATTCAACAAATCTGTCAGTGTCGGCCAGAAATACTATAACCATGTAATTCTGGAAAAATCAATTTTAAATTCAGATCATCTGGTATTACCATACAGGATAAAGGAATTCTCATTTGAATTTACTTCACTCAATTACGTCCAGCCTGAAAAGACTTCCTATGCTTATAAAATGCAGGGCTTTAATAATAACTGGTCTTATGTTGATTCAAAGCGCAGGTTTGTCAGCTATACAAACCTGAGGGGAGGTGATTACACTTTTATGGTGAAGTCGAGCCAGGATTCCAAATGGGAATCTGAACCTATAATGTTTCATATTACTATCATTCCGCCATTCTGGGAAAATTCATGGTTCAGGTTAATCTTTTGCCTGTTCCTAATTTCAGGCATTTACCTTTACATCAGGTATCGGACCTATTCGCTTAAGAAACAAAAGCAGAAGCTGGAAAGGCTCGTAAATAAAAGAACTACTAAAATTGAGGAACAGAAGGTGGAACTGCAGGACCAGGCCGAAAACCTTAAAGAATCATATTTACAGCTTGAAAAACGTCAGGACCTGATAAAAGGACAGAAGCAACAGCTTGAGATACAGAACACTCAGATACTTGAACAACGAGATAAATTAATTGACCTCAATAAGAAAGTCCAGCAGGTAAATCAACAACAGCTCAACTTCTTTACTTATATTTCACATGAATTCAGGTCTCCCCTGACATTGATCACTACACCTCTTGAACAGATAATCCGGGAGAAAAAAGCTGACACCAATACAGGTAATAAGCTCCAGCTTATATATCGAAGTTCACAGAGGCTGCTTCACCTGATAAACCAGCTTATGGATATAAGAAAGGTAGAGACAGGTAAGATTCAGCTTAAAACTTCATGGGGTGACCTTATAAGTTTCGTCAATAATATATCGCAGTCATTTACAGGTCTTGTTTCTCAGCGGGAAATAATATTCAGTGTTTTACCGGCAGTTTCAAAACTCGAACTATATTTTGACAGGGATATCCTGGAAAACATTATTTACAACCTGTTGTCGAATGCCTTTAAATATGCGCCTGATCATGGTACGATAAGCCTGAGCATTGGACCAGTGACGGCTGATGACCTGCCTGAACATGAAATAGCTATAGTTGACAAGCAGTACAACAGGCATCTTGAAATAAACAGTTATGTAAAGATCTGTATTTCTGATTCCGGCCCTGGAATACCTGCCGATAAAATCCGGGACATATTCAGAAGGTTTTATCGCCTTCCGTCAATACACAAGGTTCAGGGCAGCGGCATTGGTCTTTATCTTACAAAGGAAATGGTTAAGGCACACAAAGGATTATTATATGTCAATTCGGCAATCGGGAACGGTACTTCATTTTCGGTATTCATTCCCCGGAACAGAGATTACCTTCTTCCTGATGAGATTATAACTGATGCTCAAAACGATAAAGAAGCAAAATTAGTACCAACTGATCTGCCATTGCCCGATTATGCAGAATATTCAGCGGAGAATCATTTTGATGAGATTGTGAATAAAAATAACAAACTACCTCTCCTGCTTATAGTTGATGATGATCCAGAATTTTTGTCATACCTTAAAGGTCATCTCAGCAGCTCTTACCAGGTGCTGTCAGCTGAAAACGGAAAAGATGGATTTGCGAAAGCCAGTAAATATTCTCCAAGTCTGATCATTTCTGACATCATGATGCCTGAAATGGATGGGTTGGAGTTTTGCAGCCTCATAAAAAATGACATAAATACATCTCATATACCTTTAATCCTGCTGACAGCAAGGGCAGAAGTGGAAAATTTTATCGAAGGATTCGAAACCGGTGCAGACGAGTATATTTCAAAACCATTCAATATTTCACTGCTTGAGATTAAGATCAGAAGCCTGATTGAAAACCGGGAGAAACTGCGCAGGCTCTATCTGCAAAGCCTGACTCCTGTTCCAAGAGAACTTACCACAACCCGTTCTGACGAGAATTTTCTCAGGAGAACACTGGCTGTTATTGAGTTAAACATGGATGATCCTAAATTCAGTGTTCAAAAGCTCGCAGAAGAATTGGGAGTGAGTCGCAGTCTCCTGCATAAAAAGCTTACCGCTATAGCCGCTGTTTCGGCAAATGATTTTATTACTTCTATCCGATTAAAAAAATCTGCACTGCTGCTTATGGAAGGCAAAATGAATATATCTGAAATCGCATTTTCGCTTGGATTTAATGATCCAAAGTATTTCAGCCGTTGTTTTAAAAAACAATTTGGGAAACCACCAAAAGAATATGCTGCTAAAGTAAATTAAGTAGCTTCTCTTTTCATAAACCTGGTTCTGCACCTCGCACTTTTTAAAAGTCTGGTGGAAACATTTGTCCTCCTAAATTACACTTTTGTCCACCTCAATTCATACACTGTTTCCTAATTTTGGTAAACAATGACCTTATTATTAACCTAAATTAACTAAACATGAACAAATTTCTACGACTTATGCGAATTAAGAGTTGAAAATAAGAAATATAAAAGCTGCTGCAATACGACCAAAGACATCTACCAGCAGACCATAGTAGAACGAACCTTTGACGCTCTTTGAATATCTGTTTTTTCAATAAGCCAATTAAACAAAGATTTAATAGGTTGCCTAATCCTTGAGACAGCCGTTGAAAAGAGGTCATTGTAAGCGTTATCTCTTTGCTTCAGGTTTTCAGGCATACCTTTAACCTCTTTGATGGGAGTGAGCATGATTGAATTATTGTTCTTTCTGGTGTTTTTAAAGAACTCAGCATCATTATAAATTTTATCGCCATAGAAATTTCTGTTATCAATGTTGTTCCAGTTTTGTTTATAGGCATTCAAATCATTTTCAGAAGCCGGAGTCAAGACTATGCTTTCAGGAAAAGGTAAATGTTCAGGGCGATGATAAGCCAATGCATGCAACTTTAAACCATAGTAATACATATTTTTGGTTGAACAGTATCCTTTATCAGTGAGTTCTTTTGCTACTGAAGCTTTTCGTTTACCAGAACAGGTGATAATTGGCAATGAGTCTAACGACCCAGATATAATTATAAAAAAGAATGAACTCAATCAAATTTAATCTTATGAAAACAACTAAACAGATAATTTATGAAAACAACTAAACTAATGTTTATGAAAACAACTAAACTAATGAGTTGCGCTTTGTGCGCAGCAGTTTTGGTAGCATTTGGCTTAGTTGGGTGCGATAAGGTGGATATTTATAAAATTAATGCGCCCTCTAACCTGCAGAGCAGGATCGACTCAATTGCAGCTTCGAAACCAAAAACAGGTGACACTACTTACATCACCATCGCTACAGCGATAGTCGGAGCTGAAAATAACAGTTCCGCTTGGTGGACTGCATTCACTGATTACTTCACCATTCCTACAAACAAGCTATTGCATTTGGAGTTTGTTAACCACACTTCCGGAGTTAACAACTGGAACAACTGGAATCTTGCCGTCGTCAATGTAGCAAATCGTGATGCCGCCGACTATAAAGAATACTTTGTTCTCCGTTCTGATGCTTACGGCTGGGGTGGCACAATGGCAAATGTTGATGCTAGTTATGCTTTCGATATAAAAATGATCACCCAAAACTATCCCGACACCGACGGAGATGGCGATATTTGGAACGACTTCCGCACTACCATGCAAGGTGCTCATGTTTCCATCGATATTGACCACTCTGCTACCGGCAATGTATTTGTAACAGCCACTGCCGTTGGAACAAATGGTACAAAGCTAGTCGAAACATATCAACAACCGGTTTCAGCCACTGCTGATATCATTTCTTTCTTAATTTGCGATGGCAGCCATTTCGAGATGAAAAAAGCGTACCTTATACCTTCTAAAGTCACTGTTGTAGCAGACGTTAATCCGGTTTCAATCGCAGTTACAGGAACTCCTACTTTTGTTGAATTTGGCAGCAAAAACTTCTGGGGTGATGCAAAAGCTACTGTTACTTTCGCTGACGGATCTTCTAAGCAAGTTGATACTACAGATATATCATTCAACATTATTCCTGATATGACTACACTCGGAACCAAGACAGTTGTTGTAGCTTATAGCAAAACTAAGCAAGGCGCATACGGCAAAGCTGTATCAACCTTCTACACTCTGGAAGTAACTAACTCTGTTTCAAGCTTAGCGGTTACTACTTTGCCAAACATAACCACATACTATTACTACAACAGCGACTCTATCAAATTTAACACTACAGGTATTGTCGTAACAGCCACATATTCCGACGGTACAAAAGGTATCTTACCAAACGCATCTCTTAAGTTTGGCAAGATTCCAGCTGCCTCAGGTTCTCAAGCCGCTGTCATTTCTTATGTTGGTGCAACAAAAACAGTAACTACAACTTGCCCACTAACTCTTGTAAAGGGTATAAGTCAAGTAGGTGCTACTGACTTCTCTTCCGCTTGGTGGACGGTATTCTCTGCTGACTATACAGTCGCATCAGGTTCAAGTAAGACACTTACAATGTACTGCTACTCCGACAATCTTGCAAACTGGCACAGCCCTTGTACAATTCTTCGTAAAGCTGACAAGACTGAATATGGTGTAGTTCGCATGGATAACTGGGGATGGGGCACCGGCTATGGAACAGCCACCCTCACATCTGACTGGAATTGGGGTATATTCACATCAAGCATAAGTGGCTCTAAGGTAGTCATCACAGTTACAAACAATGGTAACAATACTGCTGATATACTTTACACTGTTACTTACGCCAACGGCGAAACCCATTTCCAAAAGTATGCGGGTGTAACGGTAGACAGTTCTGATTTGAATTGCGCACTCGTAACAGAGGAGTCTTATCTCGTAATTGTTAATTAATCACTAAGATAAAAAATATTTAAACTATGAAATATTCATATTTAATCCTGTTGGGATTGCTGGCGCTCGCACCGGCAACATACGCAGAAGGCAACGGCAATACCGACCAGATGTCAATGACTCAACCAGGCAAAATAACAGTAAAAGGTAAAATCGTTGACGAAAAAGGGGAACCGCTTCCAGGCGCATCCTTACAACAAAAAGGTACATCCAATGGTACCATTACCGACATTAATGGTAACTTCTCTCTTTCTGTTTCTTCAGATGATACGCTGATAGTATCTTTTGTAGGATACAAAATTATTGAAGTAACCGTTGGAGGAAAAACTGAACTCGGCAACATCACATTGGTTTCGGATTCAAAAGAACTCGACCAAGTGGTAGTAATAGGTTACGGTACACAACGCAAGGTTGACCTCACCGGTTCAGTTGCCGTTGTAAACACTGAAGAGATGAAGAAAGTATCAAACTCAAACATCTCAACAATACTCGAAGGAAAAATAGCCGGTGTTCAAATTACATCCGACGGACAACCGGGAGCCGACCCTATAGTACGTATTCGTGGTATCGGTTCGTTCGGTAGCACCTCACCTCTCTATGTTATCGATGGAGTACCAATGGGAACAACAATACGTGACTTCTCGCCAAACGATATCGAAACCCTTCAGGTACTTAAGGATGCTTCTGCTGCCGCAATCTACGGTTCGCGTGCTGCCAACGGCGTGGTTATCATCACCACAAAGCAAGGTAAGAAGAACCAGGCCATGAAGATAGACTACAGCGGCTACTATGGTCTCGACCAGGTGCAGAATGGAGTGTACGATGTTATGGATTCTTACCAATATGGTAAATACGTTACCATGGCATACAATAACAGTGGCATGGATGTTCCTGCCGGATACGATCCTACAAACGCAAAATATATCGATCCAAGCAAAGTTAACACAAATTGGTTCAATGAAGCGTTCAAAACAGGTATTCGTCAGAATCACAACATCAACATATCAGGAGGTGGCGAGAAAAATACTTACAACATCGGTCTCGACTACTATAGCCAGAAAGGAACAATGGTAGGTGCCGGTCCTAACTTAGACCGTTACACTGCCCGTATCAACAATACTATGGATGTTAAGTTTATCAAATTCAAAACTAACATAGTGTATAGCCACAGCCTTCAGGACAATATGGCTCTCAGTAACGCCAACGAGTACGTTCAGGGTCTATATGGTGCACAATATCCTGTAATGGCTTCGGCTCTGCTTTTACCTCCAACCATCAAGGCTTACGATGAATCGACCTGGGTTCTCGACGACAAAATTTCGGCTGCATCAAATTACAGCTACGACTCTTACGGTTTTGGTACTTACTATGACGACGTTCATGGAGACTTGCGTGTAACGAACGTTCTGCTCGAAAATAGTTTAATAAAGAGGAACACAACTGTTGACCGCATTGTTTCTTCAGGTTCGGCAAATGTTGACCTCATAAGCATGGTTGGCCTCAAAAGCAGCAATCACAAGTTAGATTACAACCTTAACTTGTCATACAGCAGGACCTATGCAAAGGACTTTACATTCGTGCCTGCATTTATACAGAGTACAACAAACTACTTGTCAAAGAGCGATGAGACCCTCACAGAGGGCTATCGTAGCTATAGCGATGCACTTGCAGAAAACACTATACACTACGAAGGTAAAATTGGACGCAGTCACATCAATGCGGTTGTTGGTCAAACATTCGAGCGCGAACTCTTTCACACACTCACAGGCAAAGGTGTTACCATGCCTGAACCATACTATCTGCAAGTAAGCAACGCTTCGACGACAGCAGCAACAAGCAATGAAACCGAACACGTATTGGCATCGTTTATCGGTCGTATCAACTACGATTTCGATGAGAAATACCTTCTTTCGGCAACAGCACGTCGTGATGGTTCAAGCCGTCTTTCTTCAAATGACCGTTGGGGTTGGTTCCCATCTGTATCAGCAGGTTGGCGTATCGAACGTGAAAAATTCTTCCCTGTAGCCAAATCGACTGTCAACCTGCTCAAGATTCGCGGTAGCTATGGTGAACTTGGTAATGAGAACATAGGCGAATACCAATACATGGATGTTATGACGAGAGGCAACTACACATATAGCTTTGGAAATAATAAGGTTACCGGCTCAGCAATATCAAATTATGTAAACACAGCCATCAAATGGGAAAAGAAGAAAACTCTTGACTTTGGTCTCGACCTCGGTATGTTCAACAATCAGTTGGAATTTACTTTCGACTGGTATAAGGCAACATCAGAAGACCTTCTTTATGATGTAGCAGTTCCAACCAGTGCAGGTGCTACCAACGGAACAGTAACGATGAACGCAGCAACAATGGAAAACTCAGGTCTTGAGTTCTTGCTTGCATATCACAATCAAAAACACGCTGTTAAGTATGACATTTCTGCAAACTTATCTACTCTCAAAAACGAGGTAACAAAGTTGGGCGTTTCAAACGAACCTCGTACCGATGGCTACTGCCGTACAGAGGTAGGTCGTGAAATTGGTTCATTCTATGGCTACGTTTACGACGGTATATACCAGTCACAATCAGAAATAGATAACCGTGTCAACTCAAAAGGCCTACACATCAATCAGAACGGAGCACAACCGGGTGACGTTATATACGCCGACCTCAACAACGACGGCGAAATTACCGACGCAGACCAAACATACCTGGGTAGCGGTATGCCAAAGATTAATTACGGCTTGAATGCACGTGTTGAATGGAAAGGTTTTGACTTTAGCATATCGACTTATGGAGCTGCAAATTTCAAAGCTGTAGATTTTGTTGACCTTACTTTGCACAGCTCATACGGTCCACTCAACAAGAGCGTTGATCTGTTGAATGCCTGGACACCGGATAACACAAACACCGATGTGCCTCGCATAGCATACAAATCGACAGGTTCAATCACCAACGATATGTTCAGCAAGCGTTTCATTCAGGATGCATCATATCTGAAAATTGCCAACATTGAATTGGGCTATAACTTCCCCAACAAATGGTTTGCTGGCTATGTTAAAGGCCTTCGTATATACGTATCGGCTCAAAATTTGGCCACATTGTCTAAATACAAAGGTTACAACGTAGACTTCGCCGGAGGTACATTCACTCCCGGTTACAACTATGCTTCGTATCCAACACCACGGAGCATAATGTTCGGAGCTCACTTTTCATTCTAAAAAATATAATCTAAATAATAGCGTATCAATATGAAAAGTTTAAATATAATTCTAATAATGTTGGCGCTTATTGGAGGCATTACAGCCTGCAATAAACAACTCGATGTTCAGAACCCGAACAATCAGACAACATACGATTTTGGCAATACAGAGTCAGATCTTCAGGAGGCTATCATCGCGTGTTACAACCGTATACGCCTCGAAGGTACATATGCCCGCGTTGGCTACACGTTGGATGCTGTACGTGGCGACGAAGTTTGGAACTCATCTCAACAGTGGTATTTGGAGTACGACAACCTCAATGCAACGGCTACAGACGGAATAGGTAACGATTGGCCATGGCGCGACAGCTACCATGTAGTAAACCGCACAAACTTTGTATTGTCGAAAGTCGATGGTGTTAAAATGTCGGAAGATTCTTATAATCAGATAGCCGGACAGGCTCTCTTCCTCAGATCTTTGGCATACTATGAATTGGCTACATATTACCAGACTGTTCCATTGATTACAGACTATGCTTCTTATTCAGACATTAATACCATGTATGCAGCCAACAATACTCAAGACGAGGTGTTTGACCAAATAGAGGCTGACCTCAGAAAAGCTAAAGCAATGCTGCCTTCGCGAGATAAAGGTGGCGAATGGGCTAAAGGTCGTGCTACATGCGGTGCTGCTGCCGGATATTTGACTCGTGCACTTATGTTCCGTCATAAATATGCTGAGGCTGATACTGTACTGAAAAACATCATCGCCGGCAAGTACGGAACTTATAAACTTACAGCCGACTATGGTGACAACTTCAGAGAAGGTTCGGCATACGAAAATAACTCAGAGAGCCTCTTCGAAGTTCAATTTATGGACTATGGCACAGGTGGCACCGACCAAGAGTGGACTCCAGTAAATATAAGCTCGCAAGCAACTCAGGGTCACGCAGTAGAAAGCAACTACGCTTCTCAGGAATTGGGTAGCTGGGGCGACTTGGCTGGCTCACCCTGGTTGTATAACTTATTCAGAAAAGAGAACAGTACAGACGGCCGTCTCGATCCTCGCTTATACTGGACATTGGTTACATACGAAAGTGAATATAACACCTATACCGGCCTGAAAACTGCGGCATATCCTAATGGAGATCCTCGTTGCAACACTGTTTATCAAAAAGACATAACTGCAACTCCTCTATCGAACACTGCCCAGGGTGGTGTATCAATAGCTAAATTCACCAATGCGAGAAATAACATCTACAATTCTATTACTACCGGATTGCATTGTGGAGTCAACCTACGCCTTATGCGTTATAGCGATGTTTTACTGCGTGCAGCAGAATGCGAAAATGAAATCAATGGCCCAACCCAAACTGCTATCGATTACATTAACATCGTACGTCGCCGTGTTGCTCTTAAGGATCTGAAAGTATCCGACTTCCCGTCTAAAGATGCTCTTTTCGAACAAATAGCAAACGTTGAACGTCCTAAAGAATTCGGTTGCGAGAACGGACGTGGTATCGACCTACTCCGTTGGGGATTCTTCTACGATGCAGATCGTCTGAATCAGTTGGTTGAACATGGTTATTATAAGCTCGATGGCAAAGCTTCAACAGATGAGCTTACTGCTGAAACCGCCAGTGCTTCATCGTTCCAATACTACTATAAGGGACATGAATATTTCCCAATATTTCAATCTACTCTTAATGCCAATCCAAACCTTGTAGGTAACTCGGCAAACAAAAATGAAGATAATGGACCTGCTTTCAAAGCTAAATGGACTGTTCATCCTATTGTAGAGTAGGAATCATTCTCTTAAATTTGAAATTTCCTTATCAACGTATTTTTTGTATGTTGATAAGGAAGTATTTTTAATAAAAAACATATTAGACATGAGGCTAAAGTATTTACTGGTTTTATCAATCAGCATATTTGCTCTATCGTCTGTAGGGTGCAAAGACGATGTTGTTAAACCTAAAGATAAGCCTGATCCCGTTCCAAGTTTCACCATTCCAACATACGCCGACGACTATTCATCGATATCATCATGGGCAAACCGCAACAAGTGGAATCTGGCAAACGTTCACGACCCATCGGTTGCCTACTACAAGGGGTACTACTATATGTACGGCACCGATGCCTCGTATGGTAATGCTGCCGAAGGACATGGACATTTTCAAGGCAAACGTTCAACCGATCTGGTTAATTGGCAATGGGTAGGCGGACCTTTTTATGAAGCACCCTCTTGGGTAGCCGACTCGCTCAACGCCATTCGTTCGCGCATGGGGCTTGGTGCCATTGCCAAGGACAATATAATTTACGGTTACTGGGCACCGGTAGTACGCCGAGTCAACGTTGGAGGACAAGAGATATTGCGTATGTACTACAGCATAGTTATCGATAATTACATCAAAACCGGCAAAGCCAACACCTCAGCCAATTTTGATGGAAGCTGGACCGAACGCGCCTTTATCGGCATGTGCGAATCGACCGATCCCGCCGGAGCTGTATGGACCGACAAGGGTTTCGTTACCTGTTCATCATCAGATCGTGGCAAAAACTACAGTCGCTCCAGTTTATCGAATTGGGACGCCTATTTCTACTACAACGCCATCGACCCTACATATATAGTAACACCCGAGGGGAAACATTACCTCATACATGGCTCGTGGCATAGCGGCTTCGCACTATTGCAAGTCGATGCAACAACAGGTAAGCCTCTCAACACACTCGGTGAACCTTACGCAAACAGTGCAAGTGAGCTAACAGCTCGATATGGTGTGAGAATTGGCACACGCACAGTCTCGTCGCGTTGGCAAGGCAGCGAAGCTCCCGAAATAATATACAAAGATGGTTACTACTATTTGTTCATGGCCTACGATGGCCTCGACATACCATACAACACGCGAGTGGTCAGAAGCGTAAACATCGAAGGTCCATACCTCGATATCACCGGTCGCAACTTTACCAACGGAAGCGGCGACTGCTACCCCATCGTAACCCACCCATACAAATTCAATCTTAGCAACGGATGGGTAGGCATATCACACTGCTGTATCTTCCAAAAGGAAAATACCAACGAATGGTTCTACTTGTCGCAAGGACGATTGCCTGCCAACGTTGGTGGCAACGCCTACTCCAATGCCATTATGATGGGGCACGTACGCCGCATTGTATGGTGTCCCGCCTCTCCAAGCGAACCCGACAACCTGTGGCCAATAGCATTGCCCGAACGTTACGCAGCCGTACCTGATTACGGTACTATAACCAAAGACTCGCTTGTAGGAACATGGGAGCACATAAACCTTAAATACAGCTATGGCATACAAGATGGCGCCTCTACTCTAACCCTCAATACCGACGGCACTATGTCGGGAGCACTGACAGGCAATTGGAGTTACGATGCAACAAAAAAGCAACTAACATTAGGCGACGTTGTTGTTTGCGTTGAACGTGAAGTCGATTGGGAAGCCACGCCACGCTGTGTAACATTTGTATATGCCGGAATAGCAAAAAATCAAAACGCAACATATTGGGGCAAAAAGACAAAATAATAATTTGATGGTCCGCGTTATCGGGACTTATATTCTTTAAATATTAACATTTATTTGATGACCTTAAGCAGATATTACCATAATTACCTGATCGGGAATAAGCTCCCGGTTATTTCCATCATGCTGATGATGCTACTATCCACAAGTTTGTTTTCTCAGGTTGAAAGGATCCAGGTTCACGATCCTGTGATGATTAAACAGGGAGATACATATTATCTTTTTTGCACCGGGATGGGCATTTCAGTTTGGTCTTCCCATGATATGACAAACTGGAAAAAAGAGAAGCAGGTGTTTGAAAAAGCGCCTGATTGGGCTGTTAAGGCAATTCCCGGCTATTTTGGCCATACATGGGCACCGGATATTTCTTTTCATAACGGCTTTTATTATCTATATTATTCTGCATCTGCTTTTGGCAAAAATACATCATGCATCGGAATGGCTACAAACAAGACGCTTAATCCGGATGATCCGATGTTCAAATGGGTCGATCATGGAAAAGTAATACAATCTGTTCCAGGCAGGGATATGTGGAATGCCATCGATCCCAACCTGATTCTGGATGATTCAGGAACGCCATGGCTGGTGTTTGGATCATTCTGGGAAGGCATTAAGCTGGTCAGGCTGAACACTGATATGAATGCACCTGCTGAACCCCAGGAATGGCATATGGTTGCTTCGCGCCCACGCGATTATTATACAGACGAAAAAAATGCAGGTGAAGGCTCCATAGAAGCTCCATTCCTGTTCAAAAAGGACAAATATTATTTCCTTTTCGTCTCATTTGACTTTTGCTGCAGAGGAATTGAAAGTAATTATAAGGTAATGGCTGGAAGATCAGAGAATATCACAGGCCCATACGTCGATAAAAATGGGTTCAAAATGATCTATGGAGGAGGAACTCCAGTGCTTACAGGTAATAAAGATTGGCCTGGTGTGGGACACTGCGGCGTTTATACATTTGAGGGTCAGGATTATATAATTTATCACGGTTATGATGCAAAAGACCATGGCAAATCAAAACTTTTAATTGACAAGCTTACCTGGGATAGTGATGGATGGCCTATTGCAGAAAATAAATAGGATTTACAGCAGATAGATTAATCAATAACTAAATGATATTAAAATGGACTTCAAATCTTTTAAAATCCGCATAATATTGATCGTCCTTGCGGCTTTTCCGACGGTCACCTTGTTTTCACAAAATGCCAGGATTAAAATTGATACTGACCGCACTATCGGACAGGTCGATAAAAACCTTTTCGGTAATTTTGTTGAACACCTGGGGCGCTGCGTATATGGTGGAATTTATGACCCGGGCTCACCACTCTCTGACGAGCAGGGTTTCCGAAAGGATGTGATGGAAGCTGTAAAGGGGCTGAATGTCTCGCATGTCAGATATCCTGGAGGTAATTTCGTTTCAAATTATCACTGGCTCGATGGCGTCGGACCTGCAAATGAAAGGGTACCAAGGATGGAACTTGCATGGGCGAGGCTAGAACCAAACACTTTCGGAACAAATGAATTCATCCAGTTCTGCCGTAAAGTCGGAACTGAACCTTATTTCTCCGTGAATATGGGTACAGGAACAATCGAAGAAGCACAAAGATGGGTTGAATACTGCAATGTGAAGGACGGTCCATATTACGCCGAACTTCGTAAAAAGCACGGGTTTCCAGAACCATATAATATAAAGTACTGGAGCCTGGGAAATGAGATGGATGGATTCTGGCAAATGGGGCATCTGAGCGCAGAGGATTACAGCAAAAAAGCCCGTGAGGCAGCCAAACTCATGAGGCTTACCTCGCCGGGTATCAAACTGGTTGCCGCCGGCTCATCCAACTACCGTCCAAATGCTGACCCTGATGAATGGAACAGCACTATCCTTCATGAATTGCGGGATGTCGTGGATTATATAGCCCTTCATATATATGTTGGCAATCCTGATAATAACTATTATAACTTCATGTCAACTCCTCTTGTCTGTGAACAAAGGACAAAGATCGTGAAGGGAATGATCAATAAGGAAATGGCGAAAGCAGACCGGGGCACCCGTGAACCCATCTATATTGCATGGGATGAATATAATGTATGGTATCGTGCCCGCACCGATGAATCGATGCAGGGCACCCGTGCACTTGAAGAACCTTATAATCTTGAGGATGCACTTGTCATCGCGGGATTTTTAAATGTGTTTGTACGCAACTCCGACGTAGTAAAAATGGCTGACATGGCTCAGCTGGTTAACGTTATCGCCCCCATCTGGGCCGAAAAGAACGGTATATACAAACAAACAATATATTACCCGCTTGCCCTTTTTGCCAATAATATTAAAGGTACTTCACTCGATGTTTTTGTCGATTGTGGCACCTATGATACTGATGAATTTTTCATAGGGTTAGGTGAAAGCAAGACCAAACAGGCACATGTGCCTTATCTTGATGTATCAGCAACCTACAACAATGGAGAGGTAGTATTATGTGTAGTGAACCGGAACAAGGATAAAGCAATACCTACAGATCTGCTGTGCCAGAAAGGGGAATTTACAGGAGCGTTCAAGGTTTTCGAGATCAACGGGCCCGATATAAAATCCATGAATAATTTTGATAAGGAAAATGTAAAGACAGTTACAAAGCCTGATATAAACGCCAAAGGAATTAAATTAACATATTCATTTCCAGCTCATTCACTTACCATGATCAAGGGACAAATAAAATAAGGAGGTTAGAAAATCAAATTCCAGGTATATCACTGAATGTCAGTTCTGGGTAACCGGTTCTTTCTTAAGTTCAAGAACCTGTGTCGTTCCTCCAGTCTCCAGGTTTATTCCGTGAGGCTTGTTGGTCTTCCATGATCCGCAAGTAAAATCTGGGACATCTATCGACTGCGACCTGTTTGCAACGGACCATTCGCTCAGCGGGGCAATTGAACTCCATAATGCGCCGTCATATACATCCTGGTCGAGCGGCAGCCCGTTCCTCAGACAATCGATCAAACGCCAGTCCATGATAAAGTCCATCCCTCCGTGGCCTCCTACCTCCTTGGCCTGTTCACCAACTCTTTTAACAATCTCGGGAGTGTGTTCATCAGAGATTTTCTTCATTAAATCGTCGTTAGCCCAATCCTCGCCCAGAGCAATAAGTTCATTCGGATATTTGATTGCCATTCCCGCTGTCCCTTTAACAAGGTGAATCCTGGAATATGGCTGTGTCGATGAAACATCATGCTGGACCAAAATTGTTTTTCCAAGGTTCGTCATAATATGAGTGGTATTTATATTACCTCTGTAACTTCTGTTGGCGAATTCCCTGAAGAACGAGTCCTTCGCAGCAAGTTCATTTGCATGTTTTCCCATCGTAAAATCGAAGGTAGCCATGGATGACAAGTATTCCATCCTGTCGCCCCTGTTTATGTTCAGAACCTGGCATATCGGACCAAGTCCATGGGTCGGATACAGGTTACCGTTACGTGAGGCATTTTCCTTCAGACGCCACATGTCGGTATAAGCTCCGTCGACCTGCCTGTCGTCAAGTGGCTTTTTGAAATTATATCCCATCAGGTTATGGATATATGCTCCCTCGCCATGAATGATATCCCCGAACATTCCCTGCCGGGCCATGTTAAGGGTAAGAAGCTCAAAGAAATCATAACAGCAGTTTTCGAGCATCATGCAATGCTTCCTTGTTCTTTCTGAAGTCTCAACAAGCTGCCAGGCTTCGTCAATTGTTCTGGCGATCGGTACTTCGCAGGCGACATGCTTGCCATGTTCCATAGCGTACACTGCTATAGGAGTGTGGAGTATCCAGGGAGTGCAGGTATATATGAGGTCAATATCTGGAAGTTCAATAAGTTTCTTCCATGCGTTCTCATCACCGTAAAATTCCTTTGCCGCTGGTCTTTCAATGCCTTTCATATATTTTTGCGATTCTTTAACACATACTTCACGTTTATCACATAAGGCTGTTATCTCGATACCATCAATATAGCAGAGGCGCTGAACTGCATCACTCCCGCGGTCGCCAAGACCTATGACGCCGATACGCACCAATGGTATTACCGGGGCAGCATAACCCGACATATTGAATCTCTGGGAATGATTTTGTTTGGCTGATTTAAGGATTGAAGAAAGGTTTGATTTGACTTCCTTTTCTGATTTGAATCCCGTCAGCATGGTGCCTGCTACTGATCCCGCTCCAGCAAGCGCAGCTGTTTTAAGAAAATTGCGGCGGTTGGTTTTCATGAGTAAAGAATTTTAGGTTAGATAACTGCAAATTAAATACTTTATTCAATAATAAAAAATACATTAAAGCTAGTCTCACTCTCTATAAAAACTTAATTGAAGGAAGAATCTTTGAATAAAATTCAATTACAATTTTCTTTTCCTTTTCCCAGTTAAGTAATTCAGATGCTTTATCGGAATTTTGCTTCAGCTTGTCCAATAGATGGCGATCATCACGAAGCTTAATGAGAGCATTACTTATTTCCTGAGAGGTAATTTCAGGTATGATGATGCCGCAATCATTTTTTTCAATAATTTTCTTCACCTCAGTGAGGCTTCCAGCTATTACCGGTATGCCTGCAGAAATATAGTCAAACAGTTTATTTGGAAGGCTGAACCTGTAATTAAGATTTGTATCCTTATCAGGGCTTATTCCGGCATCTGCTGATTTTGTGTATTTCATCATCTCATTCCACGGCAATGTCGGAATGAACCTGACTTTCTCTGTAATTCCAAGTTCACTGACTTTCGATTTCAGCAGTGGAAGCTGGTCACCAGAACCGAGAACGAACAAAACAACCCTATCTGTAATACTAATTGCTTCGATGAGCTCCTCCCCTCCTCTGTCGGCGTTAATACCGGTGCCCTGAAGAATAACTACAAGATTGTCTGATCCGATTCCCAGTTCATCACGGGTGAAGCTCCTTATCCCTTCGGAAGAATCAGCGCAGTTCCTTACAGTTACTGGCATGATCCCATACTCTTCTGAATATTTATCCGCAATCGAATCACTTACCGTCATTACACTCTTCAGGTGCGGAAATACTGATTTTTCTATTGTTTTCCAAACCCACTTTACCAAAGGCCTGTTTTGTATTTCAGGGACACCCGTGAAATATTCATGGGAATCATATACCAGAGGTATCTTTCTGATTTTAGAGACAAGGTAATTAGGCAAAAGTGTATCAAGATCGTTAGCGACCAGAAGGTTATATTTTCCGAACAGCAAACTGAAAAAGAGGTGGATATTAAAAAATGCATAAAACAGGAATCCTCTCCTGAAGATCATTCTGAATCGTATTGTTTTAAGTTTCAGCTTATTCACATCACAACAATCACCAGACCTTCTTCCTATTATGGTCACATCACAGCCAAGCCCTGTCACAACAGATGCCATTTTCTGTACACGCTGGTCGTGACAAATACAGTTGGTTACCGAAAATACGACGGATGGTTTTTTATCACTTGCAGGCATATCAGAACATTGAGGTCTTAATATTATTTTCAGCAAGCTCGAGTATCTTACTAATCCTTCGTAAGCAGGTCTCCTCCCTTTTGGCATTGATTAACCACTGAAGGTAGAGTCTCCTTGTCGAGACTGGAAAATTCTGAAAATTATTGAAGGCTGTTTTATTTTTCCTGAGTTCTTTGAGGAGATCATCAGGAATGTCAGGCACTTCCATATTCCTGACAGCCAGAATTGAGGGATTATCGAGGTACACCTGAAAAGCATCAAGACCAGGCTTCATCATTAACCCTTCGCTGATCATCTTTTTTACACGGGAAACATTTATTTCCGACCAGATGCTGTCGCGCCGTCTCGGTGTAAACCGCTGAATGTAATAATTATCATTTATCCTCTTCAGCTTGCCATCAATCCATCCGAAGCAGAGGGCCTCTTCAACAGCATCATTATAAGGGATACGAGGCTTCCCGGATGGCTTTTTATAGAAGACGAGCCATGCTTCCATTGCTGAAGCATGATTTTTCTCAAGCCACTCCCGCCACTGAACCCTTTTTGTAAAATGAAGTTCCATTAAATAGAAGATTAATACAAAGTAATGGATAATTGACGGAAAAAGAAATAACCGGAATAACGCATTTGCCGCACTTTTTATATTTTTACAAAAAAAAGAGAATGATAATCCGCGGAAATATTTCGCTGAAAAAGTACAACAGCTTTGGCCTCGATTATAAAACAAGATATCTCGTTCAGACGAAGACAGAAAAAGAGGCTGCAGCACTTTTCAATGGCACTATCCATCTGAAAGGGCCCATTCTAATCATGGGTGGCGGAAGCAATCTCTTGTTTACAGGCGATTATATCGGGGCAATTATTGTTCCCGGATTCAAGGGAATAAAAACTGAAGAGGTATCAGATGAATTTGCAATCATTTCGGCAGGGGCTGGTATTCTATGGGATAACCTTGTTGAATGGAGTGTATCGAAAGGTTATGGCGGACTTGAGAATCTTTCACTGATACCCGGCCTGGTAGGAGCCGCACCGGTTCAGAATATAGGGGCTTATGGTGTTGAAACGAAGGAGACTATCGTCAAAGTAAAAACTATTTCGACGCATGACGGATCTATACGTTTTTTCACAAATGATGAGTGCGGATTCGGCTACAGGAGCAGTATTTTTAAAAACAGTGAGAAAGGCAATTTCCTGGTGACAAGGGTTTATTTCCGGCTTAAAGTCAATCCGATACCCGATCTCGCCTACGGTACCTTAAAAGACGAAATAGTTAAGCTCGGAGAACCTTCTTTAAAACTTATTAGGCAGGCCGTGATAAACATCAGGAGAAGCAAATTGCCTGATCCGGCGGTTATTGGCAATGCCGGCAGCTTCTTCAAGAATCCTGTTGTTGAGAGTGCTGTGGCAGATAATCTTAAGAAGAGGTTTCCCGGGTTACCCTGCTATAATAATCGTCCCGGATCAATAAAGCTTGCCGCCGGATGGATGATAGATCAGTGCGGATGGAAGGGAAAGAGGATCGGAGATGCAGGCGTCCATGAAAAGCAGGCACTGGTTCTGGTGAATTATGGTAAAGCAACGGGAAAAGAGATCTTTGATATCTCGGAAAAAATAAAGCTCTCTGTCTTTGAAAAATTTGGCATCCCGCTCGAACGCGAAGTTGAAATAATCTGAATTACCTGAATATCTTTCTTTTGTTCAGCTCTTTCTGATAAAGAGATGCATACCTGTTGTGTTCTGCCAGAGTCCTTGAGAAATTATTATGCCCTGAGAAATCCGGCTTTGC
This sequence comes from Bacteroidales bacterium, assembly GCA_003142255.1. GTDB lineage: Bacteria > Bacteroidota > Bacteroidia > Bacteroidales > VadinHA17 > LD21. Next base: position 97,811 of record PLLO01000016.1, on the reverse strand, counting down.
AACAAAATAGAGATAATCATGTTTTTCAGCGTTCAGCACAGCATCGATCCCATCAACTGTCGGGCACCCGATAGGTCCCGGCGGAAAGCCATTATGTAAATATGTATTATACGGCGACTCAATAACAAGATATTTTTTCAGCACTCGGGTTATCGTAAAATCATTCAACGCAAATTTTATTGTCGGACATGCCTGCAGCGGGATCCCTCTCCTGAGCCTGTTAAGGTAAACACCGGCAATCCTTGGTTTCTCGTCCGGCTTGGCAACTTCATCATTGATGATTGAGGCAAGAATGGCGACTTCAATCTGGTTAAGATTCTTCTCTTTTGCTTTCGCCAACCGCTCATCGTTCCAGAATTTCCTGTACTCTTTCAGCATTCGCGAATAAAAACCATTAGCTGAAGTATTCCAGAAGAATTCGTAAGTATCAGGTATAAAAACGGAAATGACATTCTCCCTGTTAAACCCGTCGCTTTTGTAATTAGCCGGATCAGAAAGAAATGCAATTATCTCCGATGAATCAGCTTCAATTCGTCCTCCTACTTTTCCTGCAAGATCATTAATTGTACGGATATTTGTAAATGTTATCTTCACTGGCGTCTGCCTGCCTGATCTGAGAATGTTTATCAGCTCCAGGTAACTTAAGCCACTGTCAAAAACGTAACGACCTGGTTTCACATGTGAAGAATAGTGCTTTCGTTCAGCAACCCATTCCAGCACCCGGATATTTTTAATCCTGAGATTTACCTTTAACGAATCCATTGCTATTGCGTAGCTGGAACCATCAGGAATATAGATCACTGCTCTGGGTTCATTAGGTTTTACGTTCAATCCATTAAGCATCCTGTAAACCACAAATACAGAAACAAAAACAATCAATGCTGGAATTGAGAGAAGGTATGAGAGCTTATTTTTATTCATAGATCCTGAACTGGATGCAAATTTAATTATAATGTTTGGTTGTGCAATATCCGGCAACCGGTGACCGGTTGCCGGCTTTTGGGAATGAGTACTTATTATTAACTATTTATTCATATTTTAGCAGTTGAAAAGATAACATAAACCAATTTAAATTGATGAAAATGTCTGTTTCTATGTTACTTATGCTTCTATTAATAGGAGTGGTCACGGGTGTGATGGCTGGGATGCTCGGCATCGGCGGTGCAATAATAATGATCCCGGCTATGGTGTTCCTTCTGGGATTCAGCCAGCAAATGGCACAGGGGACAAGTCTGGCAGTTATGCTGCCCCCGATAGGGATATTTGCAGCATATAACTACTGGAAGGCAGGCCATGTGAATATTACATTTGCTTTAATACTTGCAGGGGCATTTATCGTCGGATCATATTTTGGATCTAAGATTGCGCTTAACCTTCCCCAGACGTTATTAAAGAAAATATTTGGAATTCTTCTCCTGCTTGTTGCTGCGAAAATGCTTTTCGCCAAGTGAAATCATAAAAAAACTCTCCCGGTGAGGAGAGTTTTTTATTATCTGGTTTAACTATTTCAGAACATAAGTCCGACGCTGAACAGAAATGAATTAGGCCTGTCGTCGAGGTTAAATTTTGTTCCGGCAGTATTTTCAATCTGGTTCTGATATTTTTTCAGGCTGCCTTCATACCTTACGTCAAGTGTAAGTTTCTTAAAGATATCAAGGCCTATGCCTGCCTGGTATCCGAATGTCATCTGAGCATACATTGCTTTGAAATCAGGATCATTAACAAGATTCTTGGGAGAGCCAATGCGCAACGAGCCAACAGGACCTGCATTTACACGTAATGGGCCAAATTTCAAGCCAAGCATAACCGGGATATCGAGTTTGTTGAAGTTTTGTTTTACTGTGATCGAATCAGTTAATGAGTTAGCCTTTGAAAGGGTATACTCATTTGACCTTGTTGAAAAAAGCAATTCCGGCTGAATATAGAGCATTGCAATTTTTAGTCTGGCAAAAGCGCCGAATTGAATCCCATAGTTTGCTCCTTTAAGCTTATCAATAGTATAGGTAGTTCCGCCTGATGTAATGCTTTTGGCATCCGCCATCGTAATCGATGTAGTACTTAATCCGGCTTTAATACCCCAGTTTAATTGTGATAATGCCGGCAGTGTGATCAATACTGTGAAAAGGATTGCAAGTAATTTTTTCATAATTTAGTTTTTAAGTTTCACTAATTCAATTAGTTGACTAATTTCATGTTAAAATTCATATTATATATAACGGTTGAAGGGTTCAAAAGGTTGCAGAAGAGGCCTTCTTTTTATCCTTTCCGGCATTATAAACGGATGAGTTATTCCTATTATTTTGCACGATCCTGGGGAGATTACCCATAAATAATTACATTAGTAAAAATTTACTGTTATGAAAAAGGCTTTGTTTATACTGCTTATATTCTGTTCCCTTGTTTGTTCAGGAGTATATGGGCAGGATACTCCTGCCGATAAAGGCATGTTTTCCATTTCTGCAGATGTTCTTAAGGCTCAGCTGGGGTTTCTGGCATCTGACATAACAGAAGGAAGAGAGGCAGGAGAAAAAGGAGCATATATCGCATCAGAATATATTGCAAGCATACTTCAGCTTAACGGTATTAAGCCTGGAGGGGATTATATATATTCAAGAGGTATAAGTGATGCTGCGCTGGCACCTTCAAGATCCTATTTTCAGAATTTTTCCCTGCTTAAAACCACGGCAGGGAGCGATCAGATTATGAAAGTGATCTCCCAGAACGGAAGTGAACGAAAAACAACCCTTTTCACTTACCAGGTGGATTTCTCACTTCTTCCCTCTTATCCTCCTGTTGAGATTGAAGCGCCAGTGGTATTTGCAGGTTATGGGTTTAAGAATGAAAAGTTAAAGTATAACGATTTCAATAATCTGAATATCAGGGGTAAATTCATTATGAAGATAAGCGGTGTTCCAGCCTTTGCAAAGGGAAAGCTGACTGCCGATGAAATATCTAACTCTTTAAAGGATGCGAACGACTATCTCAGGGAGATGGGTGCAGCCGGAATAATTGAATTCGACCCTCTTAACGTGTTTACCGGTAGATTTGAAGTAAAAGATTATTTAAATCCGTCCCCTGCAGAGCGCAGCCCGGTTCCGACAGCATTATATTCGAGGTATCTCCTTCCAGAAAAGTCGGCTTCATCGGTCCTTTGCAGGGTTTCTATTTCAGCCAGGGCTGCTGCAGAGATTTTGTCGGGTACCGGAGTGGTTCCGGAAGATTATATGAAAAAAGCAGATATCAATCAGCCTTACCCTTCAGTGCCCGGATCTGAAAAAACCATCTACCTTAAGAGTGACATTAAAACATCGCAGATTCCGGTAAGGAACGTAATCGGAATAATTGAGGGAAAGGATACAAACCAGGTAATTGTCATAGGTGCACACTATGATCATATGGGAATGAGCAACGGATATATATGGAACGGGGCAGATGACAATGGCTCAGGAGCCGTTGGAGTTATGACCATTGCAAGAGCAATTATGGCAACCGGAAAAAAACCTGATAAAACGATTATCATTGCTCTCTGGACCGCGGAGGAAGAGGGGCTTCTGGGATCGAGGTATTATGTAAGGAATCTTACTTATCCGATAAAAAACCTTAAGCTGAACGTAAATTGTGATATGATCTCGAGGTACATCTCAAACGATAATCAGAAAGGTGTCGTTATGGTTTACACGCAATCTCGTCCGCGATTCAGGGATTTGACAGAGACAAACATTAAGAAATACGGAATAGATATTGTTGTAGATTATCAGCCATCTGATGGTCCTCCGGGAGGAAGCGATCACAGGTCGTTTGTCGAGGCTGGAATACCTGTAATGAGATTTAAAACCTCACATCCGGCTGAATATCATACTCCTGCGGATGAAGTAGGGGTAATTAACTGGGATATAATGGAAAAGATCGTCAGGATAAATTTTGCGAATATCTGGGATCTTGCCAACAGCAACTGGTAGAGTAATCAGATACTTACTTTTAACTTGTAATTTTGATAAACCTCACTGGTAGTCGAGGTAGGCGCTGTTATATTTCAGCTCAAGGAAATCATTTCCTGCTTCTGTAAAGCCATATTCAAAGCAATACTGGAATTTACGCTTATCGGATGATTCTATGACATGCGTAAAGAAGCTGAAATTATATCCGAGGGCAAAGAGGGCATCTTTATGCACTTTCACCTTGCCTTCACCATACAGATCAGCGAGAATCCGCCTGTTTTTCCTTAGCAGTCCATGAACATTCCTTACGAAGTTGTTCGTATCACGGTTAATTCTGTTATTGTAGCTATTCCTGCACTGGTCAGAACAGAATTTCTTATCGGTGCGGCCGCGAATAACATCGCCGCAATCGAGACATTTCTTTTCCACAGCACTAAAGTTTTGATAAAGATATAAAAAATACAAATAATGTCTATCAATTTGATATTGATATATAAAAACGTTTTCAAACGGATAGAAACGACAATAAATAATTACATGCCGTATATAAACGGTTATTTACCGATAGGGTTTAAAAGGGGGACGTAAGTTTGCTATGAAATTAAACTTATGTCTCACTTAAAAACTTAAAGTTATGAATTCACTTAAAAACAGAGTCCAGCTCATCGGAAACCTTGGTCAGGATCCGGAAATGAAAACGCTTGAAAGCGGAAAGAAGGTTGCACATTTCACGCTTGCAACAAACGACGGGTATAAAAATGCCGATGGTCAGAAAGTTGAAGAAACCACATGGCACAACATTGTGGCGTGGAACGGCCTTGCAGAAATTGCTTCAAAATTCCTTAAAAAAGGAAGAGAAGTTGCTGTTGATGGGAGGATTGTTTACAGAAGCTATGAGGATAAAAACGGTGGTACAAAGTACATTACCGAAATAGTCCTTAACGATCTTCTCTTATTGCAGTCATCGAAAGAGAAGACTAAGAAAGAATAGCCGGTATACAATCGCTGCATTCCCAATGAAAAGAGGCTGTCAGAATCTGACAGCCTCTTTCTTTTATTTCTTAACCGTTTCTGCAGGTTTATCCGGTATCAGAGCCGCTGCTGTCCAGTTCTTAAGAAAGCCTGTTATCTTTTCCTTATTATATCCTTGCCCCTCTTCGAGCAGACTGCTATCCTGTATATGAAGGACTTTCCCTTTCCCATCCACAATGATCAGTACAGGAAAACCAAATCTTTTTGGGTTCCCAAGGTACTCGTTCGAAGGAAGATTTTTATTTTCGGGGCTATAGTTAAGCTTAACCCAGATATAATTATCTGAAATAAGCTTTGAGATATCAGGATCGTCCTTGCAGAACCCGGCAAACTTTATACACCATGGGCACCAGTTTCCACCATATTGAATGAAGAGATGCTTACCGGTTGTTTTGGCCGAAGCTATTGCTTCCTTTAACTGCTTCATGCCATCAAGTGAAGGATCATATAGTTTTTTTGCTTCCTGGCTAAAACCAGTTACGAAAGATGTCAACAATATTGCTGCCACAAAAATTCCTGCAATTTTCTTTTTCATACATGTTGTTTTAATTACCTTCAAATTTAAGAATAATTCAAAGAATTCTGTAAACATGCTAAATAGCATTATGTTTAACTTTTGTTTTAAAAAAACTTAAAATAATTGATGGTAAAGACAATAGTTATATTTTTGTCACCATGTAATTTTAAGTTTTGCACTAACCTTAAACTATGAAGAAAATTCTGCCTGTACTGGTTTTTACATTACTGATTTTCCAGGCAGGTCATTCACAGAGCATTGAACCGACCGGTAAGCCAATTACCGAGATATTCACTGATTTCCACCTTAACTTAAATGATACCGCAGGGCGTACGGGTTTCAGCCTTAACAGAGCTTATATTGGTTACCAGTTCATGCCAGGCGGTAAATTTACAGGCAAGATAGTACTGAACGTTGGCTCTCCGGAAGATCTTGCACCTGGTTCGGCATCTCACAGATATTCCTTCTTCAGGGATGCCTCGTTAAGCTGGTCGGATGGAAAACTGTCAATTACAGGAGGGATAACGAGTACTAAAATGTTTGTGTTTCAGCAGACCTTCTGGGGCAAAAGATATATCGCCAACACATATCAGTCATTACACGGGTACGGTATGGTTGCAGACCTTGGGTTGGTGGTTGAGTATAAGTTCAATGATATCGTAACCGCAGATTACACCCTAATGAATGGCGAAGGGTATTCTGAAATTCAGCTTGACAACAGCCTGAAGAATTCCCTTGGGATGACCATCACACCCAATAATAATGTTGCAATCAGGCTCTATACCGACATCATAAGGGAGGATGGGATATGGCAGACTCTTGCTATTGCTTTTGTCGGTTTTAAGAATGATCATTTTAATATTGGCAGTGAATTCAGCTACAAATCAAATATGGATCTCATAAAGGGCCATCACGTGTATGGAGTATCATCCACCGGTGGAGTAAATCTGACAAAGAAGGCTGAATTTTTTATGAGATATGACTATGCTGCATCTGTCAGGGTACAAGGTGATGCACTCCCCTGGAACAATATGAATGACGGCAGTTTACTAATTGGAGGGGTTCAGTTCACATTAAGTCCAAATGTAAAAATTGCGTTCGATTACCAGGGTAAATATCCATATGAAGTGACTTCAGGCAAAGAGGGTCTTCTCTATGTTAACGCATTATTTAAGTTCTGAAAAAGGCATTAGGCACTAGGCATCAGGCGTCAGATTTTAGAATATTCTCTCCCGGCTTTAAGAGCTTTAAGGTTTACCTCGACTATCTCTTCACCCTTTCGTTTAAAGAGCTTTCTTACAGCCTCCTCAAGGCCTGGATAAGGCATGCTTATCCAGTGAGATGCAGCCCCGAGCATTACTATATTTCCTGATCGTGCAGAACCTATATCCCTGGCAATTGAATCTGCGTCAAGGATAATGTGATTCTTTATTTTCCTGATTTCGTTAAGTATTTCATCGACAGGCGGATAATCATTAATATTGATAAAAGGAACTGAATTGGTGACGAGCCATCCATTCTTTGACAGCCATGGCAGGTAACGGAGCGATTCCATTGGTTCCACTGAGATCACCAGGTCGGCCTTTCCATAGGGTATAAGGTCTGATGCTACTGGTTTATCAGAAAGCCTTAAGTGCGACTGCACATCTCCTCCCCTCTGACTCATACCGTGAACTTCTGATTGCTTAAGATAAAGATTGTTATCAACGGCAGCCAGACCAATAGCTGCTGCAATGGAAAGGATTCCCTGTCCGCCGACTCCTGATAATATAATATCGTTTTTCATCATATAATAATATATTTTAATGGAATGATGGAACCCACATGTAATTTATTATAATATCGAGTTTGTGTATTCAAATATATGTGGGTTTCATAAGGCTTTGTTAATTATTAATTGGAGCTCTCTGCTTTCTTCCTTCTTGCTGCTGTCTGAATGCATTCCCTTGCAGCAATAATAACAGAGACGCCATTATACCGGAACTCTTTGCTCATGGTTTGAACGTTTTCCTCATGATTCTTCCGCAAGGGTACAATGGTTATGATATGTTCTGGTTCAACGCCGATGCCCGTACATATTTGCTCAATTCTTCCGGTAGCCTTTGATTCCTGACCGCCGGTCATACCCGTTGTTGAATTATCAGAGATTATTATCGTCACTGGGGAATTCTTTGTGACCGCATCAAGCAGACCAGTCATTCCAGAGTGAGTAAATGTAGAATCACCTATTACTGCAACAGAAGGTGACAGACCTGCATCAGCTGCTCCGATTGCCATTGTCACCGAAGCTCCCATGTCGACACAGGAGTTTATTGCATTATATGGCGGCAAAGCTCCCAGAGTGTAACAACCAATATCTGAGAAGACATGTCCGGGGCCAAAAGGTTTCACAGCTTCAATCAGGGCATTGAACATATCAGAATGTCCGCAACCTTTACAGAATGAAGGTGGCCTAGTTTTAACCAATTCAGGCACGTCCATGCCATAAGAGGCCGGCAGTCCTAGGGATTTAGCAACTATGTAAGGATTAAGCTCACCATCGCGAGGCACAGTTCCATCGAGACGGCCGAGGATCTTAATTCCGTTATCAAGAAGACCTCTCAGCCCCTCCTCGATCAGAGGATAGCCTTCTTCAAGAACAAGAAGCTCTTTGCAGCGGCCTGCAATTTCTCTTACCAGGTCATTTGGAAAAGGGTATGCGGAGATCTTTAAAACCGGGATGTCATTCATCGATTCATTCAGATTCTCGGCCAGGTAATTCCATGCAATACCTGTAGTAATTATTCCCAGGTCTCTTTTCCTCCCATCCCTGAAATGATTATACTTTTCAATTCTGATATCAAGCCTTATCTTTTCATAAGTGGCTAATAAAGCCCTGTATCTTTTTTTTGCAATTGCAGGAAGAAGGACGAACTGCAAAGGATCTGAAGGCAGAGTCAGCTTCTTCTCAGGAACAGGTTTATCAATAAGCTTTACGCTTGCCCTTGAGTGAGCAAGCCTTGTAGTGATGCGCAGCATGACAGGCACCTTGTATTTTTCAGAAAGCTCAAATGCATCAAATACCATATCGTAGGCTTCCTGCTGATTTGTCGGTTCAAAACATGGGATAAATGCAAATTTTGCATAGAACCTTGAGTCCTGTTCGTTTTGAGAGGAGTGCATAGATGGGTCGTCGGCAGATACAACAATGAGGCCTCCGTTTACACCCGTTATGGCAGAGTTAATGAAACTGTCTGCAGCGACATTGAGGCCGACATGCTTCATGGCGACCATTGCTCTCTTGCCGGCATAAGACATTCCCAGGGCAGCCTCCATGGCGGTCTTCTCGTTTGAAGACCATTTCCTGTGTATCTTGCGATCGGAAGCCTCTCCTGAAGCCTGGATGTATTCCATTATCTCCGTCGACGGAGTTCCCGGGTAAGCATACATTCCGCTTAAACCTGCATCAATAGCAGCCCGAGCTATTGCCTCGTCACCCAATAATAATAACTTATCCATGCACTGAATATAAAATTAAAACTTAAATACCTGAATATCAATGAACTTATAATGCAGGTGATTTGAAATATAATTGGCAAACCATCAGATTTAATATGTAAATTCAATTAACAAATATTGAAATATTTTCGATATTTAAAAATGATGAATGATAAGAATCCCATGGTTTTGAGCAAGTTCTATCCGAAAGCACCTAATACAGAACCTGTAGCTGAGGATAGACAGGGATTTATCATATTTATTAAAATATAGTTAAATGTTTTACCGTTCAATTCAATAATGTTTAATTTGCAGACGTTATTTAAAATGTTCTGTCTATAGCTACATCAAAATATTGAAGAGGTTTCTATATAGTGCAATCTTCCTGATAATACCCCTGATTTCAGTGTCCGGACAGAATAACGTACCAGAAAAATTCGTACAACTCAGCGGGATAATAACAGATGTCACCTACAAGCCTGTACAGGGTGTTGCAGTCATCTCAAAAAAGATGCACCGCGCCTCAATAAGCGAAAGCTCAGGGATCTATACCATTACAAGCACACCAGGCGATACAGTCTTTTTCAGGGCATTGGGATATAAGAAATACCATACTATCATTCCGGCGGATTATAATGACAAGCATTGTCTTGCCGATATCGTACTCGAAATTGATACTATAGAGATTGAACCGGTCACCATACTTCCATGGAAAAACTACAGCGAATTCATCAAGGATATAACAAAAGAAGTTCCTGTTGATCCCATAATTGAGAATATGAATGAAAACATGGCATCAATATACGTGGCAATAAATAACCAGATTGGTGTAAGAATATCACCGGAAACAGGTTACAGGTACGCTATGGAGCAGAACTTCTCGGCAATGGCGACAAGGGGTCAGTACCCAATTAATAACCTGCTGAACCCTTTTGCGTGGGCCAAGTTTGTAACAGGTGTCAAGAACGGACTTTTTAAGAATCACAATTTCAAGAAGCCGGAGCCGTCAAAAGTGATCAAAAAGAAAAAGAATCCTCATACCAGAAATTAATAAATCTCAGGGATTTACATATTTTTCAGGAAGAGCATTCCTGAAAGAATACTCGTTGACTGGTTTCCGCCCTCTCCTCTTTTCGTCTCTTGTATACAGTTCCGGCGAAAGATTCTCCCCGAGTCCCCTATAGCCAATAGCCATTATGGCAACGGGCACAACGTCATCCCTGAGCTTAAAATACTCCCTTACTTTTTCGGTAGAGTAGCCTGCCATCTGGTGAACAAATATCCCCAATGATGTGGCCTGCATAAGAAGGTTCGAGACTGCCATTCCGGTATCGTGCAAAGCGTATTTATTTGGTTTACCATTATAGGATAAGTTCAAACGAGCAAAGCTGATAGCAATTGCGTATGTATTTTTAGCCCATATCCTGTTGCCTTCAACCATGAAGCCAAGAAAAGTTTCAAAGAGCTCTGCTTCTTCCCTTGTTGCATGAATAAAGAGCCATGGCTGTTCATTATTTGAGGATGGAGCAAGACCAGCTGCTTCGAATAAGCTATCCAGCTTCATCTTATCAACAGGTTCTGAAGAAAAGGAATAGGGGCTCCATCTGTCTTTTAAAATTTCGTGTATCATAATGAATTAGTTTTTTTGATCTGTCAACAGTAAAACCTGAGGTTTCTTTCCCAAACTAATAAAGGGTAAAATTAATTATAAATTACCGCCGTTAGATTGTAACGGCAATAATTTATAATTTCGCAGATTATGAGTAATTACGATGGCAGGGTAGCCGGCATCCTTGGAACAGTGATAATACATCTTATTGCTGCCATCCTTTTTATGCTCTATCAAATCGGCACCCTGAAGAAGAACATTACAAAGGAATTCAATGTAGAGTTTGTCCAGGTGCCTGAGCCCGATGTAAAGAAAAAGCTGGTAGAACTTCCGGCGTCCAGAATAGAGAGGGTGCTCCAGGGCGATAATGAAATGCTGAATATCGCAAGGAACCTGGCAAATAAAACCGATGAGAAAATCAATCCTGCGGATGTAATCGATAAGGTCAAGGATGAGCTTATCAAAGATGGCAAGCTCGGTAAGGATAACTATATAGATGAGCAGAGGAGGCTTAAAGAGACAAAACCAGAAGAAACTGTCAAAATCGAAAAAAAGACCGAATCGATAAAAGAAGAAAAACCAAGGGAATCACAGGTAATGGAAGCGAATTACAAGGGGCCCACACGCATATACTATTCCCTTGAGGGTCGCGTGCACACCTACCTCCCTATTCCGATCTATAAATGCGAGGGCGCCGGCAGAATTGAATTATCGATAATAGTAAACCAGGAAGGAGTTGTTGAGGAAGCAAAAGTGATTGAAGCTAACAGTAAAGCTATTGACCCATGTCTTGCCGAAACTGCTGTCAGCACTGCACTGGTTTCAAGGTTCAATGGAGATATCAACTCACCAAAGAGTCAGTCAGGAACCCTGACATATGAGTTTGTGGCACAGTGATAGAGATCGTGCAATCTGGAAAGAATCAGGTGTAAAGTCGTCAGGGAATTTCAGAAAGAAAGTTTCTGGCTATTGTAATCATATGGGCTGATCACATCAGGAGTGTTCCTGTTTGCAGATTTGTTATTGACGAGAGGACTGATTGTATGTGCCTTCATTCTTTCTGAGGGATACGGTTTCAGAAGATCAAGCGCGTCTGATGGAGATATTGAAAGGTCAAGCCATCTTTTCTCATAATTCCTGTCCAGTATCGCTGGCATCCTTTTACCGGAATTATGAACTTCACCCATAAGTTCATTTGCTTCGGTGGTAATAATCGAAAATGTCGATAATATTTCCCCTGTTCCCGTATGAGTCCATTCACTATAAAGACCCGCAAGAGTAATAATCTGATTATCTGTCAGATATATATACCATGGAATTTTATCCTTTCCAACATGCTGCCATTCAAAAAAACCCCTGACAGGCACCAGGCATCTTTTGGAGTTAAAGGAAGATAAGAAGGATGGTTTTGAACTGATGCTCTCTGACCTTGCATTGAAGGTTTTATACCTTATCTCCTCAGCATCTTCAGCATTCCTGACCCATTCGGGTATAAGCCCCCATTTCAGCATGCTTACAGAACCCGGATTACCTGAGCATACAGCGGGTATTTCCGGAAGGCCGAAAGCATGATAATAATAGCTGGGCTCATAGCGGTATTTACCGGGAAAATCCACTCCATATCTTTCCTCGATCTCTTCCTTAACCAGGTTTACATTTACCGAAAAGCACATTATTTTATTGCTGATGAATCCTCAATACTTGTTTTTAGCGGCACCATCAAAGAATATTTGAAAAGGTCATTTTCAGGCCACTGTTTAGCCTGCGACAGAACCCTGAACATCATATTGTTAATATATGAATAAATTTCGGGTCCATTCCATGCGCTGGAATTGAACAGGACCACCCATTCCGTACTGTCAGGTTCTCTCTTCATCATTCCTGCGCTGCCAGGGAACGAACCCGTTCTCCACCAGTCTCCGTTAATTTTTGTCCCTTTCCAACCAACCGGTGCGAATCCATTTTCGGTGTCGGTCATAAATCTGATGCTTTGCTCAGAAAGAATATCCTGTTTTGAAGCAAAACCATCAATAGTAAGCATCAGGCGCAGAAGGTCAGGAGCAGTTGCAATCCATGCTCCAGCTGAACCAAGAGCTTCAATGTCGTTCCCACCGTAACTAGGCTCCACCAGTTCGCCCGTACCATAAACTGATGGTTTCAGAACAACATCTGACGGCTCATAATATGAAACCTCGAAAGGTGCTTTTTGTGAAGAGAGGTTGTGAGCCAGCGACATATCAAAGATCCCAATCGGCTCAAAGACATATTTTTTACAATAGTCTTCATACGGCATTCCCGAGACTTTTTCGATAACCAGGCCCAGGATGCTGTAACCAAGATTTGAATACGCCTTTCCCGTACCGGGTGTGAAGTGGAGTCTCTTGTCAAGGGCAAATCTTATAATAGTACGCGTATCAACAGGCAGTTTCACTCCCATCTTCTCAGCAACCACTGTTGGCATAAACATCTGGTCACCCCACCTTTGAGTCCATCCGCCCTCATGGCTTAGAAGGTGCGCCACAGTAATTCCATATACTCTTTTATCCTTTGGGTTGCTGAAGAAGGGATCATTAAGTATTGCATCAGGGCCGAAGACCCTGTCGCTAAGTGAAAGTTTACCCTCCTCCACCAGCTTCATAATTGCTACAGCTGTAATGAGCTTTGAAATGCTGGCAATCCTGAACTTACTATAAGGCTGAGTCGCAACGCGGGAAGCCGTATCGGCAAATCCGAATCCCCGGGCATAAATCAGCTTCCCGTCCTTTGATATGGCAATAGAGGCACCTGCAATAGACCATCGTCGCATAAATGAAGAAACGGTTTTCTCGGCACCTGCAAATTCCTTCCCCACCGATATGGAATTTGTCAGCCTGACATTACCTGGTACCAGTTTATCAGTTACCCTGTCGCTTTTATCAATTGCTCCGGGGTTATAACTTACCAGCGAAACCAAAATAGTAGCAAGAAATATTTTTCTTATCCTTGACAAAACAGATGTATTTAAAGGCACAAAAGTAAAAAGTATTCTGTTCAGCCCTTCATTAAAACGCAAAATTAACTTTCATTGGATTTTTAAAATATAACAATCTATTAACAATTGACCGATAACCCTTTAAAAAAAGAATCAAAAATTTAACTTTGCATCTATGGTATATGACCGGAACCTGTTTAAGTACTTAATAATCCTTCTTACCGGGGTGTTACTCTGCTTGTCAGAGAGGCTTCCTGCGCAGGTATCCGAAATTGACACTTCGGAATATCTTCCACTCTTTTACAACGGAGCTCTTGAGTACAACCTTATGAAGGCAGCATCTATGGGTTATACCAAAGAGGTTGCCAGGTTGATAAATCTTGGAGCAGATATAGAGGCTGAAACTTCAGAAGGAGGAACAGCGCTTGTTTTTGCAATCTCAGGCTACCGAGTAAATACGGTAGATTTATTACTCGATAATAATGCAGATCCCAATAGAATAACCTTAAAATCAGAATCTCCCCTGCTTATTGCCATCAAGAGCCGCGATCTGCAGCAACCTATCATTAATACACCTCTCACGAATCATATCATTGATTCGATAGGGATGGCGATTGTTGAAACTCTTATCAGGCATGGCGCTGATATAAATTTTCAGGACAGGTACGGTGCAACCCCCCTGAATTATGCTTCGCTTTACGATCTTATCGGCTTTGCTGATCTTCTGGTTTACTACGGGGCAGAAACAGATTTAAAGTCATATGACGGAACTACACCGCTTATGTCTGCAATTTGGACAGGCTATGATGATGTTGCAGATTTGCTTGTTCAGAATGGCGCTAATCTGGAATCGAGAGATTCTGAAGGGAATACTCCATTCCTGATTGCAGCGCAGAACGGCGACACTCTGATGTTTGATCTGCTCATGAGAAATGGAGTCGATATCTATGAAAAAAACAATTATAACTGGGATGCACTTGACAATTCTATTAGAAATGATAAAAAAGCTGCAGTTGAATGGCTCCTGAGGAAAGGAGACAAGTGGCGTGATCCGGGCAGAGATGCGGTAAATTATTATAACGTCGCTGCAAATTATGGTCGGAAGGAGATCATCCCTGTTCTTGAAAATAATAATCTTCCTTCGGGGTACCATGCACATTTAAACCAGATGGATTTATCATTTTCCTCAAAATTCAATTTCAGGGATATGTATACCGGATTAAGCTTTGCTTTTAAGGAACCCCTCAAAAACTTCGGTTTTATCGTCGGATTTGACACAAAGCTATGGTATACAAGGGTACTTGTAAAGGAAAATTCTCATCTTTATTTTCAATATATGGATAAAAGCTCTCTTGCATATGCAGGATTATTCAAGGATTTTTTGCTTACCAATAACCTTTATAAAAGCAATATTTCCTTTTCACCATCGCTTTCAGGAGCGTACTTTTTTGGAAACAAGTTTAAAGGAACATCGAAGGCACCGGAGAGCAAATTCAAGATTATTCCGGAATTGACCTTCAAACTGGAGGATAAGAATAATGTTTTCTATTCAGGTATTAGCTTAATGACCAGTGATTTTTATGGTATATGGCCTGTATGGATAAGGATTGGATTTACACGTAAATTCTTTTTTGACTCAGCAAGGTTTCAAGGTAAAAACATAAAATGGTATTGAATAAATATATAAAAACTGTATCAGGGGCGCTCATTTATATCTTAATGGTGCTGCTGTTCTCATGTGAGGATATGGCAACTCTGGTTATTGATTGTTCCAAATGCAAAGCTGATGAACCTTCTGATGCAGTAGTAGATATAAAGCTAAGTGATAGTTATAATACCCCTACAATTATTAATATATATGAGGGCAATCTTGAGGACAGTATACTTTACCGAAGCCTTACCACAACAGGTAAAAGCACAACTTTTTCACTTCCCCTGAACAAGAAATTCACTTTCACAGCAAGGTATTATATAGCCGGTGGAGAATATTATTACGCAGTAAACTCGATTACTCCTCACGTAAAACATATTGAAAATCAATGTGATAATGCCTGCTATTTCGTCTATGACAATACAGTTAACCTCAGGCTGAAATATACGAAATAGAGTCTCTTTAAATAACTAGATCCTGATCAGAGGACTTACAACAAAATCTATTTCATCCCTGTTGTACCATACCTTTTCAAGAAATAATCCGCTGGGGGGTGAAGTAAGTTTGGCAGGAATATCAGTCGTTCCCTTGAAAAATGAAGCAACATCATCAGAAGAGAGATTTCCCCGGCCAACCTCTACAAGGACTCCTGTCATACGCCTTACCTGCTTCCAGAGGAAATGTGAACCTATAACATGAAAGAGTATCAGGTTGCCGGCCTCAACGACTTCAGCATGAATTATTTCAGTTTTTGTGGATCCCTGCTCCTGTTCGCTGTCAGTAAAATTGCGGTAATCCTTGAGTCCAACAAATATTTTTGCAGCTTCATTCATCCTTTCGGCAGAAAGAGGGTCCTTTATCCACCAGACAAACTTCTTGCCGAATGCAGTCCGCCGCCTGCTAACCTGGTACACATAACTTCTTGCTACAGCATCGTGGCGGGCATGAAAATTATCGGCAGCATTTTCGACATCAATAATACAGATATCAGGCGGGAGCCTGTCGTTGATCCCATATTTTATTCTAAGTGGCGGAAGATCAGTATCGACTTCAAGATGAGCTACCTGACCGATAGCATGGACACCACCATCAGTACGCCCGGCGCCATAAACATCGAGGACCTTGTCTTCAAAGAGCTCCTTGCAGGCATCCAATATTTCGCCCTGAATGCTTTTTCCACCCTTCTGCATCTGCCAGCCTGAGTAGCGGGTGCCTTCATATTCGATCAGTAATTTATATCTTGACATTACTCAATGTATTAACAGGCTGCGAAGTTAATATAAATGCGGATAAATAGGTAAAAGCAGGCATCGGGTATCGGAAAGAACAGGGGGAGAGAGCGTGAGGGCGAGAGGGAAAATGAATTCCGATAGGGAAATCTGTCAAAAACAACTTATCTTAATTATTTTTCATAAATTACTATCATAAAATATCAATTACAATATTTAGAAAAGAATAATTAAATCTTTACAAAGGAGGTTATATGGTCAATTCTAAAATGGTTCTTTCCGGGCAAACAATAGCATACACTCTTTATTGCCTGGTAATTATTCTCCTTGTCGCCTGGTTTGCATTTAAGGTAACAGGGAAAGGCAAGAGTACTGTTGTAAAGCCTGCTCTGTTCTACACTTTCGTAGGTTTTCTTACAGTTCTGGGATTATCTCTGCATATAATTACTTATAACACTATCCCGTGGGCTGAGATGGATCTGAACAGGTCTGAGATAAAGGCCGATAAGACCTTTAACATCACGGTAAAGGATCATAATTTCATCATGCCCTCAGAGAAACTTGTCGTAAATGTAAATGACAAAGTTCTTTTTGATGTCAGGTCTGAAGATCTGACATACGGTTTTGGTCTTTTCAGAAGTGATAACAGCATGCTTTTCCAAATGCAGGTAGTACCAGGTCACAAAAATGATCTCTTATGGAAATTTGACCGCGAGGGGGTATATACTATCCGATCAACGGAGTATTCAGGACCAAAAGGCGTATTTATGATTCTTAAGGATGCCGTAGAGGTAGTTCCTGCAACAGCAAAGAATTAATTATTGATTAATAATAAATTAATATACCTGATTATGAGTTTTATAAAGACACTTATAGATGGTGAACAGGGTCTCTTTAAATCTGAAACCCTGACTCCGATGCAGAAACTTACTCTCCGTTTTGTGGTTGTCGGTCTTGTTTATTTCGGATTTGTTGTAATAGAGGGTATGCTGATGCGATTGTATGAGGTGAAGCCTTTACCATTCATAACAGAACCTCAATTCTTTGCAATTATGACTGCACATCCGCTGGTTGGCATCTTTGGATCGACTTATTCAATTGTCTGCGGAGCGTTTCTGTTTCTCGTCCCCTTTCTTATGAAAAAGCCTCTATGGAGCATTAAACTAGGCAATTGGAGTTTCCTCCTTATTGCAATCGGAACATTCGTTTTCTGGTCGGCGGGTTTTATTAGCCATTATGCACCTCTTTACACTCTTTACTGGCCTCTTCCTGCCGACTTTAAGCAGTTCAGCGTTTGGGGAGGAACATTCTTTATTACAGGCATTGCGATGGTGATGGCAGGTACCGCTTTATTTATAATCAATATTTTCAAGACTATAACATATACTCCTGAAGGATGGGAGAAACAAAATGCCGGTGCTTTAATGTCATCAGCCCTTGGTATTACGGGGTTCAACAATCTTTTCAGAAAAAACAAAAAAGAGCATCTTGTTCCTCTTCCTGTTGCAGCAATAGCCCGGGGATGTGTAGATATGACACTCAATACAGCTGTAATCCTATTTACAGGAGTGCTTATACTTGTATATATGGCAGGGGCTATCCTTGGGTTTGATCTCAAGTCAACTGCAATTGATGCCCTTCTTTATAAAAATTGGTTCTGGTGGGGACTTGACCTTATTGCTGATGGACTGGTTCTGATATTTGTTGCCGGAACATGGTACCTCCTGGCAATGATGATAACAGGGAAACCACTTTTTATGCAGAATATTGCAAGGGCAGCTTTGCTTGTCGAGTTGGTTGTCTCGTGGACTGTATGGTCGCATCACCTCCTTTCCGACCAGGCACAGCCAAACATACTGAAGGTTCTTTCAGGAGAGATGGTTACTGTATTTGAATTAATAACACAGGGACTTGCATTCTTTATAACACTTGCGACGTTATGGAGTGCGCGTCCACTGAAGATGACCAATCCGCTGAAGTTCCTTCTGGGAGGATTACTAGGCTTTGCACTGGCAGTACCTGCAGGAATTATGCAGGCCGATGTGGGACTCAACAGGATCCTCCACAACACCCAGTGGGTAGTTGGTCCTCACGTTCATGTTGCAGTACTTGTGGGCCTGACCATGACCCTCTATTCAGCGATCTATCTACTTTTCCCGATATTAACCAATGGTGCTGCCTTTTACAGTCACAAACTGGTAAATGTCCATTTCTGGTGTCACCTCCTTGGTGGAATCGGAATGGGTGCCTTTATGGGTATGGCAGGACTGAAAGGAATGCTCAGGAGATCACTTTATATAAATGGAGAATTCAATGTTTATATGATCCTGGCTGCAATTTCAGGAACACTTTTGTTAATAGGCTTCCTGGCATTCTTCTATAACATTGTTATGAGTGTAGGGCTGAAAGGGGTAATAGGGATCTTTACTCCGGCTAAAATAAAAACGAAGGATCTGGTACCAGCCAGCTAAAACCTTATTCTGAAATCAATCCCGCAGATCGTGCTGTAATGGAATTAAATCCAGACAATATCTGCGGGATTATATTAAATTTGTATAAACCTTAATAAGAATAAAATGGCGAATTTCTCCAATCATCCTCTTTACAGAATCCATACTTTAGATAGCGCAATGGGCTCATTATGGGATTTTTACAAAAAGAATTTCATTGTACTGTTCCTGGCTTCATTTGTAGTTTCGCTATGCGTTCAGCTTATCTCAGCCCAGATGAATTTCGGAGATCTTACCAATTATACTAATGATCCTATGCAATTACTGGAGAAATACAAGAGCATGATGGTACCATTTCTTGAGATGGCGGCAATAAGCCTTGTTTTTAATTTAATTCTTCAGTATTACGTGATGTTCAATGCTCTGGAAGAGCATCCTAATATTTTTACAGCTGCATATAAATCTTTAAAATACCTTCCGGCCTACATCATCATTCTGATATTATTTATGGCCATGGCTTCATTCGCTCTCATTATCGGTTTGCTGGTTTTTGTAGTAGGAATGATTTTCGCAGCATTCTGGCTGGCAATGGTTTTTATGTTCATTCTGCCGGTTCTGATGTCAGAAGGAACTGATATTGGCCATGCTATTTCAAGGACGTTCTCACTCTCTCACAAAGGTTTCTGGTCAAATATGGGATGGGTTGCTCTAATGATGCTGATAGCAATGGTAATATCACTGCTCCTCTCCGGTCTTATCATGATACCGTTTTCCGGGAGCTTTTTAAAAATATTCACTCATCCTGATGAGGCTTCTTCAATGATGAATTTCACTTCTAATCCTCTGTTTATAATCCTTTCTGCTGCTACCGGTGCTATTATAACCCCTTTAATGCCAATTTTAAGTGCAATATTATATTTCAATGCCATTGCCAGGGAATCAGCAGTTGTACCTGCAGACCAGAATAAAGAGCCTGAAAGGGTAAGTGTTGAAGATCTGTATCCAAAGACGTATTCAGATGATCATCCAGATAATCCCGATAATAAAAAAGAATAGTTTTAGCGGATAACCCTTCCTGAACTGTCGCCCTTCATGAGTTGTTCAACCTCTGCAACTGATACGAGGTTGAAATCGCCATGGATGGTATGTTTCAGACATGATGCCGCAACTGCAAAATTCAGAGCTTTCTGATCATCGCCGGTGTAATTCAGTAAACCAAAGATAAGTCCTCCCATAAATGAATCGCCTCCGCCAACCCTGTCAATAATATGAGTAATCTGGTAAACCGGCGCCTTAAAGAAACGTTTTCCGTCATACATAATCCCTGACCAGGTATTGTGATCAGCACTTATTGAACCCCGGAGAGTTATAATAATTTTCTTTGCGGCGGGAAACATTTGCTTAAGTTTCAGGCAGACAGATTCGAACTCATCGCTTTCAACTTTGCCTGCTGACACATCAGTTTTATCAGGCTTTATACCGAACACTTTTTCTGAATCTTCCTCATTTCCCAGAATGACATCGCAGTAGCTGACCATTTCAGGCATCACCTCTTTTGCAGTCGTTCCCCACTTCCATAGGTTTTTTCTGAAATTGAGATCACACGAAACCATCAGTCCCTGCTTCTTTGCAGCCTTAATAGCTTCAAGACAGGTGTCTGCAGCTCCTTTCGATATGGCAGGTGTTATACCTGTCCAGTGAAACCATGAGGCATCTGAAAATACCTTGTTCCAGTCTATCATCCCGGGTTTTATTTCAGTAACAGAGGAATTACTGCGGTCATATATAACTTTGCTGGGTCTTGATACTGAACCGGTTTCAAGAAAATAAATCCCCAATCTATCTCCTCCGAAAATAATGTTCGCTATACTGACACTGTGCTTTTTCAGCTCCATAATCACTGAACGTCCTATGTCGTTTTCAGGAAGCCTTGTCACAAAATCAGCCTGCAATCCATAATTTGCAAGTGAAACTGCAACGTTTGCCTCTCCTCCTCCAAAGGATGCATAGTACGAGGTAGCCTGTGAAAATCTCTGGTGTTCCGGGGTTGCCAGACGCAGCATTATTTCCCCGAATGTCACAACCTTTTTTGCCATTACTGAGATTATTATGTGTTATTATTAATCACGACAAGACAATTAAATATCATTTTCTCCCTTTACGTAGCCGAAGTTGGCAAGAATGCCGCCGTCAACATAAAGGATATGGCCATTGACGAAACCGCTAGCCTTAGATGCAAGGAATAATGCTGCATAGGCGACGTCTTTAGGTTCGCCCCACCTGCCAGCAGGGGTACGAGTCATCACAAGGTCGTTGAAAGGATGTCCGTTTTCCCTTATCGGTCCGGTCTGGGAGGTGATTATATAACCAGGGCCAATGCCATTGATCTGGATGTTGTATTTAGCCCACTCACATGTCATATTCTGAGTAAGAAGTTTCAGACCTCCCTTTGCAGATGCATATGCCGAAACGGTATTGCGTCCGTATACACTCATCATTGAGCACATGTTGATGATCTTGCCGCTTCGCTGTTCAATCATTTTTGGAGCTACTCTCTTCGAAACTATCAGGGGAGCAACCAGATCGACATCGATAACCTGTTTATAATCGGCTATCGCCATATCAAGGATAGGTATCCTTTTGATAATACCAGCGTTATTTACAAGGATATCAATTGTGCCTACATTCTTTTCGATCTGTGAAATACCCTTGTCAACATCTTTCTCATCAGTGACATTAAATTTAAGAGTATAAACATCAAGTCCCTCTTTTTTATATTCTTCCTTGCAACTCTGTAGCTTTTCGTCCTGCAGATCATTAACGCAAACCTTTGCTCCTGCCTTACCGAGAATCAGCCCTATTGCAAGGCCAATGCCATGAGTTCCGCCAGTAACAAGGGCGACTTTTCCTGTCAGGTCAAATAAATCTTTCATATCGTATATTGTTATTTTAAAGTGTCAGGGTAACGTGTATCAACATCTCCATAATCCATATTTTCTCCGCACATGCCCCAGATAAATGTATAATTTGATGTGCCTGCAGCGCTGTGAATGCTCCATGATGGAGAAATTACTGCCTGCTCGTTTTTCATCCAGATATGGCGCGTCTCGTCAGGGTCTCCCATAAAATGGCAGACAGCCTGTTTCTCCGGAACTTCAAAATAGAAGTAGACTTCCATTCTTCTGATGTGAGTATGAACAGGCATGGTATTCCATACGCTTCCCGGTTTTAATTCTGTCATGCCCATCTGAAGCTGACATGTCGGTAATACGCTCGTATGTATAAGCTTGTTTATTGTTCTGTGATTCGATTCTTCAGGGCTTCCCATTACGACCACTTCGGCATCTTTCAGAGTAATTTTCCTTGATGGGTATTCATGATGTGCAGGACATGTGTTGATGTAAAGCTTTGCCGGATTGTCGGGGTTTGCCGATTTAAAGACCACATCCTTAGTTCCTTTTCCAAGGTATAGTGCCTCCTTATGACCAATTTTATAAACGACACCACCTGCTTCCACGATGGCTTCACCTCCGATATTTATCATTCCCATTTCCCTTCTTTCGAGAAAAAATGATGCTCTAACCAGATCAACAGACTCAAGTTTCAGGGCTTTTTTGACAGGCATTGCTCCACCGGCCATAATCCTGTCGAACATTGAATATACCAGTGTGATCTCATCAGGAATAAAAACTTTCTCAATAAAAAATTCTTTTCTTAGTTTCTCAGTGTCATAATGTTTTACATCCTCCGGATGTGATGAATAGCGTAGTTGTGTTATCATATTTCGTTACTTATTAATTATATTTCCTTTTTCGATCATCTTGCATATTTCTGTGCCGGCAAGAAGGAATCCTCCGACTCCGTATACTTCAGTCATCTCCCTGGTAACTGTTTTGGGATCTGATCCAACGGGCTGGATAAAGCCAACCTTGCCATCGGGCCATACGGCGCTTACCATTGCTTCCCACCCGCTGATCACAGCAGGCAGGTATTTGTCCTTATCAAGATACCCGTTATCGATTCCCCACGCAAATCCAAAAACAAAAAATGCAGTTGCGCTCATTTCCGGATTTGGATAACTCGCCGGATCGAGAAGGCTCGCATGCCATGATCCATCAGGCTGCTGAAGAGCCAATAGCTTTGCAGCCATATCCTTATAAATTTTAATAAAATAATCCCGATGCTCATATTTTGCGGGAAGCTCCCTGATAATTATCGGCAGTCCTGCAAATACCCATCCGTTGCCTCTCCCCCAGAAAACTTTTGCCCCGTTTGCTTCCTTGCGTGTAAAATAACCGGAATCCCTGAAATAGAGAGATTCGTCCTTATCGAACAGATAATCGGTTGTAGCTTTGTATTCGCTGTACATAAAATCAAGATACTTTTTCTTGTGAGTCACGTTACCCATTTTAGCCCATACTGTCGGACCCATAAATAAAGCATCGCACCATGACCATCTCTGTGTTGCCCAGTAATCTTTTGTATTTACGAATTTAAGGTCTCCTTTTGCAGGGTCTTTCATCATCTGGTCGAGATAAGCTCTGATCGGTTTGATCATATTCTTATCGTTGTACTTCCTGTAAAGATCTATATATGCCTGTCCCACGCAGTAGTCATCAGCATGATACCTGCGAAGAGGATTATCATGAATAAAATAAGTCCAGTTAAGTTTATCTGCAATCCCTTTGAGCCACTTGTAGTAACTTTCATTTCCGGCAATACCGGCATATTCAACCATGCCTGCATAAAGGGCGCCATTGGTCCAGTCGCCAAGTTCATGCTTAAGGGGTGTATTAATCTGCCAGTCAGCTACAGCTTTAAGAACGGTTCTGACATCATTGGCATTGAGCTCCGGTTTAAATGCAGGAATAACCTGTGCGGGTACAGGTTCAGTCATCTGATTTTGTGAAAAACCACTTCTTATTATTAACAGCAGAGCAAAAGTTAAAATGGATTTTGAATATTTCATATCTTAAATTATATAATATAAAGCCAGATTCAGCCCAAAAGTACAATCTTTGACCGGAAACACTATTATTTCATAAAGCTAATTTTTTGTTTTCAGGGCTTGTTTTTCATCGATTTCTGTTAAAATTATATAATTTGATCAGTACTTATTCGTTTTTTCGTGATCGTTAACGAAAATAAATTTTTAACTTTATAAGTCAAAATTTTACTACTAAATCAAACTTATATGAAACCATTTATTCATGAGGATTTTCTTCTCAGCAACAAAACAGCCGTAAGGCTCTATCATCAATACGCAAAAAACCAACCAATCATTGATTTTCATTGCCATCTTTCACCATCTATGATAGCCGACGACCGCCAGTTTACAAACATTACCCAGGCCTGGCTTGAAGGCGATCATTATAAATGGCGTGCAATGCGGACAAATGGTATTGATGAGAAGTATTGCACAGGTAACGAACCGGATTTTGAAAAATTCATGAAATGGGCAGAGACAGTCCCTGCAACGGTAGGCAATCCTTTGTATCACTGGACCCATCTTGAGCTTGCCAGGTATTTCAATATTTTCGATCTGCTATCTCCTGCCACTGCTTCAGCGATCTATGAAAAAGCAAATGCAATTCTTCAGACAAAGGAATTCAGTACAAGGGGAATTATGAAGAAGATGAAGGTTGAAGTGGTTTGTACGACCGACGACCCTGCCGACACACTTGAGCAACATAAAAATCTGAAGGGAGCAATGTCGACTCTCATATTCCCAACATGGAGACCTGATAACGTTATTAAGGTTGAAGATGTCACAAAATTCAAGGCATATATTGAGAAGCTGGGTAATTCATGCGGACGTGAGATTAAGAGTTTCAGCGACCTGGTTGAAGCCCTCGATGAACGACATAAGTTTTTCCACGAAACGGGGGGAAGGGCTTCAGACCATGGCATGGACAGGTTCTATTTTGCACCGTTCAATGCATCTGATGCTGATATATATTTTAAAAAGCTTCTTAAAGGCAAGTCTCTCTCATGTGAAGAGTCAGAGGTTTACAGGAGTGCTATTATGACCGAACTCTGCAAGATGAACCACAAGAGAGGGTGGGTCCAGCAATTCCATGTAGGGGCCATGAGAAACAATAATGCAAGAATGTTCAGAAAAATGGGGCCTGATACAGGATGGGATTCAATAGGTATACCTCAGGATGCACTCAAAATGTCGAGATTCCTGAGCAGCCTTGATGAAAACGATCAGCTTGCTAAGACGATCCTGTACAATTTGAATCCTGCGGATAATGAAATGATGATTACAATGGCAGGCAATTTCAACGATGGCACATCTCCCGTCAAGGTCCAGTACGGAGCAGCATGGTGGTTCCTGGATCAGAAGAACGGGATGGAGAAACATATCAGAGATCTGGCTTCACTTGGACTGATGAGGAGGTTCATCGGAATGGTGACTGATTCAAGAAGCTTCCTCTCCTACCCGCGCCATGAGTACTTCAGACGTATTGTCTGCAATTATGTTGGCGAAGAGGTTGAAAAAGGAATCATCCCTGATGAGGAAGAACTTCTTAAACCGCTTATTGAGGGCATTTCATATAAAAATGCTAAGGAACATTTTGGATTTGGAAAATAGATATTGACCATTTTCCCGGCCTTCCCCATAGGGAAAGGGAGTGAAACAAAATCAACTAAAAAATATACATACTATGAACGAATTGAATCTTAAAAACAAAGTCGCCGTCATTACCGGCGGTGCAGGCATTATCTGCTCAGAGATGGCAAGATCGCTTGCTGCACAGGGAGTAAAGACTGTTATCCTCGACCTTAATAAAGAAGCAGCCATAAAGGTTGCAGACCAGATTGAAAAAGAGTTTAAAACTCCAAGCATCGGCTTATCAGCAAATGTTCTTGACAAAGCTTCGATCGAAGCAGCAAAAAAAGAGATAATTAATAAATTCGGCACTATCAATATTCTTGTAAACGGAGCAGGCGGCAACTCACCCGCTGCTACTACAAAGGTTGATAAGATTGAAGGCAACGAGAAACCTGAAGATACCTTCTTCGGTCTTCAGATTGAAGGCTTTGACAAGGTTTTCGATCTCAACTTCAAGGGTACACTTCTTCCTTCGATGGTTTTCGGAGCCGAAATGGTCAGTAAAAAATCCGGCGTAATTATAAACATATCATCGATGAATTCATACCGGCCTCTAACCAGGATCGCTGCGTATTCAGCCGCAAAAGCAGCTGTTAATAATTTCACACAATGGCTTGCCGTTCATTTTTCAAAAACCGGTGTAAGGGTAAATGCAATAGCCCCGGGGTTTTTGCTAACAAACCAGAACAGGTTCCTGCTTACTGATGAAAAAACAGGAGAGATGACTGCCCGCGGAAAGAAAATTATCAATAGTACGCCTATGGAACGCTACTGTGTTCCCGAGGAACTTACCGGCACGCTTCTTTACCTGGTATCGGACCTCTCGAAAGCAGTTACAGGTATTATAATCCCGGTCGACGGCGGCTTCAGCGCCTATTCGGGAGTATAAAGTATCGGCGCCTGACGCCTTCTTTTAATGTAACTAGAATTTTAATTGTATAATTATGATATATTATAAGTCTGGATCAGAAAATTCAGTAATCAACTCGAATGACCTGGAGTACGGGCTTTATTCTGCTCTTGTTAAAATCGGGTCAAGGAAAAAAGTGCTTGTGGTACCTCCTGATTGTACGAGGTTCCATTCACGTGCAGGAGAGATAACAACCCTGCTCTATAAATATTACAAAGGAAGCCTGAAAGACATACTTCCTGCTCTCGGGACACACACTCCCATGACAGACCAGGAAATAGAAAAGATGTTCAAAGAAGTTCCCAAAGAACTTTTCAGGGTTCATGACTGGAGAAAGGATGTCGTTACGGTTGGAACAGTTCCCGGAGAGTATGTTTCCAAGCTGACCAACGGGGCTTTAGACTATCCGTGGCCTGCCCAACTTAACAAACTT
Organism: Bacteroidales bacterium; assembly: GCA_003142255.1. Lineage (GTDB taxonomy): Bacteria > Bacteroidota > Bacteroidia > Bacteroidales > VadinHA17 > LD21. The sequence goes on along the minus strand of PLLO01000016.1, from coordinate 70,975 downwards.
ATTGTAAACGGAGGACATGATCTTATAATCTCTGTAGGACAGGTTGTACCGCATGAAGTCATAGGGATGGCAAACTACAATAAAAACCTTTTTGTCGGATGCGGAGGCTCTGAGGGGATAAACAAAAGCCATTTTGTCGGTGCAGTTTATGGATTGGAGAATCTGCTTGGCAAAGCCGACAACCCGGTAAGAAGCCTTCTGAATTATGCCAGTGATCATTTTATTTCACACCTTCCGGTTGTGTATGTTCAGACTGTAATCGGCCGTGATGAAACTGACAAGCTTATAATCCGGGGACTCTTTATAGGCGATGATGTAGAGGTATTCCGACTCGCTGCCGAGCTTTCAGTAAAAGTCAACTTTACCCAGTTTGACAAACCCCTTAAAAAAGTTGTAGTATATCTTGATCCTTCCGAGTTCAAGAGTACATGGCTTGGAAACAAGAGCATTTACAGGACCCGAATGGCAATGGCAGACAACGGTGAATTGATTGTTCTCGCTCCCGGACTGAAAGAGTTCGGCGAAGACAAGGAGATTGACAAGCTGATAAGAAAATATGGTTATCGCGGGACTCCTGCCACTCTTGCTTCACTTAAGGAAAACGAAGATCTCCGGAATAACCTTGGAGCTGCTGCCCATCTCATACATGGAAGCTCCGAGGGCAGGTTTTCAGTGACATACTGCCCGGGGCATCTCACCCGTGAAGAAATCGAATCGGTTAATTTCAAATATGCTGATCTGAATGAAATGCTGAAGAAATATAACCCCGAAAAACTTAAGGACGGCTTCAACAAGCTGCCCGACGGCGAAGAATTTTATTTCATCTCAAATCCTGCATTAGGGCTCTGGAGCACAAAAGAGCGTCTTAAAAAATGATAAACTGGGGTATAATAGGATGCGGCAATGTCACTGAGGTAAAAAGCGGCCCTGCTTTTAACAAAGTGAACGATTCAAGGCTTCTTGCAGTCATGAGGCGCGACCGCGCACTTGCTGAAGATTATGCCGCAAGACATAAAGTACCACGGTTCTATTCTGATGCATCACTCCTGATAAACGACCCTGAGATAAATGCTGTGTATATAGCCACCCCTCCAGGGAATCATGCTGAGTTTGCCATTAAATCGATAAAGGCAGGCAAACCGGTATACATAGAAAAGCCCATGGCTCTTAATTTCGCTGAGTGTCAGAAGATTATCAGGGCCGGTGAGAAACAGAGGGTTCCTGTATTCGTTGCATATTACAGAAGAGCGCTCCCTGGTTTCCTGAAGGTAAAGGAGATAATTGAAAAAGGAACTATCGGAAAGATAAGATTTGCTCAGATCCAGCTTTTTAAATCACCCTCCGAAGATGAGCTTGAAGGAAAACTATCATGGCGCGTCGATCCGTTGATCTCGGGAGGTGGTCATTTTTTTGATCTTGCCTCACATCAGCTCGATTATCTTGATTTTCTTTTCGGCCCCGTGAAGACCATCAAATCCCTGGTTCTTAACCAGGGAGGCTTTTACAAGGCTGAAGATTTCGTTTCTGCACAATTCCTTTTTGCCGATAACATATGCTGCTGCGGCACCTGGAGCTTCGCATCAGCAATAGAAGCTGGCAGGGATGTAATTGAGATTATCGGTGAAACCGGATATATCAGGTTCTCCTGCTTCAATTTTGAACCTATCATACTCGAAACCAGCAATGGACGACAGGAATTTGTTAATAAAAGGCCGGAGAATGTGCAGATTTACCTTATCGACCAGGTAGTAAAAGCTATTAAGGGGAAGGGTAATGCTGTAAGCACAGGCAATACGGCTGCAAGAACAAGCTGGGTGATGGATGAAGTAGTAAAAGATTATTATAAAAAATAATTATAAATTATTATAACCCCCATCCCGGCCTTCCCCCAGGAGGGAAGGAGTGATTTAAAAGTCATTTCCCCCTTGGGGGAAAAAGAAAGGGGGTCAAAAGATTGAAGGAAAAATAAAACGTATATCAAATATCTTACTATTTATGAATAAACTATCAGACATCGGATTAATAGGGTTGGCAGTTATGGGGGAGAATCTTGTTCTCAATATGGAGAGCAAGGGTTTCCAGGTAACTGTTTTCAACCGGACAGTTCAAAAAGTTGATAATTTCCTTGCCGGAAGAGCTAAAGGAAAGAATATAAGGGGGGCTCATTCAATTGAAGAACTGGTAAAATCTCTTAAGCGACCCAGGAAGATCATGATGATGGTCAAGGCAGGAAGCGCAGTTGATGATACTATCAACTTACTGCTCCCCCATCTTGAAAAAGGGGATATCATCATTGACGGGGGCAACACGCACTTCCCCGATACTAACAGGAGAACAGCAATGGTTGAGAGCAAGGGATTCCTTTACATTGGCACAGGCGTCTCCGGCGGTGAAGAGGGAGCACTTCTTGGTCCTTCATTAATGCCTGGTGGATCAAAAGCCGCATGGCCTGAGGTTAAGCCTATATTCCAGGCAATTGCTGCAAAAGTAGAGGACGGTACTCCCTGCTGCGACTGGGTAGGTGAAAATGGTGCCGGCCACTTTGTTAAAATGGTCCATAACGGAATAGAATATGGTGACATGCAGCTTATATGCGAAGCTTACCAGGTAATGAGGGATCTCCTTCACATGAGCGCCGATGAAATGCATGATGTATTCAAGGAATGGAATAAGGGAGAACTTGACAGCTATCTTATTGAGATAACAAGGGATATTCTTGCATACAAGGATACTGACGGAAATCCGCTTGTTGATAAGATCCTCGATACGGCAGGACAGAAGGGAACTGGCAAATGGACGGCTGTAGCCGCACTCGACTCAGGTATTCCTCTTACGCTTATCGGCGAAGCTGTCTTCGCAAGATGCCTCTCGGCAGTAAAGGAAGAAAGAGTAAAAGCATCTAAGATACTTCACGGTCCGATAGCTGAATTTAAGGGAGATAAGGTCAAATTTATTAACGACCTCAAGGATGCCCTTTATGCATCGAAGATCGTATCGTATGCCCAGGGCTATTCGCTTATGGAAGCTGCCGCAAAGGAGTTCGGATGGAAGCTCAACTATGGAGGAATTGCACTTATGTGGAGAGGAGGCTGTATAATCAGGTCTGCATTCCTGGGAAAAATCAAGGAAGCATTTGAAAACAATCCATCGATCAGTAACCTGCTGCTTGACCCATTCTTCAATGATAAAGTTGAGAAAGCACAGAAAGGATGGAGGAATATAGTATCGACAGCAGTTTCCCAGGGGATTCCAATGCCTTCAATTTCGTCAGCTTTAGCCTATTTTGACGGATATCGCTGCGAAAGGCTTCCTGCAAACCTGCTCCAGGCTCAGCGCGACTATTTCGGAGCACACACTTATGAAAGGACAGATAAGACGAGAGGCGAGTTCTTCCATACCAACTGGACAGGAAGGGGCGGAACAACAGCATCAACAACTTACACTGTATAATTTACCCTAAACCAAATAACTAACTTCAACATTATGGAGAACAATCAAACCAAGATCGGGAATTACAGATGGGTGATAATAACACTTCTGCTTTTTTCCACTACCATAAACTATATGGACAGGCAAGTTATCAGCTATCTGAAACCATTCTTTTGCACTGCTATTGATCAGGGTGGTTTCGGATGGTCCAACACAGACTTTTCCTATCTTACTTCATTTTTCACGGCCTTTTATGCCTTTATTTCCATCTTTGCCGGATGGTTTCTTGATAAGATAGGGACAAAGCTGGGTCTGGCAATTTCATTGGTTACCTGGTCTGTATTTGGTATTTTAAATGCCTTTGTGGGTGCCGCGGTAGGTATGCATGCTTTTATACGCAGCCTTTTTGCGGTTGGTGAGGCAGGAAACTTCCCCGCTTCCATTAAAACCGTGGCTGAATGGTTCCCAAAGAAAGAGCGAGCGCTTGCAACAGGCATCTTTAACAGTGGTTCAAATCTGGGTGCGATGATTGCAGCCCTGTTTGTCCCATGGTGTCTTGTTTATTTTGGCATCGGAGCAGGCTGGAAACTATCATTTATAATTACAGGTTCATCCGGTTTCCTGTGGTTGATCTTTTGGTTCCTATTCTATAATTCTCCGGAAAAGCAAAAGCGCTTGTCAAAGTCTGAGCTTGAATATATTCAGCAGGATGATAAAGAAATGGAGGTTGCTGCACAGGTAAATACTCAGGAAGAAAAAGCAAGTGTTCCATGGCTGAAGCTGTTTAAATACCGTCAGACGTGGTCGTTTTTCTGGGGTAAATTCATGACTGACGGAGTATGGTGGTTTTACCTGTTCTGGTTACCGGATTACCTCATGAAGCAATTCGGAATGACTACTTTGGAGGTCAGATGGCCTACATTTGTTGTTTACGGAGTGGCTATCATCGGTAGTGTCTTCGGAGGAAGCATTCCACTCTTCCTGATCAACAAAGGACTTCCTGTATACAAAGCCAGGATGAGGGCCATGCTTTTAATTGCCATTTTCCCACTGACTGTTTTGACTACCCAGTATTTCGGCAGCACCCAAAGATTTGGAAGCAGTGCAATGTGGCTCGCTGTTGCTGTTATAAGTATTGGCGCAGCTGCTCATCAGGCATGGTCGGCAAACCTGTTTACCACGGTTTCGGACATGTTCCCTAAGAAAGCAGTGGGTTCAATTACAGGAATCGGTACAATGGCAGGCGGTATAGGAGGTGTAATCATTCAGCAGCTTGCCGGCAGACTTACAGACTTTTATGCAAGTACTCCAAAAACTGCATACCTGATTATGTTTTGCATATGTGCCATTTGTTACCTGACAGCCTGGATAATTATCAAGACACTGGTGCCAAAACATAAACCTATTACAGATCTGTAGCAGAGATAAATAATTTTAGGATACGCAGAGAATATACTTGTGTATCCTTAAAATTATTAAGCTAATTCAATTTTATAACCTTAGGCAGAAACTTTTTCTGTAAAAGATATGACGGTCAAGAAAGCAAGGCTAAAGGATATTGCAGAACTGTCAGGTGTTTCAATCGGTACAGTGGACCGCGTATTGCATGACCGCGGAGAGGTTGCAGAAAAAACACGTGATAAAGTACTTCAAATAGCCAGAGAATTGAACTATACTCCCAACCTTATGGCCCAGGTATTGAAATCAAAGAAGCCATATAATCTTGTTTCTCTTCTTCCCCGCTCTACTGAAGAAAATACATTCTGGGTCAAGCATCCGATTGGCATGTTAAGGGCTATGGCTGAGCTCGATCCTTTTCCAGTAAATCTGACCCAGATCAACTTCGACCTTTTAAGCGAAGCAGATTTTGTAAAGGAAACCAAAACTGTTTTGAAGCTTCAACCCGATGGTGTGCTTCTTGCGCCAATATTCCAAACTGAATCCATCGCTTTCTGTTCGTTGCTTCGGAAAGAAAACATCCCATTTGTTTTTGTGGATGGATATGTACAGGATACAGATTTCCTTGCCTATATCGGGGAGAATGTCTTTCAAAGCGGGAAGGTTGCAGGGCAGTTAACAGAAATGATAACTCCCGGGGGTAAAGATCTGCTTCTAATCAACCTGGCAAGGAACCTTCAAAATGTTCATCATCTCAACAACAGGTCAAAAGGGTTTTTAAGCTTTTTCTCCAATAATAGCAACAAATTCGGGGAAAAATTTAGCCTGAACATTTCAAATCCTGCCAGTGACAATATAAAAAGGGAACTTGATAAGATATTTGAAAATCATCATAACATAGGTTCGATATTCGTTTCAGGATCAAAATCATACAAAGTTGCAGATTATATTAAAGCTCATGATATCAGGTCAGTAAACCTGATCGGTTATGATCTCCTTGAACGGAATGTAGCTCATCTGAAATCCGGAACAATCAGTTTCCTGATCGGACAAAGACCTGAAGAGCAGACATACAAAGGAGTTAAAAAACTTTTCGATTTTCTCTCATCAAACAAGATGCCTGAGAAAATGGAGTACCTTCCAATTGATGTTGTGACTTCAGAAAATGTAGATTTCTTTTTGTAAAACAAAACCATTCAAATCAAAATAACTAAATACAATGAAAAAACTAGGAAAATATTCAATGGGGCTGGGCGACAGGTTCGGTCATCAGGGAGGCGCCCAGCTGAAAGCAATTATTGAAGCCGGCAGTAAAGGAGTAGAGATTACTCCTGTCTGGAACAAATCGAACCGTGAACATGTGATCATCGGCACTCAGCCTGATGATGTCAGGCAAGAAGCTGATCATGTTACAAATTCGGCAAAATTCAAAAAGCCTTATTTCGTGGATGCTGACCACATCAACCTTGATACGGTTGACAGATTTATAAACGCCTCTGATTTCTTCACCATTGACGTTGCTTCCTATATTGGCAAAAAAGCCGACGATAAAGAAATAAAAAACTTTGTTTCCGGGGCAAGGAAATATACAGGAGACCTGAAGATCCCTGGCATAAAGAAACCACTGAAGGTTACCGAACAACTCATAACCTCAATAGCTGAGAAATATCTTTTTGCCGCAATAAAAGCATGGGAGATCTACAGAAAAATTGAAAAAAGCAAAGGCAAAGAAAATTTTGTCACAGAAGTGTCAATGGATGAAGTTCCCAATCCACAGACGCCGGTGGAACTCTTCTTTATCCTGAAAATGCTGGGCGAAGAAAACATACCAGTCCAGACAATTGCTCCAAAGTTTTCCGGGAGATTCAATAAGGGTGTCGATTATGTAGGCGATCCACAAAAATTTGCAGAGGAATTTGAATCCGACCTGATGGTTATTGATTTTGCAATAAAAGAATTTGGCCTTCCGGACAATCTTAAGATGAGTGTTCACTCAGGCTCTGATAAATTCTCGATTTACCCTCTGATAGGATCAATAATCAAAAAACACGACAAGGGAATTCATCTTAAAACTGCCGGAACAACGTGGCTTGAGGAGGTAATAGGGCTTGCAGAATCAGGAGGGAAAGCACTCGATTTTGTAAAGGAAATATATTATAAATCTCTTGAGAAAACTGAAGAATTGTGCGCACCTTATGCTGACGTTATTGATATAAATATCTCAGGTCTTCCATCTAAAACTGAAGTTGCAAAATGGAGCAGCAATAAAATGGCCGGTGCTCTCAGGCATGTCCCCGGCAATAAGGATTATAATCCGAATATGAGACAGCTGATACATGTGGCTTATAAGCTTGCAGCAATGGAAATGGCTGAATACTATAAATTGCTTGAGGCAAACGAAAAGATAGTCTCGGAATGTGTTTACGACAATATCTTCAAACGGCATATCTGCAGGCTATTTGATATAAAATAATTAATAATATTTTCTGCAGATCGAATAAGACCCCTTTGCCCCGCTGGCGGGGCATCTCCCCTGAAGGGGAGCTAATACAGTGCACATATTTAGCCCCCCTTCAGGGGGGGCTAACGATCCAATTCAATTGCAGCGAGGATGAAAGGGGCTACTCCTTTTGTATCGTTATCAAATCTTTTTTCATTTACATAGTACTCATATGTCCCGTCCCTGTAAGGATTGCCTCCCAGCCCACAGCCTCCGCATATATTGTGCATTGTCACCATCCCATTTTTATCAACTGTAATCAGCTCTTTCAGGATACCATTAAAAGCGCTATTGGCTATTTTGCGGTACTTTTTGTCGAGATATCGCAGCCGGGCTCCCTTTGCGAAAACATATGTATACATAGCCGTCCCTGAACCCTCAAGGTAATTACCTTCCCTCCCGCCCTGATTGAGAACCTGGTACCAGATGCCTGATTTAGGATCACGGACTTTCAGAAGTGCATCGCATGTTGACTGAAGTATTTTAATTAGTTCTTTCCTGTCCGGGTGATTCTCCGGAAGATAATCGAGAATATCAATTATCGCCAGTGTGTACCAGCCCATTGCGCGGCTCCATGGATAATGTGACTGTCCTGTAACAGGGTCGCACCATTTCTGTGTCCTGCTTTCATCCCAGGCGTGCATCAGCAAGCCTGTCGATGTGTCGAGAGTCTTTCCATAAATCAATTTTGTCTGGCTGGTGGCAACATCAAACCATTGGGGATCATTAAAAACCTCTGCATATTCAGCCATGTAAGTCGAAGCCATGAAGATGCCGTCGAGCCACATCTGATTCGGATATATACTTTTGTGCCAATAGCCGCCGGATTTTGTTTTAGGATGGGTTTTTAACTGTTCGATGAAATTATCGAGTGCAATTTTGTATTTAGGATCAGGATTCCTTTTATAAACAGTAATGATATCTCTTCCCGGAAATATCCTGTCGAGGTTGTATTCTGTCATATTGTAATCAGTCACCGAACCATCAGGATGAACAAAATAATTAACCCAGTCGTCAAGGTATTTCGAGTACTTTGGGTCAACATTACCCAGCTGGTCTATTGCCATGCCAAGAAAAGCCACATCATATGCCCACTTTGGGCTTCCAGCAGTATAATGAATAAGACTGTCAGAGGAAGCAAGGACACTGTTTGCCATCCTGACTGACCATTTATCCTTGCTCTGTTTAACCCTTTGACTGCAGCTATCCGAACCGGCAGCCACTAAGGTTATGAGGAATAATATCTTGAGTATATTTCTCATATTTAAGCTTGAGGTTAACACTTCTTATTTCTTCAGAATATTATTGGATGTTATAATATTGGTTCCCTTGTTATTCAAAAGAGCTGTTGTTCCTGGTAAAATGTTGTTAGCGACTATAATATTCCCTGATTTTTCATCCTCATTGATGAAAAGAGGAATATTTTCAGGCTGATAGCAGTTTGTCACAATTACGTCGCTGCAATTGGTGAGTTTCAGTAAAGGATTCTCAGGATGAGATGTCGTTACTGATATCTTATCCCAGCTTATCTTTTTAGAATCTTTTGCTTCAAGAGCGCTTCCATCCTGTATGTTAACCTTCATGTCATGGAAACTTATGCCGTTAGCGTTCTCTACAAGGATACCCATCTTGGTGATGGATTCCATGTCGCTGATTGAAACATCGTTAACATCCATTTCCTCAAGGCCATATATTGCAACCGGTCTGGTACCACCCCTCTGGATAATGCCTGAAATACGTACGTTGTGGCAAGCCGGAGTTCGCTCAGAAACGGGTTCCGGAGCTGAATTCTGGTATCTGAGAGTTATCAGAACACCCTCATTAATTATATTGTTCATCACGATATTTGATACCAGCAGATCCTCGATCACACCTCCTCTTCCTCTCATTGTCTTTACCCTGATGCCCCTGTCGGTACCCTCAAATACACAATTTGTTATGGCCACTCTTTTAACACCTCCGCTCATTTCGCTGCCTATAACTACACCGCCGTGTCCCCTGAGCATGGTGCAGTTGGTAATTGTAATATTTTCAGTAGGTCTTGCAGCTTCCCTTCCATCTTCGTCCCTGCCCGATTTGATTACGATACAATCATCTCCTACAGTAATGTGGCAATTTGAAATATGAACATTCCTGCATGAAGAGGGATCAATGCCGTCAGTATTCGGTGAATTGGAAGGATTCTCAATCGTTATGCCGGTAATTGTAAGATTATCTGTAAATGCCGGCATAATTGTCCAGAATGGCGGATTGGAGAAGCTTACTCCTTCAATAAGCACATTCTTGCATTCATATGTCGTAATCATCGGAGGTCTCAAAAAGTTATTCTTGGCTCTTATATATGCATTTTTGGCAAGCATCTCCGCATTTTCCTTTTTGAATGTCTCCTGCCATTTGCTCTGTGGCGGTTGTCCGGAAAAAGCAGTTCTCATATAATCCCACCATTTCTTGCCCTGTCCGTCAAAATGTCCGCGTCCGCGTATTGCAATATTCTCACACTTATATGCATAAACCTGTGAGGCAAAGTTTTTTACCCTTACATCTTCCCAGCGTGACTGAACCATTGGCAGGTAATCGTCAAAATCATCTGAGAACTTCACAATGGCACCGGCATCAAGCCATAGAGTTATATTGCTTTTCATGATTATTGGACCGGTAAAGAATGTCCCTGCAGGGAAGAAAAGTGTACCTCCACCTTTGGCTGAAAGCTCGGTAATTAAATCATTAAGGACCTTCGTGCATTTTTTGTTTCCGGTAGGATCTGCTCCACGATCCTTTACATTTGTCCATACAGATTGCGCCGGCGACTGAAGGGTGAAAGCAATGAGCGCCAGCAGATACATTAATTTTTTCATTCTTGAATAAGGGTTATTAGGGTTCAATATTTAATTACCTGTTAATTACTATATGCTATTTATAAAATTATCATATTTTGACTTTTCAATTATCTCCGTTGCACCTTAACTCCGTCCTTTACTCTGCCTTCGCCATTCCGCTTATCAGTTTGCCTTCAGTCATGTGAAGGTCAAAAATGATTATCTCATTCAGCCCGGGTTTAAAAAATGAAGCGGGACAATATAGCCTTTTCTGAGGACCTATATCCCAGTAACGGCCAAGATTATGCCCGTTCACCCACACTATTCCTTTTCTGTAAGATGACATGTCAAGATAGGTATCGGCTGTTGATGCAAACGAAATAGTCCCTCTGAAAAATATCCCCGGCTTGTTCAGAACCTTGCCGGAGGAGCGAAGGTGATAGATAAATTTATTGTCCATCGGCAGATTATAAACCTTCCAGTTTAACAAGGTGTTACCGGCGAGGGTAACTTTTTCAGTAATACCTTTTCTGTCGATAATATTCTTTCCATAATTGATACGTCCCATTTCTTCGACAAGTATCTCAAGCTGGGGGTTTTGAACCTTACAATCAGGAAGATCGATGGAGTTTATGCCAGCTCTGCGGTCAAGCGATCCCACATATTCTCCATTCAGGAAGACAGTTGCGTAATCGTGAATATCAGTGACCGTCAGTATACCCTTCTTATAATCCTGAAGGAGAGTCCGGTAAAGGATAAATCCATAATCCTGCCCGTACGATTCAAATGTTCCGGGCTTTTCAGAACTAACAGGTTCCGGAAGATTCTCCCATATAGTTGTAAATCTGTCCATGGTGAAAGCCGGTACATCCACACAACGTACAGGAGCAGGTATCGGGGGAAGCTTTTGTTTTTTAGGAAGGTACGATCCGATAAGTTGCCGCAGGGCAAGGTATTTAGGTGTCGCCATTCCCTGCTCATTTATCGGAGCATCATAATCATAGCTTGTTACGTCCGGTTCGTATCCCTTGCCGCCAGAATTCGCACCGGCAGTAAAACCGAAATTTGTTCCACCGTGAATGACATAAAGATTAAAAGATTTCTTGTTATCCATCAGGTACTTAACCTCCTTTAATAGCTCACTGGTATCAGGTTTAGCCCACTCTTCACCCCAGTGAGTAAGCCATCCCGGATAAGTTTCACTGCTGAAAACCGGGACTCCCGGGTTCATTTTTGCTGCGAGAGTAAAATCGGCATCTGATGTTCCTGAGTCAAGGCCAACGGCGCTTCCGGGAAGTGTTCCTCCCTCAAGCATCTTCGTTGAAGGTCCATCGCCTGTAAAAGTCGGCACCTCGATTCCGTCAGATTTCCAGAGGTCTCTTATTTTCGTCATGTAATCATGATCGTTGCTATAGCTTCCATATTCATTCTCTACCTGGATCATAAGCAGCGGACCGCCCCTGGTTATCTGGAATGGCCTTATCTCTTCAGCAAGTCTGGCAATGTATCGTCCGGCAGCTGCCATATACCTGTCATCAAGGCACCTGAGCTTAATATCCGGAATCCTCAGAAGGTAAGGAGGAATGCCTCCAAGTTCCCATTCAGCGCAAACATATGGGCCGGGACGAAGGATCAGCCACATGCCCTCATCCTGAACAATCCTTATAAACTCACCTATGTTATGATTATCAGATGTGAAGTCAAAGACGCCCTCTTCCTGTTCATGATAATTCCAGAATATATATGCAGAAATGGTATTGCATCCCATGGCTTTTGCCATCCTGATCCTTTGTCTCCAGTATGCTGCAGGAATTCTTGCAGGATGCATCTCACCGCTGATTATCTGAAATGGTTTTCCGTCAAGGAGAAATTCAGTCGGGCTGAATTTGAATGTATGTTTTACTTTCTGTGCTTGTAATGATGAGAAGATTAATACAATACAAAGAATAAGAAGAAAGATTTTATTTCGTTTAACCATTTTTTATAGTGTAATTTTTTAAATCAAATCGATATTCTGCATCTATTATAAAAACCCACCCCTGCCTCCCGCTTTTGCGGGACTGGCTTCCGCTTTGCGGAACTTCGTCGTTTCACTCCTTGTCTCCCTCCTTCTTCAAATTGCCTGAAAGCTATGCAGCTTGGCATAAAATCCATCCTTTTTATTAATGAGTTCTGCATGAGTCCCTGATTCAACAATCATACCGTCATCGAGGACAACGATCAGGTCAGCATGTTGAATAGTGGAGAGTCTGTGAGCAATTATAATCGAGGTCCGGGTTTTCATCAGCTTCAATATCGCATCCTGTACAAGCCGTTCTGATTCCGTATCGAGGGCTGAGGTAGCTTCATCGAGTATAAGGATCGGAGGATTTAGCATAATAGCCCTGGCTATGCTTATTCTTTGCCTCTGTCCACCGCTGAGCTTGTTCCCTGATTCCCCAACATTGCTATCATAACCTGATTCAGTTTCAGTAATGAACTGATGGGCATTTGCTATACGTGCTGCATTTTCAATCTTTTCATTATCGGGAATATCAGCACCGAAAGCAATATTTTCAGAAAATGATGTGTTAAAGAGAATAGGGTGCTGGCTAACAATACCCATCAGGTATCTCAGATCCGTAAGCTTCATGTCGCGAACATCAATGCCATCAATCAGAATTGCACCCTTATCGGGATCGATGAACCTCGGCACAAGGTCGGCCAATGTCGATTTTCCTGCACCTGATTTCCCAACAATTGCAACAGTATCTCCCTTTTTTATTTTCAGATTAATGTTTTTAAGTACCGGTTCGCTGTTATAAGCATACCATAACCCCCTGAATTCAATTGAATCATTGAATCCCTTTACAGGTAAGGCGTTTGGTTTTTCCGTTATTGTTTCTTCAGCATTAAGCACCTGATCAATCCTGTCAATCGAGCCCATTCCTTTTTCGATGCTGAACCATGCTGTTGTAATATTTTTCGCCGGTTGGATGATCTGCGAAAAGACAACGACAAAGGCCATAAGATCCTCGGGACTCATATGGCCAGATCCATGAAGGGCAAGTAACCCACCTACATACAAAAGCACAATGACAACAATAGAAGAAAGAACTTCACTTAGCGGAGATGCCAGGTATTGTTTTCTGAATACTCGCTTAAGTATCTTGGAATACTGGTCGTTTATTTCACTGAACTGTCCCTTCATCTTGTCTTCTGCATTGAAGCCTTTTATTATCCTTAATCCGGAAAGTGTCTCCTCAACCACTGATAAAAGCCTTCCCAATCTTTGTTGCCCAATAAATGCTGATGAGCGCAGGGTACGGCTAACGCGGCCTATGAGCCAGCCACTTACGGGCAGAAGCACAAGTGCAAATAGGGTAAGCTGATAGCTTTTGACAAAAAGGTAGATAATAAAGATCATTATCGTAATCGGATCCCTGAATAACATTGTAAGTGAAGACATTACTGAGACCTCTATTTCCTGGACATCGTTTGAGATACGAGTCATAAGATCGCCTTTCCGTGAATCTGTAAAGTATGATAGAGGCAATCTGAGGATTTTCAGGTACATCTTTTTTCTGAGGTCCCTGACTGTACTGGCTCTTATATAAGCCATGCTGTTATTTGAAAGAAAAATAAAGGCATTCTTAAGAATGCTGGCGGCAACAAATATTATGCTTACAATCAGCAATGCTCCTGCTGATCCGTTTTTTTCAATAAGATTGGAAAAAAAGTACTTTGAAAAATGGTTCAGATAATCAAAGGTCAGTTTGAATGCACCGGGAGACTGAACAATCGCTGCCGGTTTAAAAAGGATGTTAAGGAACGGGATTATAAGAGTAAAGGAAAAGAGGGCAAATACTGCACTTATTAAATTATATAATATATTTTTAAGAGCTGACCATTTGTATGGAGCTATATATTTGAGCAGCAGTCGGATTTTATTCATTTAGCCTGATTTAAAAACCCGTGAAGTTGAATGGAGTGATTGCCTTAAGCTCTGTTTTCACAACTTCATTTATGTCAAGAGTTTCGATAAAGGAGAATATTGATTCACGCGTTATTTTTTCATTTGTCCGTGTGAGCTCAAGAAGAGCTTCATATGGTTTTGGGTATCCTTCGCGCCGTAATATTGTCTGAATAGCCTCTGCAACCACAACCCAGTTGTTCTCGAGGTCGCTGTGTATTTTTTCCTTATTCACTATCAGCTTATTCAGTCCTTTCAGAATTGAATTAAACGCGATTACGGAGTGTCCGATCGGAACTCCGATATTTCTCAATACCGTTGAATCGGTAAGATCACGCTGAAGACGTGAAATAGGAAGCTTTTCCGAGAAGTGTCCAAAAATTGCATTGGCATATCCCAGGTTTCCTTCTCCGTTTTCAAAGTCGATTGGGTTTACCTTATGCGGCATAGCAGAGGAACCTACTTCCCCTTTCCTGATTTTCTGCCTGAAATAGTCCATTGAAATATATGTCCAGATGTCTCGTGAAAGATCGATCAGTATCACATTGATCCTCCTCATATTATCGAACAGCGCCGCAAGATTGTCGTAATGCTCAATCTGAGTGGTTGGTTTCGACCGCTGCAAACCGAGCTCTTCATTGACGAAATTATCGGCAAAAGAGATCCAGTCGATATCAGGATATGCAGCTTTATGAGCATTCATGTTGCCGGTTGCGCCCCCGAACTTTGCAGAATAAGGTATCTGCCCAAAGTACTTCGATTGTTCGTCTATTCTTGCGATGAAGACTTCTATCTCCTTTCCGAGCCTGGTTGGCGAGGCAGGCTGTCCATGAGTCCTGGCAAGCATTGGAATATCCTTCCACTCATCTGCAAAAGCGGCAAGTGCTTCCCTGAGTTCAAAAATAAGAGGGAAGTAAACACTTATGAGCGCATCTTTCATTGAGAGCGGTATTGCCGTATTATTAATATCCTGTGATGTAAGCCCGAAGTGAATGAATTCACTCCATTTCCCCCATCCCGAATGGAAGAATCTCTCTTTCAGAAAATATTCCAGTGCCTTTACATCATGATTAGTAATTTTCTCCCGTTCCTTTATTTTCTCAGCATCGGTGAGATCAAAATCTTCATAGATCGAACGCAGCTCCTTGTAATTTTCCTTTTTAAAATCAGAAAGCTGGGGAAGAGGTATTTCGCAAAGGGCAATAAAATATTCAACCTCCACCATAAGACGATATCTGAAAAGCCCAAACTCTGAAAAATAAAGATCGAGCTCATTCACCTTCTGTCTGTACCTTCCGTCAAGCGGAGAAATGGCAGTAAGAGAATTTAATTCCATTTTTATCCTTTTGTATTTTCAATTGTTATAACGATACATCAAAAATAGTATTTTAGACGTTGTAAAAAAAACTGAATTTTAACTTATTATTTCATAATCATATTAATCGTTATGTCTTCAGAAAAGATCAGAATATCAGCAGTTAATTTTGCCAATACCTATCCTTTTATGTACGGGTTGACCGAAACAGGATTTGACAGGAAAGTAATTCTTACCACTGACAACCCGGCAGACTGCGCCGCTAATCTTATAAGCGGGAAGGTCGACATAGGGCTCATACCCGTTGCAGCACTCCCCTCGCTTAAAGAATCGTACATAATAACGGACTTTTGCCTTGGTGCCTATGGGAAGGTGAGGACAGTAATGCTTCTGAGCAACTGCCCGTTTGATAAAATAAAGAGGATAAACCTCGATTTCAGGTCGCGCTCATCCGTTAACCTTGCAAAAATTCTTGCCAAAAATTACTGGAAAAGAGAGTTTTCATGGTTTAACGCCGATGATGGGTTTGATTTTATCAATATTCAGGACGATGAGGCTAATGTACTGATTGGTGACAGGTGCTTCGAATACGAGAGCAGGTTCAGGAACAGGATAGATCTTGCTGAGGAGTGGTTTAAGTTTACCGGACTCCCTTTTGCCTTTGCCTGCTGGACGTCGAACAGAAAACTTGATGATGAATTCCTGAAGGAGTTCAATGATGCTCTTGCAACAGGTGTAAGAAATATTCCCGCGGTTGTCAAAAAATATGGAAAAACAGGTACAATCAGGGGCGAGGATCTCAGGATATACCTGACAGAAAATATGAATTTCGATCTTAATGACGATAAAAGGAAAGCAATAAAGCTTTATCTAGATCTATTATCTAAACTCTGATTTTTAATCTTACCCCCTTTCAATTTCCCCCAAGGGGGAAACATAAAAACAACTCCTTCCCCCCTGAGGGAAGGCTGGGATGGGGGTTATAATTAAAAAATGAAGGACAAAATAAGTAATAAAAAATTCATTACCAGGAATTACCGGAGAGGCGATTTTGACGGGATCAGGCATCTGTGGAACCTCACCGACATGGGGAATCCCAAAAGAGGCGATGATGCAGCAACTATTGAAGAGACCATCAGGATAGGTGGAAGTCTTCTGGTATTGGAAGAATGCACTACAGGGAACATTGCTGGTACTTCATGGATGACTTATGACGGACGCCGCATTCATCTCCATCATTTCGGCATATTGCCTGAATTCCAGGGACAAGGCTTTTCAAAACTCCTGATGGATGAATCTCTTAAATTTGTCGGGAAAAAAGGATGCCAGGTGAAGCTCGAAGTGCACAGATCAAACATGAAAGCCATAAATCTCTATAAGAAAGCCGGGTTTACCAGCCTTGGTAATTACGATGTTTATATAATCAGGGATGTGCAGGACTTGTAAATATCATTTTCAATTTATTTATTAAATAGCTATCTTTGAATTTCAGTGCTTCTGAACTATAATAATAACGAATAAATAACGCCATGAGTAAAACAATCACTTTCAATGAACTCCGGAAGATCAAAGATCAGTTACCCTCCGGTAGTATGAAAAGAATTGCAGAGAAACTCGATCTGAATGAAGAGACAGTTAGAAACTACTTCGGAGGGAGAAATTTTGACAAGGGACAATGCGTTGGAATTCATTTTGAGCAGGGGCCGGGCGGCGGCATAGTGACATTTGACGACACCACTATTCTCGACATGGCAAAACAGATGATCCATGACTGACCTAAGGATTTAAGCCTGTTCAAAAGCAAAAGGCTATGTCTTTTGCTTTTTTTGTTTTTTTAAATGAAAATTGAACGATATATCAAATTATCCGAGCAGAAATTTATTCCTTCTCTCGAGTTGTTCTTCAGATCAGTTTATGACGACAAAAAATACCCGTCTCATGGAATAGATCACCACAGAAGAGTTTGGAATTATGCACGGGAAATCCTGCAAACTATCCATCAGGATGAGATTAATGATCCCCAGTTATTTATTGATAAACTATTGATTGCCTGTTATCTGCATGATTCAGGCATGGCTGTTGAACCAGGAGAAAAACATGGTTTTGAAAGCAGGAAGGTCTGTGAAGTGTTTCTCAGCAATAACAATCTCAAAAATTCTGATTACAAAGATGTTCTGAATGCAATAGAGAACCATGATAAAAAAGAGTACCAGATTACGGAAACAGATGACAAGCTGCTTCTGATACTGTCAGTTGCTGATGACCTTGATGCATTCGGATATATCGGGATTTACAGGTATATTGAGATTTATCTGGTCAGGGGAATAAAAGCGGAATTGTTAGCCGAAGTGATCCGCAATAATGCCAGAAAGCGATTTGAGAATTTTGAAAATAAATTCAGGGCATTCCCTGAGCTTGTCAATAAGCATAAAGCCAGGTTCAAGCTGATAGATGATTTTTTTAATAAAGAAATATATCAAAAGAATAAGCCTGATCCTTATAGTCAATTACATTCTGTTTATTATTCGATAATTGACCGGATCTCGATAAACCTGAAAAGTGAAGGAACTATATTTAGTTTCCTGAGCAATGATGGAAATGGGCTAAATGATCCGCTCCTTCCTGAATTCATTGAAAATCTTAATAGAGAACTAGATTTTCCTAATGTATAAATGGGTATTTTCCATTTAAAGTACTGTGAAAAGAATAACAATAAAATTCCAATTTATTCAGCTGAACTCAGGCGTCTGATCGATGCCTGGGAGTGAACATCAAAATACAATTACTTATATAAGCCTGAATCTCTGATTAATACAACCGATTATTGACAGATCAGAAATACTCTTGTAACGTCAATAATACTTCTGTTGTTTAAATACTTAATCCTCTATAGGGCTAATTGCACATAGGAGGATATGCGTAAATACCAATAAGATTGCCGTATTATTACCAATATCCTGGTGCCCTTCCTCCGTTATATTTGTATAAGGGTAAATAAATTGATATGCTTGATGTACTTATAAATCAATCAGATGAAAAGTCATCTCCAAAAGGACTTTTCAGGGTGAGCTACAGGGCAGACAAACCCGTCAAGAGCTTTCTCAAATCAATATCATGGCGCATTGTCGGCACAATCGACACTATGATAATAAGTTATTTTATAACAGGGAAAGTCACAATTGCATTATCAATAGGGAGTATTGAAGTCTTTACAAAGACTGTTCTCTACTATTTCCATGAGAGGTTATGGGCACATATTCACAGGTTAAGGATCAACATTCTTCGAAAAGCCAATGCAAAAAGAATTGAAGCTGACAGAGCTTGATAATCGTCTGAAGGATAAATCTATAGAAGAATCTCTTAGGATTCTGGCTGCTGAATTCAATGGGAAAATTGTGTTTACTACCAGCTTTGGCATAGAGGACCAGGTAATCACATATATCCTTAAGTTAAATGAGATTAATATCGAAATAGCCACTCTGGATACCGGCAGGCTGTTCCCTGAAACATTTAAGGTCTTTAATGAGACCATTAAGCAATACAAGCAAGGAATCAGTGTATATTTCCCTGATCATGAAGAAGTTGAAAAAATGGTGACCGAAAAAGGTCCATTCAGTTTTTATTATTCATTTGAAAACAGAATAGAATGTTGCAGAATAAGAAAGACAGAACCTTTGAACAGAATGCTCATTGGCAAGGAATGCTGGGTATCGGGAATACGGGCAGAACAGTCAGCCGGAAGGAATAAAATGAAGCAACTTGAATATGATCCGGGAAGAAATATTATCAAATATTATCCATTATTTAAATGGTCATTAGATGAAGTGATCAATTATATAAGACAAAACAATATTCCTTATAATATACTTCACGACAGAGGTTACATAAGTATCGGATGTGAACCATGTACAAGAGCAGTAAAACCCGGTGATGATTTCAGATCCGGCAGGTGGTGGTGGGAAAAGGGGAACGGGAAAGAGTGCGGTCTGCATGTGTACAATAAACCTGAAAACAATGAAGATAAATAATGAACATCTGAAAGAACTCGAAAATGAGGCCATTTTTGTTATGAGAGAGGTAGCTGCCCAGTTTGAGAAAAAGGTCATCCTTTTCTCGGGAGGGAAAGATTCAATCGTTCTGGTCCATCTTGCAAAGAAAGCTTTCTGGCCTGCAAAAATGCCTTTCAGCCTGATGCATATTGATACCGGGCATAATTTCGAAGAGACACTGAAGTTCAGAGATGATCTGGCAAATGAGCTTGATGTGGAATTAATAGTAAGGTTTGTCCAGAACTCTATCGATCAGGGGAAAGTTGTTGAAGAGACTGGAATAAATGCAAGTCGCAACAGAGCGCAGTCGATAACGCTCCTGGATGCGATCGAAGAACTGAATATTGATGTAGCCATAGGCGGAGGACGACGTGATGAAGAGAAAGCTAGAGCTAAAGAAAGATTCTTTTCTCACAGAAACGAATTCGGCCAATGGGATCCAAAGAACCAGAGACCCGAACTATGGAATATCTTTAACGGTCACAAAAACTTCGGAGAGCATTTCAGAGTCTTCCCTATAAGCAACTGGACAGAACTTGATGTTTGGCAGTATATTTTGAGTGAGAATATCAAACTCCCCGAACTTTATTATACCCACAAACGAAAAATATTCAGCCGTAATGGTGTATACCTTGCCTGGGCTCCTTTTATGCAACTTAAACCGAATGAAAAAGTTTTTGAGACTGATGTTCGTTGCAGGACAATCGGAGATATAACCTGTACTGGTTTAACACTTTCAAAAGCTCAATCACTCAAAGAAATAATTTCTGAGATCGCAGCTACAAGGGTTACCGAAAGAGGAGGAAGATATGATGACAAAAGATCTGAAGCTGCTATGGAAGACCGGAAAAAGGAGGGATATTTCTGATGTGGACACTAAGCGAATATTTAAATAATATGGGAATTAACGGAAATAATAATAGAAAGAGCCTGCTAAGGTTCACAACTGCAGGAAGTGTCGATGATGGTAAGAGCACTCTGATAGGACGTTTATTGTATGACAGCAAATCAATTTTCGAAGATCAGATGGAGCATATTGTTCGGTCAGGGAAACGACTTGGAAGAGAAGAGCTTGATTTATCTCTACTGACCGATGGATTAAGAGCAGAACGTGAACAGGGGATAACTATTGATGTGGCTTACAGGTATTTCGCAACACCGAAAAGAAAATTTATCATAGCCGATACACCCGGGCATATACAATATACACGAAATATGGTAACCGGAGCAAGCACTGCTGATCTTGCTGTAATACTGATTGATGCACGTAAAGGGGTCCTTGAACAGACCATCAGACATTCATATATTGCATCGTTGCTTGACATACGGCATATAATTTTCTCTATCAACAAGATGGATATGGTAAATTGGTCTGAAGCGGTTTACAACGATATAAAGTCAGAACTTGTCATACTTGTTAAGAAACTGGATATCATTGATGCATACTATGTCCCTATAAGTGCCAAATATGGAGATAATGTAGTTGACCGGTCTGCAAACATGAAATGGTATAATGGCAAAACTTTCCTGACTCTTATTGAAACAATAGAAATCAGCAAAAATAAAAATCCTGAGAATAAGCGGTTCCCTGTACAAACAATTATTCGTCCACAAACTTCTGAGCATCACGACTACCGGGGTTATGCAGGGAGGGTTGCCGGGGGGATTTTCAGGCCTGGTGATGAAGTAATCGTTTTACCGTCTATGTATAAGTCGAAGATTAAAAGTATTGATGTTTTAGGTAAATCCCTGTCCGAAACTAATCCCGGAGATTCAGTCGCCATATCGCTGGAAGACCAGATTGATATAAGCCGGGGCGATATGGTAGTATCACCTGATGACGTTCCCGTTATAAGTCAAACTATTAACCTAATGATCTGCTGGTTTAATGAGAAACCACTGAATGTTGGTGGAAGGTATCTAATCCGTCTGAACACTAACGAAGTCGGATGTGTAATAAAAACTGTCAACTACAGGATGAATATCGATACCCTTGAACGTGATTTTGAAAACATTACAGTTAATATGAACGACATAGCTAATATTAGCATAAAGACATCCAAACCAGTGTTCTTTGATAAATTCAGGAAAAACAACATTACAGGGAGCCTGATTTTTATCGATGAGGGAACAAATGAGACTGTAGCTGCAGGGATGATAGAGTAAGGTCAAGCATTCATGCAGCCCTGGGGTTGCATAGGCTTATTCTTTTTCAAAAAGATCAAGTTGACGTTCTTCAAAATCTGCTGATTCAAGGTTTGAGATGCTTACTCCCAGAAGCCTGATCTTTTCACCCTCAAGCTTCATTGACCTGCGTATCAGTGTAACCTCCCGGTGCAATGTGTCAAAATCACGGATGTAATTCTGAAGAGTCTTGCTCCTGGTGATCTGCCTGAAATCAGCAAATTTTATTTTAACTGTAATGGTCTTTCCTGCTTTCTCAGCGTGCTCCAGCCTTTCCATCAGCTCCTTTTCGATCTTGTAGAGCTCTGCGATTAACTCAAAACGCGTTGTCAGGTCCTTCTCGTAGGTAAGTTCAGTCCCGACAGATTTTCTTTCTGAAAATGGTTCAACGGGACGATCGTCTATTCCCCTGGCGATATCGTAATAAAAATTGCCGGCTTTTCCAAAGTTCCTTATAAGTGACGCGAGATCCCACTTTTTAAGAGAGGCACCGTCATGAATTCCAAGCTTATGCATCTTTTCAGCTGTCACTTTCCCGATACCGTAAAACTTTCCAATCGCAAGTGATTCAATGAATTGTTCTGCATCCTCAGGTGTTATTACGAAGAGACCGTCGGGCTTATTAATATCTGAAGCGATTTTTGCAAGGAATTTATTGTAAGATATACCTGCCGAAGCTGTCAGTCCGGTTTTTTCCCTGATCTCATTCCTGATCTTTTTTGCAATTAACGTTGCAGAACAGATATTCATTTTGTCCGTGGTAACGTCAAGAAAAGCTTCATCAATTGAGAGCGGTTCAACCAGATCGGTATACTCCCTCAATATTTCAAAGACTTGTGAAGAAATTTCTTCATACCTGTCAAAATGATGCCTTACAAAGATCAGGTCAGGGCAGAGTCTTTTCGCAGTCACCGAAGGCATGGCTGATCTGACGCCGAACTTCCTGGCCTCATAACTTGCTGCGGCAACGACATGTCTCACCCCGCTCCCTCCTACTGCTACAGGCTTTCTCCTGAGTTCGGGATTATCGAGCTGCTCAACGGACGCAAAGAAAGCATCCATGTCGATATGGATGATCTTTCTTACAGATTGCATGATTGCAAGATTGGACGATTGCACGACAATGCCTAGCTTGCTGCGGCAGAAGCTGATGCGGCAGCTCTCTGCTGCAGATATTCCCTTATATATAGTCCCGATAGTATCAAAATCTCATCGTTCGTATAGGAATTAATATCTCCATTTTTAAAATGAGATTCATATTTAACCAGATTACCATTCTCATTACTGATGCTCCATTTAGAATGGAAAAGATTATCGTACTGCCACGTATATGCCTTTTCAAGAATTGTTATTGTTGCTTTCGTCCTCCATGTATTAAAGACAATTTTCCCAATGAGGGAATTATCGTCAGGGTTGGAGATCAGGAAGTTCTTATCGAAGAATCCCTTGATTTCGAAAAGAACCTTTTTCCCGTTAAGTTCTCCGATTGATTTTCTTTTCCATCCGATGCTTTTAAGTTCTCCTGCAACATTTTCGTACCGGGATATGTCGTATATGTTACTGAAGAACTTCTTCTTCCATGTAAATTGGGTTTCCATAGTATTTTACTTTAATAGTTTCCCTGTACTAAGTTAATTCAATTTCTTTTAATTGATTAAGGAATTATTATAATGATGCAAGGTACAAGGTACATGGCTCATGGTGCAAGGATATTTCAAGATCGGGACATGATTGCATGATATAAAAAAAGCCGGCGTTTAGCCGGCTCTTTTCTAGTAACTATCGCGTTCAGTGTAGTGCGTGTGCAGCAACTCATGCGAAACATGGCTGTTGGGCTTGCCAAGGAACTCCTTATAAATAGCGATCACATCAGGATTCTCATGCGATTTGCGGAGAACCATGTGCTCATCTTCAGCGTAGATAGCTTTCATCCTGTTTTTTCTGATCTCCATGCTTGTCGGAATCGGCTGTCCGCCGCCTCCGATACATCCACCCGGACAAGCCATTATCTCAATAAAATGATAAGGTGATTTCCCGGCTCTGACTTCTTTCATTAGTTTATTGGCGTTCACAAGTCCATGTGCAATGGCGACTTTAAGTTCTGCGCCTTCAAGGAATTTCCAGTCATCAGTGCAACCTTCGATCTTGACAGTCGCTTCCTTGACTCCATCCATTCCACGAACAGGGGTTATATTCAGGTTTTTGAACGGAATTTCTCGTCCTGTAACAATTTCATAAGCTGTACGCAGGGCTGCCTCCATTACTCCTCCGGTCGCACCGAAAATAACCCCTGCTCCGGTTGAATCACCCATAATTGAATCATAATTTGAGGATTCCAGGCTCCTGAAATCAAGTCCGGCCTGTTTGATCATAACAGCAAGCTCGCGCGTAGTAAGAACATAATCGATATCCTTGAACCCGCTCGCTCTCATTTCAGGTCTGTCGGCTTCATATTTCTTGGCAGTGCAGGGCATGATTGAAACAGAGACTATTTTTGCCGGATCTATTTTGCGTTTCTGCGCATAATACGTTTTGGCCAGAGCTCCGAACATCTGCTGCGGAGATTTGCATGTTGAAAGGTTTGAAAGGAACTCGGGATATTTATGTTCAATAAACTTAATCCAGCCCGGTGAACATGATGTGAACATCGGAAGTGCCAGCTCCTTATTTCCGTCAACCAGAATTTTCTTAAGTCTTGTAAGAAGCTCTGTTCCCTCTTCCATAATTGTAAGGTCGGCTGTAAAGTCAGTATCAAGAACTGAATCAAAACCCAACTGTCTGAGTGCTGTAACCATTTTACCTGTCACTCTCTCTCCCGGATCATATCCGAGGTCTTCTCCGAGAGCAACTCGGACAGCAGGAGCAGTCTGGACAACAACATGCTTTTCCGGGTCATAGATAGCATCCCATACCTGGTCGATATATGTCTTTTCAACAAGCGCCCCGGTAGGACATCTGTTAACACACTGTCCGCAGTTTGTGCAAACTACGTGGCTCATTGGCCTGTCGAGGAAAGAAGATATCTTCTGATGCGCCCCTTTATTTGCTACTGCTATTGCTGATACACTCTGTAATTCGGCGCATGTTCTCACACAGCGCTGGCAATGGATGCATTTGCTGTCATCTTTTATAAATGATGGTGAAGAACGGTCAATGTTGTATTTATGATCTTCCACAAGACTGAGAAAAACTGTGTCGCCAAATGCATACTCATTAGCCAGAGCCTGAAGTTCACATTTCTGATTTTTGTAGCATTTTGTACAATCAGATCTGTGCTCAGAAAGCAATAGCTCTACAATATGCCTCCTGGCATTTCTCACTTTAAGGGTGTTCGTATGGATATCCATACCTTCAGATACAGGCATTGCACACGAAGCAATAAGAGTCCTTGCTCCTGTCTGTTCTACAACGCAGACCCTGCAAATTCCCGCCACGCAAAGATCAGGATGATTGCACAATGTAGGTATATTTATATTCAGTTTTTTGGCAGCTGCCAGCACAGTGGTTCCGGCAGGAACAGATATTGATTGGTCATTTATAGTCAATTTTATCATAATATTCTGTTTTTGATTAATGAATTAGTATATGATCTCTTCCCTGAAGTTCTCAACAATAGTACGGAATGCATTTCCGACCGACTGGCCGAGACCACATTTTGAAGCTATTTTCATTGTATCAGCAAGTTTTATAAGCTCATTGAGATAGGTTGATTTTACTTCTCCCTTTTTGACTTTCTCAACACCCTTGAGCAATTGCTGGCAGCCAACCCGGCAGGGAGTACATTGTCCGCAGGACTCTTCTACAAAAAAATCAAGGTAGTTATGCAGAACATTATACATTGACCTTGAGCTGTTGAACAGTTTCATTGAACCGCCTGTAGGCACTCCTTCAAAGCCGATAATTGTATTCTGAAATTTTTTCCTTGGAACACAGAATCCGGAAGCTCCTCCAACCTGAACAGCCTTAGTATCGCCGTCGCCAAATTCATTTACAAACTCCTGCACAGTCATACCCAGCTCAAGTTCAAAAATTCCGGGAGTCGGAGTATCGCCTGAAACGGAAAATACTTTAGAGCCACGTGAATCCTTTGTGCCAAGTTCTGTAAATTTTGCAGCACCATGTTTAATGATCATCATGGTTGTCACAAGGGTCTCAACGTTGTTGATTGATGTAGGTTTTCCAAATACACCAGAGGTAGTCGGGTAAGGAGGTTTGTTTCTCGGTTCTCCACGGAAACCCTCCACTGATTCAAAGAGTGCGCTTTCTTCACCGCAGATATAAGCTCCGCTGCCAAGACAATAATTGATTTTGAAATCATATCCTATCTCGGATATCATCTTGTGAAATGACTCAAGCTCTTTCATGAGCTGTGGAAGAAGAAACCTGTATTCTCCCCTGAGATAGACAATCCCGTTACGGGCGCCGATAGCTTTACCAGCAATTGCCATTCCGCCATATACCTTGTATGATACTTTATCGAGGATTTCACGGTCCTTAAATGTTCCAGGTTCTCCTTCATCAGCA
The DNA here is from genome assembly GCA_003142255.1 of Bacteroidales bacterium. Lineage (GTDB taxonomy): Bacteria > Bacteroidota > Bacteroidia > Bacteroidales > VadinHA17 > LD21. The sequence continues at coordinate 44,808 of PLLO01000016.1, read as the reverse complement.
TTGCAAACTATATACTTTACCGGCTCTTTTTCAGCTGCAGTATATTTCCATTTAAGCCCTGTAGGGAATCCTGCTCCGCCACGTCCTTTCAGACCTGAGTCAAGCATCTCCTTGATAATTCCATCACTTGTCATTTTGAAGGCTTTTGTTAAAACCTCCTTTGGATCGACTTTTTCGAATATAAGATCGACTTTACTTAGCCCTTTTTTCCCCATGAGTCCCAGTTATTATTTTTTTTTGCATATAACCTTTTATAACCTCAACCACCTTTTCCGGTGTAAGTTCGGTATAAGGTATTTCATTAATAAGTATTGCCGGAGCTTTATGGCACCAGCCAATACAGTTGGTTTCGACTATACTGAACATTTTGTCAGAAGTTGTCTCCCCTACTTTAATCTTTAGCATATCTTCAAGCGTCTGAATAATCTCAGCCTTGCCTTTCATCGAGCATGTTATTGTTTTGCAAACCCTGATAACATACTTTCCCCTCACTGACGTATCGAGAAAAGTATAAAATGAAGCTGTTCCATAAACTTCTGCTGCAGAGATATCAAGCTCCCTGGCAACTTCAACCATAGCTTCATCGGTGAGATAATTATGCTTTTCAACTATACCCTGGAGTATAGGCATAAGACTCTCCCGTGCGCGACCATGCTTGTCGGATAATTCCTTTACAAGATTTCCTACTTGGTACATTTTAAATTGATTTTTAGGTAACTAATTATTATTAATTTCGGTTTAATAGAACCATTTTATTCTGCTGTTAAATTAATGACAATACTTTTTAAAAAAAAAATACTATTATCATCATTATTAATTTAGAATGAAAATAAAGAAGGGTGAAACGGTGCAAAGGTGCAACGGTACAACGGTATAAAGTCTTAATAGCAGTTAAAATGCACAAATGAAAGACAGCATTCAGAGTAATCTATCTCCTTCCCAACAGGGGAAGAGTCGATTTACTAATATGAGAATATCCCGTGGATCAGAAAAAGATGTTCTATTGTCCGCCGGTTTGATACACCTGATAGCCGGCTTTGCCTGTCCCGAAATAATTATTGAATGACGCACCATTGACGGTAATCATTACCGGTCCCTGACGCTTCGAATTGGTAAATTTTATATGCACCGGGTCTTTCCCGTTGAAATAGACCTGGGAATTCCAGAATATTGTTGACCTGCTGCCGAGCATCGGATCGGATTCAATATCCTTTCCGGAAGGGGTATAAAATTCAACCTCCGGGCGGTAAATGCTCAAGGGCAGGAGCATTCTATCTTTAGAATTCTGCAGTTTCCAATCGGTTCGAATCTTCTGGAATGAAGGATCACTGCTCCTCGTATTTACGAAAATAACTCCGCCGCCGGCAGCCCCGCCATACTGTACAAATGCTTGATTCCCCATCAGAACTGTCAGAGATGTAACCTCACCGGGAGTGATCGTCTTTACGTCAGACCATCCGTTCCCATATAAGGGCATTCCGTCGAGGACAATAAGTGCCGGAACCGGACCACCAAAAAATGACCTCGGGAGTTTGAGTACAATATAATTGTCATCCATGAAATATGGATTGATCAATCTGCGAACTGCATCCTCCAACGAAGCAGATGACCATAGCAGCTTATAATCAAGACTTTTGACTTCCGAAGACTGGTACATCTCCTCATATTTATCGTGATAAATCTTTCTCAGATGATCCTTTATTACAACTTCTGGAAGTTCAATTACATCTTCACCCAGAGTATATTTTTTATTATTAACAGGAAGGCTATAATTATAGTCAGTAATTTCAGGCCGGGAAATTAAGAGCCCGCTGCTCTTAAAATACTTTTGATTATAGGGAATGCTCAGCATTGCTCCCCGGACTCTATTCTTATGCGTTGGATCAGGCATCAGGGTGATTGATCTTGTAATGTCTGGAAGTGAGTCAAGCGGAAGCTGGATTTCCCCGTTAGTACCTGTCAGAAGATGTTTTATCGAGGGCCCTTCAAGAGAAACCAGTACCAACTGCCTGTCGGTCCTGTTCTTCTTCATGGAATAGAGAATCTTCAACTTTAGCAATTCGTAATCTGTAAAATCACCTGATATAGATTTTGCATGATCAAAATCCCATTTATACCTGCTCCAGCCATAAACCATCAGCAGAAGGTCACGATCCTCATCGGGAATGTTTTCAAGTCCCTGAATAAGGACTTTTGAAGGCAGGTTTGCCGGAAAGTATGGGTTAAAATTAAATGTATATCCAATGCCGGGGACAAATATCCTTGGATCATGCCCAGACAAGGAATCAGAAACTGATATGGAGAATACTCCCTCCAGTGGTTTCCCTTGCCCATCAGTAATGGATATAGTAAGATCAGCCGTTTCCCCTGGTCTGTAAACAGAAGAACCTGGAGATACCTTAAACTTAAGGTTTCTATCCGGATTTACATAAAATAATCTTTCAGCCACCGGCCGCATATCTTTAGTAAAAAGTGTCAGTTGCACGACACCTGAAGAGAGTTGATCTGTATTTATCAGGATACGCTGCTTTTTGTCGAGTGAAAGTTCCTGAGAAAAAGTCTGGATCCCATTCATTACCCCTGAGAGAATGACATGTTCCCCATTATAATCTGCAGACTGAACTTCGACGGCATATATCCTGCCACCTGCCCGCTTCACGTTTAAAGAGACCCCGGTGGAATCAGGTATCGGTAAACTCCATATCTTTTCTTTTACAGATCCTGCAATAAGCTCAACAAACATTCCGGGCTTTGACCTGCAAATGAATGATCCCGGACCATACGCGCCTGAACTTATTGTATCGAGAGTTATTCCGGAAGAATCTTTCAGGAGCCCTTCAATAAAAACGGGTTCTCCGGAAATATTCACAGCGTTGAAGCCGACACGCTGCACCAATCCCGTAACCAGATGGCCACCCTCGGGAAGAAACTTAATATCAACGAATTGATCTCTGGCAAGTGTATCCACTACTGTGATATTTTCTTTTTCGGGTTCTATGCCGGTATTCTCAGTCACTTTTTTAACCTGTTTCACCCTCAGATCGAGCTGGAATGATTCTGAGGGATTGAAATTCTGCATCAAACCCGTGAAAGCCGTAAAATGATATTTGCCGGGCTTTGCATCATGCGGAATGATCATCCACCCCGGCGCCATTGCGTTTTTAATTTTATATCTTGCACTATCCACGATCCCACGCTCTTCATTGAAAAGAAGAGCATATAACGAGACACTGTTTGTTTTGAATTCACCTGTTGTCCTGTCTCTTATAAAAGCCTGGAAAAAAATTGTATCACCCGGCTTGTACAAGTTCCTGTCAAGTTGGACAAAGACATGGTCATCGCCGATAGAATCCTGAACAGAAAGAAGATATGTTTCAATCGGAGATAAATCAGCATAATAACCTGTCTTTTGAGTCATTGCTGTATATGGTTGAAAATCAAATGGAAGCATATCAGCAATTCTTTCATTAGCCATTTTACCTTCCCATGTAATTGAATACATATTACCATAATAACTATTGGGAAAAACTGTCACTGTATCTGAAAACGATATTTTACTGATAAACTCTCGGGGCTGAAAACCAGAAAGGCTCCCGGAGAGTTCTGAATGTTCGTCCCTGTAATAAATCGTTAAAGGTTTATCATAATAAAACTTTATGCTGTCTCTTGTGGCTGATAAAATCAGGTCACTTGCCGTAAGCGGATTTATTAGCGTAGACATATTCTTTATTGTATCAATATCAATGCCTTCAAAGATTTTATAACCCTGATTCAGCAGAGAATCAGTAAAGAGCGTCCTTAGAAAATGCATTCTTGAACCATAATAAGAACTTAGTCTGTTTCGCGTCCAGATCTTGTTTTTTGCTTTTGTCCCTGCAAGAGGTTGAAAATAATGGTTGCCTGAGAATCTTAAGACACCTGAATTCAAATTATAGTTAAAATCCCTGAGATCATAAAACACGGTATATCCTAAAGCTTTATTAATCACTTTCAGCGGTTTCAGGGAATAGCCTTTCAATATCCCGTTATCCTTATCCAGATATAGCTTGAGATCCTCCGGGTTGTCAATCCTGCAACTTAGGGAGTTAATGGTTTCCCCGAGGAACATTTTCTTGAAACGGGTATAATTTTCCAACCAGTTTTTTTCTTTCGAACTGACCGTTACTCCATTTAACACCACGGATTGTATTGAGAGCCTTACATTTACAGTAATCCTCCTGCCCTCAATATAAATTTTCTGAGAAAAAGTTTTATATCCGACAGCCGATATAATCAATTCATAAGCTCCGTTTTGAGGAATTTTCAGTATATAAGATCCATTATCAATTGAATGAGTCCCGATAGTTGTTCCTGAGAGGTATACAGAAGCATATGGTATTGGAGCATTCAACGAATCAGTAACAATGCCTGAAATTTCCGTTTGTCCGTTCAAAGAAGAAGAGAGTAACAGAAAAAATACTGTAAATAAAGAAGCTAGCCGCATAAAATCCTGATTTAAATAAAAAACAATATGGATTGACTTATTACTATATATCTTAAATCCCAACAGAATTAAAAAAGAACAGATTCAGGGTCAAAATACTGAATATTAGAATTAGCTTTATATTATACGTATCAAATCAGGACTTCCTTGCATTTTTCAAAAATCATGCCAAACTCACTGACTTTTATAAAACCATACTAATGGATTTACGGAAACTTTTACAAGACTTCAAACCCCATCACGATTTCTTCGTGGGTATCGACTCAGACGGCTGCGTTTTTGACTCTATGGAGGTTAAGCAGAAGGAATTTTTTATACCCAATGCTCTCAAATATTTTAATCTTTTCAGGATTGCAAAGCCACTGCGCGAAACCTGGGAATTTGTAAATCTGTATTCGGTTTACCGCGGTGGCAACAGGTTTCCCGCAATGATAAAGGTATTTGAGTTTCTTGCTGAAAGAAAAGAGGTAATTGAGTCAGGAGTCAGGCTTCCTGATCTTACCTCCTTAAAAGACTGGGTGAAAAGCGAGACGAAACTGGGGAATGCCACACTCAGAAAACACTATGATGAGAATCCTGATAAATCACTTGAAATCGTTTTAAAATGGTCAGAAGAAGTTAACAGGGAGATAGGAGAATGGCTTCATGACATTCCTCCATTTTGCCACGCCATAAAGTCGATGGAGAAGATATCGGCAGCAGCAGATATAATGGTGGTTTCACAGACTCCGCTTGAGGCTCTCGAACGCGAATGGCTGGAAAATGACCTTAAGAAATTTGTATCTATGATCGCCGGCCAGGAACACGGAACTAAAGCGGAACACATCGCCCTTGCTGCAAAAGGTAAATATCCTGATAATAAAATAATATTGATAGGTGATGCTTACGGTGACCTGAATGCAGCAAAAAGCAATGGAGTTCTCTTCTTTCCCATCAATCCGGGGAAAGAGGACATATCATGGGAAATATTTCTGAATGAGGGTTTTGAAAAATTCACCCATGGCAATTATGCAGGGCATCATGAAGAAATGCTCATCAGCGAATTCAGAAAATCGCTTCCTGAAACACCGCCATGGAAATAACCCCCGTCCCGCTGAAGCGGGACTGCCCCCTCCCGATAAATCGGGATTTCATGCCGGGGGCCTGATTCACAGATATTTAATTATTTATTTTAAAGCAAAGAATTAGCCCCCCTTCAGGGGGGACGCCACGCTAGTGGCGGGGGGGTCTATTTGACCGCTAATCCAGTTAAACCACTCATTCAAGCCATCTCCTTTAGTGCAGGATACTTCCAATAGCGGTACGCTGCCATTTATATTCCTAAGATCCGTAATAAAATTCTGCCTGCTGAAATTTGTATAAGGAATAAGATCTGTTTTATTCAGAATAATTGCCCTTGCTTCCCTGAAAAGCATCGGATACTTTGCAGGCTTATCATCTCCCTCTGTCGTGCTTACAACAGCCAGCTTGAATGTTTCGCCAAGATCAAATTGTGACGGACAGATCAGGTTTCCGACATTCTCGACAAATAATACATCCAGGCTTGCAAGGTCGAACGAGTCAAGGACTTTTGAGATGCTGTGAGAATCAAGATGACAGCCACCTTCAGTATTGATGACAACAATGGGTATGTTGTATTTCTTAAGCCGCTGAGCATCACGATCAGTCGTTATATCACCTTCAATAACTCCAATCCTGAACCGGGATGCCAGCTTTTCGCAGGTTCGCTCAAGGAGAGTTGTTTTACCCGCGCCGGGTGAACTTATTATATTCACCATGATTACTTTTTGGGATGAAAGGATTTTTCTTACTTCATCAGCCTTATTCTGGTTCCTGTCAAGGATGTTTTTCATGATCTTGATTTCCATAGCTATTCTCCTTCTATGCTTTTAATAAATAATTCTTTACCGTGAATGATCTTGAGATCTGTCGATCCGCAATCAGTACAGGCAAAATGGTTTTCCTTTACCTGAAAGTCTGTTCCGCAAACAGCGCATTTCATCTTAACGGGTACTATCTCCAGTGACAATTCTGCATCCTGTGCAATACTATCCCTGACGCTTTCCCTGAATGCAAATTCAAAAATGGCCGGTACTATCTGGACCAGCTGCCCGAAACTGATATTTACCATGGTAACCTTTGAAAGGTTTTCCTGTTTTGCAGCCTCAAGCACAATGGCTGACAGATCTTCCGCTATTCTTATTTCATGCATAATAATCCTCTTAACAGATCCTCGGGAGCTGGATTCCTGAAGGCATTTCAAGAATCCGCTTTCCTCCCGACACGGTGTTCAATATTACCCGGCTCCTTCTGTCATCCATAATCTCGCCGATGATGTGTGAATCTTTTCCCAAAGGATCAGACTTTAGTATATCAAGGACTTTTGATTCATCACCAGCGCGGGCAACTATCAGTATCTTACCTTCATTGGCAAGATAAAGCGGATCAAATCCAAGCATCTCGCATAATCCTTTTACAGGATCATCAATAGGAACGCTTCCCTCATTTATTGAGATACCTGTCCCGATCATAGCTGCAAGTTCATTCAGAACTGTTGCCAGTCCACCCCTGGTAAGGTCGCGCATAAAATGTATATTCCCGCTGATTTTCAGGACTTTTCCAATAAGATGGTTCAGCGAAGCACAATCCGAAATAACGGGAGTCCTGAAACTCAGTTGATTACGGGCTCCAAGCACTGCAAGCGCATGATTTCCGAGCGAACCGTTGACTATAAGTTTATCGCCAGGTTTAATTCGTTCTCCTATTGAGATATGCCACTGATCAGGATTTATAGTGCCTGTTCCGGAGGTCGTGATAAAGAGCTTGTCGCATTTACCTTTCTCAACAACTTTTGTATCACCTGTTACAATCTTTACGTCGGCTTTTTCAGCCTCGTCAGCCATTGATTGAACGATCTCAACCAGGTCGCCTTCAGGAAGCCCCTCCTCAATTATGAATGCAGCAGACAGGCATACCGGGACTGCTCCTGAAACAGCCAGGTCGTTGACAGTACCGCAAACTGCAAGCTTTCCAATATTTCCACCTGGAAAAAAGAGAGGGTCCACAACAAAAGAATCTGTCGTAAATACAATATCCATCCCTCTGTTCCTGACCAGTGCCGAATCCGTCAAAGGTTCTGCAATGCCGAATCTTTTTACGAAAACATTTTCGATAAGCCTGTGAGTCTGCTTACCTCCGCTTCCCTGATTAAGTGTAATTGTTACACTCATTATTACTGTATTTAAACCACGTGTTGCATGCTCCTTCATTTGATACCATGCAGGCTCCAATCGGATTATCTGGTATACATCCCTTCCCAAAAAGCGGACAATCCGGAGGTGACTTTTTACCTCTCAGTATCTCTCCGCAAATACAGGGTCCGTCATCTTCTTTCGATTCGACATCAAATGTGAAGGATTTCTCTGCATCAAATTCTGCAAATTCATTTTTTAACGCCAATCCACTGCCAGGGATAATTCCAAAGCCCCGCCAGAACGCATCACATGTCTCAAAAACTTCTTCCATCTGCTTTTTTGCCATCAAATTACCATCTTTTGTCACAGCCCTTCGGTATTGAATCTCATTTTTCGGGTCGTGGCTGTTTACCTGGCTGATAAGCATCAGGATTGCCTGGGTAATATCGACAGGTTCAAAACCTGTTATAACACAGCCTAATTTATACTTTACAGGAATGAAATCGAAGATTCCTGATCCTGTAATTGCTGCTACATGACCGGGACAGATAAATCCGTCAATATTTACGCCATCTTTTATAATCGCTTCCATTGCAGGAGGCATGATTTTATGAGCGCTCAACAAGAAGAAATTCTCTACCCTCTTTGTTGCTGCCTCCTTTATTGTCACGGCTGTACCCGGTGCAGTTGTCTCAAATCCGATCCCAAGGAAGACGACTCTTTTATTCGGATTTGCAATGGCTATTTCGAGAGCTTCCAACCCTGAAAAAACAATCCTGATGTCAGCACCGTTCGATCTTTCATTATCGAGCGAGGAGGTGGTTCCCGGCACCCTGATCAGGTCACCGAAAGTTGTAATAATCACATCCTTTAAACGGGAACAGCCGACAGCTTTGTTAATAAAGCTCGTTGCAGTGACGCAAACAGGGCATCCGGGACCGGAAATCAATTTTATATTACCCGGGAGAAAGGATTTGATACCGAACCTGTGAATGGCGCTGGTATGACCACCGCACACCTCCATGAAAGTAAGATCGCCCCGGGCTATATTCTTAATGTGACCTGCAAGCTTTGATACAAGCTCTTTATCTCTGAACTCATCAATATATTTCATGATCAGATATCATTCATGGCATCCTTCATTTCTTTAATCAGCCTGATGGTTTCGACTGCTTCCTCATCGCTTATTTTCTGAATTGCAAAACCTGCATGAAGAAGGATATAGTCACCCGGTTTTGCATTTTCAATCATTTGCAGCCCTGCTTTGAAGATAGTTCCCCCGCATGACACTTCTGCCATGTTTCCTTCAATTGAAATTATCCGTGCCGGTATGCTCAGACACATATTCTTCTTAATTTTGAGGTGACTGCCAATTGGCCCAGAGAAATACCCCCGTCATTTGCAGGAACAAGATGATTGGTAAATATTTCGAACATTTCTTTTCTTAACAGTGCTGCTGTTTTTTCAAGCAGGTATTTATTCTGAAAAACGCCACCAGATAAGACAACTTTATTGATAGAATTAATTCTTCTTATCTTTTGTGATGTCTGAAGAATGACCTGTGCAACAGTATTGTGCAAATGAGCTGCAATAACTCCTGTTTTCTTATGAGGCATATCTTCCAGAAGAGCTTTGAAAGTATCTGAAAATACTATTGTCTCACCTGCATGAAACGGATAATAATCATTTGTTTCACAATCTATTGCAGATTCCATCCGCATGGGTGCCTCAGAATCAAATGTTTCATCCGAACAGAGACCAAGTAATGCTGAGAAAGCATCAAACAATCTGCCGGCTCCTGATGAAAGCGGCAAATTTATTTTTTTTATGATCATCTCTCTTACCACAGACAATTTATTAGCATCTATTGACCTGAAAAGAGGTATGGACTTATAATCAAGATTATCGCCGAAATACCTGAATAAATATGAAAAAGCCATTCGCCATGGTTCAGAGACCGCTTTATCTCCTCCGGGCATCGGGATATAATCGAAGTGCGCAAATCGTGAAAATTTTTCAATGTCAGCTATCAGAAATTCACCACCCCAGATGTTACCATCAGTGCCAAAGCCTGTCCCATCAAAGCTTACTCCGATCACTTCGTCCTCGATGCTGTTTTCAGCAAGACAGGATGCAATATGTGCGTGATGATGCTGCACCCTGACCAAAGGAATTTTCAGTTTCTTTTCAAGAATTTCTGCATAATGAGTTGATGTATAATCGGGATGAAGGTCGCAGGCGATAATTTCAGGTTTGAATTTGAACATCCCTGAGAACCGATCAATCGATTCAGTGAAAAAATCATAGACAGCCGGGTTTTTCATATCCCCGATGTACTGGCTCATAATAGCCTGGTATCCTTTGCCAATGCAGAAGCTATTCTTCTGATCAGCACCCAGTGCAAGAATTCCTTCGACATCCATTTTCAGATCAACAGGGCGGGGAACATAACCGCGGGAACGGCGAAGGATACAGGGCATGTGATCTATGATCCTTACCACCGAATCATCTGCCCGGTTGTGAATAGCCCTGTTGTAGCTTAAAACTGATCCGGCAACCTTCAGCAATTGTTTTTCGGCAGTGGAATCATCAGTAATAATGGGATCATCAGATATGTTCCCGCTTGTAAGGACGACAACAGGTGTTTTGATATGTTTAAAAAGCAGGTAATGAAGCGGCATATAGGGAAGCATGGCCCCGGTAGTTTTGAGCCCGTTGCTGACAGAGGGTGATAAAAGTTTCTTTTGCCTGAGTATAAGAATCGGCCTGCGCCATGAAAGAATTTCTCTTTCTTCATCAACCTCCAGATAGCAGAAGTTTTTTACTGAGGAAACATCCCTGAACATCACTGCAAACGGTTTTTCATCGCGATGTTTCTTTTGTCTCAGTTCATTTACCGCATTATTATTAAGGGCATCGCACATAAGGAAATAGCCTCCAAGCCCTTTTACAGCAACGGTTTTTCCGGAAGCTATCTGCACAGATACTTCATCAAGTATCTGATTTAAATTGCTTATGCTTTTTGTAATATCCCTAAAATTGCAGACAGGACCGCATTTATTACAGGCTATAGGCTGTGCATGATATCGTCGATCAAGAATATCTTCATATTCTGATTTGCAGCCATCGCACATTTTGAAGAACTTCATAGAGGTCATGGGGCGGTCATATGGCAATGCTTCAATGATTGTAAACCTGGGGCCGCAGTTGGTGCAGTTTATAAAGGGATAATCAATCCTTTCAGGATCCTTTTCCATATCATCGAGGCACTCCCTGCACACTGCAATATCAGGGCTTATCTCTGTGACAAGGTTATCGACGGTTTTGCTCTCTGCAATACTGAAACTTTCATAACCTGCAAACCGGGTTTCATTTATCTCCATTGATTTTATATGCGAAGCAGGTGGAGCATCCTTAAGGATGTCATTACTGAACCTGTTAATTGATTCAAGGTCACCCTGTAAAATGACAGAGACACCATCTGTTCTGTTATCCACTTCGCCAAATAAGCCATACCTGGCAGCCAGTCTGCAGATAAATGGCCGGAATCCGACACCCTGAACCAGCCCCCTGATCAATATTTCATATCCTTGTATAATATCTCAAGATTTTTTAGCCCTTCTACTTTCAACTGCTTATGCACGTAATATATGACGCTTTCAAGCTCATCGCATAGGTTAACATTATTGATTATTACATCAGGAGGAACTTTCAGCAGCACGGGTGCAAAATTCACTATGCCCTTAATTCCGTGTCGTACCAGATCATCTGCAACCTCCTGGGCTGATATTTCCGGCACTGCAAGAATTGCAACCTTGACCCTGAACCTGTCGATTATTTCTTTCAACCTCGACATTGAATATACCGTTATGTCGGAACGTATTTTCTGCTTGAAAGGATCAATATCGAAGGTTGCGACAATATTCATATTGCGCTGGACAAATTTGCTGTATTTTGATAATGCAAGACCCAGATTACCCATCCCTATAAGAACAATATTATGGTCCTTGTTACGGTGGAACAGGTTTTCCATTATATCAAGCAACTCATTTATTTTATACCCGCCGCGCTTATTCCCCTTGATGCCGAACTCTGAAAAGTCTTTTCGAACCTGATCAGGGGTCACTCCGGTTTCATTTGCAAGAGTATATGAGAACACCTTTTCAACTCCCATCATCTTCAGCCTGACAAGACAAGAACGATAGAGAAAAATCCTCTTCAGACTATTTTTTATAACATATTTTGTGATTTGTTTCACATCAATTCATTTATTTAATTTTAATAATGCAAGTTAAATAATTCTTATTTAATATAAAATTATTTTTTATTCATCTGATTTATTGTCTTTTATATAATATCTATGATTTTCTACCACAAATTAAATAAATATTAATTGGCTTTTATCTATGTTGATTATAATTTTATATGTGATCCTTATCACATAAATGCAATATAAAAGCATAAAAAAGGAAGAGTGGGATAATGCTTTAGAGAAGCTACTATTATCCTATGCAATCTTTGCAAGCATCCCAAATGATTCAGGTCAGGACTATGAAGAGTTAAGACCTGTTGATATTTCTAAAATTATTTATAATAAACCAAAGCCTGCCACCTCTCTTAAGAGCTTCTTCCTTCCTGTCAAAGAAAATGTCACATCTGAAAAAGCTGTGAAGGAGAGGATACTGATAGGCATTCCAAATTGTGATATTGAAGGGCTTTCGATTATTGATGAGATCTATCTTGATAAAGACTTTCCTGATATAAATTACAGGGAACGCCGTGAAAATACAATCCTTATTTCAACAGATTGTATTGGCATTCAGGAACATTGTCATTGCCTGACGTACGATATCAAGCCTTTTGCGACCAGTACCGCTGATCTTGCTCTCATTTCCCTTAACGGAACGATGATCATAAGGATTATAACCGGTAAAGGGGAAGGTTTTGTAAGCACTGTTTTTCCTGCTGCTATGCCTCTTAAGGATGAAGAGATCTTATCGGCTGTTGAGAAAGAGCATCATGCCACTGAAACTTTGCTTTCATCAGCTAACAAGGGCCTGCCTGACTATAAAAAAACCGGCATTCTTGTTTCAGGCGCGAGTACCGATCTGTGGAAAAGGCATTCAGCAAGATGTGTTTCGTGCGGTGCCTGCACAACAATTTGTCCGACCTGCACATGTTTCCTGCTAATCGATAAGCCTGGATTTGAAAAGGTAAAACAGATGGATGCCTGCCAGTATCCGGGTTTTGAAAGGGTTGCAGGAGGAGAAGACGGTCTCTTTGTGCTTCAGAATCGCTTCAGGAACAGGTATATGTGCAAATATGTCTGGAAACCCGGGAAATTCAAATCCACTGCTTGTACGGGATGTGGCAGATGCATCGAAGCTTGCATCGGTAAAATAAATAAAAACGAAATATTCATGGAACTAGCAAAATAAGGGGCAATGGTGAATGAAAGGAACATATACAAACCTATCATGGCAAGCCTGACTGATGTAATCGATGAGTCACCGCTGATAAAAACGTTTGTGCTTGTTCCGGAAAAAGGATTTTCGTTCAAAACCGGTCAGTTTATCGAGTTGTCTGTCGATGGTATCGGAGAAGCTCCATTTACTCCTTCTTCATCACCTCTTATTACGGAAAAGCTGGAAGTGACAGTTATGAAAACCGGGTATGTTACTGAATGCATGCATAAGCTTAAACCCGGCGTCTTGATGGGTATCAGAGGTCCGTTCGGAAGAGGTTACCCCATTGAAAATTTTTATGGAAAAGAAGTGCTTATTCTAGGCGGAGGATGTGGCCTCGCTCCTATCAGGTCGCTGCTTTACGCACTTGAAAGTGTTACGGATAAACTTGAAAAGGTGATACTTTGCTATGGATCCAAAACTCCTTCAGATTGCATCTATAAACCTCTTTTTGCCAGGCTGAATAAAATTGAAAAGTTTGAAACTTACCGTACTGTTGATAAGTTCGAAGAAGGTTGGAACGAATCTATAGGGGTTGTTACCAGCCTGCTCAATAAGATCAAAATGAACATTGAGAAATCTGTAGCAGTTGTATGCGGCCCTCCTATAATGATGAAATTCGGCACAATAAGACTCCTTGAAATGGGATATCAGGAGGATCAGATCTATCTGTCGATGGAAAAAAATATGTCATGCGGTCTTGGTAAATGCGGACATTGCATGATGGGAGAATTCTTTGTCTGCAAAGATGGACCTGTTTTTACTTATAGTGAATTAAAAGACACTCCTGACATATGGAAATAGAAGCATTGTCTGTATTTAAAAAAAATGTAATCCGCTTGAATTAATAAATATATAGAGAGCATGAAACCGACATCAGATGATTTAAAAAAAATAAGGTTTTTCGATAACTATAGCGATAAACAATTGGATACAATTGTCAGAATGAGCTCTGTAAAAGAATTCAGGGTAAAGGAGATATTGTTTGAACAATATGATGAACTCTCTGAGGTTTATGTCCTTTTTGAAGGATCTTTATCACTTGGAATCAGCCTGGCAAGAGAAAAAAGAATACACCTTGGAACAATTGAGGAAGGTCAGCTCTTTTCGTGGTCCGCTGTTTTCAGTCCATTCATTTCGACTGCATGGGTAATGGCTTTGGCACCGGCAAAAGTGATTTCAATAGATGCGAAGAAGCTTAATAAAGAGATTGAAAAAGATTGCGATTTCGGATTTAAAACAATGTCAAAAATAGCTCAGACCATTTCACGCAGGCTTAGCGATACAAGATTTCAGCTGATGAATCAGATGACATTATGAACTATAAACTAACTTAAAAAAGGAAATTGGTTTTATTAAAACCCCCATCCCTCCCGAGTACTCGGGATTCCCCCACGGGGGAAGGAGTTGTCCGGAATCTTTTCCCCCTTGGGGGAAACAGGAAAAGGGGTCAAAAAGAATTCAGTAGCAGTAATAGAATTTGTGTTTTATGAGGATACTTATTGATATGATCAAACTCCGTTCCGTTATGGTCGAAAATCCGGCTCTGGCATTGCCTGAAGCATATTTTTACTCGACGGTCAATCAGAACGGGTTAAAGACTATCCGTGAGCTTGCGACATTCCGATACACATGCCGGAAATGCGAAGATGCTCCATGTATCAGCGTTTGTCCGGCCGATGCTCTTGAAAAGGATGGTGACGGGCTGATCAACCGGTATACAAACCTTTGTGTATCATGTAAATCATGTGTCACAATCTGTCCTTTTGGAACCATGATGACTGATTTTTTCAAGCACCACAGGAACAGGGATCTTTTCTACGATCTTAAAGATGAGAATGAGTTGAAGGAATTTATTGCAAAATGCCCGGATGGGACAGTCTCGCTTACTGATAATGATGAGTCTCCAAAGGATAATGTATATCAGCTCAACGATAAAGTGCTGATAAAGGAATATTTATATACAACTGAGAAACAGTAAATAACAGTAATATGGCAGTGAATCTGTTTTATTTTCTTGTCTTTCCCGGGCTGCTCTTTGTTTCAGTTACGGGAGCTCTCCTTTCATGGTTCGACAGGAAGATCAGTGCCAGGGTCCAGTTTCGCCAAGGACCTCCACTATTACAGCCATTTTATGATTTCTTCAAGCTGCTCCTGGTAAAGGAGACCATTTTGCCCAGAAAAGGATCACCCATGATATTCTTGCTTGCCCCGGTATTTGCAGTTTTCGGGGCAACGATGGCAGGGGTCTTTATCCTGCTGCCACTATTTAATATATCAACCGGCTTCAGGGGAGATCTCCTTGTCATATTTTATTTGCTTACAATACCTTCATTCTCTTATATTACAGGAGCTCTTGCATCAGGCAATCCGCTTGCTGCCGTCGGCAGTTCACGTGAGATGAAGCTTATCCTGAGCTATGAACTTACTTTCCTTCTTGTTATCGCCGGCATTATAATGAAATGCGGACAAAAGTTTGATTTATATTCAATTATTCAAACCCAGCAGGCGGGATCACCATTTATCGGAAGCATATCCGGGGTGCTGTTATTCATTGTTGCTCTTTTCTGTGTCCAGGCCAAGCTTGCTTTTGTTCCCTTCGACATGCCTGAAGCGGAAGCAGAAATAACGGGTGGGATATTCATTGAGTTTTCCGGTGCCACTTATGCTTTGATAAAGCTGTCGAAATATATCATGCTTTTTATTCTGCCTTCACTTTTGGTCGCCCTGTTCATGAGCGGTTTCATGCTAAACGGAATACATATTCTATGGGCAGTGCTGAAAGTCATTGGTATTGTTCTTCTTATAACGCTGATAAAGAACACTAATCCAAGGATTAAGATCAAACAGGCTATGAGCTTTTTCATGGTCTGGATGAATCTGATCGCAGTTATTGCGCTTGTACTGATTGCATTTGGTTATTAAATACTTATAGCTGTGGGGTTTAAAAATTATTGCTTTAAAAAATCGCTCTGGGTCTTCCATTTTGGTGGAGCCTCATGCAATAATTGTGATATTGAGATCCTTGACTGTCTTACTCCAAGGCACGACCTTGAGCGATTTGGTATTCTCCTGGTTGGCAGCATAAGGCATGCCGATGTTCTCCTGGTGAACGGTTCAATAAACATACATGATAAGGAGAGACTTATAGAGATCTATAACCAGGCTCCAAAACCTATTCTCGTGGTTGCAATAGGAGCCTGTGGATGCACCGGAGGATTATTCACCGAGAGCTATACTTTTGCCGGACCTGTCGATAAAATAATACCGGTAAATGCCTATATACCGGGATGCCCTCCGAAACCGGAGGCGATAATAGCAGGGATTGTAAAGCTGGTGAAGAGTTCATAGGAAAGGTGCAGGGTGCAGGGTGCAGGGTGCAGGGTGCAAGGAGATTGAGGAGCGAAACGACAGGGCCGAGCGTTAAAAATTTGCCTGGCAGGCAAATTTAGCAAAGGAGCCAGATTTTTGGAAGGGCGAAGCGGAAAAGGTGAAAGATTAAAAAAATTGAAAATGGATAGTGAAGCGATAATAGGATTATTCAAATTAAGATTCAAATCTTACATTCTTGATGTAATTAAAAAGAATGAAAAACGGATAATAATCACTGTTAATCCGGATGCAATCATTGATATAGCTGATTACCTGTACAAATCTGCAGGATTCCGGTTTATTATAGCCACCGCAATTCATTCAAGAAAAGGATTTGAGATCCATTATCATTTCAGCAAGGACTCTTTTGGTCTTATACTTAATATCCACGTGGTGCTGGATAAAGAGAACCCTCAGATTGAATCCCTGTCGAACATGTTCAATGCTTCCAACTGGATTGAAAGGGAAATGCATGAGCTTTTTGGCATTAATTTCATAAACCATCCCAACCAGGAAAAATTAATTTCAGAAGGCAACTGGGCTGAAGGTGTTTATCCGATGAGAAAAGAGTTTAAATAACCGGAGATAAATTTATAATGAGCAAAAAAACACTCATACCGATCGGTCCATACCACCCACTGCAGGAAGAGCCTGAATTGTTCAAGCTCTATTGCGATGGAGAGATTGTAAAAGATATTAAGTGGGAAACAGGTTATAATCACAGGGGTATAGAAAAGCTCAGTGAATCAAAAACTTATGAACAGGTTTTCTTTCTTGTGGAACGTATATGTGGAATATGCTCAACCTCTCATCCTTTTGCATTTGCAAATGCCGTTGAAGAAATTGCTGATATTGAAATTACTGACAGAACTAAATACATCAGGACAATAATTGCCGAGTTGGAAAGAATTCACAGCCACCTCCTTTGGGTGGGTCTTGCCGGACATTTCCTCGGATATAATACGGTGTTCATGTGGGCATGGAAATACCGCGAACCCGTGCTTGATCTCTTTGAAATGATTTCCGGCAACAGGAACAGCTATGCGATGTTTAAAGTCGGCGGTGTGAGACGTGACATCGAAGAGGCAAAAATCCCTCTCATCCGTAAAATTCTCTGTGATGCGAGAAAAAAGATCGATTTACTGACAGGAGCCGTGATGGATGATCCCGTAATTCACGCACGAACCAAAGGGGTCGGTATCCTTACAAAACAGGATATTATTGATTATGGGGCAGTCGGACCGACAGCCAGGGCATCAGGACTGGCAATTGATGTGCGGAAAGATGATCCCTATGCCGCATACCCTCTTATAAACTGGAAAGTAATCACGGCACATGAAGGCGATGTTTTCGCCAAGGCACAGGTCAGGCTGCTCGAGATGTACGAATCGATCTCAATGATAGAACAGTGTCTTGATGGGCTTAAGAAAGAGAAAGAAGGAGATATTTCAGTAAAAGTAAAAGAGATACCCGAAGGAATCGGGAACGGACGTGCCGAAGCGCCTCGCGGAGAGGTATTCCATTTTGTGCAGTCTGACGGATCAAACTCACCTGTCAGACATAAAATAAGAGCTCCCAGCTATGTCAATATTGCGACATTCAGGAAGTCATGTATAGGTCAGACAATTGCTGATGCTACTATATCACTTGCTGCAGTCGATCCATGCTATTGCTGCACCGAGCGAATGGCAGTTGTCTACGATATGAATTCAGGAGAAAAGATAATGAATGCAAATGAACTGATAAATGAATCAGTCAGGGTGACCAATGAATTAAAGAAAACTATCAAACTTCAGAAATGAAAGAGATAATCAGCATAATAATTTTGCCTGTTCTTGCCGGTTTATTGCTTTTTCTCATCCCGGAAAAACTCAGGACCATCAAGGGTCTGGCTGCAGTGCTGATAAGCATCATAACAGGATACCTGACTGTTGTTATATACAGTTCCGGTAATCAGGTGATGCATCCCGATGAGTCTGCCGCAGTATCAGGATTTATCCTTTTTGGATTAAAATCTATAATAGATGCCGCCAGGTATCTTGTATTTAACAGTGATAACCTTAGCAAGCTTATTATACTGTTTATCAGCCTCTTCACAGTCTTAATCCTGCTTTACTCCATTATTTACATCAAAGAAGGGACCGTTAAAAATTATTATTCTTATTTTCTTATTACTCTGGGGTGCTCTTATGGTGCGGTATTATCTGACAACCTGCTTTTGTTTTTTTTCTTCTGGGGCATACTTGGAATAACGTTATATAAACTCATCAGTGGTCATGATGAAGAGAGCTCAGCCACAGCTAAGAAAACTCTGATACTTATCGGTGCATCGGACAGTATCATGATTATTGGTATAGGCATTATATGGAAGATTACGGGTACACTGAGCATCGGGAGCATCTCGGTTCCAACCACAAATGCCCTTTCTGTAGTTGCATTTCTTGCTCTCCTCACTGGTAGTTTTACTAAAGCTGGCGCTTTCCCATTCCATACGTGGGTACCGGATTATGCAAAAAGCGCTCCAGCATCATCCTCTGCTTATATGCCTGCATCCCTGGACAAGCTTCTCGGGATATATTTTCTTGCAAGGATAACGAACAAAATGTTCATCCTGAACGGATGGCTGACAATTTTGCTTTTATCGATAGGTGTTATTTCAATAATAACGGCAGTAATGATGGCGCTTGTCCAGCACAATTACAAGCGCTTGCTCGGATATCATGCAGTTTCGCAGGTCGGATACATGATACTTGGATTCGGGCTTGGATCGACAATCGGTGTAGCGGCAGGACTTTTCCACATGGTTAATAATGCAATTTACAAGAGCGGCCTTTTTCTTTCTTCAGGATGTATTGAATACAGGACCGGGAAAGAGAATATTGACGACCTGGGAGGCCTGTCAAAAGTGATGCCTGTGACTTTCGTCGCGACGTTGATATTTGCGATGTCAATTTCGGGTATCCCTCCATTTAACGGCTTCGCGTCAAAATGGATGATCTACCAGGGTATAATTGATTTTGGCAGCGGTTCAGGTATTGCCAGCAAACTGTGGGTTTTATGGCTTGGAATGGCAGTACTGGGATCTGCACTTACAATGGCAAGTTTTATCAAGCTTATTGGCGGAATATTCTTAAGCCGCAGGAGACCGGAATTTGAAAATATAAAAGAGGTGCCTGTCCTGATGTGGTTGCCTCTTGCTGTCCTTTCATTATTCTGCGTCGTCTTTGGTGTATTTGCCACTAACCTTGTCGTGCCAAAGCTTTTCATGCCGGTTTCAGGATCATTCCGGTTTCTGGGTTTCTGGAATTCATCATTTGTTTCATTGCTTGTTCTGATTTCAATTATTCTGGGGATTATTCTTTACCTGGCATTCAATCTGAAAAAATTCAGAACTGAGGATAGTTTCATTGGCGGGGAAAGGATTCAGGATCAGACAAGCTATTCAACAACAGAATTTTATAAAACGATAGGTGAATTCAGGTTTTTCTCCGGTTTCTATAAAAAAGCCGAAGAGAAATGGTTTGATATTTATGACTTATCAAAGAGATTTGTCCTGTGGCTGAGTCATCAGTTGAGTGAAGCTCATTCCGGTATGCTTCCAGGTTATGTTCTCTGGGTAGTCGCCGGATTGATAATTATGTTGCTAATTATGATATAAATAACTCAAGCGGAATGGAAGTGGCTATATCCATAATAACAGGATTAATGATTTTAGGCGCATTATTTGCCATTCATGCAAAAGATCTGCTGTCAGCAGTCATTGCCTGCGGTATTGTAGGTTATGGACTGGTGATCTGCTTTCTTCTTCTTAAAGCTCCTGACCTTGCAATTGTTCAGATAGTGGTTGATACAATCACACTGATCATGATGGTTGCCGTTGTTCTGGACAGCTCACGGGAAGAATCTTTTTCGAGGCTTGACACATTTGGGAAAATTGCTGCAGCTACTGGATTGATTATTATTGTTGTACTGTTCTATTTTTTCATTATTGCATCCAGCAATCTTGATGTTCTCGGGAAAAGTTCCCTCCGTATGGCTAATGCGTATATCCATGGTGCAGCCCAAAAGACAGGCAGCGCCAATCTTGTTACCGGTGTCGTATTTGATTTCAGAGGATATGATACCATGGGTGAGGCAGTGGTTCTTGTAACCGCAGTGCTGGGAGTACTGACAATACTAAGATTAAAAGGTAAGAAATAGAATTTAATTACCCCCTTCCCGACCTTCCCCCAGGGGGGAAGGAGAAAACCAAAATACATTTCCCCCTTGGGGGAAAAAGAAAGGGGGTAGATACGAAAAGAAGAAGGCAGAAGACTAAAGACATAAGATACTTATGAAAGGGATGACAATCATAGTAAAGAAGACAGCACAGCTGATTGCCGGGATGATATTCATGTACGGCATATATGTCATTGTTCATGGTCATCTCACGCCAGGCGGCGGATTTGCCGGAGGCGTAATCATGGCCGGTTCCCTGATACTTGTCATACTATCGCATGGAACTGATTTTTTTAGCCTTGTCAAAGAAGAGATGGGAACTACAATTGTTGAAAGCGCTGCTACAATCTGTGTAATTTTGATTGCAACTGCAGGATTTCTTTTTGGAACGAAAGTCTTCTTTAACAATTTCCTGCCAAAAGGGAATGTGGGAGATCTGGTAAGTGCGGGAGTATTACCACTTTACAATATCTTTGTTGGCATCGAAGTTGCTGCATCCGTCTTTATAATATTTCTTTCATTAATAATTTTTAAGGAGGAGTCACCGAAATGATTGCATATTATATGTGTTTTGGTCTTTTTTTCGTGGGATTATACGGGGTTATTACCAGAAGAAACCTGGTTAAGATAGCTATTTCGCTTTCAATAATGGAGATCAGTACATTTCTGTTCTTTGCTCTTATCGGGTATATTGACAATGGGGTCGCTCCTATTGTCAACCCGGCTGATCCGGACAAAATTTATGTTGATCCATTACCCCAGACCCTGGTGCTGACGGCAATTGTTATCGGACTTGCTACAACAGCTTTGCTTATGGCCGTGATCATCAGGCTTTACAGGAAGTATAAAACATTCGATATAAGAGAAATTAATGAATTAAGAGGGTAGATGATGAATCAGCTGTTACCATTATTCGTTATTGTACCGCTAAGCGCGACATTCCTTATAATGATCTTTGGAAGGTTTTTCAAGGATTTTAATAAGTATTTCGCATCATGTGTCCTTCTTTTTCTTGTTGTCCTGAGTTTCTATTCAATGATAAGTTTAAACGGAGGACTCTCTTTATATAAAGTCGGAGGATGGCAGCCAATAAATAAGATCCCTATCGGAATTTATATAGTGATGGACGGTTTTAATTCATTAATTGTCTGTATCATAAATCTTATCGGATTCCTGGTTGTCTTCTATTCAATTTCATATATTAAAAGATACACTGCAGAAAACTATTTCTATGCACTTTTCTGCCTGCTTATAGGAGGAATGAACGGAGTTGTGATCAGCGGAGACCTTTTCAATATTTTCGTATTTCTTGAGATATCAGTCATTTCCTCCTATGCACTTGTGGCTTTTGGTGTTGAAAAAAATGAACTGGAAGCATCCTTTAAATACCAGGTTCTGGG
Source organism: Bacteroidales bacterium (assembly GCA_003142255.1). GTDB lineage: Bacteria > Bacteroidota > Bacteroidia > Bacteroidales > VadinHA17 > LD21. The sequence goes on along the minus strand of PLLO01000016.1, from coordinate 22,676 downwards.
AGGACTGGCTTCATTCCTGATACTTTTCGGAATTGGATTTATTTACTGGAAGACGAAAACCCTCAATATTGCTGATATCAGGGCAGCATTCAGCAATGGTTATGACAAAAAATATTATCTTTTTGTACAGTTGCTTATCCTGAGCGGATTTGGTCTCAAGGCAGCAATTATTCCATTCCATGCCTGGCTGCCGGATGCCCACTCATCAGCGCCATCGCCGATATCAGCAATGCTTTCCGGCGTGTTCATTAAAGCTGTTGGGATTTATGTGATCATCAGGTTGTTCTTTAATATGTTCGAGATAAGTGAAGGAATGGCCATACTGATAACAACCCTCGGAACCATTTCAATGGTGATCGGAGTTTTCCTGGCAATAGGACAATGGGATATTAAGCGGCTCCTGGCCTATCACAGCATCAGCCAGATGGGTTATGTTGTAATGTCAGTTGGAATCGGTATGATACTCGTTTCACGTGGTTTGAAACCGGAGGTTGCCTCCCTGGCAATTACCGGCGGCATATACCACCTTATCAACCATGCAGCTTTTAAAGGACTGTTGTTCCTCAATGCCGGTGCAATAGAATACACTTTGGGCACTCGCAACCTTAAAGAGATGGGTGGTCTGGCAAAAGTTATGCCGGTAACATCCGCAACCTCATTTATCGCCTCTATGTCAATCTCCGGTGTACCCCCTTTCAACGGATTCTTCAGCAAGCTGATAATAATAATTGCAGCTATACTTGCAAGGTTCTACCTGCTTGCAGCACTTGCCGTTATTGTAAGCATTATTACACTTGCATCATTCCTGAAATTCCAGCGGTATGCATTCTATGACAAGCCTAAAAATCCTATGGGATCTGAAGTTAAAGAGGTACCATTTCCCATGGTGTTCAGCATGATTGTTTTAAGCATACTCTGTCTACTTCTCAGCCTGCTTGTTATCCCTTCTGTAAGGGAGGTTATTCTGGCTCCTGCTGTTAATATTCTAACAGATCCTTTGAAATACTCGACATTTATACTAGGCCAATGAAATGAAATACATTACACTTTTCATATTATCGTTTATCTTCTGGTTGCTGCTGACATTTGATTTTTCGGTTTCAAATCTGATCGTCGGAGTCGTTGCTTCTATTATCACTGCACTGTTTTTTGGAAAATTCTTCATAACGAACGTTTACAAATTGCTGCAGCCCCGGCGTTATTTCTGGTTTATTGTTTATCTCTTCATATTCATCTGGGAATGTTTAAAAGCAAACCTTGATGTAGCCTACAGGGTATTGCATCCTGCCATGCCGATCCGGCCGGGTATAGTTAAAGTAAAAACCACCCTAAAGTCAGATATGGCAAAAATGCTGCTTGCAAATTCAATAACAATGACTCCAGGAACAATTTCCGTTGATATTATTGATGATTACCTCTATATCCACTGGATATATATAAGGTCAGAGGATCCTGAAGTTTATACTCCTATTATAATCGGGGCATTTGAAAAATACATTAAAAGAATTATAGAATGAGCGGCTACCTTAATATATTGCTTTATGTACAGATCGCCCTGAGCGGCATTTGTTTATACAGGATCATCCGGGGTCCGACAATTCCTGACAGAATGGTCGGAGTTGATATTTTCGGGATACTGGTGGTCGGCATCTGTGCAATAATATCTATTCAGACAGAGAGATCATTTATTCTCGATATCGGCATTGCATGGATCATCCTTAGCTTTCTTGGGACTTTAACCCTGGCAAAATACCTTACCGGCAAAAAACTTAATGAGTAATATGATAAGTCTGATATTCATAACAATCGGAGTACTTTTTAACCTGTTGGGGTGCATTGGGATCGTAAGGCTGCCAGATACCTATAACAGGCTTCAGGCAGCGACAAAAGCTGTCACCCTGGGTTGTTGCAGCATCCTTCTTGGAGTGTTATTTCATTTTGGGATAAGTGACGCCGGCACAAAAGCCCTGGTTGCGATCCCGATATTGTTTTTCACTTCCACCGTAGCCGCACATGCTCTCATAAGGGGAACTTACCATTTCGGGATAAAACTTGGTGATAAAAGTGTGAAAGATGATTACAAAGATGCAGTAAAATGAAGTATCCCAAGATAAGAGAATTAAAAGAGGCCATTGTTTCGCTTGTTACGCCGGCATATACCTCTAAATTCCCGAAAGAACCTCATGTTCCTTTCGAGAACTTCAGGGGTAAGCCTGTCGTGGACAATGAGAATTGTGTAGGATGTGAGACATGTGCCAATGTCTGCCCACCGCAGGCAATAACTTTTACTGATGATAAGGTAAGAAGGATCAGGATTATAAAAAGGGATTACGGGAAGTGTATATTTTGTGGCCAGTGCCAGGATCATTGCATTACTCAGAAAGGAGTTAAGCTTTCTGACAAGATTTTCGATCTGGCAGTATTTGACAGAGAAAAAAATGTTGAATACCAGGAGAAAGAATTGCTCATATGCGAAAGCTGCGGCACCGTAATAACAACTAAGGAACATCTGCATTATATGCACAGGAAACTCGGTCCAAAAGCTTTCTCTTCAATTCTCAACCTGAACCTCCTTAACCAGAAGCTGAGGCTTGAAGAGGGTCAGGATATAAAAATTGAAGTCAGGGACGGGCTGAAGCGAAAGGACATGTTCAATATTATTTGTCCGAACTGCATGAGGCAGGTTCTTGTAAAATACTTATTTAAAGGTGCCTGAAGATCTGGATAATCTGCTATCGAAAAAAGGTAAAAAGATACTTTTTGTCGGTATTGGTAATCTGCTGAAAATGGATGACGGGATTGGTGTGTATATAAGCAGACATATCAGGAATACTGAAATTATTACCTCGCTTACTGTCGAAACCAGCATTGAGAATTATATTGGGAAAATCAACAGTCTTAATCCGGATATACTCGTACTGATTGACTGTGTTGATCTGAAATCAGTTCCGGGAACATTTAAGTTGCTTGATATAAGTCAGATACGCGATCTCACTTTCAATACTCACAATATTTCACTGAAACGATTGTCTGACTTCTTTCTGATGCCGGTTTATATACTCGGAATACAGCCGGAAAAAATTGACTTTGGTGAAAATATCTCGTACCTTGTTAAGAAAATTGCAGATAAATTAATTAAACGTCTAAACAGACAGGAGGTGAATTATGGCCGTGGAATATCGATGCAAAGTATGCAAGGGTAACCTGAATGTCAAAACTTCCATTATCCTTGCTGCTACAAGTCTTAAAGACCGCACTCAGAGAGGATTGGTCTATCTCAATCCTGAACTCGGGAACTACACTAAAACTACTCATCCTTCATTTGAGATGAAGGAAGGAGAAGAATACATTTTTAGCTGTCCCATCTGTGGAGCTCAGCTCAACAGTATGAAATATCTTCACCTTGTCAGAATTCTGATGAAAGATGAGGATGGAAAGGAATCTAATATTTACTTCTCAGGAATCGTCGGAGAGAAATGTACATATAAGATCAGGGGAAATAAGATCGAAGTAAAAGCAGGCCCTGATGTTAAGGTATATGACAAGTATTTTGAAGTTCCTGATGAGGATAGAAAATATCTCTGATCTTTTATGATAGAGATTCCTCGCTGGCCCCTTCGCTCCGCTCTGGGTTTCAGCTTGGAATGACAGATCGAGGATGGACTAGTAGGGAAAAGAGGAGGCGGTTCGCTGATGCGAACCGCCTCCTCTTTTCCTCCTCCAAATTTAATTAAATTGTCATTCCGAATGAATCCGACAAAGGAGGATGAATGAGGAATCTCCTTCTAATAGATAGATTACTTTCTTATTAAATTGTTAAAAATGAGTAAAAAGGGTAGCCAAAATGAAGGGGAGAATTTAAATTCGGTTTTTTTCTCTCGCTAAATAATTTTATTTTTGACCATACAAGTAAAACTTAAATTTGAAATTCTATGAGCATTGATATAAACAAACTTGCAGCCGATAATATCCGGATTCTTGCAATGTCAATGGTTGAAAAATCAAAATCAGGCCACCCTGGCGGAGCAATGGGAGGTGCGGATTTTATTCATATCCTCTTTTCCGAATTCCTGAATTTCGATCCTGATGATCCGAATTGGATCAACCGTGACAGGTTTTTCCTTGATCCCGGACATATGTCTCCGATGCTCTATTCAGTTCTTACGCTGACAGGTCATTTCAAGATCGAGGAACTCATGCAGTTCCGCCAGTGGGGAAGCACCACCCCCGGACACCCTGAACTCAACGTAATGAAGGGTATCGAAAATACTTCAGGTCCTCTCGGACAGGGTCATACTATTGCTGTAGGTGCTGCAATTGCCGAAAGATTCCTGGTTGCCAGATTTGGAGAACTATTTGCGCACAAGACTTTCACATTCATTTCCGATGGAGGCGTTCAGGAGGAGATATCGCAGGGAGCCGGCCGGCTTGCCGGTCACCTGGGTCTGAATAACCTTATAATGTTTTACGATTCAAACGATATTCAGCTTTCCACGGAAACAAAGGCAGTCACCAGTGAAGATACGGCAATGAAATACCGGGCATGGGGCTGGGATGTCATTTCAATAGTAGGGAATGATCAGGACCAGATCAGAAAAGCCCTGGAAACAGCTATAAAATCAAAAGATAGGCCCACAATAATCATTGGCAAGACTATAATGGGTAAAGGTCTTCTCGATAACGAAGGAAAAAGCTTTGAAAGAAAAACCTCTACTCACGGTATGCCGGTAAGTGAAGCAGGCGCCTCTTATGAGAAATCGCTTGTCAATCTTGGAGCTGATGTTGCGAATCCATTCAAAGTCTTTGATGAAGTAAAAGATCTCTATAATAAAGTCCTTGATGGCAAGCGCAAAAAAGCCTCAGAATGGAAAACAAGAAAAGATGATTGGGCTAAAGCTAATGCAGCCCTTGATAAAAAGCTTCACCTTTTCTACAGCGGCGATGTGCCTGCTATTGATTTCAAAGCTATCCAGCAAAAAGAAGGGTCAGCGACCAGGGCAGCGTCGGCAACCGTTCTCTCAGTGCTTGCAAAGCAGGTCGAGAATATGGTCGTTGCTTCTGCCGATCTATCCAATTCCGACAAGACTGACGGCTTCCTGAAAAACACAAAAGCATTCACAAAGGGTGATTTCTCCGGAGCCTTCCTTCAGGCAGGTGTTGCCGAGCTCACAATGGCAGCGGTCATAAATGGAATGGCGCTTCACGGCGGTATCATACCTGCCTGCGGAACTTTCTTTGTCTTTTCCGATTACATGAAACCTGCAGTCCGCCTCGCATGCCTGATGGGGTTACCGGTAAAATATATCTGGACCCACGATGCATTCCGTGTCGGCGAAGATGGTCCGACTCACCAGCCTGTTGAGCAGGAGGCGCAGATCAGGCTTATGGAACATCTTAAAAATCATCACGGCAAAAACAGCATGCTCGTACTTCGCCCTGCTGATGGTATAGAAACAACTGTAGTCTGGAAGATGGCTCTTGAGAATAAGAAGACACCGACTGCCCTGATACTTTCGCGCCAGAACATAAAGGATCTGCCGTCAGAAAACAAGGACCGATTCGGTGATGCTCTTAAGTCAAAGCACGGAGCATATATCGTTGAGGATTGCGAAGGGACACCGGATATTATACTGGTTGCCAGCGGATCGGAAGTTTCAACTCTGGTTGAGGGATCTGTCCTTCTTAAAAAGGATAATCTTAAGGTCAGGATAGTTTCAGCTCCGTCGGAAGGAATATTCAGAAATGAACATGAATTCTACCGCAACTCGGTCCTTCCCATAAATATACCGACATTCGGTCTTACTGCTGGTCTTCCTGTCACACTTCAGGGGCTGGTGGGCCCATTCGGAAAAGTATGGGGAGTAAACAGCTTTGGCTACTCGGCACCTTACAAGGTTCTTGACGAGAAATTCGGATTCACTGCTGAGAATGTTTACCGCCAGGTGAAGGATTACCTGGCTCAATATAAAAAGTAAACATTATGATCATTCGTTGAAGGCCGCCTCATCAGCGGCCTTCTTATTACAGGTTAATATATTCGGCCATTTTTTCAAAAAGAAGCTTCTTATTTATTGGTTTGCTAAGATAGTAATCGCACCCTGCATCTATCATTCTGGCCTCATCGCCTGCCATTGCATATGCAGTTATTGCAATAACCGGGATATCCGGATTAATTGCTTTAATATAACGTGTGGCTTCAAGACCATCCATTACTGGCATCTTTATATCTATAAGTATAAGGCCAATATCAGGGTTTTGGTGAAATTTTTCTATCGCCTCTTTGCCATTTGATGCATGGATAATTTCTGCTGATGTGTTTTGCTTAAGCAGAGCATTAAGATAAAAGAAATTAGTTTCGTCATCCTCGGCAATAAGAATGGATTTGGCTTTAACAATTTTTTTCTTTCTGCCTGCAACTGGACTATTAATGTGGTTTTTAAGTTCTTTTTCATAAGGTATTGTGAAGTAAAAGCCTGATCCTTTTCCCTTTTCTGACTCCACCCATATCTTTCCGCCAAGAAGTTCAATCAATCCTTTTGAAATTGATAGTCCGAGGCCGCTTCCTTCTGTCATTTTTAAAGGTCCGCGATCTTCCTTGACAAAATGTTCGAATACATTATTGAGAGATTCCTCACCAATTCCGATACCGGTATCTTTAATGAAGAATTCAAGTTCAGTTTTATGAACTGTAAAGCCGTACTTAATAATCCCTTTTTCTGTAAATTTAATGGCATTACTCAATAAATGAATTAATACTTTTCTCAGGATATCGGGATCTGAACAAATCGTCAGTTTCTCTGTCAGTTCCGGAATTTCCAATAATAACTCAAGGTTCCTTGCCGAACATTTTATCAACTTCCTTGCGTATAATTCTCTGAGGATCCGTTCAGGTAAAAAATCTTTTTTATAAACAGACATTGTTCCTGAAGTTATCAGGGAGATATCCATATAGTTTGTTATAGTGTTCAATAGCCGGTCGCTGCTTTCGAAAAGCATGGAAAGTGAAACTCTCTTTTCCTCTTCAGAGAGGTCGGTTTGAGACATAATTTCAGCGAAACCCAATATCCCATTCAGAGGCGTACGAACCTCATGTGAAATATTGTTCAGAAAAGTTGTCTTAAGCTTATCGCTGGATTCAGCTTTTTCCTTTGCAAGCTTAAGTTTTTCAGTTGCATTTTTGCGATCAGTAATGTCGTGCATGCTGCCGATGATTTTTTCCGGACGCCCCTGGGCATCGGAGCAGATTTTCGACGAAATAGAACATGGGATATTTGAACCATCTCTGTTTTTTAGCGTTATCTCAAAATCCGTGACAGCGCCCATCTCCTGTAATACTGTCAGTAAAGCTTGTCGTTCTTTCGGTTCAGAATAGAAATCCAGCATCGACTTTCCGATGAGATCATCCATCTGATATTGTCCTTTCGACAGGATCTCAATTGAAGGACTTATTTCCAAAATCGTTCCATCAATTGACGTCTCATAATACATGTCCTGCACATTTTCAAAAATGCCGCGGTATTTTTCTTCACTCCGGCGCAGCGCTATCTCAGCTTGCTTGCGACCGGTGATATCAGTAATAGTACCTATGTAACCGGTTACTTCATTACCAGCCAACTCCGGAACAGCTTTGCCCAAAACCCAGATTATACTCCCGTCCTTTTTTAAAAAACGATATTCCGCACCGGATTCTTTTTTAGATTTAAAATTATTTAACCATGTTCCGGATAGTTTTCCCTGGTCCTCCGGGTGCACACCATTTAACCATCCTTCTCCTAATGCCTCTTCTGAAGATAATCCTGATAACTCTGACCATTTTGGATTGACATATGTTGTATTACCATCCGTATCAGTCCTGAAAATACCGACCGGAGAAACCCGGGTAAGAGTCTGAAATAAGTGCTGACTCTTTTGTAAATCCTCCTCCGCCTGTTTGCGCTTGGTTATGTCGTGAACTGAACCGACAAGATGAGTACAATGTCCCTTGTCGTCAATAACAGGGGCAATACTTACATCACCTGTTAATCGTCCTGTTGGGTAATCAGTAACTTCTTCCCATCGTATAACTGAATTCTTTTTAATTGCCTGCCTGTATTTTCCAAGTGCAAGAGAAAGGGAGGGTTCGGGGATAACTTCGCTCACTAATTTTCCGACTACCATTTCTTCTCTCAATCCTGTAATATTAAAGAACGCATTGTTGACCGAAATAAAACGATAATTCCCGTCAGCTTCTGCTGCCAGATAAAAAATGATATCCCCTACAGTATTGTATATGGAGGTGAGCCGGCGTTCACTTTCGAGCCTGGCTTTTTCAGCAAGCTTTCTCTCGGTAATGTCCATAACGGTAAATGTCACACCTTTCGTCAGGTCATCTTTATCCAGAGGAGCCGAACTCAACAGGATATTTAAAATTTTACCGTTTTTACATTTAAATCTTGTTTCAACAGATCCTATCCCTTTCTCAGCGATTTGTCTGTATTTTTCAGTTCCTGCATCTTCAAATTCTTTCTTTGTCGCGTAGATCAATTCACTGCTTTTACCGATCAGCTCCTTACGGGTATAACCTGTCATTTTACAGAAAGTGTCATTTACTTCAATAAAGACCCGGTTAACAACCAGCCCGATACCGACAGGAGCAGCGCTGAAAATACTCTGCAGTTTTTCTTCGTTTTCCCTTAATAATAGCTCAGCAGCCCTTTTTTCAATCAGTATCCTGTGTTGTTCAAGAGCCTCTTTTACTGCGAAGGGCAATCTGGTAAGATGCTCTTTGATAATATAATCAGTTGCCCCTGCTTTAATACACTCAACTGCTGTCTCCTCATTAATTGACCCGGTACAAAGAATGAACGGGATTTCAGGATTGAACTCTTTTACTTCCTTAAGAGCCTGCAAACCATTAAATGAGGGCATCATATAATCTGAAATGATAATATCAGGTATGAATTCATTAAGGGCTTTAATAAATTCATCCCTGGTATCTACCCTCATATATTCAAACCGCAGCCCCTCCTTTCTCAGTTCCAGAACTGCCAGATCAGCATCTGAACGGAGGTCTTCTGCAAAAAGGATTTTTAACAGATTCTTATTTGTCATTTTATAAGTTTTTTGCATAGTTCATACCTATTTATCTCCTGCATCTTGATATCCGGGATAACTAAAGTCTCAACCCTACAACAGTTATATCGTCAACCTGTTCTTCCTTACCCTTCCAATTAAGAAAAGTATCCGCCAGCAATTGTTTTTGTACTTCTAAAGGATTCATATGATGTCTTATCAGGAGTTCTTTAAATTGTGCTGAGCTGAATTTTTTCTGTTTTTGTCCTCCAAATTGAGCTATGAAACCGTCAGTAGAAAGATAAATACAATCATTTCTTCTGGTTTTAATTTCCTGTGATGAAAAATCTGTCATCTTTGCATGGTAGGACAAAGGCATTCTGTCTCCTTTTAATTCAATGATTTTATTGTCGCGAATGAGATACAAAGGATTGTAGGCTCCTGAGTAAACCAGTTTTTTACGTGTCAGGTCATAACTGATTATTGCACCATCCATACCATCTCTGACCTCCGATATAATGCCCTTTTGTCCCAATGCTTCAATGATTTTTTCTCTTAAACGGTTTAAAATCAAATGAGGGTCAACTATCTTTTCTCTTATCACCGTTTCATTTAACAGAGTGACTCCAAGCATACTCATAAACGCTCCGGGAATCCCATGACCGGTGCAATCAAAGACACCTACCAGTAACTTATTATCAATTCTTTGGAACCAATAGAAATCACCGCTGACAATATCCTTTGGCAGAAGAAGGCAAAACTGCTCAGGGAAAAAGTCTGATCCATTCATTGATGCTTTCAAAACCGCTGCCTGAATTGTATGAGCATACTGAATACTGTACTTTATAAGTTTATTTTTATATTCAATCTCTTCCAGGTTCCTCGCTATTTCGTCCCTGCTCTTTTTAATTTCAATTTGTGTTTTAACCCTGGCAATCAACTCTTTCTGGTTGAATGGTTTTATTACGTAGTCAACAGCGCCAAGGTCAAACCCATTTACAATGCTTTCCGTATCGACTTTGGCCGTAAGGAATATTACCGGAATTTTCTGTTTAACCGGGTCGCTTTTAAGGATTTTGCATACTTCAAAACCGTCCATTCCCGGCATCATTATATCAAGAATAATAAGATCAAATTCAGTCCGTCCAATCCAATCCAGGGCTGATTTCCCCTCTAAAGCAAACTCGACCTTGTATCCTTCATTTTGTAAGTAATTTCCAAGGATCTGAAGATTTTTAGGGTTATCATCAACGATCAATATCAATGGTGTTCTCATTGTATAATTATTTTCCATCAGATATCTATATTTTCATCTACAATTTTTCGAGTTTTACCACTGAGTCTGCCAGCCTTTTAACAATTTCTTTAATCTGGTCTTTAGCATCTGAATCGTAACTCTTCCCTATTAGTTTTTCAATTTCCTTTATAGATGTACTAAGCTCAAGGCAAATATCTTTCAGAACCAAACTTTGATTTTTATCGTACTCTATCAATTTATCACTCAGTTCGATTGTCTCCTCACTCCTCGGGCTGCCAATACTCAACTTCAGCCAGTTATCAATCTTTTTACCCAGCCATTCATTAATCTTTTCGAGCTTTTCAGTTTTCGATTTAAGATCCAGCTGAGTCTTAACTCTTGCAAGCAGCTCTCTGCTGTCAAATGGTTTGGTAACATAATCCTGTGCCCCAACCTCAAACCCTTTCAGAATGCTTTCCCTTTCAGATTCAGCTGAAAGGAATATTATAGGGATCTCACACATTTCATTATCTGAACGAATTATTTTGCATACCTCAAATCCATTCATTCCCGGCATGTTTAAATCCAGCAAAATCAGGTCAAATCGCTTTATTTTTAACCACTCGAGAGTCGCTTCTCCATTAACAGCGAATTCTATCTCAAACCTTTCCTCCTGTAAAAGTTTACCTAAAACCTGCAGGTTTTGAGGGTTATCATCAACTAACAGGATGACAGGACCGGATGGATATACCTTATCCATATTGTTAAGTTTTATTGTTTTTTACATCATTTAATAATTCAACAATCCGGGAGTATTTCCTTATCAGATTTAATATAGCCTCAATATTGAAACTATCTGCAGCGATAACCAATTCATCACCGTAACCGGTAATAATTGCTGCATTGTGGTTTTTTCCCAGCTCTACCAGTTGACTTCCGAAATCCCTGACTTCACCTATCGGTTGCCTGCTGCCAAATGTCATCCAGATATCTTTAAATTGGGTGTCAAGGGAATGAATTAACCCCGGAAGGTCAGATATTTCTTTAGTCAGGTTTATTTCCGGTACTGATTGCTCCTGCCCGGGAGCTTTGGTTGACTTATATGGCAGATTATTCATAAGCTCAAGATATAATTCCGTGACCTGAACCGGTTTTATCAATAATCCGGCAAATTCGCTTTTACGGATACGATCTTTCTGAGCTTTCATGACTGAGGCAGAATAGGCGATGACAGGAATATGTTTCAGTTCATCATCGCTTTTTAATTTGTTTAATAAGTCAAAACCATCAAGAACTGGCATCCTTATATCTGTAATAATAAGATCCGGAACTATTTTTTTAGCAAGAAATAATGCTTCCTGTCCATCATTTGCTTCAACTACCTCAATATTTGTTTTTCTCAGAGCATCTTTCAGATAACTCCGGTTATGTTCAACATCGTCGGCAATAATGATTGTTGCTTTTTCAAAAACAATATCGGCAGGATCAAGTTGAATTTCCTCAGTCCTTTTTTCAAAGTCTCTCAAATAAGAAACTCCAGGAATTTTTATTTTAAAAGAGCTTCCCTTGTTCAATTGAGAATCAAGGTCAATGGTCCCATTCATAAGTTGAACGAGTCGTTGAGAAATTGCCAGACCGAGACCTGTTCCTCCGTATTTTTTTACGTTCTGTCCCTGCCCTTGTATAAATGGATTAAATATTTCCTCCTGCATCTCTTTTGAAATTCCAATTCCGGTATCCCTCACCTCAATTATAAGATCAATAAATTCCTCGGCTTTCCCTTTGGAATAATTGATGATTTGTGGATTTTCAGCATATACTTTTAATCTGATGCTGCCCTTTTCGGTGAATTTTACTGCGTTCCCAACAAGGTTAAGAATGATCTGACGCAGCCGGGCATCATCAACATAGATGCCTGACGGAGTTCCTGAGGATATTTCCAGAATGAATTTCACTCCTTTTTCAGATAATCTTAGTGAAAAGATCCTTTCGAACTCTGAAAAGAAAGCCTGTGAATTCACAAACTCAAACTGCAGCTCCAGTTTACCTGCTTCAATCCTGGACAGATCGAGAATATCGTTAATAAGTGTAAGAAGGCTTCTCCCACTTGATTTTATAGATTCAAGATAGTCACGCTGGGTTTTATCCTCAAGCATGAAACCTAACAGCTCGGCATAGCCTAAAACCGCATTCATAGGGGTTCGTATTTCATGACTCATATTAGCCAGAAATTCACTTTTTGCTTTGTTCGCTTCATCAGCCTCTTTCTTTGCTTTACTAAGTTCTTCCGTTCGTTCATTTACCAATTCCTCAAGATGATCACGATGTTTACGCAATGCCTCTTCTGCCAGCTTTCTCTCGGTAATGTCCATTACAGTAAATGTTACACCTTTTGTCAGGTCATGTTTATCGAGAGTGGTCAAACTCAAGAATATGTTTAAGATTCTTCCGTCTTTACGTTTAAAACGGGTTTCAACCGATCCTGTCCCATTCTCAGCGATTTTTTTGTATTTATCAATCCCGGCAGTTTCATATTCCTCCCTGGTTGCATAAACCATTTCGGAGTTTTTTCCTATAATCTCCTTCCGGGAATAACCGGTCATCTTGCAAAATGTGTCATTTACCTCTATAAAGACCCTGTCTATAATCAATCCGATTCCGACAGGAGCAACGCTGAAAATACTTTGAAGTTTCTCCTTGTTTTCCTTTAATAATAGCTCGGCAGCCGTTTTCCCGCTCTGTATCCTGTGTTGTTCAAGAACCTCTTTTACTGCGAAGGGCAATCTGGTCATGTGCTCCTTGATAACATAATCTTCAGCCCCGGCTTTTAAACATTCAACAGCAGTCTCCTCATTAATTGACCCTGTACAAAGAATGAACGGGATTTCAGGATTGAACTCTTTCACTTCTTTAAGAGCCTGCAATCCATTTAAAGTGGGCATCATATAATCCGAAATGATAAGGTCGGGTTTAAACTTTTTAAGCGCTTTGATAAGATCCACGCGGGTGCAAACCGTGGTATATTCAAACTTTAATTTCTCCTTCCGCAGTTCCAGAACTGCAAGGTCAACATCTGAAGGTAGGTCCTCAACAAAAAGGATTCTTAACAGATTCTTATGGGTCATTTTATAAGCTTTTTTATATCCGGTTGCTGGTTCAGGAGAAGCCAGTAAAAGCCAATATTTTTTACCGATTCAATAAACTTATCAAAATCAACAGGTTTAACTATATAACTGTTTACCCCTAACCTGTAGCTTTCAATCATATCACTCTCTTCAATCGAAGAGGTGAGAACCACAACAGGAATAAGTTTCGTTACCGGATCAGCTTTAATTATCTTAAGTAACTCGAGTCCGTCAATCTTAGGTAATTTAAGGTCGAGAAGGATCAATCTGGGGATATTCAGCCGTTCGCGGGTTTTAAATTGCCCCCGGGCAAAAATGAAATCAAGCGCTTCTTCTCCATCACATACTCTGATAACATTGTTGGCCAGGTTGTTTTTCTTTAATGCCCTGAGGGCAAGTTCTGCATCGCTTGGATTGTCTTCAACCAGCAGGATTTCAACTTCGTTATTCATGGTATCAGTTTTATTTTATTTTGTATTTTTCTTATGTCTTCTGTCATTGCCAGGAGGAACGACGAAGCAATCTTTTTAACCCACCCCTCTTCCGCTCTGCGGAATCTCCGCTTTGCTCCGACCTCCCTGGAGGGGATTTTCATTAAAACCTTTATCTTTTTACTTTTGTCTTTACTTCTTCACCGGCAAACTAAAATAGAACGTCGCCCCTTTCCCCTCTTCACCTTCGGCCCACACTTTCCCGCCATGACGGTGAATAATGCGTTGAACAATAGCCAGCCCCACTCCTGTACCTTCAAAATCATCGGATTTATGCAACCGTTGAAAAACGCCAAACAACTTATGGGCATACTCCGGATTAAACCCCACACCATTGTCTTTTACATAATAAATATTAAACCCGTTTTCAACGCGGCCGCAAATTTTAACTGACGGCTTCTTCTCCTTTGAAGAAAACTTAACTGCATTTGCAATCAGATTGGTCCAAACCTGCCTCATATATGTCGGATCAGCGTATGCTTCAGGCAGCGGATCAACTTTTAAGCTTATTTTATCAGTAATATCCGGTGCTGCTGTCTCATTGAACATTGAGATTGCCATTTGAGTCATATCGATACCGGAGAAATTCAGATCGCTCCTTGAAACCCGCGACAGGGCCAGCAGGTCAGTAATAAGCTGATCCATTTTTTGTATGTTACTGCGGATCAGATTCAGTAGTCTCTTGCCTTCAGAGTCAAGTTTCTTTTCGTAATCCTCCAGAACGAACTTGGAGAATCCATCAACAGCACGGAGAGGGGCACGAAGGTCGTGTGAAACTGAATAAGTAAAAGCTTCCAGTTCCTTATTGGCAGTTTCAAGCTGTACAGTGCGTTCAATAACGCGCTGTTCAAGCTGTGTATTAAGGCTGACTAATTCTTTTTCCGCCTGTTGCCGGGCTTTCTTCTCTTTTGCTTCATCAAGCGCCCGCTGTATAGCTGATGGCAGACGTACGAGCCTGTCCTTCAGGATATAATCGACGGCACCCATTTTTAACAGCTCAACAGCGGTCTCCTCGCCGACTGTTCCGGAAATACAGATAAAAGGAACATCAGGACAGATTTCCACAGACCATCGCAACGCTGTAAAGCCATCGAATCCGGGCAATTTGAAATCAGATAAAATGATGTCGTACTTATGACTGCGCAGAAATGAAACAAACTCCTTTTCAACCGCAATGCAGTCCATGTTTAAATCATATCCCGCATCTATCAGCAACTCACGCATGATTTCAGCATCCCGTAGCGAGTCCTCAAGACAAAGTACGTTTAATACCACACTCATCTGTCTGTTAATTTACTTATAGTCTGCTCCCTGTTGGCACCTCATTAATAACTGCCCAAAAGACACCTACCTGCCTCACAGCTTCGATAAATTCTTTAAAATCAACAGGCTTTACAACATAAGCATTAACTCCAAACTCATAACTTCTTATCAAATCCTGCTCCTCCCGGGATGATGTAAGCATGACTACCGGAAGTGTTTTCAATTTGTCATCGCCTCTAATGGTTTTTAGTACTTCTATACCATCCATGCGTGGCATTTTTATATCCAGTAGTAATACCGCAGGATTCCCCGGTCTGCGTTGTTTGTACTTTCCTTCACAACGCAGATAATCCAAAGCTTCCACGCCATCTCTCACCACAATTACATTATTGGCAAGGTTATGGTCTCCCAGAGCCTCAAGTGTCAGTTCAACATCCCTGGGATTGTCTTCTGCAAAAAGAATTGTTCGAATTTCTACCATCATATTTCCTCCTTATTTATTTGGTATTGAAAAATAGAATACAGCTCCTTTGTCAAGTTCTGCTTCAGCCCATGTGCGTCCTCCCTGACGCAATATTATCCTGTGCACATTTGCCAGGCCAATCCCGGTTCCTTCAAATTCTTCAGTAGGGTGCAGACGCTGGAAAACTCCGAAAAGCTTCTGGGCATACTGCATATCAAACCCGACTCCATTATCGCGCACAAAGAAAACCAGCTCCTTGTTCTCTTTGCGGACTCCAATCTCGATCCTGGCTTGCTTCCTGGTGCATGTGAACTTAACAGCATTGCTCAGCAGATTCGTCCAGACAACCCTGAGCATTGCTTCATCACCATTTACGGAAGCCAATTTTCCCAGGACCCAATCGATTTTACGATCAGGATTATCTTTACTCAGCGATTCTATGACTTCTTTAACGACCTCATTCATATCAAAATCCGATTGGTGCATCTCCATTCGACCGGTTTTAGAAAATTGCAAAAGGTCGTCAATCAGCATTCCCATTATACGCACAGAATCAGCAATTGAATTCAGATAGTGCTGACCCTTTTCGGGTAAATCTGATTGAAAATGTTTGTTGAGCAATTCCACGTACCCGCTTACATGACGCAGGGGTGCGCGTAAATCATGCGATACTGAATAGCTGAATGCTTCCAGTTCCTTATTAGAGGCTTCCAACTGAGTGGTTCGCTTGGCTACACGGTCCTCAAGTTCGGCATTGAGTTTGCGTATTTCTTCTTCTGTCCTTTTGCTCTCGGCAATGTCCAGCACTATGCCTTCCAAACGCACAGCTTTGCCCGTTGCATCGTAAAAACCGCGTCCTTTCGCTTCAAGCCAATGGATACTTCCATCAGGCCAAAGGCTGCGATATTCAATATCGTAATCTTTGTGATTTTCTAACGCATCATTTACTGCTCTATCTGTTCTATCACGGTCGTCAGGATGTAATGCATCGCTGAAGCGTGGATAGCTCATAGTTTCATCATGCGGTATGCCAAAAAGTTCTTTGCACTTATCGGACCAGATCAATTCGCCGGTAACTGTATCCCAATTCCAAATCCCCAGTTTAGCACCTTCTGTTGCAAAAACCAAGCGCTCTTTACTTATCTTAAGCGCTTCTTCTGCCCGTTTGCGATCGGTGATATCCATATGCTGTATTACTGCGTTTGTGACTTTACCTTTATAATCTTTTATCGGGAATATTGTTGTATCAAGTATGATTTCTGCTTCACTTTCCAATGAAAACCCTTCCAGTTTTGAAGTGTTATATCTGATTTCAAAACGAACCGTTTCACCGTTATCGAAAACTCTACGTACATCCGACAGCAGACCCTGCTCCTGGACAATATTGTCTTCGATTACATTATATTTTCCGATAACATCCTGCTCTGTTATCTTTAGTATGCTGCAGCATGCTTTGTTGATGCGTATGAGTATGCCCTTATCGTCGGAAATCCACATTGGAACCGGGCTTTGATCGATGATATTGTTCAGAAATGCTTCGGAATTCCGCAGCGCCTCCTCCGCACGCTTGCGCTCGGTAATGTCTCGCGCTGCCGCAAATACACCCTGTATTTTCCCCTTCTCATTACGGTACACCGTCGCATTATATAATACGTCCGTAGTTTTCCCAGACGTGTGCCGCAAGGTCAACGGATAATCTATCACCAGCCTATCCGCCAGCACCTTCCGGTACCCTGCCTGCGCCTTCTCCGGCTCGGTGAAGTAATCCGAAAAATCGCTCCCGATCAACTTGCCCCGACCAACCCCGGTCACTTCCTCTGTCGCTTTGTTCACGTCCATAATCTTGCCCTCCGAGCTTATCGTCACCAAAGGGTCTAAACTCGCTTCGATTAAATTCCGCGCATATAACAATGCCTCCAGCAACTGTTCCTCTGCCCGCTTGCGGTCGGTGAAATCAGTGTAAGTCCCTTCAATCCTCATTAGCTCACCCTTTTCATCTTTCACCAGATGGGAATTCGCCATAACGACTATCTTTTCACCACCGTTTGTTTTCGCATTAATCAGGTAATTCCTTATGAATCCCCTGGTCATTAACTCCTGCAGATATACTTTTCTGTCATCAGGGTTCTGCCAGAAGTCGGGTAGTTTTTCCCCTTTCAAATCCTTAGCAATGTCAAAGCCTAAAATCCGGTTGAATGCCTGGTTGTGGTCAAGCAATACACCATCCATCTTGCAACTGTAATATCCCTCGTCCAGGTTTTTTACGGTCTCACGGAACTTAAGCTCGCTTTCCTGCAGCGCCCTCTGTGCCATTCGCTCCTTAGCCTGATCGCGAAAGACCAGCACCATTCCGGTAATATCGTCCTTTTCATTCCGGATGGGTGCACCGCTGTTAGCAATGGGCCTCTCTGTGCCATCTTTGGCAATAAGCACCGAATGGTTGGCAAGACCTACCACTGTCCCC
Source organism: Bacteroidales bacterium (assembly GCA_003142255.1). GTDB lineage: Bacteria > Bacteroidota > Bacteroidia > Bacteroidales > VadinHA17 > LD21. The sequence continues at coordinate 4,582 of PLLO01000016.1, read as the reverse complement.
TCGCGCATCACACGGCGTAAAGGGTTTTCAACGGTCTGGCGGGTCTCCTCGTTGATAATATGAAATATCTTTTCAAGCGATTTGCCATGTGCTTCCTCCTGCTTCCAGCCGGTTAGCTCTTCAGCTATCGGATTCATCATCTCAACTCTTCCTTCAGTATCGGTAGCGATCACACCATCGCCCACGCTCATCATTGTAGTGCGATATCTTTGCTCGGATTCTTTCAGCGCAATTTCTGTTTCACTTTGACTTTCCGATGTTTTGCTTTTCTTCATAACCTTCATATTTCCAGTTACAACTGAATTCCATCAGGAGTTACAATTTTTTCAATAAAATTGGTAATGACAATATTAATCTTAATAGGAAAGTGTTTCTGTTTGTTACCATGGTCTTTGCAAGCTTATTATATGTTTTCTCAGGACGATATTGTTTTATTATTACATTTTTCAGATTAACGGTGATTTGTTACTATGCTTTAATTTATCCCGTAACATATCGCTGACTATAATTTCAATCTCCTCAAAATCTTCAGTTTTGCTGAGAAAATAATCAGCACCTGCCTCAAAACACTTCTTTTTATATTGAGGATATGCATAATTTGTGAGCATACAGACCTTAACTTTCATTTTCAACTCTTTTATTTTTTTTAACACCTCTATTCCATTCATTTCCGGCATCCTGATATCAAGAATTGCCAGACCGGGTTTCTTTTCCCTGATAATCTGCAACGCTTCAGCTCCGTTTTCAGCCTCATATACCTCAAGATTGTCATCAATGCTATTCAATAAACTTCTGATCCTGTCTCTCAACAGAGGGGAATCATCTGCAATAACTATTTTCATAAACAAGTGTTTTTAACCGGATCAGGGGGTTATAAAAATGTAATATTTGCCCCAAAAAGTAAATTTAAGCATTGCAGAACCTTAAGGCATAAGGTTTTAACCTATTCGAATGTAGGGGAAAGGATGATTCTTTGTAAGGGAAGGACTACAAGAAGGGCGTAAATGTGCAAGGGCAAAATGGCATGAAAAACGTAAAAATTGGGACAATATAAGAAGATTCCTCATTACGCCAAACCTTCGCAAGCTCAGGTATGGCTTCATTCGGAATGACAAGATCATTTAAACAAAATAGGGGATGGAAGTAGCGGCGATTCGATCAAAAAAATTTAGAATTATGTAAGGCTTGTGCGAATCGCCGCTACTTCCATCCCACCAACTAAAAAAGCAAACTTGTCATTCCGAACGAAGTGAGGAATCTTATCCTTCTATATATCAGCTAATTAGAAACTGACAAGCAATCAGTTCGTCATTTCTATATTGCTAAGGGATTTGCCGCTGAATTATTAACTCAAATTATAATCGGACAGGAAGTCGGATACATAATTAAAGAAGATGCTGACAAACTTATAGAGCAATGTAAGATCATTTCCGTTATGTTGACAAAACTCATTCGGGCAAGGAGTTTATAATCCCAAACAGGGAATTATGCCTTTGCGCCGTTATTCTATTAAATTATTCTTAATCGCATAAATCGTCAGCTCGGCATTTTTTTTCATACCCATCTTTCCCAGGATGCGGGTGCGGTAAGTGCTGACAGTCTTATCTGAAATAAAGATTTCCTTTGCTATCTCCATGACAGATTTCCCCTTTGCCAACATTAACATTACCTGGAATTCCCTTTCAGAGAGTTTTTCATGAAGCTTACGTGAATCAGAATCAAAGCCATTAAATGCGAGTCTTTCAGCAAAAGCTGATGTAATATATCTGCCTCCTGATGTAATTTTTTTGATAGCGAGTATCAATTCTTCAAAAGCACTATCCTTTGAAAGATACCCTGATGCACCCATTTTAAATGCACGGATTGCAAATTGCTCCTGGGGGTATACGCTTAATATAAGGACATGGGTTTTCAGATTCCTCTCTTTTATTTTTTGCAAAACATCCAACCCGTTCATTCCCGGCATTGAAATATCAAGGATTACAAGGTCGTAGTTTCCATCCTTGATCTTTGTCCATGCCTCATCCCCATTGATAGCTTCATCAATTAATTTAACTTCATCGAGAGTCTTAACGTATTGTTTAAGCCCTTCGCGAACTACTGAATGATCATCGGCTATAAGTATTTTCATAACGAACTTATTTTTTAGAAGGAATATAGATTGCAAACTTTGTTCCTTGTCCTTTTTTTGATGAAATATCAATCGTTCCATTGAATTGTCTCACCCTTTCACGCATGCTTATTAATCCCAGGGATTTGTGTGATTCAATTTCTTCCTTAGATATACCTATTCCATTGTCCTTTATTGTCAGTGTAGTACCATTACTATATTCTTTAAGCTTAACATTTACAGATGAAGCCTTTGCATGACGGATTACATTGGTAAGAGTTTCCTGAAGCACTCTGAAGAAAGTAAGGTTAATCTGAGAATCGCTATAGTCTGAGTCATCCAGTTTCAGGATGCATTTGATCCCGGTTCTTTTTTCAAATTCATCGCAATACCATTCAATGGCTGAAACTAAACCGAGTTCATCAAGAATACCGGGACGCAGGTCTGATGAAATACGCTGCACATCTTTAATTGTATCTAAGATCAGTTCAACCATACTCTCAAGTTTTGTCACTGCTTCAGGGTTGGCATTAATATACTTATGAATCTGGTTCAAATCGAGCTTTAAAGCAGTCAGTGACTGACCAATCTGATCGTGGATTTCCCGTGAAATTGATGCTCTTTCATTCTCCCTTATCTCATTAAGATGCTTATGGAGATTCTCTAATAATTTCTTTGATTTTATGTTCTCTTCATCTGCCTGTTTGCGGAGGGTGATATCATGACCGTAAAAGTTGGCATAGCCAGCTTCCACTATCGGAACAACATTAAATGTAATAATCCGATGTTTATGTTCCGTATCAAATTTTTTTCCAATTCCTCCCTTCATGGCTTCGGCTATTATCTTCTGCAAAACTGAAGGAGTTTTTTTCCCGATTTGTAATTTCCAGGTCAATAACTTATAACTGGCCTCATTTGCATATAGAAGTTGGCCATTACGATCAACTCGCAAAACAGGGTCGGGATTTTCAGAGGGGAACCTTGCCAGAATCCTGATCGTTTCCTCCGCCTGCTTGCGCTCGGTGATATCATCATATACGGTAACTATCTCGCCGGTGGGAAGTCGATAGACAAAGTTGTCGTACCAACCCTGCAATTTTTCATCCTTATAGAACCTGGCTGGGTAATGTTCGGGAATACCGGTCGCAAAAACCCTCCTGAATACTTCCAATAGTCCAAATTTATTAATGCCCGGCCTGACTTCATAGATACTCTTTCCAATGATATTCTCTTTCCTGTCGCCATCTATCCGCTCACCAGCCCGATTGAAATCCTTGAAGATAAAATCGTTGCCATTACCTGTTACTTCATAGATGGCAACACCGCTGCTGATATTGTTGAAGAGTTCACGGTAACGTGTCTCGCTCTCCAGCAGCACTTCTTCCTCCCGCTTGCGTTCTGTTATATTTCTGAAATACCCTATCAGACCATTAACTTTGCCCTGGGCGTCAAATTTGGGGATATAAGTCCCACCGAAAAACTCCGGTTTTCCATCCTTAGAAATCAAAGACGTCTCTATTTGCTGTGGCTTTCCGGCCTCTATAACCTTTCTCTTGACTCCGTAAAGTTTGTCGGCTTCCTCCTTCGCCAGAAAATCATAATCAGTCTTTCCTAGCATGTCCTGTTCCGTCAACCCCAGTTGAGGATTTATTACAAGTGTGTATCGCAGTTCATTATCCTGCACAAGAATATGGTCGGGAGTGCTGGAAGCGATCACCTTGAATCGGTCCTCACTTTCCAGCAGTTCCTCCTCTGCCTGCTTGCGCTCGGTTATATCTGAATGGACTGATAAATATACCTTTCCATAATCAGGGTGATCAAACATCGATATATTTACATAACACCAGAAGTGATCACCGTTTTTCTTTATGTTCAAAATTTCCCCGTGCCATTCACCAGTCCTGTTTGCGGTGTCCACTATATCCTGTTTTATTTCTTCAGGACTTTTACCGGAAGGTGCGTTGAGGATAGAAACATGTTTTCCAATCAATTCTTCAGAATAATAACCAAACATTTTATCAAACTTCGAATTAGTGAAAACAATAATTTCATCTTTGACTCTGATCAGATTGATACCTTCAGTGATGTTTTTCATTATCTCACCTTGAAGACTCAATTCCTTCTCAACCTGCTTGCGTTCAGTGATATCGCGTGCTGAAGAGAAGGCACCTGTAACATTGCCTTCATTATCTTTCAATGCCTTGCACCACCATGCAAGCAATCGCTTCTCTCCATCGTATCGTCTCTGCCAACTCTCCAGATAGAAAATGTCCTTAGAACCTTCAAATAGAGGTTGCACCATATTATACGTTTCCTGTTCGCCTTCGAAAAAACGAGAGGCTTCCTGACCAATAACATCTTTACCAAAGAATTCTAAACCAGACCTGTTAGCCCATGTGTAAATTTTGTTTTTATCAACTTCCATAATAATCTCAGGAACAGCTGCAAGAATTGCCTCCTGACGCAAGGACA
>PLLO01000013.1 GCA_003142255.1 Bacteroidales bacterium | reverse complement strand
GTAGACGATAACTTACGCCTAACTCGTTTATATGTGTAATAAAGTTACACATATCTGACTGTTTTGGGAGTTATTGTGCACCTTTTGCTGTTTTATTATGCCTGCTCTTCAATAATTCTTCCATTTTGATTCACAACCATTACTTAAAGCACCGCCCCGTCAGTCACATAAGTATTTCACCAACTATCCGCTATATATTCAACAAAAAATTGCTTATGTCTGACTCTTCACATTTCTTATTAAAGTTAAACAAAAAACAAGATTAAATAAGCAATTTTTATGAATTTAATCAAATGCCCTGGCGGATTATCATTCTACCAACCAGGACATCATGAGAATAGCCCGAGCCCCCACTGCAAACTGACTACACCTGTGAATTTGTAGCTTTGCAGAAAAACGTCTCAGAAGTACTTTGACCATTCATGTATTTCGCCAGGGAATTTATTGCCAATGAGATTCAGCCTTCCTATATTTATCTGATCAAAAAATATGCTGAAAATGAAAGCCTGCAAATCATATTTAATCTTACTCCTTCTTGCGCTGATATTTTCCGGCGCTGTAAATACATTTGCTCAGAATCCTTTTATTATTAACCAGTTTTCAGCCGATCCGACAGCAAGGGTTTTCAACGGCAGGGTTTATGTTTTCCCTTCCCATGATATTCTGGCTAAGCCTGGCCGCGGACGTGTCGGCTGGTTCTGTATGGAAGATTATCACGTATTCTCTTCTTCAAACCTGACCGACTGGACCGATCATGGTATTGTCGTAAGTCAGAATAAAGTCAACTGGGTCGATTCAACTTCATACAGCATGTGGGCGCCCGACTGTATCGAAAAAAACGGTAAATTTTATTTTTATTTCCCCGCAAGTATGAAAGCCGGTTTAGGAAGAGGTTCCGCGATCGGCGTCGCAATTGCAGACAATCCGGCCGGGTCTTATACTCCGCAGGCCGAACCGATTAAAAATGTCCATGGCATCGATCCTAATCTTTTTATCGATAAAGACGGGCAGGCTTATTTATACTGGGCAATGGGTAAAATATATGTGGCTAAGCTGAAAGAAAACATGCTTGAACTTGCTTCTGACCCGCAAGTGGTGGAGGGACTCCCTGAGGTGGGGTTGAAAGAGGGTCCTTTCCTGTTCGAACAAAACGGCATTTATTATATGACTTATCCGCATGTGCAGAACAAAACCGAGAGACTGGAATACGCCACTGGGGATAACCCAATGGGGCCGTTTAAAATTATAGGGGTAATTATGGACGAATCTCCTACCGGTTGCTGGACCAACCATCAATCAATTATAAAATTTAAAGATCAATGGTATTTATTCTATCATCATAATGATTTGTCTCCAAAATTTGATAAGAACAGGTCTGTCAGGGTTGACAGCTTGTTTTTCAATACAGATGGAACTATCCGGAAAGTAATTCCAACATTGCGTGGAGTAGCGTTAACCGATGCTTTCAAAAAAATAGAGATCGACAGGTACAGTCGCATTAGTGATAAGGGCGCATCAATAGCATTTATTGACACGCTCAACACCTTTGAAGGATGGAAGATAATACTTGATTCCCCGAATGCCTGGGTACAATATAACGCTGTAGATTTCGGAAATAGAAAATTCAATACCATCCAGGTAAAGGCTTCATCAAAAACGGGAGGAATCCTGAAAATCAGGTTGGATAAACCTGACGGACCAGTAATTGCTGAAGTAAAAATATCAGGAGGAGCTGAATGGAATGCGGTGGAGGCACGTGTATCAAAACTCAAACCAGGTATTCATAACCTGATTGTATCACTGAAAAAATCCGGCAATATTGAATTAGACTGGGTGCGGTTTGAATAATCATGTGTGAATAATGTAACTTATTCGCAGAATTATGTAATGCAATTCAAATTATTGGATTGCATCTTTACTTTGTAATTAAATCGCTTATTAAAAACCCTATTTGAAGCTGCATATCAAATATATGGTTAGCAACAGATGCAAAATGATGGTAAGGGAAGAGTTAAAGAACCTCGGCCTTCACTTTATTGTTGATATGGGGGTGGCAGATATCATGGAAGATATCACATTGGATCAGCGGGAGCAAATAAGAATTGCCTTGCTCAGGTCAGGACTGGAACTGATGGATGACAAGAAAGCCATACTTATTGAACAAATAAAAAAAGTAGTCATTGAAATGGTTCATTATTCTGATGAATTGCCCAAAGTAAATTTTTCTGATTTCTTAAGCGAAAAATTAGATTACGATTATACTTACCTGGCAAACTTATTTTCAGAAGTACAGGGGACTACAATTGAGAGATTCCTCATCTCCCATAAAATTGAAAGGGTAAAAGAGCTGATTATTTATGATGAACTTAGCCTCACAGAAATTGCCTGGAAGATGCACTACAGCAGTGCTGCTCATTTATCCAATCAATTTAAGAAAATTACAGGACTCTCGCCTTCGCATTTCAAAAATCTGAAGAACAAAAGACGAATCCCGATTGAGGAAATTGGTAAAATAAATTCAGCATTTTCAGAGGCGGAATAAAACAAATAAAATGGAAAGAACAAAGTTGCATGAATCTTATTACGCCAGCAGTTTGATAGAAGCCAGCCTTGATCCATTAATTGTAATAAGCACCAGAGGCAAGATTACGGACATGAATCAGGCAAAGGTGAACATTACTGGCTTAGAACGTGAAAAACTTCTCGGATCTGATTTTTTTGATTATTTCACGGAACCACAAAAAGCGCGTGACGTTTACCTTGAAGTGTTTGCAAAAGGATCTGTTGCCGATTCTCCCCTCACATTTCGCCATAAAAACGGCAAGCTTACGGATGTATTATTCAATGGATCGGTTTATAAAGATGAAAAAGGAAAGGTTCTTGGTGCAGTTGTCGTAGCAAGAGATATTTCCGAGCAAAAATGGGCCACAGAGTTAAAAATTGCCAACAAAGAACTTGTCTTTCAAAACGGCGAGAAAGAAAAAAGAGCAGACGAATTATTCATTGCTAACAAAGAGCTTGCCTTTCAAAATGGCGAGAAAGAAAAAAGAGCAGACGAATTAATTATTGCCAACAAAGAGCTTGCCTTTCAAAACGGCGAGAAAGAAAAAAGAGCAGACGAATTAATTATTGCCAACAAAGAACTTGCTTTTCAAATCGAGGAGAAAAGGAAAAGGGCTGAAGAGTTAAGGATTGCTAACTATGCACGTAGTCTTATTGAGGCGAGTCTAGACCCATTGATTACTATAAATACCCAAGGTAAAGTCACTGATATGAATCAGGCAACCGTGAATATTACGGGTTTAACACGCAAAAAACTGACTGGCACCCATTTTTTCAATTATTTCACCGAACCACAAAAAGCGCGTGAAGTATATCAGGAAGTGTTCGCAAAAGGTTCTGTTGCTGATTCTCCGCTTACGCTTCGTCATAAGGACGGTAAGCTTACTGACGTATTATTTAATGGTTCGGTTTATAAAGATGACAGCGGAAATGTACTTGGAGTTGTTGTTGTGGCAAGGGATATTACAGAGCAAAAAAGAATTTCAACAGAACTGACAGAGGCAATTGTATTTGCCGAGCTGGCAACAGGTTTTGCTGAAGAAGCAAAAGTGAAAGCTGAAGAGGCCACGGTAATAGCAGAAAATGCCGTGAAATCGAAACAACAATTTTTGTCAAACATGAGTCATGAAATCCGCACTCCAATGAATGCGATTATAGGATTTACAAAAGTTGTGTTGAAAACAAAATTGACGCCAAAACAAAAGGAATACTTAACTGCAATAAAAATGAGTGGCGATTCATTAATCGTACTTATTAACGACATACTCGATTTGGCAAAAGTTGATGCCGGGAAAATGATATTTGAACAAATTGCATTCAAATTGGACACCTCAATTGCAGCAATGATTCATGTATTTGAAACAAAAATTCAGGAAAAAAACCTGAAGCTGATAAAAAAATATGACAAAAGAATTCCTAAGGTAGTGGTTGGCGATCCTGTCCGGTTGCACCAGATTATTCTAAACCTTGTCAGCAATGCAGTAAAATTTACAACAAAAGGCGAAATTACGGTTAGTGTTCAATTACTGAATGAAGATGAAGACAAATCAACTATTGAATTTGCAGTTACGGATACCGGAATTGGAATAGCAAAAGAAAAATTAGAACATATTTTTGAAAACTTCCAACAAGCCTCCAGTGATACTGCAAGGCTGTATGGGGGCACTGGCCTTGGACTTGCCATTTCTAAACAATTAGTTGAAGCACAGGGTGGAAGTATTAGTGTAAAAAGCAAAATTCATAAGGGATCTACTTTTAGTTTTGTGCTAAGCTTTCTGAAAACAACAGCTGAAGTTGAATCAGAAACTGAAATAGTGGGATTGAATGCTGAAATTAAAGATATAAAAGTATTGATAGTTGAAGACATAGCACTAAATCAATTATTGATGAAAACATTATTGGATGATTTCGGATTTGAACACGATATTGCCGAAAACGGGAAAATAGCCATCGAAAAACTAAAAAATAAATCATACGATGTTATTTTAATGGACTTGCAGATGCCGGTAATGAATGGGTTTGAAGCTACAGAATACATCCGAAAAAAACTTAATTCCAACATCCCTATTATCGCGTTAACTGCTGATGTAACCACTGTCGACTTAAAGAAATGCAAAGCTGTTGGAATGAACGACTACATCGCCAAGCCTATCGACGAAAGATTATTATACAGTAAAATAGTTGGGATAGTAAAACCCTCCGTGGTTATTGGCATAAATAATAAGACCGGAGTGCGGGTAAGTAAAAAGTTAAAAAAAACCAACCTGGACTATCTAAACCACCTTACAAAGTCTGATCCGGCATTGATGATGGAAATGATTTCAGCTTATCTAATACAAACCCCGGCCTTAATTAAAACAATGAAACAAAGCCTGAAGGATAAAGATTGGGATTCATTGCACGCGGCAGTACATAAAATGATACCCTCATTTTCAATAATGGGGATAAGTGCCGATTTCGAAAGCATGGCAAAAAAGGTACAGGAATACTCAAGAACAAAGCAGCAAACAGATGAATTGCCAGATCTGGTTTTACAGCTTGAAATCGTTTGTAAGAAGGCGTGTAAGGAATTAAAAGAAGAGTTTAATACAATTAAAAACGCTGACAAATGAATGAGGGAAATAAAATAAAACTTTTTCTTGTAGATGATGATTCAGTGTATCTGAAATTATTGGAAATTGAATTCCTGCAACATGCCAATTTTGCTATTGAATCATTTGCAACAGGCGAAATTTGCATAGCTAATTTATCGCACAACCCTGATTTGATCATTTTAGATTATCGCCTTGACGGCGTTGATAAGACAGCGATGAACGGAATAGAAACGTTAGATAAAATAAAAGCGTTTAATCCTGAAATTCCTGTGGTCATGTTATCTTCCCAGGATAAAATCGAAGTGGCGATAAACTGCATGCATCACAAAGCCTTTGATTATATTGTTAAAAGTGAAACTGCATTCATCCGATTACAAAAAACCATTACCGCCATTTTTCATACTCAGAAAATAGAGAAGACATTGAGCTGGTACATGGAGAAGTTGCAGTAATATTATTACAGTAAATATTTGCGGGATAATAAAAGAGCGTTGCTATCCAACGCTCTTTTCTATAACCCCCGGAACGTAAAAACCAGTATGTGTGAATGATGTAACATATTCCCGGAATTATGTAATAATTTGTTTCATACAAGTGATCATCTTTGTCCTGATACTTAAGCGTAAATTAATTAATTCTGATAATCATGAAAAATTCTACTGAACTACAAGGTAACTGGAAAGTGACAAAAGGGAAACTGAAACAAAAATTCGCAATGCTGACAGATGATGATTTATTGTTAGTGGAAGGCAAACAGGATGAGTTGCTTGGCAGGCTGCAGGCTAAACTTGGCAGAACAAAAGAAGAGATAAGAAAGATTATTTCTGAATTATAAAGCTGGCATCAATTACCGGTATCAATAAGGCAAGAAAGTACTTTAAATCGACTTTTAAAAAGAAAATAAATAAATCTACTACACAGAAGTAAGACAACAAGGAGACATTAATGGATAATATTTCTACAGGATATTGGAGAAAGACAAAATCAAAACTCAAGCAGAAATTCCCAACTATAACCGAGCAGGATTTGAGCTTTCACGAAGGGAAGGAGAAAGAAATGATAGAAATGCTGGGGAATAAGCTTGGAAAAACAAATCTGGAACTACTTTACATTATTGCTGCATTCTGATTCAATTTTTGCTGCCAGGAACCGGCTTATTCTTTTATCAATTCCTATACATAAGGAATTACTTTCTGTAATCAATTATGCTTAAATGTGATTTTTACAAAATTTAAAGAATCATTCCATTAGGTTCATTATACCTTCTATATTGAATGGCATAACATATTTTAAATGTGTGAATTATATAATTGTTTTAAATAATCATGTAACACTTTGCGGGATAGTCACAAGTATCTTTGTTCCATGATAATTAAAAATAAATAGAATGAAACTAAAAAGTGTTTTTTCAATCATAGTAATGCTATTGATTGTATTTATTGCCGGTTGCAAAAAAAATAATGATACCGGTGGAACGCCTACAGTGACTTCAACTAACCCGGCTAACAATTCTACGCAGGTGGCCATCAACAGGATGGTGGTTGTTGAATTTAGCGAACCGATGGATATCTCAACGATCACAGGTTTAACTTTTACGCTAAACCAGGGGTCAACATCTGTTCCCGGTGTCGTAACATACATAGGTACATCTGCCACTTTTACTCCGACAAATGTGCTTTTAGTTTCTACTGTTTATACCGGAACAATCACTACCGGAGCTAAGAATGAGGCTGGCGTTGCCATGTTAAGCAATTATACCTTCACCTTTACAACTGGTGCTGCAACAGATAATATTTTGCCCACAATTAACTCTACCAGCCCGCTTAACAATGCAACAGCTGTTGGACGCGACAAGGCAGTATCAATAAACTTCAGTGAAGCAATGAATCCCTCATCGTTAACCTCTTCATTTACATTAAAGCAAGGGACAACATCAGTTCCCGGTACAGTGTCTTATACCGGAACAATTGCAACCTTTACTCCGACAAATGTACTTTTAGCCTCTACTGTTTATACCGCTACGATAACTACCGGAGCAAAAGACTTGGCCGGTAATGCATTGGCCGCCAATACCGGATGGAGTTTTACAACCAGTGCTTCATTGGCAAATCTCTCAGCTGTAAATCTTGGAACAGCTGCCAATTTTGCTATACTGGCTAAAACAAAAATTTCGACGACAGGAACCACCCATATTAACGGAGATATTGGAATTAGTCCGGCTGCCGCGACTTACATAACGGGATTTGCGTTGATCCTTCCGGCAGGGAGTGCATTTTCCACATCATCTTTGGTGACCGGAAAAATATACGCGCCCGGCTATGCGAGTCCGACTCCTGCTAATATGACAACGGCTATCAGTAACATGGAAACAGCGTATACTGATGCTGCAGGAAGAACATTACCGGATTTTACAGAATTATACACCGGGAATATTGGTGGTAAAACTCTGGTACCGGGCCTTTATAAATGGTCGACCACTGTTTTAGTACCAACAAGCATGACTATTTCGGGCAGCGCAACCGATGTTTGGATTTTTCAGATTTCAAAGGACCTTACAGTAAGCAATGCTGTGAATGTAACCCTGAGCGGAGGAGCATTGGCTAAAAACATTTTCTGGCAGGTTGCCGGGATAGCTACTATGGGAACAACTGCTCATTTTGAAGGAAACATATTATGCAAGACAGGCATTACTTTTAAGACAGGCGCTTCAATGAATGGAAGAGCCCTGGCACAGACTGCAGTCGTCCTTGATGCTAATATTATCACAAAACCACAATAAATCAGTGGTAATCAAGTTCACGAAAAAACAAGAATAAAAGCCTTGCCACATTTTGTGTGGCAAGGCTTTTTTCATTCTTTTACACCTGAGATTATTTTAAATAATCGTTGAAATATCCAGATATTTTTTCAAAAAGATGCACTTTTGCTTTGCCGACCATGTTATGCTCGGCCCCGGGATATACGAAATAATCAACCTGCTTCCCCTGCTTGATACACTCGTCAAGAAACGTAAGACTATTTTGCCAGACGACCGTGTTGTCGTTGGTTCCATGAATAATCAATAATTTTCCTTTCAGGTTGCCGACATAATTAATCAGGGAGGCTCTTTTATAGCCTTCGGGGTTTTTCATGGGTGTATCCATATATCGCTCGCCATACATTACCTCGTACCATTTCCAGTCGATAACCGGGCCTCCGGCACACGCAACCTTGAAAACACCGGGGTGGCGCAGCATGAGCGAAATAGTCATAAACCCGCCATAGCTCCAGCCATTCAGGCCAATCCGGGTGGTATCGACATAATCAAGCGATTTAATATACCTGACGCCTGCCATCTGGTCGGCCATCTCATTCTCACCAAGCTGCCGGTGAATGATGCTTTCAAACTCAAATCCCCGGTTTGCCGAGCCGCGGTTGTCGAGGGTAAAAACCACATAGCCCTGCTGGGCAATGTAATTCAGGAAAAAACCTGCACCGCCAGTCCATGATTTATTGATCATCTGTGCATGGGGCCCGCCATAAATATAAACGAAGACCGGGTATTTTCTTGCAGGATCAAAATCAACCGGCTTTATCAGACGGCAATAAAGGTCAGTGAGACCGTCGTCAGCTTTTATTGTGAAAATCGACATTGCACCGATTTTGTAATCCTTGTAAGGATTTGTATCTTCTTTCAGTGTGGCAAGCTTCACTCCTTTCCTGTCGAGCAAATAATATGCTCGTGCCATCTGTGGGCTGCTGAAAACATCAATAAAATAATTCCTGCTACCTGCCGCAATATTGTTGTGCATCCCTTCGGATGTAGTCAGCCGTTCAGTTTTACCGGATTTTATCCCGGTTTTATAAAGATGCTTTTCAATGGGGCTCTCCATGGTTGATTCATAAAAAACCGAGTTTCCCTGCGGGTCACAGCCCAGGAGGTCGGTCACTTCCCAGCTGCCACGGGTGATCTGCCGGATCATAGTCCCTTCCGTATCATAAAGGTAAAGATGATTCCAGCCGTCGCGGCGGCTCTGCCAGATAAACTTTGATGTATCATTTTCAGGGAAATACAAGCCATGCATCGGCTCAACATATCTGTCGTTCTTCTCTTCGAACAGGGCTTTGACCAGCTTCCCGGTGCTGGTTTCATATTTGTTCATTGTAAAATGGTCCTGGTCCCGGTTCAGAATGCCGGCATAAATGAACCTGCACGACGGATCCCAGCTTACCGAGGTAATATATTGGTTTTCAGGACCTGTAGTCTGAAGGTAAACTATCTCGTTCAGAGCAGGATTAAAGACTCCCAGCTCAACCTTCTGGCTTTTCATGCCTGCCATGGGATATTTTATTGGCGCAACCTGGGCAACCCGGTCAAAAATGTCGACCAACGGATAATCAGCCACCTCACTCTGATCGGTTTTGTAAAAAGCCAGCAATTCCCCGTCAGGCGACCAGTATGAGCCGGCATCTATGCCAAATTCATTTCTCGACGGTATCTGCCCGTAAACGATGTCGCTGTTCTTTTCATCAGTAACCTGAATAGTCTCGCCGTTAATTACAACAAAAAGGTTGTTCTTTAAAGTGTAAGCCACGTGCAGCTTCTTTTTGTCGATGGCAATGTTTTCTCCGCCTTTGTCATATTCATTGGCTTTTACGAGAGTGAAGGCCGCAAAATCAAACAAAAATATACCTGCCTGATCCCGGTAATAAAGCCGGTTATTATCCATCCAGGTTATTGCCGGAAATTGAGTGAGCGCAGCCTGTTTCAGGTCTTTCAGCTTTGAATTCAGGACTGGCAGGGCAAGAATGGTATCTGCCATTGCCGGATTGTCAGCGGTTTTCTGAATAAGACAGTTATTCTCGATAAAGGTAAATGCATCCAGGTTTCCGCGCCAGGAGATTCCTGTTATGCTCTTTGGCGACAATTCGCGGTTTAGGTAATCACCGGCAGTAAATAGCTTATTCTGAGCCGTCAGGCTTATTGTTCCGGCAAAGAAGAGCCCAATAGTCAGAAGTATAAATGTTTGTTTCATTTTTGATTGTTTGTCAGGTGTCCCCGGGTACCCGGAATGACTGGCCAAAAGTGGCCACGACTCCTGGATTTTTCATCCGGGGCCGAAAATGAAATAAGAAAAAATATTATTATTTCTTGTATAGATTATGTCTTGACGGTTTCCCCTCTATTCTTTCAGTCGGGTCATTTATGAAGACTTTCCCAAGTCCGATGGCTGATGTAAGAGTTCCTCCCTTTTTTTCTTCACTGATTCCATCTGAATATCCCAGATCTACCGGGACCTTGCCCCTGCCGCCCTGAACATCCACCACATATGTGGGTCGAAGAAAGCCCGTTGTAGCTCCGCAAAGGTCTCTGCAGATTTCTTTCCCTTTATAAACTTCTGTCCTGAAATGACCAGTTCCCTCAACAAGATCCGCATAATATAGATAATATGGTTTTACTCCCAGCTTTCCGAGCCCGTGCATCAGGTCTCGCATTATATCTGTGTCGTCGTTAACTCCCTTTAAGAGAACCGTTTGATTTCCAAGAGGGATGCCCAGCTCCCTTAGAATTTTAATGGCCTGAAAGCTCTCTTCGGTTATTTCATTGGGATGATTAAAGTGCGTGTTTATAAAGAATTGCGGCTGCTTAAGTGACCGCGGGGTATATTTTTTCAGCATCTCAATTAATTCTTTGTCTTCGATAATCTTTTGCGGCCACACGCACGGGACTCTTGTGCCTATTCTGATTAAATCAAGATGGTCAATTACAGAAAGTCTTCCCAGAATTTCATCAAGCTTTCTGTTCGAAAGCAATAGCGGATCACCGCCGGAGATTAATACATCCCTGATATCTTCGTGAGTTGCAATGTAATCGATTCCTTTATTTATATCCTCACTTGAAGGATTCTTATTGTCGTCACCTACTTTTCTTTTTCTTGTGCAGAATCTGCAATACATTGAGCATTCGTTTGATGCCAGCAACAGAACTCTGTCAGGATACCTGTGTACTATTGTTCTTGGACCGCCAAGAGGAATATCTCCTTCCTCGTCCAGGGGATCTTCCGTCAGGTCCATATAATGCTCAAGTTCTTCGACATCAGGAATTGCCTGTTTCCAGATGCCGTCATTTATCTTTTCAATGAGCCCGAGGTAATAAGTGTTTATCCTCATGGGATATTTGGCGATAACGTCCCTGAGTCGTGGATCAACTTTTGCCTTCTGACCGATGAGCCATTTCTCCAGATCTTCAAATGTCCTTATCCCGTTTCTTAAAACATCTTTATATGCCATGGATCTGTCTCCTTTGTTAACTTGTTTAAAATTCAATGCTTATAAAAGCTGCTGATAGAATGAATGACAGCCGGGTCAAATTTCCAAAGAATATATTTAATTTGCAAATTGATAAAAGATGCAAATATGTCCAGAAGAAAATGTACACAAATTGTGAGAGGACAAAACGCAATTGACGGAGCCGGTGTTCGTTTGCGCAGGGTCCTGGGATTAAATACTGTTAAGGATTTTGATCCCTTCTTAATGTTGGATGGTTTTGATTCTACCAATCCTAAAGATTATATCCGCGGTTTTCCATGGCATCCTCACCGTGGAATTGAAACTGTAACATATCTGTTACGGGGAGAAATAGAGCATGGAGACAGCCTGGGCAATAGTGGATTTATCCGGGATCTTCAATGTCAATGGATGACTGCGGGATCAGGTATTGTTCACCAGGAGATGCCAAAGGCTTCTGAAAGACTGCTGGGTTGTCAGCTTTGGGTCAATCTTCCCAAAAAGGATAAAATGACACAGCCGGCTTATCGTGATATTAAACAGCAAGATGTTTCAATGGTTCAGGAAAAAAACGCGACAGTCAGAGTTTTATCCGGCAACTACCATGACCATCACGGTGCAGTTAAAGGTGAACATATAAAAGTTCAGTATCTGGATGTGGCGCTTAAACCCGACACCGATTGGCATTATCAGGAAACCTCCAACGATCAGACTTTATTTCTCTATCTTATTGAAGGAACCCTGGCGGTGGATGATGCGCTCGCTGATTTTGAAGAAAAAGCATGTGCCTTCCTGATGGCAGGATCATCATCAGGCAGCTCTGACTATGATGAAGTTCTTGTCAGGGCAGGAGCTGAAGGAGCAAGGTTTTTCCTCATGGCCGCGAAGCCACTTAAGGAGCCTGTCGCCTGGGGCGGACCCATTGTTATGAATACGAAAGAAGAACTGGATGAAGCCTTCAGAGAGCTTGATAATAACACCTTCATTAAACACGATAAGCCACAGGAATTATAACTATTTCAGCGGCAAAGAATGGGGCAAGGCTCCTCAGCTATAGAATGAGCGCTATTACTTTCAGAACAGATCTTTTTTCATAGGAGCCTGATTTATTAAGATCAAAATCCCAGGTCCATTCTTCCTTGTATTTACCTTCAGGCAGATCAGCAACAATCCACTGAAAATCGTCAGTATTTCCAGAAGTCCCGGTATAGACTTCCGTTGTATCAGTTATCATCACTGACGGATGTTTTAAAAGAAAATCAACGTGTTTCTGCTGAACTGCAATTCTGAATTTCTCAAATTGTTCTTCAGATACCTTTGCTTTTTTCCTGAGATATTGTATTGGCAGAACATCAAGCTGTGAAATGAGATTCAGGGAAACGATCAGGCCCGGATCTCCATCGAGTGTCAGTTCCGGGATTACAATATCATCGAGGTTATGCATTTTGCGAAAAGCAGATGTCTTCCGGCACTTTTCAAAGACTTCTTCTACAAGCCCGCCTGTCGCATCCTTTTCAATCAGCTCTACATTTTTGAGGCCGCCCAGCTGCTTCTTCACTTCCGGAGGGTGGACTATATCAATGAGTGTTACTTTGAGGTTCCTTTCAAGCATCTCTGCAACAGGGACATCGAGAAGCCAGCCACTGCCCAGCACAGTTACCTTTTCAGGCTTATAGAAATCTATCGCTTTTAAGATGAACTGACGGCAATGTGCAAGGTGTGAGTCCCATCCTTCACCCTGCTCTGAATGATGGGTAATCAGCCCCCACTGATACCTGGGATAACCAAATTTATTAATGATGTTTCTGTATGATCCGTTGTGTGTCACTATTTTGGATATTTCATTTTTTACTTTTCTGACTCTCGATAAGAACTTGCAACACTTTCCTGGCGTCCTGATCGCCGGGGTCGAGTCTAAGAGCTATGCGGTAATCCTCAAGCGCCCCGGAAATATCATTTAACTGCATTTTGCAAAATGCCCTGTTGCTAAAACTGCGGGAGTTCTTGTTGTTTGCTAAAATTAATTTGTCAAGATCGGCTACGGCCTCCCGGAACCTGCCTGTTTCAACTAAAAGATTTACTCTGTTGGTAAGTGTTTTAACTGCCAGTTCCGGGCTGTATTCCAAAGCTAAACCATAATCTTCGATTGCTTCCTCTTTCAGATTCATCTGGTCATAAACCATGGCTCTGTTATAATAAGCACTGCCCTTTTTCGGTTCTTCTAAAATTGCCTTATTTAAAAATGTAAGGGCGGATTTCATATCTCCCTTTGATTCATATATGACTCCCGTACCTTCAAATACATCTGCGCTTCTTGTTCCTGCCCCGATTGCAATCAGAAAGTCTGACAATGCCTTATCTTCAAATTGTTGCTTCTCTTTCTCTGTTTTCGCCTCAGATATTTTGATATAGTAACATTTTCCTCTTGCACATCTTGGTAATTCCAGCTTTGGATACTTATCAATTACCTGTGACCATAGTGTAACAGAATCAGACCACATTCTGACCTGGCGTTTCGACAAAACCATCAGAATTATTATAAGACACCCGGAGAAGACATAAAGAAATCTTTTTGTTTTTTTTGAACAGTTTATAATCAGAGAAACCGGGATTAAAGACAATCCGATGTATGGCAAATATGTGTACCTTTCAGCAAGCATGGCTGTGCCAACAGTTGAAAAATGGAGCACTAATGCAATTGTCACGAAATAGAATCCAAATGCAAAAAAGTACAACCTGGTCTTCCTGAGAGTAAAGAGTACCAGGAATACAGTCAGGATCATTGCGATTAAAGCAAGCCATAATAATAATGAGAAACGTCCATGGCTGAATTCGGTGAGGAGCGGATAAGGATAGAGTATTGAAAGCCTGACCGGGAAAAAGAATTTAATGATATAGACGAAAAATCCATAGCTGGCTATTTGAAATCTTTGGAGGAGGGAAAAGGGGGCGACAGTATTAACGACATCATGCGGGTCTTTGAGGAATTTAAACATACCAAGTACGTTTTCTCCGCTCTGAAGATGAATGGCAATCAGCCCGACGCAGACTGACACGGCAAAAAACGGAACCAGGATTAACAGGTTTTTTAATGAAACAGCCTTTAACAAATCTCCAACTACAGGTTTTCCTTCATCGTTTTCAGACAACCAGAAATTGATCAGGAGCAATACAACCGGAAATACGACTGCCGTTGCTTTTGAAAGACATGATAATACAAACAGGAGGAAAGAAAAGACCAGCCAAAGGTATTTTCCTTTCCCTTTATCTTTAAATTTTATATATGAAATTAAGCCAGATAAAAAGAAAAAACTGTACAGGACATCTTTCCTACCCGATACCCAGGCAACTGATTCAACATGCATCGGGTGCACTGCGAATACTGCTGCTACAAGGAAAGATAAAGTAATCTTTTTTTTAAACAAGATGAAAACCAGGTAAAAAACAAGAATTGAATTTAATATATGTATTATTATATTGCCGCGGATGAAAGGTTTAGGCGAAATTCCGCCAAGACAGGTCTCACAGATGTTATTATTAGCCCTCATGCTGAGAATTGTCACCGGATGATAATTTAAGGACACTACTGTGGAGAAAATGTCTTTTAGATTTGTATTCCCCGGATTCCTGACCATAGAATTATTAATCACATAATCAGTGTCATCCCATTCGATAAATCCATTCTTTGATGCACTCCAGTAGGTTAAGATGATCAGAAATGTAATCAGGAAACCTGCAAGAAAGAAATAAAATTTTCTGTTTTCTTTCAGAGATTCCGCGCTTTCAAATCTTAATTTATCGCCATGCATTTTTGAAATGATCAGATGATTTTATTTCAAATTTATAATAATCCCCTTACAACAAATAGAACGATCGGCTTTTGCATTGTTTTTTTGCATAATTTGTAATTTTGATTTAAGACATTATAATCATTTAATCAATTTATATGAAAGCGTTGATAAAGTTATCCATGGCACTTTTTTTTCTGATCCCATTTTCCTTATCCATTGCGGGAACGGAAAAACCCAACATCCCGGTTACTCCGAAAGCTTCACCTGAGGCTGTCGCGCTGCTTGATTTGTTTTATAGTATTTCAGGAAAATATACTCTTACGGGTCAGCATAACTACCCGAATATCAAAGACCGCAATACGCTTTTTGCTGCAGAATATATTGGCAAGACCCCTGTTGTATTCAGCACTGACTGGGGCTTTGCAAAAGATAATGACAAGGATTCATATCTTGCCCGTCCCGCAATAGTCAAAGAGGCGATCCGCCAGCACAAGCTTGGATCGATAATTACTATCTGCTGGCATGCGGTCCCTCCCACTGCCAAAGAACCGATAACTTTTCAGCCTGTTCCGGGAGCAAATCCACCTGCTCTGGCAAGCGTACAGGGACAGCTTACCGACCAGCAATTCAAGGACATACTAACTCCCGGCACAGACCTTTATAAAAGCTGGTGCGCCCAGGTCGATTCAATTGCTCATTATCTTAAGCTGCTTCAGGATGCACACGTTCCGGTTTTATGGCGGCCTTATCATGAGATGAACGGCAGCTGGTTCTGGTGGGGCTGCCGGACAGGTAAATACAGCACTCAGGCTCTTTACCGGCAGCTTTTTAACAGGCTTGTAAAATTTCATAAGCTGAACAACCTTGTATGGATATGGAGCGTTGACCGGCCCAGCAGACCCGAAATGAAATTTACCAACTTCTATCCGGGTAACGATTATCTCGATATTCTGGCGCTGGATGTATATGGAAGCGATTTCAAGCAGGATTATTACGACAGTCTCGTTGTTCTGTCCAAAGGCAAGCCCCTGGTTCTTGCTGAAGTTGGAAATCCTCCCTCTCCCGAAATTCTTTCCATGCAGCCGAAATGGGGATACTATTCCACCTGGTCGGGATTTGTGAGAAATACACTTAAAAAGGATTATAGAATTCTTACCGGCGACCCGCGTGTACTGAGCCTTGAAGATCCTGCCTACAGGGAAATCATTGCTCCATATCGAAAAGCCTGCGGCCTTCCTCCGCTTGCAGAAGTAAAAAAGGAAACAGTAGATTTTTCAGGCAAATGGCTATTCGATGAAGACAGAAGTCATCTTGATAATGTCGGCACAGGCAACCTTCCTGATTTTTTCGAAGCGTCGCAAACCAGTAATGCTTTCACATTAAAAAGAGTCTTCCGCCAGGAGGATAGCGACGACAGGGTGACCAATGAAGCCTTTACCATGGGGACAACAACACAATCCCCGGATCCTGATTTCTCACAGGTAACAACACTGAAACGTAGCGAAAATGGTGACACGCTGATCATTGAATCAAAATCGACAATGAAGAGAGGAAACCAGTCTTTCGAATCATCTGCTTCTGAAAAATGGTACATGTCAGACAACAAAAGAAGCCTCTTTATAAAACAATCCTCATCCTCTCCGCGGGGGAAAAGAAATATTACTCTCGTATACGACAAACAATGAAAAGGAAGCTCTTTGCCATTTTAATCTTTCTGCTGCCTCTTTTTATTCTTTCGGCTCAGAACCAGCCTCCGGCAGGGCAATCAGGTACATTTAAATTTTCAGATATCCGCTGGCGCGATATGTGTGTTCTGCCCGATCCGGCAACAAAAACATATTATATTGTCGGTCCCGGATGGCGCGGTGTAAGGGCCTATACAAGCAAGGATCTTATAGCCTGGACCGGCCCGCAGATGATCTATACAGCTCCGGACACTGTCTGGGGAAATATTCCGGTGGTTAGCATCTGGGCACCGGAAATGCACTTTTATAAAGGGAAATATTATCTCTTTCTGACATTCGATACAAGGAACAAATTTCCGGAACAGTGGCGCAACTGGTTGCCAAGAGTAACCCGCGGCTCACAGGTTCTTGCCTCTGATTCTCCAACTGGCCCATTCACTGCCTTCCAGAATCACTCTACTCTTCCTGTCGACATGATGACCCTTGACGGAACTTTCTGGGTAGAGGATGGAATTCCATACATGGTCTTTTGCCACGAGTGGGTTCAGATATCTGACGGGGGTGTCGAGTACGTGCAGCTTAAAGACGATCTGTCGGAAACAGCAGGCGAGCCAAAAAGATTGTTTCGAGGAAGCCAGGCTCCATGGGGAAAGATAAGCGATACTTACGGCTGTTATGTTACCGATGGCCCGCTCTTGCATATGGGAAAAACCGGTAAGCTTTACATGATCTGGACAAGCGGAGGAAAAGAGGGAAATGCGATGGGGATCGCAATTTCAGAATCAGGAAAGCTTGCAGGACCATGGAAACAGCAGGAAGAGCCTGTGTTTAAGGCGAATGGCGGACACGGAATGCTTTTTAATACATTCGATGGGAAGCTGATGCTCATTTTGCACTCTCCATATAACGGAGATACAAGACCACATCTGTTCGAAATGGAGGATACCGGCGAAACATTAAGAATAGTAAAAGAAATTACCGGCAATTAGATTTGTATTTTTTTACTATTTTGTCCGGCAGCGACATCTTTATTAAAAGTGCTATATCGGAACGAGATTAACCATATTGATGCCGGCTCTCAACGAAGAAGAGTCTATCGGAAAAACAATTTCCATGATTCCGCTCGCGAAGCTGAAGGAAATGGGATATGATTCTGAAATCCTTGTTGTAGATGGCGGCAGTCACGATAATACTTCTGGCATAGCTTCGGCACTCGGGGCCATAGTAATCAGTTCTCCCAGAGGCTATGGAAGGCAATACCGGCTTGGATTCAAAAACTCGATTGGAGAAATACTTGTCACTGCTGATTCTGACTGCAGTTATCCGATGGAGGAAATCCCGGATCTCCTGAAGATACTCGAGACTGAAAACCTTGATTTCATTCACACTAACAGATTTGCTTTCATGGACCACGACTCCATGATGCCCCTGAACAGGTTCGGAAATAAAGTTTTAACGCTCTTTGCAAATCTTCTTTTCAGCTATGGACTGAAAGATTCCCAGAGCGGCATGTGGGTCTTCAGAAAAAAGATTCTTGACAGTATCCGTCTTACCGGCGATGGGATGTCCCTGAGCCAGGAGATAAAAATCAAAGCCTTCAGGAGTTGCAGAGCCAGGGAGATTGATTCATGTTACCGTAAACGTGTAGGAAAAGTAAAGTTAAGGATGTTTGCCGACGGATGCGATAACCTGTTTAACCTTTTTAAAATGAGAATCCTGGGATGAGAATATTAGTTGTAAATCCGCCGGCATTCAATAAAAAGGATTATATCCGCGAGGGACGCTGCATGCAGACAAAATCTTCGTGGGCTGCACTGTGGATGCCGCTATCTCTCTGTTATATTTCCGCAGTTCTCAGAAAAGACGGACACGAAATAAGGCTAGTCGATTGTATTGCTGAAAAAATGAACGAAGCTGAATTCCTTGATCTCGCCAGGGAATTCATGCCTGAAATAGTAGTGTTAAATACGGCCATTCCTTCTATCCCGGGGGATATGAAAACAGCCGCAGCAATAAAGGCAATTCTGCCGACGGCAAAAATAGCTGTCGTCGGAATGTTTCCCTCGCTTTATGAAAAGGATTGCCTGGAAAAATTTCCGCAGGTCGATTTTGCTGTTATGGACGAGCCGGAATGGGTTGTTGCTGCGCTTGCCTCAGCTCTTTCAGACAAAAAGCCGCTTGAACAAATACGTGGACTGATATTCAGAAAGGGAGAAGTTGTCGTTGTCAATGAAAGGCAGAACCTTGGTGAAAACAATCTTGACGATCTTCCTTTCCCGGCCCGGGACCTTCTAAACAACGACGCCTACAGGCTTCCCACTAACCGAAAAAGATTCACCCTCCTGAGTGTCGGTCGCGGATGCTCTGAAAGATGCATCTATTGCGTTGCCAATCTTTATTACGGAAAAAAATTCAGGAAAAGGTCTGTTGAAAGCATCATCGGAGAAATTGAGGAGTGCATTAATAAATATGATATCCGGAATTTTCTTTTCTGGGGAGAATCGTTTACGACCGACCCTGAATACGGGGAGGCAATTTGTTATGAGATAATCAGCAGGAATATTAAAATTACATGGTCGTCAACATCAAGGGTTGATACATTGAATCCGTTATTGCTTGAAAAAATGAAGAGGGCCGGGTGTATACTACTTGGTCTCGGTATTGAATCGTACGACCAAGAGGTATTGAACCGTGCACGCAAAAGAATAACTATTGAACAAATCGATGCTGCTGTTGAAATGGTCAGAAATGCCGGCATCAAATCGATGGGCCATTTTGTTTTCGGACTGCCGGGCGATACCCGTGAGTCTGCCTTGAAGACGATCGGTTTTGCCTGCAGGAATGTAACATTTGCACAGTTTTATTGCGCTGTACCATATCCGAAAACCGAATTTGGAAGGATTGCCGCAGAACAGAATAGTATAACAGGTATTGATTATACGCAATTTGAACTTACCCGATCGGTGACAGGAAATGAAAACCTCTCCCCGCGGGAAATTAAAAAGATCAGGAATTATGCTTACCGTAAATTCTATTTCCGTCCCGGGATGATAATCAGGACTCTCAGGGAAATCGAATCGGTTGGAGCTCTTTTTTCAGTCCTCGATTTTATGGATTGGATAAAACCTAAAAAAGCTAAGTGATTATCCTACAATATTTGTATGAATTTGTTAAAAGTAAAGTGGATAATAAATAAAGATTCCTCGCTAACGCTCGGAATGACAAGCATTTTTAGGTTAATATGGGAAGGTAAGACGATTCGACTGAGCGAATCGCCTTACCTTCCCCTGTATAAAAAATGAATTGTCATTCCGAATGGATCCGCCTTCAGGCGGAGGAATGAGGAATCTCTCCTAGCACAAACAAATTGCGATATTGCAACGATTTCTATCTTTTGCAGATACTATTTGACCGGGGCACCAGCTTTACTATAGAATTCCTTTGTTAAAGTTTCGATCGTATTATTCTTCTTCAGATAACTGATCAGTTCAACCAGCTGGTCGGCGTCCGATTTTAGCAGCAGTTTACCAAGCTCTTTGTTGTACTGGCTTCCGTCTCCGGCATAATGATTGGGGAATCTTGCATACCACCATATCCCGGTATATCCGAATGGCAGGTCTTTAAGATGGGCCTGGTCTGCTCCAGACTGGCTTTTTGCATCTTCAGCATGCACCAGGTCGGGGCGGATAACATACATCATTGAGGTTTCCTCTTCGCCGGCATGACCATCATTTTTTGTTTTCTTCAGGGTATTTATGGCTTTTTGAGTTGCCTCATCAGGACTTGGCTGGAACAGAACAACAATATAATCCCTTGGGCTGGCGAGCTGGGACTGGCAGAAAAATGGCAAAAAACTATTGTTTCCTCCATGACCACTAAGCAGGATTATCTTTTTAAACCCGTTTCTTGAGAGTTCGCTGCATGTTTCATCGAGCATTTTCCACATCAGATCGGTGCTGTAAGCTATAGCTCCGGGCTGATGCTTTGCCTCAAATATCTGTCCCGTAAAATATGGCGGAAATACCACTGCATACTCTTTCTCCGCCGCCATGAATGCGACTTCCCTTGCCTGAAAGAGATCTGCGCCGATAGGTAGGTGCGGTCCGTGTTTTTCCAATATCCCGAGAGGGATAACGCATACGCTGCCTGCCTTTGCAATAGCGGATACAAACTGTGTGGCGGTAAGCTCTTCCATCCTGAAGGGAATGACCTGGCTGCTGTTTGCCTGTGGAAGCAGCGGGACAAACAGGAACATTGAAAATAAACAAGCAAATAGTTTTTTCATGTTTAGGGATTTTGTTTTTGATTCGATAATATCATTTTAAATGAAGTCATAAGATAAAGAGTCCCGGAAAGGAACAATCCTATCCCGAGCCCGTTATAGAGAATGGACAAGTATTGTTTCGGAATAGATGAATGCCGGAGAGTTATTCCCAGGGTTACCATTACTATTATTATCAGGTAGCTTTTCCATGTGATGAATGAAAAGAAGCATTTCTTCCCCTGAAGCGCAACCAGCCTGGCTATATTTTTTCGTGCCAGCTTCGAAAACCCCATGAAATGAATTGGCATTCCGGCAAGCAGCCCGGCAACATAAAACAGTATTTTTCCTCGTCCTTCGTAATGGATCAGCCATGAGACTGCAAATGATATCAGCATCATTCCTACCCCACACCACATAATACCAGCTGTGATGAGAAGATATTTTTTGTCGACGGCCGGATTCAATTTTTTGAGGTTCATTCTACCTGGGGTTTCATCCTCCTCCCCGGAGCATCCGGGTCAGTTCCATCAAAAGCGGTTAAAACGAATGCCATTGTTTTTTCTTTCAAAATTAAAATAAATAACAGAACAGTCGCCTGGGCTTTTATATGAGAATCATTAATCATTACTTATATTTGTCAGAACTATTGGGATTAATTTATTCTTTTTTTAACCTCATGGTTTATAGTGTGTTATGGCTGATTTAAAATCATTTATTAATCCTGCCCGGTTTCTAAGGGATCTCAAAAGCAAGGATCACCATCGGATTTTCGGCGCGAGTGATATTCTTAAGTACATCGGCCCGGGATTGCTCGTTACGGTTGGATTTACCGATCCCGGAAACTGGGCGGCCAATATCGCCACCGGGTCGGGATACGGGTACACTCTCCTCTGGGTAGTGACATTATCGACAATTATGCTTACTGTCCTGCAGCACAACGTGGCTCATCTTGGCATTGCAACGGGGTATTGTCTTTCAGAGGCTGCAACAATTTATACAAACCGGAGGATTTCGAGAATTATGCTCTCTTTTGCTGAGCTGGCTTCTGTCGCAACATCTCTTGCCGAGATTCTCGGCGGAGCAATTGCTCTTCAGATGCTATTTAAGATTCCCATCCGGATAGGTGCAATAATGGTTACAATATTTGTCATCATTATGCTCTTTTCCCATTCTTACAGGAAAATTGAAAAGTGGATAATAGGATTTGTTTCAATTATAGGCATCGCTTTTCTTTACGAATTATTCCTTGTCGATGTTGACTGGGGAAAGGCAGCTGTTTCCAGTATAAAGCCATCAATTCCCAAGGGTTCGATGCTTTTGTTAATGAGCGTCCTTGGTGCGGTCGTAATGCCCCATAACCTGTTCCTTCATTCAGAGATCATTCAAAGCCGCCAGTGGCATCTTGAGGATGAAAAAATAATTACCAGGCAATTGAAATACGAATTTGCCGATACGCTGTTTTCGATGATCGTCGGATGGGGAATTAACAGTGCAATTATAATCCTTGCCGCTGCGACATTTTTCAGTCACGGCATTAAGGTTGAAGAGCTGCAGCAGGCAAAAAGTCTCCTTGAACCTTTATTGGGAACAAACGCAGTTGTTATTTTTGCCGTCGCCTTGCTGTTTTCAGGCATTGCCTCTTCAATAACTTCCGCAATGGCTGGTGGATCTATCGTATCAGGAATGTTTCTTGAGCCCTATAATATTAAAGACAGCCATACCCGGGCCGGGGTTCTTATCTCCCTTATCGGAGGCTTGATTA
This sequence comes from Bacteroidales bacterium, assembly GCA_003142255.1. GTDB lineage: Bacteria > Bacteroidota > Bacteroidia > Bacteroidales > VadinHA17 > LD21. Next base: position 107,304 of record PLLO01000013.1, on the reverse strand, counting down.
TTATATTCTTCATCGGCGATCCATTTAAAGGACTCATTCTTTCACAGGTATTTCTGAGCATTCAGCTGCCATTTACAATAGCTATTCAGATTTATCTTACCTCGTCGAAAAAAGTAATGGGAAAATATGCCAACAGCCGCTTTTTGATTGTTCTTTTATGTATCATTGGAGGAGTGGTTGTCTTTCTTAACCTGAAATTGCTTTTTGAAGTCATTTTCCACTAATCCTCCTCTTACTAATATATATGTCTGAAGAAAAATATAATATCGGGTTGGTTCTCAGCGGTGGCGGGGCCAGAGGCTTTGCACATCTTGGCGTTTTGCAGGCGCTTAACGAGGCCGGAATATTTCCCGATATCATTTCTGGTACCAGCGCAGGCGCGCTGGCAGGGGTTCTTTATTGTGACGGCAATTCCCCCAGGGAGATACTTAAAATTATGAAGAAAATAAGCCGTCTCGATTATATGCGCCCGACATTGCCTCGGGATGGCCTGCTGCAGATATCGGGCATTACTAAACTACTTGAAACTAATCTCCGGGCAAAGAAATTCGAAGATCTGAAAATACCCCTGATCGTCACTGCCACTGATCTCAATCATGGCAAGGCTGTATGTTTTTCAAATGGAGACCTGATAACCACTATAATAGCATCTTCCAGCATCCCTGTTTTGTTCAAACCAGTGATAATTAACAAAATATATTATGTCGACGGCGGTGTGCTCGACAATCTTCCCATAAAACCAATTGAAAATAAATGTCACAGGATAATCGGCTCCTTCGTAAACCCTGTCGGTTATGAGGCATCAACTTCGGGTCTTATTAAAATTGCGGTCAGGACTTTCATGCTCGACCTGACAAAAGAGGCAGAAGGGAAGGCGGGGAGATTTGATCTTTTTATTGCGCCTGACGAATTGAAAAATTTTGGCTTTCTAGATACCGATAAAGCCGACGACCTTTTCAAATTAGGTTATAAGGTTACCTGCGAAAAACTTAATGAAACTGACTTAAGCTTATTTAACAGCGCCGGTTCCGGCAAATGAATAAAGCAATGCAATCTCTTTTCCCCAGAGCGATTCCTCGGGCGTTTCAAGGATAAGAGGCATGTTGTCGAAACGGCTGTCGTTCATAATAAATTTAAATGTTGAGTCTCCAAGGAACCCTGTTCCGATATTCTCGTGACGGTCAACCCTGGTTCCGAAATCTTTCTTTGAGTCATTCAAATGTATCCCCATGAGATATTTAAAGCCGATGATTTCGTCGAATTTTTTGAAGGTCTCCGTAAAGCCTGTTTTCGTTTTTACATCATATCCCGATGTATATGCATGGCAGGTGTCTATACAGACCCCGACCCGCGATTTGTCATCAACAAAATCTATAATGTGCCTTATCTGTTCGAAAGTATAGCCGAGGTTGGTTCCCTGTCCTGCTGTATTTTCAATAACAGCAGTTACTCCTTTTGTCTTGTTGAGGACAAGGTTTATTGATTCCGACATTCTTTCCAGGCACTTTTCGACAGGGATGGCATTCAGGTGGCTGCCGGGGTGAAAATTGAGCCTGTCGAGGCCAAGCAGCTCGCATCTCTTCATCTCGTCGAGAAATGAATTCCTCGATTTTTCAAGGGGCTCTTTTTCGGGATGGCCAAGATTGATCAGGTAACTGTCGTGCGGAAGTATCTGAAATGGCTTAAAATCAAGTTTTTCACAATTAGTTCGGAATTCGTTTATCGTTTTTGCGGACAGGGGAGCAGAAACCCATTGTCTCTGGTTTTTTGTAAAGAGGGCAAAAGCCCTGGCTTTAATTGCATTGGCATTTATAGGGGCATTTTGAACTCCTCCCTCTGCGCTGACATGTGCTCCGATGTATTTCATAAAATATTAAATTAATATCAACGTTTAATTGTAAATTTACTTATAGAAACTGATATTCTTATAATTGAAAGATATTATTAATTTTGTACACTTTTATCTTACTAAAAATCACACAAATGACAGCAACTGAAAACATTCCGGCCAATACTCCTGCTCCTAAAAAGGGTGCCCCGATAGTAATGATAGCTATATCAATCATTCTTGCCGGCGCTCTTATTTTCCTGATAGCCCGGTATTTCGATCAGAAAAATAAAATGCAGGAAATGGAGACGGCTCTGACCCAGGAAAAAGATTCTCTGGCTAAAGAATTGAGCCGCATGATAGTTGGTTTCGATACGCTTAAAACTGATAATGATAGTCTTAATGCCGGGCTCGCCCGCGAAAAGAATAAAATTGTCAAGCTTCTCTCAATCAATGCTTCAAACATTCAGCTTATAAAGAAATATAAAGGAGAAATCTCAACAATGCGGGAGATAATGAAGAGCTACATCGTTCAGATTGATTCCCTGAATACCAGGAATAAATTCCTTGCCACGGAAAACACCAGCATTAAGCAGCAGATAACCCAGGTTCAGAGTACCAATACCGAGCTTACCAAAGTGAAGGAAGAGCTAAGCTCAAAAGTTGAGATAGCCTCTGTGATCCAGGCAAAGGACATTGTTGCAACTTCTCTTAATAAAAGACAGAAGCCAACAACAAAGATCAACCTTCTCGACAAGCTTAAGATCTGTTTCACATTGCGCGAAAACCCGCTGGCAAAAGCCGGTCCGAAAAATGTCTATATGAGAGTGCTCAGGCCCGATTCGCTTGTGATAGCTACAAGTCCGGATAACAAGTTCGACTACAAGGGAAACAAGCTGGTATATTCGGCAAACCGTAACGCTGATTACATGAATCAGGATATTGAGATGTGCATTTTCCTCGATAACACAGGTGATTTTATTGTCGGAAATTACAGCGTGGATCTTTATCTCGAAGACAATATTATAGGAAGGACGACATTTATGCTGACAAAAAGATAGGTTGTTAACTATTGTCTCCGGGCATCATAAACTCGGAAATAATATTATCAGATATCATAATGCCCTGATTCGTAAGGATCAGGGCATTTTTTTCCTGTTTCATAAGGCCGTACTCGATAAATTTCCTTGATGTATTAATTACATAATCATACCCTTCCTTATCAAAAGTTCTCTCCGTGTATTCAAGGTCAATCCCCCACATGGTCCGCAGGGAGGTCATCATGTACTCATTGAACCTGGTTTTCAGGTCCAGTTCCTCTTTTTCAAACAGCTGTTTATCGCTACCGGCATATCTGATATATTTCTTCAGGTCGCGCAGGTTCCATTGCCTCGAATAGTGATTGTATGAATGTGCCGAAGGCCCCAGTCCCAGGTAGGGAACCTGTTTCCAGTAATTTGTATTATGAACTGAAAAGAATCCGGGTTTTCCGAAATTCGATATTTCATAATGAACAAATCCGGCTGCAGCAGCTTTTTCGGTGAGAATATTGAACTGGGTAGTGCTCTCCTCCTCGTCCACCTCTTCAAGCTTTCCTTTTTCCTTCATCTTCCCGAAGACCGTTCCCGGCTCAATGGTGAGGTGGTAGGCCGACAGGTGACTAATGCCAAAAGAGAAGCTCTTGTCCAGATTTGCCGCCCAATCGTCTGACGTCATTCCCGGGATGCCATATATGAGGTCAATGGTGACATTGGTGAAACCGGCATTAAATGCTTCATTAATTGCCTCTTCTGACTGGCGTGCGGTATGCCTCCTGTTCATCAGGTTAAGGTCTTTATCGCGCCACGATTGAACTCCCAGGCTGATCCTGTTTATACCCTGGCTTTTAAGATCTTTAAGGTACTCTCCTGTTACATCATCGGGGTTTATTTCGATAGTTATTTCACAATCTTTTTCGATGTTGAAAATGCTTCTTATATGGCCAAGCAGAGAACCGGTCTCCGATGCCAGCAGAACAGACGGGGTTCCTCCGCCTAGATAAATTGTTGAAATCGTCTCCTTTCCAAGATAATCCTTTCTGAAATCTGCTTCTTTATTAAGAGCATCAAGAAAGGGCTGTTTATTATCCTTTGAAATTACATGGTAGAAATCACAGTAATGACACAGCTTCCTGCAATACGGAATATGTATATAAATTCCTGCCATCTTTTTTTGCAATATCTAAATGTATTAATAAAATACCATTCTAATGACTAAATTTGGCGCAAACATCGGGGATGCTTCGCAAGAATATTCTATCAATATCAGTTGCTCTGGTAATTTTGTACCTGAGCCTCGCCAGTTCTGAAACCTTCAATAAAATACCTGTGTTTCATTTCCGGGGCGAGGACAAGGTTGTACATTTCGGAATGTACGCAGTATTCATGGGGGTCCTGCTTTATGAAAACAGAAAAAGAATTAATACCGGGCGTCGCCTTGCGCTTGTCGTCTTAATACCATTTATTTTTGGCGCAGTACTTGAATTGATGCAGTCGTGGCTGACAACAAGCCGTACGGGCAGCATCTATGATCTGCTCTTTAATTTATTCGGAATTTTATTCTCGATTGGCATTTACCAGCTGGCGATGAATTCCGGAAGGAATAGAATCAAATAGTCACTGAGCTGTTTTCATTTGCTTTTTTTGCCATATCATAAATTGTCCTGTTTTTAAAAAGTTCGATTAATCCGGATCTCAAAGCTCCATATTCATCGTGAATCGGACATGGTAATATGTTTTTATCTATACATGAACAGTTACCGTCGTGAATTATGCAATTCCTGAAGAAGTCGCTGCCGTCAATAATTTCTATGATATCGAGAAGGGTCACCTTCGCCGGATCCCTGAGCATTGAAAATCCGCCATGCGGGCCTTTTGCAGAATGGAGAATCTTGTGCCTTGCAAGCTGCTGAAGTATTTTTGCCAGGTACGGGGTCGGCAATTCCAGGGCTTCTGAAATGGCTTTTATCCCGGTTTTTCCTGAAGCCTTTTGCCGGCTTGCAATGTATATTACTGCCCTTATCCCGTACCTGCATGAATTTGAGAGCATACTAATATACTTTTAATGGAATTTTGTCAATTCTTCTTTTGTGACGGCCGCCGTCGAATGGCGTCTCAAGGAATGTCTTTATTATCAGGTATAGTTCCGATTCATTTATAAACCTGCCGGGAATGGCGCAAATATTTGCATCGTTGTGAGCCCTGGCAAGCCTGCTTATCTCTTCGTTCCAGCATAATGCGCTCCTGATCCCTGGGTGTTTGTTTGCCGTCATGTTTATCCCGTTTCCGGTACCGCATATCGAGATGCCGATATCATAATCACCTTCCGAAACCGAATTTGCCATAGGATGTCCATAATCGGGATAATCGACGGGTTCTTCAGATGAACAGCCAAAATCTTTTACATCATATTTTTCCCTGATCAGGTAAGCCATAAGCTTTTCCTTGAGATAAAACCCAGCATGATCAGCAACTACCGCTATCTTTTTCTTTTTCACGATTTATACGCTTATTAAAATACCGGCTCAATTTAAAGAAAAATATTCTTTTATCCGATTTTAATTAATAATCCGTTACATGCAGGTCGGCCCCGGGTTAATGTCTGACTTTTGTCTTCGGCTCTTATTCTTATGTTTAAACAAATCAAATTGTTTTTTGTTCTATATTCACAGATATTGGAAGGTCATTTACGTCTCTTGTTGATAAGATGTAGATAACAGTGGAAAATGTCTTCGTAATTTCTTTATAAAATTTATAAAACATGAACCTTGTGGCTTTTTAACATGTTTACGCGGAATTACGTCTAAAATTAAACGCTTTAATTAACCAAAACTGAACAGTAAAAAATATACTTTTGTTCTGTTGCCTGTATTAATACCGGGTTAATAACAGTTGTTAATTCTTATGCTAATTCGCTGATTATCAAAAAAGGCATATTTTTTGTGCTGTTGAAAAGTTGTTTGCTCACTGATAATTATGAAAAAAACAACATAAATCAATTTTAATTTTTAACACAATTAACAGGATATCATAATCATTATAAATATTAAATAATATATCTATTATAATATAATTGATGTTAATAAGGTCAGGACGCTGAATGAAAAATATACCGGATTATATTTCAGAAATAAAAAGGATGAAGGAAGAAAAGAACGCAATCATCCTTGCTCACTATTATCAGACAGGGGATATTCAGGATATTGCCGATTTTGTTGGCGACTCTCTTGGCTTGTCTCAAAAAGCTGCTTCAAATAATGCAGATATAATTCTTTTTGCAGGAGTCCGTTTTATGGCTGAAACAGCTAAGATACTTGCTCCTGGGAAAAAGGTTCTACTTCCTGATATGAATGCCGGCTGCTCTCTTGCTGATTCATGCAAAGGAAAAGATTTTAAAAAATTCATTAAGGATAATCCAGGAAGAACAATTGTTTCATATGTGAATACAACTGCCGAAATAAAGGCTTTATCTGACATTATATGCACATCTTCAAATGCAGTAAGTATTGTCAATTCTCTTCCTCCTGAAGAAAAAATAATCTTTGCTCCAGACAGAAATCTTGGAAATTACGTTTTAAACAAGACGGGACGCGATATGATTATCTGGAATGGTACATGTCATGTTCACGAAGAGTTTTCACTTGAGGCTATATTGAAATTGAAAGATCAGAACCCCGAAGCTAAAATTATTGTGCATCCTGAATGTGAGCTGCCTGTCAGGATGGTAGCTGATTATATTGGTTCAACAGCAGCTTTGCTTAAATTTACAAAAGAGGATAAGGGAAATTGTTATATTGTGGCGACTGAACCAGGGATAATTCACCAGATGAAAAAGAAGAGTCCTGAAAAAGTTTATATTCCTGCTCCTCCAAGGGATTCTACATGCGGATGCAGTGAATGTAATTTCATGAAGCTGATTACAATTGAAAAAATATATAATTGCCTTAAAAGCGAAAAACCTGAGATTAAAATGAGCAAAAAATTAATTATTGCTGCACAGAAGCCTATTCGGAGAATGCTTGATATTTCCGCAAAAATGGTAACTGAAAAATGAAGAAATTCTTTGTAAATATTATTTTTACCTTATGCGTATCGGGATTATTCGCACAAGGCACAGAAACTGATAAGGATGGCTTCCATCAGTTCAAGTATCCCAATGGAGTGGTTTCCAGCGAAGGATTAATAAAAGACGGAAAACCAGAGGGTTTCTGGAAAAGCTATTATGTTACCGGAGTAAAAAAATCGGAGGGAAAGCGAACAAGCTTCCTTCTTGACAGCCTCTGGCTGTTTTATGACCAGACCGGAGATACCACCGAAAGAATAAGCTATCTGCTAGGAAAAAAAAATGGCTATTACCTGAAATATAAAAAAGATCCTTCAGTCGGGTTATATGTGTGGTCGCGGGAATTGTTTGCAGGCGACAGGAAGGAAGGTACAGGCTTTATCTACTTTCCTGACGGAAAGGTGCAGCAGGCAATTTCTTATGATTCTGGAAAAAAAGAGGGCCTGTCAAAAGAGTTCGACGAAAACGGGAATGTCATTATGCTTCTGGAATATAATAACGACTTCCTTGTAAGCAGGGAAAAAATAAACAGAAATGACAGCAAGGGCCTAAAGCAGGGATTATGGATCGACTTCTTTCCAAACGGGGGCAAAAAATGCGAAAAAACATATAAAGACGATCTGTTGTATGGTTATTATAAAGAATACGATGCAAGGGGGAACCTGGTGCTGACAATGCTTTATGAAAACGGAGCCATAGTAAAGTCAAGGGTCGAAGACGAGCCTGATGTTGAGATTGTAAACAAATATGACGATAATAATAAACTGATCTATAGCGGTCCATATCGCAGCAAGGTACCTGTTGGGGTCCACCGTGAATATGGCCCCAATGGAAAGGTGTCAAATTCATTTATTTATAACGATAATGGATTGCTGCTGTCGGAAGGAATTGTGGATGAAGCGGGGAACCGAAACGGCAGATGGAAGGATCTTTATCCTGATAAAACAACAGAAGCTGAAGGAACCTATACAGATAACCGTAAAACAGGCATATGGAAATTCTATAACACCTCCGGCAAGCTGGAACAGACCGGATCATTCAATAACGGAAGGCCCGACGGTTTGTGGAAATGGTATTATGATAACGGGTCGATACTAAGAGAAGAGGAATACTTTCAGGGGCAGCGCGATGGAACATTTGCAGAATATTCTGCAGCTGGAGATATTATCAGCCAGGGCCAGTACTCCGATGATGAGAAAAATAGTGACTGGAAATTCAAAACAGGCAACCTGAGTGAAGAGGGGAAATATATCCTGGGGCTAAAGGACGGCATGTGGAAATCGTATTATCCGACCAGCAAATTGAGATTTAAAGGAAATTTTGTACAGGGAAACCCCGACGGACAGCATCTGTTGTATTTTGAAGACGGCAGGCCAAAGGAGGAACAGTATTACCGCATGGGACTCAGGCAGAAAACCTGGAAAAAATTCAACGAGGATGGAGTTGCCATAATGACAATCACCTACAAGGATGATGTTGAAATAATTATAAACGGCGTTAAAATAAATCTTCCTGAAAGCAGTACAAAACTTATTAAATAGTTACTTTGCTCCATGGAAGAAAACCTGAATATCAGGAATGAGGAAATTTCTGCTGCGGAAAAAGAACTTGAAAAACAACTCCGGCCGTTTACCTTCAGTGATTTTAAAGGGCAGAAACAGGTAATCGATAATCTTACGGTTTTCGTCACTGCAGCAAAGCAAAGAAGTGAATCGCTCGACCATGTTCTGCTCCATGGACCTCCCGGACTGGGAAAGACCACCCTGGCAGCAATAATCGCAAATGAACTTGGGGTAAACCTGAGAGTAACCTCCGGCCCTGTACTTGATAAACCAGGCGACCTGGCAGGTCTACTTACTAACCTTGAGGAGGGGGATGTCCTTTTCATAGATGAAATACACCGCCTCAGCCCGGTGGTTGAAGAGTATCTTTACTCGGCTATGGAAGATTACCAGATAGATATTATGATCGACAAGGGACCTAGCGCAAGAAGTGTACAGCTTACACTTAATAAATTTACATTAATAGGTGCCACCACCCGGTCAGGTCTTCTTACAAGTCCGTTGAGAGCCCGCTTCGGCATAAAATTCCACCTCGAATATTACGATCGCGACGTGCTTTCTGGCATTGTAAAGCGTTCTGCAGGTATCCTTAATATTAAAATCGATGAAAAGGCTGCGGGTGAGATCGCAAGGAGAAGCCGGGGAACGCCCAGGGTAGCCAATCTGCTTCTCCGGAGGATCCGCGATTTTGCTCAGGTAAAAGGATCGGGTAAAATAGATATTGAAATTACAAAATACGGACTTGCTGCACTCAACATCGATCAGTACGGGCTTGATGAAATGGATAACAGGATCTTATCGGCAATCATTGATAAGTTCAACGGTGGACCGGTAGGGATCACTACCATTGCAACGGCGGTTGGAGAAGAGAGCGGAACCATAGAAGAAGTCTATGAGCCTTTCCTGATTAAGGAAGGCTTCCTGAAAAGAACACCACGTGGCCGCGAAGCCACTGAGCATGCATACAAACATCTTGGGAAACTCTTTGGTCGCGATTCAAACGCCACCCTCTTTTAATCCTGAAAATCAATTAAAAACATTACTGATCTTCTCAAGGCCTTTTTGATTCAGGATCTTGATTTTCCTGCCGTTAAGCTCGACCAGCTTATCGGTTTTAAATTCAGACAATAACCGGATTACCGATTCTGTAGCTGTTCCGACAATATTTGCAAGCTCCTCACGGGTAAGGGAGATCTTAAGGTAATTCTGTTCGTCAATACAAAAATCATTCAGCAGAAGAAGCAATATCTCGGCAAGTCGTTCCCTTACCGTCTTCTGCGCTATGTCGGTTATGAATGAATTTGCCTCTCCAAGCTCATGGCAGGCAAGCTTTAGTATCTCAAGAGCGTATGTAGGATTACTTTTTACAAGCGATATCAGAATTTCAGAGGGAATAAAGCAAACCTGGCAATCGTCAATGACCTTTGCAGAGGTGCATGCCACTTCGTTGCTCAGGACGCTCCGGTAGGCAATGATTTCTCCGGGCTTGGCAAAGCGGATTATCTGTTCTTTTCCGTCCAGACCTGTCTTGAAAACCTTGATTATACCGCTGTGGATGCAATAAAAACCGCTTATCCTGCTGCCTTCTTTGTACAAAATATCACCGCGACGGAACTGACGGAACTCTTTTTCAAAATTGATAATGTCAGCCTCTTCCCTGGTGAGATTTTTGAAAAGAGCACCATTTTCCATTGAGCATTGATCGCAAAAAGGAACCGGAATATCGTGCTGCTTCATAACTTTTGATACTTATTGTACAACGAATAACAACATGATGATGAAAATGTTCAAATTACTAAAAAGCACTCCTGAATTGATCCAGGAAGCGAACATCATTTTCAAAATAGAGACGGAGATCATTTACCTGGTACTTGAGCATGGCCGGTCTTTCAATACCCATTCCGAAAGCGAAACCGGTATATTTTCTGCTGTCGATATTGCATGCCTCCAGAACTGCAGGATGAACCATCCCGCATCCCAGCACCTCAAGCCAGCCCGTGTGTTTGCAGACGTTACAGCCCTTTCCCCCGCAGATGGTACAGCTGACATCCATCTCGGCCGATGGTCCTGTGAATGGGAAGTAAGAAGGCCTGAGCCGGATCTCGGTTTTTTTGCCGTACATCTCCCTGGCAAAAAACATCAGAGTCTGTTTGAGGTCGGCAAAAGAGACGTTTTCATCAATATAGAGCCCTTCGACCTGGTGAAAAATACAATGTGCCCTTGCTGATATTGCCTCATTACGGAAGACCCTCCCGGGAGATATGGTCCTTATAGGAGGCTTCTGGTTCTGCATAACCCGCACCTGGACAGATGACGTATGCGTGCGGAGCAAAATATCATCAGGTGATGAATCTTCAGCCGATAACCGCGAAATGTAAAAGGTATCCTGCATATCCCGCGCAGGATGCTCGGGCGCAAAATTCAGCTTGGTGAATACATGATCATCGTCCTCAATCTCCGGTCCTTCTGAAACGGTAAATCCTATCCGCTCAAAAATACTTATGATCTCATTTCTCATTATTGAAATGGGATGGCGCGAACCGGTATTGTACGGCACAGACGGGCGCGTAAGATCATTGACTAAAGATTTGTCGTCGGAAGGCTGCAATTGCAATTTCAGAAAATTGTACTTTTCCGCTGCAAGCTGCTTTAAGAGGTTAAGCTTCTGGCCGATCTCCTTCTTGTCAGAAGGCGGAACATTTTTGAAATCCTCAAACAGGTCGGAAATCAGACCTTTTTTACTAAGGAATTTAAGGCGGAAAGACTCAAGTTCTTCGTGGCTGTTAACTGATAAATCATTTATTTCAGCAAGAAGGGCATTTATTTTATCAAGCATCTGACGAAAGTAACAAATTAGTTTTTAATGATTTTAATTTTGAGGATCCTGACATCCTTAACTGGCTTGTCTCCGGCATCGGTTTGAACGGCAGCGATTCTGTCTACAACATCGAGCCCCTCTATAACCTCACCAAAAACGGTATATGTCTGATCAAGACGAGGAACTCCTCCAATGCTTTTATAAACAGTACGCTGATCCTCGGGAATTTTGTAATCGGGGTTCGAGGCGAGAAAATTGAACATTTTTACGGAAGCCTTTTCCTGAATATCTCCATCCGTCATGGAAATCCCTGCTTTACGGATGCTGTCACCAACCTGCCTCATAAAAATGCCGAACACAGCCTGCTTAATATTGCTGTTTATCCTTAGTTCTGACTGGTTTAGCTCTTCATCATTGAGAACAGTACCCTGAACAATATAAAATTGTGTGCCCGACGATCTCATATCCGGGTTTATATCATTGCCTTCCCTGGCAGCTGCCAGTGCACCCTTCCTGTGAAAATATTCCTTCCTGAATTCTGCAGGGATTGTGTATGTATTCAGAGAATCAGCTGTTTTTGAAATTGGAACAGTCCTGGTTACCGGGTCTCCAGCCTGGATCATGAATTTATTGATGACACGGTGGAATGAAATCCCCTCGTAGAAGTCCGAATTAACCAGTTTAAGAAAGTTATCGCGGTGCTGTGGAGTATCATCATACAATTTGAGTTTAATGTCGCCAAGACTGGTTTTCATGAAAATAACACTATTTTCATTCCCGGCGGGAGTACCGCAGGAGAGTGTTATTAAGAAAAAAGAAAGGGTAAATATTCTTACTAATAATTTGTTCATGATTATTTTCTTTTGGTTAATAATGTTCTGCAAATCTGAATGCAAAGATATTTAACTTTGCCCGATCATAAAAAAATGATTTTTAATTCTCATCATTTTATTGGATCTGGTGCCTTTTCTCAGGCAATTGCCGTACAGGAAGGAAAGAAATAAATCTTAAAGTGAACGAAGTCAAATCACTGGCAAAGCAAACATTAGTTTACGGACTTGGAACGATTATTCCGCGCTTTTTGAATTATGCGGTTCTGACACCATTCTATACCAGAATATTCATCAATACCAGCGATTATGGAGTAATTACAGAATTATATGCATGGATGGTTTTACTGCTTGTAATTCTTACTTATGGCATGGAGACAGGATTCTTCAGATTTGCGCAAAAAAGCGACAACCCCGACAGGGTAAACAGCACGGCGATGATAAGCCTGATTGCGACTTCATTGCTTTTTGTATTGCTTGTGAATGTTTTCATAAATCCTGTCGCTGCTGTTATGAACTATAAAGATAACCACGACTACATAAGGATGTTTGCAGGAATAGTGGCGATTGACGCGATTACGGCAATTCCTTTTGCCAGGCTGAGAAGGGAAAACAGACCCGGTCTCTTCAGTGCCATCAAGATCACGAATGTCATTGTATCACTTTGCCTTGTGTTTTTCCTGCTTAAAATCGCACCGGCTATATATGAAGGAAGCCACGGCTGGTTCAGGTCGGTATATAATCCGGAATACAGGGTTGGATATGTATTTCTTGCAAACCTTATTTCAAGCGGAGTGACACTTGTTCTGCTGCTCCCTCTGATGATTAATATAAAATTCATCTTCGATGCATCTTTATGGAAAAGGATGATAGGTTATTCATTCCCGCTTTTACTGGCCGGACTGAGCGGTTCAATAAACGATGCGCTGGATAAAATTATATTAAGAAGACTGGTTGGAGAGGGCGATGGATTATCGGTTGTAGGTAAATATGGGGCAGCTTATAAAATTGGCGTTCTTATGGCTCTGTTTATACAGATGTTCAGATTTGCTGCAGAACCATTTTTCTTTGAGAGGGCAAAACATGCAAATGCAAAGGAAACATATGCTTTCGTGATGAAGTATTTTGTCATAGCAATGCTGATAGTATACCTTGGTATCAACTTGTATATATCAGCGATTCAATATATTGTTGGGTCTAACTATCGCGAGGCAATGGTAGTGGTGCCGATAATAAGCATGGGCTACCTGCTATACGGCATATACATTAATCACAGTATCTGGTACAAACTTAATGATCTGACAATCTATGCCGTTTATATAACAATAGTCGGAGCAGCAATAACAGTGCTTATTAATCTCCTTTTGGTTCCTTCCTTTGGGTATATGGCATCAGCCTGGGCACATATTGCTTCTTATGGGGCCATGCTTATAATGTCGTTTATATTTGCCAGGAATCATTTTAAGGTTGATTATAATATGAAATCACTCCTTCCCTATTTCATCATTGCTATAGGAATGGTCCTGTTCAGCCAGTTTTATCATTATAGTAACCTGATTTCAGAACTGGCGATAAACACTGTTTTTATCATTGTCTTTATATTATTTTCGCAGTATAAAGACAAGACTCTTTCTGTATTTTTAGGAAAATAGAAAAATGGAAATCAAAATTGTTAATAAATCAAAACATGAATTGCCGGCCTATTCAACAATAGCTTCTGCTGGAATGGACTTAAGGGCAAGCATCGATAAGGAAATTTTGCTGAAACCCATGCAGAGAATTCTTGTCCCCACCGGGCTCTTTCTTGAAATACCTGAAGGATATGAAGCACAGATCAGGCCAAGAAGCGGATTGGCAATTAATAAGGGAATAACAATTCTGAATTCACCCGGAACGATAGATGCGGATTACCGTGGAGAAGTTTGTATTATTATGATCAATCTTTCGGATCAGGATTTTATTATTAATGACGGTGAGCGAATCGGACAAATGGTGATCGCAAAGCATGAAAAAGCTGAATGGACGGAAGTGAAGGTATTAAAAGAGACAAACAGAGGCGCGGGCGGCTTTGGTCATACAGGGAAAAAATAGACATGAAAAGAATTTCTAATATTTTAATTGGACTGGCAATTTTGAGCCTTCTTTTTTCCTCATGCGCGAGAAAGCTTAATCCTTCTCATTTAACAGGAACGAAAGAGAATTCTTATGATTCAGCAGCTGCAGAATATGTATATATCGAAGCAATTAAACAAAAATTGCTGGGGAATGGAGGGGATGCAATTAAATTGTTCGAACAGTGCATAAAATCCGATCCTGCAAATGATGCTGCATTTTTTCAGATCTCCCAGATACTCATTGGCTCAGGCGATATTAATAATGAAAAAAAATACGGTCTGAAGGCATATAATTTGAACCCTGGCAATTTCTGGTATACGATAATGCTGGCAGGAACTTATTACCAGGAAAAGAACCTCGACAGCGCAACAATCTTTTATGAAAAAGCAGTTAAGGGATTCCCTGAAAAAGAAGATTTGCAAATGAACCTTGGAAATCTTTATGCAGAAAATAAAAAGTATGACAAGGCTTTACAGGTATTTGAAAATCTTGACAAAAAATATGGAATAAACGAAACATCTACCCCGTCAGGGATAAAGGTATTAATAGCAGAGGGAAAGTTTCAGGAGGCCGAAGACAAGGTGAAGCAGCTTATTGAAAAATACCCGGACGTGATTCTCTATACCGGTCTTCTGGCTGAGATATACAACAACAATAAGGAAAACGAGAAAGCATTTGAGGTCTATAAAAACCTTATGGAAAAAAATCCTGATAATCCACAAACCCAGATGTCGCTTTGTAACTTTCTTATCGATCAGAAAGATTATGATCAGCTTATCCTGCTTCTGAACAAGGTAATATTGAATAACGATATTAATCGGGAAGATAAAATTGGATTATTTTCAAAAATGATCGAGACTCCGGAACTGATAGCTGCAAAAGGAAATGAACTGCAGCTGGCATGTATGTTAATGGAAGCCGTATATAAAGATGATGACATAGTTTTGTTGCTAAGGCCTGAATTTTTAACGGCTGAAAAAAAGCTGAATGAAGCTGCTGCAAGACTTGAGGAGATAATCGTAAGCAGACCTGACAATTACTATGCGTGGGAGAAGCTTCTGTTTGTTTACCTTGAAGAAAAGGATTATAAAAAGCTTCAGGAAAAAGGTGAATTATGTGCCACAAAATTTAACAGGTCTTTCCCGGCTAAAATACTTTATGCCAATGCTGCAATCGAGAACAAGCAATATGAAATTGCAACCGAAGAATTAAGAAAAGCGAATATTCTGGCCGGAGATGATAAGGATATGCTGTTACAGGTACTCTCATTGCAGGCTGATGTATATTACAGGATGAAAGAATATGATAAGTCATTTAAAGCATTTGATGATGCGCTTAAAGAAAATCCAAATGATGTGACACTGCTTAATAATTATGCTTATTACCTTGCAGAACAAAACACAAGGCTTAAAGATGCTGAAACAATGGCCCGGAAAATAATTGAAACTGAGAAGGAAAATACTACGTTTCTTGATACTTACGGATGGGTATTGTACAAAAGAGGAAAGATTAATGAAGCCGCAAAAGTTATGGAAAATGTAATTAGCATTGGAAAAGAAGCAGACGCAGAATGGTATGAACATTACGGATATATCTTAAAGAAGAAAAAAGACTGCGATGCTGCAGTAACCAACTGGAACATTGCACTTAAAATAGATTCTTCAAAAACTAATTTGATTAAAGAAATAGAAAATTGTCAGGGAAGCCGCTGATATTGATTTTATTGGTTTTATTGACCGGCTGTTCTACCTTAAAATCAGGTAAAACAAAAACGGAACATATTAGCTCCCTCTTTCCGGGTCTGGAAAAGATAAAGGCTCAGAATCTGTCAGATAATGATTTTAATATAAAGAAAGCAGAGGTAGAAATTACTATTGGAGATGAAAAACAAAAGCTTCTTGCTTCAGTTAAATATAAAACACCAGGATTCTGGCTTGTAAGTCTAAAGAGCAATACCGGTATAGAGGTTGCCAGAGCATATATGACAGCGGATACTTTATTGATAAATGACAGGCTGCAGAAAAAACTATTTTATGGTAAAACAAACGCAATTGAAAAGAAGTACGGAATTCCTTTTATTGCGCTACCGGTTATATTCGGAGATTTCATAGCTGGAAATCTTTCAGGTATAGATTCAACTATATGTACTGAAGAAAGAAATACCCAGACCATAAAATTTGAAAAGTTTGAAATAAAATATTTTATAAGCTGCAGGGATAGTAAGATTATTAGTTCTAATATCAGAGACCTTGAAAATAAAGAAATTCAAATTACATATTCAAAAATAAGTTTGGTTGACAACAAAAAATATCCAGCAAGAATATTAGTAAAGGATAAGACGGAAAATTGCATTATTGAGATAAAGATTAGAAATATTGATTTTAGTAACATTGAAAAGATAGATTTCATCCCGGGGAAAGGATATGAAAATATATTGCTGAAATGAGACTAAGAATCTTATTCAATATTATACTGTTAAGTTTGTTTGCCATCGCTACTGGTCAAACAAGGAGCGAATTGGAAGAACAGAGAAAGAAAACACTGGACGAAATTACATATGTTGACAACCTTCTTAAGAATACCGAAAAGCAGAAAAGTGAAAGCATAAATTCTCTTAGGATTCTCGGGAAAAAGGTAAACCTGAGAGAGTCAATAATTTCAGGAATGGGACAGGAAATAGATCTGTTAAATGAAAGAATAGATATTAACAGGCTAGCTATAGATTTGATGGAGAGTGATTTACAGATATTGAAAGAGGATTATTCAAGGGCAATCATTAATTCTTATAAATTAAAAAAGATCAATCCGGAAATAGTTTACGTTTTATCGGCGAGAGATTTTAACCAGGGATATAAAAGGCTTAAATACTTGCAACAGGTTTCTAAATTCAGGAGAAACGAATCTGAAATAATTTCTCAATTAAAGCTTGAAATAGAAAGTACAAAGGAAAAGCTTGAAAATGATCTGGGAAAGATTTCAGATCTGCGCCATAGAGAAGTTCAGCAAAAAGAAATTCTGCAAGGGGAGCAACAAATAAAGACAAAGGTTGTCAAGAACCTTGGGAATAAGGAAAAACAGCTGAAAAAGGAACTGGAAGAGAAAAAGATAATTGCTAACCGGATAGAAAGGGCAATAGCAAGAATAATTGAGGAGGAAAGGAAGAAAAGCATAAAAAATGAACTTACTCCGGAGCAAAAGCTTATAGGAGACGATTTTTCAGTGAATAAAGGCAGGTTGCCGTGGCCGGTTGAGAAAGGAATAATTACAAATCATTTTGGAGTGCACAAACATCCTGTATTAAAATATGTTACGGAAAACAACTTTGGGATTGAAATTACAAGCTCAGGGAGGAATTCAGCCAGAAGTATATTTAAAGGAGAGGTAACGGCAATAACGGCTATTTCTGGGGCAAATATGACAGTAATAATAAGACATGGAAACTATTATTCAGTTTATACTAATCTGGTAAATGTAAAGGTAAAAAAGGGGGAAAAAGTTGATACGAAGCAGATAATCGGAGAAGTATATCAAGACCCTTCTGCAAACTATAATTCAACAATAAAATTTATGATCTTTGAGAAACAATACCTGGATCCTGAATTATGGATAGCAAAAAACTGATACGAACTGAAACAAATCTTAAATTATTCAGTATAAGGAAGCTTATTTGTAACAATGCTTAAGCAGCTTAAAATAGAATCTGATATAACCAATCTTAATATGGTTGAAAATGCAATAGATTCATTAACGAATGAGATTGGAATAAGTCAGGATAATTATGGAAAAATACTGGTAGCAGTACTTGAGGCGGTTAACAATGCAATAATCCACGGAAATAAGGCAGATCTGAAGAAAACAGTAGAAATTGATTTTTGGGTAAAAAGGAAAGATCTGAATATATCTGTAACTGACGAAGGAAAAGGATTTAAACCGGCCGAAGTCCCGGATCCTACAAGACCGGGAAATATTGAAGCAATAAATGGAAGGGGGATATTTCTGATGTCAAGGCTTGCAGATGAAATAGAATTTAATAAAAAGGGAAACAGCGTGACAATGATATTTAAAAATATTGCACCTTGAAGACAAGGATATTTTATGATGGCGTAAAGTACAGGTTAAGGAATAGCAAGAAGATCCTGAAATTAATTGAAAAGGTTATCGGGGAATATAGAAAACCCAACGGTAGCCTTTCTTTTATTTTAATGAGCGATAAAGAATTGATCAAAATTAACAGTGAATTTCTGCAACATAATTATTTTACCGATGTTATTGCTTTTGATTATGGTAGCAGAGATTTACTCGATGGTGAAATTTATTTGAGCCTGGATACGATAAAATTTAATGCATTTAACTATAAGGTTAGTTTAAGAAATGAATTAATAAGAGTTATGATTCACGGGACACTTCATCTGTGCGGATTTAACGATTCAACTAAGAGTGAAAAAGAAAGGATGAGAAAGCTGGAGAACGAATGGATTTTAAAGTTAAAGCAGAATTAGATGGATTTCAGATATGAAGTAATAGTGGTAGGCGGAGGTCATGCGGGATGCGAAGCAGCTCATGCTGCAGCAAAGATGGGAGCAAGGACTTTACTGGTGACAATGGACATGACCAAACTGGCACAAATGTCATGTAATCCTGCAATAGGGGGAATTGCAAAAGGACAGATAGTAAGGGAAATTGATGCTTTGGGAGGATTAAGCGGGATCATTACCGACCGAAGCATGATACAGTTCAGAATGCTTAATAAATCAAAAGGCCCGGCAATGTGGAGTCCCAGGGCACAATGCGACAGGCAAAGATTTACAAGCGAGTGGCGAAAAGAACTGGAACAGACAGAAAACCTGCATATATGGCAGGAGCAGGCACAAAAGCTTATTATTGATAATTGGAGGGTTGTAGGAATTGAGACATCTTTTGGAACGAAGTTTTATGGAGATGCAATCATTTTAACAAATGGAACTTTTCTGAACGGATTGATGCATGTAGGACTTAAGAAGATAAACGGAGGAAGATCTGGTGAATCAGCTTCAACCGGTTTAAGCGAACAAATGAGAAATATGGGTTTCCAGATTGAAAGAATGAAAACCGGAACCAGTGCTAGAATTGACGGAAGGACAATCGACTTTAATTCAATGACTGAACAGAAGGGAGATGAAGAAGGCAGATCGTTTTCATATATGTACAGTAATTTGAAAATAACAAATCAGAAGAGCTGTTTTATTACACATACTAACGAGGAGGTACATAAAGAACTGATAAAAGGAATGGAATTCAGTCCTCTATATACAGGAAGAATTAAAGGAATTGGTCCAAGGTATTGCCCAAGCATAGAAACAAAAATTATAACATTTAAGAATAAGGAATCGCACCAGCTGTTTATTGAACCAGAAGGAAGAGAAACTATTGAATATTATGTAAACGGTTTTTCAAGCAGTCTCCCTCTGGAAACACAGATAAATGCCTTAAGAAAAGTAAAGGGACTGGAAAATGTTGAGATATTCAGACCTGGTTACGCAATAGAATATGACTTTTTTCAACCGACGCAGTTAAAAAACAATCTTGAAACGAAGTTGATAAAGAATCTTTACTTCGCTGGGCAGATTAATGGAACAACGGGATATGAAGAAGCGGCTGCACAAGGATTAATGGCTGGTATCAATGCAACATTAAAGATCAGGGGAAAGAAAAAATTTGTGCTGGGACGAGACGAATCTTATATTGGAGTTTTGATTGACGATCTCATAAGCAAGGGTGTTGATGAACCTTACAGAATGTTTACATCAAGGGCAGAATACAGGATTTTACTGAGACAGGATAATGCCGATGAAAGACTGACCAGAAAGGGATTTGATTTGGGATTGGCAGAGAAAGAAAGAATAGAAATTCTGGACGAAAAAGAGAAAATGATAGATGAAATGCTGGAGTTTCTAAAAATAGAGACAATAGAACCAGAAAAGATTAATAAATGGTTAAGAAAGAAAGAGACATCTGAAATTAAGCAGAAAACAAAAGCCGTTAACATCGCTGCCAGACCACAGATTGAGTTAAAAGAACTAATAGAGAATATTAATGGATATAAGAAGCTGTCAGCTGTGCATTCTGAAAGATTTAACGAAATAGCAGAATCTGCAGAGATAAGGATTAAATATGAGGGATATATTTTGAGAGAGAAACTAATGGCTGATAAAATTAAAAGATTGGAAAATTTAAAAATTCCTGAAGAGATTGATTATAGTGAACTGGTTTCGATTTCTACCGAAGGGAGACAAAAGCTTGCGAAGATTAAACCGGATAATATAGGTCAGGCAGGAAGGATTAGCGGTGTATCTCCATCTGATTTATCCATTTTACTTATGTACCTGGGGAGATAAAGTGTTCCACGTGGAACAAATTTTATTAAAATATATTTTATTATTATGAAACTGAAAGGTTTAATTGTCGACATACATGAGAGAATAATATTTCCTGCGATAATTACTATTAAAAACGGAAGGATTAAAAGTATTGAAAAGAAGGAAATAGCTGAAGGAAATTACATTCTTCCAGGACTTATTGATGCCCACATTCATATTGAAAGCTCAATGGTCACTCCTGGTTCTTTTGCTTGCGAGGCTGTTTCACGTGGAACAATAGGTGTAGTTTCTGATCCGCATGAGATAGCAAATGTGCTCGGAACTGAAGGGGTAAATGTTATGATTGAGGATGGAGATAGAGTTCCGTTCAAATTCTGGTTTGGAGCACCATCCTGCGTTCCCGCAACAAAATATGAGACATCTGGAGCGGCAATTAATGCATCCGGAGTAAAGGAACTTTTGAATAGGAAAGAAATTAAATATCTGTCTGAAATGATGAATTATCCTGGAGTTATTTTCAGAGATAATGAGGTGATGGAAAAGATTAAAATATCAATTAATAGAGGAAAGCCGATAGACGGTCATGCACCGGGATTGACAGGTGAAGATCTGAGAAAGTACGTGGCAGCAGGAATATCAACTGACCATGAGTGCAGCACAATTGAAGAAGCAAGAGAGAAAATTGCTCTGGGGATGAAGATTCTGATCAGGGAAGGAAGCGCTGCAACAAACCTTGACGCATTGAAGGAGCTTTATAAGACAAACCCTAATGATTTAATGCTTTGCAGTGATGATCTCCATCCTGAAATGTTAAAGAAAAGACATATAAATAAATTAATTTCAAAACTGGTTTCTGAAGGATACGACCTTTTTGATGTAGTCAGAAGCGCAACTATTAATCCGGTAGATCATTATGGGCTGGAAGCAGGACTACTGAGGATTGGAGATCCTGCAGACTTTATTATTGTGGACGATCCGGGGAAGATGAATGTTCTGGAAACATGGATAGATGGTAAAATAGTCTTTGAAAAAGGCAAAGCAACATTTAAATATAAATCAGGGAAGAGCCTTAATAAATTCAATTGTTCTGAAATAAAGGAAGAAAATATTTCTATAAAGGCAAAAGGTAGTAAGATAAGGATCATTGAGGCATTTGACGGGGAACTGCTGACAAAGGAGATCATTGGAAATTTGCCGGGGAAAGATTTTATTGAACCAGATAAGAAAACCGATATCCTGAAAATTGTTGTAAAGGACAGGTATAATGATGCTCCTCCGGCAGTCGGATTTATTAAAGGATTTGGCTTAAAGAAAGGAGCATTTTCCAGCTCGGTGGCACACGATAGTCACAATATAATTTGCATTGGCACCACAGATTCTGATATAGTCGCCGCAATAAACGAAGTAGTGAAAATGAAGGGCGGGCTTGCCGTAGTGCACGAAGGAAATGCAGAAACACTCAGGCTCCCCATAGCCGGGATCATGTCGGATAAGCCAGTCAGTGAAGTTGCTGATAAATATGAGTCTCTTTCCTCTCTTGTGAAATCTTTCGGATGTAAAATGTCGGCTCCGTTCATGACTCTCTCATTTATGGCATTGCTGGTAATACCGGAGCTGAAGCTTAGCGACAAGGGACTTTTCGACGGACGTAAGTTCGGGCTCGTGCCATTGTTCGTTGATTAAACGAAATGCAATGAACTATGCCAGTAGAACATAAAAAAATATTACCCTTAATTCCCGATAAGCCCGGCGTTTACCAGTTTGTAGACTCTTCGGGGATTATTATTTATGTGGGTAAGGCAAAAAACCTCAGGAAGAGGGTTTCTTCCTACTTCAATAAAAACCAATCGGGCAAAACAACGGTAATGCTGAAGAAGGCCGCTGATATCAGGCATATAGTTGTGGATAATGAATCAGATGCACTTTTACTTGAGAACAACTTTATCAAGAAACTGCAGCCCAGGTATAACATACTTTTAAAAGATGATAAGACCTACCCTTGGATCTGCATAAAAAGCGAGCCTTTTCCCAGAGTTTTCAGCACGAGAAATACGATTAAGGACGGTTCTTTATACTTTGGTCCATATACATCGGGCCTTATGGTTAAGACCCTTGTAGATCTGATACGGCAGCTTTATAAGCCAAGGACCTGCTTTCTTAATCTCACAAAGGAAAATATAGCAGCCGGGAAATTCAGGCCTTGCCTTGAGTACCATATTGGAAACTGCCTGGCACCGTGCATCGGCCTTCAGACAGAAGAGGAGTATAATGAAAACATCCAGCAGCTTAAAAATATTCTGAAAGGGAATATATCAACGGTATCTGACCACCTGAAGCAGATAATGATAAAATATTCTGAAGGGCTTCAGTTCGAAAAAGCACAACTGATCAAGGAAAAGATCGACCTGCTTTCAAAATACAGGAGCCGGTCTGCCATCGTAAGCTCGACTATAAAAAATGTCGACGTCTTTGCTATTAGCCAGGACATCGACAACTCATACATTAACTACCTTAAAGTGGTTAATGGTTCTGTAATTCAGGCTTTTACGCTTGATATTAAAAGCCGTGTGGATGAGGAGAAGGAGTCTCTGCTGGGCTTTGCAATAACAGAGATAAGGCAAAGATTATCAAGCGATTCACCAGAAATAATTGTGCCGTTTAAACCCGATATTCTTCTTGAAAAAATCAAATATACCGTTCCGGTAATAGGCGACAAGATGAAGCTCCTCGAACTAGCCGCGAGAAACGCCACCTATTATAAGCTTGAACAACGCAAAAAACATGAGATTGCCAAGCCGAAGGATCGCACAGGTAAAAACCTTGAGCGGCTGAAATCAGATCTTCACATGGCCGACATGCCTGTTCACATTGAGTGTTTTGACAATTCAAATATTATGGGTACTAATCCGGTTGCGGCTTGTGTGGTTTTCCGGAACGCCAGGCCCAGCAAAAAGGAATACCGGCACTTCAACATAAAAACAGTTACCGGGCCAGATGATTTTTCATCTATGGAGGAGATAGTATACAGACGGTATAAAAGAATGATCGAGGAAAATCAGAAACTACCACAGCTGGTGATAATCGACGGAGGCAAGGGACAGCTTTCCTCGGCAGTAAAAAGCCTTGAGAAGCTTGGCCTAAAAGATAAGCTGACAATTATTGGGATTGCAAAAAAGCTTGAAGAGATATATTTCCCCGGCGACTCTGTTCCTCTCTACCTGGATAAAAATTCAATAAGCCTTAAAATAATTCAGCAATTAAGAAATGAGGCTCACAGGTTCGGAATAAATTTTCACCGTGAAAAAAGATCATCTGGGATGATAAAATCGGAACTGGATGAAATAAAAGGGATAGGAATCAAAACCAAAGAAATTTTATTGAAGAAAATCGGTTCTCTGGAAAAAATCAAAAAATGCTCCTTCGATGAACTCGAGAAACTCATTGGAACCAAAAAAGCAGAGATACTTACCAGATACATCCAAAAATAACGCTGGTTTCCACGTGGAACAATATATATCTGCAACCACCTTAAATATCATAAATACAATCGGATAGCTTCAATTACCTTTGGTTTTAACTCAACGAGAGTTGAGTATTTTAAGCCAGCCCGGGTACCGGACGTGAATTTTTGATCTGAAAGAGCCGTTTTTTCGAATACGGTGATTGTTTGTTCGAAAAACAAAAGGAGAAGGCAAATCAATTTTGAAAAGAAGGAAAATTTAAAATCGAAAAAGGGAGAAGAATAGTTTTGGTTTTTCCCCTTAATGATCTTTATGGTTTACAAAAAAGGCTAATGCCATTTCAGGCTTTTTAAAAATTCATCAGAAATATTTGTCGATCCTGATGTACAAAATCCTTTCATTCCTATCGATTTTGCAACGATAACATTTTTCTCAATATCGTCGATAAAAAAACATTCTTTGGCAAGGAGACCATATTTATGATGCAAGACATTGAATATTTCCGGATCTGGTTTTGAATAGTGGACCGCACCTGAAATAATTCCGCCATCAAAATATTTAAAGAAAGAATAACTTTTTTTTACTTCATCAAAAATATCAACCGGGAAGTTGGAAAGGTAATATAGCCTGTAACCCCCTTTTTTTAGTCCAGGAAGGAGTTTGACGTTCTCTGCAATGGGAGACATGATCTTTGTCCGTTTATTGAAAATAAGGGCTATTTCCTCCCTTCTGAGCGAAGATTTCCCTGCAATACGATCAATTGCCTTCCCGGTGCTTATTTCACCGTTATCGAGAAGAAGCCACTCAATGCTTCCGAAGATATCCGAATGGATAATCTTCCTTTTGGCTTCAGGATAATTATTTTTTAAAAGGTATTCTTCCGGCCTGAAACTGATGAGAACATTCCCAAGGTCGAATATGATATTCCTGATCATATCAGGGATTCTTCATGCTTATGGGTTGTCCGGTTGCCTCGAGGACGTTCCACCAAAGCTCTCCTTCAACATCGATTTTCTTACGCCTGGCGACAGCCATCGGTATCGGAATAAGGGTAAACTCATAATTCCAGTAGCCTACAACAAAATCGGTCTTACCTGCCACTGCTGCATGAACTGCATTTTGTGCAAGCAGGTTGCAGAACTTACTATCGTTGGCATTAGCCGGTGCGCTACGGATGATGTAGCTTGGATCGATGTATTTTATAGAATAGGGAAAGCCCTTTGAATCGAACTCTTCCTTTATCTTTTCCTTGAGATATATACCGATATCCTTATGTTTTACGTTCCCCGAAGCATCTTTCTGTAAATCCTTTGATTCGATCAGATCCTGACCGGCGCCTTCTGCAACCACAATTACTGCATGATGTCTCTCTTCGAGCCGTTTCCGGAGTATCTTCAGGAATCCGCGGATCCCGTAAAGATCGAAGGATATCTCGGGTACCAGGACGAAATTCACCTCCTGGATAGCAAGCGCAGCACTGGCAGCAATAAATCCCGAATCGCGCCCCATTAGCTTCACGAGAGCTACGCCATTATATGCTCCCTGGGCTTCATTATGGGCATTTCTGATGATGTCGTTTGCTATGGAAAAGGCTGTTTCAAAGCCGAATGATTTCTGGATCAGATCAATATCGTTGTCAATAGTTTTGGGAATTCCGGCAACGCATATTTTAAGTTTTCTTTTTGTTATTTCCTCATGAATGGCATGTGCGCCCTTAAGTGTCCCGTCGCCTCCGATACAGAATAGAATATTGACGTTCAGGATCTCAAGAGTATCAACTATCTCTTTTACATCCTGTTCGCCGCGTGACATTCCCAGGAAAGAACCCCCTGCAAGATGGATATCGCTTACCATTGGAGCTGTAAGTTCGATTACGGAGTGATTATATTTTGAAATGAACCCCTCGTATCCGTATCTTATCCCGAGTATCCTGTTTACGCCATACCTGTAGTAAAGTTGGTTAACAAGACCCCGGATAACATTGTTGAGCCCTGGGCACAGTCCGCCGCAAGTGACGATAGCCACTTTTGTTTTGGCCGGTTCAAAGTAAATGGTCTCCTTGGGTCCGGCTTTTTCAAATGACACAGGCATAACCCCATTCTCCCGGCATTTTTGAAACGACTCAAGGGATACTTCGTATAGGATCCTCTCGTCATCCTTGACAAATTTATAAACAGGACTATCAGCCCTCTGACTCTGCTTTAAGGGAGAAATCACATTCCCTTTTCCGAGAGCGGTTATCAGGAAATCCTCATATTTCATTTTTCAAATATTTGAATTAATAAACAGAAACCCGGAATGCAAAGGGTTCACAGAATTCAAAATTAGTCAATTTTTTGAATGATTGATTTATGTGATTATCTGCAGAATTCAGATAATCTGTTTGATCCTTCCAACGAGTCCGCTCTCAAGCATCACTTTTATTCCATGAGGATGAACGGGAGCGGTCGTAAGCACTTCCTTAACCTTACCCCCGGTAAGCCTGCCTGTCCGTTTATGTTCCGTTAGCTCAACCATTACTGATATTCCCGGCATGATATCTGCCCTACGTGTTCCGTCCATCACTGAATATATTTAAAATGAAAATGACTTTTCTCAACAAATCAAGCGTACAATAATAAAGAATTTCCCGAAAGGAGGTCATGAGAAATAGTAAATATTGAAGAATTGTTGAAAAACCCCCTGCAAAGGGAAACGACAATAATTATCAGCCCCTGGTTCCTTTTACTTTAAGTTTTATCCTGTAGAGTCCTTTGCTGGCGGTGATGTAGAGACTTTTAAAATCCTTGTCGCCAAAACAGACATTTGCCGTCCAGCTTTCCGGGACAGGAATATTACCAACTCTGGTTCCGGTTTTGTCAAAAACAGTAACACCCGTACCGGAAAGGTAGAGATTCCCTTCGGAATCGATCGTCATTCCGTCAGACCCCATCTCGCAAAAGAGTTTTTTCCCTGATAAAGAACCGTCAGGATTTATTGAATACGACCATGTTTTATTATCACGAATGTCTGCAATAAAAAGCGTTTTCCCATCAGGCGTGCCAACAATTCCATTCGGCTGAACAAGATCGTCGGCAACCCTTATAACTGTTTTTTTACCCGGCTCAAGGTAATAGACACCTTGTTTATCCTGTGGCATTTTATCATGATCCCACCAGGTACGTTTATAAAATGGATCAGTGAGATATATTCCACCGTCAGGTCTGATCCACAGATCGTTAGGACCATTAAGAAGATTTCCGTTGTAATTGGTCACAACCACTTCAACACTCTTTTCTGGAGTGATCTTCCACAGCTCATCCTTATTATCGGCACAGGCCCAGAGGTTTCCCTTACTGTCGAAGGCCATGCCGTTAGCTCGTCCTGCCGGTTGCATATATACCGAAAGACCTGTTTTTGTGTTCCAGACCATTATCCTGTCGTTCGGCTGATCGGTGAAATAAACATTGCCTTTTGTATCGGCAGTCGGACCCTCAGTGAACAGAAACCCGTCTGCAATTTTCTCAAGCTTTGCCCCGGGCATGATAATATTGCTCATCCGGTCATCCTGAGCAAAGATAATTTGCAAATTTATAATTAAAACGATTAAGAAAAAAAGTAACCTTTTCATTGTCAGATTTTTAAAACTATTCATTTATACCCTGTCTTCTTTGAGAGTCCTGAGAGCCGATTCAACTCTTGATATGTAGTTATCGATCTGTTCGGGTTTTTCAAACCCGGCAATGATCATATCGACGGTTCCCAGGCCCAGAACATACTTCAGCGACTGGTTTATTTTATCAGAATCGTTCCGGAAATTTCCGTTACCGATAAGCTTCATTCCAATAACCCCTTTACCTGAAGCATGAAGCTTATTAATTACCTGAACGACCTTTTCAGGATCTTTGTTGTCCATTGCAGCGCCGAAAGGGTTTATCCTTACATGAATAACATCAACCCAGGGATCAGCGGCAGCAGACTCCATAGCTTCAAGAGAATGAACCGAGACTCCGTGAGCTCTTATAATTCCTTTAGCTTTGAGATTCTCAAGCAGATCCATCTGTTTTTTGTATTCATCTGTCCACCCGGCACTGGTCATGCAATGCATCTGGATGATGTCGATATAATCTGTCCCAAGTTCCTTTCTGAACCGGTCAATGACAATATCAGCGCCTGGCCTTTCCGGCTCAGGTATTCCTCCCGGGGCTACCCAGATCTTTGAACTCAGGGTAAAGTTATCCCTGGATACGCCGTTAAGTGCTTTCGCCACAAAAGGATGTGTGCCATAACTGTCGGCACAATCGAAAAATCTGATCCCCGATTCATATGCATGCCTGATAACGGTTTCTGCTGTTCCGGCTCTTGTTATTGCCGAAGTCCGGTCATAGCCATTAAAACCAGTTCCCATACCAAGAAGAGTAGTCTTTATCCCGGTTTTTCCAAGTGAGATTTTTTGAAGGGGATCAACCGCGGACCTGAATGGAAACATTGATGCATCAAGTACCGGTTTCCCCACAGCTAATACTCCTGCTCCAAGGGCAACAGCTGAAATAAACTGCCTTCTGGTTATTCTTTTTATTGGCATATATGACGATTTTTACCTGCTTAATTGCTTCTCTTTCCCTTCCTGATCATTTCAGAACTTTTACCTTTAGATTTGACGGATGAGCGGCATCATGATAAATACGCATGGTGGCCTTCTGGAAATCGCTGTCAGAACAGGTATAGATATCTACAAATTTCTGGGGGTTTCTGTCGACCAGCGGAAACCATGAATTCTGAACCTGGATCATTATCCTGTGTCCTTTTTTAAAGGTGTGGGCCACATCGGGTATTGAATATTTCACTTCAGTTACTTTCCCTGGCCTGAAAGGCTCCGGTTTCTCAAAGCTATTCCGGTATTTGCCTCTGAAAACCTCTCCCCGCACCAGCATCTGATAACCGCCAAGAGGAACTTTTACATTCTGATCAGGAGCGGCCTTGGTGTCGGGAGGAAGAACATCTATAAGCTTGACAATAAAATCAGCATCAGTACCGGTGGTCGAAACAAAAAGGTCGGCAGTCAGCGGACCCGTAAAAGTGATATCTTCAGTGAGCACCCCTGTCTGGTAAACCATAACGTCAGGCCTGCGTGATGCAAATCTTTGGTCATCAGTCATGTAGGCGGTCGTTCTGCGGGCATGAACATCTTCAGTATATGGGACAGGGTGCATCGGGTCGGATAAATATTCGTCATAACTGCTTTTTAATGAAGGCGCTGAGAAAGAAGCTATTTCTTCCGGCATAAGGTATATGTTCTTTTCAGTTACATTTTCAGGCGGCCATTTGTCAAATTTTCTCCATTCATTTGAACCCGTGACAAATATTGTTGCTTCAGGGATATTAAGTTCTCCTTTGCCCATGAGGTAATAATCAAAGAAATTGACCTCTTCTTCTGCAAATTTCTGATTTGCATCAACCCCCCAGTATATATTACCCATATTTGTGGCCTTCCCGAACATCCACTGACCATGGGACCAGGGACCCATAACGAGATAGTTTTTTGTTGAGGGAGGATTTTGCTTTTCAATTGACTGGTACGTGTGAAGAGCGCCATACATATCTTCTGCATCAAACCATCCGCCAACAGTCATTACTGCTGGTGTTACGTTTTTCAGGTATTGCTGGGGATCGCGTGACTTCCAGAAATCGTCATAATCCGGGTGGGCGAAAGTCTCTTTCCACCACCTGACACTATCGCCGAAATATTTCGGAGAAAGGTTTCGGATGGCTCCTGCAGAAAGAAAAAACTCGTAATTATCAGGAGTCGGCCATACAAAATTAGGATTTCCGATCCTTGTCGGCCCCCTGCGCGGCTTTCCAAACCAGAAATCAAATGGGAAACAGTCAAGAAGGAAGAAAGCACCATTATGATGAACATCATCTCCTATGAACCATGCAGTTACGGGAGCCTGCGGCGAAACCGCCTTGACTGCCGGATGAGCATTTATTATTCCCATTGTCGAATAGAAACCAGGATAGGAAATCCCAAAAATACCGACATTCCCATTATTGTTTTTTACATTTTTTATGAGCCAGTCAACAGTGTCCCACGTGTCTGTAGTCTCATCAATATCCTTATTGTTTTTTTTATCTGGATTAACCGGGCGGATATCCTCATATTCGCCTTCGCTCATGAATTTCCCGCGGACATCCTGGAAGACCATAATATAGTTTTCCCTGGTAAACCTGGAATAGACCATCAGATAGCTGTTATATCTTTCCGGGCCGCCTCCCTCTATGTTATAGGGAGTCCGGTTCATTAGAATGGGATGTTTCACTGAATCGTTTTTGGGAGTATAGATTGAAGTAAAAAGCCTTACCCCGTCGCGCATAGTGATATAAACTTCCTGCTTGTCGTACTTATCCTTTATCGAAATTCCCGGTTGCGAAAACATTACTGACGACAGCAACAACGTTAAAACCAAAGTAAATCCAAATGACTTAAGAAATCGTTTTCTCATTTTAATTTAAGTTTAAAATATTTGCTTTATAAAAGATATGCGGCTGTTTTATTAATGAATTTAATATCAATCATTTAACCCAAGCCTGGATATCAAATTCCCCAGAGCAACCGGCTTGCCGTTTTTTGTTGCAACAGCGACAACGCTTGCTTTTACAATCGGTTTCTCGTCGGGGAGCCTGAATATATGCTGGTCAAAAACCACCCTGATATTTCCTTCTCTTCGTAAATTAAGCCTGACAACAAACTTATCGCGGCTCCTGAGCGGATATTTGTAATCTATCTCAATCCGCGTAATGATAACGTCAAGACCTTCTTCATGAAGCCCGGTAAAGCTTATCCCCCGGGAGATAAGAAATTCGTGGCGCGCATGTTCAAGGTAATGCTGGTAGTTTGCATTGTTCACAATTCCCTGGATATCGCATTCATAATCGCGTACGGCGAATTCAATGGAAAACAGGTAGTTTTCTTCTGCAGGCATCTGTACCATGGTCTATTTAGGGAATCGGCCGAAAAAACGCTTAAGCTTTCCATGAAATTTATGAATCCCGTTTGGTTTGTAATGCATCAGAATACACTCACCGGAAATATAGTTAATATCTGTTCCCATTAATTCATCAACGGCTTCTTTAGTATCAGAATTCTGTTGTATCCAGATCTGTTTAATACCTGCCTCCTTTGCTTCCTTTATAACGGCAGCAGTAGCGGTTTTTGGTGTTACAACTATCATCCCCCTGATACCGGACGGCAACGATTTCAGGCCAGGATAGACTTTTATGCCGAGTATCTCATCGGCATACGGGTTGACAGGGATGACATTCATTCCCCTTTCTTTTAATTCCCGGAACGCGGCAAAACCAAACTTTTTCGGATCTCTTGAAACGCCAACCATTGCTATCGGTTCCGAAGCAATGAATTCCTCAATTTGTTTAAGTGCTACCATTTTTAGAACTTATTATATTTCTGATATTTGAAAGAGCTTTCCGGACAATTGTTTACGGTAAGTATAAAGACTTAAAAATACAACAAAAAATTTCAACTTACATTTTTTTTATCTTACTTGCTAATAGGGTAACAAAACAAATCATTATGAAAAGTACTGAAAACCGCCAGGGATACCTGTTTTCACTCCGGTATTCAAATTATGTATTCATACTTCTGTTTCTGCTATACCTGTTTGATTATGCCGACAGGATGGTAGTAAACTCAATGTTTACATCGATACAGAAAGACTGGTTTATAAACGACACTCAATGTGGATGGCTGGTTTCCATAATTTATCTTTCGATCGGCATTCTGACGTTCCCGGTATCAATTTTTATCGACCGCTGGAGCAGAACTAAGACAATTGGAATTATGGCAATCGTCTGGAGTGTTGCAACTGCAGTCTGTGCCTTTACCGGCAATTATGTACAGCTTTTTATGGCGAGAATATTTATAGGATTTGGCGAAGCAGGATATGCGCCGGGCGGAAGCGCCCTAATATCAGGCATATATCCGCTCGAAAAAAGATCAAAGATGATGGGATTCTGGAATGCTTCAATCCCCCTTGGTTCTGCAATAGGAGTAACTATGGGCGGGATTATTGCACAAGCCTGGGGCTGGAAGCATGCTTTCGGCATTGTAGCCGTACCGGGACTGATTATTGCCATTCTGTTCCTTTTTGTAAAAGATTACAAAACGGTTGATCTTTCCTTCGTTGATAAAAGCAACAATAAAATCAAGATGGAAAAGAAAGACATGATCAGGGAGTTTATCTCAAAGCCATCTGTGATCTTCACTTATTTCGGGATGGCTGCCATCGTGTTTGTTACAACGGCAATGATAGTCTGGCTCCCGAAATACTTTGAAGTAGTACGTCACATTCAGCCAAAGGCGGCAGGCACAATGGCAGGTGCAGTAATGCTTTTAGCCCTTATTGGCGCGCCGCTTGGAGGCGTGATAATTGATAAATGGAGGATAAAACAACCAAATGCAAGGCTTTTGTTTCCGGCGCTTTCCACGTTTGTTTCAGCCTTACTGCTATTTCTGGCTTTCTTTTTTATGAAAGGGACAGGGCAGCTGATTACTTTGTTTATTTTTGGAGTGCTGATAATGACCTTCATAGCAGGAGCTGCTGCCGTAACACAGGATGTCATTCATCCAGGACTGCGCGCAACATCATATGCTATTGCAGTAGCAGTTCAGAATTTACTGGGCTCATTTACGGCCCCGATTGTTCTTGGAAAGATTTCAGATTTGTCGGATCTGAGCACTGCAATGAAAATTCTACCTTTTATGCTGGTTCTTGGATCACTGTTGTTTTACCTGGGATCACGCCATTATGTGAAGGACATGGACAAAGTCACCAAGATTAACCTTGAAGCAGAAGCCGCCTGACAGGGCTGTTATTTATTTCGGGAAGTTGTGTAATTGACGAACTGCTGCAGCGATTCTTTAACATCCGAAGCGGGGTACGAATCAAGAATGGCAAGCGCCTTGTCACGGTACTGATTCATTTTAGTTTCAGCATATTCAATGCCGCCAGTCGATGATACGAATTTTATAACTTCATTGATCTCTCCCCGGGTCTTCTTCCTGCTTTTAACAATGGAAAGTATTTTTCTTTTCAGCGGCAAAGAAGCAAGCTCAAGAGAATGGATAAGAGGAAGGGTTATTTTCCTTTCTTTTATATCGTTGCCGACTGTTTTACCGGTAAGACCGTTTGATTCATAATCGAGGATATCATCCCTTATCTGGAATGCAATTCCGATATTCTCCCCAAAATCCTTCATAAGCTGAATTGTGTCGGGATCTTCTGTCACAGACCGGGCTCCGGTAGCTGTGCATGCAGCGATCAGGGCCGCTGTTTTGCTTATGATAATCTTATAATAATCCTCCTCTTTGATATTCATCTTCCTGGCTTTCTGAAGCTGAAGGAGCTCTCCTTCTGCCATAGACTGAACTGATTCGGAAACGATCTCCAGCATATCATATCGCGATTTCTCAACGCTGATGAGCAGGCCGGCTGACAGCATATAATCGCCAGCAAGAACGGCAATTTTTGAGTTCCACAATGCATTGACCGACAGCGCACCGCGCCTCTCATGGGCATCATCAACAACATCATCGTGTACAAGCGACGCAGTATGAAGCAGTTCAATCAAAGTCGCTGCCACATATGTTGGCTCAGAAATTTTGCCGTTAAGCTTTGCAGTAAGGAATACCAGGAGCGGCCTCATCTGCTTCCCCTTCCTCCTCAGAATATAGTTCAGGACAATTTTCAGAAGCGGTACATCGCTTTTCATGGTCCTGTTGAAGTAGGATTCAAATTCATCCATCTCCTTTAAAACAGGCTTTCTGATTTCGTCAAGAAGTGACATCCGGATATATTTCATTCAAATATAACAAATTCAGATCAACACATTAAATATCGTGTCAATTTGTTCTATCCGGCCAATGGAGCAATTATCCGGGATTTTATAAACTATTGATGTAATGATTATTGAAGATTCCTGAACATTTTTTTCTGGAAGATCAGTATGGCAAAGACCCCGCAGGTGATTGCTGAATCTGACACATTGAAAACCGGCCTGAAAAAAATGAAAGATTCACCCGGCCTGAACGGCGACCACATTGGCCAGTGAGTATTGATTACCGGGAAATATAACATATCGACCACTCGTCCCTGGAGGAATGAAGAATAGCCCCCTCCGGGAGGGAAAAGAATGGCTGGCTGGCTGAAGCTTTCACTGAAGATCATGCCATAGAAGGCACTGTCAATCAGGTTGCCGATGGCTCCTGCAAGAATAGCGCTTACAGCAAGTATAAGTCCGAGATTGCTTTTTTTCCTGTAAAGAGTTGTCAGGAACCATCCGATGCCGAAAATGGCAATGATACGGAAGATGCTCAAAATGATCTTACCTTTTTTCCCGCCCATTTCCATACCGAAGGCCATTCCGTTATTCTCGATAAAATGGAGCATCCCGTACTTCCCGAAAAGGTGGATCTCATCGCCGATCTGCATGTGCGTCTTGACCCATATTTTAATTGCCTGATCAAGAATCAGGATAAGGAGTATCAGAAATATTGATTTTTTTTCTGCCGACATTTTTCATCAGTTACCGGGGCGCAAAATAGCAAAAAAATCAATGGCTGATAATTCAAATGAGATGAAAAGAAAACAGCAGGAAATGATTATGTTCTTTTCCTGCTGTAAATTATATACGAAATATGTTTTCGTTTATTCAGAAGATTCTTCCGCTTCCGTGTTTCTGGCTGAACCATTGAAAAGCCGAAGCTTTGTGGAAACAGCCATTGTAATGGCAAGAAGGAAAAAGAGCCCTATGTTTCCTGCCAGATAGGCATAATCATTGAGCGTCAGCAGAATAAAAATAACTGAATAGAGGAAAACAAGCATTCCGGAAATGAGAATCACGGCTCTGAAATTCCTGACAAGTTTCCGCAGGAAGAGTGTAATCAGAACAATTGTCGAGCCTGCCGCGATAATATATGCCGGATTAAAGCCAATTTGCTCACTGAGAGCATTAAGCAACGAAAAGAAAAGAACAAGGGCAAGTGAGACAAGCGCGTAATTCATTATCTGCAGCGATTCACCGGTTGCCATTTCAGCAAACAGGAGCGCCATAAAAGTAAGTGCAATGAAAAGAATTCCGTACTTTGCACTTCTTAGTGATTTCTGATAGTGATCCACAACCATCACAAAATCGACCCCGAATGAATCATTTGCGGGTTTGAATTCATCTTCTTTCCATACTTGCGGGAAGTTGCGGTTCAGGTTTGTAATAAGCCAGTCAGCCTTAAATCCGGAACCGTCAATTGTTCTGGCTGCGGGGAGAAAATTCCCGGTAAAGCCGGGAGCATTCCAGGAAGATTTCAGGTTCACATGTGTGGTTTTTCCAACAGGCGAAAAGCTTAATCCTTCCGATCCGGAGAGGTTAATTTTCAGCTCAAACGGAATAGTTTTGACTTTTTCAGTCAGCCCAGCAGGGAATGAAATACCGGAAGCGAATACCTCCTTGTCCTGTAATCCGGGAACGGCATCTATAACTGAAGTTCCGGTCTTCATAACAACACCGCCCTTAAGACCGCGGTTATCACTTATCCCAAGGGTATAATATGCTTCATCCCACAGTACTTCGTCGCTTTCTCCGCCGCTGAACGCCGGGATAAGAAACTCTCCCGAAATGGAGATATCAGAATTATATACCACAGTCTGATAGATGCTTCTATGGCGTTTTTCCGTCTTAACATCACCAGTTACATTAAGCGTTTCCGGCATAATGTGAAGGATTGAAATATGAGGCTCCGCATCATTCTTCAGGGGAAATATCCTGACAGGGATGTTCAGTACCGGACCGGAAAGATTTTGTCTCCCGGCCCATTGAGAAGCTATTTCCTGTTTTGCCTTTTCAGAGGTCTGTTGCCTCTCGCGGATAATTGATTTTATCATTTCCAGCGGAATTAACAGGAACATTCCCATGACTGTCAGCAGCACTATCTTCAATGTCAAAGAATTCTGCCATTTTTTACTTTCACTGATTTCAATTTTCATATCGATTCTTTATTTAGTTAAAAGTACTTTGAAGTGCAAAGTTAAGGGATAAAAAAATTATTGTGAATTAATGATCTCTTCAAGAGCTTTAAGATGGGCGCTGAACTTTTGTCTGCCTGCCTCTGTGGCATAATAGCTTGTATTAGGCTTTCTACCGATGAATTGTTTGCTCGACTTTATAAGTCCATTTTCTTCAAGAGCCTTGAGATGGCTTGCCAGATTTCCGTCAGTCACCCCAAGCGCTTCTTTCAGGCTATTGAAGTCGTATGAATCATTTACGACCAGAATTGACATTATACCAAGCCTTACCCGATTTTCAAAGAATTTATTCAAGCCCGAAATATCAATTTTCATCTTTCGTATTTTCTGTACATGGCCAGGCCATAGACGATATGAAGCAATCCGAAACCAAAACACCAGAAAATAATCCCATAAACCGGGAAAATGGCAGAGAGAAGTCCTGTTGTTATCTCAAGAAGCCCAAGGTAGAAAATTTCATTAAATGTAAATTTCCCGGCGTTAACCAGCCCAAGGCCATAAAAGATAAGCATGGACGGAATTATAAGCTGCCAGTGATGCTGGAAGTATAAGATCAGGATAAGAATTCCGCCTGTAACCAACGGCACAAACAGACTGACCAGAAGCCTTTTTGAAACGGGAGTCCATATTTTAAGTCCTTTTTGCACCGATCTTCTGTAGGAAAAAAAGACTGACACACCCAGCGCAAGGACAAGAACAATCAGCGCTTCTGCAAGAAATTTGATTTTAAGGCTGTCCATTTCCTGTGCCTTATCAGCGCTGAAAAATCCTCCGGGAAGAAGGAATTTCCCATCCAGGAATATATAGACGGCAAAAGCTGCTCCGGCTAAAGCAATCAATCCGGCAAAAAGACCCGATAATCCGCTTAATGATAGAAACCGCGAGGATTCTTCCATCACCTTTTTTATAATCCGGAGGTCTTCAAAATATTCTGATTTACTTTCCATGGTAATATATAAAAGTACTTTGAAACACAAAGTAAAAACAAATATTTCAATTATGCAATTATATTACAGGGATATTGTTTATCCGGAAATTCTCTTTTTATTAACTTTCAGCTTTTTAATGATAAGGGAATGGGAAACCGTACAGCAATTGTTTTAGGCGCCACCGGGCTTGTAGGCAACTTATTGCTTGAGGAACTGGAGAAGGCCGAAAACTATAAGACAATCAGAATATTTGTAAGGCAAACTGCAGGGATTTCTTCACCAGTTGTTGAAGAGATAATTGCCGATTTCAGCAATATAGAAGGACTCGGAGCAGACATAAAGGGTGACGATCTCTTTATCTGTCTCGGGACAACAATAAAAAAAGCCGGATCAGTCGAAAACATGGAAAAAGTTGACAGGGACCTTCCTGTGGATATAGCTATCCTGGCCCGAAAGAATGGAGTAAAGAGGATTGCTGTTGTCTCTTCGATTGGTGCAGACCCGGCTTCGAAAAATTATTATCTCAGGATTAAGGGGGAAATGGAGCAGGGAATCCTTGCTGCAGGCTTTGAAAAAACTGTAATTGTAAGGCCCTCGATGTTAATGGGAGAAAGAAAGGAACTGCGACCCGGAGAAATTGCAGGCAAAGTGGTGATGAATGTTATTAAGCCGGTACTGTCAGGAAAACTGCTGAAATTCAGGGCGATTCATGGAAGAGACGTAGCAAGGGCAATGATCATGCTTCTTGACAAAGAGACGGATAAGAAAATATTCGAATCGGACGAACTGCAAAAGATTGTAAAATCATGAAAAAAGAAAAGGCTGTATCAAAAGTGAAGAAAGTTAAGTTCTTCCCTTTGTGATCCTTTGTGATTTACTTTGTGATCCTTTGTGGTTCAATTCTTTAAGGCTTAACCACAAAGAGCACTAAGTTCACACGAAGAGCACAAAGTACTTTTGATACAGCCTCTCTTTTTATCTTAATATCACGGGCAAATCGCATCGACATGCAGAGCATCCCAGCAGTGCCAGTTGCTGTCGCCAAAAAATTTAAGACACTTTACCCTTCCGATTATTCCTGTAGAGCTCCACTCAACATTGGCATTATACCAATCAGCCAGATAATAGAAATGAATATTGTAGGATGAATTATATGGCGTGGCGGCTGATCCGTACTCAATATAGCTGTCCTTAAAAGGATCTGCAACACGTGGTGTGTCGCTGGTAAGCACCCTTACATAAGTGTATTTCACGTAAGTGACCGCAGTACCAGAGCCGGTCCAGTCAATCTGGAGCACCAGTTCGTTATAAACGGGGCTGTAGTTCAGTACCCACTGTCCTCCGGTACCATCAAGTTTTGAAGTACCGGTGAACCAGAGAAAGTCAGTAAAGCTTCCGGTTCCTGTCTTGGATACATACATATTCCAGAGAACATCTGTTGACCTTATCTGTCCGGTAAGCCTTGCGGTATATGAAACAGAAAGTACAGGAACGGTAAAGCTCCACTGCCATAGTTTATCTGAGACATATGTCGGGGTCTTGCCAACAGCAAGCTTGAATGCGGCCACAGGAACGGCAAGTGTCCCGGCAATGATTGTTTTCCAGGAACCAGCCATAAGTGCTGCATAATCCCAGTTGATTTCATTTACACCTTTAGGAAGATCTGTTACTGCCGATTTCGTTCCGGCTGAGAAATTACTGAAATCTATTGTCATCGATCCTGCAGGAGGAAGGGTGGGAGGATTCCCTTTATCTTTTTTGCAGCTTGTAAGCAGGCTGGCGGAAAAGACAACAATAAGCATTAAGGTGAAAATCCTTTTCATAATTAGGGTAGTTTTGGTTATGTATATAACCACAAAATTAACTTAAATGTTGCATTTAAAATAATAAAAGTAAATGCCATTGGTAAATAAGCTTTTCTGAACATTCTTTATTCCTGTTTGTTTAACATCATAAATTACCGGCTATGGAACGACGAAATTTTATTAAAAATGTAGGACTCGGGGTTACTGCCACATATTTGACAGGGAAATCACTCGGGCAAAGTATAACTAATTCAAAAAAAACAGATATGGAAAATATTCAGACATTGGAATTCCCGGCTCTGCCATACGCTTATGATGCGCTGGAGCCATATATTGATGCAAAAACCATGGAGATCCATTATGACAGGCATCACAGAACATATTTTAACAACTATGTCAATGCCGTGAAAGGAACTCCCCTGGAGAATCTTCCTCTTGAAAAGGTATTTGCATCTGTCTCAACGGCAGGTGATGCCATAAGGAATAACGGCGGCGGATTTTATAATCACATTATTTTCTGGAAAAATCTTGGCAAGGGTTCTTCCGGTCCTTCTGCCGAGCTCTCCTCGGCCATTAATCAGGCCTTTGGCTCTATCGACAAGTTCAGGGAGACATTCAATAATGCAGGCAAGACACGCTTCGGAAGCGGATGGGCATGGCTATACCTTACTGCCGACAAAAAGCTGGCAGTAGCAAGCACTCCGAATCAGGACAATCCTCTTATGGATCTTTCTCCTGTAAAGGGAACGCCCCTGCTTACCCTCGACGTCTGGGAACATGCCTATTACCTCAAATACCAGAACAAGAGAGCTGATTATATCGACGCTTTCTGGAATGTTGTAAATTGGGATGAGGTGAACAGGAGATATAAGGAAGCACTATAATTTCATTCATATATTCAACCCCGGATCCGCTTCTTTGCTTAAGCATAGAAGCGGGTTTTTAATTAGGGTGACCCCCGGAAAACGCAAGGCGTTTTCCTGCCCCCTAAAGGGGGCCTGATTCAGTGGTCGAATTTGGATTTAAAAAGTGTGTATTAGCCCCCCCCTTTAGGGGGGATCACGCGAAGCGGGAGGGGGGTTTATGTATACAAAAACCTCTTTATCTTAAGCGTTGCAGTCTTCTGGAATGGGAGCGGCTGAAGGACAACCTTGTTGATCTGGCAGAATTTGCTGACCTGCGAATTGACATACTCCTTAAGCTCAGCCATCCATTCTTCCTTCTTCTCTTCATACTTGTCCGACATATCCTGCTTCAAGCTCTGGTATTTCTTTTCAAGCTCTTCCATGTTAAGGTGAACCAGTGCAACCAGCTTGCCTTTCTGCTGAACCACCAGGGACTCGGTTACGAATCTGAAATTATTTATAACTGATTCTATTTCTTCAGGATAAATATTCTCCCCGCTGGCTCCCACTATCATGTTTTTGAGTCTTCCTTTTATGAATAGGTTATTATTTGAATCGAGCATCCCCAGGTCGCCGGTTTTGAACCATCCGGAGGGTGTGATAACCTCAGCAGTCATTTCAGGGTCTTTGTAATATCCCTTCATTACGGTTGCGCCCCTTGCCCATATTTCGCCTTCTCCGCTATTTTTATCCGGGTTGTTGATTTTAAGTTCAATGCCCTCGATTGAGGGACCCGTTGAGTCAAACACCGTGTTTGCAGGATTAGCCCCGGCAAGAAGAGGTGATGTCTCTGTAAGTCCATAGCCTATTGCATATGGGAATTTTGCTTCACGAAGGAATTTCTCGACCGATTTATTAAGCTTGGCGCCGCCTATACCAAAAAACTTAATTTGCCCACCGAAAGTTGCCATCAGCTTCTTCCCGGCAACTGCATTTAACTTTTTCCTGAGGAACGGTATCTTATAGAGAAGATTCAGCACTTTGTTTTCTCTGAATGTGGGTAATATCTTGCTATAATAGACCTTTTCGATAATAAGGGGCACGGTAAGCATAATTGTCGGTTTCACCATTTCAAGCGCCGGCATTAACACTGATGGGGTTGGCGGCTTCCTGAGATAATATACACATGCTCCGATTAACATTGGTAAAATAAGGCCAAGAGTATTTTCGTATGTATGCGATAATGGAAGAACTGAAAGAAACCGGTCATTTTCATCCATAGGATAGATCTTTCCCCCTTTCATTGCATTGAAAGAAATGTTCTTATGGGTAAGCATCACCCCTTTTGAACGGCCAGTTGTACCTGATGTATAAATTATTGATGCAAGATCATCCTCTTTTACATCATATTTTTTGGCAGGTAATGCATCGGAATCAAATTGAACTGAACTTTTTTCAGAGGGAATAAGTGAAAAATTCTCGATTGAAATGATAATTTTCAGATTTTCAGACTTGAACCCCTCTATTCTTGATGTCAGTCCTGATGATATAAAAATTGCCTTTGCTTCTGAATGCTCAAGGACATTGGCAACTTCAGTAACAGAAAAATCTGGGAGAACCGGGACTACAATGGCACCCATAAAGGTTATTGAAAAATAAGCAATTGCCCAGTTAGGCATGTTTGTGCTTAGCAATGCAACCCTGTCTCCGGGAATAATTCCGTTTTTTTCAAGAAATGCAGTTAACGCATTTATCTGCCTGTGAGCCGCTTCCCAGGTAATTGGTTCTTCTCCCACAAAAGCATATGCTCCTGATTTCCCATGATTTTGCACGGTCTGATTGAACAATGCAGGGAAAGTCAACATCATATTTTCTTGTTCCATTATATCCTGTTCATTTTGATAATAGGTACAAAGGTACTGAAATAAAGGATTTAAGAATTTAATTTATGATTTTTAACACTTTATTGCCTTAAAAACAGGATCGGTCGTTTCATCTTAAATCCGCCGGAATAGTTAATTTTGACTGTTATTAATTAATCCGTGAAAGATGGCTTCAATAATCAGGGTTACCCGGGAATTTACATTTGAAATGGCTCATGTACTGAGAAATTACGATGGCCCCTGCAGAAACGTGCATGGACATTCATACAGGCTGTTTGTAACGATTTCAGGAACCCCTGTCAGCAATACCGATAATCCCAAAAACGGAATGGTGATCGATTTCAGCGAACTTAAGAATATTGTTCTTGGAAGCATTGTGAACCAGTTCGACCATTCTGTGGTCGTATCTGCCGATTTCGACAGGGATAAGATGGAAATGATGACAAAAACCTTCGGAAACACAGTGGTTGTCAGTTACCAGCCCACCTGCGAAAACCTTGTTGCTGACTTTGCCGAAAGACTCCGGACAAGGCTTCCGAAAGGAACAACCCTGCACAGTCTTAAGCTTTATGAAACTGCAAAATCATATGCAGAATGGTTCGCTGCCGATAATTGATCCCCCATCCCCCCTAAAGAGGGGCTAAAACATAATTTTATGACAGAAACCCAGGGTAAAAAACTATTTCTTCTAGACGCCTACGCTCTTATTTTCAGGGCCTATTATGCATTTATTAAAAATCCGAGGATAACCTCAAAGGGGTTAAATACATCTGCCATATTCGGCTTCCTGCTTACCCTTGAAGAAGTGCTTCAGAAACAAGAGCCATCACACATTGCCGTTGTCTTTGATACTCCGACACCAACTTTCCGTCATGAGATGTACCCGGAGTACAAAGCAAACAGGGACGCAACACCGGAAGACATCATAAAAGCTGTTCCATACATAAAAAGGCTTATTGAAGCATATAAAATACCGGTTATTGATTGTCCGGGATTTGAAGCAGACGACGTGATAGGAACCCTCGCCAAGAAGGCATCTGTTAATGGTTTCACAACCTACATGATGACTCCTGATAAGGATTATGCCCAGCTTGTTTCTGATAATATTTTTATGTTCAAGCCATCGAGAAGCGGCAACGAGTCAGTTCAATGGGGCGTTGATGATGTAAAAAGAGAATTCTCTGTAAAGCGGCCTGAACAGGTAATTGATATCCTTGCCCTGATGGGCGACAGCTCCGACAATATTCCGGGAGCTCCCGGCGTTGGCCCCAAGACAGCTATGAAGCTTATCTCCGAATACGATTCTGTTGAGGAGCTGTTTAAGCATACTTCAGAACTTAAGGGAAAGCTTAAAGAGATAATCGAAAACAACAAGGAAAAAATTGAGTTGTCAAAGAAGCTTGCAACGATTGATCTTAACGTTCCGGTAGAACTTGATGAGCAAAAACTGGTTACAGAGGTCCCGGATGCAACGAAGCTTAAGAGTCTCTTCGAAGAGCTTGAGTTCAAAAATATTGCAGCAAGGATCCTTTCTGAGGTGGAAGGGAAGGCCAAACCCCCGGAAGTAAAGCATAATCCGG
Source organism: Bacteroidales bacterium (assembly GCA_003142255.1). GTDB lineage: Bacteria > Bacteroidota > Bacteroidia > Bacteroidales > VadinHA17 > LD21. The sequence goes on along the minus strand of PLLO01000013.1, from coordinate 64,118 downwards.
CACCGGCACCGTCGGTTCAGGGAGATCTTTTTTCCGGCACTGATATTGAGCCGATGGGCGAAGTAAATCCAAAATCGGATATCAGCAGTGTCGTTCATAATTATGTGCTGATCGCTGACGCGAAGCAGCTGGCAGAAGTGATCCGTGAAGCTGAAAGGCAAAAGGAAATATGTTTTGATACCGAAACCACCGGCATAGATCCTCTCAACGCAGAAATTGTAGCATTAGCATTGTCGTGGGAAAAGGGAAAAGGATACCTTTTCCGCTTTCCGGAATTGCGGGAAGAAACAAAGAAGTTTCTTGAAATTGTCAGGCCGATGCTTGGAAATCCGGCAATTCTTAAGATAGGACAGAACATAAAATTTGATATCCAGATCCTTGCAAACTATGGCGTTGAAGTAAAGGGAAGCCTATTTGACACCATGATCGCCCACTACCTTCTTGAGCCCGATATGCGCCATAATATGAACCTGCTCTCTGAGGTTTATCTTTCATATTCCCCGGTTCACATAGAGTCGCTTATCGGCGAAAAAGGAAACTCCCAGAAGAATATGCGGTCAGTGCCCGATGAAAAGCTGAAAGAGTATGCAGTTGAAGATGCCGATGTTACGCTCCAGCTTAAAGAAATATTTGAACCAAAGATCAGGGCACAAGGGCTTGAGCCACTGTCGTCTCAGATAGAAATGCCGCTCATTCCAGTTCTCGCACTCATGGAGAGAAACGGAGTGATACTCGACACTGATGAATTGAAGAAAATAACATATGGGCTCAGGGAAGATATTATTGCACTGGAGAAGGAGATTTATGTTCTTGCCGGCACTGAATTCAATATATCATCGCCAAAGCAACTGGGCGACATACTCTTTATCCGGCTTAAGCTTGACGATAAAGCCAGATTGACGAAAACGCGCCAGTTCATAACTAACGAAGAGATCCTGCAACGGCTTGCCCACAAGCACCCGATCGTAGACAAAGTGCTGGAATACAGGGGACTAAAAAAACTTTTATCAACCTATGTTGAGGCGTTGCCGCAGCTTGTTGATGCCAGAACAGGAAGGATCCATACATCCTTCAACCAGGCAGTAGCTGCAACAGGACGTTTAAGCTCAAATAACCCCAATCTTCAGAATATTCCGGTTCGTGATGAGAGAGGAAGGGAAATACGAAAGGCTTTTGTCCCTGCCCCCGGATGCATATTTCTTTCAGCTGATTATTCACAGATAGAGCTCAGGCTGATGGCCCATCTGAGCAAAGACAGTAACATGATTGCGGACTTTCTTTCCGGGAACGATATCCATGCTGCAACGGCAGCAAAGATCTTTGGCGTCGACATTAAGGATGTCACCCGGGAAATGAGAGGGAAGGCCAAGACTGCAAATTTCGGGATCATCTACGGCATCTCATCCTTTGGTTTGTCGGAGAGGCTCAACATTGGCAGGAAAGAGGCTAAAGATCTTATTGAAGGGTATTTCAATTCATACCCCGGGGTAAAGACCTACATGGAAGAGAGCATCAAAAAAGCCCGTGAAGCCGGCTTTGTAACCACGATGTTCGGCCGGAGAAGATACCTCCGCGACATACAATCGCGCAACCAGGTGGCAAGGGGAAACGCGGAAAGGAACGCCATAAACGCACCGATACAGGGATCTGCAGCCGATATTATCAAGATAGCGATGATCAGGATAAATGATAAGCTTAAATCGGAGAGCTTCAAATCAAAGATGATCCTTCAGGTTCATGATGAGCTTATTTTTGAGACAGTCGAATCAGAGCTCGACAGACTCAGGGGAATGGTAATAGCTGAAATGTCAGGGGCAGCAAGGCTTGATGTACCGCTGATGGTTGACTGGGGAACAGGAAAGAACTGGCTGGAGGCGCATTAAGCGGCTACCGGCTACCGGTGAACGGCGACCGGAAGAAAAGATTTAATAATTATACAGATGGAAATTCAAGTACTCTTTTTCGGGGTTTTGGCGGAGGTGACAAAGACCGCATTTAAGCACTACAGAGGAGTTACATCATTCGAAGAACTTAAGATGAGAGTCGGGGACGATTTTCCTGAGATAGCTCATTACAACTTCCGGATAGCAGTGAATAATGAACTTGTTAATGGCGATCCGCTGCTTAAAGATGGTGACGAAGTTGCATATATGCCTCCCTTTGCAGGAGGATAATAATAAATTAAAATTAACATGTCCCATAAAATACTGGTTAACGGACCAATAACCCAGGAGATCGTATCTTCCATCATCGCGAAGCTCGCCGAAAAAAAAGATGCCGGAGGGCATTCGGTATTCATTGGACAGGTAAGGGCCGATGACTTTGGTGCAAGGCGGGTTAAAGCCATTGAATATTCTGCGTATGAGAATATGATCGAAGCTGAAGCCGGTAAGATAATAAAATCATTATCAGAGGAATTCAATGATGTGAAGTCAATTGATATTTTGCACTCCACAGGTATAGTAATGGCCGGTGAGATTTCTCTTCTGGTGATTGTTTCAGCGGGGCACAGGCATCATGCGATAAGCGCATGCAGCAAAGCCGTTGAAATGATAAAGGCAAGCCTTCCCGTCTGGAAAAAAGAGATATATGAAAACAACAGTGCGGGGTGGAAGGAAAACAGCCTGGCTTAAACGGATGCCGCTATTTCACCCTTATTTTGAATCTTTTTATGGCTGACAGGGGAAGCATCCTTCTGAGTGACGAGCTGTAATCCGGTTTTCCCGCTCAGGATTGAACTGTACTTTTCCTTATTATTCAGAACCTCAATAGCCTTGTTTACCTGTTCATCGTTTTTAATTGTCCAGGCTATAGCCCCATCCTCATAAAAATACCGGCTCACCAGCTCCTCCTCGAGCAGTTCCTTTATTTCCGGCTTGAAAATCGAAAGATCCTGGTCGAGCGAATGGGTGATGTCTTTTTCAATCTCGTTAAAAAGATCCCTGTGAAGATCGTAATATTTTTCTTTTTTGGCATTGGAAATCAGCTCATTCAGTGATTGCTCAGTCACGGTTTTATAGTCGAATTTTCTGGCTATCAGGAAATCGCGGAAATCTGCATAATCCTGGTCGCTTAAAGCAAGCTGCTGTGGGGTTTTAATATCCGGGTGAGCCCAGTAGTACTTTGTTGCAAAATCAAAGATGAAGTTCCTGATATAGAGTTCCGAAGCGACCTGGCTCAGGGTTTCCGGCAGTATTGGAACATCAGGGGTGATACCGCCTCCGTCTTTGACGGTCCTGCCGTTCTTCGTTTTGAATTCAGAGATAAGTGAATCCGGAATTATTCCCACGCTGCCATCTGCATTAGGATGCGAGAAATCGAGAGCCTGGATACATCTTCCGCTGGGGATGTAATATTTCGCGGTTGTGACCTTCAGCTGGGTATTATAGCTTAACGGCCTGGTCACCTGCACAAGTCCTTTGCCGTAGGAACGCTGGCCCACGATGATGCCCCTGTCAAGGTCCTGAATTGCGCCTGCCACTATTTCTGCTGCAGAAGCCGTGCCGCTGTTGATCAGGATAGCCACAGGGATCTTATCATCAAATGCAGCTTTTGTTGTTTTGAATTCCTCATCGAACTGATTCACTTTTCCTTTTGTAGAGACCACCTCATTGCCGGGGCCCACAAAAAAGTTTACTATTTCGACAGCTTCAGTGAGAAGGCCACCGGGATTACTGCGGAGGTCAAGAATTATTTGCTTCGGGTTGTTTGCCTTTAATGCCACAAGAGCATTTTTAACATCCTGGCTGCATCCCTGGGTGAATGTCGTGAATCTAATATATCCGGTATTTGAATCAATCATGCCGTAATAAGGAACCGGTGGAATAACAATCTTTTCCCGCTTCATTTTGAAATCTAAATCCTTGCCGCTCCTCTCAACAGTCACGGAAATATCTGTTCCGGGGTTTCCCTTCAGTTTTTCGCTTACCTTATCTGTTGAAATGCCTTTTAATAAGACCCCGTCAACTTTCTTAAGAAGGTCGCCGGCCTTAATCCCGGCAAGATCTGCCGGGAATCCCTTGTACACTTCACTTATTGTAACATAATCACCGCCGCCCCTTACAAGGGATCCTATTCCCCCGTATTTTCCGGTGGTCATGAAGGTAAATTCATCTGCTTCAGATTCAGGGTAATAGACAGTATATGGATCAAGGCTCTTAAGCATGTCGTCAATGCTCGTTTTGATCACTTTATCGGGATTGATCTCATCGACATAAAATGTATTCAGCTCCCTGAATAGAGAAAAGAAAATGTCGAGGTTCTTTGCAATCCTGAAATCACGAGTCTCCTGCGTGGCAAAAAATCCGACACATACTCCTCCGAAAACCAACAGGCTCAACACGATTATTAACCTGCATGATCGCATCTTTTTCATATCTGGTACTTGCTTAAATTTGAACGACGAAAATAAATATAATAATTGGCAATGTGCCGGGGAAGGATTTAATTAAGACAACTTTAACATTGTATATTGCTTTTAGAAGCAGCAGATGCCAGCCTCCCGATTGTTTCAATCATTGCTTTTTCGATTTCAGTATAGGCGGCAACCGAATTCCGCCTGAATGAAATGATAAAGGCAATACATATTCCGGCCTGCTGAAGCTGGTCGTAAAGTAAATATTTATTCTTCCTGTATGCCTCTCTCATCCTGCGTTTTAAAAGGTTTCTTATGACAGCACTGCGAAACCCCTTTTTGGGAACACTGAAGGCAACCTGGGCAGGAGAAGGGAGTTGAGCCGGGCACTTCAGCCATACCACCTTATAGAGGGGCGTGAAAAAAACATCACCTTCCTTTATCAGTGAAGCAATGATTTTCTGGCTGCAAAGCCTTTCTGATTTTTTGAACTTTTCGCTCCCGGTATCCATGTGTGAAAAATTCAGCCGGGCATCTGCTCAAAACCTATGCGCAGAGTGCCATGAAGTTGAATATATAGAAGAAATTACTTCAGGTTCTTGTTGTGCTCCTTCAGGAAGAAATCAAGGGCCATGGTCATTGACGGCGCCTTGGGATTAGGAGCATTTATATCAAGGCGCAGTCCTTCCTGTTCCACTGCCGATGCAGTTGTGGGGCCGAAGGCGGCTATTTTAATTTCACCCTGGACAAAATCGGGAAAATTTTCTTTAAGCGATTTAATCCCCGAGGGGCTGTAGAAGACAAGGATGTCATAATCAAATTCGGCCAGGTTTGTAAAATGGCTGCTGATGGTCTTATACATCGTCCCGATGGTATACTTGATGCCGTTTTTATCGAGCAGATCCGGGATTTCAGCATTATGCGGCTCTGAGAGGGGGACAAAGAATTTATCCTCCTTATGTTTAATGATTATGTCAATTAGATCCTGGAATTTGGCCTTGCCGTGGAAGATCTTTCGCTTCCTGTAAACAATATATTTCTGAAGATAAAAGGCAACGTTCTCCGTGATACAGAAATACTTCATCATATCAGGAACCACAATACGCAGTTCATTGCAGATCCTGAAGAAATGATCTATCCCGGTCTTGCTTGTAAAGATTACGGCAGTAAAATCAAGAATGTTGATTTTCTGGTGCCTGAAATCCTTTGATGCTACTCCTTCAACCAGAATAAATGGTTTGAAATCTATCTTGAGATTGTATTTTTTTGCCAGGTCGAAATACGGAGATTTCGGATTTATCGGCTCTGGTTGCGCTACTAAAATCTTCCTTATTTTCAAATCCTTACAGTTTAAGTTTTACTTATCAGGTAATACTTCCCTACCTATCTAAAACAGGCCTGTAAAATATTTTGCTGTAACTAGTACAGGCAGAAATTCCAGCGCACAAAGGTATAAAATCAAATACAAAACAGAAACATCCCTCTTTATAAAAATTAAAAGAAGCCTTATTATGCGCATGAGATAAAGAGCCAGGAAAGAAGTTAAACCAATAGTAAAGATCGTTTTGGCTGAAAAGATATCAGTATATGAGAGAAGGATGACAAGAACGAATAATATCAGCGCAGCATACCTGTACAACTGATAAACAGTAACCATATATTCATTGAAAATCTGCCTCTGCCCGCTAATGTATCCCGTCACAAAGCAAACGAGATGCCGGAAGGTTACAATGAGCGCTACAGCAAGGAAGGCAATTGCCCAGAAGAGAATTCCCGAGATTCCGGCGGGGATGAAATCATAATAAGATGCTGCGCAATAAACGAAAAGCGCTATGTTGAAAAAAGAGATAAGGTTAACGACTGTTGACTGCCAGTGATATACCTCGCCAATATCCCCGGAAACCGGATCTCCGACTCCCCTGAAGGAGAAAAACCTTATAACCTCAGGGAAGAAATTTTTTGAAAAAGTCCGGATTGAAGAATAAAGAAATGCTGCAACCAGAACAACTAAAATAATCCAGTCTTCGTGAAATGGCCTTACAGGGATCTCTTTGCCGTCCTTAAGATGTTTTGTAAGCACACTCTTTAAAGCATTTTCCCTTTTCCTGTTCTTTTCTGTGAATATGAAAGGGAACCTGTTCAGATCCGTTTCATTAATAAGGGTAAGTAAATTTACGGGATCATAAAAAGTGACATCGGAAATAGCATTCCTGGCACAGAAGGAAGTGGTATCTGCAGGTAAGGCTATCTGTTTTACGGATAAAGGGTGAATTTTCTTTTGTGGAATCGAATCAGCAACCCTGGCAGTATCGGCCGTTGATCTAAGGGCATGGACAGAAGTGTCTGCCTTATGCTTTGCCGAATCCCGTACCTGAAAAACCTGTTCCTGATCAGAAATGTTCATGCTTTTCGCCGGCAATCCCGGAAAGAATATTATTTGCAAGACGGCTTGCTCCGATCCTGAAATATTTATTGTTAAGCCATTCGTCGCCAAGGCAATGACTGACAATCCTATAGTAAATAAGGGCATCCTCGATTGTTGCAATTCCGCCTGCAGCCTTGAACCCGACTCTTATGCCGGTTTCAGCATAAAAATCTGAAACTGCATGGCACATCACATATGCTGCTTCAGGTGTAGCAGAAACGGCAACCTTGCCTGTTGATGTTTTGATAAAATCGGCCCCGGCATCCATTGCTATCATTGAGGCCTTAAAAATCAACTCATAGCTGCCAAGCAGCCCCGATTCTACAATTACTTTCAACAGCTTGTTGCCTATAGCTTCCTTGATCTCCCGGATCTCGTCGGCCACCATAACATAATCGTTTCCGAGGAATGCGCCCACAGGGATAACAATATCGATCTCATCAGCCCCGGCGTCTACAGCCATTTTGCATTCAGCCACCTTTATGCTCCTGAAAGTCTGAGATGTAGGGAACGCCCCGGCTACGGATGCTATTTTAACATTTTTAGCGCTCAGCTTTTCTTTTACTACTGAGACAAAGTTCGGATAGACGCAGATTGCAGCAACGTTGGGTATATTGGTAAACCTGCTCTGGAAGCTGTTTACCCTTCCAGTGAAGTTTATGATGTTGCTTTTATTATCAGTTGTATTCAGACTGGTAAGGTCTATTATGTTCAGGATACTCATCAGTAAATGCTTGTCGGCTTCCTCGGGGCCCGATGCTGCCGCTTTTTTCAGCTCTTTATTGATCTCAGATTCTGAAGGGCATGATTTTATGAGTTTTTGATATAGTTTCGTCATATTGCTCAGTTTAGTATAAAAAACCAGGACATCATGATAAAAAAGAACGGGTTCAATATAATGCTTTTTGTTTTCATAATTATTTTATTTATGAATTCTTATTTCCAAGCTTCTCGTTCCTGGCAAGAGATGCGAACACTCCCAGAACAGATAGAATAGAGAAAATAATGAATCCTGTTTTCATGGCGGCCATCAGTCCGGGACTGGTGGCCGGATTGATCGTCTGTTTCCCGATATAAAGCGATATTAGCATCATAGCTATTCCCATGCTCATCATCTGGCCGATCATTCTCATTGTCCCAACGACTCCTGAAGCTATCCCCAGGTAACGTTTTTCCACGGAGCTCATTATGGCATTCGAGTTGGGAGATGAAAAGAGAGCGAATCCCACGCCCATCAGTATCAAAAGGCAGATGATCAGATAAAACGGAGTCGAAGCATTTATAAAACAAAGCAGAATAAGTCCGATACCTGTAATTCCCATTCCCGCCGAAGCAATCACTCCGGGGTTTTTCCGGTCGGACAGCTTTCCTGCGACAGGCGACAAAAGGGCCATCGCCAGAGGCTGAGAGATCATTATAAGACCGGCAGCACGGGCATCAAGCCCCTTCAAGTACTGGAGATAGAGGCTCATAAAAAAACCAATTGCGCTTGTTGCCGAATAATTTATCAGCGCAGCCAGACCTGAAAAGGCGAGTACTTTGTTAGTAAGAAAAAACTTTGCATGAAAAACAGGGTGTTCGATCCTCTCTTCAAAAAACAGGAAGATTACAGCAGCGGTAATTCCTGACGCCAGAAATATCCATCCTGTTGCAGAGGGAAGCTTTGAAAAACCATACATGAAAGCAAACAACGACACTCCGTAAATGACAGACCCTTTCCAGTCAAATTTTTCTCCGCGCGCATCAGCCCATTCAGATTTCATCTTGCTGAAGACAAGATAAATACAAATCACACCGATGAAAAAAAGCAGAACAAAAATACTTCTCCAGCCAAGCGAATGAGTTAAAACCCCTCCAATTACCGGACCCGTAGAAAGGCCGAGATAGGTGGCTGTCACTTGTATTCCCATTGCCCAGCCTCTCTCTCCTGCCGGGAAAACGGATGTGAGAATAGCCAGGCTGGTTCCGAAGATCATGGCGCTTGAGAAGCCCTGGATTGTTCTAAGTACTATAAGCGAGACAAAACTGTGTGTGAATACGATAAGTAAAGTTGCGAGAGTAAAAAGAATTATTCCGAAAGTAAAGACCTTCTTCCTTCCGATAATGTCACCAAGTTTTCCGAAGGGGAGAAGAAATATAGCTGACGCCAGAAGAGCGCTGCTGACAACCCATGAAAGACTGATTGCATTGACATGTAGATCTGCCCCGATGGCCGGCAGGGCAAGATTAATTGCCGATGTCAGGAACGGAACCAGGAAACCTGCAAAGGCAGATACCATGAGAACCGCCTGTTTCTGACTCTTTATCTCTTTTTCATCTATAAGATTGTCTGTCAGGTCTGTCATAAATTATTCTTTTTCTTTTGAATCGATTATTATTGTTACAGGGCCGTCATTTACCAGTCCGATATCCATCATGGCACCGAATTCACCGGAAGCGATCTTTTTCCCGGTAATATCCGACAGCCTTCTGATAAAGCTTTCGTAAAGTGGAATGGCAATTTCATGACTTGCGGCTTTAATATATGAAGGCCTGTTCCCTTTTTTTGTTTTGGCATGAAGGGTGAACTGGCTGATGATCATTATGCTTCCCCCCGTATCCAATACTGAAAGGTTCATTACGCCGGCCTCATCATTAAATATACGGAGCTGCGCTATCTTGCTGCTGAGCCATTCTACATCGGACAAGTCATCAGCCTCTTCAATTCCGGCAAGGACAAGAAGACCGGGACCGATCTCATCTTTGATCTTGCCTTCAATTGTGACGGAAGCCTTTTTGACACGCTGTATTACGACTCTCATAAACCCATTTTAAGGTTTTCAAATATATGCAATCAAAATCAAAAACCTGAAAATGATGTTTTATATTATATTTGCCGCAGATATAGATTATCAATGGATTATTTCACAATTTTTGCCATAGCTGCCGGACTCTGTTTTGATACATTTGCCGTATCGCTCTCAATGGGTATGGTAAGGTCCAGGATACTTTTCCGGCAGGCAATCCGTGTGGCAATGGTGCTTGCCATTTTCCAGGGAGGACTTACGGTTGCAGGTTTTTTTCTCGGCTCTTTCTTCTCAGAGGCACTTAAAGCTGTCGATCACTGGGTCGCGCTTGGATTGCTTTCAGCACTTGGCATTAAGATGATAATCGAGGGTCTGAAAAAGGAAGAAAAAAAGGAGGCTCTGGACTATACCAAATGGATAGTTCTGTTTACCATAGCTCTAGGCACGAGCATTGACGCTTTTGCCGTGGGAATAAGCTTTGCCCTTCTTGATGTGGAGATCTGGATAGCGGGTCTCATTATCGGAACAGTAACGTTTCTTGCCTCAATGACAGCGATCAGGATCGGCAAGTCGGCAGGGGAGAAGCTTGGTCAAAAGGTTGAGATAATCGGCGGGTTGATTCTGATAGCCATCGGAATAAAGATATTCCTCGAGCATATTCTGGCCTAAACAGAAGCAAGAATTATTCTAATCAAAACAGCCTGCCGAAGCTCACTCCGATCCATGGCATTACTGAAGGGAAAAACTCATTTCTCCCGATATAGGCAAAATATACCGGCACCCTGAAAACATAATGCACTCCCTTATATTCATAACCAGCAGAAATGAACGGGATCAAATCGGTAAAATAAACAAAACCATCATGTACGGTATTTCCCCAAACTGACATTCCTATTTCGGAAAGGAGATGATGTTTTTTTTGTCCGAAAGAATATGCGCCATAGATAGGGATTGAAAAATTTACTTCGTGAAATTCTCCACCGCTATAATATAGATGATATATGCCGGCCAATCCGATTCCGCTCCCTAAGTGAATCCTTTCCGACAGGTTTCGTTCATAGGAAATGTCAAAATAATAGCTGGATTTCCCCAATAACTCAAACACGACGGCATTCTTTTTATACTGTGATAAGCAATTCAGACAAATTGCAGACAGAAAAAGAAACAAGGGAATTAACTTGCTTTTTCTCATTATCCAGCTCATTTACATTCTGTTTTTTATCGTTCTTAGCCCGAATACAGGCCCGGCCATATTATTCTGATGCGCCTGGAATTTTACGGTCACTTTTGATTTCCCCTTTGTAATCAGCCTGTCTTGCGTTCCATTCTGCTTCTGTAAACAGATCCCAGAAAACCGAATAACGCCTGTCGTAAAAAGTATATAATGGTCTCATCTCAACATCGTGCGGCCTCCCGGTATTTACTGTCACGAACGTATTTATCTTCCCGTTAACAGGTTTCATCCATGCTGCCGGATCCCTCTTTTCAGTCATAAGGACCGGCACATACATGGCATCTGTTGAGGTGGAATCCTTTACAGGACCGAGATCTCCGGCCATGACAAGCGGACCATATATCACAGCCACCCTGCTGCTGTCGTCGGGCATCGCCTCAAGACGCAATGAGAAAGGCAGCTTCACTTCAACCTTATCTCCGGTTTCCCAGGTTCTCTCAACCGGGACAAAGCTTCCCGGTTTTCCTTTGATATGCATTGCTTTCCCGTTCAAGCTGATGCTGATCCCGTTGGCTGCCCAGTAAGGATAGCGGACCTGCAGCGTAAGCCTTTGCGGCTTCTCGCATTTGAACTCAATAGTTGTTCCCTGTTCTTCGGGATATTTTGTGTTTTGCGTAACAATCAGCCCTTTTTCCTTCCACGAAAGCTCAGCGGCAATGAATTGAAAAAGAAATAATTCGTTGTTGTTGTGGTAAAAAATGTTTTTGCCGTATTTGGAGTGATTTTCCATTCCGGTACCAATACAACAGGTCAGATCAAGCGGATCCTGGAAATATTTATACCCACCCATATCCAGCGACAGGTTATATACGACATGTCCGTCAACCGGGTTCTGGGTAGAAAGAATATGATTAAAAAGAGCTCTTTCATAAAAATCAGCTTCATTTGCCGATGCCTCCCATTCGAATAGATGCTCGGTAAGCTTAAGCATATTGTAAACATTGCACGATTCTGTAGTGTTCTCTCCCAGCTGATCCCTTAGCTTGTCGGCAGGACCGAAGTATTCATTATTGCCATTTCCCCCGGTAACGTAGGAATGATGATACACTACAGTATTCCAGAAGAATTCTGCAGCTTTTCTGTCCGACGTATCGCCGGTTAGCTCATAAAGGCGCGACAGTGCAATAAGCTTTGGGATATTTGTATTGCAATGTCTCCCGGGCAGAATGTCCTTCCCCTGCTTCAGTGGATCGAGAACAGCTTTCTGGTAGAATATTTTCGAAAGCTTCAGGTACTTTTCGTCTTTCGTGTCTGCGTAGAGGTCAGCGAGCGTCTCACTTATTCCGCCATGTTCACAGCGAAGCATGTTCTGCACCTGTTCGTCGGTGAGAGGAGATACAATGCCATAGAGCCAATCAGCGAACCGTTTCTCGACCTCAAGAGCTGTCTGATTTCCGCAAAGGTGATAAGCATCCCTAAGGCCAGCCATCATCTTGTGTTCAGTATAGAAAGGGACCCAGATACCATTCAGGTCAAATCCCTGCGAGCGGATGTTTCCCTTTGCGACTTCACCCTCAAGGATTTTCTTGCCATTCGGGAATGCTCCCAGGTAGCCATCCCCGTCAGCGTCCTGAAGCTTTTTCATCTCATTAACTATATAATTGACCCTGTCAAGGAACCGTTTATCGCCGGTAGTCTGGTACATCATTGAACAGGCGCTGAGGTAATGCCCAAGGCTATGTCCTGCAATAGTCTCATTTTCCCACCCCATATAGTGCTCCGCTTTTGGCTTTAGTCCGGCTTCAGAATAGAATTTTGAAAGAAGCCTGTCGGGTTCATAGCTTAGTAGTATAATCTCATCCAGTTCAGTGGCATGCAGAAAGGGTCCGCCGAGAAGCTTGACATCAGTAAGCCGGAAAGGAAGAGCCCTGAATGACACTATTTCAGGACCACCTGTTTTGACTGTGGTTTCATGATGTGCCGTGCAACCAGAAATAAGGTTGAAAATAATAATTCCCGACAACAAAAACCTGGCAATTTTCAGCATGACGAATGAGGTTTTAGGATAAAGTGTAAGATGGACACTAATACTATTTCAAAGATAGAATTTTAACCGGAATTGCAATAAAACGGATTGATTGTATGGTTTCTGCATTGAAAAATGTAAATTTGTCGAAAATCTCCATCCGGGAACGAAATGAACAAAAATTGTGTATGTGAAAACTGCGAATTCAGGGATATTGTATTTGCTTATCTCGATGAACCAACCATACAGGAATTATGCAGTCACAAGGAGGAGCAGCCTTTCAGGAAAGGCGAGATAATAAATCATGAGGGAGAGAAGATCACGAGCTTCAAATATCTTAAAAGCGGACTTGTAAAGCTTTACCGTCGAACCCCCTCGGGCGAAGAGCAGGTGATAACAATTACCAAGCCTTTCGAGTTCGTCAGCAATATGAATATCTTTTCCGAAGATCGTTACCATTATTCTGTTTCTGCCGTTGAAGATTCTGTTGTTTGCACAATTAACCTGGATTTTATCAAGGCTCTCTTCCTGAAGAATGGCGGATTTGCCATGGGCCTGATGGCCAAAATCTCAAAAATAAACGACAAGATAATTACCCAGACACTTGACATCAGGCAGAAAAACCTCGTTGGCAGGGTTGCGTTCATCCTGCTTTATTTCGCGAAGGAAATTTACAGCACAAGAGTCTTCGATCTTCCGGTCTCCAGAAAAGAGATCGCCGATTATATAGGGATGAGCACAGCCAATGTCATCAGGACTCTTTCCGACTTCAAGCGTGAAGGGATCATCAAGGTGGTTGGAAAGGCAATTGAGATAGTTAACATTGAGAAGCTTGAGATCATTTCCAAGAGGGGTTGAAATAGATTTATTTCAAACCATTAATCATTTTTCTGTCTTTTGTACTGATTATAAAGAACCCCCCTTCTGTAAGGTAAAAATTGCTTCTGAATCCATGTAATAATTGTAAAAAGTTATACTTTAGGGGTCACAAAAAAACAGTATAGTATCATATAAAAAGCAAAAAATCATGATAATACCAAAAACAAAGGGAGTCATTGCAATTCTTACAGGAGGAGGCGATGTGCCGGGTCTTAATCCCGCAATACGTGCGGTGACAATACGTGCCAACCGCGAAGGGTACAAAGTAATCGGACTGCGAAGGGGATGGGCAGGAATATCGGAAATAATCCGGGATCACAAAGCTGACAACAGCAACTGCTTCGAGATCCTTACCGACAATATAGTAAACAAAGCAGGACGTACCGGGGGTACTTTCCTTCACACTTCAAGAACGCGTCCAAGCCACATGTCAAAGGACAGCGTGCCTGATCACCTGAAGGGAACCTATAATGCTGAAGTAAATGACATTACTCCGGAAATCATAAAAAACCTTGAATGGCTTGGTGTCGATTATCTTATCCCGATAGGGGGCGATGACACACTCAGCTATGCAGTTCACCTTAACAAGATGGGAGTAAAGGTTGTAGCTATCCCTAAAACGATGGACAACGATGTTCCGGGAACAGACTATTGCATAGGATTCAGCACCTGCGTCACAAGAACAATTCAGATGACAAACAGTTTGAGGACATCTGCAGGATCACATGAGAGATTTCTTGTTCTGGAGGTTTTCGGAAGATATGCAGGCTTTACAGCCATGCTCCCGACAATGGCAGGATCGGCAAACAGGTGTGTAATTCCCGAATATAAATTTGATGTTGAGCTTCTTACTAATCTGCTTGTCGAGGACAGGAATAATAATCCCAGCCGGTATTCGGTGGTGCTTATTTCCGAGGGAGCTATGTTCAAGGGCGGCGAAATGATATTCCACGACAATGAAAGAGATGCTTATGGACATGCTAAGCTTGGAGGGATCGGGGATGTTGTCTCCCAGAAGCTGAAAGAACTTTCTCCAAAATACAATAGCGGCAGAACTATTAATGTCATTAACCAGAAGCTTGGTTATATGGTTCGCGGCGGCGATCCTGATTTCCTCGATTCAATTGTTCCCATGGCATACGGCAACCTGGCGCTTGACCTTATACTGAAAGGAATATATGGAAGAATAGTCGTTCTGAAGAATGGACGTTATGATAATGTTCCCATTGATGTTGTCACATCAACGAAGAAAGTAGTAAACGTATCAGAAAACTATAATATTGAAAGACTAAGGCCAATTTACCATAGCTTCGAAATGAAGCCGTTCCTGCTGATGGCATCCGACGACTAAATTTATTAATATCCGGAATATTCGTTGTAGACGTTGCATGCAACGTACCTATGTATTTAAATTAATAACAAGTTATCTTTACCCGAAATACTGATTCTTTGGAACAGGGAATTGTCATAAAGTCAACCGGGTCTCACTACAGGGTGTTGCATGGCGACGGGAAAATTACTGATTGCGTTATCAGGGGAAAATTCAGGAAGAAAAACCTGAGGACAACCAACCCCATTGCGGTTGGAGATAATGTTAAATTTGATTATGAACCTGACAGTAATACCGGTATTATTACCGAGCTTCTCGATCGCAGGAACTATATCCTGAGGAAAGCCACAAACCTTTCAAAGGAGTTCCAGATCATTGCGGCCAATGTCGACCACCTTTTCCTGATGATAACAATAATTCTTCCTGAAACCCTCGTGGAGTTTATTGACAGATTTCTGATGACGGCTGAGGCATATAGAGTCCCGGCAACTATAATAATCAACAAAACAGATCTTTACGGGGAAGCAGAGACAAAAAGGATGGAATACCTGGAGTCGCTTTATACCAGGATCGGATATGAATGCCTGCGCCTCTCAATCATCAAAAATCAGGGTCTCGAAATTCTGAAGACCAGGATGAAGGGGAAGATCAACCTTCTTGCCGGCAATTCCGGTGTTGGCAAGACAACCCTCATAAATGCATTAAACCCCGCGCTTAATCTGAAAACAGAAGCAATTTCTGATTATCATAAACAGGGAAAGCATGTCACAACCTTCCCGGAGATGCACCCAATGCCCTTTGGCGGATTTGTGATCGATTCTCCCGGGATCAGGGGATTTGGAGTTATAGATATGGAGAAGAACGAGATTTATCATTTTTTCCCTGAAATTTTCAGAACCTCAAAAGAGTGCCGGTTTTATAATTGTCTTCATTTCGATGAACCCGGTTGTGCTGTCAGGGACGCAGTGGAAACCGGGGCAATAGATCCCCTCAGATACCGGAGTTATTTGAATATACTGAACGATAATAACCGTAAATATCGATGATCCAAATATTTTTTCCCTATTTAACATATCTTTACCAGCCAGTTGCCGGCAAACCTGAAACACGATGAAAAAACTCCTGATATTTGTTTATACAGCCTTCGTACTGATATTGCTGGCAAATTTTTACTATTATAGAGGCCTGTATGACAAACAGATAAATTATATTACTGCCCTGCTCGACCGGCAGGTTCAAATTGTCGGCCTTTCCGTGGATAGCACAAATAATTATTTTACAAACGACCTGAATCAAATAATTCTTTCCGGCGATCTCGACTCTTTTTTCAATGATAAGAATAAACGATACCAGATCACTGGTAAGATGAAATTATTTTATTCAAAATATACGGATTTTGTGACCGGTATCAAGATTTTCGACCATAACCGGAATGAATTTACCTTAAAGAAAGATGAAGTTGGAGACTGGCTGGAGCAACCACCATATGTGCTTCATGTACAAGGTGATATTATTGACCGGGACATGCTGATTGAAGAAAACAAGAAATTCAATTATTACCTTCCGATCTATGAAGATAATGTTGCTGTCGGCGATATTGTTGTTACGGTTGATTACCAGAACTACTTCACTAAGACCTTTTCCGAATTCAATCTTAAAGATTATCAGTGGCAATGGGTTGTAAGCGATTCCGGAGATATAATATTCAGTAACAGCGTCAGCAAAATAACCTATTCAAGAATAAAGACAATTGCCACGTCAATTGATAACCAGACAATAAATAATATCATTCACAGGGCTGAAATAAAGGGCAAATCAAAGGAAGTTATCTCATCTTTTTATCCTGTTCAGCTTTTGCAGAGGAACCTCTGCCTTGTATTCACGACCCCCACTGAGCTTTTCCAGAAATACATTATCAGGAATTCTTTAATAATTGTGACCGTGACTCTTCTTCTAATGCAGCTCATTATCTCGATGTTCATGAAGTATCTGAGGAAGCAAAAATCGGAGATGAAGCGGCTGAGCGAATCTGAGAAGATGCTTTTCATGCTTATTGAAGAGATGCCGGTGGGTGTGATAATTCACAACAAGAACGGGGAAATAATAAAAGCTAATAAAATAGCCGCTGTACAGTACTCCTATCCCGCTGAGGCGGAAATGAAAGGAAAGATATTCCCTGAATCCTCATATCCCGAAAGCCATGATTATTTCTCAAAGAACCTCGGAGGGATATTCAACCCCGATCAGTTTGTCATAATCAAAAAAGAAATAGGCGAAATCGTACTCTACAGGAACAGTATACCTGTTGTTTTTCTGGGCGAAGAGGCAACTATGGAGATCCTGATAGATGTTACGATGCTTGAATCGGCACGCAAGCAGGAAGCAAAGGCAAATGAGGCCAAGTCAGAGTTTCTTGCACGTATGAGCTACGAGATCAGAACACCGCTTAACGGGATAATCGGCATGACAGATATCCTTAACAGGCAGGACGCACCGGATGATGTGAAGGAGATTATAAAACTTCTTCGCCGCTCCACCGAAGTTCTCCTTAACATCATAAACGACATCCTCGATTTTTCCAAGATTGAAACCGGGAAAATGATTCTTGATGAGGTCCCGTTCAACCTGCGGGAGGAAATAAATTACTGCTCCGGTCTGGCCAGGACACATATTTCCGATAACAATGTTGTTTTTAATTATAATATCGACAAGAATATTCCCCATAGCATAGTTGCCGACCCCTTCAGACTGAGGCAAGTGCTTACCAACCTTATAAACCATTCTGCATCAAATACCACCAAAGGCGAAATACTCCTGAACTGTACGCTGAAAAGCAATAAAAAAGGGATCCTTGTTCTTGGTTTTGAGCTGTTCGATACCGGTACCGGCTTTGACAAGGCAAGCTTCAAGAAGATATTCGGCGACTATGTCAATGTCGAATCCAAAGCATCGTGGGGAAACGATGAATCTGGCTTCGGGACCGTTCTTGCCAGGCAGCTGGTAGAGATGATGGGAGGAGAGCTCACTGCTGAAAGTCCTTCGGGCCTTTCCGGCAACACTGGAACAAAGATCACCTTTACCATAACCGCATATTCAAATGATAAGATTGTAAAGAACCTTGACCAGTCAAGCATTGCTTCCCTAGACAAAATTAAAACCCTTATAATAACCGGGTCCAAAAACCGCGATGAAGAAATACTTAACCCACTGCACCGGCTGGGGCTTAATGCAACAGTCACAACTTACCAGAAATCGACGGTCGGACAGATAAAGGCGAACCTCAACTCAGGCCAGGACAAGTACAATCTTGTTGTAATTGTCGATGACGAGATATTTAACGGATTTGAAGCTGCCAGGGCTATCTGGGAAAACAGTCTCTCCCGCAGTCTGATAATATTCATGATCAGCTCAAACGACCAGAAAGGTAATTATATGAAATGCATTACCATGGGGGTTGACCATTATCTTGTCAAGCCATTTGATAACAATGAGCTTGTTAATGCGGTCCATGACAGCTTCCCATATATAGAAACCCTTTCCGGAACGATAGACGTAAACAATATCAGGGATAATATTCAGATCCTGGTTGTCGAGGACAACAAAATGAACCAGAAGGTGATCTGCACCATGCTTAAAACACTTGGTTATTCTTACGATGTTGCTGATGACGGCTATGCAGGGTACCAGCAGGCGAAAAGCAAAAAATATGACCTCATCTTCATGGATCTCATTATGCCTGAAATGAATGGATATGATTCAGCGAGAAAAATACTCAATATTGACAAATCAGTGCTCATCGTGGCATTTACTGCTGATAATATGCCTGATGCAAGAAGAAAGGCAGAACTATCCGGTATCAGGGAATTTATTCCCAAACCGGTAATGGTAGACGATCTGAAGAATCTTTTTGCAAAACATTTCAGCAAGAGCTGACATATGCAGAATCATTTCACAGGGTAGTAAATCAAACAGGCAGATGACATTCCCGGTTTTGAAAAAAACGTTGATAGCGGAGTTTCTAAGAATGGCTGAGACAATTCCAATAGCCGATGTGAGATCCCCTTCAGAATTTGCAGCAGGACATATCCCCGGCGCCTTTAATGTCCCTCTTTTCAATGACAAGGAACGGGAAGCAGTCGGGATAAAATACAAGAAAGAGGGCAGAAACAAAGCGATACTTACCGGACTGGAACTAACGGGTCCCTTAATGCATGAAAAGCTCAGGGAGGCCCTTAAAATTGCCTCAGAGGGCAGAATACTTGTTCATTGCTGGCGGGGAGGAATAAGATCGGAGGCAATGGCATGGCTTTTTTCACTGGGTGGGCTGGATACGGAGGTGCTTGACGGCGGCTATAAATCCTACAGGCATCATGTCCTTGGATCTCTTTCAAAAAAACGAAAAACGATTATCCTTGGGGGGATGACCGGCAGCAGCAAAACACATATCCTTCGTTCCATTAGGAGCCTCGGGCAACAGGTTATCGATCTTGAAGACATTTCTAACCACAAGGGTTCTGCTTTCGGAGCACTTGGCCAGCTTCCCCAGCCGTCAACGGAACATTTTGCCAACCTCCTTTTCGATCAATGGAAGAAAATTGATGATAATCTGCCACTATGGCTTGAGGATGAAAGCAGGAACATCGGCACAGTATTCATGACCGATGAGTTTTACCTTAACATGCAAACCGCTCCCACAATTGTTCTTGTGATGGACATTGACACAAGATTGCCGAGACTTATTGAAGAATATTCAGCCTTCCCGCCTGAACTACTTATAGAATCAATAAACAGGATCAGTAAGAGGCTCGGGGGAGATAATGCCAGGGATGTCATCAGCGCTGTTGAAAAAGGCGATTTCGCAAAAGCAATAGGGATAACCCTGAAGTATTACGATAAAACGTATATGTTCAGCATCGGAAGAAAGCCGCAGGATAAGATCATCTATATTAAAACCGATACTGATGATATTGAAAGCAACACTTTAAGAGTGATTGAAGCGGCAGGTAAAATAGACTGGCGAACAGGCTTATTCACTGTTTCTTAAGCTCATCGGAACTGACCCACTTATATACCTTGTCGGACCTTCGGAGGTAATCATCAATTTTGATTGAACAGAGCTCTCCCTTTTTAGCAGTATCAGTCTGCTGCAGATCAACGCGTATTTCTCCGACATTGTATTCTATTACCCCGGTTGTGGGACCCATTATCAGTATAGTATCACCCTTGCAGAGATCACCGTTCTCCACCTTTATCTCGGCAACATTCAGTTTTGTGAAATAATTGGTGATCTTTCCAAGGTAAACCTTCCTTTTGGTAGCGCTTGAACCATATCTGGTATTCCATTCCCCGAGCTTCTGTCCAAGGTAATAGCCATCCCAGAAGCCCCTGTTGAATACCGATGATAATCTATTACGCCATTCTGTAATTTTCTCTTCCGTGTATGTGCCGTCAAAAACAGCCTTTACAGCCTCATCATAACATGAGGTGACAATCTTCACATATTCCGCCGATCTTGCCCTTCCTTCAATCTTGAATATCCTTACTCCTGCATCGATCATTTTATCGACAAATCCTATTGTGCAAAGATCTTTGGGAGACATTATGAATTCATTGTCAATTTCGAGCTGGTACCCCGATTCCTTTTCAGTTACCAGGTACGACTTCCGGCATGTCTGGTAACAGTTTCCGCGGTTTGCCGAAGTGTTGTTTTCGTGAAGGCTTAGGTAACATTTGCCCGAGATAGCCATGCAAAGTGCTCCATGAACAAACATCTCGATCCTGACGGGTTCTCCTTTTGGTCCCCTGATATCCTGGCTTATGATTGATTCGTGAATGTATTTTACCTGTTCAAGGTTAAGCTCTCTGGCCAGAACGGCAACATCAGCCCACTTTGAATAGAATTTAAGTGCCTCTGAATTTGAAATATTAAGCTGTGTCGAAATATGAACCTCAACTCCTTTGCTGAAAGCATATTCTATTGCGGAAAGGTCTGATGCAATTATGGCATTTATTCTGTTTTCGGCAGCTGCATCGATGATACTATGCATCTGTCCGATCTCATTGTCATAAACCGGAACGTTTGCTGTCAGGTAGCTTTTCAGGCCTTTATCCCTGCAGATGACTGCAATTTTGCGAAGGTCGTCGAGCGTAAAATTGTTTGATGAGCCGGCTCTCATGTTCAGCTGCTCAGCGCCGAAATATATAGAATCGGCACCTCCCTGGATCGCTGCCGAAAGTGATTCGTACGACCCGGCCGGAGCCATTATCTCAATATCCTTCCTGTTCATTTACTGAAATTTGCAGGCTGCAAATATAGATATTTAATTATTCCCTGTTCATCACGATCCTGATGCAAGTGCCTTTACCGACCTCTGAATTTCTGACATAAATCTTGCCGTTGTGGAACTCTTCAATGATCCTTTTTGCAAGAGAAAGACCCAATCCCCAGCCCCGCTGTTTCGTCGTATATCCGGGGTTGAATATCTTTTTAAATGCATTCCCCGGTATTCCCTTCCCGGTATCGGTTATATCGAGCAGAATTGTTTTATCTGTAAGGGAAATATTGAACCTGATCTCTCCGCTTCCCTCCATTGCATCAATGGCGTTCTTTGATACATTCTCGATCACCCATTCAAAAAGAGGTGCATTAAGCGGAACAAAGACTATTTCGGAAGGATCAAACAGGGGAATGAATTTTACTTTTGAAGAGGATCTTGTCTTGAGGTAATCGATTGTCCGGGAAATGATTGCAATAATATTATCCTTTGCCAGAGCTGGTTTTGCACCAATCCTTGAGAACCGTTCCGTTATCTTTTCAAGCCTTGCAACATCCAGGGCAATTTCATTTGTAAGCGATACTTCAGGATATTTGTCATAAAGCATCTCAACCCATCCGGCCAGGGATGATGTTGGTGTCCCAAGCTGGTGGGCTGTCTCCTTCGACATGCTTACCCACACCTGGTTCTCTTCAGCTTTCCTTGAAGAGTTGAAGGCGAGATAAGCCACCAGTATAAAAAGAAGTATTATGGCAAGCTGTACATATGGATAATAATTCAACTGAATAAGAATTAAACTATCCTTGTAATATATCATCGATCTGTGTCCGTTTCCGAGATCAATTACAATAGGTTTATTCTTTATCTTCCTGAGCTGAGAATAGAGAAAACCCGGATCGCGCATTCTGTTCTCATCGAAATTCTTTGATCCGATAATCGTTTCGGCCTCATCGGTAAGGATTACCGGAACGCTGATGTTATTTTCAATTATTGATGAGAGGAATTCGGTATGGCTCGAGTCGGGCATGGAAATGAGCCTTGTAGCCTCTGCCCATTGTTCAACCTTAATTCTCTCCTCATTTTTGAGGATATTCACAAGAAATCGTGTGTATATCAGAGATCCAAGTCCGGTCAATATTGCGAACAGGAAAAGAAAAAGCATCCAGTTGGTTTTGTGCCGGTAATTGTTCACCGCAATAGATTTAAGCTTATGAATTTAGTTATTTTTTCCTAAAGAGGTTTTTCAGCGGGAAATCATTTTTCTTCACTGGCGGTTCCTCCACTTCAACTTTTGCCGTATCTGCATCTCCCCATGCTATTTTAAACCGGGGCGCAGATTTTGCCGGGGCGGGTGTTGCGACAGTGTCCTTTTTAAACCATCCATACTCCTGGTTCAGAATTGTTTTAAGCGTCTGCCGTTCCGATTTAATATCGCTCTTTATCTGGCTTCCTGCAGCCTTGACGTCGTAGCTTACCTTGACATCTTCTCCTTTGTTGACTACTTTCAACAGCATCGAGGTACGACCCAGCCCGTCTTCCTTAATGGCACCAAATTCAGTGGTATTGGGCTTTGGCTTCCTGATCTTATTACTGAGCATTTCCGACAGCAGTATCTTTACATGATATTCGTAATCATTATCAAAGCTGTGCTTGCCGCTGATAGTCAGACTGGCAGCCGATGATTTCACATCCATCTGAGGGATGTACAAGTAATTATTCCTGATGAAAAATTCATTCTCGAGCTTCTCAAAATGAATGTTTTTGAGTTCAGATATCTCGATGAAGGAAGAGAGTGCCTGGATAGGTTTGAAATCGACCAGCGCTCCGTTTTCAACAATGTACTTTCCCTCGGCAGATATCGATTTAATGGCTGGCTTAAACAAAGAATCAGTCGGGACAAGCACAGAAATATGGCCTGAAATATTTCCTGCAAGATTTTCAGCTTTTATAAAATCCTGGCCGAAGTTATGAAACACTTTGAAAGCCGTGTTGATATTAACCGATTCAAGGTCGAATGTGACCCTCCCGAGAAATGATTTATCCTTGTTCTGGAGTACGAAACCATTACCTGAGACAGAGCCTTCCATTGAATTAAATTTCAGAGCTTTAAAGTTGAATATCCCCGGCTTGTAGCTCATTGAACCTCTTATTTTTTCAGCGCTGAAAATCTTGTATTCAAAATTGTCAAATCTGAAATCAAGATCCAGGATCACATCCCCTGGAAGAATGTATGCAGTATTATTCACTGAGGACGTGTCTGAAAGCGAAGGAAAAAGAAGTTCCGGCCTTATAGTTTTAGCAGTTAAGGCAGCATCGGCTGTCAGGATAACAGGTTTCCCCGTAAGCCACCCCGGCAGGTTTATAAAAGTGCCGTTAAGGTTAAAATCATGCTTATGGTAGCTGAATTTAAGATCTTTCGCGGTAACGGTATCTGAAACGAAAAGGTTGCCGCTTACTTTATCGACCATTATCCGGTCGTTGTGTAAACCGATTCCGAATGAATTGAAATTCAGATCAGCTACAGGGCCCAGGGCAAGGAAATCAGATACTGAAAATTTCTCAACGGCAGGCACTTTGCCCGCTAATGTGAGGATAAAATCGATGCTCCCTTTTGCAGTGGAAATATCGCGTAGATTGAAGAACTCCTTTAGTTCTGAAGGAATGAGCTTCCCTTTGAGATGCATGGTGCCTTCCGGGGGATTGAAATCCGACAGTGACAGCGACCCTGAATACTGAGCAGATCCGAGTGTCCCGGCAACATCATTTAAAGTGACGGTACTGGTTTCGGGGTTCATTTTAGCACCATTGGTAAAGTAACCATTGAAAGAGAGGGCATTGATGTTAAGAGCTGAATTCAGGTAAGAAACATGGCCCTTTGAGAGATCAAAATTTATTTTTATTACAGGATTTATAGTTCTTGTCATCAGCCCTTTTATAGTACTCCTGATATTGAGTATACCCGAGGGGTCATAAGCAGCGATCTTCTCATTGTACTTTTCGGGCAGGTACTTCTTAATGCCTGAAATATCGATGTTGTCGCCCCTGACCGCAAGATCAAGTATATCATCTTTTGAAATAAAGCCGCTAAGGCCGAAATTAATTTTATCAATGGACAGGCTCCCTTTGCTGAACATGATACCCTTAGGCGAGCTGTGCAGGGTAATGTCAATGGCAGCTTCTATGCTTCTGCTGATAGTGAAACCGTAAAGAGCGAATTTATCAATCCGCATATCTCCCTCGGCAGTGAAATCAATATCATTGCCGGAGATCCTGCTTTTCATCCTGCCGTTATCAATCAATCCCCTGATAAACAGTTTTTTGGCCACATCATTATATGTTGCAATAATATCCGAAGCATTTATCCTGTCGAGGTTTATGGTGAAATTATAAACTGATACTTGGCCGGTATTTGCACTTATTTCATAATTGACGAGACCTGCAGCGTCGGTGAAAATATTCAGCCGTCCCTGCTTAACTCCTATCCTGTCGATGTTATAGATGCCATGGATAATGTCGGTTATGCTGAATTCGGCAATTACTGATCTGGCAAATAAAAGAGTGTCTGTATTTGTATTGCCAAAGGAGGCAGCATCAAAGCCAGAAGATGAGTGAACCAGTACGTTCTTAAGGTCCAGTGAGGCTTTAGGAAATTTTCTCAGAAAGGAAAGGTGTGACGACTCAAACTCAAATTTTGTCTGGATATTTTTGTTGAACGATTTCAGGATCAGTCCTGTAACTTTGTCCTGCAGTAAAAATGATGCGGCGAAAAGGCCGACCGTGATTATAATGACCATCACGGCAAATATTTTCAGGAATTTTAATAACAGCTTCATAAACCAACGGATAACTGCCAGCAGGGCAGATAACGGGGGTCAAAGTTAATTTATTTGATCAAGATTGTAATTACCCTGCAGACTGATTGGCTCCCGGGTTTGTAATATTGTGATTTTCAGGGTTGTTTTTTACATGTATCAGGCGGAAGGAATTTTCCGCAATATTGAAAAGAAGCACCTGTCCCGACAATACCTTTCCTGAACCTGTTATTATTTTGATCACTTCATTAGCCATGAAAGTCCCGGTAATCCCCGGAAGAACTCCTGTTACGCCAACCTGAGCAGGAGCCGGATTCCTGAATTCTTTTTCATTTACTGCCGGGTTGTAGCACCTGTATGTCGGCCCCCCGTTATAATTAAATACAGAAATCTGTCCCTCGTATTTATAAATTGCACCGTGGACCATCGGCTTATTGAGAATGACGCAGGCATCATTGATGATATACCTTGATTCTATGTTGTCGGTTGCGTCGACAACGATATCAAAATCCTTAATGATGCGCAGGGCGTTTGCAGCATCAAGCCTGAGATTGAATATCTCGGTCTCAACAAGTGGATTGAGATGGTCAAGACGGTTTTTTGCGATTATTGATTTGAGCTTGCCTACGTCGTCTGAACCATAAAGTATCTGACGCTGGAGGTTGGTTTCATCAACCATGTCGTATTCAACAATGGCAACTTTTCCAACACCTGCCGCAACCAGGTACTGGAGAACCGGACACCCCAAACCACCGGCACCGACGACCAGGACCTTTGATTTTTTAAGGTTTTCCTGACCGGCGGTGCCGATTTCTGGGATCATTATCTGTCTGCTGTATCTTCTTAATTCCCTCGGGGAAAGTATTTCATCTGCCATTATCCCAGTTAATGTTGACCATTACAAATATACTCTGTAAGCGGCATTAATCAAATACTTTGATACCAGCGATGAAAATCCTTATCAGATTGAGAAGGCAAGTCCGATCTCAAACGGGAACAGATCAACGCCTCCGGGACCCTTTCCGTGTTTGAAAAGAGGCGTTATGTAGTAAGTACCATAGATCTCAAGGTTCTCATAGCCTATCCGGGCTGTTGCACCGTACCTCAGCATGTTAAGGCTGAAATCGCCGTCAGACTTTACCTTATCGCCGTTTTCAAATTCCATTTTGGAATGAGAGCTAATCTTTATTGCGCCGATGGGTCCTGCAGCAATGTTAATACGCTGGTGATCGGTCGGTATCTGGATCTCGAACAGAACCGGAAGATCGAGATAAAGTGTTGCCAGCTTTGATTTCTTAAGGGTTTCGCCGGGATCCAATATGATAATGTTACCACCGGCATCTTTCTGGATGTTATTATTTCCGTCGAATTTGTAGTTATTCCAGCTAAGGCCAAGACCCGTTACAAACCCGATATGTCTACAAAGTCCGATACTCAGCTGAGAAAAGTTAAGGTTGAAGTTCATTGCTTTTCCGGAATTAAGCGACATATATTCAATTCCTGCAGGCAGGGAAAAGTTGTAATTGTTGGTCACGTAATTATTAAAGCCGACCTCACATCCGGCCCAATGGCCCTTGAAATGGGTTCTTCTGTGCTCCTTTGAATCCTTATGATCATCATTATCTTCACGATTAAATGAATTGTAGTCGTTATATTTTTCGACCTCTAATTTTGGAAACTTTCCCTCAAGCGATTCAAGGATATTCAATCCCCTGTTCCCGACCCTAACATTAATTTCATCACCCTTATCAACATAGGCAAGCCGGTCGTGGCCGACAACTACCTTTGTTATGCTGTTCGAATCAGCAGCAACTGCTGCAGGGCTGTCTCCTCTTTTTTCAGCAGAAGACGCCTGGCTGAAGCCCTGACTAATAATTATTGTAAGCAATACAATTATTCCGATCTTTTTCATGATTATCAATTTATATGTTTCTTATGCTGTGACGGGAAACGTCATGCAAAAGTTACTGCAGTTCAGTAGTTTTTCTGACAGGAGCGTTGAATTTCAGTACTTTAGAGCTGAAATAAAGAGACTTAAGTTCCCCTGCGTTATCATTTGTTTTAACAAGCGCCATCTGCCAGCCCAGCAGTTTATTAAGTCCTTCAATTCCTGCTTCAGCAAGCTCATAGCTTTGCAGCGGCTTATCGGCACCCTTGTTTTCCTTAAGGATCTTTTCGCGGAATGTTCTGGCGACAAACCGGTTCAGCCAGCTTCTTTCATCATCGTAAGCCGGCGCAGTATAATTAATCGACGATGCAATCAGTGCAGGGCTGATATTTTCAGGGTTTGTACCGATTACAGGGAGACTGGTGAAAGCAATCAGATCGGGTCCCTGGATTCTTTCTATTCCTGCATTGGGATCAGGTATATTCTGCTGAACCGGATGATCGTTAATAGCATAGGCAGGGATTTCTGTGCCGGCTTTCATTATGTTCTTTTCAATCCGGGGGAAGAAGTGTCCATAATTCCTGTCTTTAAGGATAATCGGCTGTTGGATATAAATTATATCTGGGGTCATAACTGCAACCGCAGGGCTGTTTTGTGCGACCTGGCGCGGGATGAACATATGGTTTAACAGAATAAATACCAGTACTGCTGCGGCGCTTAGTCCGATCACTGCGATCCTGGTAATTTTTGAAGCAAGCGTGATTCTCTTAAGATTGTTTTTATGCCTGTAACTGACCACGGGAGGGTCAAGCTTTGTTTTCTGGATTTTATCGAAGAATTCCCTGTTAGCCGGGTTCAGCTCAATATTCTGAAACAAGTCGGCCTTCTGTTCCGGGGAGAGGTCACCTTCAAGATACGAGGCAGAAAGAAATTCTATCTGTGATATTTCAATTTCTGCAGAGGATTTCAAAAGCTTTTCCTTCCCGGAAAAAGCATCATTGGCCGGAGATATCCTGGCAATCATAATTGAATCTGCCTCTTCCCTGATATCGGGGTTCTGATTGAGAAAAGCCATGAGCTCATCCGTCTGCTGAGCGGTGAGAGTTCCGTCGAGCCAGTCGATTAACCATGTTTCGTAGTTTGATCTGTCGGGCTTCATGACTAGATTATAGTTTCAATTTTACCAATGTAATTTTTAAGGGCAATCCTTCCCCTGTATATATTTATTTTGACCTGGGCTTCAGTGAGTCCTGCTATCTGCCCGATCTCTTCATAGCTATATCCTTCATAATCCCGCAGAAGGATAACCGATTTCTGCTGTTCAGGGAGTCTCGACAGTGCAGCATGAAGGATTTCATTCAGATCGGAGTATTGCGAATTAATTAACAAATCCTCTTCGTGTGATTCGTCGAGCTGAGTTACTCTCTTTTCCTTCCTGATTATGTCGATCATATTGTGATAGGCTGTCGAAAAAAGCCATGATTTCACGACCCTGTATTCTATTTCAGCGACATGCCGCCAGAGCTTTTCATAGCTGTCCTGGACGATATCATTTGCACGATCATCATCTTTCAGATCAGCACGGATGAACCGGTAAACGGCATCAGCGAACTCCTCAACAGCTCTGTTATACTCCCTGACAGTCATAAAACGTTTTACAATGCAAAGACGTTATGTAAGGCAAAAAGTTACAAGTAAACGATGAAAACGATAAAATTTATTAGTCTGAATTCAGAGAGGCAATTAACGATTTAACCTGTTCGTATGATTCTTTTACTTTGGTCGGGAAGGAATAATTTACCAAATTGGACTTGATACTTACACCGTTTTTCCCGGTTTCAATCCATGCTATATGCATAACGTTCAAAAGAATTTTGGTGTCATTGGTATCTGTCAGTTCTATAAAAATGTTTTTCATGCCTGTATGTATTTATTGTTAAACGATTTTTAAAAAAATAGGACATGCGATCACATGTCCTATTAAAATATGAATTCAAATAATATTATTTCTTCGGCTGATATACTCTAACCCAGTCGATCTCCATGGATGTCATGCTGTTAACAGGCTTGTCGAGGCCTCCTGAGAAGAGGATATACATCGGTTCCTGCGGAACATCTGATGTCTGGGTAAGAACTTCGGTATTATTGATTTTCCAGACAAGCTTATCGGCACTCCATTCGAGTGAGAAGATAAAGAAGTCATTTGCATATTTTGATCCGACGGAAGCTTTTGCCTTTTTATTTACAGAGGCAAAATAGTTAACGGCAACCTTGCCGTTCAATGTCCGGCATACGTCGATATGCGGGGTAATCTGATCGGCAAGCATCCAGAAAGCCGATTTTACAGAAGGATCGCCAAGCTTGATCTTCGCAGTGAATGTTCCATATTTCTGTCTGAAGCTTTTCCCGGTATTAATAAGCCCCGAAGTGAAGGCAAATTCCTTAGTCTTAAAGCCGTCGGCGCCGGACCATACTTTCCCCTGTACCTTCTGTGGCTTTGTAATGATCTTCAGGATACTGTTCCTTATCTCGAAATTATCCTTTTCGGTATATGCCTGCATGTCAATCTCAACGGAATACCTGTCATGAAGAATTTTATCTCCCCAGAAGTAGTTTGTGAGCCATGTTTTCGTGTTCAGATTATCTCCTTCAAATTCGTCGCTGAAAGTCAGCTCCCTGTTCTTCAGAACATAAAATTTATCTGAATCCTTAATTTTGAAGTACCAGAGAATATCCTTATCTTTTTTAAGCTTGTCGAACTCCTGAAGCTCCTTGAACATATCGCTCTTTCCGAATCTTTTCTTATCGAGCAGGTAACTTTTCTTTTCCTTGAATTCCGGAGTGACGACATATTCCTTAAGCTCATTATACCTGGCAAGGCGGGTTGAACCATCTGTATTCAGGAAGTTGGTATACTCCTTCGATTTTTTAAATGTGTAATATTCCTTAATTTCTGAACTTGATTTAAGCCTGTTGAATTCCTGGAGCTTCTTCTCATCATCTGATCCCTTGAATTCTTTTGATTTTGATTTTTCCCTGAACTCGAGAGACTGGACAAGTTTTTCGAGGGATTCATACCCTTTGATCTTATCAGATCCGTCAAGTTCCTGGAATTTTTTCAGAGATGAACCTCCGATAGTTCTGAAATAGAGAACTATATCCTTTGCTTTCTGCAGAGAAAGAAACTCTTTCTCCCTGGCATACTCCTCAGAACCCTTAAAGCTTAATGATTCAATCTCTTTCTTTTTCTGAAGGAATGAGGATGAGGCGACCAATTCTTTTAGTTCCGTGAATTTTTTCAGGGTATCTGACTTTGCGAAAGCATTGAGCTTGTCAAATTCAGCTATCAGAGCCTTCTCAGCCTGTTCAATTTTAGCAGTTGACGGGATCAAACCCAATAGAAACTTGAGACTTGCCATTGCATAAATGTTTTAAGTACAACTGATAAAGATAGAAATTCTTTCTAAAATAAACGTTCAAACAACTTCAAATATTTGTTTTTTGAAAAATATGAGGCCGATTCGAAAATTCAATGCACTAAAAAAGCAACAGGTAATAAAAGTCAGGATCTCAAGTATTCACATAAAGCAGAGTTTCTGGAATTTTCCTACTTTTGCCGCAGCAATATTAGTATTTATGGCACTTATTCATGAATTTGAAAACAGCGGCAACTGGCTTTTTAAAAGAAGAAGCTGGCTCCCGGTAATTTTAATTGCCGCCGGCCTTGTGATGATGTATCTCGGAAACAGGCAGGCAATAATTTTTGACCTGAGGGACGAAATGATCTTTCTTGGCATAAGCATGCTGGGAGAGGCAATAAGAATTATTACTGTAGGTTTTGCACCAAAGAACACCTCTGGACGCAACACTGATGCCGGCCAGATTGCAGATGAACTTAACGTGACAGGTGTCTATTCCATAGTAAGGCATCCGCTTTATGTCGGCAATTTTTTCATGTGGCTGGGACCTGTTCTTTTCCTGAGATCTGCCTGGTTCACTGTGGTTTTCTGCCTTGTATACTGGCTTTATTACGAGAGGATAATGTTTGCCGAAGAGCAGTTCCTGAGAAGAAAATTCGGAGAGGCATATGATAAATGGTCAGAAAAAGCAGGCTCGTTTATTCCCTTCTCAATAAAATATATTCCGTCAAAGATTTCCTTCTCGATCCGCAACGTGTTCAAGAGGGAATACAACAGTTTCGTGAACATCTTCGTTATTTTCTTCCTGCTCGATATCTTCAGGAACTTTTACCTTTCAGAACGGATATACTTTACCCGGATCTGGTTAATACTCTTCATTGCCGCAGTTGTGGTCTGGGCAATAATACGGTCAATCCACAAGTACACCAAATGGCTTGAAGTGAAAGGGAGGTGATTACCGGCTTCTTCCGCTATAAACATCCGGGCTGAGATTGATCGTTTTGTTTTCAGGATTGTAATGGTCGGTAAGCTGACCCTGCAAGCCCGTTTTTGCTATCTTTGAAGGGTGGCAAAAGTAGTAAAAAAGATATTATCCTATATTCTTGCACTGCCTGTGCATTTTTACAAGTACACAATTTCTCCATTCTTAGGACCCGCATGCCGGCATATCCCTACATGCTCTCAGTACATGCTGGATGCACTTAAAATCCACGGACCTTTTACGGGTTTTGCAATGGGGCTCAACAGGATATTGAGATGCCGTCCCGGAGGAACGCATGGCTATGATCCGGTTCCTCTATTCAGGTTTAAGCGGTACAAACCGTTTTCATTATCGGTTTTGAGAAGCAAAAAAGAGAATCGTTTGAAGAAATAAATATATTTGACCACTTTTAAAATATCATTGCCACGAATGTGGCATAATGTGAATAACCCCCGGCGTAACCGGAGGTTATTCATATCTGGCTCTTTCATAGCCATTTCACTACTTCAGAAGTTTAACTCTTCCTTCAGATGTTTGTACCCGGCCCTGCTGACCGGCAGCTTTTCGCCTGATTTAAGAATCGCTACATGATTGTCTTTTCCGTACGGTTCAATACGGTTGATGTCCTGTATCCGGACAATATATGAGCGGTGCACTCTTACAAAATCAGTTCCCGGAAGGTTATCTTCATAAAACTTCATGGTCTGCTGCTTAAGAGCCTTTCCTGTTGAATGGTAAACCATCACATAATCGTCCTCGGCTGCAATGTAGCGCACCTGGTCTATAGGAATGAGATTTATTGCATTTCCCTTTCTGACTACAATGCGGTTGAGAGGACCGGCCTGCTCGGGCATCTTTTCGATAAGCCTGGAGGGGGGAATTCTTTCTGCTTTTTCAGGGCTGGATCTTTTAATCACTTTGTTAATGGCTTCACGAAGGCGTTCCTTTGGGAAGGGTTTCAAAAGATAATCCACGGCATTCATTTCAAATGCCTTAATTGCGAACTGATCATACGCTGTTGTGAAGATTATTGCCGGCCTCTCAGTCATGACCTCAATTAGTTCGAAACCGGTGAGCCGGGGCATCTGGATATCCAGAAAAACCAGATCCGGTTTCAATTCGGAGATAGTCTTTAAACCCGAAAAACCGTCTGCACATTCAGCAATAATGTCAAGTTCAGGAGAATCTTTAAGATAATACCTCATGAGCTCCCTTGCCGGAGCCTCATCATCGATTATAACTGTTCTTAATTTTTTCATTTATGAAGAGAAAATTTGTTTAAGCAAATTCTGCCGGCATGTACAGGTTCACGGTAAACATGCCATCCTTTTTTTCAGTCCTGAGGGAAGCTTTGTTGCCATAAGTGAGTTCGAGCCTTCTTATTACATTCAGCAGCCCTGTTCCTGTTCCTTTTGCCGACGAGACCCCGTTCTCGTAGCTATTGCTGATAGTGATTGCAAGGATACCTTCAGATACTCCGGCAGTTGTTACAATACTGACACAGCCTGTGCTTTCATATACCCCGTGCTTAACGGCATTTTCATATAGTGGCTGAAGAAGCATCACGGGAATTTTCGCCTCCAGGGTTATTCCTTCGATATGCTCTTCAGTAGAAAGTCTGTCGCCAAACCTTACTTTTTCTATATCCAGATAAAGCCTCAGGTTATCGAGCTCGCTCCTGAATGAAACAGGCTGCTCATCCTTCCTTGAGAGGGCATACCTCATGAAATCAGAAAGCTTTACAACCATGCTCCTTGCCTTTTCAGGATCAGTGACGGTAAGAGAGCTTATCGAGTTAAGGCTGTTGAAGAGGAAATGGGGATTGATCTGCGATCTCAGCATTTTAAGCTCGGTCTCCTTTACCAGGCTTTCGAGCTTTGCCTCACGGGCATTCTTCTCCGACAGGTTTGTAAGGCTCTCGAAGAGAAAGTACGTAAGGATTATTATTGCATAGATAGAAACTCCTATTCCAACCCTGTAAGGGAATGTGGCATCCCAGTACTGCTGGTAATTATTTTCCTGGGGGAACACGAGGAGCAATATCATCTTTGTGATGAAGATCCAGAGAGATACTGAGACAACTCCCGTAAGGACAAGGTTCATAATGAGAGAAGATGGCCTGGCTCCGCTCTTGTTGAAGAAGTTGAATGGATACCATATCGACAGGGCAATCCCGGAAAAAATAAGCAATGATGCTATTGAATCGACAATGCTGATATTTGTATAACTGCCAAAAGCATAATAAAATAAAAGTGCCTGGCCCAGCGAAAGAAAGAGCCAGGCCAGCCACCATACTATCATACGTACCCTGTTGCCAAGGACAGGATGTTTCATCTTTATTGATTAATAACTTTTTACTTCACCTCCGCCAAATACAACTGCACCTTTGATCACCAGCTGACTTGTTGAATCAACCGAGCGGCCCGGGGCAATTTTGCGTGAGTCGCTGAATCCTCCTAGCACAGGAGTAACTTCTATCGTCACATACCAGTTATCAGGTACAATGATTGTAGCACCGCCGAAAACGCATGCAATCTCAATTTCATTTCTGCCAGGAGCCAGCTTAGCTTTGGTAAGGTCAAGTTCTATTCCGCCAAACACTGACGAAATCCTGCCTCCCCTGAAATTTTCGGAAACAACCTGGCGCTCACCGCCGCTGAATACGTTCACATAATCTATGTAATCATCGCCCGTAGCTCCGGTAGTGCCCACCGAACGCCATCCCTTCCTCTTTGAGACGATAAAGATTATGCCAATGATAATAAATATCGATGGCCAGAACATGTCGTACATGTGGAATGTTTCCTCGAAGAGCCGGGGAATCATAAAGAACCCGCCAACGGCCATTACGATGATCCCTCCTGTTTTTTCAGATGACCCCAGTGTCATAATAAGCCCGATAACTACAAGAAGCATTGGGAAGCTGAAGATCACATGATCAATGAATTCGGGGAAAAACCCGGTATTTCTGATGACCAGGAACAATCCGGCAAGAACCAGTACCACTCCTATAATTGCCCTGTTGTTTGTAAGATGATGATGCTCGTGCCTCTGTTTATGGCGCTCATCCATGTAATTATTATTTGTTTCCATAGCTGTAAATTTATTTGATTTTTAATTAATTTTCTGACGATTCCGTTTAAAGAAGGAAGAAATTATAAATGATAACCCAAGCAGGGCTATTACACCCGGCCAGTAAAAGGTTTTCATCGCATCGGGGATTCCGCCGTAATAATCTTTCATCAGGAACCAGGCACCTCCCGCTATAAGCAGCAACCCTCCGGTAAATTGGAGGTTGAGAAGAAGCAAAACGCCGATGAATATCATAGCTGTCTCCCATGTAAAGTATTCCTTTACACTTCCGAGGTGAAGCATATCATTCGTCGCCACCAGAAGAGCAACCCCGAGCAGGACGAAAAAGATCCCTATGCTAACTCTAGGATGATGCTCCCTGCGATTTTCACAATATTTATCTTTATGTCCCATAATTAAGATTTTATATCTGTGTCAAAAATACTTCAACCTGAAAGGGAGAGTTATGGTAAATCGGTGAATAACGGTTTTTTAACGGTATTTGGCTGTTTACAGCGGAAAGTGTTACTTTTTTGTTGATAATTTTTTTAATTAAAGAAGCTTTCATATTTTTGCAAACCAAAATTTGCAGAGATGTCCGTTTTATTTACCATACCAATAGGAGGTTTGAAAGAAGGATATCACTCTTATAATTTTGAGATTAACAAAGAGTTTTTTGACCAGTTTGAAGAATCGGAGATAAAGGAAGGAAGCCTGACAGCGGTGGTTGAAGCAGATAAGCTTGCTACTCACATTGACCTTTCTATCAGGATCGAAGGGAGTGTTAATATCTCGTGCGACAGGTGTCTGGAACTGTTCCGGCAGCCGTTAAGCTGTGAGAACAGGTTCCTGGTTAAATTCGGCCGTGTAAGCGATGACAGCGACCCTGATATCATTACCCTGCCGGCAGATGAGAATGAACTTGACCTTCGCCAGTACTTTTATGAGTACATTCTCCTTGCCATGCCGATTCAGAGAGTGCACTCCGTAGATGAGAACGGGAAATCCGCCTGTGATCCCGAAATGCTGAAGAAGCTGAAGGAACATATTGCAGACGAGGAAATTACAAATGATCCCAGGTGGGACGAATTGAAGAAATTAATGAACAACAATTAAACAGAGAAAAAATGCCAAATCCCAAACGTAAACACTCGAAAGCAAGAACAGCCAAGCGCAGAACTCATTATAAAGCAACTGCACCTACTATATCCACTTGTTCAAACTGCGGATCTTCGGTTCAGTTTCATAGGGTTTGCCCAGAGTGCGGTTTTTACAGGGGCAAGCTTGCTATTGAAAAGAAGGCAACTGCCTGACGTGGTTTAACCAACCTGTAATTCTATGAAAATAGGCCTTGATGTTATGGGTGGTGATTATGCGCCCGATGCAATTGTGGAAGGTGCTGTTGATTCCCTGATGCACTTATCTTCTGCCGATGAGCTTGTTCTCATTGGCGATGAGCCCTCCATTCTTAAGAAACTGGAGGAGATGAAGATAAAACCATCCTGTTTCAAAATCGTTCATACTTCCCAGGTTATTGGAATGGGTGACATTCCGGCAAAGGCATATGCCCAGAAACCGGATTCCAGCATTGCTGTGGGCTACAGGATGCTGAAAGAAGGGAAGATAGATGGATTTTGCAGTGCCGGGAATACCGGAGCAATGCTGGTAGGCGCAACATACACCGTAGGCGCCATCCCCGGAGTTCTTCGTCCTGCCCTTGCAACCATGCTGCCTGCCATTGATGACCGCAATGCGGTTATCCTCGATGTCGGGCTTAATATAGACTGTAAGCCTGACGTACTTCTTCAGTACGGGATGCTTGGAAGCATATTTGCAAAATATGTGCTTGAAGTAACCAATCCAAGGGTAAGGCTTCTGAATATAGGAGAAGAAGAATCAAAAGGAACCCCGGCAGTAAAGGCAGCCTATGAACTGATGAAGGAACATCCGGGGATCAATTTTGAAGGGAACATCGAAGCTAACGGACTCTTCCAGGAAACAATGGCTGATGTCATTGTCTGCGACGGGTTCGTCGGCAACGTCATACTAAAGCAGACTGAAGCCTTCCACCATGTTTACAAGTTAAGGAATCTCCAGGATGCCTATTTTGACAGACTTGATTTCGAAAGTATAGGGGGAACGCCGATTATCGGCATAAATGCAAATGTCGTGATTGGTCATGGCATTTCAAGGAGAAAGGCTATCATGAACATGATTCTTCAGACCTGGGCGGTCGTTCATGTCAACCTTGCTCAAAAGATTAAAGAGGCAATTTAATTATGGGTAAATTACGAGCTGCCATAACCGGGATCCATGCATGGGTTCCGGAGTACAGGCTTACCAACCATGAGCTTTCAAAAATGGTCGACACTTCCGACGAGTGGATAATGCAGCGCGTCGGAATAAAGGAACGAAGAATATTGAAAGGCGAAGGCCTCGGAAGCTCCGATATGGGATTCGAGGCAGTAAAGGGCTTGCTTGAAAAGACAGGAACTGCCCCTGAAGAAATTGACCTGCTTATCTGTGCAACAGTCACTCCCGACATGTTTTTCCCTGCGACTGCAAATATAATCTCCGACAAGGTTGGAATAAAAAATGCCTTTAGCTTTGATATTAATGCCGCCTGCTCTGGTTTTCTGTTCGCCCTTCAGACAGCAGCTGCATATGTCGAGACCGGACAATACAAAAAGGTAATAGTTGTCGGAACCGACAAGATGTCTTCGATCACTGATTATACCGATCGTTCACAATGCCCGCTCTTCGGCGATGCAGCCGGGGCTATCCTGCTTGAGCCAACTGAAGAAGATTATGGTATAATAGATCATATTTTTTATACCGACGGATCGGGAAGAAAATATCTCCATCTTAAAGCAGGGGGTTCGGTAAAACCTGCTTCCCATGAGACGATCGATGCAAAGGAACATTATCTTTACCAGGAAGGACAGAGCGTATTCAAATTTGCCGTGGTTAACATGGCAAACGTGGCTGCTGAGATAATGGAACGCAACAATCTTAAATCTGAAGATATAACCTGGCTGGTCCCGCACCAGGCAAACCTGCGGATCATTGACGCTACCGGGCGGAGAATGGGTCTCCCTCCTGAGAAGGTGATGATAAATATTCAAAACTATGGAAACACAACTAATGCGACAATTCCGTTGTGTATATGGGAATATGAAAAAAGGCTGAAGAAGGGCGATATTCTTATACTTGCTGCTTTCGGCGGCGGCTTTACATGGGGATCAATCTACCTCAAGTGGGCCTATGATCCGATGCCCCCAACCCCCTGAAGGGGGCTTTATTGAAGTAATTTTTAAGTCCCCTTCAGGGGATTTAGGGGCAGACATATTATTTTTCTTTGCAATAGTTTTTATATTTGTCAGTTATTAAGTTTATATCTTATAAATTCTAACCGCTATGGCAAAATACAACGAGACTGAAACAGCTGCTATAAACCTTATAAGCAACGGCACCGATATTACCGGCGATATAAAATCCACTGGCGATATCAGGATTGACGGAACACTTTCCGGCAACCTGTCGACAAGAGGGAAGGTGGTTATCGGTCCGACAGGAAAAGTAAAAGGCGAAATCATCTGCAAAAACTCCGAAGTATCCGGCAGCATCGAGGGAAAGATCGGCGTAAATCAATTGCTTATTCTTAAAGCTTCTTCAAAAATTCTTGGCGATATAGCAACATCAAAACTTTCTATTGAACCCGGAGCCCTATTCTCCGGAAACTGTAAAATGAGTGAAAACATCACCAATGGAGGAGCAGGAATCCCAAAAGAAAAAGAACCAGACAAAGTCGTCAAATAAGGGGATAAAAGACTTTGGAAGGTATTCGGGCCTTGCATTTCAGATGGTCGCATTAATCCTGTTGCCCACCCTGGGCGGGGTCAAGCTCGATAAGCTGACGGGATGGCAAACGCCTGTCTTCACAATAATTCTCTCCCTTCTTGGTGTATTTGCCGCGATCTATTTTACGGTTAAGGATTTTATAAAATAAACCTTCACTTGAAACCACTTTTAAAATATTCTATTCTGCTCATACTTCTTGGCATCCTGCTCATTTCGGCGGCATTTCTTATCAATAATCTGTTCAGCGCCGGATTCAGAACCCGCGAGGTGGCAATTGCATCGTCCGTTTTTATGGCCATCATATTCATATCCATGGCTCTTTTTTTCAGGGGACAATCGAAAGAACCGGATTCAAAAGTCATGCACACTCTTGTCTCTGTGAGCCTTAAATTCCTCATGGAGCTGGTCTTCGTTTTCTTCTGGTTTTTAATTGCTAAAAAAACCGGATTATCATCTGTGATATTATTTTTTGTCTTATATTTAACATTCACTTTGTTTTTAATATTTGTTATATTGAAAACACTGAAGCACAAATCTTTATAACAGGCACGGATTTTGAAAAACAGGATTCTCACACGACTCTTTTATATTTTTCTGCTTGCGGCATTTTCTATTCCGTTATCAGCCCAGGAAGAGCCGGTCCCGAAAAAAGATTCAACTGCCTTTGATGCCAGCACATTTATTCTTGATCATATTGCCGACTCTCACGAATGGCATCTCCTGACAAAAAAGAACGGAGAGGGAGTGGCCATTTACCTTCCGGTAATTCTTTACAGCAGGGAGAAGGGCCTCGATATCTTTTCATCGAAAAAGCTGGCTGACGGTAAAATATTTAAAGGCTATAAGGTTCAGGAAGAAGGTGATCTCAAAGGGAAAATTTTTATGACCAATGAAGCCGGTGAGATCGATGAGAAAAACAAACCCCTTGATTTTTCAGTGACAAAAACCGTGGTCGGGATGTTAGCTGCAGCATTGATAGGCCTTTGGCTTTTCATTTCCCTCTCTCGTTCATATAAGAAAACAGGGATAAGCTATCCAAGGGGCATCCAGAGCTTCCTTGAACCGGTGATTATGTTTATCCGCGACGATATTGCCATCCCAAACATGGGGGAGCATCACTATGAAAAATACATGCCCTACCTATTGTCCGTGTTCTTTTTTATACTCATTAACAATGTGATGGGGCTTATTCCTTTTCCGCCGCCGTTCGGAGCAAATGTGACTGGGAACATTGCCCTCACATTTGTATTGGCTGCATGTACATTTTTCGTTACCCAGTTCAGCGGCAACAAAACCTATTGGAAGCATATCTTTTTTCCACCGGGAGTTCCAATCTGGCTTCTTATAATTATGATACCGGTAGAGATCATCGGCCTGTTTTCAAAACCGTTCGCACTCATGATCCGACTCTTTGCCAATATTACAGCAGGTCATATCATTGTGCTGAGCCTGATCTGCCTTATATTTATTTTCAACTCCCTTTCTATTGCCCCGGTTTCAATCTTCTTTGTGATTTTCATGGATTGCCTCGAGCTTCTTGTGGCATTCCTTCAGGCATATATTTTTACTCTTCTTTCATCGCTGTTCATCGGAATGGCAATGCCGGAAGAGCATCATTAATATTATTGTTTAACTAAAAATCTGAATTATGACAGGTACAATGGCAGCAATTGGAGCAGGTCTTGCAGTGATAGGCGCTGGACTTGGTATCGGAAGAATCGGCGGTTCGGCAATGGATGCCATAGCAAGGCAGCCGGAGGCTTATTCTAAGATACAGATGGCCATGATCATTGCTGCGGCTCTTGTTGAAGGAGCTGCACTGTTCGCAATTGTCGTTGCTCTTATTGCTAAAGGATAAGAGAAGAAACAGAGAAGCCTGCAACGGTTGGTTGCAGGTCTTCTTTTAATTTTTAACGATTTAATTTACAGAATATGATATTACTGGCAAATAGTCTTACTTCCCCCGGAATAGGACTGGTCTTCTGGTCAATTCTGATCTTCGGCCTCTTCTTTTTCCTGCTGACGAAATTTGCCTGGAAGCCGATCCTCTCTGCCGTAAAGGCAAGGGACGAAATGATTAAAGGCTCCCTGGCTTCAGCAGAGAAGGCGCGCGAAGACATGCTAAAGCTCCTGAGCGATAATGAAGCAATCCTCAAGAAAGCCCGCGAAGAACGCGAAGTGATCCTCAAAGAGGCAAGGGATGTCCGCGACAAGCTTATCGGAGAAGCCAAGGGAAAAGCAACGGAAGAGGCGGAAAAAATAGTAGAAAGAGCCAAGGCCGGCATTGAGCACGAAAAGGCAAAGGCCCTCTCGGAAATCCACGAACAGGTGGCAAGCCTCTCCATTGATATTGCCTCCAAGATACTGGGAGAGAAACTTTCAAAGAGCAACGAACAAACAAAGCTGATCGATAAGTACCTTAAGGATATCGACCTTAACAAGAATTAGCACATAGCTTTACAGATGAACGACAGCAAAATATCCGTCAGATACTCACGCGCTCTCTTTGAATCGGCAATCGAGAAAAAGATACTCGATAAAGTGTATAACGACATGATCTTTATTTCCAAAATATGCGAGATGCCGGAAATGAAGGAATTTCTGTATAGCCCGATAATTGTACCATCAAAAAAGACTGGTATACTTCACAGGATATTAGAAAAAAATGTCGAAAAATTAACTCTCTCCTTCATTGACCTGGTAGTACGGAAGGAGAGAGAAAGTTTCCTTCCTGCTATGGCAAGGGCATTTAAGCACGAAACAAAAAAATATAAAGGGATCACGGAATCAGTTCTGACAACTGCCGTAAAAGTAGACGCAGGGATCAGGGAACAGGTTTCTACACTGATAGAAGGAATATTTAAAACAAAAGTCGACCTTACTGAAGTTGTAGATAAAAATATAATTGGCGGATTTGTTCTCAGGATTGAGTACGACTTGATTGATGCAAGCGTAAGGAGCAAGCTCCGCAAAATTGAAAAAGAGCTGAAAGGGATCTCCCTGACAGCGTAGGAAAGAAATTTACAGGTATTTTAAGTTTAAACAATATGGCAAATATTAAACCAGCAGAAGTTTCGGAAATTCTCCGGCAACAACTCGAAGGGATCCAGACAGGCGTTGAACTCCAGGAGGTTGGGACTGTACTAACAGTTGGTGACGGCATTGCCCGTATTTACGGACTTTTAAATGTAGAATCGAATGAGCTGATAGAGTTCGAGAACGGGATGGAGGCCATTGTCCTGAACCTTGAAGAGGATAATATCGGAGCTGTTCTTCTCGGCCCAACGGAAGAAATTAACGAGGGAGATATCGTCAAGAGAACAGGCCGTATAGCATCAATAAACGTTGGTGAAGGGTTGCTGGGCAGGGTTATCTCTCCGACCGGGCAGCCGCTTGACGGCAAAGGACCGATAAAAGGAAAGCTGTTTAATTTGCCATTTGAAAGAAAAGCCCCCGGGGTTATCTTCCGCCAGCCGGTAAAACAACCGCTCCAGACAGGTATAAAGGCTATTGATGCAATGATCCCAATAGGCCGCGGACAGAGAGAGCTTATAATCGGTGACAGGCAGACTGGGAAAACAGCAATAGCAATTGATACGATCATAAACCAGAGAAGCAACTTTGAAAAAGGGAAGCCTGTCTATTGCATTTACGTGGCAATAGGACAAAAAGGCTCTACCGTTGCTAACATTGCCAAGACACTGGAAGAGTATGGAGCACTTGAGTATTCAGTAGTTGTTCTGGCTACAGCTTCAGATCCTGCCGCACTGCAGTTCTATGCTCCATTTGCCGGAGCTGCTATCGGCGAATTTTTCAGGGACACCGGCCGCGATGCGCTTATCATCTACGACGATTTGTCCAAACAGGCCGTGTCGTACAGGGAAGTCTCCCTGCTTCTGCGCCGCCCGCCAGGACGTGAAGCATACCCTGGAGATGTCTTTTACCTCCATTCACGACTGCTTGAAAGAGCCGCTAAAATTATTGAATCTGATGAGGTGGCAAAACAGATGAACGATATTCCTGATTCAATTAAGCACATGATAAAAGGAGGCGGATCTCTTACAGCGCTTCCTATAATAGAAACCCAGGCCGGAGACGTTTCGGCATATATTCCGACAAACGTGATCTCGATCACTGACGGTCAGATATTTCTGGAGTCGGCACTCTTCAACGCAGGAGTCCGTCCCGCTATCAACGTAGGTATTTCAGTATCGAGGGTAGGGGGAAATGCCCAGATCAAATCAATGAAGAAGATCGCAGGGACGCTGAAGGTCGACCAGGCACAGTACCGGGAGCTTGAAGCATTCTCCAAGTTCGGATCCGACCTCGATGCCACAACCCTGGCTACTCTTAACAAGGGAGCAAGGAACGTCGAAATACTAAAGCAGTTGCAATATGCTCCGATCCCGGTTGAAAAACAAATCGCAATTATTTATTGCGGGACCAAGGGCCTTCTGAA
Source organism: Bacteroidales bacterium (assembly GCA_003142255.1). Lineage (GTDB taxonomy): Bacteria > Bacteroidota > Bacteroidia > Bacteroidales > VadinHA17 > LD21. The sequence continues at coordinate 21,376 of PLLO01000013.1, read as the reverse complement.
AGATATACCTGTAAACAAGGTTAGAGATTTTGAAAAGGATTATATAGAATTTCTGGACCTTAAGCACCGCGATGTTCTTGACAAGCTCCGCGATGGCGTACTAAACGATGATATTACAAAAGTGCTTGAAAAAGTTGCCATCGACCTGGCAATGAAATACAAGCCGGGCAATTAAGGCTCCGGGATGAATAATTAAGTCGAAGATGGCTAATTTTAAAGCGATAAGGATACGAATAGCATCTGTTAAATCTACCAAACAGATCACCGCTGCCATGAAGATGGTTTCTGCCGCCAAGCTAAGAAGGGCGCAGGACAAGATCGTCAGGCTGAGGCCTTATGCCAATAAACTGCATGAGATACTGGTAGGTCTCTCGCAAAGCCTTATCGATTCAGAAATTGAAAATGTATATGGCCGCATCTCGGACCCGGAAAAGATCCTTATTGTTGTTGTGACATCAAACCGGGGCCTGTGCGGAGCCTTTAACTCGAATGTCATAAAAGAGGCCCGGCGAGTCGTATCGGAGAAATACCCTGAGCAGTTCAATAAGGGAAACGTTACCTTTCTGACTATTGGTAAGAAGGGATTCGATTACCTCAGGAGACAGAACCTGAAGATGCTGCCTGAACGCAATGCCATTTTCAATAATCTCACTTTCGAAAATGTAAATGTAATTGCAGAGGAAATCATGGCTGCGTTTGTAAACGGCGATTATGACAAAGTTGATATCGTTTATAACCAGTTTAAGAACGCTGCCGTTCAGAACCTGACGGTTGAACAGTTCCTGCCGGTTGAAGCGGTGAATTCTGTTGTCGGCAAATCTGCACCAGTTGACTATATTTATGAACCGGCAAAAGAGGAAATCGTCAAAGAGCTTATTCCAAAATCACTGAAGATACAGTTCTATAAGGCAATTCTTGATTCCTTTGTTGCAGAGCACGGGGCAAGGATGACATCGATGCACAAGGCCACCGATAACGCTACGCAGATGATCAAGGATCTTGCACTGCAGTACAACAAGGCACGGCAGGCAGCGATCACCAACCAGATCCTCGAGGTAGTGAGCGGAGCCAATGCACTGAACGAATAATCAAATTCAGGAAGGTATAGTTCCTAAAACAGCATGTACAATCATTCCGGACTTAAGGAGGTAGTTGACAGAGCTCTGAAAAATCTTTCCTATAACAGGGAAGCTTCAAGGCTCACTGACCCTGTAAAATATATTCTTTCCATCGGCGGCAAGAGACTTCGCCCGGTATTGGCTCTAATGGCCTGTAACCTTTACAGCGATACGATTGACGAAGCTGTTCTTCCGGCAATAGGACTCGAAATATTCCACAATTTCACCCTTGTTCATGATGACATAATGGACAATGCTCCGGTAAGGAGAAACTTCCCGACGGTTCATGCAAAATGGGATACAAACCAGGCTATTCTTTCAGGCGATGTTATGGCTTTTGTGGCTAACGATTGTATAATGCAGGCTCCGGCAGACAAGCTTCTTAAAGTCTTCAGGGTTTATAATAAGGCAGCTATTGAAGTGTGTATCGGCCAGCAGCTCGACATGGATTATGAAAAAGCCTCTATCGTATCGCATGAGGAGTACCTGAGGATGATAGAGCTAAAGACAGCCGTGCTTGTTGCTGCTGCTGTCAAGACAGGCGCTATAATAGGCGGAGCAGATGATAAGGACGCGGAGCTGCTTTATGAGTTTGGCCGTAACCTGGGGCTTGCTTTCCAGGTGCAGGATGATCTCCTGGATGTATGGGGCGATACAAAGGTTTTCGGAAAAACGCAGGGCGGCGATATCGTTGCCAACAAAAAAACCTTCCCTTTCGTAAAAGCAATGGAGACAGCAACCGGCACTCAGGTAAAGCAGTTGCAGGAGCTCTTTTCGGGAAGCGAGCCGGATCCGGACGTTAAGGTCAGAAAAGTAGTTGAATTGTACGAGCAGATAAACTTAAGGGAAATTACGGAGACACTTGCATACGACTATATCAACAAGGCTTTTGGATTCCTGCAGAAAGTTTCGGTCGACGAATCAAGAAAAAAGGAGATGACAAATCTTGCCATCTCCCTCATAGGACGGGATCATTAATTTATCCCGGTATCCTCGTGTTTTTTAAGCCAGTCAATATTTATTAGAATGCCCGCATTGAGCATGAACTGATTATATTTGCTGACGATATATTTTGCTTCGAGATAAAGGTCAAACTGATTGGTGAGTTTCATATATGATCCTGCTCCGATATTAAGGCCAATGGCATTATCGCTCTCTTTATAGGTAGCTGCTGCGGCCCCGGCGTATTTAGTATTATTCCATGCAAGAAGAACATCGAGACCTGCAAGACCATAGAATTCAAATTTGTCAAGTGAATTGAAGATATAATGACCATTTACATCTAACATCATTGTCGTTATGATTTCCTTTTCATTGACATCCTTCCATACATGAGGATAGAAAAAAGTAAATGAAGGCGATACCTCGATAGGCACACTGATCTTATAAATTCCCTTTAATGATAATGCAAGGTTTCCGCTCTTGTTTCCAACAAAATTAATATCATGAAAGTGATAACCAGAGCTGAAGGCCAGGCCTCCGCCCACCCCTGAAAACTGGGCATTTAATGCAGGAAGCGCCATCAAGACTACAAGTATGAGGAGTAAATTTTTTTTCATATGAACTGTTTTAGGGTTAAATGTTAGTAACTGACATAAAGATATATCATTAAGAATTAACTGACAAAAAGAAATCGTTGGAGAATATTAGAAAGATTCCGAGCGCAGCGAGGAATGACAATGCTTTTAAACAAAGTACAGAAGAAGGTATAAGGAGATTCCTCGCTGCGCTCGGAATGACAGGGCTTTTTGGGTAAATATTGTAAGGTTAGGCGATTCGCCTGTGCGAATCGCCTAACCTTACCCCTTCGTTATACCAGATGATATGTCATTCCGAATGAATCCGCCGGCCGGCGGAGGAATGAGGAATCTCCCTGATGTATTACTTTATTTTCAGACTTAATTTAGCTGTCATTCCCGTATGAATCCACCATCCGGCGGAGGGATGGGGAATCTTAATCTATAAGACAGATTAATTTACTGAATTTATAATTTATGGGGCTGTATCATCTTCAAAAATTATTAAATTTGTATCTTCTGGAAAAGAATTTAAATTAATTAAGAACATGTCACAGAATATCGGGAAAATCAGTCAGATCATCGGACCAGTCGTCGACGTTATGTTTGAAAGGCAGGGAACAGACCTGCCTGATATTTATGATGCACTTGAGATCAAAAGGGATAATGGCACCACTCTTGTAGTCGAATGCCAACAGCACATCGGCGAGAATACTGTCCGTACGATTGCCATGGATTCAACCGACGGCCTTCGCAGGGGAATGGATGTTGTTGCGACAGGATTGCCAATCACAATGCCGATAGGAGAACAGATCAAGGGACGACTGATGAATGTAACGGGGGAAGCAATTGACGGCATTGGCCCGCTCGATAAAACAGGAGGCTATCCGATTCACAGGAAGCCGCCCAAGTACGAAGATCTGTCGACTGAAAAAGATATTCTCTATACCGGTATTAAAGTCATTGACCTCATCGAGCCATATTCAAAGGGAGGAAAAATAGGCCTCTTTGGCGGTGCCGGAGTCGGCAAAACTGTTGTGATACTTGAACTTATAAACAATATTGCCAAAACCTATTCCGGGTTATCTGTATTTGCAGGTGTTGGCGAAAGAACAAGGGAGGGAAACGACCTTCTCCGCGATATGCTTGAGGCAGGAGTTATATCCTACGGAAAAGAATTCCTCGAGAGCATGGAAAAGGGAGGATGGGACCTTTCAAAAGTAGACATGAAAGCACTTAAGGAATCAAAACTGGCACTAGTGTTCGGTCAGATGAACGAACCTCCGGGAGCAAGGGCAAGAGTTGCCCTCTCGGGATTGTCGGTTGCAGAACATTTCAGGGACGGCGACGGCAAGAGCGGCGGAAGGGATATTCTCTTCTTCATGGATAACGTATTCCGTTTCACACAGGCCGGCTCTGAAGTATCAGCCCTTCTTGGAAGGATGCCTTCAGCAGTAGGATACCAGCCTACGCTGGCTACCGAAATGGGGATCATGCAGGAACGAATCACATCGACAAGACACGGATCAATCACTTCCGTTCAGGCAGTTTACGTACCGGCTGACGACCTGACCGACCCGGCCCCGGCAACTACATTTGCCCACCTCGATGCTACCACGGTTCTCAGCCGTAAAATATCAGAACTTGGTATCTACCCTGCTGTTGACCCTCTTGATTCAACCTCAAGGATACTTGCTCCCGACATCATAGGTGAAGCACACTATAACTGTGCCCAGCGGGTAAAAGAGCTGCTCCAGAGATATAATGAACTTCAGGATATCATCGCAATTCTTGGTATGGACGAGCTCTCAGAAGAAGACAAGCTTGTCGTCCACAGGGCAAGAAGAGTACAGAGATTCCTTTCACAGCCATTCCAGGTTGCCGAACAGTTCACCGGCATCAAGGGTGCTCTCGTGTCGATAGAGGATACCATTAAGGGATTTAATATGATTATGGAGGGTAAGGTTGATCAGTACCCTGAAGCAGCATTCATGCTCGTCGGAACAATTGAAGATGCCATCGAGAAAGGCGAGAAAATTCTGGCCCAGTCGAGATAATATATTCCCGGATGAAAATAGAGATCATCACTCCCGATAAAAAAGTTTTTGAAGGGGACATCAAATCAATAAGAGTTCCTGGAAAGAAGGGCTCGTTCCAGGTATTGAAGGACCATGCTCCAATAATTTCGACCCTCGATAACGGCCCGGTAATAATGGTCGACCAGCAGGGGAATGAAACAAGATATGAGATAAACGGGGGAGTGATAGAGGTAAAGGCAAATACAATAATCCTCCTTGCCGAAACGGTAAAATAATAATTCTGCGATGACTCCTGATGAATTCCGGAAGCATGCCCATTCTCTTGTGGAATGGATGGCCATGTATCTTGAGAATGTCGAAAATTATCCTGTGAAATCGGGAGTCAAGCCCGGAGAAATATTCAATAAAATACCATCGTCGCCACCTGAAGAGCCAGAGCCCTTTGAGAATTTCATGCGCGATCTGGATGAGATAATCATGCCGGGAATAACCCACTGGCAAAGTCCCGATTTTTTTGCGTATTTCCCTGCAAACAGCAGCCCTCCTTCCGTTCTTGCAGAAATGATAACAGCAACTCTTGGCTCGCAATGTATGAACTGGGAAACATCACCTGCTGCGACTGAGCTGGAAGAGAAAATGATAATCTGGCTGAGAGAGATGACTGGACTTCCTTCGACCTTCGAAGGAGTTATCCAGGACTCAGCATCTTCCGCAACTCTTGCAGCGATTATAACAGCAAGGGAAAAAGTCACTTCGTTTGCAGTCAACGATGAAGGTTCCGGTTCTGCCGGCAGGCTCAGGGTTTATTGTTCCGGGCAGGCTCACTCATCTGTCGATAAGGCTGTAAAAATTTGCGGCATCGGTATAAAAAACCTTGTGAAAATAGATGTCAGGGATGATTTTTCCATGGACCCGGCTTTGCTTCAGAAGGCAATAGAAGAAGACAGGGAAAAAGGATTTATACCATGCTGCGTTGTTGCCACAATCGGAACTACCGGAACCACTGCCGTTGACCCTTTAAGGGCCATAGGAGAGATCTGCAGCAAAAATGATATATGGCTTCATGTCGATGCCGCAATGGCCGGCACGGCTCTTATTTTGCCCGAATTCAGGTGGATGATCGACGGGAAGGAATATGTCGACAGCCTCCTGTTCAACCCTCACAAGTGGATGTTCACAAATTTCGACTGCACGGCTTTCTTCATAAAGGATGCAGATGCACTTATCAAAACCTTCGAAATATTGCCCGAGTATCTTAAAACAAGGACAAGGGGGACCGTAAATGATTACCGCGACTGGGGAATTCCGCTTGGAAGAAGATTCCGGGCGCTTAAACTATGGAGCGTGATAAGATCGTATGGAACCGAGGGGCTTCAGAAGAAGATCCGGGAACATATCGGCTTTGCTGCCAGGCTTAAAGAGATGATATTGAAAGAGCCTGACTTTGAGATCCTTGCCCCCGTTGTCATCAACGTTGTATGTTTCAGATATTGCCCGGAAGGCCGCGATGAGAAAGAGCTGAATTCACTGAATGAAAAGATCAACCACCAGATTAACGACAGCGGCAGGATATATCTCTCGCACACAATGGTTAACGGTAAATACACCCTCAGGATGGTCACCGGCCAGACAAACGTCACGTTTGGTCATGTTGAAAAAGCATGGGAGATTATTAAGGAAAACGCCCGCCGGCTTGGCTAAGATCAGTATTGCGGCCTTCTTCCGATAGTCGTTCCGTTTATGTCCATTTTGAACACCATTTCAAAAGCCGGAACCGTACCGATACTTTTCCATGCTGCCTGCACTCCTCCTGAAATCCTGTAGGGGATCCTGAAAAGATGAAAATCTGCAAGGAGCTCACCGCCAAAGGAACTGAAAATATCGGGCCCGATAGTAGGTGGTGATGTTGCCACAAGGCTCCCATTCTGCAATTCAAGATAATAATTATCATATCCCCTGGCAAGATCATAGAAGACCCCGCCACGTATCCTTGTAAGGTAAAAAACCGAAGAAATATTGAAATCGGGGTACAGGAGAGGGGCTTCATAATCGACCGACATTAAATCAAGCTTTCCGGAAATAATGTTGGTATAGCTTCGCGGGAAATCGATCCGGTTATATGAAAGGTGTGGCAGTCGAAAATATTGATGCTCTGTTTCAAGCCTGATTTTTATGCTGTTATTCCTGAAAATTCCCGGGAAATAAAATGCGGTTTTCAGGTATAAATCAGGACCGAAAAACTGATTGTCATATGGCCAAGCGGAGTAAAATAATTCGATAATCTGAGCCCACCTTGGATAAATATCACGATAAGCTGATTTGTAATAATTGTAGAAATAGAACCTCCCGGCAAACTGTATTTGCCCCACATCATACCCTGATGTGTCGCTTACGAACATGTAATTTTTCTGGTAATTTGTAGAACCGGCAAGATAAACGAACTGTGAGAAATTTCCGGTATTGAAATTAAGCGGGAGCGAAAGGGTATTTACGAAATGGTATCCCTGACCGGGAGACTTCGGCTTCTGATCGGATCTGCCCCCATATATTTCAGGGACGCTTCCGTAATCGAGCTGTGACTGCAGTACCGGGTACCATCCGTTCCAGGTAATGTTGGTGTGAATCATATTTCTCTTTTCAGCAGAGTATTCATATCCCGCAGTGGCAGTGAGAGTGCTCAGTACGTTTTGCGAAAGAAGAGTGATGCCCGGACGCAGGGTCTGAGGATTCGATTCGATTGAGTTTATATCAGTATAAAATGGCATCCAGCTGTGGAGGTTGAAGAGATGCTGCCACTTCCGGTACGGCTGAGGCGTGTAATCCTTTCCATTGTCTTCCTGTTGTGCCGGCTTGATGTCAAACCTGCTGGCAAGGAAAGAGCTGCGCTTTTCTGAAGAGTAAGGTTCCTTTTCTTTGCCCGGCAGAATGGCCATGCAAATATCGTTGCCTGCCGAGGTGTAATCATTGAATATTATTTTTGATCCGGTAACGATCATGTTGTTAGCACCGAACCTTGAATTTGTGATCTCAATCAATTTTCCTCCGGGTGTCAGCAGGAATCCGTTTTCAACTCCCGAAACGGAGCTGGTGAAAAACAGGGAATCATTCCTTGATTGCGCAGACTGAAGGTCATTTCTTCCTGCTTCAACAAGGGTATACCATATGTTTTCTGCCGGAGAATATGACATGATCCCTTCGCCGGCATCTGTTAAGAAAATAACAGTGATCTTTTTGCCGTCATCCGACCAGCGGGGTTGCTGGATTGAAGAATTTCCCGGAACGGGAATGCTCTTCTGAAGAATTCCATCGGATGTGCCAAGTAATACCAGGCTGTTCTGGTTATCATAGCTGTTTTCAACGGCTGCGATAATGTTTCCGTCAGGAGATACTGAAGCTGCCATATACCTTGATCTGTGGGTCAGCTGCTTTGTTATTCCTGTCTTCAGGTTTTTAAGTTTTATTACAGAGTACTCGCGGTTTGCCCAGCGCGGATCAACGATGGTTTCAACCCATACGATCATGCCATTTCCGTAAGATATGAAATAGGGATAAATGTTGCCCGGCACATGAATTCTCTTTTCTGTTTTTAAAGAAGGATTGATGAGCACGAATGACGGGGGATCGGTCAGGGATGTTTTTACGGCAATGATCGAGTCTCTTCCTGCAAAAACGGGAGAGTTATAATTGATATAATGCTTCTTTTTATCAGGGTTCATCGGTACATATGGCTGCGCTCCGCTTGCAGCGATATCTTTTTGCCATTGATTCTTAAGGACATCGAAGGTCTGATCATAAAGCATCTTTTTTGTCAGACCGCTATTCTTTTTGAGGCTTATGTTGACAGGATTTATGGTGAATGGCTCGTTGGCGGTAAAGTTCAGAATCCTGTTCCAGAGATTAAGGTCGGTTGAGGCGAGCGACCAGGTAACCATCTGGTATCCGAACTGATAATGGTCGGGAGTGTAATCCCTGAATGAGCCGCAAACCATTTTGGCGTAATTGTAAACATGCTCTTTCTCGATGGCAATTGCCTTGAGTGTTTTCTGGAAATCAGGACTTCGTCCCCTTCCTGATTCGGAGAGGATACTCTCTGAGAAAACCGCATCGCCCTCCATGAACCATAAAGGCATCAACGAAGCAAGTGCGCCTGTCATCTGTTGTCCGAGAAAATATGAAAGAAATTTTGAAGTTCCCGAGTTCAGCGACTCCATTTGCATCACATGTGCCAGCTCATGAAGGGTCAACTGGCTTTTTGTGTCAAGGGGAATTGTATTTTGTTCCGGGGTAGGGAATATCTCCATCCGTTTAGGAGCCCAGGCTACGTAGCCGTTTGATTCGACCGTAAAACTATGAATGACAACGGGCAGCCTGAATTTCATTTCAGGGAAGAGGCTCGCGAGAGCTGAATTTGACTTGTCGAGCGATTTTGCAAATTCGATGCCCTCTTTGCCGTATTTCCTGGGATAAATTACAGTGTATTTTCCGGTCTTTATCTGCATCCACCTGAGATTTGCCGGATCCTGCCCCGTATCAAAATACTGCGCATTTATGATGACAGGTGATAACAAAAATATTATCAGGAGTATTGTATCGCGGATTTTCATATTGCCAATAAAGCTCAAAAATAGCTAAAAATGTGAGGTTGTAGCAAGGGTTTATGATTTGAAAAAAATAATTACTTTCGTCATCTGGTCTTTTATCTCAGCTCTTCAGTAAAACGAGTGTCACGATGAAAAAGTACAAGTCAATAAATAATATAACAGGATGGGTGGTTTTTGCAGTCGCGGCAGTCACCTATCTCATGACCATTGAACCAACTGCCAGCCTTTGGGACTGCGGTGAATTCATTGCCTCCGGTTATAAACTTGAAGTGGGCCATCCTCCGGGAAACCCGGTATTTATGGTAATGGCAAATTTCTTTTCTCATTTTGCCGGCGGGAATGTTTCGAAAATAGCTCCCATGGTCAACTCCATGTCGGCTCTGGCCAGCGCCTTTACTATTCTCTTTCTTTTCTGGACAATTACCCATCTTGCAAGGAAGATCCTCATAAAGGATGAGGAGAGCTTCACACCTGCAAGGATTATAGCAGTGATGGCAGCCGGAGTTGTCGGAGCACTTGCTTATACATTTTCAGATTCATTCTGGTTCTCGGCAGTCGAGGGTGAGGTATATGCCTCGTCATCATTTTTTACTGCTGTGGTTTTCTGGGCTATCCTGAAATGGGAAGACTGTGCGGATGAAAAGTATGCCGACAGGTGGATAATCCTTATTGCTTTCCTTATGGGCCTTTCTATAGGCGTTCACCTTCTCAATCTCCTGACTATTCCAGCAATGGGACTTGTTTATTATTTCAGGAAATTTGAATTTTCCTGGAAAGGCTTTGCCATTTCTCTTGCAGTCTCTTTCGTCATGCTTGCCCTGCTGATGTGGGGAATTATGCCGGGGGTTGTGGCCATCTCCTCAAAATTTGATCTCTTCTTTGTGAACACTCTTCATCTCCCGCACAATTCAGGGATGATCTTTCATGTTTTAATTATGGCGCTATTACTGGTTGCCGCAATACAATTCTCGCGCAATTCTGAAAACAATTCAAAGAACGGGCTTCTGGCTATCGCTGCTCTTTTCTTTACAGGCATATGGGTCGTTTCGGGTTCGGCAGTTGTTAATATCCTGGTGCTTACTGCTGTGGCAGGCGCCACATTGCTATACATCGCGAAGGACAGGGTTGTACTGAGTACGATGCTCACTTCAATATTGGTTATAATGATCGGTTATTCATCGATGGCCATTATTGTCATCAGGTCGTCGGCTTCCACTCCGCTTAATGAAGACAATCCAAGCAACCCCTTCACCCTTCTTTATTTCATTAACAGGGAACAGTATGGCGAAAGGCCGCTTTTCAGAGGGCCCTATTATAATGCTCCTGTGCTTGATTATAAAGACGGCAAGGCAGTCTATGCACTCGAAAAGGATAAATATGTGATTACGCATCATGACCTCGAAAGAGTCTATGATGAGAGATTTTTCACCCTCTTCCCCAGAATGTGGAGCGATCAGGCCGATCATATTGAAGCTTATAAGCAGTGGGGAGGAACAAACGGTGTACCTCTTCAGGTCACGGACCAGTCAGGCAGGAAGACAATTTTAAAGAAACCACGCTTCACCGAAAACGTGAGGTTTATGTTCAAGTACCAGTTTAATTATTTGTACTTCAGGTATTTCATGTGGAACTTTGCCGGTAAGCAGAATGACACACAGGGAACAGGCGGCGCAATAAACGGTAACTGGATCACCGGAATAAATTTCATTGATACACCCAGGGTTGGGACACCTGATTTGCCTTCTGATCAGAAAAATGATCCTTCCAGGAACAGATACTTCCTGCTGCCCTTGCTGCTTGGGCTGGCCGGGCTTTTCTACCAGGTAAACAGGGATAGTAAGAACTGGTGGATAATCGCACTGCTTTTCATAATGACGGGCATTGCTATAGTCTTTTACCTTAACCAGTATCCCAACCAGCCAAGGGAGAGGGATTATGCATACGCCGGATCGTTTTATTTCTTTTCTGTATGGATAGGCCTTGGTGTACTCTTCCTTTTTGAGCTCCTTTCTAAACTTACGGGAGAGAAACTGGCAGCGCCGGTCGCAGGCCTGCTTTCATTCCTTGCGGTACCTGTGATAATGGGATCGCAAAACTGGCACGACCACGACAGGTCGGGACGTTACCTGACACGCGATGTTGCGTTTAATTACCTTGAATCGTGCGCACCGAACTCTATTCTTTTTACAAACGGCGACAACGACACCTTCCCTCTCTGGTATGCACAGGAAGTTGAGGGTAAAAGAACCGATATAAGGGTTTGCAACCTGATGCTTCTCAATACAGACTGGTATATCGACCAGATGAAGCTTAAAACTTACAGTTCGGATCCTCTTCCTGTTACTCTTCCGACCAAAAAATATTACGACGGTATTAATAACCAGACTTTCATTATTGAAAAGACAAAGGACCCTGTCGATATAAAAACAGTAATCAATTGGGTGAACAGCGAAAACCAGGGCACCAAGGTCCAGGTTTCGCCGACAGAAGTTCTTGATATAATTCCGACCCGGACAATAAGAATACCGGTCGATGCAAGAAAGGTTATTGCCTCGGGAGCAGTCAAACCTGAGGATTCGGCAAAGATTGTTCCTTACATCGATATTAAACTTAAGGGAAATTCGATCCTGAAGAGCCAGCTTATTGTTCTTGATATCATTGCCCACAACGACTGGGAACGCCCGATATACTTTGTAACCGGGTATAATAACGATGCCCTGGGGCTTGAAGAATATTTTCAACTTGAAGGCCTTGCATACCGTTTTGTGCCGATTAAATCGGAAAATAAAAGCTGGGTGGAATACGGAAGGATCGATCCGGATATCCTTTATCAGAATATGATGAAGAAATTTGCATGGGGCGGCGCGAATGACAAAAAGGTTGACATTGATTACAACCACAAGCGTACACTTCTGGTGGTAAGGGCCCGGCTTAATTATGCAAAGCTGGCAAATGCGCTTTCGCATCAGGGGAAGAAAGAAAAGGCAGTTGAGGTGCTTGACTACTGCATGAAGACATTTCCTCTTGATATTATCCCATACGACCCATATGTTCCTGACCTGATAGAAGGATATTTTAATGCCGGCGACAAGGCGAAGGGGATAGAGATGACCCGCGCACTCTGCGCCCATTATTATGAGCAGCTTAATTATTACATGAAACAAACCCCATATATCATCAGTTCTGCTGATTATGAGATCCAGTCGGCAATTCAGTTTACCTCACGGGTGGCAAATACATGTGACGCAGCAGGAGAGACCAACCTGGGAACCGAGATAAACAAGAAGCTGGAGGATTATTATGCTGCTTATATGGGAATACAAAAGAAACTTGGGCAGTAAAAGATCAGGATACCAGCGATGTTGAAGGCTGGTGCCAGAGGTATTTCTCAAGCAGGAAGAATATTTTTTCGGGATAGATTGGCTTAAGCACATATTCATTGCATCCTGCAAGGTATGCCTCTGTTTTGCACTGTTCCGAAGAGTAGGCCGTAAGCATGAGAACGGGAACATTCTTCCTGTTCTTGCGGAATGCGCGCAGGCATTCAATTCCGTTGATGAGAGGTATCAGGAAATCCATGAAGACAATATCAATCTTAATGTCGGGCTGGCTGATATAATCAACGAATTCTTTTCCGTTTCTGAAGGTTGTGATATTTGCACCTGAACTTCTCAGGAGAGTTTCATAGTACCTTATCGAGGGAAGATCGTCTTCTACAATTACTATTGATTTATCGGAGAGTTGTAATTCATTGATATTCAAGACCATTTTTCAGCTTGTGAAAAGTTTCATAAATTTACTATAAGATAATTCCCTTGTATTGCATCAAGCCTGCAGTTATTAACAATTTATCAACATTAATTACAACCCGATTAAAACTGATATTTGCTTAACTGAATAAAAATATGCAATTTCGTAATAATAAATACCAGGAAATGATGAGGCAAAAAGGTTTAATTAAAGCGGTTATACTCTTTGCAGGGTTGTTTTTTACAGTTTCCGGATCCTTTGGCCAGGGTGGGTTTGACAACTCCACGAGAGCTGTCTATATCTTTGATATGGCAAAATATATTGATTACGGTCCTGGTTTTGCCGACTCATCTGTTTTCAGGATAGGAATACTTGATCCCACATCGGAGCTGCTTTGGGAGATGGGGAACCTGGCAAAAACAAGGAAAACAATTCAGAACAAACCGATTCAGCTTATTGCCTTCAGAAGCGAGGAAAAGATCCTGCATACGCAGGTTTTATATGTTAACAAAGCAAGCGGATTCAATCTTAACAAGGTAAAAGCAAAACTGGAGGGACACCAGACAATGCTTATTACAGAGGGATATGAATTCCGTGAATCAATGATAAATTTTGTGGCTGTAAACGGCCATCCGAAATTCGAGGCAAATGAAGATCTTATCAAAAAGGCAGGCATGTCTGTAAACTCCAACTTCCTTGCTCAGGCAATCAAAACAAAGGAAGACTGGGAGAATCTTTTTGTTATAACCGATGCCGACCTGACGGTTCAGAAGGAGACGGTAAGACAGCAGCAAATGGAGATTGAAAAGCAGAAGGCCGAAATACTCAGGCAGAAAGTTCTTCTTGACAGTCTCGATAAGGAAATAACAGCCAAGGAGAAAACACTTCTTGAAAAACAGAAGGTACTTAATTTCCAGCTTGTCCAGATAAACAAGCAGAAAGGTGAGATTACGACACAAAAGCAGACCATCGTTGTTCAGCAGGAGTCTGTAAGGGTACAGCAGGATACGCTGGCAAGGCAGAAGGAAAAGATCTCATCGCAGATTTCAATGATCGATGGTCAGCTTAAAAAGATTGGCGAGCAGGAGGGGAAGATCAAAATTCAGCTTGCCACCCTGGAAAAACAAAAGCTGATACTTTATTTTGTAATTCTGGCGCTGCTTCTTGTGAGCTTCCTTGGTTACTACATATACAGGGGTTATAAAATCAAGAAGGAGGCCAATATAAGGCTTGAGGAGAAGAACAGGATAATCTCCATGCAGAAGGACGAAATAGAGCAGCAGCGAGATCTTGCTGAAGCGCAGCGCGATCAGATTGCCTATCAGAAGAAGCATATCACCGATTCCATTATGTACGCCAAGCGAATCCAGACAGCGCTTATTCCTTCACTCGAACTATTCAGCGACAAGCTTGAGCATTTTGTTCTTTATAAACCGCTGGCCATTGTGAGTGGCGATTTTTACTGGGTAAGCTCGCAGGGGAACAAGCAGATTATCATTTCAGCCGACTGTACAGGGCATGGCGTCCCCGGGGCATTTATGAGCATGCTGGGAGTGACCTTGCTCAATGAAATAGTAAACGGTAAGCATATCCTGATGCCTGACCAGATAATTGAAAATCTGCGTGAAGGAGTCATTAAATCATTGAAACAGGTTGCTGATGAGGATTCTGTAAAGGATGGAATGGATATTGCAGTCTGTGTAGTCGATTTTGATGAGAATATTCTCTGGTATGCCGGGGCAAACAACCCGCTCTACCTTGTACGCAAAGGTGAACTTATACATTACCGTGCCGATAAGATGCCTGCCTCAATCCATTACAGGATGCTGCCCTTTACGCTTCATAAAATTGAACTTCACAAGGGTGATGCATTCTATATCTTCTCCGATGGATATTCCGATCAGTTTGGAGGACCGAACCAGAAGAAATTCATGTCAAATCAGCTCAGGGAAACACTTGTAGCAATGGAGGGAATGCCAATGCTGAAGCAGGGGGAAAGATTAAATGAGATATTTGAAGAGTGGCGTGGCGACAGCCCTCAGGTTGATGATGTAACCCTAATGGGAGTACGCTATTAGTTACATTCCCACTTTGTAGTGGTGTTGCCAATCGTAACAGGGTCAAGAGCCTCAATGCCGGTAAGCTCAAGCCCGCAATATTCCTGATCGCTGGATACGTCATGATCATACGAACCGTTTACATAAGCAACCTGCTTGCATGTTTTACAGGTTTTGGTACAGGAAGTAAAAGCACAGGCAATAAAAACCAGGGCTGCAACAAATAATACTTTCTTTTTCATTTTGATCAGGTTTTCAGTTCAAAATTATAAAACTCTTTTATAATAGTACGTTTTTAAATCAAAAAGGTTGCTTAAATATTAAATATGACTATCGGGTATCAATAATAAAACAAATATTGTGCTTGAAAATCAATTATTTGCCCCTGCCCTAAAGGGAGTAATTGATTTTGACTGCGTCGAGCTCGCACTGCGTGCTCGGTTCTTCGCACCCTTTAGGGTAAGGGGCAAACGAAGGAAATCAACACAAGCATGTTATTGATTACCGATACTCATACTATTAAATTTTGAACAATCAATGCATCAATTCGTTAAATTAGCAGTCATTACAACAGGAATGAAAAAATAAAAACGATTAAAAATAAACGTCATGGAAGAAAATGTTGTAAAAGAATCGAAAATGAAAAAGCACGTCACCGTTGTAGGGGCGATACATATAGGCTTTGGTGCAATTGGCCTGATTGGCGCTGTCGCTATCTTCTTCGTGCTTAATTTTGCAAAGGGACAGGTGGGTAACGATGATGTAGCACAGACTGTGGTCGGGTTTCTTTCCATCAGCCTGCCATTGCTCGTGGGATGCATGTCGACCCTTGGCCTTGTAGGAGGAATAGGACTTCTCACTTTCCAGCCATGGGCCAGGTTTCTGGTGATCGTTGTGGCTGCCCTGGGCTGCCTCAATATCCCTATCGGAACATTAAAAGGGGTCTACTCATTATGGGTGCTCCTGCAGGATGATACAATTGCTCTGTTCCAAAAGAAATAAATCAGGAAAATTTATTTTAATTTTTAAAGAGACGTTCAATTGAACGTCTCTTCTTTTTTATAATTAATTTGACAGGCTATTGCAGAATATTTAATTTTAGAAAAAATCAAAACCAGATGGCTGACGACAACAAGATTATCTTTTCGATGTACCAGGTGGGGAAGACATTCCCCCCTCACCGCCAGGTGCTTAAGGATATTTCCCTCTCATTCTTCCTTGGAGCGAAGATTGGCATTATTGGACTGAACGGCTCGGGGAAATCGACTCTCATGAAAATAATTGCAGGCGTCGAAAAGGAATTCCAGGGAGAGGTGACCTTTCTGCCGGGCTATTCTGTAGGATTCCTTCCGCAGGATCCGCTTATCGATGATACGCGCTCTGTTCGCGAGATTGTTGAGGAGGGATTAAAGGAGATCATGGACCTGATAAAGGAATATGAAAAGATAAATACAAGCTTCGGCGAACCGGAGGTATATGAGAACCCCGATAAGATGCAGCGCCTGATGGACAGGCAGGCGGTTTTGCAGGAGAAGATCGACTACCACGACGGCTGGAATATTGAACATAAGCTTGAGCGTGCCATGGATGCGCTCCGCTGCCCCGAAAGCAATGCCAGAGCAAATGTACTTTCAGGAGGCGAACGGAGGCGCGTGGCTCTTTGCAGGCTGCTGCTTCGTCAACCCGACATTCTTCTTCTCGATGAACCCACGAACCACCTCGACGCTGAATCGGTACAGTGGCTCGAAACAACTCTTAAGCAATATCATGGAACGGTAATATGCATAACCCACGACAGGTATTTCCTCGATAATGTCGCCGGATGGATCCTCGAGCTCGACCGAGGTGAAGGCATTCCCTGGAAAGGCAACTATTCCTCGTGGCTCGAGCAGAAGACAAAGAGGCTCGCCGCTGAGGAGAAGGGCAACGTAAAAAGAAGGAAGATTCTTGAACGCGAGCTTGAGTGGGTCCGGATGTCACCAAGTGCGAGACGTGCAAAATCAAAAGCGAGACTTGGCGCATACGAAAACCTTCTCAACCAGGATGTGAAGCAGAAAGAGGATAAGCTGGAGATCTTTATTCCCAACGGCCCGAGGCTCGGCGATAAAGTCATCCGGGCATCAAAAGTGGCCAAATCATTTGGCGACAAACTGCTCTTTGAGGATCTCGATTTCAGTCTTCCACCAAATGGAATCGTTGGAGTAATTGGTGCAAACGGCGCAGGAAAAACGACTCTCTTCAGGATGATAATGGGACAGGAGATAGCCTCGAAAGGCAAATTTGAGATCGGCGATACAGTCTCTCTCGGGTATGTCGACCAGGCACATCAGGATATCGATCCTGCAAAGACGGTTTATGAAGTAATTTCAGGTGGACAGCAGGATATTATGGTGGGAAACCGCCTGGTAAATGCCAGGGCTTATGTCGCCAGGTTCAATTTTAGCGGCGCCGACCAGGAGAAGAAATGCGGCATGCTCTCAGGCGGAGAACGAAACAGGCTTCACCTGGCGCTCACCCTTAAGTCGGGAGCAAATGTGCTTCTCCTCGATGAGCCCACAAACGACATAGATGTGAACACGCTGAGGGCACTGGAAGAGGGTCTTGAAAACTTTGCCGGCTGCGCGGTTATCATCTCTCACGACAGATGGTTCCTCGACAGGGTCTCGACTCATATACTTGCCTTCGAAGGCAATTCAAAGGTTGTATGGTTCGAAGGGTCCTACTCAGATTACGAGGAGAACTTTAAAAAACGCGTTTCCGATACTACACCGGTGAGAATCAAATACAAAAAATTAGCATGATGAAAAAATACACTTTAGCAGTAATTCTGATTATCATAATTTTTACGTTATCTGTTTCACAGGCTACAGCCCAGATTGGAACACGATTCCCTTCTGAGAAAAAAGTTGTAAAAGATCCTGTTACAGGTATTGAACTCATATTTCTCACCAGCAAACCTGCTGGCGATTCGAAGATCTACCAGACGCACAACCAGTGGACATCAGATGGTAAATGGGTCATTTTCAGATCGAACAGGGTGAGAGGAGAAGCGATGGCTGTCAATGAAAAAACGGGTGTCATTGTCCAGGTAAGCGAAGGCGGCTTTACCGGGATGCTGAACGTCGGCAGGAAATCAATGAAGCTTTATTTCATGAGGAATATTCCGCGGGAGCAAGGATCAGATTTACGCATGGGAGGACCTGTTCAGGTTATAGAAGTTGACCTTGCGAAATTATTTTCCGACAGCGAGGCGGGGAAGCTGAAGCCTGCTTCTGGATACCAGAGAATTTGCGGCACCACACCTGCCGAAATGGGTGCCGGAGGCGACATGGCGCTCGACGGAGATGAAGGAGTAGTTTATTTCAGAGTTGGGAAAGAAGAAGCTGCGAAGCATCTTCCCGAAGGGACAAAAATTGAACCTAACTTCGGTCCGAGAAGAATGGGTGCCGGGCCCTCGGGAATAGGAAAGATGGATCTCAAAACCGGAGAATGTGGCATTGTGGTTTCAGTTTCGTTCCAGATAGGTCATATACAGGCAAACCCGTGGGTCCCGGGCGAAATAGTCTTCTGCTGGGAGACGGGAGGTAAAGCACCCCAGCGAACATGGACGGTTAAATCCGACGGCACCAGTCTGCGCCCTCTCTATCCGGAATCGGAATATGAATGGGTAACCCATGAGGCAATTATCTCAAAAGATGAGGTGGCACTTGCAATTATGGGCCATCGTAAAATAGGTACTCCCGAGCAGCCTGCCAACCCGGCAAATCCGGGACAGGAGGTGGCATGGGGCCCATCAGGCACCCGCGAAAAACCCACAGGTCTCGCTATTGTCAATCTGAGAACCAGGGAAATGACTATTGCCGGACAAACTGCTTCGGGCAGCGGGCTATGGCATGTGAACGGATCTTCTGATGGTCGCTGGGCTGTCGGCGATGATTTCGCAAGAAACATATACCTCATCGACAGGCATACGCATGAAATGATACTTCTTTCCGGTGGTCACAAGGAGACAGCTTCCGACCATCCCCATCCGACATTCAGTTCCGATGGGACGAAGATCGAGATAGAGTCAGCGATGCTTTCCGAAGACAACAGATCGATGAATATCTGCATAATACCCGTTCCTGAAGCATGGCTTAAAAGGAAGTATGATAAATAAGCTTCAGATTGAATTGTGCGATCTCATATTATACGGGCAATTTCCAGGCACTTTCCCGATAGGGTACGACTTTCCGATAATGATGGAATAAACAGCCGATGAACGGGCTCACTTTGACCTTTACCAAATTGCCAATCAATTTGCAATGATTAAAAAAAGATATACTTTTGCCACTCGAATGGTCCTAAATTCAATGGATATCCACCTTCGCTGAAGCTCAGGCAGACGAAGGAAGGAGGTTTCCAATGGAAATGGGGGCAAACAAATGGTCCTATAGTTCAATGGATAGAACGGAGGTTTCCTAAACCTTAAATCCAGGTTCGATTCCTGGTAGGATCACATAGAAGCTCTCAGAAATGAGGGCTTTTTTTATTCGCAAATACTCTATATCTGACCACTGCAGAGAGATTGATGCTTGTGTTTTGTGATAGTAAAAAAACCAAATTGGCATGCCGGCCAAATCACAACTATCGCTTAGGTTATTGCGAGCCTGCGGCAGCCAGTTTTATTCCGCATCCGGGGCATTTGATTAAATTCATAAAAATTGCTTATTCAATCTTGTTTTTTGTTTAATTTTAATCTGAAATGTGAAGAGTCAGTCATAAGCAATTTTTTGTTGAATATATAGCGGAGGTTGGTGAAATGCTATTGTGACTGACGGGGCTGTGCTGTAAAAAGTAGAAAGGAATCATAAGGATTGATTTACTGAGATTAAGACTTATAAAACCACAAAAGGTGTACAATAACTCCCCCAGTGGTATATTATGTACACATTTTGTAGACATATAAACGAGTTATAGTGCAGAGCACTCAGATTAGTAAGATTTCAATGATAATTGCAATTCTAATTTGTAACATCTATTACATATTTCCAACGCCCATGAAACGAATGCTAGGATAGGAAACTTAAAAGAAAAACCATGCACTTTCTGATTCTGACGCAGTTAAAATTATTGATTCCATTACGTTAATAGGAATATATCTGCCTGGCATAAAATCTTCTAATATGAAATACTCAAAATTTCTGCTGATTCTCATTATTATGCTCGTCGCTTGCAAAAGTAATCCTGGCAGGGTTAAAACGAGTATCTCTGAAATTTCTAAACCTGGTACTTCGCTTCTCGAGTATATCCGTGACAGCACAGGGAGAGGGTTTCTAAAATAAAAATAAGATTGGATTACTTAATAATTCTATTATTCACATACAGTTGCAATTATTTATTTTATAAATTTAATTAGTTAAATAGAAATGAAAAACCTGGTCCTTTTTGTTGTACTTATATTTCTCATCTCATGCAGAAGATCTGAACCATGCCAATTCAATCTGGATTCAAATTGTGATACTTCATTATTTATCTCATTCACCCTTGATAATATTAAATACCATTATTTTCAGCATAGATATGATCATGGGGGAGCTGCTTCACAATCCGGTGTGATCCTTGGAAATCAAGAGGTTTTAAACTTATCCTATAAAGTCGAATTCGATGATCCCGATTGGAATGGAGCCAGATATACAAATAATTCAATTAAATACCATCCGTATGTAGAATTGGATTTTACTGATTTTATTATGGTTCAAAATGATATTCTAGCTAAATATTCAATACCTTTATTTTCGACTGTTTTAAGTAAGAATTTCAAATTCACAACACCTAAAACTGGAAAAGCTCCTACGACATTGTCAGATTTTGACCCACTATTTTTCCCAGGTGTATTAATATATCTACATCTGGATGATATCGAGTATTCGACTCTGTTATTAGGCGATCATTTTAGGTATTCTGCTGACTCACTAAATAAATATCTATGGACTAAATCGAGTTTTGAAGTAACGGCTATAGAAAATGTTTGCAATGATATGAAACTGGTGACCGGAAAGTTTACCACTACTGTAATGCCTTTGTATATTGCAAGACTTGTTAAAATCGACAATGGATATTTCAAAATATTAATACAGTAAAAATGCACACATTAGAACCAGGCAATCAATATTTGACAATTTGAATAAATACGCACTATAACACGGACAATAAAGGTTATAAGACTTGTCACGGTTTTTGCATAGCGTTCCTGCATTCAAGAGAACACAGTATAAGGGGACTTTACCGTGACTGCGCCGCTGCTCTCAATCA
>PLLO01000009.1 GCA_003142255.1 Bacteroidales bacterium | reverse complement strand
GAGTTGCTGCCCAAACCGATGACTTGGTTAATAATTGAAAACAAATATATGCAGAAGCAAGTTATAACAAAAGACAAGCCAGGTCAATTTTATTTCGATACACTCACGGAACATTTAAATGATATTAAAGTCTGGGTTGCGAATATGCTTTTATTTGCAGGTTCTTAATTCTTTATCACTTTAAATGATCGCCTTATTTGTCCTGCTACCTGGAACAGATAGATGCCTTTTTCAAACTGGCTGATTTCAATAAAATTTTCCTCGCCATTCAGCTTGCCGGATAGAACTTGCCTTCCTGCAAGGTCTGTAATGAAATACGGAGAGCTCTGAAAGCTGCTGTTTGCTTTAACTGTTATGAAATCACTGGACGGATTTGGGTATACAGAGATATTTATCTGTGATTGATTCTCTTTTATACCGGTTGAAGTACTGACGATAATTGTACCTTTCATTCCTAATGATGCATGAGGTGAGCATACATACCAGTGTGTGCCGACAGTAAGCTGAGACGGTGAAACCAAGCCACCTCCAAACGGCACAGAAAAACCACCGGGCAGGGGTGTGTTGCCATTGGCATCCCATGTGGCCTGACTTACTTCTACTGCATTGTGCATGGATATAAGATTAAAATTTACATCGTCGCCAACAACAATTGTGACGGTTGCCGGGGTAAATGTAAATCCGGAGTATGTTACTGTCCAGGTTGTGCAAAAAGCTACGATTCCCAATGAAACCAGGAAAAGCGAAATAATCAACTTTTTCATTTTTATAATTTTATGTCCCTGATCATGTGCTCTTGTTTCTCTCGTAACCAAAGTTACATTATAAGAAACCCCAAGTCAAGTTTATTTTACCATCGTCAGGTTGCACTCACAGGTTCTTCCTTATTGATAAGGATATAAATTATAGGTAGAATACCTAATGTGTTAAAGATAAAGATGCATATAAACCATGCCAGATGATTATTTCGTGCAGCTTTCCACATTGCAATCAATTTCCATACAGAGTCCCATATTGCAACAATAGCAATTAACGGGATGAACCATGGTAGAATAGAATGAATTCCCTGTTCCATTTGAGATTAGTTTTAATTTTTAAAAACAATATATAAAGAGCAACCCGAACACCTGTTTACCGGGTTATTTATTTACCTGTGCTGTCTGATTTGCAATAAGACTGTTGACAAGAGTTTTAAGATCATCTATTTCTTTTTGCTGTTCCTTTATACCTTCTAGAAGGATTACAGAGAGTTTTTCATAAGAAACTGCTTTATAACCATTACCATCTGTCTTAACCAGTTCTGGAAATGTTTTTTCGACATCCTGAGCTATCAATCCAATTTGTTTTCCGCTCTCAAAACTGATTTCAGGGAACTCGGTTTTTCTCCATTCATAATTTACCCCTTTGAGATTAAGTAATTTGCCAAGAACATCTGTCAACGGGGTTATATTTTTTTTCCAGCGAACATCTGAACTACTCCATGTTCCGGTTGCAAAGGCGCTGCCATTGACATATAGTTTATATGAAGTTGCTGGTGTGATTGTACCTAACGCAACTGTCCCCGTCGAGAAATCACCATAAATAAGTGGTGGGTTTGTACTTGAATTGGCAATATAGAGTTTGTTTGAACCTGTTTCATTGGAACCTGCCTGAAAACCCACGAGTACATTATTTGATCCGTTTATGTTTGACCAGCCTGTTCCATAACCTATAAACACGTTATTGCTTCCTGTCTTATTAGAAGTACCTGACATCGAACCTAAATATGTGTTTCCGTTACCATTGGAGTTCAGACCGGATGCGCCTCCCATAAATACATTTTCGCCACCAGTAGAGTTCGTCACTCCAGCCCTGTTCCCTATCATAATATTATCACTTCCGGTAGTATTGTTAGAACCCGGACCCTGTGGCCCGATAAATACATTATAGTTTGCCTGGTTGCTGTAACCGGCCTGATCTCCGATCAACACGTTATAAGTGCCTCTATTATTGTAACCGGCCATGAATCCAACCATTAAATTACTAATACCAGTGCTCGTATTGTAGCCAGCCTGGTATCCTATCGAAGTATTATAGATATTAGTTGACGAGTTTTTCCCGGCTTCGAATCCAATGAACATATTGTCACCTCCTGTGGTATTATTCTGACCGGCATTTTGTCCTATCATTATATTATTCCAGCCGGTAGTATTATTTTGACCTGCACTGTACCCGATTATAGTATTAGAAAACCCAGTCGAATTGCTGTACCCTGCCATGGCCCCCACGAATGTGTTGTAATGCCCGCTGGTATTCGCAAAACCTGATCTCCCTCCTAAAAAAGTATTATTCCAACCCCATGTATTGGAAAATCCGGTACTGTCACCAAAAAAGCTATTGGTCACACCAGTGGTATTATTATATCCTGAGATAAAACCTATGAAGGTATTATTTGAACCCTTATTTGAATACCCGGCCACATTTCCCAAAAAAACATTACAGTTTCCGGAGGTGTTTAAATATCCTGCTTTGTAGCCAATAAAAGAATTCGAAATCCCTGTGTTTATTCTATAGCCAGCCTGATATCCAATAACTGAGTTGTACAACCCTGTAGTTATACTCTTACCAGCCTGATGTCCGATCAGATAATTTGAAGGCGTCAGCTTCAGGTAATTTTCAGCCGACCCGCTGGAAATATTTCCAACACCAAATCCTTTCAGGGTATCGCCTGTAAAAATCCTTGTACTGTCGGGTGTCACGTTAATGTAATTCTGAACAGACGTGCCACCTTTTGTCATATCGTAACCTCCAACAGCGAATCCTCCTTTTGATCCTTTTGTAAGTGGATTGTTGTCAAGATACATCCTGATACTGTCTTTGCTTACATTAAGGTAATTCTGAACTGTTCCCTTGGTCATATCGTAGCCACCGACCGAAAAGCCGCCTCTCACTCCTTTGAGGTTTGGTTTGCTGTCAACATAGATCCTCGCACTGTCAGTGTTTAATGTAAAAAGGTCATATATCGCAGTGCCTTTAGTTGCGTCATAACCGCCTACGGAAAACCCTCCCTTGGTTCCTTTACTGCCATTTCCTACATTAGCCCTGATTCCTTCGTTATAAACTGCAAAGACCGTCTGCCCTGCCTGGTTCTTAACTTCAAAAAGAGCTTCTTCCATATCGGTAGTTGTTCCGGTTATCCCAAGCTTCGAAAGCGGGGCGATATTCTTTGCCAGTAATGAATATGGCACTGCCCAGATCTGGCTGGTCCCCATGTCTGTCCAACCCGGTCCGGGATACTTGACTTCAGTCTTCAGGAAAAGAGTCTGTGCACTCCAGTCGATTGCCGAAAACGAGGTAGCCGAACCACCGGACTGAGTACCAGTTCCTATCACAAGTGTTATCAATCCGTACTGATCGGAGGTCACTGAGGAATGATCTTCCTGCCATATGACGGTTCCTCCGGTAAGTGATGTCACGATCGATATCCTGACAGGAATTGTCTGGCTGGTAATAGGCACTCCATTACCATTCCGTGCGATTGCCTGGTAGTTGAAGCCCTGAGGCACTTGTGAAGACAAAAGACAAAAGGAAAAAGATAAAAGTACGGAGAAGAGGAGTTTTGTTTTCATGATGGAAAGGCTTTAGGGCGTTTAGCAGGTCCTCCTTCGCCAAGGCTTCGGAGGACGATGGTCTGGTTAATAATTGAAAATAAATAAATTAAAAGGAAAGTTAAGTCAAAAAGAAAAACATGTCAAGTATTTTTGACGAATGGAGAAAAAATATTATCGTGATATAAAACAGGCGACAGGCGATTTATGCCGGGCAAGGCTTGCAAGTTTAGGAGTCCGGAAGACTCGGGATCAAGTTTATTTGACGGGCAGAGGGATATGTATCATTTATAACGTATTACTGGCGACGGGCATCAGGCGTCAGTCGTCAAAACTGTCTGAATAGAGAGGGACTTAAGTCCGGGTTGGTCAAAACCTGAAGTACAACCCCGTTTCTCCGGTAAACCCTACTCTGTCAAAGTTCTCGAACCCGGCATATCCGCCCATCAGATTAAAGCTTATATACTTTAACATGATAAATTCTATCCCGATTCCGATGCCATTGTAAATGGCTGTATTATGAGTGGGATTATACTCGTACTTTTCTTTATTAAACAAGAAGTGATTCCCCTCGTATAAAAAGAAATTAGCTTTTTCAGTGTTTATGACTTTCACTAAAAAAGCCAGACCAAAACTATAATGAGCTTCGTATTTATTTTCATAAGGAGCAAACGTAATTTGTATCCCGAATTTCCTGGGCCAATATCGGTACGATAGCCCGTAGCCTGTTGTGAATCCTGCAGCAACTCCTAAAGAATTATTGAATTTCGCCTTACTTAAAGTATCTGCCTTTTCCTGACCTGAAAGTGCCACTGGCAAAGAAACCATGCATAAAAAGAGAGCTAATGTTTTCATTTTCATAATAACAGCTTATTTAATTATTTACAAAACCCATGCTTTTTTGCCTTTGAAATTCCTATCTGACCGAATATATATAGTAAAGGTAAGCATAAATAATTACTGAAGTAATCGTCCTGCAGGGCTATCTAAAAAGAACAAAAAATTGTTCCTAAACTTTGTGCCCTTCGTGTTGACCTTTGTGATCCTTTGTGGTAAAAAAAAATTAACCACAAAGAACACTAAGGTCCCGATAGCTATCGGGATCACAAAGGAACACAAAGGGTTCTAAGACAACTCCTTCATGCCTCTGGTATTTCTTGTTTTTTTTCGGTAATTTTATGCTTTAATCCCGTGGTTATGAAAAGAACCATTCTGTTTTCAGGCATCATCTCCATACTCCTGCCCTCCTGCAGCACACATGAGGTGGAAAAATCTCACCTTCTCGAATACCGGAATAACGGCGTTTACTCTTCAGCCAAAGGATACGCAATTAAATACACCGCTTATAAAAACTCGGTTAAGAAAAGCTATATCTGGAATATTTATGGGAGCGGCGGCGACTCCATCTCGATGTGGGTCCCCGATACCACTTTAGTAAAAAACACCTACGCTTACCCTGCTTTTTCGGTAATGTACAGGACCAGCGACTCCAGGATATATCATGCAACGTCCGGGGAGTTCCGCCTTCTGGGCCTCCAGGTCTCCGATCTTGAAGGTGATTTCCACTTCAAGCTTAAAAATGTCGCTAATCCCAACGACTCCTTAACGATCACGGAAGGGTATTTCACGATCTACCTTCAGTACCAGGACTCTCTTCTTGCAAAATAACCGGAAAAGGCTTTACCTGATCCTGTAACTTAACATTTCGGTAATATGAAAAAGAATTCAGTTCTTACATTTATCAGCACCGTGATCTTCCTTATCGGCATCATTGCTATCCTACTCAGCAGCCGCAACCCGGGCTCCCTGATGCCTGCATGGATACTGCTGGCAGTCTCCCTTGCTTATCTTGTCTCCGGCTGGTATATCTTCAGGGGATATAATCCTGAAGGATCCACCGTACTGTTGTTTTTTACGGGATATCTCTATGCAAGCGTCTTTATGGCCTTTACCTTTAAAGCAGCAGGATGGCCCCTGGCAAGGACATTTTTTTTCGTCGCCCCGGCGTTCTCTATTGCCCATATGGTGATAACCGTGCTGATCAGGAAGAAATTATCGAAAGAGGGACTGATCCAGTTCCTTACCGAAGGCGGGATTATGCTTGTCCTTTCTATAGTTGCCCTGTTCAAAAGCTGACTGAATTAAAGACCAATCCATCTGGGCGGGTAACGGAGCAATGCCGTCAGGGTGCTTTTGCAATTGTACCGCTTCTTCATAAATTCTATGGTCGGAAATATCTCTCCAAGCATATAGAGCGCTTTCCTGTGTACTCCTTTTACTTCCCTTAGGTTGTACAGGTATTTCTGTCCTTTGCCTGGAGGTGGGTTATCCTTCGGATTTTTCAGGAAGAAGACGAACCTGTTTATGGAATCGGGATGGTACCATTTGTCAATAAATTCGTTTATCCAGCCGGGGAACGAAATGCCCCACAGGTCTCTCAGCGGCTCGAGCCTCCATGCAAGGATCTGCGACATGCCGGCCTGGTTGGCATAGGTAAGCAGGTCGTAGTTTAAGATCTCGTCACCGAACTTTTCAATCAGCACCACAAGATCCGTATATAGCCTAAGCTGCGATTCGTTGTTCATCTCATGGAGATACAGATGCTTTACCAGGTAGAGAAAAAAGATCCGGGTCTCCGGCACGAAGCTTTTTTCACCGTTGACTTCAATTTCAATGGAAGTGTCGTAAAGCATTCTTGTCAGCACGTTTTTCCCTGCCCCGAAGAGCTCATGATGAAGCTCCACAGCGAACCCGTTCTTGATAAGTGTCGGAAGATGCTTGCCGATGTCGGCAATAATAGGTTTGTGAAATACCGATTTGACAGGTAGTGACTCAAATCCGTTCTCCATGAGAAGCTTCCTGGCCTTCATGCAGTTGTCCCTGCTTACCAGGACATCGACATCGGTCATCTGCCTCAGCCCGCAGTTTCCATATACCGTAAGTTCGAGGGCAAGACCCTTCAGCAGCACGGTCTTTATGTTCTCGCGGTTAAGGATCCTTAGCACCTCTCCCATTGACTCTGCATTTCCTGCGTTCCTGCTGATGGTCACCATCATCGCATTCCTGAGCCTCCCCGTGACTTCGTCCGGTATAAGATCAAGGAACCCGAGCTTTTCGAGGTTATGATATACAAGGGCAGCCACACCATGGGCGTTTGCCATTGTGAAAAAATAATTCCAGTCTGTCACAGTCTCGGCCAGAGCGGTAAGCATGACCTTCAGCTCCACGCCGAAAGAGAGGCGGCACAGCCCTAGAAGAAGTATCTCTTCGTCCCTGATATTCAGATCGCTTTTCATTTGTCAAACCTGCCGGTTTGTTTGGTGTACATGCTGAAGTATATCCCCTTTTTCTTCATAAGCTCGTCATGGGTGCCGCTCTCTGCAACGGCACCTTTGTCAAGTACGATGATCCTGTCGGCCAGGCTTACATTTGTAAACCTGTGGCTTATCAGTATTGATGTCCTTCCCCTGACAATCTCCCTGAAACGGCTGAAGATATCATATTCAGTATCTGCATCAAGGGAGCTTGACGGCTCATCGAGGATAAGCAGTGGGGCATCCCTGAAAAGGGCTCTTGAGAGAGCCAGCTTCTGCCACTCGCCCCAGCTCAACTCACGGCTATCGTCGAACAGGTTGCCGATGGCTGTAGAATAACCGTCGGGTAGATTATTTATAAGGTCATGAACACCCGAAGCGCGTGCAGCCGATTTTACTTTTTCGCCTGGATTTTCTTCATCAATGTTGCCAAGTCTTATATTCTCCCCGGCCTCAAGGTTGTAAAGCATAAAATCCTGGAATACCACCGATATCAGCTTCCTGTACTTTTCAGGATCCATGTTCCGGATGTCGGCACCATCGAGCTTAACTGATCCTGAATAGGGATCATAAAGCCTGCAGATGAGTCTTGCCAGCGTGCTCTTCCCGGCTCCGTTGGGTCCGACAAGAGCAATGATATCCCCCTTCATTACCCTGAAGGTTACGTTTTTGATCGTAGTTTCGGCATTGCCGGGGTATTTGAACGATAGGTTTTCAACTTCTATGGATTTATTTAATCCCGTCGGCACTATCTCGGGTGGAACTGCAACAATATTTTCCTTCAGGTTAAGGAATTCGAAAGTATCGCCTATGAACAGTGAATCCTCGTATAGTCCGCCGACTGATCCCAGAAGTTCTTTGATATATACCATGCCCTGACGGAACGCCAATAGTAACATTGCCATCTGTCCCAGGGTAATCTTCCCAAATATTGTCTCCTTTGCAACGAACATAATCGTGATGAGAACGGCAGCCGCCTTGAAGAGATCTGATACAAGTTCAATGAGCGTTCGTTTTTTGATGATCCGGAGCTCATCCTCTTTTGTTTTGAGGAAAGATTTTTTGAAGAGCGACATGAAATATTCCCCGAGTCCGAAAAGCCTTATTTCTCTCGAGGGGCGATCGCCGGTCAGAAGCCAGTTGAAGTAGGCTGTTTTTCTTGCTTCGGGTGTCTGTTCCCTCTGGAAGTTGTAAAGAACGTCGGCATAATAGAACCTCAGCCATACACCCGGGACATTCACTACAATCAGCAGAAGCGCCAGCATCCAGTTAAGTGATGTCAGCACTCCGGCCATCAGGATAAGGGAGAGGAGCCCCCTGAGAATGGAGACCAGGTTGTTAAGTATGCTGTTTGGCCTCCATGGTGCCTCTCTTGCCGCCCTGGTAAGGGTGTCAAAATATTCAGGACGCTCGAAATTGATCAGGTCGAGCCTGATGGCTTTCGAGTGAAGGAGACCGTACATGAAGGTCTCAAGTTTCAGTGACTGTTTTTTGCGGACGAAATTAGAGATGTCGGAGGCTGCCTCATCGAGAAACCATATTATCACGACTGCAATGACGGGCCAAAGGATATTCATGATCGGCTGTCCCGGCCTTGCCGATACTGCTGCCGTTATGCCGTCGATCAGACTCTTTAAGAGCCAGAGCAGCAGAAGCGGCAGGAAGCTTCGCAGGACTGAAATGACAATATTTACGAATGTCCAGCCCGGAGCCGACTGCCAGACCAGCTTTATGGATTCACGGAAATATTTAATTTTTTCTTTCATCTGGTCTTGCAATGTAATTATTGATTTTCAATAATACTCGGTGCCATTTCTTTTAATTACCCTCTTTCCCGTTTCCCCCAAGGGGGAAAAGCTTGACTCCCTGCCCCCGTGGGGGAAGGGCTGGGGAAGGGGGTAAAACTAAAAACATTATATATATTATTAAAGAATCATCATGAATCTTGAGATCCTCTTCCATTTGAAGATAAGCCACACACTGAACCTGTTATAAAAATAACGGGGTTTTCTGATAAGCTGACTCCCTTCCCTCGTTTCTCCTTTTGCATCTTCGATCATTAACACTCTTCCAGCGATCTGTTCCCTGCTTAAGGGCTGATCTTCCTGCAGGCAGCTGTCGCCCCTGGTGATATAGTGTATCTCGCTTCCGTTCTTTATTATGCCTGTAAGCCTGTGCAGCACAAAACCCGATTCTCTTTTCCATGCCACTATCTCTCCCGGGATAAGCGTGACGCTGTCATTGATAGGTCCCAGAAGCACCATTGATCCGGGCCTGATAAAAGGATACATGCTGTACCCTTCTGCTTTTGCCCTTATAGTCTTCCCTTCCGCCAGGAGGGCGAAACTTATCTCCTTCAGGATGGTATATGTGTCATTCTCGCTATTCATTTTCGAGGATATAATCGATGACGCTCCTGTCGGGTCTGAAAAGGAGTCTGGCAGCCGGGATGGATGTGCACATTATTGATACCGACCCGAGCAGCCGTACCACGATTTTCGGGTCCCAGTTATGCTGAATGCAGTTTGCCATAATCAGGCTTACTCCCGAAGCACCACTTACAGGGATGATCTCATTTCTCTTTCCATGACCGATCAGGAATATTTTATCGAGGGGCGATTCGGACGGTTCATCGTTATTGTAGACAGGTGTGTTGTACATCTTATACCCGCTGCCGTTTCTTCTGATTATAAGCCTGTCGTCGTGGATCACTTTTGCGCCTGCCTTGTCCCACAGCTTCGCCATGGTGCTCTTGCCCTTTCCCGAGACACCGCTGAAAAGATATCCCCGGCCTGATTGGTTTATGCCCGAAGCATGGATCAGAATGTCGCCTTTAATTACAGTGAGGTAATAAAGGATCAGCCCGTCGAGAGGATATTCCATCGGGTCGGTCCCGGTGCCGGCACTATCGATCCAGAGATCCCATTCCGGTGAAGAAAGCGAATATTTAAGAACTGCCTTTTTTCTGAAAGAAGAAAGCGGGAAGAGTGTTTTTATAAAAAGGTCATTATGATGCTTATGGACGCTCCAGAACCTGTCGCGTTTTTTTTCCGCGATGCCGTTGACCTCTTCAACATACGGAGCATTGAAAACCATCTTTGCTCCCCTCGGAAGTGAAAGCTTCCCGGCGTGAACATTCACCATGACATCAGGGTCGCTGTTGCTACAGATATTTCTGAGGAACCGTTCCGAAGGAACAAGATCAGGTCCGCCGTCAGCACTCTCGAATCTGATAATATAACCGGCAATATTTAAGCTGTAGCTCCTCATTATTTACACTCCATGTCCCTTTAATTTACCCCCTTCCCATCCTTCCCCCACGGGGAGGACCGAGCGTAAGAAATTGCCCGGTGGGCAATTTTAGCGAAGGGGCCTGCCTGCGAGTGAACTTTTCCCCCTTGGGGGAAATAAGAAAGGGGGTGCGTTTTAAATAAAGGATTTATCAAAAATTACTATTAATTTGTTTCAATCATTTATGATCAGGTATTTTTCCATTTCGGTTATGAATGAAAAGACATCTTCCGATGCCGTTTTCTCGTCAGTCTCATACTCTTCCATAAGAGCTTCGATCAGCTCTTTCACGCATCGCTTCCCATCGATATGCTCCCAGATAAAAGCGCCGGTTTCGTTCAGGGTATAGACGCTGTTCATATCGGCAATGTTATTTGCAACAGGTACTAACACATATTCATTCCCCGTTTTTCTCGTTACGACGGCTGGCGAATGCTGGTAAACAGATTTCAGGTCGGACATATTAATCTTACGTTATGTCAAATTTATTAAAATTTTAAGTACCTGTTTAAGCAGTGGCAGAAACCGGCACATTCATCAGCTTTACTCTTAAAACCTGAACAGGGAGTTTTTGTATTTTAGTTATTTCTCTGTTTTCTTCAGGTCGATTATAGCATTTACCAGGTAAATATATTCAGCACAAATGTCTATCACATATTCATTTTCACCCCAAAGGAAAGGCCATTTTTCCATATGCTCAGGGAAGTCGGGCTTCAGGATCAATATCCCGGGCACCACACCCCCGGCAATGAATGTGAAATCTGCTCGGTTATTACCATAAGCCACTTCTGCAGAATGCGTTCCAACCCCCGAAACAAATGAAACATTCGAGCCTGGATGACATCCATAAATAAAAGCCATTCCTCTCTCCGCATACTCCGGTCCAATTATTTCCGGGAAGAATTTATGCAAGAGATAATTGGTTATAGACCAGCTTATCACTCCTTCATTTCCACCCCATCCACGTGTCGATATTGATACACCGAAGGGGTTTTGCCTGAACAGGTCGTCGTTGGCATTCTTATATTTCCGGACATAGGGAGCAAGCTGGTCCTTAAAAGCTTTGTCCATACATGGAACACCAGTGACACCAAGCCTCATATAAATGATGTAGCTTCTTTCCATCGCTGGCCATAACAATTCTTTAAACCTGTCGGCATACCTGGATTCTTTTGTTGAAATATATAATTGGAGGGCAGCTTCCATTTCGCCAGTGCCTGTATATCCGAAATCCTGCGTATTTGGCCGGGCCGGTTGAATATGTTCATCCATCCATATTTTCTTTGCAGTTGCCAGGCACTCTTCAGCAAGGCTGTCATTGTATCCCTTAAGGGCGCGGCTTGCGCCTGCAAGAGATACAAGCGAGCTATAATTGACCTGTGATGATTTGTTGGTAAACACCCACCTGTCATCTTTTGTACCGCTGGATTTACCATCAGATTCATACTCCTTAAGGTTTGGATTATAATTCAGGTTATCGGTTATGTTCACTGCATCGCCCAGGTGATGATACTGGTGCAGATTTGGTTCGATGACTGTTGTGATTGCACGTCCGAATGCGCGCTGCTGGGCAATAAGGAAAAGTGTCCCCTGCTCAATCTGTTGCAGGATATCCGGCTTTCCATCGGGATGATGAATATCCACGAACCTCTGTTTCTGATCCACAAGCGTCTCATCACGATTAATATTGAAATGCTCCCATGAGTCAATGAGATTGGATATGGCAATACAATGCGATCCTGTACGAAGATCATAATCACCGGCATCAAACCATCCGCCAACGTTCATGCCTGGTATCCGTTCCAGTGGTTTATACTTAGTTTCCGTGGTGTTTCCCATTCTGAAGCCGTCGAAATGCTGATGATTTACAGGTGCCTGCAGGGCATCGTCGAGATGAGCGGCTCCGTGCCAAACTCGGTAAGCTTCATTGACAAACATATGGTCCATCTGTACCGGGAACCATACATCGAGTGTCTGTTGCCAGGCGTTGTCAAATACGTTTTTCCCGATCTGGAAAGGATCCGTTTTCTGGTTGCCATATTTAATAATATATATGCCAGGGGCCTTCACGGAAGAGAAATCAAACCGGGCATAATTGTATCTAAGATATGTACCCCAGGGTTTTACCTCGCCACTGAACTCTTCAATCCATTCACCATTGTTACCTAGCCTTAGCACGGAAGCGTTCTTGAGCGGATTATCATTCTTATCCAGTTCGATAACAGCTATTTTTTCCTGATCGGGGTAATAACCGACCTGTGAATGAGCGATCATTGGAGGCCTTGTCCAGGCAGGGATGATGCCAGGGGTAAGAGTCCATTCCACAACTTTGCCTGTCTGGTCTGATGGAATAAGTGTACGAACTACGTACCAGCCATTCTGGGCAACTGCCCTGCCATCGAGAAGCATCAGGGTTCCGTTTTCAGTTTGAATACTGATCCGTCTTTCGGGATCTTCGGGCGCCAGAATAAGGTTTTTGCCTTCAGCTATAGGTTTTGGTTCCACGTATTCTGCCCGGCCATGATCGTCGAATGTGGAAAAACCAGCGAACTGGGTTATCTGAGTCGCCATTGGTTTGACATCCATTGAGCTTGCCGGGTAAAGAGGGAACAAGCCCGAAATGTTATCCATCAGATAAGTTTTCCCGAAATACTCTGAAGGCAGGAACTCTATATTGAATCCAGCTCTTCCTGCAAGCTTTTCAGGAAGAGGCTTATCGAGCGTCACAGTGATCATGACACTGCTTCCCTGTGGTTTGACATGTATATGGGAGATGAAATCGAAATCTGCATACCGAAGGGTAACATCTATACTGTTGTCGTCCCTGTTGACTTTCCGTTCTGTGACAACAGGTATCTGGTCCCACTGTTCAGGTGTGGGCTTCAATCTTACTGCACCACCTGTGGCCGTTCTCACACCATGATGTATCAAAAGGATACCAGCGGTCTTTTCGTCGAAAAACATGCCATTATACTGATTTTCGAAGACAAGTACATTAAATCCACGCATCTCAAAATAATCCTTGTCATTAAGCTTAAGGCTGTTCTCCTGTGAGAAACATGGTTTAACGAAAGTAAGGATCAAGATGAAAGCAAAAAAGACAGCTCTGTGTGTGAAAGCTAAATTCTTCAAATTTGAATTTTCTCTCATTTTTTTATTGTGTGTTAATAATTGATTTATTTGATTTTAGCAAGTATAAAAATTAAGTTCCTGATATCGTACTCATCCCTGTTCAGATGAGAGTCATTTTATCAAATATAATACTTTTATCGTTCATTATCTTACCTTTGCAAAAACCTAAATTTATGAGCAAAAAGGGAAGGGGCAATAAGAGTTCAGGCTCTTCAAATGAATCAGCAGCCAGCCGGATAAAGGATATTTTATCTAATAACCCACAGCAGAGTTTCAACTACAAGCAGATAGCAAAACGCCTCAATATAAATGACCCGTCAGAGAAGAAGGCGATAACTGATGTACTCAGGGATCTCACAAAAAAGGGAATTATCAAAGAGGCATACCAGGGAAAATACATGATAAAGGAGAGCCGGGGCTATATTACCGGAACAGTCGATCTGACCCGCATGGGATTTGGATTTATTTCGACCACCGACCTCGAGGATGATGTTTTCGTCTCAGCAAAAAACCTTCATACCGCGCTTCACGGCGACACTGTAAAGGTGCTGCTCTTTGCAAAGCGGAAGGGTGCGAGGCCCGAAGGTGAAGTTGTTGAGATCATTGAAAGATGGCGCACTTCGTTTGTAGGCACCATAGAGCTCATGCCTGATTTTGCATTCCTCATTCCCGATAACAAGAACATGCCATTCGACCTTTTTATCCCCCTCTCAAAGCTTAACGGGGCAAAACAGGGAGAAAAGGCAGTGGCTAAAGTTGTCGACTGGGATCCTAAATCAAAGAACCCGATCGCAGAGATCATCAATGTACTGGGAGTACCGGGAGAGAATGAAACGGAGATGCATGCCATACTTGCAGAATTTGAACTGCCATACCATTTTACCGAAGAGGTCGAGGCCGATGCTGAAAAAATTCCTGCAGCAATCACCCCGGAAGATATAAAAGCAAGACGCGATATGCGCGGTGTCCCTACATTCACGATCGACCCGGAGGATGCAAAGGATTTCGACGACGCTCTTTCTCTGAAGCAGCTTGCCAACGGCAACTGGGAAGCCGGCGTTCATATTGCCGATGTTACACATTACGTAAAGCCAGGCTCTATATTGGAAGATGAGGCAAAACAGCGCGCAACGTCCATTTACCTTGTCGACAGGGTTGTGCCCATGCTCCCGGAAAGGCTTTCGAACCACATCTGCTCCCTCAATCAGTACGAGGATAAGCTTACCTATTCTGCGATTTTTGAGCTTAATGATAAATCGGAGATAGTCAACGAATGGTTTGGCCGCACCATCATAAACTCCGACAAGCGCTTTTCATATAGCGAAGCCCAGAAGGTTATTGATACCGGCGAGGGCGATATGAAGGATCAGGTCACAGTTCTCCACAGGCTTGCACAGCAGCTCCGCACAAAAAGGTTTTCGGCAGGTGCCTTCTCCTTTGAAAAGGTTGAAGTGAAATTCGACCTTGATGAGAAAGGCAAGCCTACCGGCATCAAATTCCGCGAGATGGGCACATCCAATCAGCTCGTCGAGGAGTTCATGCTGCTTGCAAACAAGAGTGTTGCTGAATATGTGGGAAAAATCCGCAAGGGCAAGACTTTTGTTTACAGGATACACGATAAGCCTGATCCGGAGAAAATCAGCAATTTCAGCCACTTTATAAAGAAGTTCGGGTATAAGCTTTCCGAAGACGACAAGACTCCGCTGCCAAAGGCGATGAACAGGCTTCTTCACCAGATTGAAGGGAAAAAGGAGCAGAATATTATCGAGACTCTTGCCCTGAGGTCGATGGCCAAGGCAATCTATTCGACAGAAAATATAGGGCATTATGGTCTTGCATTCAGGTACTATACTCATTTCACCTCGCCTATCAGGCGTTATCCCGACATGATGGTCCACCGGCTTCTGACAATGTATCTCGATGGATCCAATATTAAGGGCCGCGAGAAATACGAGAAGCTGTGCGACCACTCCTCGAAGATGGAGCGCCTTGCCACCGAGGCTGAAAGAGCTTCAACAAAATACAAGCAGGTCGAGTATATGAGCGATAAAATGGGAGTGCCGTTTGATGGCGTTATCTCCGGTGTGACCGAATGGGGCATCTATGTCGAGATTATCGAGAACCAGTGCGAGGGCATGGTCGCCCTCCGTGACCTTGAAGACGATTTTTATGAGTATGATGAAGAAAACTATCGCATAATAGGCCGTTCAAACGGTAAGGTTTATACTCTTGGCGATAAGATTAAAATAGAAGTTGTAAAAGCCGACCTTCAGAAAAAACAGCTCGATTACAAGCTGGTGACAGATACATCAGAAGGGGATATCAAAACAATAAAATCCGGTAACCCAAAAGGGCGCAACTCTGAATATTCAGGAAAGCAGAGATCACAGAAACAACGAAACAGATAAATTGACCCCCCATCCCCTCCTGAAAGATAGCCCCCCATCCCCCCTAAAGGGGGGCTTAAATCCGTAGTTCTATAAGGAGTAGTGTTTAAGCCCCCTTCAGGGGGCAGGACACCGCGGAGCGGGGGACGGGGGCTGACAAAAGCCCGGCAGACAGCCCAAGGGGGCAATCCCGTTCCGCTTTAAGGAACGGGATGGGGGTCTGATTCAATTAGTTTTAATAGCTCCCCGACGGCTTTTTCCACAGGAACGTTTTTAAGAACAGGTACCGTACCCCTGTAAATATGAACTTTACCCTCCCCGGCGCCAACATAACCGTAATCTGCGCCTGCCATCTCTCCAGGACCGTTAACAATGCAACCCATGATAGCTATCTTCAGCCCGGTCAGGTGCCCGGTAGCTTCCTTTACTTTTTTGACAGCCTCCGGCAGGTCGAACTTTGTGCGTCCGCATGTGGGACATGAGATATATCTCGTCCTGGTGATCCTGGCTTCAGTTGCCTGGAGTATCGAAAACGAGAGCTCCTTCAGCTTAGTGCCCTGAACTTTCCCCCTGTTGGAAATACAGATGCCGTCAGCCTGTTTTAATATGAAATATTTTCCAAGAAGAGCTGCCGCATCAATTGCAAGTTTTACCGGATCGTCTTCATTAAAGACCGGGTTAAGAATTATTTTTTCTTTTTCACCGGACGGAAGCACAACCTGTTCTCCCGGGCTGAATGTTATCATTTTACCCTTGAATGGTTTGCCCGATTCATCAGTAATGATCCCGTTTTCATCGGCAAGCACCTCCGGGCGATAAAGTTCCTTCCTTGATTTATATTCCAGCTTACCGGCAGGGTTTGCCAATCGTCCTGTCGTTCCGAAGGTAAAGCGAACAATCTCTGTGGCCACTGGTATCTCGAGCTCGGGATCCTCCGATAATGAAACGCGAATGGTATCGCCGATGCCCTCCGACAGCAGCGCGCCTATTCCTGCGGCTGATCGTACTCTCCCGTCCTCCCCTTCGCCGGCTTCGGTAACACCAAGATGAATAGGGAAAGCTACCCCTTCGGCCAGCATCATATCAACCAGGAGCCTGTTCGATTCAATTACGACTCCGGTATCGGATGACTTCATTGAGAGTACCAGATCGGTGAAATTCTCGGTGAGGAAGATCTTTATAAACTCCATTGCCGACATCACCATCCCTTTCGGGGTGTTCCCGTAACGGGTCATGATGCGGTCGGAAAGTGATCCGTGGTTGATGCCGACACGAATAACTGTTTTGTTCTCCCTGCAGATATTGATAAGAGGAAGAAGCCTTTCATGAATTCGTTCCAGCTCTTCGCCATATTCTTTTTCAGTAAATTCACTTTTTATGAATGCTGCTCTTTTATCAGCGTAATTCCCTGGATTGATCCTTACTTTTTCTACAATGCTGGCTGCACTCTCGGCAGCGGCAGGGTTGAAGTGGATATCTGCAATAAGGGGATTATTGAAGCCTGCTTTCCGAAGTTCCTTTTTAATACTCGCAAGGTTCTCTGCCTCCCTGACTCCCTGTGCTGTTAAACGTACATAATCGGCCCCGGCTTCAATGATTCTTATGCACTGGGCAACCGAAGCTTTTGTGTCGAGCGTGTCTGTGTTCGTCATCGACTGTAAACGAATAGGATTGCTACCACCAAGAGGGATGGACCCTATTAAGATTACTGCAGACCTGTAGAACCCCCTATGGTCCCCCTGAGAGGGGGACAGATTTATATTTTTAAGATTGTTTTTCATTTGGATGACTCCCGGTGGTCGCCCTGGCAGGGGGATAAAAGACAGGCAATAATAGATTTTATTTTTTTGATTACAGAATCTAAATTAGTTTCTATTTCATGATTACTAAAATGAATGACATTGTAACCATTTATGGTCAATATCTTATTCCTAAGCATGTCAGATTTTCTTTGTTCTGGGAGAGTATGAATTTCACCGTCAACTTCAATTACGAGTTTTATTTCTTGACAATAGAAATCAACTATATAGTCAAATATTGGTTGTTGTCTCCTGAATTTCAATCCCGCAACCTGCCTCATTCGTAACCTTGACCAAAGTATGATTTCAGCCTTCGTCATATTGTTCCTCAATTCAACAGCCCTTTTTTTCAAATCTTTATTTATGACTCTGGCCATTCCATTAAAATATTAATATATAGTCCTTTATCCCCCCGCTGGGGGGATTATAGGGGGATTTGCCCACTTTGCATATCCGTTCTTGAATTGTACGTAAGATTCCAACGTGTGTAAAAAATCTTTTACTCAAGTTCCCATTCTCCGCCTTCCTTTTTATCTTTTATTTTAATACCTATTTTATTTAATTCTTGTCTTATTAAATCTGATGTACTCCAGTCTTTATTATTTTTAATAATTGTACGAATCTTCACACTTGCATCAATAACACTATTTATAAATTCGTCGTCATAAGAATTATCATTTTCTACTTTTAGTCCCAGGATATCAAAAACAAAAATGTTAAAGAGCTTCTTCAGCAATTCAATATCGGCAGCGGTAAGCTTTTCGGTACCGTCATTTGCCGAGTTTATATATTTCACGCCTTCGAAGAGATGAGAAAGAAGGATCGGGCTGTTCAGGTCATCATCCATGGCTTCATGACACTTTTTCCAGAGAGCCGGGACATCAACCGTCGATGTCAGTGAAGGCTTTAGTTTCTTTAGAGTCTCAATGGCTTTCAGAAGCTTCTGCAGTCCTTTCTCCGCTGCCTGGAGGGCTTCGTTGGAGAAGTCTACGGTGCTGCGGTAATGTGCCTGGAGCAGAAAAAACCTTATTGTCATCGGTGTGTAGGCCTGCAGCAGCAGAGGGTGGTCGCCGGTAAAGATCTGGTCGAGAGTTATGAAGTTACCAAGCGACCGGGCCATCTTCTGCCCGTCGATGGTTATCATGTTGTTATGCATCCAGTACTTCACCGGCTCATTTCCTTTTGCAGCTGTCGACTGAGCTATCTCGCACTCATGATGAGGGAACTGGAGGTCCATTCCGCCTCCGTGTATGTCGAAAACGTCTCCCAGGTATTTTGTGCTCATGGCAGAGCATTCGAGGTGCCATCCCGGGAATCCCACGCTCCATGGTGAGGGCCATCTCATTAAATGCTCAGGCGTTGCTTTTTTCCAGAGCGCAAAGTCGAACGGGTTCTTTTTTTCATCCTGCCCGTCGAGGGTGCGGGTATTGGCCTGGAGATCCTCGAGGACCCTTCCCGAGAGCTTGCCGTAATTATATTTTTTGCTGTATTTCAGGACATCAAAATAGACCGAACCGTTTATTTCATAAGCATACCCCTTTTCAAGGATCTCTTTGATGAGTTCAATTTGCTCGATGATATGTCCCGAGGCCCTTGGTTCTATTGAGGGGTGAAGGGTATTAAGGTCCTGCATGTTTTTCAGGAAGCTGTTCAGGTACTTCTGAACCACTTCCATCGGCTCC
Source organism: Bacteroidales bacterium (assembly GCA_003142255.1). Taxonomy (GTDB): domain Bacteria; phylum Bacteroidota; class Bacteroidia; order Bacteroidales; family VadinHA17; genus LD21. The sequence goes on along the minus strand of PLLO01000009.1, from coordinate 13,337 downwards.
AGATGCTCTAGCCTTGCCTTCTTTTCTATCTTGTCCTCTCCCTCATCGGCATCATTCTCGAGGTGACCCACATCGGTGATGTTTCTCACATACCGGACTTTGTACTCAAGATATGTAAGGTAACGAAACAGCATGTCAAATATCACTGCGGGACGGGCATGGCCCAGGTGAGGATGGCTGTAAACCGTCGGGCCGCAGACATACATTCCTACAAATGGCGCATGCAGTGGCTTGAAGAGTTCCTTTTTGCGGGATAGGCTGTTATAGATGGTGAAGTTATTATCCATGAGCTGTTGTTTATTAGACAAAAGTAACTAATAGTTTTCAGCCCCCAAACCCCCTGAAGGGGGCTTTAAAAATTAATTTACCTTAGAATCCTTAGCCGTTTTCAGCCCCCAAACCCCCTGAAGGGGGCTTTAAGAATTAATTTACCTGAGAATCTTTAGTCGTTTTAGCCCCCAAACCCCCTAAAGGGGGCTTTAAGAATTAATTTCCTGAAGGATTATTGATTTAACAGATTCAATTTCTTCGAAGATTTCTTTATTGGTGAATCTTAATATTTTGATGCCAAGCTTTGTAATGTCATGTTCTCTCCCATTATCATGTTCCTTAACCTCTTCCTGTAAATGTATTTCACCATCGACTTCTACTACCAGCTTATGTTTATGACAATAAAAATCAACAATAAAAATATCGATAGGATGTTGCCGTTTCCATCTGTCTTTAAATATTTCTTTGTTCTTAAGTTCTTCCCATAATAATTCTTCAGCTTCTGTCATGTTATTCCTAAGTGAAATCGCTTTTAAAAAAATTCCTTTTTTAGCACCATAAAACATATGACGTTCAATCACTCTTCTTTTCATAGAAAACTTAATATGCAGCTGAATTATAAATATATGAAATTTTCTCTTTCTATTAAAACAAGCCCCCTTTAGGGGGTTTGGGGGCTGAAAGCAAAACCTGGCATCTCTGTCCTCCTATGTTAGCCCCCGGCTATGCTGTCGCATAGCCTGCCCCCTAAAGGGGGCTTTATCACTACTCCTTATAGTACTACGGAGTTAAGCCCCCCTTCAGGGGGGGTGGGGGGTAAAACAAGGGGTTTTGGGGGCTATTTTTTTTGCATTTCTCAAAATCCTTTATATATTTGTCTCCACAAATCAAATATTCCTTCCTTTCAAGGGTGTTTGGTTTTTATTAAGAAGGGCGGAGAGATTAGGCTCTGCGAAACCCTGGCAACCATTCCGTCAATTGACGGACGGAAAAAGGTGCCAAAACCTAATCCCGGAAAAGCCGGGAGATGATAAAAATAAAACACGGAAACAATGAAGTCATTTCATCTCAACCGAAAAAACCTGACCATGCTGCACATGCCTATGGACATGCGCCGCTAAGGATCCTGGTTTGAAACAATCAATTTTTCACATAGTTGCAGGATCACCTCACTGGCAGGCTTGTATGCCTGTACTAAAGATTAGTAATAATTATAACAGATCATTATATGAAAAACAGAAAAATACACTTCGAGACTTTACAGATACATGCCGGACATCATCCTGACAGTGAAACTCATTCAAGGGCAGTCCCAATCTATCAGACTACATCATACACATTCAATAATGCGAAGCATGCTGCCGACCTCTTCAACCTTGCCGAGCCCGGTAATATCTATACCAGGATCCAGAACCCCACAACGGATGTCTTCGAGAACAGGGTGGCTTCCCTGGAGGGAGGTGCTGCCGCTCTTGCAGTATCATCAGGCCATGCGGCTCAGTTCATCGCCCTCTCGACGATAATGAGACAGGGCGAGAACCTTGTCACTTCACCCTATCTCTACGGAGGGACCCATAACCAGTTCAAGGTCACTTTTGCAAACTTTGGCATTGAAGCCAGGTTCTCAAAAGATCTGGAGCCAGCATCATTTGAAAAGCTGATCGATAAAAAGACAAAGGCTATCTATGTTGAAACTATCGGGAATCCGGGGTTCAACATCCCCGATTTCGATGCGTTTGCCTTACTGGCCCGGAAACATGGCATCCCGCTTATTGTCGACAACACTTTCGGCGCCTGCGGGTATCTCTGCCGTCCCATCGAATATGGTGCAAACATTGTCGTCGAATCTGCAACCAAATGGATAGGCGGTCACGGCACCAGCATTGGCGGAGTAATCACCGATGCAGGCAATTTCAACTGGAACAACGGCAACTTCCCGATATTTACGGAGCCGTCGGAAGGATATCACGGAATTGTTTTCGGCGATCTGTTTTCAGAAAAATCGGCAGCAGGCAATATCCCGTTCATAGTAAAGGCGCGTGTCGAAGGATTAAGGGACCTGGGTCCTGCCATCAGCCCGTTCAACTCTTTCCTGCTTATCCAGGGACTGGAGACTCTTTCGCTGAGAATGGAACGGCATGTCCAGAATACCCTGGCGCTTGCTGAATGGCTTAAGTCACTATCGTTCGTCGGGAAGGTCAATTACCCGGGGCTTCCCGGCAATCAGTGCCATGAGCTTGCCAAGAAATATCTTCCTAAGGGGGCAGGCGGCGTTCTCAGCTTCATCCTTAAAGCCGAAAAATCAAAGGCTGAACGGCTCGTCGAACACTTCGGGCTTGTGAGCCACCTGGCAAATGTCGGTGATGCAAAGACACTCATCATTCAGCCTTCGGCAACCACTCATTCACAGCTCTCTCCCGAGGATCAGATAGCTGCAGGCGTCGAACCGGGACTATTCAGGGTATCGGTCGGACTAGAGCATATCGATGACATTATCTATGATTTCGAACAGGCATTCAAGCAGGTAATCTGATGGAGACACTGAAATATAATCACCCCTTTATAACTGAGACCGGAGCTGAGCTGCCGGAAATTGAGATTGCCTATAATACCTGGGGAAAGCTGAACAGCGATGGAGATAATGTAATCTGGATATGCCATGCCCTTACCGCCAATTCCGATGTGGAATCGTGGTGGCCGGGAATGGTGGGGAGCGGACTGCTCTTCGACCCTGATAAGTATTTCATCGTCTGCGCCAACGTGCTCGGCGGATGCTACGGAACCACCGGTCCGGCTACTGTTAATAAATTAACAGGGAAGCCGTGGCTTCGCGATTTTCCGTTCATCACCATACGCGACTTGGTAAATGCCCATGAGATACTTCGGAAACATCTCGCAATAAAAAAGATTCATACCATTATCGGCGCTTCCATCGGCGGTTACCAGGCACTTGAATATAGCATCATGTTCCCTGATCTTATCGAACGGCTCGTGGTGCTGGCTTCGGGAGCGAAACAAACTCCCTGGGCACTCGCCTTTAGCGAATCGATGCGCCTTGCAATGGAAGCCGACCAGACATTTGTCGCAGGTGAACCCGACGGCGGTAAAAAAGGACTGAAAGCTGCAAGATCGATCGCTCTCATAAGCTACAGGACAATGAACGCATATAATCAGACGCAGAAAGAGGATGACGATGAGAAACTCTTTTCTTTTAAAGCTTCATCATACCAGGCATACCAGGGCGATAAGCTGGTAAGCAGATTCAACCCATACTCGTACTGGTGCCTCACAAACCTTTCTGATACTCATAATCTCGGCAGGGGAAGAGGCGGCGTGACGAAAGCCCTCAATAGCATCAAAGCCGATGTCATATGCGTCGGGATAAAGTCGGATATGCTTTTCCCTACCGATGATCAGAAATTCATTGCAAGCCATGCAAAAAAGGCTGAATATGTTGAAATGGATTCTTTTTATGGCCACGACGGCTTCCTGATCGAGACAGAAAAGGTGACCGGGATCATCAGATCTTTCTGGACAAAAACTTCAAAATGAACTGACAATGACAAGACAAAAACTCAGAATAGGAATGTTCGGCTATGGATGCGTGGGCCAGGGGCTTCACGACGTGCTGAACAGCAGCAAGGGCTTCAGGGCCGATATCGTAAGGATCTGCGTGAAGGACCGCACAAAGAAGAGACGTATACCTATGTCAAACTTCACCTTCGATAAGAACGATATCCTTAACGACCCATCAATAAACCTTGTCGTAGAGCTAATCGATGATGCCGACGAGGCCTTCAGCATTGTCTCCACGGCAATGAAAAGTGGGAAGAACGTGGTTACCGCCAATAAGGTTATGGTGGCAAACCATTTCCGTGAGCTTGTCAGCCTCCAGGAGAAATATAAGGTATCGCTTCTTTATGAGGCTTCCGCAGGGGCCAGCATACCCATTATCAGAAACCTCGAGGAGTATTACGACAACGAGCTTCTCTATTCACTTCGCGGCATACTCAACGGGACTACCAATTATATCCTGACGCTGATGCACAACCTGGGAACAGATTATGATGATGCTCTCAACGAGGCTAAGGAAAAGGGATTTGCAGAGTCCGATCCCACGCTCGACGTCGAAGGATGGGATGCAAAATACAAGCTTTGCATTATCACCGGCCATGCGTACGGACTTTTTCTCGATCCGAAGGAAGTGTTCCATTACGGCATAAATACAATTTCAAAATTCGATATCCAATATGCAAAGGAGAAGGGACTCAAGATCAAGCTTGTCCCCTTTGTCGGCAAGACGAATGAAAATACCATCACCAGCTTTGTGCTGCCAAGGTTCATTTCGTCGGACAAATACCTTTACAATGTCGACAATGAATATAACGGCGTTATAACTGAAGCCGCATTTGCCGACAAGCAATTCTTTTCAGGCAAGGGTGCAGGCGGACATGCAACCGGCAGCGCTGTTCTATCCGATATCTCGGCAAACTCCTACGGGTACAAATATGAATACAAGAAGTACCGGCAGGGTACGGTCTCGAACTACACACGCGACTATAAGCTTGAGGTTTACCTCAGGTACAACGACGAAAAGGATCGCGAATTATTTGGATTTGAGGAAGTGTCGGAATACTTTAGCGGAAGATTATACAAATATGCGATCGGGATCGTGAACCTTCAGAAACTTTACGAGTTACGGGAACAACTTCGTAACCTGAATGTTTTTATTGTGAATACAGGCAGGAAGGGGATTAACTAACAAGAACTAACCCACCCCCACCCCTCCGAGGAGGGGAGCCTGACTCCCTGCCCCCTTGGGGGAAGGGTCGGGAAAGGGGGTGAGTTCATGAAGCAATAAAGAAAAATATTACGTTAAATGAAAACTTCACCCGAAAATATAATACAACACAAGATCCTGATTCTCGATGGCGCAATGGGAACCATGATCCAGAAGCTGAAGCTGCAGGAGGCTGATTACCGCGGAAAGGAGTTCGCTGATCATCCAAGTCCCCAGAAGGGGAATAATGACCTGCTCTCGCTGACAAACCCCGGCGCAATAAAGAATATCCACAGGCAGTACCTTGATGCCGGAGCCGATATCATCACCTCGAATACTTTTAATTCCAATAAGATTTCCATGGCCGACTATGGCATGGAAGATCAGGTTTACAGGATGAACGTTGAAGCTGTAAAAAATGCAAGGGAGACTATAGATGATTTTGAAAAGTCTTCAGGCACCACGGGTCATTTCATTGCAGGCACTCTCGGCCCCACAAACCGGACAGCCTCGATGTCATCTGATGTCAGCGACCCCGGGGCACGCTCTGTTACATTCGATAACCTGGTAGAGGCATACTCTGAACAGGCAAGGGGACTGATTGACGGCGGAGCCGATATCCTGCTCGTCGAGACTATATTTGATGTCCTAAATTGCAAGGCTGCCCTTTTTGCCATCGACTCTGTTTTTGAAGAAAAAAACAGCCGTCTTCCGGTGATGGTATCCGTTACGATCACCGATGCCAGCGGAAGGACACTCACCGGTCAGACTCTCGAAGCGTTTCTGATCTCGGTATCGCATTTTCCTCTCTTCAGCGTAGGGCTTAACTGTGCTCTCGGTGCAGAGCAGCTGAGACCATTCGTCGAAGAGCTTTCCGCCAAATCAGTTTTTTATGTTTCGGTACATCCGAATGCCGGCCTCCCGAACCAGTTCGGGGAATATGACCAGACTGCAGAATTCATGGCCTCGGTAACTGAGGATTTCATGAAGGAAGGATGGATCAATATCATCGGAGGCTGCTGCGGAACAACACCGCTCCATATCAGCATGATCGCAGAGACCGCAAAAAAATATAAGCCAAGGGTAATACCTGAAATAACCAGGTATACCAGGCTCAGCGGACTCGAGCCTCTGATCATTACTCCCATAACCAATTTTGTCAACATCGGCGAGCGCACGAACGTTTCCGGTTCAATTAAGTTTGCACGGCTTATAAAGGAAGAGAAATACGGCGAGGCGCTGGCTATCGCACGAAACCAGGTAGATGGCGGTGCCCAGGTGATTGACATCTGCATGGACGAGGCGATGCTCGACTCTGAAAAGGCGATGGTGAAGTTCGTGAACCTCGTCATGGCCGAGCCTGATATAACAAAACTGCCGCTGATGATCGACTCCTCGAAATGGAATGTCATCGAATCTGCCCTGAAGTGCATCCAGGGTAAATCGGTTGTCAACTCGATAAGCCTCAAGGAGGGCGAAAAAGCTTTCCTCGATCGTGCCAGGCTTATAAGAAAATACGGCGCTGCCGCAGTAGTGATGCTCTTCGACGAGAAGGGACAGGCTGATACTCTTGAGAGAAAAACTGCCGTCGCGGAGAGATCATACAAATTGCTTGTCGATAAGCTGGGCTTCCCGCCTGAAGATATAATATTCGATCCCAACGTACTTGCTGTTGCCACCGGGATAGATGAGCATAACAATTATGCCATCAACTTTATAAAGGCAACCGAATGGATCAGGAAGAACCTGCCTTATGCAAAGGTCAGCGGCGGCATAAGCAATCTCTCGTTCTCATTCAGGGGATTTGACAAGGTGCGCGAGGCTATGCATTCCGCCTTCCTGTACCATGCAATAAATGCAGGGCTCGATATGGGAATTGTCAATCCCGGCATGCTTCAGGTATACAGCGAAATTCCCGCTGATCTTCTTCATCTTACCGAAGATGTTATCCTGAACAGGAGGAAGGATGCCACGGAAAGGCTTGTGAAATTTGCCGAGGGACTGAAAAACGAGGGTAAAAAGGAAGAGAAGAGCGACGAATGGCGCCTTCTGCCAGTTGTGGAACGGATCAGGCACTCGCTAGTAAGAGGACTTGACGAGTTCATTGAGCAGGATGTCGAGGAGGCCCGTACATTGTTCAGCCGTTCAATCGACCTCATCGAAGGTCCGCTGATGGGCGGAATGAATGAGGTGGGCGACCTTTTCGGATCAGGAAAAATGTTCCTTCCGCAGGTGGTGAAGAGCGCGCGCGTAATGAAAAAGGCTGTCACGAAGCTCGCCCCTTACATCGAGAAGGAGAGCACAGAAGGAGAAAGGAAAAGCGCCGGTAAGATATTGCTCGCAACCGTAAAAGGCGATGTCCACGACATCGGGAAGAACATCGTAGGCGTGGTACTCTCATGCAATAATTACGAGATTGTTGACCTTGGCGTAATGGTCCCTTCTGAAAAGATAATAGATACTGCAATTAAGGAAAAGGCTGATTTCATTGGACTAAGCGGACTTATAACCCCTTCGCTCGAAGAGATGGTCCACGTGGCAGCAGAAATGGAACGTAGAAAGCTGACTGTTCCGCTGCTTATAGGCGGGGCTACCACTTCGGAGATACATGCTGCAGTTAAGATCGCCTCGGTATATTCGGGACCGGTGATCCATGTAAAGGATGCATCCAGGGCTGCCGGCGTGCTGTCATCGCTTAAGCGTAATAACAGTAATGAATATATAGCTTCTGTTTCTGCGAAATACCGTAAGATGCGGGAAGATCATGCCTCAAAACGCGAGGAGAGAAATCTTGTCTCACTTGAGGCAGCCAGGAAGAATCGCCTGATCACTGACTGGAAGAGCTTCACAATACAAAAGCCTGACAATCCCGGATACCATCTGATGGAGAATATCGATATTCGTACGCTGGCAGATTATATCGACTGGACATACTTCTTCTTTGCATGGAAGCTTACCGGAAAATATCCTGCCATCTTCAGCGATCCGGTCAAGGGCCCGGAGGCAAAAAAGCTGTTTGACGATGCTCAGCATTATCTTAAAGAGATAATTGACAAGAAGATCGTATCAGCAAGGGGAATTGCCGGATTATATCCTGCAGTCTCCGATGGTGATGATGTAAAGGTATTTGTGGATGCAAAAAAGCATAAACCGAAAGCTGTCCTTAGATTTCTCAGGAACCAGGAGCTGAAAGAGAAAGGCGTTCCCAACCTCTCCCTCTCTGATTTTATCGCTCCTGAATCGTCGGGACTGACCGATCACATCGGTTTGTTTGTCGTTACTGCCGACATCGATAATGAGGCATATTCAAAATACAAAGAGGACGATTATGCATCGATAATGATAAGGATACTGAGCGACCGCCTTGCAGAGGCCGCTGCCGAATGGCTTCATGAAAAAATCAGGAAAGAATACTGGGGCTATGCAAAGGATGAGAATCTGACGATTGAAAAAATGCTGGCAGTTAAATATAAAGGTATAAGGCCTGCTCCCGGATATCCGGCCTGCCCCGACCATACCGAGAAGAGGGTCCTGTTCGATATCCTCGATGCAGAGAAAGCCCTTGGCGTCGGGCTCACTGAAAACTTTGCCATGACACCACCTGCAACGGTAAACGGATATATCTTCTCGCATCCGGCCTCCTCCTACTTCAGCATAGGTAAAATAAGCCGCGATCAGCTTGAGGATTACGCTTCAAGAAAAAACATGACTGTCGGAGAGGCGGCAAAATGGCTTGCTCCCAACTTATAATGAAAGAAGATGAGTGTTATTGAAAAGATAAAAAACGCTAAGGGTCCGCTGTTCACTTTCGAGCTGCTCCCTCCCCTGAAGGGGCACAGCATCGAAAAGGTTTATGCAACGATTGACAGGCTTGCTGAATTCGGGCCGGCATACATCAACTTTACCACGCATCGCAACGAGATGACATTCAAGGAGCGTCCCGATGGACTTCTTGAAAAAAGGATAACGCGTCTCCGTCCCGGGACGATTGCCCTGGCAGCCGCTGTAAGATACAAGTATAACATCACTGTTGTCCCTCACCTGCTTTGCGGCGGGTTCACAAGGGAGGAGACGGAGAATGTGCTTATAGAGATGAGTTTTCTTGGTATCGATGATGTGCTGGCATTGAGGGGCGATCCGCAAAGGGGCACCAGGACATTTATCCCTGAAAAGGATGGTCACACGCACACCTGGCAGCTTGTTAAGCAGATCGTGGATATGAACAACGGAAAGTATCTCGAGGAGGCACTCGAGGATACCACCCCCGGCAAATTCTGCATAGGTGTGGCCGCTTACCCGGAGAAGCATTTCGAGGCTCCCAACCTTCAGATCGACATGGAGAACCTGAAGTTTAAAGTCGATGCAGGTGCCAGTTATATCGTTACACAGATGTTCTTCGATAATTCAAAATTCTTCAGGTTTCGCGATGAATGCCGGAAGATGGGGATCTCCGTGCCAATCATTGCAGGCATCAAGCCCATATCGGCGCTGAATGATATTAAGCTGCTGCCGCAGACATTCCATATTGATCTGCCGGGCGACCTTGTGAATGCCGTAAGGAAATGCACCACCGATAAAGAGGCGCGTGAAGCCGGTATTGAATGGACAACCATGCAGTCGAAGGAGCTGATAAAAGAGGGTGTTCCCGGAATACATTACTATACTCTGGGTAGTGCCGATAATATTGCCAGTATAGTCAAAGCATCGTTCTGACCCCCGGCCTTCGCAAGCTCAGGCCTGCCTTCTAAAGGGGGCCTAATTCAGTAGCCAGATTTAAATACGTTAACCGGGTCAGGCCCCCTTTAGGGGGCAGGAACGTTTCGCAAAGCGTAAGGGCGAGATGGGGAGAGGGGGCGAAAATCTGCCAAAAAGAATCCCCTCCTGGGAGATCGGAGTGTAACGGAGATTCCGCGATAGCGGAAGCCAGTCCCGCAAAAGCGGGAGGCAGGGGTGGGTTGATCCGGACCCCTAGGTATCCGCCAGCATCTCCTTTGCGGCTCTGGAGTCTTGATTAATCAGTTTCGTCGATCTATTTCGTTCTTAAAGTAAAAGATTCCTCATTCCTCCGCTACCGGCGGATTCATTCGGAATGACTATCCATTTTTTATAAGGGAAGGAAGGAGAGGCGATTCGCAAAAGCGAATCGCCTCTCCTTCCCCCATTACCCAAAACATCCCTGTCATTCCGAGCTGAAACCCAGAGCGGAGCGAATGGGTCAGCGAGGAATCTTCTTATCCCTTTCCGTCCCCCCTCTATAGTGTTCGTACCGCTGTAGGCTAGGCCCCCTTTAGGGGGCAGGAACGTTCCGCGTTGCGGAACGTTCCGGGGGTCAAATCTTAAACGCCTTCTTTATCTTCTCTACGTAATCCAGCTTTTCCCATGCAAAGAAGCTCACCTTCTTGGTCCATGCTTTTCTGCCGTTGCCGTTTACTGATTTCGGCTTGCTGCCCGGAACTTCGTAATACACATCAACATTCCTTTCAAAGTAATCGCGGCCGAAATGTCCATACGATGCTGTTTCAAGGAATATCGGGTTCTTGAGTCCAAGCCTGTTCACTATTGCATAGGGACGCATGTCGAAAAGAGCTCTTACCTTTTCTGATATGGCTCCGTCGTGAAGTATTTTACCTTTTAAATCTTTAGCTTTTGCCGTTCCGAAAGTATTTACATATAATCCTACCGGCTGGGCTACTCCGATAGCATAAGCTACCTGTATCAGAGCCCTGTCGCACACTCCTGCTGCCACAAGGTTCTTCGCAATATGGCGTGCAGCGTATGCTGCCGACCTGTCGACTTTCGACGAGTCCTTGCCTGAGAATGCACCGCCTCCATGTGCGCCGTGACCGCCGTATGTGTCGACGATGATCTTGCGGCCGGTGAGGCCGGTATCTCCGTGAGGACCGCCGATAACGAATTTGCCCGTGGGGTTGACCAGCATGCGAAGGTCGCTCTTGAACATTTTCTGGATCTTCGGGGGAAGTGATTTTTTAACTCTCGGAAGTAGTATCTTCTGAATGTCTTCCTTTATCTTTTTTTGCATTGCTGCTTCTGCAGCTTTTTCTGAAGCAGCAGTTTTGTTTTTTGGAAGCACAAATTCGTCATGCTGTGTGCTCACCACAATGGTGTCGATGCAGACGGGGTTGTTGTTGTCGTCGTACTCTATGGTAACCTGCGATTTGGCATCGGGTCTGAGGTACTTCATCACCTTCCCCTCGCGGCGTATGGCGGCAAGCTCCTGGAGAAGCCTGTGGGCCAGCTCGATGGTCAGTGGCATATAGTTGTCCATTTCGCGGCATGCGTAGCCGAACATCATGCCCTGGTCACCGGCACCCTGCTCTTCGGGCTTTTCCCTCATTACGCCCTGGTTAATATCTGAAGACTGCTCATGAATTGTCGAGATCACACCGCAGGAGTCGCTGTCGAAACGGTATTCGGCTTTTGTATATCCAATCTTGCGGATCACATTTCTTGCAGTTTCCTGAACATCCACCCATCCTGTTGTCCTCACTTCGCCACCGCAGACGGCTAGTCCTGTCGTTACGAATGTCTCGCAGGCGACTTTCGACTCCGGGTCCCATTTAAGGAACTCATCGAGAAGTGCATCTGAGATCTGGTCGGCTACTTTGTCGGGGTGACCCTCTGAAACTGATTCTGAAGTAAATAAATATCCCATAGTTTAAAAATTAATAATATTATCCGACTTAAATTATGAGATCCTTTGCTATCGCTCAGGATGACAATGGATATTGAGGATCAAGTGATGGAAGGGAGCGGTTGTTCCGCCAACCGCTCCCTTCCATCACTAACATTACAATATAAGTCACTGTCATTCTGAACGAATCCGCCAACTGGCGGAGAAGTGAAGAATCTTAAATACATTTTAACAATTTTATCTCGTAGCAGTGATAAATTAAATCATTATTCAATTAGTCAAGTCTAAAGTGCCTATAGTTTTTTCAACTTTAGGCACTCTAAACTTTCTTATAACAAAAGATGGGAAGATTGGTTGACGGAAAAACGAATTTTTCACCGTTTTAGCATTTTTTCCTGTGGTTGCAATCAGCACAAATCTTTCCACCCGATAATTACGGCACAAAGCAAGTAAAAAATATTCAATAAAAAAAGAATGAAACTGATAGATATTATTCTAAGTAATAAAATGTGCTTGAAAATCAACTATTTGCCTCACCCCAAAAGGGAGTAATTGATTTTCTTCGCACCCTTTAGGGATGGGGCTGACGAAGAAAATCAAAAAATAAATGAACGAATATGGTAATTGATTAGATTATCCGTTTGTGAGCTGCCTGAAAACCTCCTCGAGGTTGCTCACTTCCTTCTGAAGCGAAAGGACGGTAAGACCGTTGCCTACGGCGAACGAGAATATTGCAGGACGGATGTCGGCCTCGCCTTCAGCCTCGACAACCCAGCGATCCTTTCCCTTCATCTGAACCCTGACGACGTTCGGGATGCCAAGAAGCGCCTGTTCGGTTACTCCCTTGTCAAATTCAACATTGACTACCTGGTACGGACGGCTTATTTTTGAATATATGTTGCTCTTCTCCTCGTCGGCCACGATCTTTCCTTTATCTATAAGGATGATCCTGCTGCATATGGCCTCTACCTCCTGCATTATATGCGTTGAAAGGAGTATTGTCTTCTCCTTGCCTGCATCGCGGATAAGGTTGCGGATATCGACGATCTGGTTTGGATCGAGGCCGGCCGTTGCCTCATCAAGAAGAAGAACGCCGGGATCGTGGATGAGTGCCTGTGCAAGGCCTACTCTCTGCCTGAACCCTTTTGAGAGAGCACCTATTTTTTTATTCTGCTCCGGGGCCAGGCCGGTTGTCTCGATGATATTATCGACCCTTCTCTTTGTCTCTTTTCCAAGCTTATAAACCGATGCTACGAAACCCAGGTACTCCCTCACGTACATTTCGGGATAGAGAGGATTGTTTTCAGGGAGGTAGCCGATGGTTTTCCGAATCTCGATATTGTCGGCGGAGGTTTCTGTTCCGTTCACAAACACGCTTCCTGAAGAGGCCGGTATAAAACCGGTGATGATCTTCATCATTGTCGATTTCCCAGCCCCGTTGGGACCAAGGAAAGCGACTATCTCGCCTGTCTTCACCTCAAATGATATATCATCGAGAGCCTTCTGCTCTCCGTACAGCTTCGTAACTCCCTTTACCAGGATCGACATAGAACTTCATTTATCTACCTGCGAAGATAGTATCTGCAGATTTCATTAACAAACGAACCTTACTAGGAATAAAAATGGGGGATTAGT
>PLLO01000019.1 GCA_003142255.1 Bacteroidales bacterium | reverse complement strand
AAATTAATTCCAGTATTCTGATAGTGTTCTTATCAGCAAAGCTCCCGGAACGCTTTTCTGAATTCCAAAGGCCGGAAGAGGCGCCCTTCGGTCGCCGTCTTTTGGTCTTGCTCGTCCCGAATAATCGGGACTCGCTGTCTTTTATTCTTCCGGTTGCCGGTTGCCGGTTGCCGGTAGCCTTCTTGATTGCATGATTGCTCGACCTGAAGTAAGGAGGTTAAGTTTAAATCTTTTGAGCAATCATCTGACTCAATCCTGTTTCAAATTCTATTCTTGAAATATTTTTAAATCCTGCGGCATTTAACATTTCAGTAACTTCCAGCTCTGTAAAGCAATCCCCGGCTTCAGTTCCTACAAGCATATTTATTGCAAAAACAGCTCCGGATACCGGCTGTGTTTATTCAAATATGACTGGATTTGGTACTCTTACTGCAATTGAACTAAATACCAGATCTTTATATTTTGCGTGAGTTAATTTAAATATTATATTTGCAATTCGCGAATCGCGAATTAAAAATAATAGTTATGAAGAAACATAATGGAATGCGCCCACAAGACATTGTAGTGTTGTTGAAAATTATTTCAATGCAAAATCAAGAATGGCGTAATATTGATATTGCTAATGCGCTTAATTTAAGTCCTTCTGAAGTATCAGAAGCACTAAACAGAAGTAAAATTGCTAAACTAATTGATGGTAAAAAGAAAATTGTTAATCCTAATTCATTTAAGGAATTTCTAATTTATGGATTAAAGTATGTATTCCCAGTTGAGCCAGGAGCTATTGTCAGAGGTATCCCAACAGCACATTCTGCACCTCCAATAAGTGAAAACATTTCACAGGGTGGAGATGTATATGTTTGGCCATATGCAAAGGGAATTAAAAGAGGCCAGGCAATAGAGCCTCTTTATAAGACAATACCAGAGGTTGCTCAAAAAGACAAATCTTTTTATGAATTACTTGCGATTACTGACACTCTGAGAGTTGGTCGGGCAAGGGAAATTAAAATTGCAATAGAAGAATTAGAAAAAAGGATGAAATATGCCAAGTGACAATATTGATATGCTACTAACTGTGGCAGATGGATTAGGAGATTTAAAAGACGAAATAGTATTTGTTGGAGGAGCTGTTGCAGAATTATATGCAGATGATCCCGCTTCATCAGATATCAGGCCCACACAAGATGTCGACTGCACGATTGAATTAAGTTCATATAAGGAGCATTCAGAACTTGAAGAAGACTTAAGGGCTAAAGGGTTTGCAAATGATACATCTCAAGGTGCACCTATTTGCAGATGGATATACCAGTATATAAAAGTTGATGTGATGCCAACAAATGAAAATGTCCTTGGCTTTAACAATCAGTGGTATCCAGGTGGCGTAGGGAATAAAATTTCCAAAACGCTTCCTGATGGTACGGAAATATTTGTGTTTCCTCCAGAGTACTATTTAGCTTCAAAGTTTGAGGCACATAATGACCGTGGAGGAAATGATTTGAGGCAAAGTCATGATTTTGAAGACATTATTTATATCCTTGATAATTGTACCAGCATATTAGAAGATATTAGAAATGCAGATGAAGATGTTAAAAACTATTTAAAGGATGAATGCAAAAGATTGCTGGATAACGATGGTCTTTCAGAGGGGATAGAGGCTGCCTTACCCTATGGATCAGATTCAGATAGAGTAGAAATGATTGAAACTTTGATATCTGATATTGCCGCACTTGATTGATAATATAAAAATTCATTTACTTGAATAAATCCATTGCAGGTTAAAAAACTTGCTAAATTTTGGTAATGTGTCCCCAAATCGCAAAATCTATGGCATAACATATCTAAACCCTCCCCTTCTTCTCCCAGGAGGGGATTTGTTCAGTGCGTACTCTCGGCCTTTTATTCTTCCGGTTGCCGGTTGCCGCCTGCCTGCCGGTAGCCTTCTTGATTACACGACCTGAAGAAAGGAGGTTAAGTTTAAATCTTTTGAGCAATCATCTGACTCAATCCTGTTTCAAATTCTATCCTTGAAACATTTTTAAATCCTGCGGCATTTAACATTTTAGTAACTTCCAGCTCTGTAAAGCAATCCCCGGCTTCAGTTCCTACAAGCATATTTATTGCAAAAACAGCTCCGGATACCGGCTGTGTTCTGTCATTGTTCATTATCCAATCCTGAATTACAATAGTGCCATTTTTATTTAAAGAGTTAAAACATTTTTTTATTAAATCTTCATTTGTCTCTAACGAATTACTGTGAATAACTGCTGACAGAAATACTAAGTCGAATCCTTTCGGTAAATCGTCTGTTGTGTAATCGCCCGGATGCGTTTTTATTTTATCTGAAAAACCTTCTTTTTCAATGAACCTTTTTGTTATAGGTATAACTTTAGGCAAATCAAAAACAGTTGCTTCAATTTCAGGTTTTTTAGAAACAAATTCCATTGAATATGCACCAGAACCACCGCCAATATCTAAAATAGATTTTATTTTGGACAAATCGATATTTGCTAACTGTTGCGGAGCCTGTCTTTTGGCTCTGTCGTGCATTGCATTTATAAAAGGGAAAAGCCATTCTTCTCCTCTTTCATTAATTTCTGCAGGATGAGCTGAAATGCCGGTTTTTACAACCTGCGTAAGGTTGCTCCATGTATTCCAGAGATGGTTTGAATGCATCAGTCCTCCTAAATAATCTGAACTCTTTTTAGATAGAAAAGTAAAACTGTCTGATGTATTAAAGAATAAATGGTTTTGCTTTGTAAGAAAGCCTAAAGATACCAGAGCATTCAGCAGACGTTCGCAAGCATGTTCATCTAAATGCAGATTGTTTGCAATTTGATTGTTTGTTGTACCAGCTTCATCAACATTTGTAAATATATCAAGCTCAAAACCGCTTAATAATATTCTGCTTTTTTGAAAAGAAGCAGCAAATTCTCTGATTGTATTTGGATTCATAACATAAGGATTAAATGTGAATGATTTCTTCGTTGTTATCCTCTGAAATGTAATAAACAAAGTTAAAGGCATATTAATATATTCCAACACTTTTATATACTAAATACTTGCCCAATACGTTTTCCGGATACGATAAATTAATGAGAATACCCTTCGCCTGAAAAGTACTGGCATAATGAGGATCTGGTCAATATCTTTCTTATAAATTAAGATTCATTAAATGCATAAATCAATAAACTTATTTAAATAGATAAAAGGAGGTAACAATGGCTTTTAAAACAGTATTTATTGCACATGCACCTGATGCAGATCTTGAAAAACATCATACTCTGATAGAAACAGGTAAATACAAACTTTATACTTATGTTGTAAAAACACAGAACGAGGCGATAAAAGTTTGCAAAGATCTCTATGAAAAAGAAAAAATTGATTCGGTACTGCTTTGTCCCGGCTTCACACATAAAGATGTAGCCGAAATCTTCGAGGCTCTCGAAAATAAAGTCGCCGTTTGTGTTTCACGAGGCGATGGTCCCAGCGGTAAAATTACCGGCCCTGTTTTGCAAAGGGAATTTTTTGGTAAATGATTTATTGAATGCCTTATAACCGGAGTAACATTCTACTTCTATCGGGATAAGCTCTTTCATCACATTTTAAGCATTTGAATGCCCGCCTCTAACAGGTCAGGTGAAGGATAAGGTTAGTATGCAGGTCGTTGATATGTTTTATCGCTTTAGGAGTGCTCATGATAACCAGTTCCACACCTTTGGAATCTGCGATATTTTGTACTTCCTCCATTACAGGAAGACAAGAACTATGACCTGCCCCGATAACGAGTCGCTTACAGTTCCAGGGGATATTCTCATCCGGCGATAGCGGCGTATGCCCGAACATATCACTGTATTTTTTCGATTCTGATTTTTTCCTTTTTTTAACCGAGCCGTTATCAATAATAACGTCCTTCCCGTATGTCTCCCCGTCAATTGTAATCGATCCGAATGAAAGATTATTAACCTTCATATTGGTTCTCCTTTCCTATTTTTATTGTACTGTAAATATACTTAATAACGGTGCACGGTGCATGGTGCAAACCACAAGCCGAATGCCCACCCCATAAAAAACAATACCTTTGTTAATAATAAACGATGTATAACACTTTTTTCAATTGAATAATGAAAGCTGTTACTGTAAAAGAGATCAGTCATGAATTACTTAACCTGACACCTAAAGAGCTCCGGGACCTTTGTCTCCGGTTGTCAAGATTTAAAAAGGAGAATAAGGAGTTGCTTACTTACCTCCTGTTTGAATCATCTGATGAGGCATCGTATGTTGATAGTGTAAAAAAAGAGATTGATCGGCAGTTTGAGATGATAAATAAGAAAAGCTACTATTTTATTAAAAAATGCCTTCGCAGGATTTTGTTCAACACCAGGAAATATATCAGATACTCTCAGAATAAGAAAACGGAGATAGATTTACTTATCTATTATTGTTTAAAAATGAAAGAATTCAACCCCTCCATTCAGGCGAATGCAGCACTCCGGAATCTTTATATAAGGCAAATAGAGACAATCAGGGAAAAACTCAGCTCCCTCCATGAAGATTTACAGTATGACTACCGGCTGGAGCTGAATAGACTGTAGAGGCTGTATAAAAATTACAGGATTGTAAGATCAAAAGAAAGAGGACGGGCATCCTTCCTGAAGGTGCTGATGGCACTCAGGTTGAACTGTTTTTCAACTTATGGATGACCTCTGATCAGTTCATATGTGACATAACTTTCTACAGTGGTTCAAGTCACTGAACGGGAACCAAAATAGACAAACATCAAACCGGAATTCTAATAAAGTTTTTCATGGAATTGTTTGACAGTATCTTCATCAAAAGATATCTTTAAGAAAAAAACAATGAAAAATCTTTTAAGAATAACTTTTACGATAATTCTGATCTTAACAACAGTAACTCTGAAAGCACAAATTCAATTGCAGAAACCTGTCAGAATCGCCATTGCAGGAATGACACACGATCATATAGGATTTATCCTTGGCAAGAGAGATATGCCGTACATGAAAATTGTCGGCATATATGAACCCAATCGGGAACTTGTCGAAAAATATGCCAGGTCTTTCCATTTTGATACGACCTTAATATATAACAACCTGGAAAGAATGCTGGAACAGGTAAAACCTGAAGCTGTAGTCGCATTCGGTTCAATTTACGAGCACCTGGCTGTTGTTGAGGCTTGTGCACCAAGAGGGATCCATGTTATGGTTGAGAAACCACTTGCGACTTCAATGAAACATGCCAGAAAAATGCAGGATTTAGCTACAAAATACAAAATAAATCTGCTCACCGATTATGAGACATCATGGTATCCTTCTACTGCTAAATCGTGGCAATTAGTGAATGACAGTAGTTTTGTCGGGAGGCTTAAAAGAGTTGTCATACACGATGGACATCAGGGACCCAGGGAGATAGGATGCAGCAAAGAGTTCCTGGAATGGCTGACAGATCCGGTACAAAATGGTGGCGGAGCTATTGTTGATTTTGGCTGTTACGGGGCAAATCTGATGACCTATCTGACCAGGGGACAGGCACCTGTTTCTGTCACAGCTGTAACAAGGCAGTTTAAACCAGAGATTTATCCGAGGGTTGATGATGACGCGACAATCATTGTTTCTTATCCTGGCTGCACATGTGTTATCCAGGCATCGTGGAACTGGCCATTCGGCAGAAAAGATATGGAAATTTATGGGGAGAAAGGATACATCATAGCACAGAACGCTAAAGAAATGAGACTTAAAAACCAGCAAACCCACGATGAAGTGTTCAGACGGGTAACTTCAAATGATATAGCTGTATCCGAAGACCCTTTTGCTTATTTCGCTGAAGTCATCCGGGGGAAAATAACTATGACTGATTATGACCCTTATTCACTGAAAAACAATGTAATGGTGGTCAGGATTCTTGATGCTGCAAGGGAATCGGCCAGAACCGGAAAGACTATTGTATTTTAATAGAGGGAGAATGGACCCTTTGTCAGCAGAGTTCCTGGAAAGCTTTTCTGAATTCAAGAGGCTTTGATATATTGTGAAATGTCTCCCTGGTGCCGCCTGTACCTATAATTGTTATTGATCCGAAATTGAGAATACGTCCCATCACTGACTGGTCGACATTCACACTCTCTATCTTTGAGAGATTCATCTCAAAGGTGTCTCTTGCAATAAAACCTGTCTTAATGATTATTCTCCGGTTTGTGATTACATATTCAGAGAGCCACCTTTTCAGCCAGGCCGCAATTGTAAGAGTGAACAGAGACCTTAGTGTAAAGAAAATAACCCAGTGGAGTTTCGTTTCAAAGACCACCGTTTCGTCGCTTATGAGATGTTTGTTTGCATAACTGCCCATGGTGCTGGTGAGAATTAAGTTTTTATCAAAATTAAGCAAAAACGGGAGATTAATAATCTGATGTTATTTAATATGAAATGCCGCCGGCAATAACCACGCTGTCACACAGTATTTTAATACCGGATTTCCTGAAAAAACTCCCTTTATCCCGCCTGGCATAATGCTCATGGTTTCCCAGAACACCAAATACTCCGTACTTTGTCTTTATTCCGCTGAAAAGCTTTTCGAACCGTTCCATGTTCTCACCCTCCCTATCGCCTTCGACAATGTCACCCCCGAAAAGCATCAGATCAGGTTTTATGCTGTCAATTTTCATAATAAACTTCTCCACAAAATGAATACCGGCGGATTCTATGGGGGAATGCAACGAAAACAAGCATGAATGCTTCACAGGTTACACTTGTTACCAAATATGTAACCAGGGGACATCAATGATAATTATTCAACCCCCTTTGACCTCCATCTGTTTTATTCACCATATGAATATGTGAATCATGTAACATTTTTCAAAATTAATGTAACATCTATCAGGTTCAAGTTGCTCAACTTTGGAACTTAAATTCATAAAATCATAAATTAAAAAAGAAAAACTATGAAAGGGAGTAAAAAGTTACTATTAGTCTTGAATTCGCTTCTGGCGGACGAACTCACTGTTGTAAACCAGTACATGGTTCATTCTGAAATTTGTGAAAACTGGGGTTACAGCAAACTTCATATGGCAATAAGAAAACAGGCAATGGATGAAATGCATCATGCAGAGTGGCTTATTGAGCGTATCATTTTTTTTGATGGGGCACCAACTGTTTCAAAACTTAATTCCATGAAAATTGGCAAAACTGTTTCGGAAATGATCAGTTACGACTATAATAATGAACTTAAAGTTGTCCGTGATTACAATGAAGCAATCAAACTTGCCCATGAAGTAGATGATCAGGGCTCTGTTGATCTGCTGACCAAGATACTTAAGATGGAAGAAGGTCACGTCGATTGGGCAGAAATTCAACTTGCACAAATTGAACAGATGGGAATAGAGAATTATCTGGCCAGTCAGAATGAAAGTCCTGCAAGCTAAATCATTAACCTGTTATGTAAACAACTTACTCAGACTAGCTGACAAATAAAAATCAGGAGGACGAAAAATGAAAAAAACTAAATTTTGTGCAGCAATAATCGCTGCCGCACTTTTCTGCCTGCAATACACTCTTATTGTAAACGCACAGGCTCCCGCAAAAGGTCAGGTGAAAAAGAATCAAACAAACAATGATCTAAAAAAACAAGAAACAATGAAACCAGTAAGCAAATCCGAATTCAAAGCATTACCGTATTCTTACGATGCACTTGAACCTTTCATTGATAAACAAACAGTGGAAATCCATTATAGCAAACATCATAAAGCATATTATGACAATTTCATGAATGCAATAAAAGGTACCGATATGGAATCGATGGATATAATGAATATTTTCAGGAATATAAGCAAATACCCAATGGCAGTCAGAAACAATGGTGGCGGTTATTTTAATCACACATTTTACTGGGAAAGCATGAAGCCTCATGGAGGCGGTCTTCCAACCGGTAAATTATCAAAAGCTATCACTAAATCTTTCAGCTCCTTCGATGAGTTCAAAAAACAATTTTCAGATGCAGGCAAAACCAGATTCGGCAGCGGCTGGGCATGGCTATGCCTCGATCCTAAAGGTACCCTGTTCATCTGTTCAACTCCAAATCAGGATAATCCTTTAATGGATATAGCTGAAAAAAAGGGGATACCTCTGCTTACAATTGATGTATGGGAACATGCCTATTATCTGAAATATCAGAACAAAAGGGCAGATTATATAGATGCATTCTGGAACATTGTTAACTGGGAAGAG
Source organism: Bacteroidales bacterium (assembly GCA_003142255.1). Lineage (GTDB taxonomy): Bacteria > Bacteroidota > Bacteroidia > Bacteroidales > VadinHA17 > LD21. The sequence continues at coordinate 265,981 of PLLO01000019.1, read as the reverse complement.
GTAGCCAGGAGATATGAAACTGCCTTAAAATCATTGAATACAAAGTAAATTTTACTTTGATTTAAAAACAGTAAAACTATGGAAAACGAAACGAAATGGTCAATTGACCCGGCACATACCGAGATTTCATTTAAAGTGAAGCATCTGATGATTTCAACAGTAAGTGGTGTCTTCAGAGAATTTGGTGCAAGTGTCTATACAAATGACAATGATTTTGTATCTGCTAAAATTGACTTTTGGATGAATCCTTCCTCTGTTGACACGAATGAGGAAACACGCGATGGACATTTGAAAAGTCCCGATTTTTTTGACGTTGAAAAATATAAGAAAATAACGTTCATTTCAGACTCTTTTGAAAAATCCGGAGACGATAACCTTTTTAAGCTTGGGGGTAATCTTACTATTAAAGGGATTACCAATGGAATAATACTTAATGTGGAATTTGGAGGTATTATAAAAGACCCTTATGGAAATGAAAAGGCAGGATTTTCTATAAATGGAAAGATAAACCGGAAAGATTGGGGATTAAACTGGAACGCTCTCCTCGAAACAGGGGGAGTAATGGTAAGCGATGAAGTCAGAATTAATTGTGAAGTGGAATTACTGAAGCAAAAATAAAATTATGGCCATAACAAAAGTTTGGATAGAGGAAAATTGCACCGCATGCGGGGTTTGCGCAGATATTTGTCCTGAAGTTTTTGAATTGAAAGACCTGGCAACCGTCGTTCAGGATCTTAAATACTCTGATTATGAAGAGAAAATTAAGGAAGCTGCAGAAAACTGCCCGGTGGAAGTTATCAGATATATTGAGTGAAACATAATCAAAATGGAATATGAAGAGTGAACAAATTGTTTTAGCATCAAGACCTCATGGCCTTCCTTCATCTGAAAATTTCAGATTTGAAAAGAGAGAAACAGGCAAATTAAACGACAATGAAGTTTTGCTTAAAACGTGGTACATCTCTGTTGATCCTTATATGCGTGGCCGAATGAATGATGTAAAGTCGTATGCGGCATCTTTTCAGGTTGATCAGCCTATTGCAGGAGGTGTAGTGGCAAAGGTTATTGAAAGCAGGAGTAAATCTTTCGCTAAAGGTGACACTGTATTTGGAATGTTGCCATGGGCAACGTATTGTGTCGAAAAGGCAGAAAACCTCCGGAAGGTTGATACTCAATCAGCTCCGCCAAGCTATAGCCTTGGCATTCTCGGAATGCCGGGTCTTACAGCTTATTTTGGTATGACGGAAATTGGTAAACCTAAAGCAGGAGAAACTGTAGTAGTTTCCGGAGCTGCCGGCGCCGTTGGCATTGTAGCCGGACAAATAGCCAAAATTCATGGATCCTATGTGGTTGGTATTGCCGGTTCAGATGAAAAATGTAAGTTATTGAAAGAGCAGTTCGGATTTGATGAAGCTATTAACTATAAAACCGCAAAGGCAATGAGAAAGGTCATTGCTGCCGTTTGTACGAAGGGAGTGGATGTATATTATGATAATGTCGGCGGTGAAATTACAGATGCCGTTATTGATAACCTTAATTTTCATTCAAGAATCGTTTTATGCGGACAAATCTCTTTATACAACAGCATCGGGATCCAGACGGGACCAAGAATATTTCCCTTGCTGCTGACCCGAAGCATTCTTGTGCAGGGTTTTATTGTAGGTAATTACAGTAATCACTTTGGAGAAGGCTTTGCGCACCTTACTCAATGGGTGAAGGAAGGAAAATTAAAGTACAAGGAGACTATTATTCATGGTTTCGACAAATTACCTGATACTTTCATTTCTCTCTTTAGCGGGAAAAACCAGGGGAAGATGCTGGTAGAAACAGAATGACATATTATCATCAGAAGGAGTGAGCCATTTTGTAATTAGTTAAGGGATGACGCGACCTCGATCCGCGGGAGCGGATCAGGACAAGACTTCAATCCGATCATCTAAGATTAAAGTCACCAGCTTAACCGGATGGTGACAATAAGTTGTTTACAGATAATGAACTTTTGCCTGCCGGGCATTAGTCTTAATGGATTGAATACCGTTTTCCGATGATTCATTAGATTTGTACATCTGGCTCTTGCCAATAACCTTGCTGTTGGCTGCTTTAAGAACAAAATAATACTGACCCCCTTTGGCATCTTTACGCTCGAAATGCTTCTTATTCGAAGAATTCTTCTTAACACTTGCGATACCATTTTTGCAACCTTCTTTGCCTTTGTATCCCTGACTTGAAAGGATAACCTTACCATTCTCAGCAGTCAAATTAAAGTAGAACTTGTCATCTTTACCAGATGAAACCTGAAATTCCGGATGTGCCATTGTTTTAGAATTTAATTATTAACTAATTCAAATTAATATTGAAAATCAAATACTCAGGTTTTCGCACCGGATTGAATCAATAAAAAACCTTTGCAGAACAAAGGTAAGTCCGGTAATTCTGGTAAGTGTTATACAAATAGAGTAATTAATTGCATAATTCACACATAATTAGGTTTGTTGATTCCTTTTTCCCATCGCCGCCTGCCTGCCGGTAGGCAAGGTCGCCTTCGTGACATGAATGCATAATAATTATTCAGCATACTAACGTGCGAATTATGTAACTTATTTAAATAATTGTGTAATAGGGTTAAAAGCCTTCTAAATTACCTTTGAGACATTAATTATTTTTAAAATATTATAAAATGAAAAAAATTATGCTTTTTGCATTCTTTGTAATTTTTTCGCTAGGTGCTTTTTCAGTTACACCTGATTCAAAATCTAAATCAGAAGACCCTGCTGTTCCTGTCAAAAAGGAATACAAAATGTCTGACGAAGAGATAAACAACCTGACAAGGCGTTCTGAAGGATTACGCGGCCTGGATAAATCGCAGCAGACTGTTATTGTCCAGGAGGAACATGGACGCAGGTATAGAAGAGGTCATGAAGGAATGAACAGAGAAAATCCGAGACATAGTAGCGTCGTTTTTGTTGGTGGCGGTGCCGTTCTTCTTCTTATTATCCTTTTAATCATTTTATACTGATCTGTACTATCTCATTAGCGGGGGTTATGATATAAAGGAGTCCTAAGTGTTTTGCAATGCATTATAAAAAGAGCACGCCGAACACTTATTTACCTGCCTTATTCTCCTTTTCTTTGTCTTCGCGTGCCTTATTCAATCCCATGGTCAGTGATGTCATTCCGGCCAGCCCTCCAAGCTGCATGGTCTCAAGTGCCGAGCTTGGAACAATTACTATCGTGGAGTTCGTCTTCAATCCTTCATACAGCATATTCATTGCTCTCAGGTGAAGAGCTGTAGGGTTGTTTTCATATGTTTTTGCAGCTTCTCCAAACTTTTCTGCCACCTGCCGTTCAGAATCACCCAGGATAACCCTGGCCTGACGTTCTCTTTCGGCCTGGGCCTGCATCGACATCGCATCCTGCAGTGAAGAAGGAATATTGACATCTTTGACCTCGACCGAGATCACATTGACACCCCAAGGCTCGGTCCGGTCGTCAATGATCTTCTGAAGCTGTTCGCTGATCTTGTCGCGGCCTTCAAGCATCTCAGAAAGCATGGTCTTACCGATAACATCGCGCAGGGCTGTCTGTGATGCCCAGTTGATTGCGTTTCTGTAGTCGGCTATTTCAAGTGCTGCCTTCTTGGCATCCAGAACTTTCCAGAACAGTACTGCATCCACATCAACAGGCACTGTATCTTTTGTAAGTGTCTTTTCGGCAGTAAAGGAAGTTGTGATGACGCGGACGTCAATCCAGTAAGCAACTGTATCAATGATGGGTATAATAAGAAATAGTCCTGGTCCCCTGAGTGAATGGAAACGGCCTAACCTCAATACAACTGCTTTTTCCCACTGGTCTGCAATCTTTATTGCAGAAGAAATCAAAAGAGCGATCAGGAAGGAAATAGCTCCAATCCACATAGCTCCTGTACCTTGCTGAAATCCAAAACCGAAATATGCCACAGCCAAACCGATGGCAAAAACTACGAAAAAGATTAAAACTGAAAAAGAACTTCTTGTTTTCATAACATTAACCTCCATTTATTTTATATATGTCATATCTGATGTTTTTCCCATGCCGGTATGCCTGATCTATGCATAAGCCGTTCCTATATCCAAAGATATATCTTTAGTTACAATAACTTACCTGTCTTACTCACTTTGTTTGTCGTCATGCAAGATTGCATAAGTCAGACCTTTAAAAGTGTCTGCCTGACTGCCTTTTCAAGATTACCTGCAACTCCGGTCTCTTTTGCATACTTGCTCCAGTTCTGAACAGCATCATTGACCTGATCAATTATGATTTTGTCTTTTTTTATATTCATCTGCTTTGCAACTTCCATAAAATCAGTGCGTGTGATATCCGTCCTCTTTCCGTTCACGCTCAGCGCCTGGTGGCTCACCCAAGGATTTGAAGGATTATAAGTGTGACATAGGTCGTAGGCAGGGGAGAAGTCCCACTTGGCATTCCTGTCCATCACAAAAGCAAAGTTTTTGGTATGGTCATCGCAGTTGCGGGCGAGCACGTTGAACACCATCCGGCGGAAGAGCTGTTCAGACCGTGGATAGGGAAGTCTAAGCATCCTGATGGTTTCAAAGAGTTGCTCGTAGCCAAAGCTGCTTACTTCATTGAAATCAAAATGGCGCATCGCGCATAGGCTCTGCATGTGAATCTTTTCTCCGGCATCTGTCCGGTCAAAGCGGCGCGTCATGAAATGGGCCCTTCCGTTTTCCTCAAGCAGACGGCATTCAGTCATTTCTATTCCGCAGGCTTTAGCCATCAAGTGGTATGCCATCTCAACGCGCCCGTAGCCAAAGGTGCCTCCCAGCTGTTTATCGGAGACTCCGTCGAATTTCACTATCCAGTGCTCAAAACCAGCCGGCACATCAGCCTGTCCGCTCCGTACCTCGCCGGTTGCGGAATTGAATGCTATTACTGCCTTTGCCCTGGCCCCTCCCGCAGAGGTTCCTATCTTGAGTATGTCGGAGAGAGCTTTAGCCTTATCGCCTGACAGGTTTACCGAGAATCCGGTTCGTCCCGACAGAATCTCGTTTGCCAGACTTACTATCTCGCCGATCTCTATCTTTGTGGCAGCATTGCTGCCTTTAGGCACTGGCGGTTCGAATTCAAGCGCTCCCATTCCGCGCCTGCCTATGTAACAAAGAGTCTCAACGGGGTTCATGCTTCCTGCCGGACGACCGCGGCGGGCAAGCCATGCATCGATAAGCATATTACCGAACCTGTCGGGAAGAACATCTGCCAGCAGACCTGGCAGTCCTTTGAATACTTCTCTTCGGCGCAGTTCCGGAAAGGTCCATATCCGGCCTTCAGATTCTGCAAGGGGCATCATGAGAGGGGAGAGGTCCGGACCGGTTTTAAGAAATGAAGGTTCAAACTCGAAAGATCCTGTTACTGTTGAATCGTCCCAGGCTACTGCACCTGCTCTAAGACCCCATATTTTTACGAATGCTGTTGAAACCATAACCAGACTAATCGGAATTTTTTGTTTTTCGCGTTTTCGGCTTTACTCTCTGACGTTTCGAATGCTCGAGCTTTGCCAGCTGAATAGGGCTGAGCTGTTCTCTTATTTCGAATTCCTTCAGAAGATGCAGCAGATTAAGCGCCCGCATGAGCTGAATGAAAACCATAAGGCTTGAGTTTTCGCCTTTCTCGAAGAGACTCAGCGTGGAGCGCGCTACACCAGCTTCCCTTGCCAGCTGATCCTGGGTCTTGTTCTGCCGGATCCGTGACTGCCGGATGAAGCTGCCAAGCAGCTCATTCACCGCCCTGTCGCTTAATGCATCCCATTTTATGTATGAAATATCAGTCATTACACATCAAATATACGTATATTGTATGATATATCATACAATAAAATGTAATATATAATAATTTAACGTATTTTTCTACCGGAGTTTATCCTGGCGAATATGGAATTGCACGATAATGAGTGTGTGAGTGCCGATATGTTTTTCATTCAAAATTTTACCCTCCTGTAAAAAATCCTCTTTACTATTTCCGCTGTTAAAATATAGAATAATACGGTTAGTCCTATTAACATAATGAAAGGAAGTGGAAGCGGGCTGAATCCAAAAATCCCTGCAAGCGGGGTGAAAGGTAAAATTAATGTCACAGCAAAAATTGAAAGAGTTGCGATTAAAAGATATTTTCCGGGTTGACTTCTGAAGAAAGGTTTCCTGCTTCGTATTACAAGTACTATAAGGGATGCCGAAATGACGGATTCAATAAACCAGCCTGTTCTGAACTGAACCTGAGTGGCATGAAGTACCAGTAAAAGCAAACCAAATGTAAGAAAGTCAAACACCGAGCTCACAATCCCAAACGTAATCATGAACTTACGGATTGCTTTAATATCCCAGCGACGCGGATAATTAACCATTTCGTCATCCACATTATCTGTAGCGATTGTCATCTCCGGGAAATCAGTAAGCAGGTTAGTCAGCAAAATCTGCTTGGGCAGCATTGGCAGAAACGGGAGAAATAAAGATATTCCGGCCATACTGAACATATTGCCGAAATTGGCGCTTGTTGCCATGAACACATATTTGAGCGTATTGGCAAATGTTGTCCTTCCTTCGAGGACACCCTGCACCAAAACGTCAAGCCCTTTTTCGAGCAGGACGATATCAGCTGCATCCTTAGCAACATCCACAGCACTTTCAACAGAAATGCCTACATCAGCAGCATGTAAAGCTGATGCGTCATTAATACCGTCACCCATGTACCCTACAACATTTCCAGCTTTTTTCAAAGCCAGAATTATACGTTCTTTTTGGTTGGGTTCGATTTCTGCGAAGACATCCACGCCTCCTACTTTCCTCAGAAGAGCGGAGTCGCTCAGATGGCTGAGGTCAGGTCCTGTCAGAATCTTTGTATTCGTCAATCCCATCTGTTGACTGATGTTGGCTGCTACGAGATGATTATCGCCTGTGATTATTTTTAATACAACTCCCAGGTTCCTGAGTCTGGTAATCGTCTCAAGAATATTTGGTTTTGGCGGGTCAAAAAGAATGAGGAATCCTAAAAATGTCATGCCCGATTCGTGATCTTTGCTGATGCGTGATTCTGATCCTATATTCTTGTAAGCAATGCCGAGAGTTCTGAATCCTTTACTGCTGAACTCCTCAAAGTGTTTCTGGATCCGGTCCATAGCTGTGACTTTATCGACAACGTTTCCATCTTTAGTTTCTACCGATGAACATATATCGAGAACATTCTGCAGAGCTCCCTTGGTCACCATAAGGTGCACATCATCATGTGAAACAAGGATAGTTAATCGCTTACGAATAAAATCATACGGTATTTCGTCCTGCTTCTGGTAACCGGACAGGTCAAACTTCTTATAATTGCGGATAGCCTCGTCAATCGGGTTTGTAAATCCGGTTTCATAAAAAGCGTTGATATAAGCATAAAAAAGAGTTTTCTCGTTTGTATTGCCATCGACATCTAATGCGGATTTCAACTGCACGATTCCTTCGGTCAGAGTGCCGGTTTTATCGGAGCAGATAACGTTCATGCTGCCGAAGTTTTCAATCGAAGCAAGCCTCTTTACTATTACCTTCTTTTGAGCCATCCGTTTAGCACCATGGGAAAGGTTTATACTGATAATTGCAGGAAGTAATTGTGGTGTAAGGCCTACAGCTAGTGCTAAAGAAAATAAAAATGAGTCCAGTACCGGGCGTGCCAGAAATACGTTGATGGCAAAGATACTGACTACCAGTACAAGCGTGACTTCCATGAGAAAATAGCCGAAACGCCGGATTCCGTGCTCGAATTCCGTTTCCTGAGGTCGGAGTTTCAGCCGCTCTGAAACCTTGCCGAATTCGGTTTCTTTACCCGTGTGAACAATTAGTGCAGTTGCGCTGCCGCTCACAACATGCGTCCCCATCCAAAGAGCATTAGTCCGCTGACTAAGAAGCGTTTCTGCAGGCAATTCTGTCACCATTTTTTCAACGGGGAAAGTCTCACCTGTCAGCATGGCTTCATCTATGAAAAGGTCTTTTGATTCCTGGATGAGACAATCACCCGGTATAATATCGCCGGCATTGAGTACCACGATATCTCCCGGCACAATTTTTTCTACCGGAATTTCTTTGGCAATTCCGTCGCGCATTGCAGATGTTTTAATCTGGACTATGGAAAGAAGTTTCTCTACTGCATTTGATGCTCCGTATTCCTGCCAAAATCCAAGCAAACCGCTTACTAGGACAATTAATAAGATAATTAATGCATCTACCCTGTCATGCAGAAAAAATGACAACGCTGTTGCGAAAAAAAGGATCAGAATAATAGGACTTTTGAATTGAGATATCAGGAGTGTAAACACGTCCGAGTGTTTTTTGGGCTTTAGAAGATTCGAGCCATAGAGTGCGAGCCGCTTTTGGGCATCATCGCTTGTCAATCCTTCCTTTTTTGATTCAAGGTTGTGAAGCATCTCGGTCACAGATATGCTCCAAAAAGCCGGGGGGAATTGATTCATTCTTATTTTCCTTTCTTTGAATTTTTGCCAAACTCGTTTTTTGTGAAATGGGAATACACTTAACTATCTCCAAATATGGATAAAAGTATTTTGGTTTTTCACTTCATAGTTACCAAAGTTAAATCTTGTCTAAGCCAAAATCAACCTCTTTTAATTAATCAAACACCCTTGTCGCGAAAATAAACTTTTCGTTCCACCAGGGATCGTTTAATGAGGTAATTGTTACGCCACTTTTGGAAGAAGTGTGAATAAATTCATTATTCCCGATATAAATGCCCGAATGGGTGATGAAATGATGTGTTTTATATGACCTGATAAAAAAGACAAGATCCCCTTTTTTAAGTTCATCCATTCCGGTTATTATTTTTCCATACTTGGCCTGTTCTTCAGAATTATGGGGCAGTTGAATGCCGTGTTTGCCAAAGACTGCTACCAATAATCCCGAGCAATCAATGCATTTCATAGTAGTCCCGCCCATGCAATGGGGCACGCCAATGTATCGCCGGGCGGTTTTAATGATTTCATCAGGACTGGTATTGCGGGTATTTATCACTTTTTCAGTGCCCGCGGCCATAAATTCTTTCAGCTTTTTATTTTCAGCCGGGCTTTCGATGTTCTGAACCGGATGTTCAGGATAAAAATGTTTGGAACAGTATGTGACAAGTAACTGACATACAGCAATTAATAGAACAATGGATTTTCCTTTGGTTCCAAAAAATATTTTCATCATCAGAAACTCTGTTACATAACGGAATAATTATGATAAATATTTTACTAATTTAGTTAACTAAGCAACCGGCAACCGGTATTAAAAATACCATTAAGAGCTTTTTTACGTTTTAAGCCCCGGACCTGCCTTCAGAGGATGAAAAAAAGATGGAAGATTATAATTGCAGCTATCCTGGTAAATATTGTATTACCCGGTCTGTTCATCGTACCTGTATACGGCGGACCGTTTAGACATCTGCCAAGCAGGAAGGAACTGCTGAATTTTAAGAATGCAACAGCTTCAAAAGTATTATCTGCCGAAGGCGAGCTTATTGGCAAGTTCTATTCTGAAAACCGGACGAATGTTTCTTACAGGCAAATACCACCATATCTGATTGATGCGCTTGTCGCCACTGAGGATGCCCGGTTCTTTGAACATAAAGGTGTTGATTCAAGAAGTCTTGCCAGAGTTTTATTCAAAACAATACTGCTTAACAGACGCAGTTCAGGAGGAGGGAGTACTATTACACAGCAGCTGGCAAAGAACATGTATGGCAGAGAAAAAACCGGACTGCTGGCCATTTTTATAAACAAGATAAGAGAAATAATCCTGGCTTACCGTCTGGAAAAAACTTTCAACAAGGAAGAAATACTTACCCTTTATCTGAATACAGTCTCTTTCGGAGAAAATATTTTCGGTATCGAAACTGCAGCATTGCTATATTTCAATAAGAAAGTTGAACTGCTTAAAATAGAAGAATCCGCAGTATTGATCGGTATGCTCAAGGCACCTTCATATTACCATCCCGTTTTGCATCCTGAAAATGCAAGAAACAGGAGGAATATTGTTCTTTACCAGATGGAAAAATACAATTACCTGAAACAATCAGATGCAGACTCTCTCTGTAAGCTTCCATTAATGCTGGATTATAAAAATGTTGAGTCAGCAGGAATAGCGGATTATTTTCTGGTCCAGGTAAAAAATGAAACAAAAAAGATCCTGCAAAACATATTTTCTGCTACAGGTAAAAAATGGAATCCTGAAGTAGACGGTCTGATTATTACCACTACATTGAACCTGACTCTCCAGAAATATGCGAACAGATCTTTTCACGATCATTTATCTGTTATGCAGAAAAGATTGTCAGAACAATACCAGAATCCTTCAGGGAGAAAATTTTTAGCTGAGATTACAGAAAGCAGATTGAAGGAGCCATGCCTTGCAAAAAGGGCCGATGAAATCAGCTTACGGATAATTTTCGACTGGAATGGTTCACACGCCGATTCAATTTCTGTCAGGGATAGCATAGAGCAGTCTTTGACATTGCTGCATGCAGGATTGCTTGCTATGGATCCCCGGACCGGGGCTATAAAGGTCTGGGTTGGCGGTATTGATTTTAATACGCAGCAATACGATCAGATACTGGCAAGGAGACAGCTCGGTTCAGTTTTTAAACCAATCCTGTATGCAGCGGCACTTGAAGCGGGAATGGAGCCATGCCAGTATCTCGATAATGATTCCGTTATTCTGTCAGGATTTGAAGACTGGAGCCCGGAAAACTTTGACCATTCATATGGCGGAAAATATTCGCTTGCCGGTGCACTGGCTCAATCGATGAATGTTCCGACCTTTAGCCTTTTCATGAAAATAGGTTTTAATAAGCTCGATTCTTTATGGACGAAAATGGGATTCTCATTTCCTCTCAATAACACTCCTTCACTTGCATTGGGTACTGCTGAAGCCAGTATCAAAGAAATAGCCGTTGCCTATTCATCTTTCGCAAATGGAGGATATATTATTAGTCCTCAGTCAATAGTGTCAATCACAAGCCCTGCGGGAGAAATAATCTATCAGAATAATTTCGGTGAAGCCAGGACCAGGGTGCTGACTGAAAGATCGGGACTACTGATGAATGCGATGCTTCAGAAAGCAATCAGGGAAGGCACCGGAGCCTCGTTGAAAACTCTTTTTGGTGTCACAACCCCTCTTGCCGGGAAAACAGGAACCTCGCAAAATTATGCCGATGCGTGGTTTGCTGCTTATAATCCGAAATTGACTATTGTCGCCAGGGTCGGGGCCTCATCCCCGGGTATTCACTTTTACAGCGGATCAAATGGTACTGGAAGTGCTCTTGCATTGCCGCTTGTGGCATTAACATTAAAAAAAATCGAGTCAGATCCGGAAACCAGGAGACAGTTTATTGCCTCCTTCCCGGATTTACCTCCTGAACTTGAAGGAGCTCTCAATTGTCCCGATTTTAAAAAGGATAAATTTATTGATAAGTTCATGAAACTCTTTAAAAAGAAGGGAATTGTCTTTAACAAAGATTCCGCTAAAGCTGATCGAAAGAAAAAGTCTTTCTTTAGAAGGATATTCAGAAAGTGATCGTTCAATCATGCGATCGTGAAAGTCATTCCAGACCTTCCAGATCTCCAGGACAAATTCTTCCTGACGACTGACGTCTGACGCCTTCTTGATTGCACGATCCTTTTTCATACATTTACTTCTCTGTTTAATGTAGCAGCAACGAACCATTAACATGATCGCTTTCAATAAGACATTCTCTATATTTCTGGTAGTAGCCATGGCGCTATTCGGATATAAGGCAAAGCCAAGGAACGATGACCTGGCCCGGGCAAAATCAACCCTTAAGCAGATATTCAGATTATATGATGCCGGGCATGATAATCTCCTTAATGAAACTTACCCGGACAAATCTGATAATAAGGTCACATATCTTGCAGGAGAAGATACAATAACCAGCCGGCGGGTTGCATATCTGTGGCCCACCTCAGGGGTTTTTTCAGGAGTGAATGCTTTATTCAAAACAACCGGCAGTAAACAATATCTGAATCTGCTGGAGAATAAAATTTTACCCGGACTTGAGCAATATTATGATTCTTTGCGGAACCCGGCCTGTTACCAGTCCTATATTACATCCGCAGGCAAGTCCGACCGCTATTATGATGACAATATATGGCTGGCTCTTGATTTCTGCGATTTATACATGCTGACACATAAGCCTGAATACCTCAAAAAGTCGGTTAATATCTGGCAATTTGTAATAAGTGGCTGGGACGATAATCTTGGCGGCGGTATTTACTGGTGTGAACAGAAGAAACGATCAAAAAACACCTGCTCTAATGCTCCTGCCTCTGTACTTGCTTTCAAACTTTTTGAAGCAACCAGGGATAGTTCTTACTTTAACCTGGGACTCCGTATTTATAACTGGACAAAAATAAACCTGCAGGATTCAACCGACTGCCTTTACTTCGATAATAAAAGCCTTACAGGAAAAACTGACAGAAAGAAATACACTTATAACAGCGGACAAATGTTACAGTCTGCAGCAATGCTTTACAGGCTGACAGGGAATAAGATCTATCTTGAAGAAGCTCAGCATATCGCAAAATCGGCAATTGATTATTTTACTGAAGAATATACAACAGGTGAAGGGGTAAAAATACGACTGTTCAAAAATACGGGTACGTGGTTTAATTCTATACTTTTCAGAGGATATGTTGAATTGTACAGGTCGGATGGAAATAATCAGTACATAACCATTTTCAGGGATAATATGGACCATTTGTGGAACCATGTCCGCAATAAAGATGGTTTATTCAGCAAAGACTGGAAAGGGGAGAAGGAAGATAAGTATAAGTCGTTGCTCGATCAGTCAGGACTGGTTGAAATATGGGCAGTGCTTCTAGTTTCACGACCTGCAAGATGTCTCTAAGCGACAACTACAAAATATTAAACTGCACCATGCTGAACTAACCAAAATCTGTTTTATATTAGTACTATAAAAAGGAGGTATATAATGTCATTCAAATGTAAAATCGGTCTTCATTCGTGGGACGGATGCAAATGCACAATATGTGGTAAAACAAGAAATGCTGAGCATGATACGTCAGCAGATTGCGGGAAATGTTCCAGGTGCGGACAAGTTTTCGATGATGACAGCCATGACTGGTCAAAAGATTGCGACAAATGTGCAAGATGCGGCAAGACACGTGAAAACCAGCACTCCTGGATTAATGATTGCGAAAAATGCTCGAAATGCGGCAAGATCCGCAGCAATATGCATCAGTTGAGGGATAGCATCTGCCAGGTATGCGGACAGGGGACTTTCACCGATACCGACGGATCAACACATAAAATAATAAAGATAGGCGACCAGGTTATCATGGCAGACAACATGTCTAAAGCACCTGCCAAAGGAAACGTCTGGGTTTATGATGACAAAGAGGGCAACAAAGTAGAATATGGCTGCCTGTATGATTGGGAGGCTGCCAGAACACTGGCACCTGCCGGCTGGCACCTTCCTGCAAAAGCTGATTGGGAAGCATTGCATTCCTTACTTGGCGGTGACGATAAGAAAATATATAAAGAACTAAAAGCTGGCGGCAGCACAGGTTTTAATAACGTATTCGGCGGGGAGCGCTATGCCCGTGGCGCATATAACAGCCTTCTTGCAAGCGCTCATTACTGGAGCGATACCGCGGAGGCCGATAAGCAGGTATGGCAATTCAAGCTTGGAGCCTATTCCGAGACCGCAGGACTCGAAAAGGCAGATCCTGATTTTGGATTCAGCGTAAGGCTTTTCAGAAATAAATAATGGCCCGCGTCAGCGGGACGGGGGCTGCCGGTAGCCGGTAGCCTTTCTCCTTTTAAACTTCCCCTTGTCCGGTTTCCTGGAAGATGGATGGCGTTCCGGACTCTTCTCATGCATTTCGGCTATAAATGATGGCAGCGGAGCATTATAAACCTTGTACCCGATCAGCTTTTCAATGCGTTCCATCTTTTGCATATCCATTTTGTTGATGAGCGTAATTGCTGCACCTGTTGTCTCGGCACGTGCCGTACGACCGACACGATGAACATAATCTTCGGCATCAGACGGGACATCGAAATTTATTACAAGATCGATATCCTTAATGTCTATTCCGCGGCTCAGCACATCGGTAGCCACCAGGACACGGGTTTTACGCGACTTGAACCTCAGCAGCGTCTCTTCACGATCTCTCTGCTCAAGATCTGATGAGATGCCCTGGACCAGGTAACTATTTGATCGCAACGCACGCACGATCTCACTCAATTTCTTCTTCGTCGAGCTGAATATCAAAATACTATGGTAATCGGGATTGTCGGCTATAAGACTCTTTATCAGTGGTAATTTCTGGTTATCGCTCAGCTTGTAAACGGCCTGTATGACACCATCGGCAGGCTTCGACATTTCAAGGGCGATCTCCACAGGGTTTTTCATAATATGCTTCGACATCGACCGTATCTTCGGAGGCATGGTCGCGCTGAACATCAATGTCTGGCGTTTTTTGGGCAGGTAGGAAATTATGTGCATTATATCGTCGTAAAAGCCGATATCCAGCATTCTGTCGGCCTCGTCAAGGACCAGCACCTCTATCTGGTTGAATTTCACATAACCCTGGTTAAGATGTGAGATTAACCTTCCGGGGGTAGCTACAATAATATCGGCCCCTTTTGACAGGGCAGTTTTTTCCTGGTCCCATCCGCTGCCATCTCCGCCGCCGTAAACAGCTAAGGAAGTAATGTTAAGCATGTAGGCCAGTCCCTGGATCTGCTGGTCGATCTGGATTGCCAGTTCACGTGTCGGTACCAGAACAAGTGTGTGGGTATGGCTGGGGCGTGATCCCAGGATAAAATTTATTATTGGCAGAAGATAGGCAGCCGTTTTCCCGGTACCAGTCTGCGCACATCCAATCAGGTCGCTGCCCGACAGTATGACCGGAATAGCCTTCTCCTGTATTGGTGTGGTCTCCCTGAAACCCATGTAGTCGATTGATTCCATCAACTCGGGATTCAGATCTAATTCATCGAATAACACTGATATATTGCGATTTTTATTTTTTGCATGTGCATCGGCAAAGGTAGTGAAAAAGGAATAAAGTCCATAAAAGCGGTTACCGGTCACTAATTGCGGGCCACCGGTTGCCGGTCACCGGTTGCCTTCCTGATTGCACGATTGCACAACCTCTCCTTACTTATTCGACAACCCTGGCTTCTGCTTTATGAATTCTCCCTTATCGATAGCTTCGACAATGAAATGCGCCACCGCATTACGGCTGATTGATGTTTTTATCTTTCCTTCTCCCTTAATATTGTAAAGCACTGACACATCTTCATTCTTGTCGGTAAGCATGGTCGGGCGAACGACTGTCCAGTCAAGGCCGGAATCTTCAAGGATCTTCTCCTGTGCAGCATGGTCGGCATAGGCATAGCTTACATTTGATATCTTCACGATTAATGAAAATAGCCATGGTACCTCACGGGCCGAATCACCTACACCACGGGCTGTCATTAAAACAATCCGTTTAATGCCTTTCTCCTTCATTACGGCAACAGTATTCTGAATGCTGTGCGACATGAGGTCGACAGGGGTTGTTATTTTGGAAAAAAGTCCCTGTGTTGCCGGGAACAGGCTTAGGGTGCTTACAACCGCATCGCAGCCATCAATGGCTTTTCTTACAGTTTCAATGTCATAAGGCGTTCCTTCAGTAATATCGACACCGGCTAAATCAACCTTGCTCTTGTCGCGTGCAATGCCTGCAACTTTAAAGCCTCTTTTCAATGCTTCCTCAGCAACCAGCTTCCCTGTCCGTCCCGAAATTCCAAGTATAAGTATTTTCATGTTTTATGTTTTATGTAGATTCAATTTATTAAAACAACAGACAGCTTGAATTATTGTTCATTTGGTTTCTATTCCGGGGAGGTATTGATCCAGGTCTCCGTAAGCCATCCCGACCTGCACGACCGCCACATAAAAATAAAAACCCCGAAGATCATCTATCTTATGGGGTTTATATTCAGTCAGGTAGTTAAATTATTAGCTATCTTTTTTCTTTCTTTCAAGCGGAACAATTCCTGCCATCTCTCCGACAATATTTACCAGTTCTGTTCCTGCCGGGATGACAATCTTGGCATTATTCCCGAGTGATGCTTCGAGAGCCTCCAGCTTCCTCAATAATTGGGCATTGCCGACAAAATACTTATCAGCAGCTTCATTTACCAGCCTGATGGCTTCAGCTTCTCCTTCGGCATGTAATATTTTTGATTGCTTATATCCTTCGGCTTCCTTGATCTTGGCTCGTTTTATACCATCGGCAACAGTTTCAGCAGCCGTAGCGGAATCGATAGCCGCAATTTTTTCATTTTCGGCTTTTACCACTTTGTTCATGGTCTCCTGAACGTCTTTAGGCGGATCGATCTCCTTCAGCTCTGTACGCACAATTTCAATACCCCAGGTCTGAGTTTCGTTATGCAGTGTATTATAGAGCTCTGCATTGATTTTTCCACGTTCGCTGTTAGCCGATTTAAGTGTAAGCGTACCGATAATATTACGCAGTGTGGTGCGTGCAAGATTGACGATCTGCCATTTATAATTATTAACATGATAAATAGAGCTTTTGACGCTCTCTTCATCAGATTTCACCCTGAAATAAACCTGGGCATCAACGCTTGCATTCAGATTGTCGTTAGTGATTATTTCCTGTGGTTCGGCATCCACCATCTGTTCGGTCACATTTATTAAATATAGCTTGTCTATGATTGGAATTATCCAATGAAATCCCGGATTGGCAAAATTGTGATACTTCCCAAGCCTCTCAATTAAACCTCGTTGTGTCGGACGCACAATTTTTATTCCTGCAAAAAACAGCATTACAACTGGAATTATTAAATACCATAAGTAGTTTATTTCCATTTTCTTTCTTTTTATTAGTGATTATGTTTTAAATACAATGACTTAACTCTTTATAAGCAGCAGATTTATCTTAGCATATTTCTTATAAAGATAGCTAATAATTATCTGAAAGCTAATTAGTCTTGATAGGGCATGCTTCCCGGTTGCCGGTCACCTCCTGGTCGCAGGATTCTCGCAACCTCAGACTGAACTATACCGATTTTAAACAGAACTCAAAATTAATAGTGATTTCATTTTTTACTTTCACAAGCCCGAAAAGCCTGACGGGAGGAGCAATATCAATATCTGTAAGTTTTATTCTGGCACTTCCCTCAAGGATTTGATTTTCATTATCGCCTTTTTCAATTTTACAGTTTATATCATACTGGTTCGATACGCCTGCAACTGTAATGGTTACACCTTTCAGGATCAAAGAATCGTCTATATTGTACTTAATTCCCGAACTCGCCGGGATATCGATTTCCAGATATGGATACATCTCAGCCTTCAGCAATGTCAGAAAATCTTTATAAACAAATTTGTTGGTGCATTTGAACTCTTCTACAGGGATCTTTATGCGGGATACTGATGCGCCTGTCATATAACCTGTTCCCGGTTCTTTAGCAATTGACAAACACTGCTGGTTCAGATTGTACTGAAAAAACTGCTTATCGATATTTGATAATACGGTTATATCTATGAATCCCGTGGAACTATTTGTTTTGCCGGATTTCAACCCGTCATCCAGGCTGAAGCCGGCAAGCTCCGTCAGGCAAAGAGCTAATATCAATAAAAGTTTTCTCATTGTTAAAACTGCCGGATATTATTCATTTACCAGACAATTCTGTCAGAATGAGACAGTCGATTCCAGCATAAGTCCATTGAATCCTGCATTGTTTCCGTACATAACAAAATTGCTGTAATTCTGATCCACATATTCAGCTTTAACCAGGACATTTGGAACAATGTACCAGCCGGCACCGACCTGAACCCGATTGACTGAATTATCATTGTTGTTCTTAACATAATTATATCTTACCCCTCCAAAAAACTTCTCATCTTTTCCGAAGTGGTAAAGCGTTTCCAGTGCATACTGGGTATATTTAAAGCTGGCTCCTCCAAATGCAGGAGTACCACTGACATTCTCGCAGGTACCGAAAAACTCCAATCCTCTGTATTTGGTGAACAGGTTTAACATATATGAGTTATCTCTGTCAGTAAAACCAGGGCCCCAGTTACCTGACAAATGGTTCTTTGAGGGATCGACATCATCAGGACTATTAGTTTTAAGGTTCATGACCAGGTAATAGCGCGATCCTGTTCTGTCACCTTCATACAGCGAACCAAAATGGTTGTTCGAAGAATGGTAACCCGACAAGGTTGCTCTGACCCTGAGGTTGTCATTGATCTGTTTATCATATCCCGCTTTCCAGTAAAAGGCCAGTTCCCTGGCAATGTTATAAGGTGTGTAAATGTGAGAGAATGAATTGTAGCCCACCAGAGTCGGGTCGAGTGTCCCTGAGGTAACTGCACCCATCAGCAGCATTCCCTTATTCCTGTATAAAGCTTCAAACGCCGGGGCAGTGGTAAAAGCATCCATAATGTAGTTGCCTACGAACATGTTATCAATGACGTGTCCGTTATCAGATCTGCGAAAATGAGCATCTCCGTAATTAAGCTCCATTACTCCGATTTTAAAGGTCAGATAATCCATTGCCTTAGTTATAAATTCGGATTTTATAAATGGAAGTTTATCAATGAGCAGGTACCCTCCCTTGACCCATGTATCAAGATGATGACGTGAAGAAAGATAAGTGGTAAGATTTACTTCAATACCATCAGCTATAACAGCGTTCAGATTAAGATTTGCAGTCGGAACGTTTATTCCGGTTCCAAGAGGTATTAATGTACTGTCAGCATGGTGTTTCAGAAATTGAAATTGAAGCGCAAAATCTGCACCCACCTGTACCTTGGGCTTTCCCGTATACTCATTATCCTTAACGGATTCTTCAAACTGCTGCCCATAGGAACCAACCGCCACTAAGAGCAAAAAATAAATGGTAATTATT
Source organism: Bacteroidales bacterium (assembly GCA_003142255.1). Classification (GTDB taxonomy): domain Bacteria; phylum Bacteroidota; class Bacteroidia; order Bacteroidales; family VadinHA17; genus LD21. The sequence goes on along the minus strand of PLLO01000019.1, from coordinate 246,992 downwards.
CTTTTCATTTTTATAAAAGTTTAATCTCGATTAATATTTCATTTTGTTTTTGAGCATGGCATTATTCTCTTCTCATAAATTATTTCACTGACTTTTGTATGAATTGCAATGAAAATGATACTGTAATTCCGTTCCCTGTTTTAAGTGCTCCCAACATAGCAGTAGGAGGGACGATGTTAAAATCGCTCAACTTCAGATCGGTTTCTCCGCTGATGTCAATAATATTTATCCCGTTAATGCTGGATAATGTACCATTTATGGGAATCGATACGGTAATTGACTTTCCGGCTATAAAAAGATTCCCTCTCAGATTGTCCGTGAATTTGTTATTGTATGCCGGAATTTCCATTGATGAAATCCCGTTGAACTTTATTTCGGGGAAGGTGCCGGATTTCAACGCAGAATATGTTTTTTTATCCATTAGTGAATAATCACTTTTTAAGTCTGTTGTCTTGCAAATAAATGCGACTTTGTCAATGCTTGTTAACCGGGAGTTTTTCATAATAAAATTTGCATTGCAATCAAAGATCTTAAGGTCCATCTTCCAGTTATGCAGGGTCGAAGTTCCTGTTACCAGAACAGAAGTTTTCTCTTTTGATAATTCAAAAGACTGGCTTTTCTGATTGACAGTTGTTCCTGCCAGTAACAGCGATATTACCCCGATCATTCCGTACTTAAACATTGTTATATTGTTTTTAAACTTTTTATGACATAGCAACAGTATGACAATAAAAGTCGGTTATTGTTCAAAACAAATCCTTTAAAATTATTTACCTGGAATTTTCATTCCGTAACCCCGTGAAAAGCAAAACCCTGCAGGATAAACGATCTGCGGGGTTTCTGATTAATTACTCGTCAGACGGGCAAACCTCCGGTTCGATTCCGGGAAATCGACCCCCGACGCAATGGTTATCAGTATTGCTATTCCGATTGCCGCGATGAATGATGAAAAATTGGGCTGAAATACCAGCACTCCGGTATTGGGTATAGTCGTAAAGATTATTCCAATCAGGATATTGATTATCGCTATCCACTGATATATCCTCATTCCTTTCCAGTAAGGTGTCTGAGCTTCACCGCGGAATGATTCTTCAACAAACCTTCCCGTCCCGTTAAGTATAAAATATATTCCGATAATGAAAGAGGCGGATATACCTATGCTGAATAGCCTGATCAGTACCAGGCCTGTTATAATATTTGTGCCTATCGAATAGAGCTGTGTCGGATGAAGCGGAACACCGGCCATACCTGATATCCTGTTAACCCGTGAATTGGGATGTGTAAAGCGTATCCCGATATTTTCATTTGAAGGCCTTCCGTGACAGCACCCCTGGACAAGGCACCGGAGGCGTCCTGTTGCCTGGATCCACGGTGCTGACATGGCAAAGGATGCAAGCAAGATGAAAAGGTCAATTGAAAAAACAAAATGAGCAATCACGCATGCAAATATTCCTCCGGCTAACCCTCCGTAATAGCCGTAGGGTCTCAGTAATTTCGGTGACCCTTCAATGATCTGCGCCCATAGTCCGGCTCCGATAATGACACATACCATAATTGCAAAGCAGACAATAGCATACTGCCTTCCGAGAAAACAGCCTGTCAGCAGGGTTCCAATGAATCCAGCAGCTCCGCCATAGAAGCCATGATTTATTATTCTTACCGGACCAACTCTCCATTCCTGCCAGCTGTTTGAAAGTCGTTCAGCCTGCTTCCGTATAAAGTTCCATATCTGCTGCCTGTAAATAATTATTATGTAAGTAAAAAAGCCTGCAACGACATCCGGGATTGAATGAGCGCCGGTTGTTATGCAGCTCACCGAGATCACTGCTGCCAGGAGATACCATATCCACCTGAAGCGGAAAAAGCTCCTGCCGAAATATGTTGCGGCCATGAACGCCATTATCACATGAAAGGAGGGCAATGCGCAGGCTTCACCATCCATGGAGCGTTCAAACAATATGAAACGGCCGAGGAATGAGTGGGGTATGAAATCTCTTTGTTTTACAACCATAGGGAATACCAGGTAAAAGATCCCGACGATGATCATTGCAAACCATATGTCGGTTATAAAGCTCTTTAGCTGCTTCTTCGTTCTTATCACAAATGGTACTGATAAAACAAACAGGTAGGTAAAGGCATAGAACACCTCTGAGAACTCCCATGCAGGCAGCTGCTTTTCAAAGGGAAGATTGGTGATGATCGCATTCATCGGGGCTCCGATGAATATGAAGACCTCGTAAACGATCAGCCATGGTACAAAAACAAGAAAGTATGATGATAGTCTTTCAGTAAACGATGGTGAAATGTCGGAAGCGGCAGGCAGAGACAGGAAGGGTTTATAATCCTGTGCATCAAAGAGCGACTCCGTTTTTTCATTTTCGAATCCTGCGACATAAGCAACCATCAGCAGTGAGAATACAGGACTTACCAGCCAGAATCCGGATGCCGACTGTGCGACAGCCGACAATCCAAAGCATACCAGCGCCGCTCCCAGATAAATTGGATGTCTTGTAAATGCATAAATGCCATTTTTCACAAAATATTTTGGCGGAAAAGCATTCATGGGCAATCCCTTGCCCGAGTGCCAGAGGCTCCACATACCGGCGCAGATAAATATTACTCCAAGGATGAAAGGTATCCATCCACAGAGTAATTTGTCCGGCAGTGGCAGCGTAACAATATCATGGGTATATTTTGCCCAGAGAATAAGAATAATGGGGATCAGGGCAGCAAACAGTAACCCATAAAGAACCTTGCCTGTTATTTCTTTTATTTTCTCCATGTTACAGTTTCAAATAATGACCAGCCATCAGATAGGAAGAGAGAATTTTCGGAAAGGATTGTTTTTGCCTTATATTTTATTTCCAGTGAATTCAGCAGCCTGCTTTTAAAGAATATCTTTAAGAATTTCATTTTTGAAAATAACCCGGAAAGCTTGCTATTTCTGATAGGCTGAACCTCTGAAAACGTCAGCTTGTGTTTCCCGTCATTAAAAGATATAGTCTTATTAGTAATGACAGCATCATCAAATTCAATACCATTCAGGAATATTTTATTCAGAGGATGCTCATCCTTCCAGTTTATCCAGATCACCGTATTAGAATCTGACAAAAAGCGGCCCCACCTCAGTTCTTCCATCGGCAGCTCAAGAGGATTCATCGGGCAGAAGAGTGTTTCTGAATAACCCAATCCTTTATAAACGCTGCCATTGTAATATATTTCAACCAGAGCTTTGGGATGATGGCAGTTCCAGGTTAATTCATTGTTTCCACTTTCCTTGTATAGCAACCTGGAAATCGGATCGTCAATTCTCTTCAGGCTGATGCTGGTCTTCAGAAATTTATTATTGAAGTTTATTATCCCGTTAATTGCCGGCTTGACGGTTTTTCTTAAGGTTGATTTTTCAACAGTCAGGCCATCGGCATCAGAGAATACCAGTCCTGAATAAATGATCCTCAGCAGAAAGAATTTCACCTTTGCCCAGTACACGATAAAGCAATTCCCACGATCGTCAATGCAATCGATATACAGTTTTTCTATTTTGAAACCAGTATTCCCTATGATGAAGAATATTAATACTCTCCTTAATACATTAAGATATGCAGTATCGATACTGCACTGAAAATATTTAATATTATCAAAGTTATTATAGAATCTCTGACGAGGCAAGTTTATTTTTACACAAGGCACAAGTTATGCAACGCTTTCAGCGACCGAAAGTTCCTCCGTGATTAAAATTTCACTTAATTTTGATATCGGGAAATGAAAACAAAAGTTACCCTTCGATGTTATTCAGGTGAATATCTTAAATAATCATAATATGGAAGAAAACAAAAACGGCGGACAGATCCGTAAGGTTGTTGTGGTTGGAGCAGGAGCTGTAGGGGCAACATATTGCTATGCCCTGGCGCAGAGCGGTCTCGCCGATGAAATTGTAATTCTTGACAGGAACGAAGATCTTGTTCTGGGCCAGGTTCTTGACCTGGTTCATGGTCAGGCGTTCTTTCCTACGGTTATCATCCGTGCAGGGTCAGTTGCCGACTATGCCGATGCGCAGCTTATTGTGATAACTGCCGGATCGGCACAGCGTCCGGGCGAGACCAGGCTGCAACTCCTGAAAAAGAATGCCGACATCGTTGGAGGCATTGCTGAGGATGTTGCCAGGCAGGGATCGCAGGGCGTCATGCTTATTGTCAGCAATCCTGTCGATGTGATGACATATGTTGCTCTGAAGCGATCGGGTTGGGAGAGAAGCAGGGTCATAGGATCAGGCACCGTCCTCGACAGCGCCAGGTTCAGGTATCTTCTCAGCGATCATTGCGGCGTTGATGTTCATAACGTTCATGCTTATATCCTTGGCGAGCATGGCGACAGCGAATTTGCTGCATGGTCGATGACCAATGTGGCAGGAATGGTTATTGACAATTATTGTCCTGTCTGCAATAAATGTTCCGACTGGAAGACCGAACAACAGGAGATTGAAAAGCAGGTACGTGAATCAGCTTATCATATAATAAATGCCAAAGGCTCCACCCATTTTGCAGTTGGACTGGCGCTTGTCAGGATCACGGCTGCCATCCTCCGGAAGCAGAGCAGTGTACTGACGGTCTCTGTTCTTGTGGACGGTGAGTTCGGCCTGAAGGAAGTATGTCTCAGCGTGCCCTCAATAGTTTCTGACAAGGGTGTTGTAAAGATCATAAACAGCCCTCTGCCTCCCCGGGAGATGGAATCTCTCAGGCGTTCTGCAGGGATACTCGGTGAAGCTATCAGATCATTGGATTAATAACGGCACAATGGTGCAACAGCGCTTAGTATAAAAAGCTTTTGAGGCTTTAAAGGCCATAGAGGCTGTAAAAAACCACAAGATTGCAAGATTCAAGGAGCAACGCGACGCAGTTCCGCGCAGCGGAAGCATGATCTTTACAAGTTGTGTAAAAAGAAAATTATCCTACATTTAGTACCTCATTATTAACTTGACTCCGATGAAGAAATTCACTCTGTTTACCCTATGGCCGGATCCGGGAACGAAGCTCACGGTCGACCTCGACGGAACGTCAATTACAATACCGGTGGTAGGAGGGGAAGAAGCGATTAAATTATGATGAACTTAAAACAAAAATATGGCCAGACAGCCATGATAGCCGGCGCTTCGGAAGGGATCGGAGCTGCATTTGCAACTTTGCTGGCAGCAGAAGGTATGGATCTTGTTCTTATTGCCCGCCGCCTTCAGCCATTACAACAATTGGCTCATTTATTGGAAAATAAATATAAAATAAATGTAATTTATATCTCCTGTGACCTGTCAGCTATTGATGCCGTGAAGGAAATAGAGGGAATACTGGATGGCAAAGAGATCAGTTTGCTGGTATTTAATGCTGCACTGTCAGTTATTGGCCCGTTCATTAATAACTCAGCAGAGATCTACTCTCAGATGGTTCAGTTAAATATGGTAACTCCCCTGAACATGCTCCATGTATTTGGAGAAAAGATGCTTACAAAAGGTAAGGGGGCAATTGTATTAATGACATCCATGGCAGGTCTTCAGGGCAGCGGTTTTTTATCAGTCTATGCGGCGACAAAAGCTTTTAACAGGGTACTTGCGGAAAGCCTCTGGTATGAGTGGAAAGACAGTGGTGTGGATGTCATTGCCTGTTGCGCAGGTGCTACATCAACGCCTGGTTTTAAGAATACACGTCCTGAAAAGACCGGTTTTTTTACACCACGTGTGATGGATCCGGAAGAAGTAGCAAATGAATGTTTTAAGAAGTTAGGCAGACAACCGTCGTTCATTACAGGAAGAGGAAACAGAATTGCATCTTTCTTTATGCAGAAGATACTACCGGGGAAAGTCGCTGTCAATATTATGGGAGATACTACCCGGAAAATGTATCGGTTATAAATTTCTGACACTCGTTTGGCAGACGAATATTTTAATAAACAAATGGAATAATCCGGCAGGGAACTTTTTTTACATAGGTTTTCCAGAGCTCCCCGTATTTGACAGCGCACCGTTTATCATCATCTTTCTGGCGCGAAAATAAGAGGATAACATAATACAAAGGATATAACCAGGGCCATATCAACCCCGGATATCCTGTACAAAGGATGATACCAGTCGCCATTAATATTTCGCCCAGATAATTAATGTGCCTGCTGATACCCCAGAACCCGTTTACCAGCAGTGTATTATTGCCATCCGTAATTGTTTCCGGCACTATCCACAGGAATGGTCTTTCCGGATTTATTTTGAAATAATACTTTTGCAAATTAGCACCTCGGGATAACACCCAGCCGGTAAAGAATATTAGAACATATACAGCTAATTTCCAGACAGGAGTATGTGGATCAGGCAATTCTGCGGTAGACCATAAGAAGACTGAATAAAAGTAAGGATAAAAGACTATGCACCCCCAGCCCAGTTTGAATCCGACTCTTTCAGCGAATAAATCATAAGTGTACAAATGGACTTTTTCAAAAGTAAAATAATCAACGATGAAGTATGTAAGTAACACAGTTGAAAGAAAGATGCCGGTCGAAGCCTGATCTCCAAACAGAATCCGGTGATGCGCCGTGAAGCTTAATGCATTCATTTCCAGCATAGTCGCTCCTGCAAGATAGAGCCACATTTTCACATCTACTCTTCCTTTCCAAAACTGAATATTTTCTTTCCTGCCTAAAAATATATCTGATACGATTGACTTTCTTACAGGGGGATAAGGCAATATGACAGCCAGGGTAAAAATGGCGCCAAGGGTGCATGCGCCTGCCAATCCATGCCATCTGCATGTATAGAGCCAGTCAAATGGGACTATATTAAAATATCCCAGTAAAAACCATATTAAAACAACGACAAGGAACACGGCGAAACCATTAAGATGGTATCTCATTTTTTCATTGGAATCTGTTTTGGTCACATATCCGGTTATCCATTTGCCTGGCAATATGATATTTAAAATAAATATCAATACATACACCAGAGCCGGCGCTAATAATCCCGGTGTTTTGTCCATAGTTATAAAAAGTTATGCGCTGAAATTAAGTTCTTCGATCCGTTTTCTGAGCACTTCCATCTTATCCAGTCTTTCCGCTGAGTAAGTTTTTTGCTCAGTATCAACAAATTTGAAAAGAATAAGAGCTTTCCTTGAGAATTCCAGGGTGGCGCTCTTATCGCCTTTCGCCATATTAAGCTCGGCCTCGGCATTGAACAACTCTGCAAGGATCTCCATGTGCCCGTTCGTGTAATTGTGCTTCTGCAGAAGATTTTGTGTAAGCTTCTCTTCCGGGATATTGCGAAAAAATGACGAATCTTCCCTGAGAAAGATATTATACCCGTCTTCCAGCTGATCTGAAGCTTTTTTCAGATCTCCTTTCTTGATAAGCCCGAGAACTTCGCCAAGGAACTTCATCAGCATTGCGATCATACGAAGTATATAATCTTTCTGGTACACGGTTTTAGGTTCTTGTTTTGTAAAGGTAAGAAAACAGGACAACTACTCAGGACTTCACAACCAATAAAGCGAAAACGTCATTCATCGGATTTTTTCATATCTTTGCAGGAGATTCAGCTTCGCGATTTTGCCCAGTCTGCTGCTAATCAATAACTCGGTTAGTCATTAATTGCTCACCATGGGTTGCCGAAGATGGTCACTTATTTAAAACACTAATTAAAGTAAAATAACTATATGAGCCGATCACAGGAGACATACAACAAAAAGGAAGTAAGAATAAAAAAAGAAAAGAAAAGAAAAGCGAAAGCCGAAAAGCGTGCGAAAAAATCAACTGATAATAAGAAAAGCAGCTTCGACGATATGATAGCTTATGTAGATGAATTTGGAAAGATTACTTCAACTCCACCCGATCCCTCAAAGAAAACAATCGTCATTGCTGAAAATATAGAGCTTAAGATTACTAAAAACGATCCTGCCAGTGCTCCTGATTTCGTTCGGAAAGGGATAGTCACTTTCTTTAATGACTCAAAGGGTTTTGGCTTTATCCGCGATCTTCAGTCAAATCAAAGCATCTTTGTCCATGCAAATAACCTGCTGGATCCAATAAAGGAAAACAATGTCGTCGTATTTGAGATCGGCAAAGGCCCCAAAGGCTCTACTGCCCTCAAAGTAAAGCTATTCAAGGAAGAATCCTTAACCCCTAAACCCATAAAGCCCTAAAACCTTAACACCTTAATACACAAACCCCCGACACATTAATTTGCTCCGGTCAGCTATTCGTAGTTAATGGGTTCATCTATTATTAATTAAACCCTTATTATATCACAGTCCCCCACGAATCGGGGGACGGGGGTCTGCGCCAGTTATCTCGAATGTTTCTTAAAAAATTCCCAGATGACATCAGTGGCATCAATATCCTTGCTGGTTTTTCCTATGAGCCACACAGGCAGGTATTGAAAACCGCTGGGCCAGGTATGACCGCCGCCAGCGATAGTATAAACAATCACTTCAGTCCCCTCAGTGCCGTTACCGTATTCTCTTCTTGTTACTCGTGTGCCATCATTGGGATCCCTGTCGGGCTCTTCAGAAATTACTGGTGTGACCGAGCATTTGTCCTGGTTTACCCAGAACCCGATAGATTCCTTCACTGATAAAACCTTCCCCAGCTTTATCATATGGAAATGGCCGAAGATCTCGCCCCCTTCAAATGGGACCATCGGATCATTTACATTATTTATAGCCAGCACTGACACGGGCCTGCCAGGTGAGCATTCATGCAGAAGCATGTTCGCAATATTCCCGTCAACGGGCGCAATTGCAGTAATTTTGTGAGATAGTTCACAAGCCAGGCGATACGACATTATTGCGCCGCTTGATATTCCAGTAACATAAACCCGCTTTGGATCTATGTTGTAATCTTCTATCATTTTGTCTATCAAATCAGAAATGAAGCCGGTATCATCGATGTTCTCCTTGTGTGCGCGATCGTTCGCCTCTTCATCCATCCTGCCATCATTCCAGTTTAGCTCGATTCCATCGGGATATGCAACGATGAACCCATCCCTGTTAGCCAGCTTGTCAAAGCCTTTACGTGAAACAAGGATCATGCTTTCTCCATTTCCTCCCCTGCCATGCAATGCAATAACCAGCGGCCACGGTACGGATTTATCAAATGATGAAGGAATATGAACATGGAAAGTACGTTCCAGGTTATCATGCTTTAATGATAATTTCTGATCGCTTCCAACAGGTGCGGGGAAGAATATCAGGTTAATTCCGGATAGCATTTTCATAAATGCAGATGATCCCAGGTTCATTAGTGATCTGAATGTTAGCTTTGTCATGATTATATGCATTAAAATTTAGTATCTCGAAAAATCAGTTGTTCATCACATTGTAAAACTAATTCATATTTTTGTAAATCAAATTCAGGAAAGTGGCTTATCTGACAAATAAACGAAAGATCATTAACGATCCAGTTTACGGCTTCATCAGTATCCCGGGCGATTTTATATTTGACCTCATTGAACATCCCTGGTTTCAGAGGCTCAGGAATATCAGGCAGCTTGGACTTACAAGCTTCGTTTACCCTGGAGCAACCCACACCCGTTTCCAGCACTGCCTCGGCTCCCTTCACCTTATGGACATGGCAATCAGGACCCTCATAGGGAAAGGGGTGAAGATATCTGATGAGGAGGAAGAGGCGGTTTTTTGCGCAATTCTGATGCACGATACCGGTCACGGTCCTTTTTCACATGCACTCGAGAATTCTATCGTCAACGGGATCTCGCATGAGGACCTTTCACTTCTTCTCATGAGAAAGCTGAATGAGCATTTCAACGGCAGACTTTCACTTGCAATTGAGATATTCAAAGGCACCTATAAGCGTAACTTCCTGCATGAGCTTATTGCAGGACAGATGGATATGGACAGGCTCGATTACCTTCGCCGCGACAGTTTCTTTACCGGCGTAATAGAGGGATCGGTAGGTTCGGACCGGATCATCAGGATGATCAATGTTGTTGATGACTCCCTGGTTATCGATGAAAAAGGGATCTATTCGCTCGAGAAATTCCTTATTGCCCGGAGGCTTATGTACTGGCAGGTCTATATGCATAAAACCGTGCTGTCAGCCGAAAGCCTGCTGGTGCGGATACTTAAAAGAGCCAGGGAGATCGCATCGGAGGGAACAGATTTGTACGCGACTCCTGCCTTAAGGTTCTTCCTGTACAACAATTTTGGTCCGGATGACCTGTTCAGGGATGGAAAATTTACCCCCGGCCTGATCGCTGCAAATTTCACCAGGCTAGACGATTCTGATGTTATGGTCTCAATAAAATACTGGGCTGATCACCAGGATAAAATCCTCGCCGATCTCTCCTCAAGATTATCGAAGAGGGACCTGCTGGCAATAGAGCTGCAGAATGAACCGTTTCCGGTAGAGAGGGTAAATAAATTGAAGGGCATTGTTAAAGAGAAGCTTAATATCAGCCAGGAAGAGACCGATTATTTTGTTTTCACCAACACAGTGTCAAACCTGGCATACACTCCCGATGCCCCGGAGGTCAGGATCCTGCTTAAATCGGGTGAAACAGCCGATATCTCAGATGTTTCCGATATGTTCGATCACAGGTTCCTCTCAGAGAGGATCACAAAATATTTTCTTTGCTATCCCAAGGAATGCAGATAATTAAAATACAGAGATTATGGAATTTACAGCAGCAGCAATAGCCGGTTTCCTGAAAGGCGAAATCGAAGGAGATCCCGGCATAGTAGTCAATGCCGTAGCAAAAATTGAAGAAGGTCATGAAGGAGCACTTTCATTTCTTGCTAACCCGAAATATGAGCATTACATTTATTCGACAAAGTCATCTGTTGTACTGGTGAATAAAAACTTTGTTCCCACATCAAAAGTGGAAGCCACACTCATCAAAGTCGAAAACGCCTATAATGCATTTGCCTCGCTTCTTCAGCTTGTCGAACAGTCAAAGCCCAGGAAGAAAGGGATTCATCCCACGGCTGTTATTGAGCCTTCGGCAAAAATAGGGGAGGGCGCATATATAGGAGCATATGCATATATAGGCGAGAATTGTATTTTAGGAGACAACTGTTCGGTTTATCCTCATGTTTATATTGGCGACAATTCAAAAGTGGGAAACGGCTGTACGCTGAATCCAGGTGTCAAGATTTATCATGAATGCGTTCTGGGTGAAGGTGTGACGATCCATGCCGGCACGGTTATCGGAAGTGATGGATTTGGCTTTGCCCCGCAGTCTGAAAATGAATTCATGAAGATACCTCAGATTGGGAATGTTGTAATTGAAGATCATGTCGAGATAGGTGCCAATGTTACTATCGACCGGGCCACGATGGGATCAACAATTATCCGCAGGGGAGTGAAGCTCGATAATCTGATCCAGATAGCCCATAATGTCGAAATAGGAGAAAATACGGTTATTGCCGCGCAAACCGGAATATCGGGTTCCACGAAAGTAGGTAAGAACTGCATGTTCGGTGGTCAGGTTGGATTAGCTGGTCACATTAAGATAGTTGATGGAACGAAGATCGGCGCTCAGTCCGGTATTCCCGGCGACGTTAAAAAAGAGAATTCCATATTGCTCGGCTATCCTGCCATCGATCACCGGGATTTTCTCAGGTGCTCTGTGGTATTCAGGAAATTGCCGGAGCTGAGGATAAAAGTAGATGCTCTCGAAAAGGAAATAGAATCCCTTAAAAAACAGTAGAATAGAATAAGGTTCAGGCTAAAGAGGTTGGTATTAATAGAGTTAAAGGCTGTTTTTTTAGCTTGTTCGGATTATTTTTGTTTTTTTTGTACCCGAATTTCTGTCAAACATTTTAACTGATGAGCGAAAAACAGAGGACACTGGCCAGGGAGATTAGTCTTAATGGAAAAGGATTGCATACCGGGGTCAATGTTACGATCACCTTCAAGCCGGCACCGGCAAACCATGGGTATAAATTCTGCCGGGTCGACCTTCCGGGCAAACCCATCATCGATGCACTGGCTGAAAACGTAACTGATACTTCAAGAGGAACAACCCTTTTTCAGAATAATGCTTCAGTATCGACCATTGAACATGCTCTTGCAGCCCTTCACGGCCTTCGCATCGATAATGCGCTTATCGAAATGAACGCTCAGGAGGCACCTATTATGGGTGGATCTGCATGGGCTTTTGTAAAGGCAATCAAGGAAACAGGAATCGTCGAGCTTAAGGAAGACCGCAACTACTTTGTTGTAAAGCAGAAAATCGTATTCTCCGACGAAGAGCACGGCGTCGACCTTATCGTCTATCCCGACGACCACCTGAGCATAAACGTCCTTATCGACTATAATTCTAAAATACTTGGAAATCAGTATGCAATTCTAGACTCGATAGATGATTTCGAGGAAAAAATTTGCAAAAGCCGTACATTCGTCTTCTTCCACGAGCTTGAACCCCTCTTTAAGATGGGACTGATCAAGGGAGGTGATCTTGACAATGCTATCGTGATCCTAGACAAGGAAGTTGAGCAGTCAGAAATAGACCGTATTGCCAGGCTTTTCAACAGACCCGGAATAAGCACTCATACAGCCGGTATCCTCAATAATACCGAATTAAAGTATCCCAACGAACCGGCAAGGCACAAGCTTCTCGATATCATGGGCGACCTTGCACTCGTCGGCCATCCCATCAAGGGGAAGGTTGTTGCTACCCGTCCGGGCCATTACGCAAATACCCGGCTTGCAAAGCTTATGAGGCAGGAGATGAAAAAGGCCTCTTCAAAACGAGAAATACCTGTCTATGATCCTTCACAGCCGCCTGTTTTTACCGTGGAAGAGATAAAGAAGCGGCTTCCTCACAGGTTTCCTTTCCTGATGGTCGATAAGCTTATTTACCTTGATGAAACCACTGTTGTCGGGATTAAAAATGTCACTTTCAATGAGCCATTCTTTCAGGGCCATTTCCCTGACGAACCTGTAATGCCTGGCGTTCTGCTCGTTGAGGCGCTAGCTCAGTGCGGAGGACTCCTGGTCCTGAGCGGTATCAAAGATCCTGAAAAATATTCGACTTACTTCCTGAAAATAGACAAGCTTAAATTCAAGCATAAAGTTGTTCCCGGCGATACGGTAATTCTTAAGATGGAATTGATTGAACCCATGAGAAGAGGAATAATGGCAATGTACGGACAGGCTTTTGTCGGCAACACCCTGGTTGTGGAGGGTGAAATGACTGCCCAAATAATTAAAAATAAATAGTTGCAATGATCTCAAAATCAGCTTTTATTCATCCGGATGCAAAACTAGGCGAAAATGTAACAGTTGAACCATTCGCTTACATTGCGGGCAATGTGACCATAGGAGATGGAACATGGATCGGCCCCAATGCAACCGTTATGGATGGCGCAAGGATCGGGAAAAACTGCAGGATATTCCCTTCGGCAGTTGTTTCAGGGATTCCACAGGATCTTAAGTTTAAAGGAGAGGAAACTACTGCCGAATTAGGCGACAGGACGACAGTCCGGGAGGGAGCTACCGTGAACAGGGGTACAGCTGCCATTGGGAAAACAGTTGTTGGAGAAAACTGCCTCCTGATGGCCTACTCGCACATAGGGCATGATTGTGCAATCGGAAATAACTGCATAATAGGCAATACGACCGGTCTCGCCGGCGAGGTGAAAGTGGATGACTGGGCAATATTAAGCGCCGGGACAATGGTTCATCAGTTTACCCATATCGGGGCTCATGTTATGATCGGCGGCGGAGCCAAAGTGAGAATTGATGTGCCTCCTTTCATCAAGGCCGACAGGGATCCGCTCTGTTACCTGGGGCTGAATATAGTGGGCTTGACCAGGCGGGGATTTGAGAAAGAAAGAATAGATGAGATACATAATATTTTCAGGGCAATATACCAGAGTAAAATGAATGTTTCCCAGGCCCTCGAATTTATTGAAAAAGAATTCAAGCCGGCCCCTGACAGGGATTATATCCTTGAGTTTATCCGGAAATCAGAAAGAGGCATTATCAGGGGACCCAGATAGGTCCCTTTTTTATTTTTCCCGGCTCCATCCCTGGGCCGTTATCTCAACCTCCGTGCCTTCATCTCCTACAAGGTAGTTGCCGGAACCTTTTTCGGTAATATGACCGATTATCTTTACTGAAGTTATCTCTTTCACTTTTTCGTACATTTCAAGCGGAACCGTGAAAAGCAGTTCAAAGTCATCGCCTCCGTTCATTGCCGGAATCAGGGGATCAATATTAAATTCCTCAGCCAGCCGTGAGGTTTCATAGTCAATCGGGATCTGTTTGTTGAATATCCTGCAGCCGGTACCTGAAGCCTTGCAAATCTGCATGAGGTCCGAAGCAAGCCCGTCTGTTATATCAATCATTGATCCGGGACGGATGCCTGCTTCTTTCAGATCTGAAAGCACGGCTACCGGAAATTCAGGTTTCAGCTGCCGGCCTATGACATAATCATTACCTGCGAGATCCGGCTGAATGCCCTTGTCCTTTTCAAAGATCAGCCGTTCCCTTTCAAGGAGCTGAAGACCCATGTAGGAAGCTCCTAAATCGCCAGTTACGCAAATAAGGTCGTTAGGCCTGGCACCATCCCTTTTCACAAGATTATCCTTTTCGGCGTATCCGACTGAAGTGACGCTTATCGTAAGTCCGGTAAGCGAGCTTGTAATGTCGCCGCCTGCGAGATCAACTCCATATTTATTGCAGGCAAGCTTAATCCCTTCATATATCTCGTCGACCTGGTCTGCCGAGAATCTTGAGCTGATCCCCAGCGCGATCAGGATCTGACCGGGAGTGCCGTTCATGGCATAAATGTCGGATATTCCCCTTATGACAGATTTGTAGCCAAGATGCTTCAGGGGAAAATAAACAAGATTAAAGTGGATCCCTTCAAGCAGGAGATCGGTCGAAACCAGGGTATATTTATCTCCTGAATCGATGACAGAAGCATCGTTCCCGATCCCGTTTATAGTTGTCTTGTTTACCGGAGAAAAGCCCTCTGAAAGATGATCGATAAGGCCGTACTTTCCCAGTTTGCTGATGGGAATATTTTCCATTATTGTTTAAATAATTATCAGTTAAAATTAATGTACTTTTAATTTTACTTAGTTTTAACCCCCATCCCGGCCCCCGCCGAAGCGGGACAGGCTGTCCCCCACGGGGGAAGGAGTAGAACCATTAATCAACCTCAAATATTGACAATATCCCTTCCGAACGGATTAAGTGCAACTGCCGTCAGCTTAAAATGCTGAAGGCCGAAGGGTATCCCTATTATGGTAATGCAAAGCAGTAATCCGAAGAAGGCATGGGTAAGCGCTATCCATATCCCGCCGCAGAGAAGCCACAGGAGGTTCATCAGTATATAAAGGCAGCCCGAGGCTCTTGAGTGAACATGGGTGTCACGCCCGAAGGGCCATAGTGCAAGAGCTCCCATCTTGAGCGTCTGCACTCCAAAAGGGATCCCGACAATTGTGACCATAAGAAGGAGACTGCCGATGAAATATTCAATGGCAATAATTATACCTCCGAAAATCAGCCAGACCAGGTTTCCAAGGAAGTTCATCAGTCTATGGTTTATTCAAGAATTATTGTTTTGTCCTTTGGATACTTGACTGAGTATGTCAGAATTATCTGTTTGGTTTCCTGTGGTTTTATCTCAAGGTCCCAGTTTATAAAGCCTGTCTGTGAGTTAAGTTTCCCGCCTGTCAGCTCGGTTGCCTCTACTGTTATTCCGCTGTTCGATGAAACTGGGATCTGGTCGCTCAGGTTTATTTTAATCGCACCCGGTTTATTGTTCCTGACAGTTATCAGGAATGAATAGATCTCGGTTTTGTTTGACCCGAATGTCTTTTTGCTTGTGAAATCCTGGCGTTTTTCCCTCTTGACAAGGATACTGTTGTCATTTCCAAGTGAGAAGGTCAGTGTATCTTTAAGCTGGCTGACGTCGAGATTCGACTTTCCGACAAAAGTATTTTCAAAATAAAGTGTGGCTTCACCGCTCTGCAGGCTCAGCTTTGCCCAGTCGGTTATGCTTGCGGTCAGGTATGCAACCGGCGACATCTTTGGAACGGTCACATATTTATATTCAGCCGTTACTGTAGAACGCTGTACCTCTATCGTCTGTATTTTCCCGTCGGAGGCTAGAGAACATGGGATTGAAACATCAAATGTTATTGTTGTCTCGCCCACCTGCTTTTCAACTCCCACAGGTGCTGCCTCAGCTTCTTTAGCCATATCGTTGGCGGCCACCTCCGCCATTGCAGGAGCCTCGCCTTTTGCTGACATCATTGCCATTCTCGACTTCATAACCGGCATGGGCATGTAATAATCGATGAACCACGGATAAAGAACCGGGACATCTCCGGCAACCCATGGAGTGGCATTTGAGAAGCTCAGCTTTACATCCTTCCATTCAACGCCGGTATTCTGGAATACATTGGCTTTAAAAAATATGTTTACGGGTTTCGTTATGTCGTCAACTCTTACATCGTATGATGGATACCAGCCGGCGTTGGACACTACATATGCAAAGTTAAGCTTGCCCGTTACAGGCTTGTCAGCTGTTACAGTCACGGAAATCTCGCCCGAAGGGAGTTGCTGTTTACCTGTTTTATCGGCAATCTGCTTCTGAAGCGCATCGATCTGTTTCTGATAATCCTTTATCAGCCTGTTCTTTTTCAGAACCGAGGTAGATACCTGTTCCATGTTTGTGGTATAAAGGTCCATCACGCTCTTAAGCTGTTCAATTGTTAAAGTGGTCTTCTTATCAAGTACGGCGCGGTTAGCTACAAGAAATGCCTCCTTATCCTTAAGAACAGCGATTTCTGCCTGTTCATCCTCGACTTTGATCTGAAGAGCTTCAATCTGGCTTCTTATATCTTTTATTTCAGGAAGATCTTCAAGGTTCTGAAGGTAGTTGTTCTGGTAATTGACCGATACGATCATGAAATCGCCATTCCCTTTTACCTGGATGCTTTGCTGGTCAATGTAAGGAGAGAGTGCTCCAAGCTTAAGTACTGTTTTCCCGGCAGGTATTTCAACTGTGGCATCGTGAGTCATCTGCGCACGGTCGGGATAAACGGTCACATGCTTAAGTGTGGCTTTGATATCTTTTGCTGATTCTGCTGAAATAGTAATATTGAATGGTATTAAGATTAATGAAAGGACTATAATTTTTTTCATTGCAATGGTTTTAATTAAACAGCGATAAAGTTAAGATTTTCGGATAAACTTTTTCAATCAATAATCAGGCCATAAAAAAGGGTGTCCTTACGGAACGCCCTTTTATTATTTGAAGTAATAAGTTCTATTTTTTGACAATATCCAGGTAACTGACTGATCCCGGAGATGTTTCACTATGTCCTGCCATCGGACATCCGGGTACAGGACAATTTATGATTTTATGTTCTTTATTATCTGCAGGCTCCCACCCCATTACCAGATAAAGAGTGAAGAATCCTATAATATATGCAGCGATAATGTGCCATCCGTTTTTAACCCATAGAACGACATTTCGTGACTCCGGGAATTTATTTGTAATAGCTACACCTGCAGATGAGCCGAACCATATCATCGATCCGCCGAAACCAACAGTATAAGCAAGCATTCCCCAGTCATAATGTCCCTGTTCGAGACACAGTTTTGTAAGAGGAATATTATCGAATACTGAAGATAGGAATCCGAGCGCGAAGGCTGTCACCCACGATGCATTAGGAAGCTCTTCAACAGGCATCAGCGATGCACAAAAAACAAGACAGAGAAGAAAGACAGTTCCTTTTATCGAGTTTGGCACCTCTTTCCATGGGATTGGTCTTAAGAAAGCTCCGATCACTATAGCTATCCAGACTCCAAGGGCCGGCATGTCATAAAGGAAATTTGAAATTATAGCACCAATAAGGATCATTGCGACGATCAGTATTTTCATCCAGTCGACTCTGGCATTTATCGGGACATCTGCGACGATCTTCTGATATTTGTCCTGCTGCTTTGAAGCAAACCATGCAAAGAATAGTAGCGCGACCCCTGCTGCAACATAAGCATGAAGGACATTAAACGGACTCACCCCGTCGATCCACATCATAGTGGTTGTCGTATCTCCTACGACGCTTCCGCTTCCGCCCGCGTTGCTTGCTGCAACAAGGGCAGCAATATATCCGATATGGACCCTCCCTTTAAAGACAACTATTGCAATGGCGCCACCGATAAGGGCAGCAGCGATATTGTCGAGAAACGATGAAAGAACACAAACGAAAACCAGCAACAGGAATGGGCCTTTCCAGTCATTCGGAAGATACCGCGGCAGTACATCGGGAACTCCTGATTCCTCAAATATTTTTGCAAGTATCGCGAACCCGAAAAGCAACCCGGCAAGGTTAAGGAAAATTCCCCATTCGCCCTGTCTTAAACTCTTGTCCATAATTTGCTGGCCAAAGGGTGTAGTTCCGAAAAGGTGTTTGATCATATGGAACCCCGGATCGAATGCAAATTTGAACACAAGTAAAACCGAAAGCCCTATGACGGCTACCCAAAAGGTTTGCTTATTGAAAACTGCAACACCCGCAAGTATCAGTGCGAATATTATAAATTCAATTCGAACAGGCCCTAATGAAGGTACCTGTGTACCTGCAGCCAATAATGAAAGTGGTGAGAAAAGGATAAAAAGAAAAACAAGGATTTTCTTGAAATTGCTTTTTAAAAATGCACGGATTGATTTTTTCATCAGGATAAGCCGGAATTTGATTTTCAAAATAAGTCGCCAATTTAGAAATTATTTTGAGTTA
Source organism: Bacteroidales bacterium (assembly GCA_003142255.1). GTDB lineage: Bacteria > Bacteroidota > Bacteroidia > Bacteroidales > VadinHA17 > LD21. The sequence goes on along the minus strand of PLLO01000019.1, from coordinate 228,246 downwards.
CGCTGTATCTCTCTGCTAGTTTTTTACAAGAGCATCGGGAACCATGAATAGGTATGTATGGATTATTTAAAAACCGAATTAATTATATCACTTCTTTTCAATAATTTTATTTATGCTAGGTGAGATTCCTCATTTCTCCGCCGGCTGGCGGATTCATTCGGAATGACATTTCATTTTTTACTGGGGGGAAGGATAGGCGATTCGTCTCAGACGAATCGCCTATCCTTCCCTTATTACATAAAAACACCCTTGTCATTCCGAGCGCAAGCGAGGAATCTCCTACTCTTGAATTTAGAATTATTATTAATAACAGATATATATTATTTATTACGAAGAACCTGCCATCTGATTTTTTAAAGTTTTAGCATGACCTGTTCAGGAAATTTTAATATTTTTGCATGTTTATTTAGATTAAATATAATTAACAAACAGGGCTCATAATTGTTAAATCTCACGAAGAGCTTTAATGGCCCTGAAAAGGAAGATGGAAAAAGAGCAGGATAAGATAATAAACGACGTAACCTCAGGCGAATACAAATACGGGTTTCATTCCGATATTGAAACTGAAAAAATATCCAGGGGATTAAATGAGGATACTATCCGGACAATTTCAGGCAAAAAGAATGAGCCTGAATGGCTACTCGAATTTCGCCTGAAAGCATTTCGTCACTGGCAAACCATGAAGATGCCTACATGGGCGAATCTTAAGATTCCTGACATTGATTACCAGGATATTATCTATTACGCCGCTCCAAAACAGAAAGCCGTTAATAAGAGCCTCAACGATATTGATCCTGAACTGAAGAGAACTTTCGACAAATTAGGGATTCCCCTCGAGGAGCAGAAACACCTCTCGGGTGTCGCCGTTGATGCTGTAATGGACTCTGTTTCTGTTAAGACCACGTTCAGGGAAACGCTGGCTGAATCAGGGATAATATTCTGCTCATTCAGCGATGCTGTAAAAGAGTACCCCGACCTGATAAGAAGATACATGGGAACGGTTGTCCCTTACACTGATAATTTCTTCGCTTCCCTTAACTCGGCTGTTTTCAGCGACGGTTCATTCTGCTATATTCCAAAAGGTGTAAGATGCCCTATGGAACTTTCTACCTATTTCAGAATAAATTCTGCAAATACCGGTCAGTTTGAGAGGACTCTTCTTATCGCGGATGAAGAAGCTTATGTAAGTTATATGGAAGGATGCACAGCCCCGATGAGGGACGAGAACCAGCTTCATGCCGCCATTGTTGAAATAATTGCTGAGAATAATGCCGAGGTGAAGTACTCCACGGTCCAGAACTGGTATCCCGGCGACAAAAATGGTAAAGGGGGGATCTTCAACTTTGTCACAAAACGCGGACTATGCAGGGGAGAAAACTCAAAGATCTCATGGACACAGATTGAGACTGGTTCAGCTATTACATGGAAATATCCGTCATGTATTCTTCGCGGCGACAATTCCACCGGCGAATTTTACTCTGTTGCGGTAACCAATAATCATCAGCAGGCTGATACCGGAACTAAAATGATACATATAGGCAAAAACACCAGGAGCACAATTGTATCAAAGGGGATATCGGCCGGATTCAGCAACAACAGCTACCGCGGACTGGTAAAGGTATTGAAGAGCGCATCGGGTGCCAGGAATTTTTCACAGTGCGATTCACTCCTCCTAAGCGATAAATGCGGAGCTCATACATTCCCGTATATCGAAGTTGATAACCAGACTGCCATTGTCGAACACGAAGCTACTACCTCGAAAATAGGCGAGGACCAGATCTTCTATTGCAACCAGAGGGGAATATCTACCGAAGATGCGATAGGTCTTATTGTAAACGGGTACGCAAGAGAAGTACTGAACAAGCTCCCGATGGAATTTGCCGTTGAAGCTCAGAAGCTTCTTCAGATAAGCCTCGAGGGCAGCGTCGGATAAAATGAAAATATAAAACATCATATTATTATGCTGATCATTAAAAATTTAAAGGCTGAGATTAACGGGAAGGCTATATTAAAGGGGATCAGCCTCGAGGTAAAGGCAGGTGAAATTCATGCAATTATGGGTCCTAACGGTTCGGGGAAAAGTACTCTTGCCGCCGTGCTTGCCGGAAGGGAATTGGTTACGGTCACAGAAGGTTCAGTTACTTACTTCGGGAAGAATCTTCTTGAAATGCCCCCCGAAGAACGATCCAAAGAAGGAATCTTCCTGGGTTTCCAGTACCCGATAGAGATACCCGGAGTAAGCATGGTCAATTTCATGAAAACTGCAGTTAACGAGCATCGCAAGTACAAAGGGCTTGAACCTCTCTCTGCTTCTGATTTCCTTAAGATGATGCGCGAAAAGAAAGAGCTTGTCGAAATCGATTCAAAACTGGCCAACAGGTCGGTAAATGAAGGATTCTCAGGCGGGGAAAAGAAAAAAAACGAGATTTTCCAGATGGCCATGCTTGAGCCGAGGCTTGCCATACTTGACGAGACTGACTCAGGCCTTGATATAGACGCCCTTCGTATTGTTGCAAACGGCGTAAACAAACTTAAGCGTCCCGACTCTTCAGCAATTGTGATAACACATTACCAGAGGCTGCTTGATTTTATTATCCCGGATGTTGTTCATGTTCTTTATGATGGAAGGATTGTGAAAACAGCCGGAAAGGAACTCGCCCTTGAACTTGAGGAAAAGGGCTATGACTGGATTAAGAAAGAGGTTGATAAAAAGGACCTGGCATGAATAACCCGTCTGAAAGATCGGAAAGATATTACAACCTTTATAAGGAAAATATAAAGAGGATCTCAGAAAGATCTTCACCTTATTTTAATTCATTCCGCGAGGCTGCCATCGATGAATTCAACAAGCTCGGAATACCTACGAAAAAGAATGAGTCGTACCGGTATACGAACCTCGACACATTTTTTAATCACGAGTACAAAAGCTATTTCATGCCTTCGGCATCTGATTTCAAAAAAGCTGAGGAGTTCAGGTGCGATGTTACAGATCTCGATGCACACGGGATTGTGCTTATGAACGGCTTTTATCCGACAATAAAGGACAAAATGAGGAAGCTTCCCGGTGGAATATGGATCGGAAGCATGAATGAGGCGGCTGATAAATTCGGGGATCAGATCAGGAAGCATTACAACAAGTACATTAACGGTAACTCTGACGGTCTTGTCCACCTGAATACTGCAATGGCCTCCGATGGTGTTTTTATTTATATACCGGAGGGAGTTGTCCTTACCAAACCGATACAGATAATAAACCTTGTCCAGAGTGATGAGGATATATTCAACCAGCACCGCAGCCTGATAGTAGCAGAGAAAAATTCAGATGTGACGGTTATTGTCTGTGATCATACTCTGTCGCCTAATAAATTTCTCACCAACGGTATTACTGAGATTTATGTCGGCGAAAATGCACATTTTGAGATCATCAGGGTCCAGAACGAGCATAACAATGCCGGGAAGATAACCCATACTTTCATGCACCAGGAAAGAAACAGCTATGCCTCTTCAAATAATATAACCCTGCATGGCGGGCTTGTCCGCAACAGCACATACCATTTCCTTGGAGGAGAAGGTGCTGAATGCAAATCTCTCGGACTCTTTCTTGCAGATAAATGGCAGCATGTCGATAATTTTGTGAATGTAGATCATGCTTTCCCGAAGTGCACAAGCAACCAGCTATTCAAGGGAGTGCTTGATGATATGGCAACGGGAGCTTTCAACGGGCGCATTTACGTCCATAAGGACGCTCAGGGTACCGTCGCTTACCAGAAGAATAACAATATCCTTCTTACCGACGATGCGAAGATGGATACCAAGCCGCAGCTCGAGATTTATGCCGATGATGTCAAGTGCAGCCATGGTGCAACTGTCGGACAGCTTAACGATGATGCCCTCTTCTATCTTCAGTCCAGAGGGATCGAAAAGCGTGAAGCAAGGCTGATGCTTATGTTCGGCTTCGCCCATGAGGTGATCCAGAACATTAAAGTTGAAGCTCTTCGTGATAGAATGGATAAGCTTGTTATGCAGCGGCTTAAAGGTGAATTGTCGCGTTGTGCGTTCTGTATGGTGAAATGCGGTTAATCCGGATCGAAGTGAAAGAGATTTCAGACATAAGAAAAGATTTCCCGATACTGAGCCGAAAGGTTTATGATAAGCCTCTGGTGTATTTCGATAACGGGGCCACAACCCAGAAACCGCGGTGTGTGATAGATACAGTCGATGAAGTCCTTACAACATATAACAGCAACATCCACAGGGGAATTCATGCCTTAAGCGATAAGGCTTCCGAGGAATATGAGAAAGCAAGGGAAGAGGTCCGTGCCTTCATCAATGCAGGCAAGACAGAAGAAATTGTATTTACCTCCGGCACTACCGGATCTATAAATGCTGTCGCCTTTTCATTCGGTGAGAGATATATTGGAAGGGATGATGAGATAATTGTAAGCAATCTCGAGCATCATGCCAATATTGTTCCATGGCAGATGATGTGCGAAAGAAAGAATGCAAAGCTGCGGGTCATTCCCATTAATGATAATGGGGAGGTGCTTTTTGATGAGTATTTGAAGCTGTTATCAAAAAAGACAAAGCTGGTTGCAATAACTCAGGCTTCAAATGCTCTCGGGACAATACTTCCGGTCAAAGAAATTATCAGGGCTGCTCATTCAATGAACATTCCGGTTCTTGTCGACGGAGCCCAGGGAATTCAGCACGGTATTGTCGATGTCAGTGACCTTGATGCTGATTTTTATGTTTTTTCGGGACATAAGATTTATGGTCCGACCGGTATCGGAGTACTCTATGGAAAAGAAAAATGGCTCACAGAGATGCCACCCTACCAGGGCGGGGGCGATATGGTGGAAAATGTAACCTTTGAAAAGACTACGTACAATGTCCTCCCATTTAAGTTTGAAGCAGGGACCATGAACTTTCCCGCAGCAATAGGACTGGCAGCTGCACTTAGATATGTCACCTTAATAGGCAGGGAAAATATCAGGGAAAGGGAGAATGAGCTGCTTCAGTATGCAACAAGCAGATTATTGCAAATCGACGGGTTGAAAATATATGGAAATATTGAAGACAAAATTTCCATAATTTCATTTCTGCTGAAGGATATTCATATGTATGATACCGGAATGATCCTCGATAAGCTGGGTGTGGCCGTAAGGACAGGCACCCATTGTGCACAGCCGGTCATGGATCGTTTCGGGATCAGCGGTACGGTCAGAGTTTCAATGTGCTTCTATAATACTAAGGAAGAGATTGATGTTCTTGCCGCAGGGATAGAGAAAGTTAAGTCGATGTTTGCTTAAGTCACCTAATTATGACAATTGACCAGGTTCAGGATTCAATAGTTGAGGAGTTTTCGGTTTTTGACGACTGGATGGATAAATACAACCTGCTGATCGACTATGGCAAAGATTTGAACGTGATAGATCCGAAATTCAAAACAAAGGATTTTCTTATCGAAGGATGCCAGTCGAAGGTGTGGCTCCATCCTGAATTTGAAGGTGGAAAAATAACCTTCACAGCCGATAGCGATGCCATTATCACAAGAGGGATCGTTGCCCTGCTGATAAGAGTCCTCTCGGACAGGACACCTGCTGAGATTATTTCTGCAGATCTTTATTTCATCGACAAGATCGGGCTGAGGCAAAACCTATCCCCGACAAGGTCAAACGGACTCCTCTCAATGGTGCGACAGATAAAATTATATGCAATGGCTTACCAGGCAACAAGTAAGAAGTAAAAAGGCAAAAGGCAAAAGGCAAAAGGCAAAAGGAGAAAGTGATATGGATGCATCTGAACAGCTTGAAATTGAAACCAGGATCGTCGGTGTCCTTAAAAGCATCTTTGACCCCGAGATACCTGTAAACATATATGACCTTGGCCTCATTTACAACATCAATGTTGACGATGACCATATTGCTCATATAACAATGACTATGACTGCTCCAAATTGTCCGATGGCCGATCAACTGGTTGAAGAGGTAAAGTATAAGGTAGGAGGGACGCGGGGTGTAAAAGAAATAGACCTTAAGCTTACTTTCAATCCTCCATGGGATAAAAGCATGCTGAGCGATGAGGCAAAGCTTGAACTTGGATTCCTTTAAAATATAAGCATATGAATTCCTCTGACAGAACCGCCCTTACGAAGCTGGTTAAAGGAAAAGCCCTGGAACTTGGTTTTGACATTTGCGGCATTGCCCGTCCAAGAGTCCTCGATAAAAATAAAAATATTCTGAGGGAGTGGTGTGAAGCAGGGATGAACGGCAAAATGAACTACCTGTTGCGCAATACGGAAAAAAGAGCTGATCCCGCGAAGCATATGCCCGAAGTACAGTCAATTGTAGTTACCGGGATGAGCTATAATTCAGCAAATATGCAGAAAGAGCCTGGAGTGCCGATCCTGTCAAGATATGCTTACGGAAAAAGATACCAGGATGTAATTACTAAGAAACTGAATGATCTTTTGATCTTTATAGAGAGTCAGGACAATAAAACTGAAGGGCAAGTATTTGTCGATTCGAAACCGCTTTTTGAAAAGGCATGGGCTGTCGAAGCCGGTCTTGGATGGCAGGGGAAGCATTCAATAATTATTAACAAGGAAATCGGCTCATTCTTCTTTATCGGCGTACTGATGCTAAATATCGAGCTTGATTATGACAAGCCGGAAATTGACCACTGCGGCACCTGCAGGCTATGCATTGACAGATGCCCGACTGGTGCAATAAATGCCAACAGGACAATAAATGCCCGAAAATGCATTTCGAACCTTACAATCGAAAACAGGGATCCTGTAGCTGAAGAACTGGGACCTGAATTTGAAAAAAGAGTAATTGGTTGTGATATTTGCCAGGAAATATGTCCTTGGAACAAAAAAGCGCCAATAAATAACCATCCGGAATACAGTATTCCTGAGGAGGTTGCTAACATGACTCTCGCTGAGTGGCTTTCGCTCACTGAGGAACAATTCAACAGGTTGTTTAAAGAATCTGCCGTAAGCAGGGTAAAATACCCAAATTTTAAGCACAATATAAGTGTTGTAATGAATTCGTGAGTGTATCAGCTCTAAGTGTTTAATTTACACTTATAATAGTCACTACCACTTCAGGCTTCCCGGTCCTTCAAAACCCCAATAAATCAGTTTTTGTTTTTACCTTGCTGTTATTATTTCGTCTTAATAACAGAAATCGCCATTATTTTGATCGAGCTTGAACTAATAGAAGAATGCAGGAAAGGAGATTTCCGGAATTTCAGGAAGGTTGTCGCATCAGCTTCTCCGTTTGCCTTTTCGGTTGCGTTCAGGATTCTTGGTGATGAGGATATTGCAAAAGACATTGTACAGGAAACGATGGTGACGATCTGGAGGAAAATCGGAAATATCAAATCTAAAGAAGCTTTTAAAACATGGCTCTATAGGATAACATATAATAAATGTTGTGATTATCTGAGGAAGAAAAAGGTGAATGCAGAAGTGAGGGCAGATGAGAAGGGATGGAAGTTTATTTCGGATACGGTTTTTTCGGAACGTAATCCGGAGCTCGAAAACAAAGAAATAGCCATGATAATAAAAGTGCTGACAGAAAGACTCAGTCCCAGGCAAAAAGCAGTATTTGTAATGTGCGATCTGGAAGAACTCTCGCATGAAGAGATTTCTGAGATAACAGGAATGAGCAAGAGAAACATTAAGGCAAATCTTCATTTTGCCAGAAAAAGAATAGGAGAAATGGTTGAAAGATATATTTGAGATGAAGAGTGAATCGAGTAAATATGAGAGGATAACTGATATCCTGAAAAAATCGAGACCCGTTCTGACCGGCAGTGAAGCCATTGAGGAAAATGTAATGGAAAGAATAAGGGATAAAAGAAAGGTAAACGAAAACTATAATATCCTGGATCACCTTTTCGGTTGGGTTTATATAGGGTGGGTAAGGAATGGGCTTGTTGCTGCTTCGGTGCTAATAATAGCTTTCTTTGCCGTTCAGCAATCGATCATCCTGCAGCGGATCAATAACCTCGAGCGGCAGGAAGTATCAACAGGCCCATCATTTGTAAAAGGCGTCCCCGACGATTTTGAGTCTGTTTTCATGATTAATACTCAGTCAGGTAAGATCTCCCTGAAAGGAGGGAAGCTCTCAGACAGACAGTTAAAACAACTTGAGAAATCAATAAATGACCTGCAAACCAGTTATAGTAACCTGATAAAGTTAATTGAAGATAATCCTGAACTGAAGCAGTACCTCGAAAATACACTTTCTGAAAAAAACAAAAAGAAAATTAATCTCTGATACCATGAACTCAAAACCGTTAAAAGTAGCAGTAATCATGATCCTGGCATTGATTACATCATGCGATGAGCCCGAAACTGTTGTTACTGATATTGTACATACTGACGGATCAGTAACCCGGAGGATAGAAATGAAAAACACCGAAAATAAGTTTGATGTCCATAAGATCCAGGTTCCTTTTGATTCCACCTGGATTGTGAGAGATTCACTGGAATTCGATAAAAAGGGAGATACAACGTGGGTGAAAAGGGCTGAAAAACAATATCGTAACATTGATGAGATCAATATGTCGTACCGTTCCGACAGCGGCTGCAACAAGGTGGTCTCGCGAAGGAGCGAATTTTTAAAGAGATTCAGATGGTTCAACACCGAATACAGGTTCGCTGAAATAATTGAAAAGGAATTTGCACATGGATATCCGGTTTCTGATTTTCTCAATAAGGAGGAACTCGCATATTTTTCCCTCCCTAAGGATGTTACAAACAAATTTGAGAAGGGCCCCGACAGCCTTAAATACAAGGCATTAAATGATACAATCTCGTCAAAGACTGATAAATGGATGATTAAATCTGCCATGGCTGAATGGATAGGGGATTTCTGCACCCTGGCAGGTGACAAAGCAACAGGAGACATGGCGTTCAATGCGTTGAAGGCAAGGGAAGATGAACTTGCAAAGATTTCAATGGAGAATAATAATCATTTTGACAGCTTGTGGTCGAATGGCATTATACTTAAAAAATTTATCGGTGAATCAAATGCCATTAAATATAAAACGGAGGCTGACTCGGCAATAAACCTGGTATCTAAAAAATTATTTGTTGATTTTCATAATTACTCGGTCAGAATTATAATGCCCGGGAAGCTTATAGGTACTAATGGTTTAATGGACTCGACAAATGTCCTTCTCTGGCCCGTTAAATCCGATTATTTTCTTACCCAGCCGTACGAAATGTGGGCGGAATCAAAGGAACCAAATAAATGGGTCTGGATAGTTTCCGGGATATTCCTGCTGTTTGTGCTTGCAGGAATCATTTTCAAATCAATAAAAAGGGGCTGAATGAACTTCAGCCCCTTTTACCCTAAAAACCAAACCTGACTAAAAACGAATAATTATCTGACATAATCCTTAAGCATCAGCATAAGCTTCTGGCGAGTAAAGAAGATCCTGCTTTTAACAGTCCCTATATTTAAATTAAGCTTATCTGCTATCTCTTTATATTTATATCCATCAAGAAGCATCCTGAATGGAATCCTGAATTCATCTTCAAGTGATTCAATTGCTTTTTGAATTTCATTTTCCGAGTAACTCGATTCCGGCGAAATGAAACCCTTGTCGTGAGGCTGATTGAGATAAAAAAGGTCCTGTGTTCCGTCTATTATCGTATTTTCCTTCACGTTTCGCCTGTAATTATTGATGAAGGTGTTCTTCATTATAGTGAAAACCCATGCCTTGAGATTAGTGTAATCAACGAACTTATCCTTATGGGTTATCGCTTTAAGATATGTGTCCTGGACAAGATCCAGCGCTGTATCGCGATCAGAGGTAAGACTCATGGCAAACCTTTGCAAATTCGGCTTCATGCCGATCAGACTGTTGTTGAATTCAAATGCTGTCATATCTTTTATTATTAATTGATGGAGCAAATATAAACACATAATTAAAGATAAACAAATCTTAATATCTCAATATCCTTATATTCTAACTGGTTTCTAAATAATTCAAAATATTAAAACACATATAATGAGATATATATAACATAAAAAGAACATTTAGTATAAACAATATATAAATTGATAAATGAATTTTTAATGAATCAGAAACCTGGCTGATAAAAGAATATAGCCTTGTCTGGAAGTTTTATTTGTTCAACTTTCGTATTTTTAAAGAAAAAAGCATGGATTACAGTATCAAACTTAGGAACGGTCAGGTATTAAAAGGAATGATAAACAGCCCGGGCGAGAATGTACGCGCTATTGTTGTTTTTGTTCATGGGCTTGGAGAGCATATCCATCGTTATGAGGATTGGTCAGGGTTGCTTGGCAGGGAAGGGATAGGATTTACCGGCATTGACCTTCCGGGTCATGGTCTGTCTGATGGCCCGAGAGGATATATTAAAGATTATTCCGTCATTGATGAGATGATTGGAATTCTACTTGAGAGTGCTGGAAATACTTTTCCGGGGATCCCCGTATTCATTTACGGGCATAGTCTGGGAGGAGGAATCGTGCTTGATTACCTGGTCAGGAAGAATCCACCAGTAAAGGGCGCTATAGTTACATCGCCCTGGCTAAAGATCTCTTTCCAGCCCAGCAAGGCTAAACTTGCCATTGCCTCTATAATGAAAAGCATTATGCCCAGACTTATTCAACCTTCCGGACTTGTTGTTGAATATATTTCCCACGATAAGGAGGTTGTTAAAAAGTATATGGCCGATCAGCTCGTTCATGACAAGATCTCTGTTTCTCTCTTTCACAGCGCCATGGCTGCTGCAAAGTATTCCCTGGCTCATGCTTCAGAGCTTAAGATTCCGACTCTTCTAATGCATGGCAGCGATGATCAGATATGTTCCCCTGAAGGCAGCCGTGAATTTGCCGCAAAAACTCAGATGGCTGAGTTGAAAATATGGCCAGGCGGATATCACGAGCTTCATAATGAGACATTTAAAAATGAAGTATTCGCTTATCTGATGAAATGGATAAATGCCAGGCTTTCATAAAGGTAATTGCCGGTAATAATGGAATTCAGGACTACATTTAATATTACTCCTTCTCCGGTAAAGATCACTTATAATGATCCGGTAATGTTTATCGGCTCATGCTTTGCTTCCTCAATAGGCAATCAGTTTGCAGCTGGTCATATGCCGGTAATGATCAATCCTTCAGGTACAGTTTACAATCCTGTTTCTGTTTCGGGTACAATAGATTCTATTACCAGCAAGAGTGAATATAAACAGAATGACCTCTGCAACCATAATGGCATATGGCTTAGCTTCGATCATTACACAGATTTTTCATCTGAAAGCGCCAGTGAGGTTCTTTATAAGATAAACCGCAGTATGAATGACGCGCGGAAATTCATTTCATCGGCAAATTTCCTTTTTATAACATTTGGTACAGCAAGGGTTTACAGATGGCGGAAATCGGGTAAGATCGTCTCAAACTGTCATAGGATACCTTCATCAGAATTCACCCATGAATTGTTGTCAGTAAACGATATAGTAACTCTCTGGAATGATCATCTGAGCAGGCTCAGATTATTAAATCCGGGATTAAAGGTCATCTTTTCAATAAGCCCTGTCCGGCATATGAAAGATGGTGCCCATGGAAACCAGGTAAGCAAATCCGTATTGTTCCTGGCGGTTGAGGAACTGCTGCAACATGAATCTTGTCCGGGTTATTTTCCTGCTTATGAGCTGGTTATGGATGATCTACGCGATTATCGCTTTTATGACGATAATATGCTCCATCCCTCATCTTCAGCAGTCGAATATATTTGGGATGCGTTTTCACAATGTTATTTCGATAACAGTACCGTCGCTCTGTGGCATGAAGTATCAGCCATCAGTAAGGCAGTTTCGCACCGAATTCAGTCGCAATCAAGCGGGCAGGTCAAAAAATTTGCCGGGAACATTATTTCCCGGATTGACGCAGTAAGCAAAAAGATTCCCTCAATAAATCTGGACACTGAAAGGAACTATTTTCTTAAACTCCTTTAATTTTATTAGTCGAGCCTGAAAACCCGGATATTCAGCCAGGTTACAATTATTTATTTCCAGATATTGATAGTGCTTTAAACGATTTGAATGGCAGAAGTTGGCTTTTATTCCTGTTTTTTGTTGTGCTCCACCCAAATAAGAGCTGAAGTATTGAAGCCAAGCTTATTTGCAATTTCGAGATACTTCTGCCTTATATCGTCGGGTATCGAAGTTTCGCGGGATAATATCCAGAGATATTTAAGGTTTTTGCCTGCTACAAGAGCATATTTATATTGTTCATCAAGAGCAATTACATTATATCCTCCATAGAATGGACCAAAGAAAGATACTTTCAGCTTAGCTTCGTCAACACTGCCTGCCGGCTTTGCTTTGCCTGTTGCTTCGCTCCACTTGCTTGTTACATAATTGAATCCTCGATTTACAACCTTAATGCTTCCATCATTATTCAAAGAATAATTTGCAGTAGTATTATTCAGGTTGCGCTCAAAACGGAAATCCATACGCGCTATTTCAAACCAGCTGCCAAGATATTTTCCCTTATCAAACGGCTTAATGGCAACTGCTCCCTTTGGAATTGATGAGCACGACATAAGCAAGGTAAAAGCAATAACTGCAATAACTGCCAGTGGAATTATAATTTTCATAATCATAAGTTATTAATAATCATTTAAATCGAATCAATAAAGAATAGACGGAGCTTCAATCCTCAAGACGTCAAAATTAGCATATATTTGCAAAATAATTTCGGTTTTCTGATGTACAAAATGTTAAATGAACAAATGGTTAAACATTTTGTTAATCAGATTACCATATAAAACGTCAAACCAGGAATGTCTCTATTTGTTAATGATCCGCTTGTAGAACTGGATGGCCGTAATTTGTATTATGCATTTATTGCAGGAGCCAAAAAAGTTATTGCTCATCAGGCAGAGCTCAATAAAATAAATGTATTTCCTGTAAACGACGGCGATACCGGGACTAATCTTGCAGCTACCATAAGGTCAGTGATAGAATCGCTCCATCCCAGCAGGTCGTACAAGATAACCGCCGACAGGATTGCAGAGGCAACACTGATGAATGCAAGGGGAAACTCCGGGATTATCTTTGCCCAGTTTTTTTACGGGCTGAGCAATGAAACCGGAGAGTACAAAACTGTTACACTAAGGCAATTTGCCGAAGCCGTCGGGAGATCTGTAAGCTATGTTTATGAAGCGGTTGCGCGGCCTGTAGAGGGGACGATGCTGACAGTGATCAGGGAAATGGCTGAATATATTAATAACAGCTGGAACAAATTTACTGATTTCAACCATCTGATTGCCGGGTCATATGAAGTGTTAAAGAAATCGCTTCTTGAAACCAGGACAAAGCTGGCAATCCTTCAAAAAAACAATGTCGTCGATGCAGGTGCAAGAGGTTTTGTATTATTCTTTGAAGGAATACTGGAGTTTATTAACTACGGGAATGTAAAAGAATTGATCAATTCCAGGTCATTGACTGCTTCTTTTCCGGCACTCGAAGAATCCTTCACTGAGAAAATTGATTTCAGGTACTGTACCGAAGCTGTCATTAAGAATTGCAGAATTGAAAAAAAGTCGCTCATCAGTACACTGGAGTCTTTCGGAAATTCCGTAGTAGTTGCCGGTTCTGATAAGGTATTAAGGCTGCATCTTCATACGAACGATCCTTCCGCGCTATTCAGCAATCTTAGAGATAAAGGGACGATCACTTTTCAGAAAGCAGATGACATGATACGTCATTACCAGATCGTTAATGAACGGAAATGGAAGATAGCGATTGTTACTGATTCGACATGCGACCTGGCACCTGAGCTTATAGAAAAGTACCAGATCAATATGCTGCCGATCAATATTAATTTTGGAGAAAACCAATATCTCGACAAGATAACAATGCAGCCTGAGCAGTTTTACTCCATGCTGGATGAGACGGCTGATTTTCCCAAGACTTCCCAGATCAATGAAAGTACTCTCGCAAACCTCTATTCACAGCTGGCATCACACTATGATTCAGTTATTGCAGTGCATGTAAGTGATAAATTAAGCGGTACTTTTTACAGCAGTCAGAAAGCAGCACAGAAGATCAGCAGAGAATTTAATAAACCGATTACCGTATTGAATTCCAGGAATCTTTCAGGTTCACTTGGATTAATAATTTTACGCATTGCACAGGCAATTGAGGATGGCCTTGAGCATGATGAAATTGTTACGCTGGCGGAGAAGTGGATAAAAAATACGCGCATCTTTGTGAGTGTAAAAACGCTGAAATATATGATACTGGGAGGAAGGCTTTCAGCAGCCAAGGGCCTAATCGCCAGAATACTGAACATCAATCCGATTGTTTCCCTCGATGAAGAGGGCAAGGCCGTAATTTTCGGCAAGACATTCAACCAGAAGGCAAATATGGAACTGGTAATGAAACATATCGGTAATATCAATATTGACAAGAAAATCTGGAATTACATTGTCATGCATGCCGGCAACCCTAAAGCCGCTGACTGGTATTCGGAAAAAATGGAAAGACTGACAAGCAAAAAACCTGTATCAGTTGTAAATATCTCTCCTGCTCTTGGAACAAATGCCGGAATTGGTGCCGCATCTGTCGCCCTGCTTTTTGATTGAATAGCAATTATTAATTTCAATTATCCGGAACAGGAGTTATACTGTACACAGACCAGGGCGTACTGGCCACAGTTCTGCATATTGCAGATTCGATCAAGGTAAGTGAAAAATAATCAGCGGAGTCCCTCGATACAACGGATAAATCCTGCAGGATCCTTCGTTATGATCAGCTTTTCCTGGAATTTTTTATCTCTTTCCTCAGGAGAATCAGTAAAAATTATCTTTTTGATCATCAACGATTTGCCAAGATTATTGAAATATCCAATCTTTTTCTTTGCAAAATCAAATGCACTTGAATTTACAATGAGGTAGCTAAACGGCTTAATCTTATAGATCTCAATAACTTCGGATGCAGGCAGGATCCCGCCTGTAAAGATTACGTCAAATCCCCTCTTTTTCAAGGCATATTTGTAAAAAAGGAAGTTATTATCAGTCAGGTTGTCTGAAGTATTTATCATGACCACCGAAGGCCCGGTTTTGCCTGACCATGGTTTGATAAGGCTGTCTTCCACAGTTATAATCTGCCTTACCGTATTCCTGATAAATTGTTCCTGAGCCCTTGAAAGAGATCCGGTTTGCCAGAGTATCCTCGACTTTTCAAGCAACGGATGAAGGTATCGGCAATATGCTACTTCAATACCGTTACGTTTAATATAGGGGAGGAGAGCTTCCTTGAACAGCTCTTCATTAAACCTGATGGCCGACATAAGTATTTTACCAGGCTGAAAATCCTTTTCTGAATCGTCCCTGCTGCTGCTTAGCGCCATTACCTGCTGAGTAAGCTCATCTTCATTGAGCTTTGCGATTTTGGATATCTTTAGTCCATTCCTGTTAAGGAAAGCCACATTTAATATTTTTTTCAGTTCCGATTCATTGTATCTCCGAATGTTCGAATCGGTCCTGTCAGGCTCAAGGATATTGTATCTCTTTTCCCAGATCCTTATGGTATGAGCTTTTATTCCTGAAAAATTCTCAAGATCCTTAATCGAAAAAACATTTACTCCTTCTTCCATGGTTAAAACTTCTTGTGGTAACAGTTATAAATGACTCTATTGTAATAAACAATCCTGCAACGGTAAAGTTTACCTGATGCTTCAGTTATACTATATTTCAACTATTTAAATACGGATAATTCCCCCGAAAATCCGAATCACAATGCAGGCCTTAATCAATTATTCAGCCTGTTCAATCATTATCTTCTTTACGATCCTTAGCCCGTCGCTGAATACAACTGTCACCATGTACATCCCCCTTCTGGGATTATCGAGAATGATTTTAGCCAGGGTTTGCGGATCATTATATTTTTCTCTGTAGATATCTTGTCCGATAATATTCGTGATCTTAACTGACGAGAACTCCTTTTCGCTTTTAATATTAAAATAATTTTCTCTTACTGGTACCGGGAAGATGCTGATATTGATATTTGCAGCTTCAGCCGAATAGCTCATCTGTATAGGTCTGGAAGAAATATTTACAGTATCCTTCTGAGCCTGAAGGCTTAAAGTAAAAAAAACGAAAGAAAAAAGGAATAAACTCTTCTTCATAAATACCGTTTAATTCTTCCCTGCAAAAACTATGCTAAAGTTAATAATTATTTACTTTAAATTTTCAAAATAAAGCAAGGCCCTGTCAAGATCAGCCGGCGTATCGATACCGATGCTTTCCCATTCAGTGACAGCACTTCTGATCCTGTAGCCATTTTCAATCCATCGGTTTTGCTCAAGAGCTTCAGCCTTTTCGAGATAGCTTATTGGCAGTTTCGTGATTTTTTTCAATGTCCGGACGGTGTACGCATAGAGGCCAAGGTGCTTATAAAAGGTAAAGTTCTCTGACCAGAGCGATTCTCCAAGGTTACGGATAAATGGTATTGCAGCCCTGCTGAAATAAATTGCATTCCCGAGCGAATCAATGACGACCTTCGGCTGGTTGGGATTAAAGAGATTTTCTCCACGGGCAGTTTTCCTTATCAGTGTGGCAATTTCAACATTTTTATCAATGAAGCAGGATTTGAGAAGATCAATCTCTTCAGGACGGATAAATGGTTCATCACCCTGAATATTTATAATAACGTCGACATCAATGCCATTCTTACGCGATATTTTGCCTACAGCTTCAGCACATCTGTCTGTTCCGCTCTGGTGCTCAGATGAGGTCATGACGGCATTACCTCCGAAATTTTTCACGGCGTCAAAAATTCTTTTATCGTCGGTTGCCACAAAAACAGTATCAAGTGATTTCCTTGACTGTTCATAAACCCGCTGGACCATTGGCTTCCCATTTATCATAGCCAGTGGCTTCCCCGGGAACCTTGAGGATGCGTATCGTGCCGGAATAATGCCGGCGAATTTTAATTCCGACCTCTTTTTCATAGTACGAATTTACGAAAAATGCATTTCCCAATGTTTTAAAAAAACCTTAAATTCGCATCATCTTGAAAAACATATGAAAGATCTTCAAAGCATTAAGCAAAGATTTAGCATAATTGGCAATAACGAAGAACTCAACCATGCTATTGATATTGCTGTACAGGTAGCCCCCACAGACCTATCCGTGCTCATAAGCGGCGAAAGCGGAACCGGAAAGGAAGTATTCCCGCAGGTGATCCATAATTACAGCGCAAGGAAGCATGGCCCCTATATCGCCGTCAATTGCGGAGCGATTCCTGAAGGAACAATCGATTCTGAGCTGTTCGGGCATGAAAGAGGTGCATTTACAGGCGCTACCGACAGCAGAAAAGGTTATTTTGAAGTTGCTGACGGAGGAACAATCTTCCTTGATGAAGTTGCAGAATTGCCTCTTTCCACCCAGGTAAGGCTCTTGAGGGTACTCGAAGCCGGTGAGTTTATCAGGGTCGGTTCCTCCAAAGTGCAGAAAACAAACGTGAGGGTTATTGCTGCCAGCAATGTCGATGTCGTGATGGCAATCGATAAGGGCAGATTCAGGGAAGATCTTTTTTACAGGCTTAACAATGTGCCGATAAGGATTCCTTCCTTAAGGGAAAGAGGTGAGGATATTATCCTTCTTTTCAGAAAATTTGCAGTTGATTTTGCCGAAAAATACAGGATGCCTGCAATAAGGCTCGATTCTGAAGCAAAAAACATGCTTCTTCATTATGCCTGGCCCGGGAATGTGAGACAGCTGAAGAACATTACAGAACAGATATCAATAATAGAAAGCGACCGTGAGATCAGGGCAGTTACACTTAAGTCATATTTACCTGATTATGATGGCGTAAGACTTCCTGCTATTATTAAGAAGGATGATGACAAAGCGTTTTCTTCCGAGAGGGAAATTTTATATAAGATCCTGTTCGACATGAAAGGCGATATGAATGATCTTAAAAAACTTGTTTACGATCTCATCGAGCATAACGATATGAATGTAGCCTTTGATGGTCCGAATGCAAGGGTCATTCAAAACCTTATAAGGGAGAAAAAGAATACGGCAACAGGACCGGAAGCCACAGAGAACTCATCTGTCGATTTTACGCCGCACCAGGCAAGAAATAATATCCAGGATACTGAGGAAATCGTTGAAGAATCATTATCCCTGGCTGATAAGGAGGTTGAAATGATAAAGAAAGCCCTCGAAAAATACAACGGGAAGAGAAAACTTGCAGCAAATGAGCTGGGGATCTCTGAACGGACACTCTACAGGAAAATAAAGGAGTATGGCATTGAATAAGACAAAAAAATGGTCACTGACGTCAATAAGACAGCTGCTCCTCCTTCTTGCCGCAGGAGCAATTCTGCTTGGCGGATGCAAGATCAGGTATTCGTTCACAGGTGCAAGCATATCATCTGATGTAAAAACGGCGAGCATTCAGTATTTTCAGAACAGGGCAAACATTGTTTCGACAGGGTTAAGCCAATATATAACGGATGCTCTCATAGATAAATGCAAAGCGCAGACCAGCCTTGGAATAGTAAATGGTATCGGAGATGTCAACTTTGAAGGCGAGATAACAGATTACAGCTCCAGGCCTCAGTCTGTTGGAGTAGATGCCCAGGCTTCGACAAACAGGTTTACTATTTCAGTGAAAGTTAAATTCACAAATTCGGTCCAGCCCAATTACAGCTACGAACAGACATTTTCCAGGTATGAAGATTACGACAGCAACTCTGATCTGAGCTCAGTCGAAAAAGATCTGACCGAAAAAATAATTGACCTTCTTGTAGAAGATATTTTTAACAAGGCTTTCGTGAACTGGTAGAGTATGAACAGGAGCGATTTTCTGAGAATGATTGAGAGCTCTGGCCCTGCTGACCGACAAACTATCAGCGAGGTTAATGAGCTGATAAATATATTTCCCTATTTCCAGAGCGCCTATAGCCTGCTGCTTAAAGGATTGCAGAACACCTCCGATGTAAAGTTTGAAAACCAGCTCAGGGTATCCGCAATGCATATTGCAAACCGCGAGGTACTTTATTATTTTTTAAGGAAGGAAGTTATTTCAGAGGCCAGACCTGAATCTCCGGTTACACCTCCTCCTCAAGCCGAAGTGAGTCCGGCTGACAGCCAGCAGACTGTGATTGAATCGGGGAAGAACAGTACAGACCTGATAAATGAAATAGAAAAAAATTCAGCTGGAGATCATGATAACGAAAAGATTTTTGATCAATCAATACTGATTTCCAATGATTTCGGCAATGATGATTCAAATGCATCTATCATGATGTTCGATGAGGAATCGGAGGATGCCGGAGAGAGCATTACTTATATGGATCCCGGGTTTTCAATCCCCGAAAATGCTGACCTTCTGGAGCTTGACATTAATGGAAACAGTACCCCTGATTTCGGTGCTGATGAAATTGAGACTGATGGGCTGGTTCAGGCAGGAAAGCCTTCGGTAAAAGATCTGCAGTCGGCACTGATTGACAAGTTCATCGATGAAAATCCAAGGATAGAGCCATCAAGGGGAAAATCTGCCATACCGAATGAGGATATTTCAAAACCTTTTATTGAAGAGAGGGAAGAATTTGTAACCGAAACTCTTGCAAGAATTTATATCGGGCAGGGATATTATTCAAAGGCAATTGATATTTATGAGAAATTAAGTTTGAAATTTCCGGAAAAAAGCAGTTACTTTGCGACTCAAATTGAAAAAGTTAAGGAATTATATAAAAAAATAACCAGTATGGGAATTTATATTTTTGTTTCAGTTTTAATTATAGTTGCATGTTTGTTCCAGGTACTTATCGTTCTTGTTCAGAATTCAAAAGGCGGAGGACTGGCAGCTAACTTCACATCTGCAGGACAGACAATGGGAGTTAGGAAAACAGCTGATTTTCTTGAAAAAGCAACATGGACCCTCTGTGCAGCAATCCTTGTTCTTTGTATTGTTGCTACGGCAACCATACCACGTGGAACAGGCGTAGAGCAATCAAGGTTAAAGACTCAGATCGAAAATGCAGCTGATCCAAATGCAATTCCGACTCTTCCGACTGCTGTACCACCGGCATCAACAACTCCGACAACCCCAACAGAAAAATCGAAATAACAGTAGTATATAGAAATAATTATAAAAGTGTCAGTTTGTCATATTCTGGCACTTTTTTAATTAAACATACAATGCATTGAATCATAATATCTTATTAATAAACAAATATGCATAGCTCCGTTCCGGTGACATATTTCTGCACCTCAATTAATACGGGATCTCCCAAAATGTCATTTTTTAGCATTTGGCACAGATTATGCTAAAAAAGGAGAGTATTGAGATTTTTAACTAAAAACTATATAAAATGGCACAATTAAAAGGTAAAATTCTGGCAGGAAAGGTATTGGTAAAACCTTATGAAGCTGAAGCTAAAACTGCCAGCGGGATCATTATTCCCGATTCTGCAAAGGAAAAACCCCGTCAGGGCAAAGTTATCCTTGTCGGCGCAGCAAAAAAAGACGAAGAAATGGAAGTGAAAAAGGGCGATGAGGTTCTTTACGGAAAATATTCAGGGCAGGAACTTACCATTGAAGGAGAAGATTATCTGCTTATCTCACAGTCAGATGTTCTTTTTATAGCATAATTTAAAAACACTAAAATTATTTAATATGGCAAAAGAGATTAAGTATAATATTGAAGCACGTGCCCTTCTTAAAGAAGGAGTTGATCAGTTGGCAGATGCTGTCAAAGTAACCCTTGGCCCAAAAGGCCGTAATGTTGTCCTGGAGAAAAAATTCGGAGCTCCCCAGATCACAAAAGACGGTGTTACAGTTGCAAAGGATATCGAATTGTCAGATCCATATAAAAATATGGGTGCTCAGATGGTGAAAGAAGTTGCTTCGAAAACAGGGGACATCGCTGGTGATGGCACAACTACAGCAACAGTCCTGGCTCAGGCTATTATAAATGTAGGGCTGAAGAACATTACAGCGGGAGCAAACCCAATGGATGTCAAAAGAGGTATTGATAAAGCAGTTGAGAAAGTTATCAAACATCTGGTTTCACAGGCAACAGTTATTGGTGATGACCTTGCTAAAATTGAGCAGGTTGCACGAATTTCTGCCAATGATGATCAGGAGA
This sequence comes from Bacteroidales bacterium, assembly GCA_003142255.1. GTDB lineage: Bacteria > Bacteroidota > Bacteroidia > Bacteroidales > VadinHA17 > LD21. Next base: position 207,086 of record PLLO01000019.1, on the reverse strand, counting down.
TAGGAAAACTTATTGCTGAAGCTATGAGCAAAGTTCATAAGGAAGGAGTCATTACTGTTGAAGAATCAAAAGGTACAACTACTTATGTTGAAGTTGTTGAAGGGATGCAGTTCGACCGCGGATATATTTCAGCATATTTTGTTACCAATGCAGAAAAAATGGAAGCAGAACTTGAAAATCCTTATATTCTTATTTATGATAAGAAAATATCTTCAATGAAAGATATGCTTCCTATCCTTGAGGCATCAGCCCAGACCAGCAAGCCTCTTCTCATTGTTGCTGAAGATGTTGAAAGTGAAGCACTTGCAACACTCGTTGTGAACCGTCTTCGTGGTTCCCTGAGGGTTTGTGCAGTGAAAGCACCAGGTTTCGGCGACAGAAGGAAAGAGATGCTTGAAGATATCGCTATCCTTACAGGAGGAACAGTTATTTCAGAAGAGAAGGGTCTTAAACTGGAACACGCAACTCTTGAAATGCTTGGTACTGCTGAGAAAGTAACTGTCAATAAGGAAAACACTACAATTGTTAATGGTTTCGGTGACAAGGAAATGATTAAAGCCCGCGTAGGTCAGATCAAACAGCAGATGACTACAACTACTTCTGATTATGATAAAGAGAAGTTGCAGGAACGTCTTGCCAAACTTGCCGGCGGTGTTGCAGTTCTTTATATTGGAGCTGCTTCTGAGGTCGAATTGAAAAACAAGAAAGACCGCGTCGATGACTCTCTGCATGCAACCCGTGCTGCAATTGAAGAAGGTATTGTCCCGGGTGGAGGCGTTGCATATATTCGTGCTATTGCTGCACTTGAAGGACTTAAAGGAGATAATGATGATCAGACAACCGGTATTGAGATTATCAAACGTGCAATTGAAGAACCTTTACGCCAGATTGCTATCAATTCAGGTAAAGAGGGTGCAGTTGTAGTCCAGAACGTAAAATCAGGCAAGGGTGATTACGGATATAATGCACAGACCGACAATTATGAAAAGCTTAGTAAATCAGGTGTGATTGATCCTGTCAAAGTTGTTCGTGTTGCTCTTGAAAATGCAGCATCTATTGCAGGAATGTTCCTGACTACCGAAGCTGTGATTGTTGACGAGAAAGAAGAGCATCCAGCTATGTCTTCCCAGGGGATGGGTGGCGGAATGCCCGGAATGATGTAATATCTGATATTCATCTTATATAAATTTACATTCGGAGAGCCAGGCCAAAAGCCTGGCTCTCCCTTTATTTTTATATATTTGCACCTTATTTTATATCCGAATTCCCGAATGGACCAGATCCGTAATTTCTGTATTATTGCACATATCGATCATGGTAAAAGCACCCTGGCCGACAGACTCCTTGAGAGGACTAATACAATTACAGAAAGGGAGTATCAGGACCAGATCCTTGATGATATGGATCTTGAAAGGGAGAGGGGAATAACCATCAAGAGCCATGCAATACAGATGGAATATATCCATGAAGGGAAAAAATACTTTCTGAACCTGATCGACACACCGGGACATGTGGACTTCTCCTATGAGGTATCAAGGTCAATTGCCGCATGTGAGGGAGCACTTCTTGTAATTGATGCCACTCAGGGAATACAGGCGCAGACAATCTCAAATCTTTATATGGCAATTGATCATAACCTTACGATCATACCGGTTTTGAATAAGATGGATATGAATAATGCCATGCCCGAGGAGGTTAAAGATCAGATAGTTGACCTTGTAGGATGTAACCGAAATGATATTATTGAAGCAAGTGCAAGGACCGGTATGGGTGTCGACCGGATATTAGAAGACATTATAAACATGATTCCGCCTCCGAAAGGAGATCCGGAAGCACCGCTTCAGGCCCTTATCTTCGATTCGATTTTTAATTCTTTCCGCGGTATAATAGCATATTTTAAAATCATCAACGGTACCCTCAGAAAAGGAGAAAAAGTCAAATTTATGAGCACCGGTCATGAATACAATGCCGAGGAGATAGGTGTTCTGAAGCTCAGGCAGGATCCGCGCGAAGTGATGGGTACCGGGGATGTCGGTTATATAATAACGGGGGTAAAGAATTCTGCAGAAGTAAGGGTTGGAGATACTATAACTCAGGTTAAAAACCCTTGTGAAACAGAAATATCAGGTTTTGAAGAGGTAAAGCCGATGGTTTTTGCAGGAATGTATCCTGTCGATGCTGACGAATATGAAGATCTGAGAAGCTCAATCGAAAAGCTTCAGCTGAATGATGCTTCCCTGACATTCGTGCCTGAGTCATCAGCAGCACTGGGCTTTGGTTTCAGGTGCGGCTTTTTAGGCCTGCTTCATATGGAAATAATCCAGGAACGGCTCGACAGGGAATTCAACATGGATGTTATTACCACGGTGCCTAACGTATCATTCAAAGCTTATACGACAAAGGGCGAAGTGATTGATGTGCACAACCCTTCAGGCCTTCCTCCGATAAATCATATTGAGCGGATTGAGGAACCCTATATAATTGCCCAGGTGATTACCCTGTCGGATTATGTCGGAGCTATAATGAAACTTTGCATCGACAAGAGAGGCGTGCTGAAGAGCCAGGTTTATCTTTCAAGGGACAGGGTTGAGCTTACTTTTGAAATGCCACTGTCTGAAATAGTATTTGATTTCTATGATAAGTTGAAAAGCATCTCCAAGGGGTATGCTTCATTCGATTATTATTACACTGCATATCAGAAAGCCGACCTGGTCAGGCTTGACATCCTTTTGAACGGTGAAATGGTGGATGCTCTTTCAACCCTTATCTACAGGGGCCATGCCTATGAATTCGGCCGCAAAATGTGTGAGAAACTAAAGGAACTAATTCCGAGGCAGCAGTTCGATATTGCCATACAGGCTGCGATAGGGGCCAAGATCATTGCCCGCGAAACCGTAAAGGCTGTACGAAAAGACGTAACGGCAAAATGCTATGGCGGAGATATAACAAGAAAAAGGAAGCTCCTTGAGAAGCAGAAGAAAGGTAAAAAGAGAATGCGCCAGATAGGAAATGTTGAGGTGCCTCAGCAAGCTTTTCTTGCTGTACTGAAATTTGATTGAGTTCTCCCGGATATAAAAATATCATCTTTATTAATATTTTATTGTTTTTTATTGATACTGATAAAAAACAATTATATTCGCTTTAAGATATATGGGGGTCAATAAAATATAATAATCCTATAGTCTAACCTAAGCCTCTAACCCTGGTCTCACAAAAGACCAGGTTTTTTTTCAGCATAATAGTTTATATCCTCTGCCATGGACATTCAGAATTTTAACTGAAGGGTCTTTCCCAAGGTATTTCCTCAGCCTGGTAATGTAGACATCCATGCTCCTGGCATTGAAATAGTTATCGTCAATCCAGATTGCCTTTAATGCAAAATTACGCTCCAGTATTTCATTAGGATGACGGCAAAGAAGGTCAAGAAGTTCAGATTCTTTGGTTGTCAGCTTTATGCTCTGTCCGCTTATTGAAAGTATTTGCTTGAGCGGGTCGAATGAATAATTGCCGATGGTATAGTTTCCTTCTTTTTTTGGTACTGATACCCCTGCGGTTCTTTTAAGGATTGCCTGTATACGGTACAGCAGCTCTTCCATAGAAAACGGTTTTGTTATATAATCATCAGCTCCGGAACGGAACCCTTCGAGAATATCCTCCTTCTGGCTTTTGGCAGTGAGGAAGATAATCGGAATTGCAGGCTCAATTTTACGGATCTCTGCAGCCAGGGATATTCCATCCATTTCCGGCATCATTATATCGAGAATGCATATGTTGTATTTAGCAGCATGGAATGCATTCAGGGCTTTGATCCCGTCGGGAAACAAATCGGCATCAATATTCTTTGCCGTCAGGTAGTTTTTAAGAAGAATTCCAAGATTACTGTCATCCTCAGCGAGAAGAAGAGTTATATTTTTCATTTTTGAAAAGTTTGAGGAATGAAAATAGAAAATTTTGTTCCTTTATTTATCTGGCTTTCAGCCGTTATAGTACCGTTATGTTCTTCAATGATCTTTCTGACATAACTCAGGCCAAGTCCGAATCCCTTAACATTATGTAGATTGCCGGAATGGACCCTGTAGAATTTATCATATATTCTTTTAAGGTTCTCTTTGCTGATTCCGATTCCTTTGTCCTCAACACTTATTAAAAGACCCTTTTTGACATTTCGTGTCGATATAATGATCTCTGGCTTCCCCCTGGAATATTTGATAGCGTTATCGATTAAATTTGAGACGGCATTAAGAAAATGGGCTTCATCAATCCGGGCAAAAGATGATTTTGCCATATATTCTTTACTTATGACGCCATCAATATTTTTTATCTGGAGCATAAAGTTTTCAATTGCATTATCCAGAATCCTGTGAATATCGACCTCTACAAGGTTTAGCTTCATCCTTCTCTTCTCAAAAAAGGCTGTCTGCAATACCTTCTCAACCTGTGATTTCAGCCTTATGCTCTCATCGGAAATGACTTTTGCAAGATTATCTATATTTTTTTTCTCATCAGGAATCGATTTATCGGCAATCATCTGAGATGCCAGCGAGATTGTGGAAATAGGCGTCTTCAGCTCATGAGTCATATTGTTTATAAAATCGTTCCTGATCTCCGATATTTTTTTCTGGCGGAATATTACAATAAAGGTCCAGGTCGACAGGAAAAGAATCATTACGGTAAATAGCAGGGAGAGAAATCCAAGGTTCCCGATTTTTTCAAATTTATACTGGTTTTCCTGGAGGCAGTACAGAACGAGCTGGTTCTGACCAGGCACAGGGTCGTTAGGGAAAAGCTGTATTATAAACTTATTTGTTCCTGGCTTGTCTGTAAAACCCGGTGTGCTCCATATTATTCCCGAGGCTCCTGATCTGATGCAGAATTCAAAATTGAGGTAAATGCCTACATCATTCAGAGCATTCCTAAGCAATTTCTGAAGGTTGTTGAAGTCAATCCTTTCTCTTATATCAGGCGTATTCCTGAGTATTTTAGCCATGATATTTTCGAGTGAAACGATCTTATTGGTAACTCTCCCGTTTAGTTCAGCACTGATAGACTGAGCTGAAGTTTCGGTCGATTCACCAGGTGTAAGGGAAGAGATATTCTCTGCAGTAATGAAAATCTTTTGACCTTCATTGGTAATTGTAAGAGGTTCAATACTTTTATTTAATCCGTATATCTCAAGAAGCCTCGAATTTGGCTGGAAACCCCTCAGCTTTCTGGCAATAGGCGAATTTGCAGGAACGACTGCAGTGACTGAGTCGGTGGGAGCAGGATTTATTTCTTCAACTATACTGTGAATAAGTTCCTTCTCTTCAAGATCCAGTATTACTGATTCGAGGGCTTTATTCGCGAGCTGACGGAATTGCTGGTCAGTAATGGCTATTGCGTTCCTGATCCAATATAGCTGGATCATGAGAAGCCCCGAGATTGCCAGGAAAAAGAAGATCGCAAGTAATACTATTGTTCTTCGTTTCATACAGATACAAAAGTACTTGTATATAAATTATGATTTGATCCTTTAACTTTCTTTAACAACCGGATTGTTTAATCGGAGTTGTAGATAAATAGAGCAGATGGCATGATGAAAAACCTTAACGTTTCATTAACATATTGTTAATTTCCAGTTAATTAAGTATAAATATTTTTTTCAATCATTTACATGGCATATCTTTGTTTCGGATTTGGCACGATATTTGAAATATACATATAGAGGTTTTTTCATAGGTTAGGTTAGTTTTAGGGTTATCAAAAAATGAGCCGCTCTGTTCTGGAGCGGCTCTTCTTCTTTTACAGAGCCTGTTATTTTTTCCTGTTAGGCGGAAGCTGAACAACTTTCAGCACATTCAGGCCTTTCTCCCTGGCCATTTGAAAAAAGTGCTTTCTGATGAGGATGGATTTTTTCCTCTGGATCCACATAAGGTCAATAATATATGATTTCCCATCTTTAAAGATAACCTTTATCTTCCTCTCTTTATGAGGCATTACAATCTCCTTCATATCACTCCAGATGAATGTGTATCTTTTGGGTCTGAATACTCCATATCTGAATTCAACTTTATCATTATCTATGAGGAAATAGAGGTCTTTTCTTTTAATTGTGGCATATGTGGCAACAAGCCCTACAAGCAGGCTGATCCCGAAAGGAGCAAGCGACATGATAGGTTTTACACTGTAAACCCCAAAAAGCGGACCGATCAATGCAACATATAGTCCTCCAATGAAAAATATAGCAAAAAAGACCCAGATCAGTATTTTACGGCCTTTAGTAAACTCCTCCTCCGATAAATTGTAATACAGGTTTTCCATATTTTATTGGATTATGTATTGTAGGTTCTTATCCTTGATAGTTACGGGATCAATCCTGAATACTGCAGTAATACATTCCATATTCTTCAGCGTTGCAGCAATAACCTTTACTGCATCCTCATCTCCGGGGTTATGCACCTGGAATATGAAATCAATGTTTTTCAGTTTTTTGAGAAGGAAATTCTTCCCCGAACGATTTGATGTGAGATCATAGCCGGGATTAAGAGCTGCCGAAATGTCAGAAAACCTGCTGAATGCCATTTCAACACCTGACTCTTCCCTGATTACCACTGGAGAATCGTTTTTAAGGGAGATCTTTAATTTACGGTTTAGGGCAAGCGAGAGCTTATAATCGGGTTCAGTTGAAACGATGCCAATAATATCAGAATCATTGGTCTGATTATCCTTAAGCTGTACCCGTTTGACTTTTACCCCGCTTTTCATACAAAAAGCACCTTAACTTATAAAGGTAGTTAAAAAAATAGCAGAAACTATGCATTATCGCTGATAATATCTTTGAGCCTTAACCATGCCTGGCCCGAAGCTTCTTGTTCTGCTTCCTTCTTTGATTCACCCTGTCCTGTCCCATATACTTCCTTGTTAATTGACAGCGTGGTAGTGAAAATTGATTTTTTACAATTGAAGTCGTACTCTTCGTTATATTCAAATATCAGGTTTGCCTTGTTCTTTTGTACCCATTCAAAAACAAGGCTCTTATAGTCGGTGTCAGTGGAAATAATTTTGTCAATATCGAGGTATCTGTTCAGAACTCTTTTGATAAACAGCTTTTTAGTCTTTCTGAAGCCTTTGTCGAGGAACAAAGATCCGATCAATGCTTCAAGGGCATCACCATAAAGATTCTTTGTAGGGTTTGAAGAACTTATATTGCTTATAAGTATCTTATTTATACCCATTGATATTGCAAGCTGATTCAAGACCTCACGGTTGACAATCCTTGACCTTATTTTTGTCATGAAGCCCTCATTCGCTTCAGGGAACTTCTCAAAAAGAAAATCGGAAAGAATTGCATCCAGAACCGCATCGCCGAGATATTCGAGCCTTTCATTATTAACCCTCCTTCCGTTAGGCAGCGTTAATGTAGCTGAGCGGTGAATGAATGCTATTTCATATAATTTGAGCTTCCCGGGATTGAATCCGAAAATTTTTTTCAGGCGGGAACTGAATAACCGTCGGTCAAGAATAAAAGTTCCATTAAGTTTTTGCCGGAGTAGCGACACTAATCCTCTGCTTTTTTAATAACAACAGAAGCGTTGTGACCGCCAAAGCCAAAAGTATTGCTAATGGCATAATTAACTCTCCTGTTTTGAGACTTATTGAGAGTCAGATTAAGCTTCTGGTCAATTTCAGGATCGGGGACTTTAAAATTTATTGTGGGAGGAACAATATCATGAACTACAGCCATGATTGCTGCTATTGCCTCGATGGCGCCTGTTGCCCCCAGAAGGTGGCCGGTCATTGACTTGGTTGAGCTTATATTAAGCTTGTAAGCATTTTCACCGAATACATCGACGATAGCTTTGGTTTCCGAAATATCTCCAAGCGGGGTCGATGTACCATGCACATTAATATAGTCGACATCCGCAGGTTTTATGCAAGCATCGCTCAGTGCCAGCTTCATGACATTACGGGCACCCAGGCCTTCAGGGTGCGGAGCTGTTACATGAAAGGCATCCGCGCTCATTCCTGTTCCTACAAGTTCTGCATAGATTCTTGCACCTCTCGATTTTGCATGCTCGTATTCTTCAATAATAAGGCCACCGGCACCTTCTCCCAGTACGAACCCGTCGCGGGTTTGGTCAAAGGGTCTTGAAGCTGTCTTAAATTCATCATTTCGGGTCGAAAGGGCCTGAAGAGCATTAAATCCACCTATTCCAGGCTCATTGATTGAAGCTTCGGATCCACCAGTGACAAAAATATCTGCCTTGTCCCAGCGGATATAATTGACAGCATCAATAATTGCATTTGTTGACGAAGCACATGCTGAGACGGTTGCAAAATTAGGTCCTCTGAACCCATACCTTATTGAAATAGTTCCGGCCGCAATATCGCCTATCATTTTTGGAATGAAAAAGGGACTAAAACGCGGTGTACCGTCGCCAAGGACGTATTGTTTTATTGCCAGGAAAAAAGTCTCAAGCCCGCCTATGCCAGAGGCCCATATCACGCCGACTCTGTCTTTATCTACCTTATCAAGGTCCAGACCTGAGTCTTTTATGGCTTCATCAGCTGCGATCAGCGCATATTGTGCATAAGGGTCGAGCTTGTTGGCCTCTTTCCTGTCAAAATAATTTGCAGAGTCGTACCCTTTGAGTTCGCATGCAAACTTGGTCTTGAACTTTTCAGCATCGAAGTGAGTGATCATGACTGACCCGCTCACTCCATTCTTCAGTCCTTCCCAGTAATCATGCAGATTGTTGCCAACAGGAGTTAATGCTCCAAGGCCGGTTACTACAACTCTTCTCATAAATGGATTATAAACAATGCAAAACTATTTTGCATTCTCCTCAATGTACTTGATAGCATCACCAACGGTGCCGATGGTCTCTGCCTGATCGTCTGGAATCCCGATATTGAATTCCTTTTCAAATTCCATAATCAACTCAACAGTGTCAAGAGAATCTGCACCCAGATCATTCGTGAAACTGGCTTCAGGAGTCACTTCTGATTCGTCAACTCCAAGCTTGTCAACTATAATCTCTTTAACTCTTGCGGCAATGTCAGACATAATCATAAATTTTAATTAATAATAGTTTTAAAACCTTGCAAAGAAATATATTTGTACCATATTTTTCAAATGATTTGAGGTATTTTATTAGTAACAGGGCTTAAAATGTTGATAATTAATTAAATAAATATAATATTCTCCTGTAAATCCATTAATAGCTTAAAATGGTAATTGTCACATAATGAGAAATATAGCAATTTTAGCCTCCGGATCAGGCACCAACGCTGAAAATATTATTAAATACTTTTCGAACAGAAAAACAGGCAAAGTCACACTTGTTTTGTCAAATAAGCACGAAGCCTACGTATTAAGAAGGGCTGCCAAACATAATGTCAAATCATTATTTTTCGAACACACCGATTTTTACGGCTCTGATGCAGTGCTTGACACCCTGCTGAAGAATAAAATAGATTTTGTGGTTCTGGCAGGCTTCATGTTACTTATCCCTGAAAATATTCTCGACAATTTTGAGGGCCGGATAGTCAATATTCATCCTGCACTTCTTCCAAAATACGGTGGGAAAGGAATGTACGGAGAACATGTGCATAAGGCTGTCCTGGAAAATAACGAAAAGGAGTCAGGGATAACCATACATTATGTCAACAGGTTCTATGATGAAGGGAATATAATTTTCCAGGCAAAGTGCAGGGTAATGCCCGGAGATACTCCTGAATCGCTGGCCTCAAGGGTACATGAGCTTGAATATGCTCATTTTCCGGAAGTGATAGAAAAACTGATTGAAAAGCTTCCGGAGAGGATCAGAAAGTAGAAAGAAGGCTCATGATAACATTTTTATTTATTTCAAATCTACCTTTGTTTGCTTCTGAAACTGGCTCTACTGGAGGTGCTTCAACCTTAAGCGGATCCACAGGATAGCCGTTTTGATAGAACCTGAAATCGAGATGAGGCCCGGTTGATAGGCCGCTGCTTCCTACAAACCCTATAATATCTCCCTGCTTAACGTAAACTCCGGAATGAATTCCTTCGGCAAACCTGCTGAGATGAAGATATGCCGTCGAATAGACACTGTTGTGCGAGATTTTCACCATTCTCCCGGAACCATTCTCAAAAGTCGCTGAAATTACCCTTCCATCGCCGATTGCATGTACGGGAGTTCCGATCGGTGCAGCATAATCTACACCATAATGAGGCCGCCTTATTCTCAGGATCGGGTGCATCCTGCTCGACGAGTACCTTGAAGTGATCCGTGAAAATGACAGAGGCGCCTTAAGAAAAGCTTTACGGAGGCTGTTGCCTTCACCATCGAAAAAGCTCTCCCTTCCATCCTGTACTAACGGAATAGCAGTTATCGTCTTACCAGACCATGTGAACTGTGCTCCAAAAATTCTGGCCGCTCCAAGCGACTTGTCATCAATGAACTTTTCTTCATAGACGACTTTAAAGCTGTCACCCTTCTGCAGACCGAAAAAATCCACTGTCCATGCAAAGATATCCTCCATCTCAACGGCAAGAGAAGGATGCATGCCTCCATTTATCATTGCATCCCAGAGTGAGGTCTCTATTGTTCCTGACGAATACCTGATGACTTTCCTGATCTCTTTATGGAAGGGAGTTATATTGAGCGAATCCCTGAAGCTGAATATATAACAGGTGGTGGGATCATGCTCATAAACCAGGTATCTTGCCCTTGCCAGGGAGTCTGCGTCACAAAAAAGAGTATAATTGTTGCCCGATCTGATCTTCCTGACGTCAAATATAGATTTGGAGTTCCTGATCACCTGGTCAATTTCCTGCAAGGTTACGCCATGCTCAAGAAGAATCTGCGAGAGAAACCCGTTTGGCTTAATATGACCCGGAATAAGATTAAATGAATCAGAATGGATTCCAAATAGGAGAACCGGAGCTTTTTGCCGGGTCAATGAGGATGAATCAGTAGCGGTCGCTTCCAGTCCCTTTTCTTCATTATGCTGGTTTCTGCATGATACAGTAACCGATAATAGGATGAAAAGTACGGATATTTTTCCCAGTGCAGACATCCGGACTCTCACGTTAGCTTTTTAAAACAATATTGACAATCCGGTTTGGTACTACAATAATATTGGAAAGAGTACCAGTCTCCAGCCACTTCTTTGCCCGCTCGTCAGCAAGTACTATTTTTATTATCTCTTCCTTATCCATCGTTATGGGTAGCTCAATTTTGAACCTTAGCTTGCCGTTGAATGATACCGGGTACTCAAAGAGATCCTCTTTAAGGTACTCCTCGTTCACCATGGGCCATGGCACATATGCAATAGACTTTTTATTTCCCTGCCGATTCCATAGCTCCTCAGCAATATGGGGGGCAAATGGTGAAAGTATCCTGGTGAAAATATCAGACGTCTCTTTTGTGACTTTTCCTTTTTTATAGGCAAGGTTAAGGAAGATCATCATTGCCGAAATTGCCGTATTGAACCTGAGGTTCTCAATGTCGCCCCCGACTTTTTTAATAGTCTGGTGAAGCCCTTTCAGAATTTCAGGATCTTCATTTCCTTCAATGATATTCTCGGGATTTGAAAAGAACCTGAATGCTCTTCCCAGAAAGTTGTAGACACCTTTAACTCCTTTATCATCCCATGGTTTTATAACGTCGAGCGGACCCATGAACATCTCGTAAAGCCTGAGGGAATCAGCTCCATATTTTGCGACCACATCATCGGGATTGACAACATTTTTGAGAGATTTTGACATTTTTGCCACTATCTGTCTCACTTCAGTGCCCGTTTCCCTGTTGAAAAACTTCCCATCGCGTTCTTCGATGAAGTCGGTTGCAACTTTTGCCCCTGACTCATTTTCATAGGCAAAGGCTAGTATCATTCCCTGGTTAAATAGTTTCCGGTACGGTTCATCTGTCGAGACTATTCCAAGGTCGAAAAGAACTTTATGCCAGAAGCGGCTGTAAAGCAAGTGAAGCACTGCATGTTCGGCCCCTCCTATATAGAGATCGACAGGCATCCAGTACTTTTCCTTTTCAGGATCGAAGATCATCTCGTCATTTGACGGATCTATATAGCGGAGGTAATACCAGCATGAACCCGCCCATTGGGGCATGGTATTTGTCTCCCTTCTTCCCTTCCTTCCGGACTTATCGGTTATATTGAGCCATTCTGTAGCATTTGCAAGCGGCGATTCTCCGCTCTCTCCCGGGAGGTATTTTTCAAGTTCAGGCAATTCCAGTGGCAGCTGGTTTTCATCAATCAGGGTTATCTCGCCGTCTTCCCAGTGAATAATGGGGAATGGCTCACCCCAGTATCTCTGCCTGCTGAAGAGCCAGTCGCGTAGCTTGTAATTTACTTTCTCCTTACCAATATTTTCTTTTTCAAGCCACGAAATTATCTTTAGAATGCCTGCTTCCTTATTCAGCCCGTTAATGTCAATTCCAGTCGATTTATCCGATGAATTGATATATTTACCGTCTTCAGTCCAGCACTCTTTACCTGCAATGATTCTTTGTTTCTGCTCAGGATTGGGAACGTCAGGGTCTTGTATACAGATTATCGGGAGGCCGAATTTTTCGGCAAATTCAAAGTCACGCGTATCATGGGCTGGAACAGCCATAATTGCGCCGGTGCCATAGCCTGTAAGGACATAATCAGCAACCCAGATTGGTATTTTCTTGTGGTTTACAGGATTGATGGCATATCTTCCCGTGAAGACTCCCGTTTTATCTTTTGCAAGGTCGGTACGATCAAGGTCCGATTTCAGCGATGCGGCTTTTATGTAATTATCGACAGCTTTTCTTTTTTCATCTGTAGTGATGAACCCGGTAAGGGAGTGTTCAGGAGCAATAACCATATAGGTCGCCCCGAACAATGTATCAGGCCTGGTGGTAAAAACTGTCAGCTTCTCATTCAAGCCATCAATCCTGAAATCTACTTCTGCCCCGGTCGAACGGCCAATCCAGTTGCGCTGCATGTCCTTGATCCCTTCCGGCCAGTCGAGTCCTTCTATACCCTTGAGCAGCCTTTCGGCATAAAGAGGTATACGCAGCATCCACTGCTTCAGGTTTTTCTTTTCGACCCTGTTCCCGCACTTCTCATGCGAACCGTCAAAAAGGACCTCTTCATTTGCACATACTATCCTGCAATTAGGGCACCACCATACCATTGCATTATCATAATATGCAAGGCGCTTTGAATCAATATATTTTGTAATCTCCTTTTTGCCCAGCTTACTGACTTCTTCAGGTATCTTCAGTTCAGATATAGGTCTCCCTTTCTGTATTGATTCATCGAACCATGTGTTATACAGTCTGATAAAGATCAACTGAGTCCATTTGAAGTATTTCGGATCGGTCGTATTTATCTCTTTATCCCAGTCATAGCTGAGTCCGAGTTCTTTTATCTGACGGCGAAAAGTATCGCAATTGTTTTTTGTCGTGATTGAAGGATGGGTTCCGGTCTGAATAGCATATTGCTCGGCAGGAAGGCCAAATGCATCCCATCCCATGGGATGGAGAACATTATATCCATTCATTCTTTTGTATCTGCTGTAAATATCAGTTGCTGTATAGCCTTCGGGGTGGCCGACATGCAGTCCTGCCCCGGAGGGGTAAGGAAACATATCGAGGACGTAGCATTTCTTTGGATTATTAAGATCATCAGGGGTTTTAAAAGTCTTGTTTTCCTCCCAGTATTTCTGCCACTTCTTTTCAATTTCCGTAAAATTATAATCCATTTTCAATCTTTTATTTTTAATCAGCCGGAAGCCGGTCGCCGCTTGCCGGAAGCCGGTTATTCGGTCCGCGAAAATAGAAAATCTTTAGCAAATAACATTAATCTGGCATAAGTGTGATGCATTTCTCTTCCATTTAATTCATTCAAAATGTTGTAAAACCGGCCTAATGGTGTTAATTTTGCGCCTGGTTATACGGTCCCGTAGTTCAATGGATAGAATGGCAGATTCCGGTTCTGTTGGTTGAGAGTTCGAATCTCTCCGGGATCACAAAAAAGGCAGCCTTAATGGGCTGCCTTTCAAGTAAAAAGTAAAAAGGTAAAAGTGACAATTAGGAATTTATATTCTAGAACCGGTAATTCACGCCGATGCCATTAGCCATAAATCCTATTTTAATTTCTTTCAGAGGATAATAAGAGGTTTTATTAAGCCCATGATTGTAAATTTTAATTGCTTTATTCTGCATTACTCCAGAGATACCCCCCAGCGTAATACCTGCAGCAGCTAAACCGATACTTATTCCTATTATTTTATTCTTTGTTGCTTTTTCCAATTTATCATTTGCAATTGAAAAGCCCAACCCCATACCTCCAAAACAAGCCAGAGGTGCTGCAACTATTCTTAAAGCAAGTGAATTCTGAAATTTTACATTTGCCTGCCGGTTGGGTTTCATTATTGTCAATAATTCTTTATTTTTTTTTACGATATGTCCATGATAATAAAAACGTTGTTTTTTCATTATTAAAGAATCGCTTTGCTGGAGAAATTCTTTTGAATTGTAATTTCCTTGATACATTTCAGGTTTAACATTTTCTGTACAAGCCAATAGTTGCAGATTATTCTTATTCCCCGAAGATATTCCCTGGGAATAAGACTGTATGATCGCAAGAATTGCGATGAGAATAACAAATGATAGTTTCTTCATGGTAGATATTATTAAGGTTTCTGGAGTTGATTAAAGGTTTTTGGACAATTTTTCAATTCTAAGATAAATATATTTTGGATAGAATCAGTTTATTTTTATAATAATTAAAATATTATCATTTCCTGAGGATCTCAATCATTTTTGTAATCGCATCTGTTTCAGCACTATCTTTTACGGGAGATAGCTCAAGAAGCTCCCTCGCCTTGTTAAGGTCCTCTCTGGAAATAAAATCCTTGCCTATTATTATGTAATATAAAATAGCTGATTTCAGTGTATTAGCCTTGATCCTGAATGTATGAGGGCTCCCCCTTGCAGGGAACAGATGAACAAATCTGCCCTTTTGGTTATGGAATTTGACAGCCCATTCCGAGCTGTCTGATAATGAGATTATCCTATAACTGCTGAAACTATTTCCTGCCCATAATTCAAAAGACTTTTGTGAAATCAGATCCTTCGATTCCAGTAATTTGATAATTTCTTTCAGGATTGCATTAATTCCAAGCTGACCTGTGTACACATCCATGACAGATGTTCCGATATGCTTAAGCTCTTTTACCAGGCTATTGATTTCAGGTGCATTATCTTCAGATTGCCAAAGAGAGACAAACTCTTTAATAAAAGAAAGATGATGCTTCAGAGGATTGAACTGAAATGGTTCTGGAATGTCGTTCTTAATTTTCATTAGCCATCTAAAATGAAAAGTTCGGAAAAAAATCAAGAAAAAACAATATACCTGTAATCAGTGATTCAATATCGGGAATCTTATAACTTTATGATCTGAAACATTGATAATTCAAATGCAAACCTGTTTAAACGGAATTAAATATATCAGTTATGAAAAGATCAGTTTTACTTGTATTAGTTGCATTAGCACTGTTCCCGCAATGCCGCAGAGTTGGAAAAAATAAAAGAGTATCGGAATTTGCATCTGTAAGCCAGACCATCACCGGCAAGCCGGTTGGTGTAGTTATGACAACTTACACTACGACAATGCTGGCAGACGGGAAGGACCAGACTCTTATACGGGCATGTGTGGTCGACAGCGCAGGCAGGGAAATCACGACAGCCAATGTTCCTATAACTATATCAATAACAGGAGATGCTGAAATTACAGGAACAAAAAATGGTATCCCGGTATCATTGATTAAAACGGAGAATAGCACAAAAGTATGGTCGTCAAAAATAATCGATGGTTCTTGTCCCCTGATATTTCAGGCAGGAACCACACCTGACAAGGTAAAGGTTGAAGTAAGATCCGACTCTATATGGCCGGGTTCTCATGAAATCCATACTATAAATCCCGATATAAAACTTCTGAAGCCTTCAAAAGAACAGATTAAGCCTGTCACGAAAAAGATTGGGAGAAGCATAGGAGCTGATATTTCTTTCCTGCCTCAGATGGAGTCGCGCGGCATGAAATTCTATGAAAACGGCGAAGAAAAGGATCTGATTAAGATTCTGGCCGATCATGGTTTCAACTATATCCGCCTGCGTGTTTTCGTAAATCCTGAAAATGAAAAGGGATATTCACCAGTAACAGGCTTCTGCGGCCTTGAATACACAAAGCAGATGGCAGCCAGGGCAAAAAAATACGGGATGAAGCTGCTGCTGAATTTCCACTACAGCGACTACTGGGCTGATCCGCAGCAACAAAACAAGCCGCAAGCCTGGAAAGATCTTGATTTCAATTTGCTTAAGGATTCATTGAAGGCATACACAAAACGGGTACTGATTGCGCTCAGGGACCAGGGGACACTTCCGGAAATGGTACAGGTGGGCAATGAAATAAACCATGGCATGCTCTGGCCTGACGGGCATATATCCAACCCTGACAACCTTGCTGAACTGCTCAAGGCAGGAGTAGAAGGAGTAAGGGAAGTCGACCCGTCGATAGTTGTTATGATGCATCTGGCCCTCGGAGGACAGAACAGGGAAGCTACTTTCTGGCTCGACAATATGATTGCCAGGGGAGTTGACTTTGATATGATCGGCTTATCTTATTATCCCAGGTGGCATGGAACTCTCGATGATCTGAAATCGAACCTTAACGACCTTGCCGGGAGATATAAAAAAGACCTGAATGTAGTTGAGTATTCGCAATTTAAAAAAGAGGTACACGATATAGTGTTCAGCCTGCCCGATAACAGGGGAGAAGGAACCTTTATCTGGGAGCCTATAAATAGCTTCTTTGACAAGACAGGAAATCCCACAAAGGAGCTTGCAGGTTACGATGAGATAAGCAGACAATATTTAAACAACCATTAAAAGGATTTTCATATAACTGGCATTGACCAGGTCGAAATGTTTATTATTCTAATTACATTAGTACTTAATATCACGGAAATATTTTATACTTTAAAAACAATTATATCATGGAATTAATACTTATAGGTATCATAGTCATACTTGTTGCATTCGTTGTAGTCAGAACTGTTCCTAATCTTCATGCTTACAATTCAAGAATAAGACTTGCTGCGGTTATTGTTTTTCTTATATTGCTCATTGCAGCCTCAGTTGTGCAGGTCGAACCAGGGATGGTCGGTGTCCAGAAGCTGTTTGGGAAAGTAAGCAATAACACGCTTGAGAGCGGGTTGAACATTATCAATCCGTTAGTCAAGGTAGTTATGTTCGACATCAAGACAGAAAATTATACCATGTCGGGCGTACGCGATGAAGGTGCACAGCAGGGAGACGATGCCATACGCGTTCTTTCAGCTGACGGGCTGGAGGTAATTGTCGATCTTACTGTTTTGTATAAAGTAATCCCTTCCGAAGCACCCCGCATACTTAAAGAGGTAGGAACAGATTACCGGAATGTTATAGTCCGCCCTGTCTGCAGAACGATGATAAGGAATAACGCTGTTTATTATGATGCTGTCTCCTTATTCTCATCCAAGAGGGATGAATTTCAGGCCAAAATATTCTCAGCCATTGAATCAAATTTAAAGGAAAGAGGACTTACCCTGGAGCAGCTCCTGGTCAGGAATATTACACTTCCTGAATCGGTGAAAGCAGCAATTGAATCTAAAATAAATGCTGAACAGGAGGCGCAGAAAATGACCTTTGTCCTGCAGAAGGAAAGGCAGGAAGCAGAGCGTAAAAGAGTTGAAGCCCAGGGTATTGCTGATTATCAGAAAATATTGAACACTGGGCTGAGTGACAAGCTTCTGCAGTATGAAATGATAAAAGCTATTGCCACATCACCCAATTCCAAGCTTATTGTAATGACTAACGGGAAGGGGCTTCCAGTTATGGTGGATAATAAGTAACTTCTTAAATACCTCTGCGGAACTCTGTGCTTCTATGTGTCTCTCAGTGTAACAAAAAAACTTACACAGAGGAAATCAGAAGTAGCAAGGAGTTTCACAGAGATTATGGATTATCATTCATGATAATTTTTTGATCCTTTTTTCAATCTTCTTTCTTATTTTATTAAAAGATGGAGCCGGGCCTGACCATATCTCTTTACCGTCAATATAAAGTGCGTCACTGATTCCCCATTCGCGAAATACTTCTTTGTCTGTTGTTACGAATTCCTGAAGATTTATCTTTCCAGGAAACTCTTTTGATGCTCTGATTGCACGTTCACAGGCAATATTATAATTCGGACACCAGCCATTTCTGAACATTGTCACGTTCACTTTCTCTTCACCTCTGACCGGTTGCTTTTTCTTTTTAATAAAATGGGGAGCAGTTGCCTTTTCATTAAATGGTTTCCATAGCAACCTCAGAGCCCCGTCTTTATCGGCAACGGAATACCCCTTGCTTTTAAACCATGAAGCCCTCATGAAAACCGGAATACTGAGTCCCCATGTCACCAGTCCGTCCACACCGAGGTTTTTTGAGTCGTCTTCAGCAGCTTTTAGCAATGCAGTTCCCATACCCCTTTTTCGATAATCACCCCTGCCTTTTTTATAACCATGAATCCAGATACACAGAACCACATATAAATTCTTTCCTTCGAACATTGAGTATTCGATAGGTATATATTGGATCATGCCTGCTATAATACCAGCGTCATCCTGAATAAATTTTACTTTCAGACCTTTGTCTTTCATGAAGTTGTACCACTGTTGTTTGCGATCGCCTGCCTCCTTCATATCTTCTGACCATTCCTCGAGGCAGCAGAAATATTGACTTTCATTTTCGGGAGTGATGTCTATTATTTTCATGGTTAGAGGGTCAATTATTTTTTGAGAATATCAAAGTTATATCATATCAGGCTTCCTGACAATTATATTTTCTCGTCGCTCATTCAGAAAGCAAGCTTTCTTCGCAATCAGTGAGATATTTTCATGTACAATCTACTCCTCCCTCTTTATGAAGTAGAGAGAGAGGTCGGGAAGGTGAGTACAGGACTTATAGGATTACCTTCAGTGATCCCTTTGGGGACATCCGGCAACACCAAAGCAAACCCGCGTTGCGGAGAGAGGGTATTTCGAACCTTCATCGGCTCCATGGTATTCCTGTATGTGCTTTGCCTTAGATTTTATGAATTACCTTGATACGTATATGCTTGGATGACGCAACTAAAAAAAACTTAATCAGTTCATCTCAATTTATAAGTTTAAATAGTTTAATGAAGTTTATCTTTGTAATAAAGAGAACCAAAATGGATATAATTAAATTCACCATGAACACCTTAAAGAAGAATGACATAGTAAGATTCCTGCCGGAATATCAGGATGGAGAGAACGAATTTGATTACATCCTGATTGAAGACCCTGATGGAGGCAGGGTAAAAGTTCAGCCTATCAACAATGGATTAGAAATACCACCTATCTATGTTGTTGAGGCAAAATGGTTAAAAATGAAATCCCCTGATTCTGATATTGTAAAAGGCCATTCCGCTAAAATGATAATTCATGCCGTGTGCAGTTCAGAATTTTTGATTGAGGGGTTCGTTTAAAAACTCCAGGTTGGCCGAATTAATGTATAATTTAATTTGTCATTCCACTACGAATTGATCATGATGGGGGAAGATTTATTATAAAACCATATATTTACTAGCTTGCATCTATAATTAGTTGAAACGGAATATGCTATTTGAAAAAATTCTGGTAAATGGAAGATTGTACAAATAAAAATGAGTCACTTCTGGTATATAATTTATCAAAAGGTAATCTATTGGCGTTTAATACTTTATTTAAAGAATACAGTGGCCGTTTGTACCGTTTTGCATTTGGGTATTTAAAATCAGAACCTGAGGCAGAAGAATTGGTCCAGGAGGTCTTTACAATAATCTGGGAGAAACGGGCAGACCTGAAAAAGGAACTATCTTTTAAATCATTCCTTTTTGCAATTGCCTTCAACATTATAAGGAAGCATTTCAGAACCAAAGCTTATTTATCTGAATATTTAAAGACCGGGATAAGTGATGATATGGATATGCAAACTTCTCAGAAAATTACTTATGATTCACTGCATCAATATATAACTGAATTAGTAAATCAATTGCCATTGGGACGAAAAGAAATCTTCATAAAAAGCAGGTTCGAAGGGCACAGTATTAAAGAAATTGCCGAAGAAATGAAGATCAGCCACAAAACGGTGGAAAATCAATTGACAGATGCACTGAAATTCATCAGGACCAATCTTAACATGGAGAATATACCTGTTATTTTATTTTTTATTCTATTTATTTCATAATTAATCAAATAGCAATTATTTTTTATTTTTCACCATTTGCCGATAGGTGTACCCGGTCAGATATGGATATTACTATAAAATTACAGGTAAAATGATTTTCATAGGTTTAGGTTAGTTTGTTAGGGTTAAAAGCAGTTTTTCCGCCCGGGAAAACTGCTTTTTTTGGCATTAGCACTTATTAGGAATGAGAATATTGCAGTATTGATATTTAATAAAATTAACAAAGAAGAATTATTGTATGGCAGACATTGGGTTTGATAGTGAGAAGATAGACAGATATTTCAAAGGAAAGCATTCTGATAAGGATGCATCGTATGTCGATGAAGTTTTTTGCGATAATAATAAAGAGAAAGAATTAAAGCATCTTTTATTAAAACAGTTTTACGAATTATTGCCTGAAGATGAGGAGGATAAAAAGGATCTTGATCATATCCTTTACAGAATCTATTATGATATAAACACAAGATTATCAGCACGAAAGGCGTGGTCAGTTGACAATATTATAAAATGGACATTACGAATAGCAGGTGTAATAATACTTCCCCTTGTAATCTTTATTGGGATACAAACTTATAAAGAAACCGGTTTGAAAAAAGAGACCTGGGTTGAAATTAAGGCTCCGGCATGGACACGGGCGCAGTTCAGTCTGCCTGATGGTACAACCGGATGGTTAAACAGCAATTCAAGTGTAAAGTATAAAGGTAATTTTAATTCTGATCGTCAGGTGACTCTTAATGGCGAAGCTTTTTTTGATGTAATCAAGGACAAAAAAAGGCCTTTTATAGTAAACACAAATGAAGTTAATATTAAGGTACTGGGCACAAGGTTTAACATAGCCTCCTATGAAAATGAAAAGAATGTCGAAGTGGTTCTTGAAGAAGGGAAACTAATATTCAATGATAAGGAAATGAATAAATCCTGTATAATGAGTCCAAATGATCTGGTCAGATATGATAAAACTCTTAAGGATTTTTCGACTGGAGTAGTGCAACCTCACAAATATTTGTCCTGGACAGAAGGTAAGCTGATATTCAGGAATGATCCGTTGGATGTTATTGCACGGAGACTGGAACGGTGGTATAATATTGATGTTGAAGTTAATGTCAGTTTAACTGAAGACATCAGGTGGCGTGCGACCTTTATAGATGAGGGCCTTGAAGATGTTTTAAGTATGATGAAACGCAGTTTGCCAATAAATTACAGAATTGAAAACGGGAATCTCAAACCAGATGAGACTTATGCTAAAAAGAAGGTGATAATATCGCTTAGAAACCAATAATCTGAATATAAATTATAAAGAAAATTGCCTATGGAATAATCTTTTACAAGAAAAAACAGGAAAGCGCTGGAACCGCTTTCCTGTATGTACTGCTAAGTTACTTTTTTATAAAAATAACCTAACTAAAAACTTCTCAAAGTTATGAAAAAAAAATTTGATTTGTGGGTGTATTCACACCCGGCCCTAAAAAAACTAATCATGGAACTAAAAATTGCATTTCTCATTATTGTAATTGGTGTTTCAAATGTCTTTGCTACTCCTTCCTATTCCCAAAGGGCGAAGGTTTCGCTGGATATGGAGAGCAAAAGCCTTGAAAAGGTAATTGATGAAATAGAAAAGCAGAGCGAATTTTATTTTATCTTTAACCAGAAACAGATTGATGTCCAGAGACTTGTTGATATTCAGGCAGACAACAAACTTATTACCGAAATTCTTCCAAAATTATTTAAAGGGACTAATATCAACTATTCAGTTCTGGACAGACAAATCCTTTTGACAACTGACCCTCTTTTAAAACTTACAGAACAACAATCCAACGAGGTATACGGAACGGTCAAGGATAGCCAGGGCCGTCCAATGGTTGGTGTAAATGTCATTGAAAAGGGAACAACCAATGGAACATTAACAACGGTTAATGGAAATTATACTATTCTGGTTGCAAGTCAGACATCTACCCTCGTTTTTAAATTTGTCGGAATGATTTCTCAGGAAGTGGTAGTTGGTAGTAATACTAACATTAACATTACCATGGCTGAAGATATAATCGGCATGGAAGAGGTTGTTGTAATCGGTTACGGTACGACAAAAAAGGCTGACCTCACTGGTGCCGTAGCAATAATTAAACCCGATGAGTTTAAGAATATGACCTCACTTTCGGTTGGAGATGCAATGCAGGGACTTGCAGCAGGTATAAAAATCAGTTCGAGTGGTGCAATTGGTCAGGAACCTCTTGTTGAAATCAGAGGTATTGGTAACTTTACCAATAATAATCCACTATATGTAATCGATGGTTTGCCAACCACAGGAAACCGCGACTTTAATGTTAATGATATCGAGTCAATCCAGGTTCTTAAGGATGCATCTGCTGCTGCTATTTATGGATCAAGAGCTGCTAATGGCGTAATCATTATTACAACAAAGAAAGGTATTGGTGGCCCTATGAAAGTAAATTTTTCCACCAAGGTAGGAATAGAAAAACTACCAATGTATGACCTCATGAATAGAGAACAATGGATAGCCATCACTGATCAAGCTTATGATAACGCTATCGCTGATGGAGTTCCCGGAGTTACATCCAGGCTGAATCATATGGATGGTAATACGGACTGGCAGAAGGAAGCATTCAGAACTGCTTTGTTACAGGATCACAACCTTGGCTTTTCAGGAGGTAGCGAAACGGGAACTTACCTGATTTCGATGAATTACCTTAGTAACTCAGGCACAGCATATGGATCGTCAATGAACCGTTTAAATTTCAGGGTTAATACTGAGGGAAGAAAAGGTAAGTTTACAATTGGTGAAAACATGGCAATCAGTAATACATTTGTTGAAGAAATGAATCCTGTTTTCACAAAATTTACTGACGTGGTGCGTATGCTACCAACTATCCCTGTATACGATGCAACCCACCCGGGCGGATACGGATATGGTGATGAAGCCAGGGCACGTACTTTTGGCTCCAATCCGATTGCTACGGAGAACCTTATGAATACAACAAATGAAAATATGCGTATAAGGGGTACCCTTTATTCTGAATTTCAAATATTTAAGTTCTTAAAGTACAGGTTAAATATTGGATTAGAGACCAGTAATGATAATAATAAATATACGAGAAAGGTTGGTAACTTTACACTTAACCTTCCTTACGATCCTTCCAATCGTTATGAAAATAAAGCAAAGTATGTATCAACTCTTATAGAACATACTCTTAATTTTAATAAAGAGTTTGGCAAACATAAAGTAGATGCTGTCATAGGAACAACTTATCAAAAAGAGACCTATGAGCAAATTTCCGCTCAAAAGAAGAATCTGGTTACAATAGGTGATAAATATTATGAGGTTGTTGATGCCGGAACAACTGACCCTTCTGCAGGGGGTTATATGAATATCGGAGCGCTGATTTCATATCTTGGACGAGTTAATTATGATTATGCTGGAAAATATCTTTTAAGTGCTACTCTCAGGAGGGACGGATCCTCGAGATTCGCCAAAGCTAACAGATGGAAGAACTTTCCATCCCTATCACTTGGCTGGAGAATAAGCAAGGAACCATTTTTCAATGTTCCATGGATCAGCGATCTTAAACTCAGGGCAAACTATGGAACTCTTGGTAGTGCCAATATCGGCTATTGGGACTATGTCGCCAGTCTTAATTCATTCCCAATCGCTGTATTTGGATCCGATCAGCATCTCGAAACCGGTATGACGCAGATTAAGCTTGTTAATGAAGATATTCACTGGGAAAAAAAGATCCAGGAAAACTTTGGATTGGATATGGCCTTCCTTGATAGCAAATTACAGGCATCGGCTGAATACTTTATATCAAAAACAAAAGATGTTCTTACACCTTTGCCAATTCTTTATACTACTGGAAACGACGGTGGTAACCCCTATGTAAATGCAGCAAGTCTTCAGAATAAAGGTTTTGAATTAACTGCATCATGGAGAGACTCCAAGGGAGACTTTAAATATTCGGTAAGTGGCAATTATACACGGTTAAGAAATAAAGTTCTGGAGTTCGGATATGGAATAACAACACAATATACCGGGACAACAAAAACTGAGATAGGTCAGCCCCTTGCATTGTTTTATTTGATTAAAACCGATGGACTCTTCCAATCAGATGCAGAGGTTCAGGCACATAAAAACTCGGCCGGGGTAGTTATCCAACCTAATGCTAAGCCCGGTGATATCAGGTATGTTGATTACAATGATGATGGTATGATCTCAACTGCCGGTGACAGGCAAATATGTGGCAATCCCTGGCCAAAATTCGAGATGGGTATCAATTTTGACGCATCATATAAGAACTTTGATGTATCAATTTTCGGATTCGGTTCATTCGGACAGGATGTTTATAATAATATGAGAGCTTGGACAGATGTATATTCCGATAATACAAACCACCTGAATAATGAAGATAAACCCTGGACACCAACAAACACAAATACTACTTTCCCAAGGGTTATTTATTCAGACAACAGGAACTCCAGAGGCGATCAGGACAGGTGGCTTGAGAAAGGTTCATTTTTTAAGATAAAACAGATGTCAATTGGTTATACAATTAATCCTGAACGTTTCAGCAATATATTTAATAGCCTCCGTGTTGCAGTTTCAGGACAGAACCTGATAACCTTAACTAAATACAGAGGATTGGACCCTGACTTTATCCGGAATTCTCTTTTTGAAAAAGGATTCGATAATGTATCATATCCTTCGCCAAAGACTCTGATGTTCTCATTAAATGTAAATTTCTAATAATTGAAATATGAAAAAAATACTTATATTTTCAGTACTATTTTTGATGGGTTTATTCAATTCGTGCAGTGAAAAAACCCTGGATATACAGAATCCCAATATACCTACAACAGATGTCTTCTGGAAGACACCTAATGACGCTGTAATGGGGTTAAATGCGGTTTATACAATGTTCTATAAACCAGGCTCATGGACAAGATGGATTTATTTCCGTTTTGACCTCACTTCAGATGAAGGAACCAGTAACAGCCCCTGGCTTGAATTAAAAGAATGGACTCGCTTCATTTATTTTAACTATAATTTCTGGGAGGGTAATACAATTGAATGGAGAGACCATTATAAAGCAATCTTCAGGGCTAACCAGGTCCTTGCTTATATTGAACCTATTGAATTCACTGATGCTGCTCAAAAGAAAGACATTATTGCTCAGGCAAAATTTCTGAGAGGTTTGTATTACTTTAATCTTGCAGTTATGTTCGACAATGTGCCATTAGTGTTGGAACCTTCAAAACCAGATGATAAACCGCAGCAGAGTTCAGCTGCTGAGGTATGGGCACAGATAAAAAAGGATTTTACGGAAGCAGCAGCTGATTTACCAGAAACCAGAACCAGTGCTAACTATGGCCGTCCGACAAAGGGAGCTGCTCTTGCTTACCTTGGGAAAGCAAACATGCAAACTCATAACTGGGCAGAAGCAGTAACAGCATTCAGCTGGCTGGTTGATGGCGCTGGCGCAGCCTACTACGACCTGGTACCCAACTATAAAGACAATTTCAAACATACTACCGAAAATAATAATGAGTCTGTATTTGAAATTCAGTTTTCATCGGTAAATCCAATGGATGATGGAGACGTTGCAAATCAAAACGTAGGCTCCAACAGGGCTCAGTTCTTTGCTCCCGGTGGTATTGGCTGGGGTGATGGAGAGGCAAGAAGATGGCTTGTTGATGAGTATAAAAAGGAAAAAAACCTGGATGGGGTAACAGATACAAGGCTACGCTGCAATATGTTCTATCCGGAGATTCAAACGGATTATCCTGGTGAGAAGATATATGGTCGTGACTGGCAACCAGGATGGGGTACACATTGTTACATTAGAAAATATCAGGGCGATTATTACAGAAATGCCGAAGATTACTACTCACCGATTAATTTCAGGGTGATAAGGTATGCTGATGTATTGTTATTGTATGCTGAGGCTTTAACTCAGGCAAGTACTGCTGCAGCTCCGCCTCAAAAAGCTATTGATTGTGTTGACAGGGTAAGACAACGCCCAAGCACAAATCTGCCTAAATTGGAAAACAGTACATTATATGCGTCCGCTGTAACTACCAAGGAACTGTTCCTGAAAAGACTTCAGATGGAAAGATCTCTTGAACTATGCTATGAGGCTGTAAGATGGGCCGATCTGAAAAGATGGGAATTATGGAAAACACCAGAAGGCCTTGCTGAACTTAGATCACGTGATATTGACTTCGACAATTTTGTCCCAGGAAAGACCGAAAGGATGCCTCTGCCACAACTTGATGTGGATAATAATCCAAATTTGACACAAAACCCAAATTATTAATAACAATTTGAACTATCGGGAGTACCAAAGAGGTACTCCCGGTTTTTATATCTGGTGTTTTTCCCTTTTTACTCGTTCTTATTTCTAGTAATTTTTTAAGACTTTAATGGACGAAAGGGAAGAGTTTGGGATACCCCACCCTTACCCGAGTTGAAAATGTGTTTGGATTATTTATCATTTAAAAACGGTCTTCCGAAAGTTGGGAATGTGAAATAATTCAAAAATCATTTTAAAACTGAAAGCATATTGTTTTCCTGATTTTAGCTTGGCTGTGGGTGAAGGTGTTGAAATTAAGAAACCCTCCGGTGAATTCTATACAGAAATGAACTCTAAATTAAGAGATTTAACTAAGTTAATTTCATGTATTATTTTCTATCTCCTTCTTTTAGGATGCACGAAAGAAACTTTTCAAACCGAGGTGGAGTTTAAGGAAAGAATATCAGGTATACGATTGGCATGGGATTATTCATCTATAAAGAAATTAGCACCCGGAACCGGAAGGATAAATGCATATTATGGAAGGTTGATCCAAATGTCAAATAAACAATTAATCTGTATCTACGAGATTGATGGAGATATAGAAGTTATTTCAAGCTCAGATTCAGGTCAATCATGGGGAACTCCCGTTATTGTATCAGCAAAGGAGAATGGAGTGGCAAGATCTGTTCCTGAAATAATAGAACTACAAAACAAAACACTTTTGGCCTCTTATAATCTAAGACCTTCTTCAAGTAACCAGGATCCCTTAAAGAAATTTGCAATTGCTGTCAAGATATCATCGGACGG
Source organism: Bacteroidales bacterium (assembly GCA_003142255.1). Lineage (GTDB taxonomy): Bacteria > Bacteroidota > Bacteroidia > Bacteroidales > VadinHA17 > LD21. Next base: position 179,683 of record PLLO01000019.1, on the reverse strand, counting down.
GGGATTAACCTGGAGCAATGAGAATATTGTATATACAGCAGATTATCTCTATTCAAATGGTTGCTGGGAACCAAGTCAGATTCAACTTCCATCAGGTGAGATTCAGCTATTCTTTTCGAATGAAAACCCTTATCGTGAATCAGATGAACAGGAGATATCAATGATGAGGTCTTATGATAATGGCAAAACATGGACACCCTCTGTGAAAGTAATTTTCAGAGCGGGCAAACGAGATGGAATGCCTGTACCTTTGTTGCTTAATGATAAACAAACAATCCTTGTTTCAATTGAAGACAATGGTTATTCAACTGAATTCAAACCTTCAATAATTAAATCAGATGTTGTCATAAACTGGTCAAACACCCCTGTATCAGGATCAAGTTCAGACAGGTATCAGCCATTGAAAGATTTAATTGATCCTTTGGTATATGCCGGAGCTCCGTATTTAAGGCAACTTTCAACTAATGAAATAATCCTGTCTTATCAGGCTACAGATAACCGGCAATCTGTTTGGGACCTTTCCAGTATGCGGGTAAGCATAAGTGATGATAACGGAAACACTTTTCATAAAATTACTGTTCCATTTAATATACCACTAACATCAAGGGGGTTGTGGAATTCATTGGCAACAGTAAATGACTGTATATGGGCTTTGACCTCGACCAACGCTTATAATACATCTGACAGATCAGAGATATTTTCAATTAAAAGCAGAACAATTCCCAGCCTTACACTGATGCAGCGTGATATTATCATTGATGGTATACTGGATAACTCGGAATATGGACAACAATTACCGATTTATATCGGTCAGAAAGGAGATGCCAATGTCAACCTTGGAGTTGCTGAAGATAATGATAACCTGTGTATAGCTGCTCTTGTTACAGACAGTGAGGTAGTTACTGACGACCATGATATAAAGAACAAAGACGGCATAACTATTTATATAGACGCAAATAATAATCTGGCTCCAAACATCATCCAAACAATGGTATATTCTTTAACCTTTTCTGCTGATTCAGATGTTCTCTTTGAAGAGGGTAACTACGGAATTTGGGGGAAGCGAGATATTATTGGTTTGACATATGTGGTCAGAAAAACTGATACTGGTTATATTATAGAAATGCAAATGCCAATATCTGACTTAAAATCAATTACATCCAAACAGGTATGGGGTTTAAATGTGTCGTTAAACAATAAATCAGAAAATCATAACTTCAGTTATAAAGAAACAATTTCTGGTGCTGATGAAAACAATCCGTCAACATGGTGTCCTTTGACTATTATAAGGTAGGTCAGGTGCAAACGCAACTAAAATATTTTAAAAATAAAAATTCAGACGAATATCAATTATTAATTAAAAATCTGTATTATGAAACTGAAGCATATTATTACTGTTTCCCTTTTGGTTTTTATTTTTGTTTTTTCTTTATCATGCAGGTCAAAACGGAACGCTGGCGATAAGGAGAAAAAAACTGTTGCAGATATCTGGAGTGTTGAAAAGGCACAGGAATGGAGTAAAAGCCAACCCTGGCTGCGCGGTTCAAACTTTAATCCCAGTACTGCTATAAACCAGTTGGAAACATGGCAGGCTGAATCTTTTGACCCTGTAACAATTGATCGCGAACTAGGATGGGCTGAGAGTATAGGCTTCAATTGCATGAGGGTTTACCTTCATCACCTGGCATGGGAGATTGACAAGGATGGTTTTAAGAAAAGAATTAATGATTATCTGACGATCGCAAATAAACATGGCATAAAAACAATATTTGTGTTTTTTGATGACTGTTGGAATCCTACATATAAAGCCGGGAAACAACCAGATCCCAAACCAGGAATTCATAATTCCGGATGGGTCAGAGACCCTGGCGATCTGTTATTCTCAAATCCTGAAATTATTACTGTCCTTGAAGAATATGTAAAGGATATTCTTACGACATTTAGTAATGACAACAGGATTGCTTTATGGGATTTATACAATGAACCCGGGAACTCTGATTATGGTAACAAATCGCTCCCTCTTCTTAAGCAGGTATTTGAGTGGGGAAGGGAAGTTAATCCATCCCAACCTCTTTCGTGTGGTGTCTGGAATAACAGCTTAAAAGATCTCAACGCATTTCAGGTTGCAAATTCTGATGTAATAACCTACCATAATTATTCTGATGCGGCTAACCACCAGATCATGATAGATTCGCTCAAGCTCTATCATAGACCTCTTATATGCACCGAGTATATGGCACGTAGAAATAACAGCCTCTTTTCAACCATTATGCCTATTCTGAAAGACCAGAATATTGGAGCAATAAACTGGGGGCTTGTCTCAGGTAAGACAAATACGATTTATGCATGGGATACACCTATGCCTGATGGTTCGGAACCTGCATTGTGGTTTCATGATATCTTCCGGAAAGATGGCTCGGTATATAAACAGGAGGAAATTGATCTGATTAAGGAACTTACTGGAATAAATTAGTTGGATATAATCTTTTGATTAATTGTATGGTCATTATTATTGTTAGATGATTGCCCCGGATGCACTGATTATATTACTTACAATTTTATATCTGCCAAGGTTTTTAAACAGATTGAAGATAATTCCGGATTTGACAGTGGTTATTAATAAAAATAGATCTGTATGAAAAAACGAGCTAATTATTTACAAAAATTGACCCTTTACATTTTGATCACTATTTTCATTTTGTCCTGTCAGCCATTTGAAAAATGGAAACCACTGAATGAAAAACTTATGACCACCTGGGGAGAGAATATTAATCCCTCGGCCTTGTTCCCCGAATATCCCAGACCCTTGCTCGAAAGAGACAACTGGCTAAATTTAAATGGATTATGGAAGTATAGTATTTTACCTTCAGGGTCAGGTTTCCCGGATAATTATATGGGAGAGATTTTAATTCCTTTTCCCGTTGAGTCTGCATTATCCGGAGTGAAAAAGAATGTTGGTGAAGCTAACGAACTTTGGTATACAAGGAAATTTTCTATTCCCAAAAACTGGAAGGGGAAAAGGATAAAGATCAACTTTGGTGCAGTGGACTGGAAAGCTACTATCTGGATCAATAGAAAACTTGCCGGTGAGCATACAGGAGGGTACACGCCATTTTCTTTCGATATAACTGAATTAATTAAAAAAGGAAGGGACCAGGAAATTGTTGTAAGGGTTTGGGATCCGACCGAAAAGGGAACACAACCAACCGGGAAGCAGAGGTCCGAGTACTTTGAGGTTTGGTACCGGCCTGTTACAGGAATATGGCAAACTGTCTGGCTTGAACCAGTCGCAGATAACTATATTACTGCCATCAGGACTACACCTGATATTGACGATAAATCTGTTACAGTACACGTTCAAACAAATAAAGAGGAATTAAATGAAAATGTGGAGATTGCAGTTTTTAATGGAGAGGATGAAATATTGACTCAAAAGGGAGTCACAAATACCAACCTTCGTATTCAATTAGATAATCCCAGATTATGGTGTCCTGATGATCCCTTCTTATATAATATGGAGGTCCGAATTATTAATAATGAAAATATTATAGACAAAGTCAAAAGCTATTTTGGCATGAGAAAAATCTCTCTGAAAAGAGATTCTGAAGGATTGCTAAGGATTGCTTTGAATAATAAATTTATTTTCAACTATGGGCCACTGGATCAGGGATATTGGCCAGACGGATTATATACGGCTCCTTCTTATGCTGCACTGGAATGGGATGTGACTAATACTAAAATGCTAGGATTCAATATGATTCGTAAGCATATTAAAACAGAACCTGAACGATGGTATTATTATTGCGATAAACTTGGCATGCTGGTGTGGCAGGATATGCCAAGTAGTGATAATAAGGCAGAATGGAAAGGGCCAAGCGGTATTGACGGAAAAGAAATCATTAGAAGCCAGGAGTCTGAATATAACTATCGTAAAGAATGGAAAGAGATAATTGACTTTTTGTATTCACATCCGTCAATTGTTGTCTGGATCCCTTTCAATGAGGGATGGGGACAATTTAAGACGGTGGATATAGTAAATTGGACAAAAGATTATGATAGATCAAGACTTATAGATGGTGCCAGTGGGGGAAATAATTTTCCGGTGGGTGATATTGTTGATCATCATCAGTATCCTGGCCCTGCCATGCCAGAGCGAGTAACAGACAGAGCTATGGTTAATGGTGAGTTTGGCGCTATCTCTTTACAGATAGCAGGTCATTCATGGTATGATGAACTTAAGCTCAAAAATAAAACCCCTGATGATCTGACAAATGCATATATTAATATTTGCAATAAACTAAAACCACTTGCAACCAAAGGCTTGTCCGGCGCTGTTTATTGTCAGACAACTGATATTGAGGGTGTCTGGAAAGAGGATAATGGATTTTTTACTTATGACAGGAAAGTAGTAAAAATGATTAAGGACAAAACCTTTAAAATTAACCAGGAATTGGTTCATTCACTTGATTCATTGAATAACTAATAATTGACTTTAAAATTTGCAAATATGAAAAAACCAGGAATGTTATTCTGTTGCATGATTCTATCCGGATTGATCTCCGGAAGTCTTGTTGCCCAGGAACCAGCAGTCATCAAAATTGATACTGACCGGAAAATAGGAGAAATCAATCCAAACATTTACAGTTCATTTATTGAGCCGCTTTATGACATTGTATATGGTCGTTTATACGATCCATCTTCTCCGCTTACAGATGAAAACGGATTCAGGAAAGATCTGATTCAAATGACCAGAGAATTGAAAGTTCCAGTTATCAGATGGCCCGGTGGGAATTATGTTTCGGGATATAACTGGAAAGATGGAATTGGTCCCAAGGATCAACGTCCGGTCCGGATGGAACTTGCATGGAATGCTGTTGATAAAAATCAGATGGGGACTGATGAATATGCCAGATTCTGTAACCTTATCGGAGCTGAAAATTTTGTATGCATTAATGCAGGTACGGGGAATGTTGATGATGCAAGGCATTGGGTAGAATATTGTAACGTTGAGAAGGGGACATACTATTCCGATCTTCGAAGAAAATATGGTAATGAAAAACCTTACAATGTTAAATACTGGGCCTTGGGGAATGAGATAGACGGATCTTGGCAGATGGGATATAAAAATGTTGAGGACTATAGTAAGTTTGCTCTCGAAGCAGCTAAATTGATGGAGTGGACCGATAAGAACATTAAACTTATTGCTTCGGGAGCTTCAGATTACAATGCGGATAATCGTTGGATTGACTGGAACGAATATGTATTGCAGCATCTTATTGGCCATATTGATTACATTTCTGTTCACAGATATGTTGAAAGAGGCGATAACTTCGCCGAATTTATGGCAATGGGTCGCGATCTTGATCAAAAAATTGGAATTGTAAAAGGCCAAATTGAGAAAACTTTAGTTAAATCCGGATCAAAAAGACCTGTTTATATTTCATTCGATGAATGGTCAGGTGGCGGAGATGACCTTTCTGCATCATTAATGGTTGCTCAACACCTGAATGCTTTTATCCGGAATGCTGATATCGTTAAGATGGCTAATTTTACTCTTTTGACAACTCTTATCGGGTACTCGCCTGATGGTGATTTTAAAAATGCTTTATATCATTCATTCTACCTTTTTTCCAATAATTGTGTTGGCAATGCTCTTAGTGTTTATACCAATTGCGAAAAATATAACACTAAATTGTTCAATGATGTACCTTATCTTGATGTTACTGCAGTATTTAATGAAGCTGAAAAAATGCTGATAGTAAATATTGTAAACAGACATGAAACAAAAATAATTCCAACAGATATTATTCTGCAGACAGGCGAGTTTATGGGAGATGCCGTTGTTAATGAGGTTAACGGGAAATCAATAACTGCGAAAAATACAAATAAAGAACAAAATGTCAGTACAAATACTAAAGAGTTAAAGGTAAAAGGGAATACAATCCATTACGAGTTCCCTGCACATTCTTTTACACAGCTAATGCTCCAGATTAAATAAAAGAATTTCATTCAACCTACTATCATGAAAAATCGTAAGCAATTAGACATTAAGGGATTAAAAATAGCAATTGTCTTTTTATTACTGATTCTTGCTTCCTGCAATAATAGAGAAAGAGAACTTGGCACTCTGACTGATGGCTCTGTCATAAAAGCCATAAAAAATAATAATACATGGGGACTTGCTGTATCAAGCAAGGGAGCGGCTTCATTCAGGAATCTTAATCCTGTTTCACTGGAAATTATTGATACTGCCTCGAAAACTACGGTTTATGATTTCGGGTATGACGAGATAACTTCGGAGAATAATGGTTTTAAGGCTATTGCCAAAATTAAAATAGGTGATAAGTATCTGTTTGAGTTATCTGATGTATGGTCGATACAGGATAATGATGTCAGGGTAAATCGTGATTTGATAGTTGTGAAAGGAGAGGAAGGTACAGGTTTTCTATCAGCAGTAAAGTTTAGTTTTGATAATCCGTTCCCCCGCGATAGTGTTGATATATTTGTGCCGGGAATGATATACGGTGGAACAAATAATATTCCCCCAAAAAGCATTGGTGGTGAATTGGTTTATAAAGAGGGCAAGGGACAGTCATGGATAAGGGAAGACAGAATGCCAGCTCCACTATATGGATTTTATTTTCATGATGGTTCCTCCCTGACTCTTCTTGATGAGAAACCAAATGGTAATACCATTAAGCTTGATTCTACCTTTAACGTAGTTATTGATGAAAGAATTTTATTTGGGGCTATGGGTTCTGAAATTAATGCAGACCGTGTTGTTTTTGGATACCAGTACCCATGCTCAGAAGGTGAGATCTCTTATGGCGGTGATACGCATAGATGGAAAGGCAGATACCATCCTGCAGAACCAGGATTGACTCAAAAGTATGAATTAACACTCAGGCTCTCGGAGGATAAGAATTTTCCGGAATACTATTCCAATGCATGGCGCTGGGCATGGAGAAAACTGAATCCGAAAGTTAATTTCCAGAATATTGAACAAGCACGGCGGAGTCTTGTGGATATGCTGGGTGACAATGTTGAACATAAGGGAAACCGGTATGGTATTACGAACTTCGTTTCTTCTGTCGCAGGAGATCCTATGAACTCTGATAGGAAGTGCGTGCTCGGATTTACCGGGAAGGCTCTTGAAACTGCTGAGTTTCTAATTTATGGATCATACGATGGGAATACTGCTAACGACAAACTTCATTATGAACAGGGATTAGGTATCATTAATACATTTGTGAAACTAAAGATGGATCCTCCTGTAGGAGAAGGATTCAATATTGATACAGGAGAACCTGCCCTGGCACTTCCCAGGGATAGTTGTGTTTACCTGAGATCTTTTGGTGATGATATGAAAGCTCTGGCAAAAACTTATCTTTTTGAGCTTGAAAAGGGTAAAGATCATAAAGATTGGAAAGCATGGCTTACCAGTTTTGCAGACTGGCTGATAAAAACACAGTACAGCTCCGGAGGCTTTCCACGTGCATGGAAGCCAGTAACTGGGGAAATTGCAGTTGCTGCGCCTCAGTCAAGCTATAATCCAATCCCTTTTCTGACCCTTATGTCCAAAATAACTGGTGATAACATTTACCTAGAAGCAGCAATTAAAGCAGGCGATTTTTGCTGGAATAACGGACAATCAGAAGGAATTTTTGTAGGCGGTACAATCGATAATCCAAATGTTATAGATAAAGAGGCAGGTACCTTATCTCTTGAAGCATATCTTGCACTTTACAATTCAACAAAGGATAAAAAATGGCTCGATTGTGCAATAATGGCTGCTAATTTTTCTGAAACATGGATTTATATATGGGATATTCCCATGCCATTAGATATGCCTGATAAAAATCTGAACTGGAAACATGGAGTCCCCACTACCGGAGTACAATTGATTGCAACAGGGCATTCAGGCGCCGATTGCTATATGGCATTTGATACTGATGAATTTGCTCAATTGTTTAAGATCACCTCTGATACACATTTTTATGATGTGGCAAAAATTCTATTGCATAACACAAAAGGAATGATGGCTCTTCCTGGGAGGTTATATGACCTGCGTGGACCTGGATGGGCACAGGAGAGTTTGAGTTTTTCAGTACGCAGAGCAAGAGGTGGGCATCGGGGTTGGTTGCCTTGGGTTTCAACAAGTAACCTTAATGGAATTTATGGACTGAAATTACTGGATATTGAACTATATAATAAAATGATCTCAAATCCCTGACATTGAATAAGTCTCATGATTATGGTATATTGTAATTAAAGGGTTTAATGATGAAGGTGGTCTTATTTATATTTGTATTTACCATCAACGAAAAGTTTTTATAGGTAACAACTTGAGTTAAATACTAGGAAAAATGAGTAGATCTCAGTTTATTAATAACCATCAGGTGAAGGTTTTGAAGTTTGTCATGGTAATTCTGATAGTATTAATTCCAATACAAAAGAATTCAGCTCAGGCAAACCTGAAGTCACAAATCTCAATTGACACCAAAAAGGTCGAAGGACTTATAAGTCCGTTACTTTATGGCCAGTTCATGGAATTTATGTTTGAAGATATTAAAGGAGGATTATATGCTGAACTGGTGCGGAACAGAGGATTCGAAGATACGCCCGATATCTACGGTTTATCAAGATATTGGGAACAATATCCAGATCATAGAAATGATGATGGCAGCATTTCGTTTAAATGGGATGATTCAGTTGCATATCCTGTATCAGATTATTTGATAAAGAATCCTAAAATTCAGCACTCTCTGAGGGTCAATGTAAGACCCGGAATTTCCCATGGCATTTTTCAATCGGATATACCTGTTCGGAAAGGTGTTGAATATAAAGGATATATCTGGTTGAAAACAACGGACTATCAGGGGAAAATTACAGTTACCCTTGAGCCAGGCGTGTTAGGAGGGAAAGTTTATTCTGAGTCAGAAATTACAGATATCAATGGCGATTGGAAAAAATATGAATTTGTTCTTCGTCCTCAACAAGACGATCCGCTGTCCCGATTTTCTATTATTTTCCAGGGACGAGGGGCCTTATGGATCGATCAGGTTTCTTTAATTCCGGGTGATGCAAGAGATGGAGTCAGAGCAGATGTTTTTGAAAAAGTCAGAGGGTTACAACCAGCCTTTATACGTTGGCCTGGAGGTAATGTCGCTCAGGACTATCACTGGCAGTGGGGAATCGGCCCACGTGATAATCGCCCGGTTTGGACAAACATGTCGTGGCGAAACGAACCTGAACCGTCAGATTTTGGAACTGTTGAGTATATTAAATTCTGTCGCAATATTGGAGCAGAACCTTCCATTACAATTAATATTGAAGGCTCGGGTGCTACTCCTGAGGAGGCTGCAGCCTGGGTTGAATATTGTAATGGACCAGAGTCTTCACGCTATGGAGCAATGCGTGCATCAGATGGTTACCCTGAACCATTCAAAGTAAAATACTGGGAAATTGGAAATGAAATATGGGGAGATTGGGTTCGCGGCCATTCCGACGCAACAACCTATGCAAATAACTACAATCGTTACTTCCAGGCAATAAAAAGTGTTGACCCTTCAGTCAAATTTATTGCTGTAGGTGATAATGATATGGAGTGGAACAAGACAGTACTTCAAATTGCAGGCAGGAATATAGACTATCTTGCCATTCACCATTATTATGGAGGCACAACTTATCCTAATCTTATGGCTCGCCCATTATTTTTTGAGAAGTTTTACAAGGAGGTTGAAAAGATAATCCGACGGGAAGTTCGGGACCGTAAAATCGGATTATCAATTGATGAATGGGGATTATCATTGCCTGAATCGAGACAATATTCAATTGAAGCTGCTCTTTATGGTGCACGGCTAATGAACGTTTTTGAACGCACATCCCCCTTGGTTTCGATGAGTTCAGAATCTGACTTGATTAACGGATGGATAGGAGGAATAATTCAAGCCAGCCGGCACGGTCTTTTTGTGTCTCCCTTATACTATCTAAACCAAATGTACAATTCACATCTTGGTTCAAAGCGTTTGAAAATGAAACTACAAAGTCCTGTTTTTGATACTAACCGTGAAGGCACTGGAATACCCTACCTCGATGCTGTTGCAAGTATATCGGGAGATGAAGGACATCTTTATCTGAAATTAATTAATACCAGCCCTGATTCTGATATGGAAGTGCAGACTGAGATAAAGAATGCAACTGTCGAAACTGAAGCAGAAATGATCACTCTTTCTGCCAAAGACCTGAATATATATAATAGTTTCTCCGCTCCTGACGCGATTCATCCTGTCACCCAAAAAATAAATGTCAGAAGAAATTTTATTATTATGTTACCAAAGCACTCTGTATCTGTAATAACCATTACGGTTCATAAGTAAAAAACCTTTGACAATATAGTCTCAATAGATAGATTGGTAACTGGAAGATTAATAAGCTGTGACTCCGTAAGAAAGATGATCTTTTACAAATATTTAAATGGGGAAAGAAAAGTATAAAACATTATAACTATGAAAAGCAAACTATCTATTTTATTGAACATCTTTTTGTTGCTTTTATGTTGCACCTGTAAACACTCTGGCAAGAAAGGGAATTTAACTGGTCCTGAGATCAGTTATAAGAATCCACTTAATGTAACAATCGGAGATCCATATGTTTTAAAAAATTCTGGCTCTAAATACTATATGTATGGTTCAGATGGGGGTCAAAAAAACTCAAATATGGCATACCCGACTTATTCGTCAACAGATCTGGTGAATTGGGTATATGAGGGTTTATCATTAAAGCGTGATACTAATACCTCATGGTGTGTTGGTGCGTTTTGGGCTCCTTCGGCCTACAAATACAACAATAAATATTATATGTTTTATAGCGCTCAGTGGAGAAATAATCCTCAAAATGAACTGGAAAATTTCAGAATAGGAGTTGCCGTCTCTGATAAACCGACAGGACCATTTACTGATATTCAGAATTGTCCTATTTTTGATCCCGGATATCCAATAATTGATGCAGACGTTTTATTCGATTCAGATGGAAGAGTTTATTTGTTTTATTCCAGATGTTGCTATAAACATCCCGTAGAAAGTGAAATTGCTCAGTGGGCCAGATCAAAGGGATGGTTTAAGGAGATAGAAGAAAGCTGGGTATATGGTGTTGAAATAAATAATAGTTTTACAAATACGATTGGTGAACCTGTCGTACTATTGCGTCCTCCACTCAATCTGAAGGATTCCATTTCCTTCTGGGAGAATCGTTCTGTTATGACACACGAAGTAAATCGCCGATGGACTGAAGGATCATATGCTATGAAATATAAGGATACCTATTATTTAACATATTCGGCTAATAATGTAGGTGGTCCAAATTATTCTATTGGTTATGCTACTGCTAAAAATCCTCTCGGACCATATGTCAAAGCAAATAATAATCCTATTGTACAGAAAAATATTGATAAAGGCGGAATTGTTTCCGGGACAGGCCATAGTAGTATAACCTTTTCCCCTGATGGTAAGGAAATGTTTTGTGTTTACCATGGACGTACCCCTGCGACTGGTAACAAGCGGGTATTATTTATCGATCGGATGAAGATTTTAAGTAATGGCCAACTTGTTGTTTATGGACCGAATACAGAATCACAACCATATCCATCGGGCGTATCAGGTACCAAATAACAATTCATAAATAATATGAATGTGATCAGGAGAATATTTTTAACAAAGTGTTAGCTAATTTAAAATGAAGAATTTAGGCGTAATACTGGGCTTATTACTGGTTATTGAACCAGGTTTCTGTCAGCAGAAGACCAGTGAAGTAAAAACATTTAAAAATCCTGTCTTAACTTCAGGAGCTGATCCCTGGATAATTCAGAAAGAAGGATTTTATTATTATACAAATACATCAGGAAGCAGACTGTTTTTAAGGAAAGTTAAAAATCTTGATGATCTGAAGACATCTAAACAGAAGACAATCTGGATTCCCCTGGCAGGAACATCATATTCAAAAGAGATATGGGCTCCTGAGCTGCACTTCATTCGGGGGAAGTGAGATATGTATTTTGCTGCTGATGACGGAAGTAATAAAATCACCGGATGTATAATGTAGAAAACCCCTCACCTGATCCTATGGAAGGGACATGGGAATTTAAAGGAAAAGTACTGACCCTTCAGATAAATGGGCTATTGACGGATCAGTCTTTGAATATTTAGGTAGGCTTTACATGATATGGTCCGGATGGGAGGGAGATGTAAATGGGCAACAGAACATCTATATTGCAAAGATGAAGAATCCATGGACAATTGAGAGTGAAAAAGTCAGAATATCCGCTCCGGATTATGATTGGGAGAGAATCGGAGATTTGAACAATCCAAATGATGTCCCGCATGTAAATGTGAATGAGGGCCCAATTACCTTGATTAATAAAAAGAAGCTTTTTCTGATCTATTCGGCAAGCGGTTGCTGGACTGATTCATATTGCCTGGGTATGTTGACTTTTACCGGGAAAGATAATCTTCTTGATCCCGCTGCCTGGAAGAAAAATCCTCTTCCTATATTTAAGCAGAAACCTGAATCCGGAGCCTATGCTCCATGTCATAATTCATTTTTTAAGTCACCTGACGGGGGAAAAAACTGGATACTGTACCATGCGAATTCTGACTCGGGACAGGGATGTGGCAGATATCGCTCACCAAGAGTTCAGAAGTTTACATTTAACAGGGATGGAAGCCCTAATTTTGGCGAGCCGGTAAAAGCGGATTCCCCTTTACAGGTTCCATCAGAAGGGGCACGAAAAAATAAGTAAATGGCTGAATTAAATTGGATTAGTAATTAATAAAAAGAAAAGTTATGGATATTTTAAACAAAGATCTGATAATTAGGATGAAAATATACTCCCTTTTTGTTTTTTGTATTCTTGTGTGCAGTAATTGTACGAACACTGGCAAGGGAGACAAAAGCAAATATTTTTCTAATCCGATTCTGGAGCAAGGTGCCGATCCATATGTTTATCATCATTCTGATGGATTGTATTATTGTATGGTCACCCGCGGTAATCGCTTAACCCTTTGGAAAGCGAAAACTTTTACTGACCTTTCATCTGCGGAAACAAAAGATGTTTGGTTTCCACCTGAAACCGGACCCAACAGTAGCAATATATGGGCTCCTGAAATTCAATTTATTAAAGGTGCCTGGTATATTTACTATACAGCCTGTGATAAAAAAAATCAGGGTGACCAAACCCGATACGTTTTTGTTCTCAGAAATAATTCTGAAAATCCATTAGTTGGTAATTGGGATGACCTTGGGAAGATTGACACAGAATATCCTGGAATTGATGGTGAAGTGTTCGAGTATAAAGGAGAATACTATTTTCTTTATTCGCCCTATGTTAAAAATCAAAGTGGCTTAATAATTGCGAAAATGAATTCTCCCTGGGAGATTGAGAAACCTTCGACGCTACTTGCGCTGCCTAAATATGATTGGGAAAAGACCGGGATTCGTGAAATTATGGAAGGCCCCCAGTTTCTTGTCGGACCCGGTGATGAGGTTTTTATTGTTTATTCGGCTGCTGCCTGTTGGGATGATAATTATGGTCTTGGTATGCTCACTGCAAAAAAAGATGCTAACCTCCTTGATTCTTTATCATGGAGCAGATCTGACATACAAGTATTTAAACAATGCCCGGAAAATAGTGTATATGGCCCAGGGCACAATTGTTTTACTAAATCTCCCGATGGTAAAGAAGACTGGATAGTATATCATGGTAAAAAAGCATCAAGTAATGAGTGCTCAGGAAGAAGTATGAGGGCACAGCCTTTTATCTGGGATAAGAATGGAAGACCATTATTTGGAAAACCACTTTCACTTGCCACGAAGATAAAGGTTCCCTCGGGATTATGATTTTTCAACAGATAAGCGATAAACTATTAATACTTTGAAAAATGAATTTATTTATAAGACTGACTAGAGCGTTCTTAATTTTAAATTTTGTACTTGCTATGGCTGTTTTAGTAGGGTGCGGTTCTGGACCGCAGACTAACCAGAAACAGACTGAAAATAATCTGAGTAAGCCGGATCCTGAAAAATTGAAAGATTTTAAAATTGGAATGTCAACGAAGACATTGAGCGCACCGTATTTTGTGGCTCAATTGAAAACAGTACAAAGAAAAACAGAAGAATCAGGGATGAAGTTTGTCTATGTCGATGCACAGGACGATATAAACAAGCAAATTACATCTGTGGAAGATCTCTTGGCGCAAGGTATTAATATACTTATTATTAATCCGTTGGATCCAAAGGCTTTGATACAGGCTACAAAATCTGCAACTAAAGCAGGGATCCCGGTCATAGTTATTGATAGTTCGATTGATCCCTCAGCGGATTTTGTAACAGATATTCTTTCAAATAATCTTGAAAACGGAGAATTGGTAGGTGAATGGCTTGTCAGAAAAACCAATGCGGGAAGATTAAAAATAGCCCTTTTAAGTGGGGCTCAGGGAAATCCTGTTGGAAAGGAGCGTCGCCAGGGAATTTTCCGGGGAATTATTGAGCAACAATTACGATCTGTTGGGAAGGTCGATTTTGAAGTAGTTTCGCAGGGTTGGGGAAACTGGACCTATGAAGGGGGACTTAAAGCCATGGAAGATATTCTGGTTGCGCATCCGGATATAAATGTTTTGATCTCTGAACAGGATGCAATGGCATTAGGTGCAATGCAGGCAATTGAGGAAGCAGGTAAATCGAAAGAAGTATTAATTGTATCAGGGGCTGATGGGCAAAAAGAAGCATTAAAACTGATTAAGAGCGGAAATTATGGTGCAACTGGTTTAAATGACCCGGTACTCATAGGTGAAAAAGCTGTTGAGATTGCTATTAAGATACTATCTGGTGAAAAGAATTTTCCGAAAGTTATTTATACGCTCGCAGTTTGTATTTCAATTGAAAATGTAGATAAATATTATAATCCCGAATCGATATTTTAAAATGGATCCGGAAGTGATTTTGGATTCAATATTTATGACGGGATAAGGCTTAATTTCTTTTCATGCATTGATAATATCAGGCTAGACAGGTAATTTAGAAATAATATTTATGATGTAACTTAATGGTAATAAATTTGTTTATATTGACATTACTACTCTTTTCGGGTTGCTCAAAGTCAGATTCTTCAAATCCGATTCCTGAGAAACCAATTGTATTATTTGGAGATCCGTTTGTTTTAAATTGTGATTCTGTTTATTATTTATATGGTACACATGCAAAAAATGGCATAGAGGTATATAAATCAAAGGATCTTTTATCCTGGTCAGGTCCATGCGGTGCAATAAATGGTCTGGCAATGCATAAAGACGATGTTTGGGGTGAAAACTGGTTTTGGGCACCTGAAGTTTACGATGTGAACGGAAAGTTTTACATGTACTATTCAGGTGATGAACATATCTGCGTTGCAGTCAGTGACAGTCCGCTTGGCCCATTCAAACAGGAAGTTCAGAAACCTATGATCGAAACCGAGAAGTGCATTGATAATTCTTTATTTATCGATGACAACGGAAAACCGTATCTCTTTTTCGACCGGTTTAACGATGGATTAAATGTATGGGTGGCAGAATTAGAAGATAACCTACTCGACATTAAACCTGAGACTATGCACAAATGCATAAATGTTTCTCAGCCATGGGAAGAAGTGTGGCCTCGGGTCAATGAAGGGTCTTTTGTCTTTAAAAGGAATGGCGTCTATTACATGACCTATTCGGCCAACAGCTATGAAAGTCAGTTTTACGGTGTCGGTTTTGCCACAGCAACCAATATAACTGGTCCCTGGACTAAATATGATAAGAACCCAATTCTTCAGAAACCCGGTAATTTGATGGGTGTTGGACACAGCGCAATGTTTACCGACAATAAAGGTCAGTTGAAAATTGTTTACCATTCACATTATGATGCCAATAATATTCATCCGAGAAAAGTACATATCAGCAATGTTAAGTTCATAAATAATAAAGAGTATACTTATGACATTATCGAAATTGACCTGACTGATTTAAATCCATTGTATAAAAACTTAAATGACAAATAACCATGAATAGATTAATGTTTAAAATCAGCTTTTTTATTTTTTTTATTTTTCAGGCAATCTTTTTAACAGCCCAACAATCAAATCCTCCGGGGCAGGTTAACAATCCAAAAGACGCAAAATATCAGGCCTATCTATTTGCACATATGACCCATCAGGATTATGGACACTTATACTATTCTGTCAGTTTGGATGGGCTGCATTGGAATTCATTGAATGGGGGAAAAAGAGTTTTTGAGGAATATCACGGCCATCCCGATATATGTAAAGGACACGACGGGAGGTATTACATTGTTGGTAACCAGGATGATTCATCATCTGATATAAATATTTGGGTATCTGATGATTTGAAAACATGGAAGAAGTACAGCACGTTAACGCCTGACCTTAAAAGTACTCCTGATTATTCTTATGCTTTGCAACGAATAGGAGCTCCTAAATTGTATTTTGATGAAAGTACACGGCAATATATACTGACATGGCATACTGCCCACAAAGAAGGCACCAAAGAAGATCCAGAACGTTATTGGGCCAGTCAGCGTACTTTGTATGTTTTATCAAAAGATCTTAAAACGTTTTCAGACCATCCAACGCGATTGTTTAATTGGGATATGGGTACGATAGATGTTTCCATACGTAAAATTGGCGACCAGTATTTTGCTATCCTTAAAGATGAAACTTATCCAACACTTTATTGGGTGACCGGTAAGACTATTCGAATTGCAAAGGCACCCTCTTTGATCGGACCATATTCTGAACCATCGGCTCCAATCAGCCCAAATTTCAGGGAAGCCCCAATGCTTATTCCCTCTCCCGATGGTAAAATCTGGTATATGTACTACGAGCAGTATCCTGGCGTCTCCTATGGCTTATCAATCGCTGATAATATTAACGGACCATGGTATCAGGCTTCCGGCTATACATTTTACAGCGATTGGGATAAATATAGTTTACCTGCATCAGTTCGCCATGGTTGTATGATTACTATCTCTAAAGATGAATATGACAAACTGGTTGAAAAATTTGGAATAGAAAAGTAGTCGATAAAGAAGGTTTTATTAAATAGTATCAAGTAAAACTTAAACCTTAGGTATAAACGAACTACTGACATTTTGATGTAAACGAACTACTGAAATTTATCAACTAGAGTCTCCGTTATGAGATGAAAATGGTTTCAGAAAGGATGTAATTGAGGCAACGAAAAAATTGAATGTGTCTATCGTCAGATGGCTTGGCGGAAATTTTGTCTCCGGCTATCATTGGAAAGATGGAATTGGGCCTAAAGATAAACGGCCCACGCGATTGGATTTAGCATGGGGGTTTAGAGAAAATAATAGTTTTGGAACAGATGAATACGTCGACTGGTGTAGAAAGGTAAATGCAGCCCCTTATTTCTGTGTAAACCTGGGAACAGGATCACTTGATGAGATTCGGGATTGGGTAGAATATTGTAATGTAGAAAAGGGGACTTACTACTCAGATTTAAGGATTAAAAATGGCCACGTTGAGCCACACAAAGTAATTTATTGGGGTCTGGGTAATGAAATGGATGGACAATGGCAAATGGGGCATAAAAATGCCGAAGATTATGGGAAGTATGCTCTTGAAGCAGCTAAGTTGATGAAATGGACGGATCATAATGTGAAGCTGGTAGCTGATAATTATTTTGAATATTATATTATTTTTAGGAATAATAAAATTATCATTGCTAAGACACCCATGGGCATTACTTAGTGAAATTAATACCCAAACTAAATTATTAATCTGGATCGAAATCAATATATAAGATATGTCTCCTGAGTATCGTGTAGAATTATTAAATGTTAGTAAATCATTTGGTGGGATTAATGCCTTACAGAAAGTTACTTTAAAAAGTAAACCAGGTGAGATTCACGCTCTTGTCGGAGAAAATGGTGCAGGCAAATCGACATTGGTTAAAATTCTTTCCGGTGCTTGTAAGAAGGATAATGGAATTATTAAAATTGATGGAGTTGAAGTTGAAATAAAGAATCCACAAGATGGCAGAAAAGCCGGCATTGGTATTATTTATCAGGAGTTCTCACTTGTTCCTGATTTATCAGTATCTGAGAATATTTACCTCCACACGCTTAGTGAAAAAAAAATATTCATGCGGTGGCAGAAAATGAACAGAAATGCAAATGAACTTATTACCAGCCTTGGATTTGCTATTAATCCACTTACCAAAATCAGGGATCTGAGCATCGCTGATCAACAGATTGTTGAGATAGCAAAAGCTTTATCTGAAAATGTTAAAATACTTATTCTTGATGAACCAACGGCTGTTTTAGCTCCTAATGAAACTTCTCTTCTGTTTGATGTTCTGAAAAGACTGAAACAGAAAGGCGTAACTATAATTTACATTTCACATCGTATTGAAGAGATCTTCATTATTGCTGATAGTATAACCGTCTTAAAAGATGGCAGAGTAAGTGGTTGCTACCTTGTACCTGAAATAAACAAGGAAGATATTATAAAGCTAATGATTGGCAGAAAATTGAATGCTTATTTCCCTAAAAGGGAAATAATTCATGGTGATGAGATCTTTAAGGTGGAAAATATCTGTGTCAGGGATAAAGTAAAGAATGTCACTTTTTCTGTTCATGAGGGAGAAATATTAGGTATTACTGGATTAGTCGGAAGTGGCAGAACCGAAACGGTAAGGGCAATTTTTTCAGCTGATAAAAAAAAGAGTGGAACAATCCGATTAAATGGAGTCGACTTGAATATAGCATCACCTGCCGATGCTGTTAGTTCTGGGTTAGGCCTTGTTCCTGAAGACAGGAAGAACCAGGGAATAATATTACCTATGTCTATCAAATGTAATATAAGTCTTACGAATCTTGGTAGACTATCCAATAAATTGGGCTTTATAAAGAATAAGAAAGAAAATTGCTATACACTTCAACTTATGGAAAAGCTAGCAATTAAAGCCGAAAGTTCCGAAGTTATAGTATCTGATCTGAGTGGTGGAAACCAGCAAAAAGTAATCCTCGCCAAATGGCTTGGAATAGATTGCAAAGTACTTTTTCTGGATGAACCAACAAGAGGCATCGATGTTGGCGCGAAGGTTGAAATATACAATCTCATTAACGAACTGGCTGCTAAGGGAATGTGCATCGTTATGATTTCTTCAGAGATACTTGAAGTAATGGGGGTCTGTGATCGGATATTGGTAATGAAGGAGGGGGCAGTTCAAGATATGATAGAAAAAGATGAGTTTTCTGTAGAGCACATATTAAGGATAGCTGTAGGATAGTAGATGCTTCTAGTTGTGATTTGATAATTAATATAACTATACCATTTTAAGAATTCTATTTTAACTTTTGGATGGAGTATTGAAGTAGCTTAGTCTGGAATAAGAAAGATAAAGGATTTGTAACCTAAAGAGTCGAAAAAATAAAAGTAATATTAGATAAAAATGTCGATAACAAAAAAACGTGTATTAAAAGCTTTACATTTCTTAATTGAATATGATACACTTGTTATCTTTTTGATAATGGTCATAATATCATCAACTATTTCTGATGTGTTCTTTACCCATACAAATATTTCCAATTTATTACGGCAGGTTTCTGGAATTGGTATCATCAGCATGGGCATGCTATTAGTGATTTTAACAGGAGGAATTGATTTATCAGTTGGCTCAATTGTTGCTTTGACAAGCGTGCTTTGTGGTAGTTTTCTCCTCTATATGCCCGTGGCAATTGCTTTGATTTGTTCAGTAATTGCAGGTGTTGCCATTGGTTCTTTTTCAGGTTACCTGATATCAGTTCATAGAATTGCCCCATTTATAGCTACCCTCGCATTAATGACAATTTCAAGGGGGTTGGGATTTATTATCTCTAAAGGATCACCAATAATATTAAATACATCTGGATCAGCTTTAATTAACTTTGGATCAGGCTATTTACTTGGAATTCCATACCCTGTATTTTTAATGTTTATTGTTTTCATCCTTGTCTTTATTATCTTGAAATATACTGTTTTTGGCAGAATAATAATAGCAATTGGAAGCAATGAGGAAGCCGTACGGCTATCTGGCATTAAACTTAAATATTACAAATTCATGGTCTATTGTATAACAGGTGGATTTGCAGCAATAGCTGGAATTATAAGTACCTCAAGAACAGGGGTGGGTTCTCCGATAATCGGAGTTGGCTTAGAACTAGACGTCATTGCTGCAGTTGTAATTGGTGGAGCAAATCTGAGCGGAGGTAAAGGTTCTGCTGTAAATACTTTGCTTGGAGTTCTTATTCTTGGGATGATTGGTAATATAATGAACCTCCAGGATATTCCTGCATATCCCCAGCAAGTCATTAAAGGACTGATAATTATCGTTGCAGTACTTTTACAGGGATTACAGACAAAGAAGAAACTTTAAAGAAGAAACATTTTTGAGTCGGAATAGTATAACCAGAATGCATATATATTAAATATCATCACTTCAAAATGAGTGTAAGGTTTTAAATTATAAAGTATAATTACCTAAATCGTTTTAAAGAATATAAAAGGAGGGAATATTATGAATACTATGAAGGGAGTTTTTTTGCCGGGAAACAGTACTGTTGAATTCAAACAGTTCCCTATCCCCGAACCCGGACAAGGTCAAGTTCTAATAAAAATGAAAGCTTCATCCATATGTGGAAGCGATATCAGGGCTATATATCGTGAACATCTTGGGAAAGGGGCAGAAGCCTACCAGGATGTGATAGCAGGTCATGAGCCATGTGGACAGATAGTATCCGTCGGACCCGGTGTGGTTCGTTTTAAATTAGATGACCGGGTAATAATTTATCACATTTCCGGTTGTGGAATATGTCACGACTGCCGAATTGGATACCAGATAAGTTGCAGCAGCGATTTACGGGCTGCTTACGGGTGGCAAAGGAATGGAGGGCATGCTGATTTTATTTTAGCAAATGAAGCTGATTTGGTTTTACTTCCTGAGCCTTTAACCTATATTGATGGTGCATTATGCGCTTGTGGATTTGGAACTGCCTATGAAGCTGTGAATCGCGTAAATCTGTCAGGAAAAGACAGGATACTTGTTGTCGGTTTAGGCCCGATTGGTCTGGCTATATTAATGTTAGCAAAACAAATGGGTGCTTCAAAACTAATTGGTGTTGATACTGTATCAGAAAGATTAAATCTGGCAAAAAAACTTAACCTCGTAGATTCAGCCTTTTTATCTGACTCAGATGCATTAAAACAAATTCTTCTGGAAACAGATGGATATGGTACTGAAGTATCTGTTGACTGCTCGGGTAGCGCTGCAGGCAGATTGCTTGCCATACAGGGAACCAGGCAATGGGGTCGTACTGTTTTTGTTGGAGAGGGAGGAACAGTTCAATTTGAACCCAGCAGGGATATTATTCATAAACAAATAACAATTTACGGATCATGGGTAACCTCTATACCTCACCTGGAAGATTTGGTGGAAAAATTGGTTAGATGGAATGTTCATCCGGAAATTATAGTAAGTCATACCTTTTCCTTAGATAATGCTGCTGACGCTTACCGGGTAATGGATGAAGGAAAATGCGGGAAAGTTGTCATTGTCTGGCCATAATTTAAATAATATGTAATTGTTTCATAATATTTTCACGACATACAATAACCTGTCGTTCAAATTAATTAGGGTTTGCTGAAAAAATAAATATATGTACGTATAATGTTATTAATCAATGATATATGTTAATATCTTTAGCATAAATAAATAGTTAAAATGCAAATTAAAACATAAATTCCGTTAAAAATATTTGCATTTATGGTAAAGTACAATTCTGACCGGCAATTGACAATTGAAGAGTTCAAAACTCCTTTTCAAACTTCATTACTAGCTGATAATCGGTGGGTCAAGCTCAGCAAGGTGATTCCGTGGGATAAATTTGCTTCAGTTTATATGTCCATGATGACTGTTGATTTTGGACGCTTATCTCCTGGAGAGCAGTAAAGTATGAAATTTGTTTGCAGCAGCACGTATCCTGGATGCAGATTGGATTGAATAAATACCCAGATTCTCCGCAAGATGTTCAAGAATGAATGAATTATAAATGAGATTATTGCCTATCCTTGGGATAATGGCATCGATTTCCTTAATAGTTATCCTTGACGCAGTCCTCGGGAGAAGATCATAGATCCGGTCATAACCTCCTTCAATATTAGAAACAAGAGGAGAAAAGTAGGCGGGATCAAGGATTATCATTTTATGACCATGCTTTTCACCAGCCTTTATTATGCTCTGCGTAGCAAAGCATTTCTCTGAACTATTTAAAACCAGAATATTCATGATACAGATTTTTTAAGTTTTTCTTCTATACCTATAGTTTCCTGAGATATATAATGCTCATCGACTTTGGCATATTTTCGAGTCATAAACAGGTTTGTATGTCCAAGCATTTTGGAAACAGCTTCCATTGAAACTCCATGGGTCAGGGTTACAGTTGTTGCAAAGGTGTGCCGGGCAGTATGTGTTGAAAGATTTTTGTTGATATCGCACAAATCAGCAATTTCCTTGAGATACGCATTCATTTTTTGATTACTACCAACTGGTAGAAGTTTTTGCTCCAGTAAACATA
Source organism: Bacteroidales bacterium (assembly GCA_003142255.1). Lineage (GTDB taxonomy): Bacteria > Bacteroidota > Bacteroidia > Bacteroidales > VadinHA17 > LD21. Next base: position 157,018 of record PLLO01000019.1, on the reverse strand, counting down.
CCGGATCATTCTCATATTTTTTTATAATGGCAGTGGGTACATCCAATAAGGGTATTTCACTTGGATTGCCTGTCTTTTTTCTTTTTGTTCTTAGCCATTTCTGGTTATTAATACCTATTGTTATATTTTCTCTAGTCAGGTTCTTAACATCCGAGAAAGCCAGTCCGGTAAAACAACAGAAAAGAAATATATCTTTTACCCGCCTCAAGCGTTCGTTGGAAAATTCTTTATTGATAAGTAATTTTAATTCCGGGTCTGTCAGATAAGCTCGGTTAACCTCCTTAAGACGGTAAGTAATACTCCTGAACGGATCTTTTTTGAGCCAGTCGTTGGCAAGAGCCATGCGGATGATCTTCCTTAAATTACGGATGTATTTAACCGTTGTATTGTGTCCACAATTACGAACGGTCTTTAAATAGTGTTCAAAATTTTTAAGAAACTCATGATTGACACTCTGCAAAGGCATGTCCTGTTGCCGGTATTTTGTTTGAATAAAGTTTTTTACGTGCATCAGGGTTGTTTCATACCGGGTTAGGGTAGCAGGAGCAATATCTTTCCCAACCAGCTCTCTACAACGGTTATTGTGTTCCAGGAATAATTCTACGAGTCCTTTTCGTCGTGAATTTTTACCCTGCAATAAATCACCCAGGGTCCTTGCAATAACCTCCTGGTCATCGCTTTCAAGTTCTTTTTTATGCCTGTACACCTTGAGTTTGAGGTGCTCAAGGTAATCGTTCACCTGTTTTGATGAGTTGGAGAGACCCTTAACAATTCCTTTTTCCTGATTCCACAGGTGGGGTTCAACGCTTTGATGTGTTGAAACCTCAGCTCTTTCACCGTCAACAGTGATTCTCATAAAAATCGTTAACTCACCGTTATTCAAGATTTTAGTTCTTTTTAAATAGAATAAGATTCTGAAAGTTGATTTTTCTGTTTTCATCGCCACCGATTTAAGTTAAAAAAATCGCTATAAAGGTACAATATTCTTAAGAATATTGCAACTGCAAATCAATGCATATCAATGCATTATAATTCATTCGGTGGAGTTGGGATTCAAAAATTCATGTCCACCAAATAAGACACCGAGGAGATGCTTTTTTCTGCATTAGGTTGCACGGTGGTAAAATAAAAACGCCCTGTAAATCAATCATTTTACAGGACGTTGCTTTTATTTGCTTTCAATTTTGCGGAGAGAGGGGGATTCGAACCCCCGGTACCCTTTTGAGGTACACACGCTTTCCAGGCGTGCCAATTAAACCACTCTTGCATCTCTCCAGAATAATAGAAGGCGCTGAAAAACAGCGGCGCAAATTACGAAAATATTTTTAAAATTGGACTGTCAGGAAATTTCTCCTGCAAGCGGCTTGCTTAAATATTTTAACACTTCCTTAGTAGACGAGCAGACTCCCAGAAGATGCATAAGCTTGGTGACAGAGGCTTCGGAGGTTATATCCTTCCCACTTATAACACCGGCAGTAAGCATCTCGCGGCTGGTCTCGTACAATCCCATCTCCACGCTGCCACCATGACACTGGGTGACATTATATATTATTCCTCCGCGACTCATAAATAGCTTAAGATCATCGATAAACCATTTATATGTAGGGGCATTTCCTGAACCGAATGTTTCAATAATAAGTCCTTTAAGCCCTTTGGTATTTATAATTGCCTGAACAAGATTCCTGTTAATACCGGGAAACAGTTTCAGTATGGCAACATTATTGTCGAACTTGCAGTGAACCTTCAGCTTGCTCTTTTTTGGAGGGTATAGTATATGGTTGACATTGTATTTAATATGAAGGCCGACTTCGGCAAGAGCAGGATAATTCGGAGAATTGAACGCATCAAAATGTTCAGCGCTGAATTTTGTGGTACGGTTTCCCCTTGTCAGTTCGCTGTCAAAATATATTGATACTTCAGGAACAAGAGCAACCCCGTTTTCTTTTGCTGCGGCAATCTCAATGGCAGTGATAAGGTTTTCCCGACCGTCAGTCCGGAGGAGCCCGATTGGAAGCTGGGAACCTGTGAATACTACCGGCTTGGAAAGATTCTCCAGCATATAACTGAGAGCAGAGGCAGAATATGCCATTGTATCGGTACCATGCAAAACCACAAAACCGTCAAATTTATCGTAGTTCTTTTCTATCGTTTCAGCCATCCTGACCCAAACATCCGGATCAATATTGGAAGAATCCTGAACGGGATCGAATGTCATTGACTGAAGTATGTACCCTAATTTACTCAGTTCAGGTACATGCTTGGTTATATGTTTGAAGTCGATCGGAACCAGCGCTCCCGTAACCGGGTCATGGATCATCCCAATGGTACCCCCGGTATATATTATAAGAATTGAAATATCTTTTTTCCTGCTCATGGTAAATTCAGATTTTAAAAAGCCTGCATGAATTCTCAAAAGTCACACTTGCGCTCTCATCTTCACTAATCCGGAATATCTCCGCGATCTTTTTATTGATGATGCAAATATAAGAACTCTCATTTCTTTTTCCCCTGTAGGGGACGGGAGTAAGATAAGGAGAATCTGTCTCCAGAATAATGTTACTTATTCCTGTCACTTCGACGATATTACCCAGTTTCGAGTTTTTATAAGTTACCGGGCCGCCGATGCCCAGCATAAAACCAATGCCGACAGCTTTTTCAGCATCCTGAATGCTTCCAGAGAAAGCATGCAGGACACCGGTAAGCTTCTCACCGGCAAATTCATCGAGAACTGAAAATACTTCGGGGAAAGCATTTCTTGAATGGACCACCACCGGCAACTCTGCTTTTATCGCGAATTCAACCTGCTGCCTGAATGCATCCATCTGCTCCTTCATGAAGGTTTTATCCCAATAAAGGTCGATACCGATTTCACCGATCGCAATAAACTTATGTTCTGTTGAAATTTTTTCAAGCTCATTAACCTGAGCCTTAAAATCACTCATAACCGAAGTCGGGTGAAGCCCGATCATGGGGAAGCAAATATTTTTATATCTGTCAGCAGCAGAGAGCATAGCCCCGACTGATTCCAAGTCGATATTAGGCAAAAGCAGCTTTACTACTCCGCTGCTGACAGCTCTGTTAACCATCTCGTCCCTGTCGGAATCAAATTCCGGCAGGTAGAGATGAGTATGTGTGTCGATCAATTGCATTAAACGACCCCCTGTGCGATCATGGCGTTGGCCACTTTTACAAATCCTCCTATATTGGCTCCATCGACATAGTTTATAAAACCATCATCTTTGGTGCCGTATTTGACACATGTACTGTGGATGTTCTTCATAATTGAATGAAGCCTTTGATCAACCTCTTCGCTCGACCATGGCAGACGCATTGAGTTCTGGGTCATTTCAAGCCCTGAGGTTGCTACACCGCCTGCATTCGCAGCCTTACCCGGACCGTAAAGGATCTTGGCATTGAGGAATACTATTACTGCTTCGGGTATGGATGGCATGTTTGAACCTTCTGATACGCAGGTGCAACCGTTCTTAACAAGCAATTTAGCTTCTTCCTCATTTATTTCATTCTGCGTTGCACAGGGCATTGCAATGTCACACTTGATAACCCATGGTCTCTTGCTCTCAAAATATTCAACTCCGAATTTTTCAGCATACTCCTTTATTCTTCCTCTCCTGATATTCTTCAGGTCCATAATATACTTTAGCTTTTCGGCATCGATGCCTTTCGGATCATAAATAAAACCGTTCGAATCTGATGAGGTGACTACTTTCCCGCCAAGCTGGGTAACCTTCTCGGTTGCATACTGTGCAACGTTGCCTGATCCGGAGATACAAACCGTCTTTCCTTCGAAGTTTTGACCACGGGTGGCAAGCATTTCCTGGGCAAAATATGTGTTGCCATAACCGGTAGCTTCAGGACGGATCAAAGATCCTCCCCATTCTATACCCTTGCCTGTCAATACTCCTGTGAATTCGTTTTTTAGTCTTTTATACTGACCGAAAAGAAAACCAATTTCCCTTCCACCGACACCTATATCGCCAGCCGGGACATCAGTATCTGCACCGATATGACGGAACAGCTCGGTCATAAAGCTCTGGCAGAATCTCATTACTTCATTGTCGGATTTGCCTTTAGGGTCGAAGTCGGAACCTCCTTTCCCGCCCCCCATCGGGAGAGTGGTAAGGCTGTTTTTAAATACCTGCTCGAAAGCGAGGAACTTTAAAATGCCAAGGTTTACAGTAGGGTGGAAGCGAAGCCCGCCCTTGTAAGGACCTATTGCGCTGTTCATCTCGATGCGGAAGCCGCGGTTGATCTGCACTTCTCCCTTGTCATCGAGCCATGGAACCCTGAAGATCAAAGTCCTTTCGGGTTCTGCAATTCTCTCAAGGATCTTTGCATGTTTGTATTTGGGATTTTCTTCGATAAAAGGAATCAAAGATTCTGAAACCTCCTGAACTGCCTGGTGAAATTCATTTTCACCCGGATTCTTAGCCTTTATCATGGCCATAAATTGTTGTACTCTCGGATCCATACAAAAAAGTTTTAGTTAAAGGTTTTCCTGAGGTTAAAATTATTAAAATGATAATAGGAAAACCAAAAGAAATGATAATAATTTCACTCTACACGCCAACTAATGCAGATGTTTAAATGTCAGATTACCAGCCGATAGCGGTTGAACTAATGACTTTGGAATTAAATACCCTTATGGACAAAATATTTAAAAGGAACAGTTGTGTTATGGTTGATAATATTAAGTTGTCCTGTAAAGGTTTCCGGGGTAACATTTTACAAGACCTTTAAACTCCATTTGAAGCAAAAGGGATGAGAGTTTATACACCGGAAGTCCCAGTGTTCTGCATATTGCATCAATATTCAGCTCGTTTTCCTTCGAAAGGAGGTCAAAAATTGTTTTTTCAGTCTCATCCATCTCCGAGAAAAGAGTTTTCTGAACAGGAGGCTTTGCTTTCTCTGATTTCCAGTCAAGAAAATATTCAATATCTTCAGAAGATCCTGCCAGGGCTGCTTTATTGCTTTTAATAAGAGCGTTACAGCCGGCAGACCACTGGTCGTCAGGCCTTCCTGGTACAGCGAAAACATCGCGATTATAGGAGTTTGCTATGTCGGCTGTTATCAAAGCGCCGCCCTTGATCCCTGATTCCACTACCACCACGGCATCAGAGAGCCCTGCGATGATCCTGTTCCTCTTCAGAAAATTATTCCTTTCAGGAAGAGCATCTGAAAGAAAATCAGAAAGCAGTCCTCCGTTCTTAAGCATAGCTTCAGCAGTAGAAGTATGCATAGAAGGATACATTGTTTTCAATCCGTGTCCGAGAACACCTATTGTCGGAAGATTGAATGAGAGGGCTGCCTTATGTGCCGTTACGTCAATTCCGTAGGCAAGTCCGCTGACAATTACCAGATCAGGATGGCCTGCAGCCAGACCCCCGATTATTTTATCGCACATCTCTTTTCCATGAGGGGTTGAGCTTCTTGTCCCGACCACACCCAACATTTTGGTAGCGTCGAGACTGCATGTTCCTTTATAAAAGAAAACCACGGGCGAATCATCGCATTGCCTTAGCCTGAAAGGATAATCGTTATCGAGATAGAAATATGTTCTGATATTCTTTTTTGTGACATATTCTGCCTCCTTTTCGGCAGCTTCAAGATATGACCTGTCGGTTATATATTTTGCAAGGCCCGACCCTATACCGGGGATCTTCACAAGGTTCCTGTAGGGCTCTCGGAAGAGAGCCTCCACGCTTCCGAAATGAGCAACCAGCTTGCGGGCATTAATATCTCCTATATGTGGGATAAGGCCTAAAGCAATTTTATGCTTCAGCGAAACATTTTCTGACATAGCACGAAAAATTGAGACATGTAAATATAAAAAAATGTAGGGACGCCATGCATAGCGTCCCCTACATTTTTTTATCCACGGAGGTGTATCAGATCACACCCATATCGATCATTGAATTTGCGACATTGAGGAATCCTGCAATGTTTGCGCCCTTCACATAATCAACATACCCGTCTTCACGCTTGCCGTACTTCACGCACTGGCCATGGATATTGCACATGATCTCATGCAGGCGGTCATCAACTTCCTGGCGGCTCCAATGGAGCTTCATCGAGTTTTGGGTCATTTCAAGGCCTGATGTGGCAACACCTCCCGCATTGACAGCTTTTCCGGGGGCGAATAACACTTTGTTTTTATGAAATTCTTCCACTGCCTCAGGAGTGCATCCCATATTTGATACTTCAGCTACCATGATAACGCCGTTTTTAATAAGAGTTTTGGCATCTTCACCCGTAAGCTCGTTTTGTGTTGCACAGGGCAATGCTATATCGACCTTTACTTCCCATGGCCTTTTTCCCTCATGGAATTCAACACCCTCAAATGCATAAGAATATGGTTTAACAATATCTTCATTTGAAGCCCGAAGGTCCAGCATATAATCGATCTTTTTACCAGAGATTCCATCTTTATCATATACATAACCATCGGGACCGGAAATGGTAACAACTTTTCCACCAAGTTCAGTTGCCTTCAAAGCAGCGCCCCAAGCCACGTTGCCAAATCCTGATATCGAAATAGTTTTGCCTTTCAATGTCTCATTCCTGGTTGCGAGCATTTCCTTGGCAAAGTAAATTCCACCGAATCCTGTTGCTTCAGGCCTGACCAGAGATCCTCCCCAGTTGCTTCCCTTGCCCGTAAGAACACCGGTATGATCGCCTTTCAGTTTTTTATACATTCCGTAAAGGAATCCTATTTCACGGCCACCAACACCAATATCACCTGCGGGGACATCAGTTTCAGGACCGATATATTTCCACAGCTGCAGCATGAAAGACTGGCAGAAGCGCATTACTTCAGCATTTGATTTTCCTTTGGGGTCAAAGTCTGACCCTCCTTTTCCTCCGCCCATAGGCAGGGTTGTAAGTGAATTTTTAAAGATCTGCTCAAAGCCGAGGAACTTCAATATCGAGAGGTTTACGCTTGGGTGAAAGCGGAGGCCTCCCTTATAAGGGCCGATAGCATTATTAAACTGAATGCGATAACCGAGATTCACTTTAACGTTGCCTTCATCATCGACCCATGGTACTTTAAACATAATCACGCGGTCCGGTTCAATAAGCCGTTCAATTATATTTGCCGATTCAAACTGAGGATTTTCATTATAGACTTCCTCTATCGATTCAAGCACTTCCCTTACTGCCTGTAAATACTCAACCTCTCCGGGATGTTTCTTTTCGAGGTTATTCATTATCTTATCTACATTCATGGTAAAAATATTTTAAGTGAGTAATTATAATGGGTTAAATCTTAAGTTTCTTTTTTCATTTTTATCCCCTTTCATTTTCCCCCAAGGGGGAAATGTTCGAATTTATGCCTTCCCCTCTGGGGGAAGGATGGGAAAGGGGTCAATTAATCCAATAAAACATTTTTAAAAATTCAATAGACAAAGGTGGTCTCTAGTTTATTCATTAAAAATGATTTAACTCATATTATAGAGTTAAAAAATTTAAGATTGAGGTGCATACTGGCTGAGTGCATGAATGAGTTTTGCCTGCTGATCCTTAGTGAGAGCGGTGATATATATCGGGGGGAATTTTGCTACTCCCTGGACAAGTTTCTGGAAAAGAATTAAGCTTTTGGTCATCCCGAAATATTTTGATTCGATCCTGAATCCGGCGAAGGTGCCTTTGTTTATTTCTATGGTATTCTTTTTTCCTCCGACGATACCAGCTGTAAAGTATTTGAAAACAATGTCATTGCCATCGTCAGAAAAGAAGATGAACTGATAATTCAGGATCATCGGGAGGAAGGCAATTAATATCCATACTATTACCAGGGCAAAGGTCCAGATAGAATCGTCAAGTCCCAGAATCGGAGATTTTATCAGCCCGGCGATGTATACAACTCCAACCCAGCCAAGCAGGAGGATTGTTGCAAAGAAAATTTTGATCCTTACACCGATTATTGTCTTGCTATTGTCGAAAGTCATATCCTTAAATTTTAGTAAACTTACCGCGTTTTTATCAAAAAACCTTGTTCTGCGACGAAAATCGGTCCCGGGCTTCAGCCAAAAAATCAGGGAAAAGGAGGGAAGCAGCTTAATACCTCTTTACAATAGGATTTCGGATTACCTTTTACTTTTGAAGAACTTCACCATCACCTCCCGGCACTCCTGTTCCAGTACTCCCTTCACTACTTTTGTCTTCGGATGAAGAAGCTGACCTTTTACTTTTGTATAGCCTTTTTTCTCATCATCAGCCCCGTACACGATTACAGGCGCCTGGCTCCAGCCTATCGCCCCTGCGCACATGGCGCATGGCTCAAGAGTTACATAGATTGTACAATCATTCAGGTATTTTCCTCCAAGCCAGTTCGCAGCAGCAGTTATTGCCTGCATTTCCGCATGTGCTGTGGGATCATTCAAAGTCTCTGTCAGATTATGTGCCCGCGCAATTATTGCATCATTGCAAACAACCACGGCGCCAACCGGAACTTCCTGCTTTTCAAACGCTTTCATCGCTTCCTCAAGAGCGGCCCTCATGAACTTCTCGTGTTTCCTTTCAGCCATGCATGTTTTTTAATAAGTCAAAAGTATGAAGAAATCGGGACTCATGACATCCGGATTATTTCTTATTTTTGCTGAAATTATAACAGAAAGAAAATGTACAGGACACATACATGCGGAGAGCTCACAATAAAGGATACGGCGAAGAATGTAACTTTGTGCGGATGGGTTCAGAAATCGAGAGACCTGGGGGGAATGACCTTTGTCGATCTCCGCGACAGATACGGGATAACCCAGCTGGTATTTAATATGGAGGCAGATCATGAACTGTGCGGGCAGGCAAGGAAACTGGGCCGTGAATTTGTGGTTCAGGCTTCCGGGAAGGTTAGGGAGCGGAGCAATAAAAATATGAAAATTCCGACAGGAGAGATCGAGATCGAAGTCTCGAGGCTTGTAATCCTTAACCGCAGCGAGCTGCCCCCATTTACAATTGAGGAGGAGACCGACGGGGGTGAAGAGCTCAGGATGAAATACCGGTATCTCGACCTTCGGAGAAGTAGCGTAAAAAACAATATATTGCTTCGCCATAAGGTGTCGCAGGAAGTCCGGAAATATATGGATTCGATAGGGTTTGTGGAGGTGGAAACGCCGGTGCTTATTAAATCCACACCCGAGGGAGCACGCGATTTTGTTGTTCCCAGCAGGATGCAGCCGGGCACTTTTTATGCCCTGCCCCAGTCGCCCCAGACACTAAAGCAGCTTCTGATGGTAGCAGGCTTCGACAAATACTTTCAGATTGTGAAATGTTTCCGCGATGAGGACCTGAGAGCCGACAGGCAGCCGGAATTCTCGCAGATCGACTGCGAAATGTCGTTCGTCGAAAGAGACGATATACTCGACACTTTCGAGGGGCTTGCAAAATATCTTTTCAGGCAGATCAGGGGAGTCGAGTTCAATGAACCTTTTAATAGGCTGCCATACAGCGAGGCTATGGCAAATTATGGCTCCGATAAGCCAGACCTCAGGTTCGGAATGAAATTTAAAGAGATTACCACAACAGTCAAAGGACATGGGTTCCAGGTTTTTGACGGTGCCGAATACATAGGGGGAATTTGTGCAGAAGGATGTGCCGATTATTCCAGGAAACAGCTCGACGAACTTACTGACTTTGTAAAGCGTCCACAGATCGGAGCAAAAGGCATGGTTTACCTGAAGTGCGGAGCAGACGGACTTAAATCATCGGCAGATAAATTCTATCCGCCTGAAGAATTGAAAAAATGGGCTGCAGCTATAAATGCAAAAGAGGGAGATCTTGTTCTAATTCTTGCAGGAGAAAGACATAAAACACTTACCGCTCTTTCTGAGCTGAGGCTGGAAATGGGCAACAGGCTTGGATTAAGAAAGAAAGATACTTTTGTTCCTTTATGGGTAGTCGATTTCCCGCTGCTGGAGTGGGATGAAGAGACGAAGCGCTATTATGCTATGCACCATCCCTTCACCTCACCTAAACCGGAAGATATTCACCTTATGGAGAGCGACCCGGGTAAAGTACGGGCTAATGCTTATGATCTTGTGATCAACGGCGTTGAGATCGGCGGAGGTTCAATAAGGATACATGATGCTTCAGTTCAAAAACTGATGTTTAAGGTTCTTGGATTTACTGATGAAGAGGCAAATTTACAGTTTGGATTCCTGCTAAATGCGTTTAAATACGGGGCACCTCCTCACGGCGGGATTGCTTTCGGCTTCGACAGGTGGGTTGCCATGTTCGGCGGGCAGGATTCAATCCGCGATTTCATTGCTTTCCCCAAAAACAATTCGGGGAGGGATGTGATGCTTGATACCCCCGCTGAAATATCAGACCAGCAGCTTAATGAATTGATGATCGAAATAAAAAAGAAGGATAAATAACCCGGATCTATTTCATTTCCGAGCGTCCTTTCAGATGAATGATTATAACACCATTGGCTCCTCTGGAACCGTAAATAGATGCCGACGCTCCTTTAAGCACATCGACTGACTTTACCTGTGATGGGTGGATGTCATCGATCGAAGAAACAATATTGTCATCAACTACTAAAAGAGGCTCGTTGTTACCCGGGGTACCCGGACCCTGAACCGAAATACTTTTCCCAATGACCTGTAAGCCCGGTACTGTACCTTTTAACATGTCATATATATTAGAATAGGAGGCATACTTATCATCGGTTGTGTTCACCCTGTTCACCTGCGAATTGATGTCTTTTCTTTCGGCTGTGCCATATCCGATATTGATTCTTTCATCTTTCACCTGATTGTCCGGCTTACTTTTCAAAGTGCCGTTTAATGAAAGGTCTATAGATGTGTGTCCGCTGATATCTATTTCAGCTGATCCGCTGGTAAGGGTAAATGCGGTTAATAATTTTGCGCCAGGTTTCACTTTGACCCTGTAAAAGCCCTTATTGTCAGTAATGATATTTGTGTTTTTCTTATCGATCAGGATCATAGCTCCTGAAACAGGATTATGGTTTGCATCGGTGACATAACCGGAAATGACTACTTTCCTGTTGTTGGCTTTTTGTCCATCAAGATTAAAATAAAACATTGACAGGAGCAGAGCAAGGGAAAGGAGCTTCAATTTCATGATTAAAGATTTTGTTTTTTGATCTGAAGTTCTGAATTAAAACAGGTATTCTAATTATCGCCACCTTTAATGAGTGTGACGCTGATAATGCCATTTGCTCCTTCGGTTCCATAAATAGTGGCTTCACTGCCTTTAAGCAATCTTATGGATTTTACTTCCTGAGGATTTACGTAATCAAGGCTGGGAACAATATGGCCATCCACAACAAACAGAGGCGTTGTGCTTCCAATAAAGGAGTTCGGCTGCTGAACCACGATGCTCCTCCCTGAAACAAGCACTCCCGGAACCTCCTGCCTTATCATCTGATAAATATCAGTATAGAGGTTCATCTTTTTTTCTTTTTGTTTTTTCTCTGACAGGTACATCTTGCTTTCAGTTATAAAACGGGGCAGATTCGCGGTTTTAACATCCAATGTAAGGTTTATTGTATTCTGACCATTGATATCAGATTCGGAAAATCCGAATTTTGGTGAATAGGCAACGATCTTCTTTGCGTCCTGGTTAACATTTACCTTATAATTCCCCAGGTCATCAGTTCCCCGGTTTGTATATATGCTATCAACAAAGATTTGTGCGTCAGTTACCGGTTTTTTACCAGCTGTGGTGACGACGCCATTGATCACAAGCTTTTTCTTATCCTTTGAATGAGATTTTTGACTGTTTGCAGTGAAAGGAATGCAAAAAACTAAAAGGATCGAAATAAAGATTCTGGTCTTCATGAGTAAGAAGATTAATAATTAATGCAAGTTAACATTAAGAGGAGTAATGAGCAAATCTTTCAGGGAATAATTATATTGCCGATAAGTGTGGCTGAGGTTGATCTTTCAATCATCACATTGACATAATCCCCTGCCTTTATTAACCCTTTCGGAAATACCACTACCTTGTTCTGGGATGTCCTTCCTGAAAGATGCTCCGAAGATCTTTTTGATGTTCCTTCTGCCAGCACCTCAAATGTTTTTCCGACATCATTTCTTTTGGAGTGAGCCGAGAGCCTGTTCTGAAGAGCGATTATTTCATTCAGCCTTCTTGTTTTAATTTCATCAGGCACGTCGTCTTTAAATTTCCTTGCAGCTTTTGTTCCGGGCCTTTCACTGTATTTGAACATATATGCGAAATCGAATCCCGCCCATTCCATAAGTGAAAGGGAATCCCGGTGATCCTCTTCGGTTTCGGTGCAGAATCCGGCGATCATATCTGTCGAGAGGGCGCAATCTGGAATATAAGATCGAATGGCACTGATCCGGTCCATATACCACTCTCTCGAATACTCCCGGTTCATGAGCTTCAGTATCCGGCTGCTTCCGCTCTGAGCCGGCAGATGAATATGCCTGCAGATATTATCGTGACGGGCAATGGTCTCAAGCAGGCTATCAGAGATATCCTTGGGATGCGATGTGGAAAATCTGACCCTTAACAGGGGGCTTACCATTGCAGTAAGTTCAAGCAGCTCAGCAAATCCGGTCGCTTTATCCCCGTTTCTCCAGGAGTACGAATCAACATTCTGCCCAAGCAGTGTTACATCCCTGTATCCGTTATCGTACAATTCCCTTACTTCACGGATAATTGATTCCGGGTTGCGGCTTCTCTCAGCTCCCCTTACATATGGAACCACGCAGTAGGCACACATATTATTGCAGCCACGCATGATGGAGACGAATGAGGATACTCCGTTTTTATCCATCCTCACCGGCGATATATCGGCATACGTCTCATCGCGTGAAAGAAGAACATTTACTGCTTTGTGCCCGCTCCCTGCTTCGTCTACCAGCTGTGGCAGCTGTCGATAAGCATCAGGTCCCACAACAATATCGACAAGCTGCTCGGTTTCAAGCAGATCCTCCTTAAGCCTCTCAGCCATACATCCCAGCAAACCGATAATCAGATCGCTATTTTTCTTCCTTAGATGCTTTATTGTCCTGAGCCTGCTCCAGATACGCTGTTCGGCATTATCCCTGATGGAACATGTGTTGATAAGGATCAGATCTGCATCATTTATATCTGCTGCCAGCTTATACCCGGCTTCCGAAAGGATAGACATAACCACTTCACTGTCAGCCACATTCATCTGGCAGCCGTAAGTTTCTATATATACTTTTTTAATCATCGATACTTCTCATTCATCTATTTAAAGATACACGGCACGCGGTGCAAGGTGCACGGAACATTGAACATAGTATTCATCCGGTCACCGCTTATTCGTTCGCACAAAAGTATAAAGTATGGTTGAGGTATTAAAGAAATATTTAATTTTGCATTCATAATAATTAAAACCTATTGTATGTCAGGTCACAATAAATGGTCCACCATTAAAAGGAAGAAAGGGGCAACTGATGCCAAGAGAGGAAAGAAATTCACCAAGATCATCAAGGAGATAATTATTGCAGCAAAAGAGGGTGGAGGCGATCCTGATACAAACTCCAGGTTGAGACTTGCAATACAGAATGCAAAGGGTGCCAACATGCCAAAGGAAAATATTGAAAGAGCTATCAAAAAGGCTGTTGGTGCTGATGCCGTAAGTTATATAGAGATTTCCTTTGAGGGTTATGCACCTCACGGCATTGCAGTCTTTGCAGAATGTCTGACCGATAATAACAACAGGACAGTTGCTTCAATCCGGTCGGCTTTCAATAAATATGGCGGAAACCTTGGTACGAAAGGTTCGCTGGCCTTCCTCTTCGACAGGAAAGGTATCTTCACTATCAAGAACGAAGGTCTTGCACTTGATGATGTTGAACTTGAAATGATTGATGCCGGAGCTGAAGATTTTGATGTCGATGGCGATACTATTACCATTACCTGTGCCAAGGAAAGTTTCGGAAGCATAAGCAAAAAGCTCAGTGAGCTTGGAATTGAACCGGAAGAGGCAGCATTGAAAAGAATCCCGAATGATACCAAGAAACTTAATGTTGAATCGGCAAAAAAGGTTCTCAAATTTATTGAAGTTCTTGAAGATGATGATGATATCCAGAATGTTTATCATAATCTTGAGATGACCGACGAACTGGCTGAGGCTCTCGAGTAGAACTGAAGTTCATGAAAAGGGTTTTTGTTCTTTTATTTATTGTTTTTCTTGGATTCTCATGCAGGAAGCAGAGCAGCAGCTTCTTATGGGAGAAGTCATTTGGTCCGGGCAACGCATACTATATATCATCTTCTCCCGATTCCGGAATAGTTGCCTGCGGAAAAGAAAGCGGGAATCCTTTTCTCTTAAAACTCTCGAAAGAGAAAATTTCAATAATGGAATATGCCTCTGAACGGGATGGCTTATTCGACAGGGCATGGTATGATACTTCAGTATTCATAGCTGCCGGCAGCAGCAATGGCGATATGTTGCTCGCAGCGATTAACAAGAATGGAAGAAAGCTATGGGATACGACAATATCGGCTGGATTCAATATTGATTTTACAAGGTTGTGCTATTCCGGCTCGGGCAGCTTTATGGCAGTCGGAACTGCCAGTGCTGATTCATCAGGCTATGGCACAACCGGGCTCTTGTTTCTGCAGTTCGATACAACAGGCCGGATTCTCATGAGAAAGGATGCGACATCCACCGGCTTTATCTCAGCTGGAGACCCGGCTCTTGATGCATCTGGAAATCTTTATATTCCTGTCACCAGGAGAAATACAGGTTTGAAAACCAGGGCTTCATTATTAAAATATAATGTGGATTTAAATCAATTGTGGGAAACAGATCTTTATAATAACACAGGCTTCAGTTCATCAGCCAATGACGCGATTTCTGACGATGCCGGGAATATTTATGTTTGCGGAAAGACAGAAGTTACAGGAACTTCCGGAACCCTTGAAAATTCCTTTGCAGCATCTTTGCGAAGCACAGGCAGCATAACCTGGAAGAAATACCTTGAGGATTCAAATTCAGGGAGCGCAATACTGATAAATAATTCTGACATCCTGATGACACTCAGCAGGAACTGTTTTATTATTGATGAGACAAGATATGATGAGGTAAAAGATTCTGTTGTCTCTGAAGGGCTTATAAGATGGTTCGGCGCTTGCGATCCTTATAATACTGATACTTTGGGATCAGGCTTTGATATCGATCCTGAAGGGAATATCATGGCAGCCGGATCAATGGCCGGAAAATTTTACCTGGCTGTTAAATCATCTTCACAATAACCGCTATCTTTGGCGCATGTTTCGAAAAACGTTTTTGCTTTTTGTAATTTCCATCCTGACGGCAGGTTTCTGCGCTTCTCAATCATTTGTAAAGACTGCAGATCTCTTTAAGCGAAGCGATACTTATAATAAATTGGACATAATCCAGAATCAGGCAATTGATACACTTTTGAGCCGGTATATTCTTTCCAGCAGAATGCAAAAAACAATGGATGGCTCGCAGGGAATGCAGGGTTTCAGGATTCAGATCTATTATAGTTCAGTTAGAAATGCTCGCGATGAGTCGGCAAAAGCACGTGCTGAATTTATCAATAAATTCCCCGATATTGTCTCCTATGCTGAATACCGTGAACCTGGCTGGTTCATGATAAGGGCAGGTGACTACAGGTCCACGACGGCATGCTATAAGGACCTTCTTGCTATAAGGAAGGTATTCCCCAATGCGTACCCCGTGCCTGCAAAGATTAATTTTCCCGACCTGATTAAGAAATAATTATGAGCGACCCGTTAAAACATGAATGTGGCATAGCGATGTTGAGGTTGCGAAAGCCCATTGAATTCTATATTGAAAAATATGGATCGTGGGACTATGGCCTCCAGAAAATGTACCTGATGATGGAGAAGCAGCATAACAGGGGACAGGACGGGGCCGGTATTGCTGGAATAAAGCTGAACGTTGAACCCGGAAACAGATATATTTTCAGGCAGAGATCAAACAGGTCAAATCCCATAAAGGAGATATTCGGCCTTATTTATGAGGATATTGAAAAAATAAGGTCTGCCCATCCTAAAGAATCAAATTCTGCCTCATTTGTTAAAGACAATATTCCCTTTGCATGTGATATTTATCTTGGGCATCTGCGGTACGGGACATATGGAAATTATAATATCGACTACGTTCACCCGGTAAGCCGTGAGAATAACTGGAAATCGAAAAACCTCGTTATGGCTGGGAATTTCAATCTCACCAATGTGCGTGAAGTTTTCGAGAGCCTTATAAAACTAGGCCAGACTCCGGTGGATTTTTCGGACACTGTCACTATACTCGAAAACATTGGTCACCGGCTTGACGAGGAGAACGAACGCCTCTTCAGGCATTTCAAGGATCAGGGATATTCCAAGAAGGAGATATCTCCACTGATAGAAAAAAATCTTGACCTTGTAACTATCCTGTCGAAGGCAAGCCGAGACTGGGACGGAGGATATGCAATGGCCGGAATGGTAGGTCATGGCGACGGTTTTGTTATGCGGGATCCGGCAGGCATAAGACCGGCTTTCTATTATGTTGATGACGAGGTGGTTGTGGTGGCATCAGAAAGACCTGTAATTCAGACTATTTTCAATGTCAGGACAGATGATGTAATGGAATTGCCGCCTGCTCACGCACTTATTGTAAAGGCTTCCGGCGAATTCTCAGTTGATAAGATCAGGGAAGAAGCTGAGGTCAGAAAATGCTCGTTTGAGAGAATTTATTTCTCGAGGGGAACCGATAAGAATATCTACCGCGAAAGGAAAAAGCTGGGTGAATTGCTTACTTATCCTGTCCTGAAGGCAGTTGACTATGATCTTGACAATACCGTTTTTTCATATATCCCGAATACAGCTGAAAGCGCATTTTACGGGCTGATAAAAGGAGTGGAAGATTACCTGAACCAGTCAAAGATTGAGACCATAATAGACAAGCAAAATACACTCACCAGGGAGGCGCTTGAAACCATCATCAACAGGAGACCAAGGGTTGAAAAAATTGCAGTAAAGGATGCCAAGCTCAGGACCTTCATAACTGAGGATAAAGGCAGGGATGACCTTGTAGGACATGTTTACGATGTAACGTACGGAGTGATACGTCGGGGGAAAGATAATCTTGTGGTGATTGACGACTCCATAGTGAGAGGAACCACACTTAAAAAAAGCATCATAAAGATTCTTGACCGCCTTGATCCCAGGAAAATAGTGATAGTATCGTCATCTCCGCAGCTGAGATACCCCGATTGCTATGGTATTGACATGGCAAAGCTTGGAGACCTTATCGCTTTCAGGGCTACCATTGAATTGTTGAAGGAGCGGGGAAAAGAAGATCTGCTGAAGAAAATTTACAAAGAGGCCAAAAAAGAAAATCAGAAACCCGTTGAAGAGGTAAGAAACCTTGTGAGGGAGATCTATAAGCCATTTAGCCCCGATGAAATCTCAGGAAAAATATCCGAGATGCTGAGGCCTGAAGAGATAAAAGCTGAAGTTGAGATAGTTTTCCAGTCTATTGAAGGTCTTCACCAGGCTTGTCCCGGCCATACGGGCGACTGGTACTTTACCGGCAATTATCCGACGCCAGGAGGCAATAAAGTTTCCAACCAGTCATTCATAAATTATATCGAAGGAAGGAACGTAAGAGCTTATTGATGGTCGTGTGTAAACCACGTGATCATGAAATCCTTCTTGTACGAGGCCAGATGCCTGTTGATCTTTTCAACATAAATGTCTCTTAAAGTGATCATTATGCCTGTCTCCTCAACTTCACCAAATTTATGATTGATAAAAGTGCCGAAAGTCCGCATCGTTGGAGAGAGATTCATATAAGCATTAATGAGCGGGGGTATTGTCTCCCCAAGCTTTCTTACCTCAGCTGAAAGGATTTTATAGTTTCGCTTGTACCTCCAGCCCCGGAATAGTTTTTTCATTTCGTCGACATGGAGATCAATATTTGCTGGATCCTTTGGTGTCACAAGGTCATCCGGGTCGTTAAAGTGTTTCTTCAGGAAGTAAAGGATCATGTTTCTTGCATTCTGATTGAAATGCGGGTACATGGTTACCTTCCCGAAAAGATATTTAAGATGGTGATTATCAAGTACAATAGCTCCAAGCCCGTCCCACAGGTTATCAAGTGCGTAGAGACTCTTTCTTGCAAGAGCTCTTGACTGGTAATCTGGATGAACAAATGACCTTCCGAGCTCCATCGTGTGAGGATAATATTTCGTCATGAATTTCTCAGAGAAATTAAAGTATGAGGACGAGGCAAGTTTTGTGATGTCGCAATTAACGCATCCCTTTAGTGGAAAGTAAAATCTGTAACCGCCTATTATTGCTTTGTTTTCAGGGTCCCAGACTATAAGCTGCTGCTGCGGATCCTCCTTTGCCGTATCAAAACTATCAATATCGAGTGCATGGCCAGTACCGCCTCCTGCATGACGGAAGGTGATCTCCCTGACCCTTCCAACCTCCAGCATCAGGACAGGTGAGCTGTTGTTGTCAAAGACATAAACCTCATTATTGCTGTTGTTCGTTTTACGAAGAAGCCTCTCTGGTGTAAGTTCTGCAATAATCTGATCTATTGGCAACTGGGCAGGAACAGGTTCCATCTTTAAAAATTATGAGAATTTTATTGATAAAGCAAAAATGAGGATGCAAGTTAATATTATTTTAAAATCCTTCAGCTGGAAGAAGAGATTCGAGCTCATATGATTTTGTTTTAACCCAGTCAGCCCATTCCAATGCTGATCGTGAATTATCGAATGTCTGCCATGGTATTGGCTTGCCGAATACCAGCATCAGATCCTTGTTTTTTTGCTGGAACATCTCGTCCGGGAGATAGAGCATTTCAATATTCGTCTTAATGCCGAGAAAAGTCCTGATGTTTGAAAGGTTATAAAAGAAGTTGGAATTTCTCCCGGAAAAGAAAGCCGGAATAATATCACGCTTGTGCTGCACTGATTTGGATATAAAACTCTTATGCCATTTCAGGTCTTTTATAACACCCCTTCTTTTTCTGGAGCAGAGACCAGCCGGAAAATATAAGATCTGGCTCCCTGAAGCGTACGTCTCTTCTAGTCGCCTGATTGCATCCTTTGCCTGGCCACCATGCTTGTTGACCGGTAAAAATATACCGGATAAATTCCGGATATTCATTAGGATGTCATTTACGGGGAATTTTATGTCGCTGAAATGTTTCGACAGCTGATCTATGAATACAAGACCATCGAGGCCTCCCAGTGGATGATTTGAAACAAAAATATATCTGCCTGACTGCGGTATGTTTTCAGTTCCGAAAACCCGGTATTTTATTTCAAGAAACTCAAGTGAAGCCCTTATGAATGCAACATCCCTGCGGTTTCCATTATTTTTCAGGAGAGCGTTTATCTCATCCTGATGGATGACCCTTTTCAGGTAGTTTATTGCGAATTTCGGAACAGCCTTAGCCAGTGAAGGATTCTTGGAACGGATTACATCCTCAACATCAATTTTCTGGAATTCTTTTTTATCTGACGACTCTTCCATCTTGAGATAATAATTATGAAAATGGCAGATGCAAATTTATTAAAATTTTGTACTTACCTCCGGCCTTCCTGCTCATTCATACAGACCTATCCACTAGTCGTCCTGTTAAATTCCACGAACTCACCCCCCAATCCCCTCTCAGCTTTGCAAAGAGGGGGTTATAATTCATTGAATACTAAATCATTCCCCATCTTTACGAAGTAGAGAGGGGGAACAGAAGGGGGTGAGTAAATGGTCATCCAGAAAAATTTTCAACAATAATGGTAAAAAAGTGGGCCAAAGTGGGCCAAAGTGGATATTTTTTATTTACTTAGCCTTTTATTTGTAAAAAAAATATGGCCACATTTATTGGCGACTATACGTGCAAGGCTGATGTTAAGGGAAGGGTAATCCTTCCTATGGCATTCAAGAAGCAGATGCCTGCTGATGCATGCGACCATTTTGTGGTTCGAAAGGATATTTTCGAAAACTGTCTTGTCCTCTACTCAATTGAAGACTGGAACAGGCAGATTGAAAAGATCCGCAAGAGAATAAATCCTTATAACCGTGAGCACAACAAGTTCCTGAGAAATTTCTTCAAGGGGACGGCCGAATTATTACTCGACAGCAATAACCGCATGCTGATTCCCAGGCGGCTTATGGATCTAATCGGAGCAGACAGGGATGTTGTACTCGCAGGACAGGACGGGAGGATAGAAATATGGGCGGTTGACGTATATGATAAAATCGATATGCCTGCCGATGAGTTTGCCAACCTTGCCGAAAAACTCATGGGCGGAGCAAATAATAATCCTGACGAATAATGGCTTACCATATACCCGCATTGCTGGATGAAAGTATTGAAGGGCTGAATATCCGGCCCGACGGGATATATGTCGATGTTACATTCGGGGGTGGAGGGCATTCAATGGAGATTCTTAAACATCTGGGAAAAGGAAGGCTAATAGCATTTGATCAGGATGAAGATGCTATGGAAAACCTCCCCTCCGACAGCAGGTTCACCTTCCTCAACCAGAACTTCAGATTCCTGAAAAACAACCTGGCATTTAATGGCATAAAGTCAATTGACGGACTCATTGCTGACCTTGGAGTATCATTTCACCAGTTTGATGAACCTTCCAGGGGATTCACCTTCCGTCACGATGCACCCCTTGACATGCGCATGAATACTAACGGACAGGTTACCGCTGCCGGGCTTATTGCTTCAATGGACGAAGGGTCGCTGGCTGATATTTTTTACAATTACGGAGAATTGACCAATTCGAGAAGAATTGCAAAAGAGATTGTCAGTGCAAGAGCAATAAAGCCAGTAGCAACTGCAGGCGATCTTATATCGGCAGTTTCCAGGCTTGCACCGCCAAGGCAGGAAAATAAATTCTATGCGAAGCTTTTTCAGGCCTTGAGAATTGCCGTAAACCATGAGATAGATTTTCTGAAGGAGATGTTGCTGCAGGCACTCGATCTGCTTAACCCGGGAGGAAGGCTGGTCTTAATAACCTATCATTCCCTCGAAGACAGGGTAGTAAAAAATTTTATGCGTACAGGCAATTTTGAAGGCATTGAAAATAAGGATTTCTATGGCAATGCCGAAACTCCTTTCAAGCTGATAACCAGGAAAGGAATAACTCCCGGCGATGATGAGGTTGCCAGGAACAGCAGGGCAAGGAGCGCCAGGCTCAGGGTGGCTGAAAAAATATAGCAGATGGCAGAGATTAAGGAAAAAGAAGGCAAAAAAGCCAGCCCGGCAAAGAGCGGAAGCTTCTTGAAAGAGTTTCTGAGCGGATCAATGGTCACTGAGAAAATTATTCTTAGGAACCTCTGGTACGTACTGCTTATTACCCTGCTTACTGCAATTTACATTGGCAACAGGTTCCATGCTGAAAAAATCACACGGGAACTGACAAAAACACAGCGTGAAGTCAGGGACCTGAGATCTGAATCGCTTTCAACTTCAGCCGACCTTATGAACCTGAGCCGGCAGTCGGAAGTATATAACCTGATAAAAGAAAGGGGACTTACCCTTGAAGAATTGAAAACACCACCATACAAGGTGATTGTAAATAAGAAATAAAAGATGGCGGTAAGGGATGAAATAGTAATGAGAAGTGGCATTGTATATTTTGCAATTGTCCTGCTTGCTATTGCCATCCTCATCAGGATACTTGTCCTGCAGGTCGTACAGCATGGGAAATGGGCAGCAATGAGCGAAAAATATGTTTATCAGACTGCCGAAATGCCTGCAACCAGGGGTGATATACTTGCCCAGGACGGTCGTCTTCTGGCAAGCTCCGTGCCTTACTATACTATTTACATGGATACCCGCAGCACCGGAATGTCCGGACAGACATGGTCAAGCGGTATCAACGGACTCTCTGCCGGCCTGTCAAAATTTCTTGGTCAGAGATCCCCTGCCGGATGGAAAGCCGTAATTACTGATGCCAGAAAACGGGGCGACAGGTACTTTCTTATCCAGCGCAAAGTTGATTATGAAACTCTCAAGCAGCTTAAAAAACTTCCGATTTTCAGGGAAGGACAGTACAGGGGAGGAATGGTTGCACAGGCCGAAAACAAGAGAATTCTGCCTAACAGAGAGCTGGCCGCCCGCACCATAGGCTATCTGAACCTTGGGACTGAAGGCACAGAAGTCGGCATTGAAGGATCGTTCGACAAGGACCTCGCCGGGAAAAACGGAGTGGTTGTAAAACAGAGACTTACCGGCGGCGACTGGATAACAGTTGAAAATGCAAGCAGCGTCGACTCCAAAGACGGCAATGATGTAAAGACGACAATTGATATTGACCTTCAGGATGTCGCATCAACCGCATTGATGAAGCAGCTCGAAAAACATGATGCCGACCATGGATGCGCTGTAGTGATGGAAGTTGAGACAGGCGATATAAAGGCAATTGCCAACCTCGAGAAAGGGGACGATGGGAGCTATCACGAATCCTACAATTATGCCATTGCCGAGAGCACTGAGCCGGGCTCAACATTTAAGCTACCGTCACTCATGGCTGCAATTGAAGACGGCGTTATCGACACCGGTGATGTAGTTGATACAGGTAACGGTACCGTAAAATACTACAATCAGATTATACGCGACCACGAAGATAAAGGACTCGGCAAACTGACCGTTAAACAGGTTTTTGAAAAATCATCAAACGTCGGAACTGCCAAGCTTATTTATGAGCATTATAAAAACAACCCCAAGGATTTTGTGAACAGACTTTATGCCATGAGGCTGAATGAAAAGCTTGATATTCAGCTTAAAGGAGAAGGATCGCCGCTGATAAGGTACCCGGGCGATAAATTATGGTCAGGGATCTCCCTTCCGATGATGGCACATGGCTATGAAGTTCAGCTCACACCCCTTCAGGTGCTTACATTCTACAACGGTGTTGCCAATAATGGCAGGATGATGAAACCACGATTTGTTACTGCTATAATGCGCAACGGCAATGTCCTGAAACATTACAACACCGATGTAATCATAAATTCACTTGCATCCAGGTCGACAATCAGAAAGGCTAAAGCAATGATGGAGGGAGTGGTACAATATGGAACAGCAACAAATCTCAGGAATCCGAATTACAAAATAGCCGGGAAAACAGGAACAGCACAGATCGCAAAGGGAAAATCGGGGTACAGGGCAGGCGGAGGGATATCTTACCAGGCCTCATTTGTGGGTTATTTTCCTGCAGAAAATCCTCTCTACTCATGCATCGTTGTGGTTAATGCTCCCTCAAATGGCGTCTACTACGGAAACGTTGTAGCCGGGTCGGTTTTTAAGGAAATATCTGACAAGATCTATGCAACAAATTTTTTCAGGGATTATAAGACCGATTACGACGATATAAAACCTGTTGCGCCGGAAGCAGGGAACGGTTACCGCGAGGATATAAACGATGTTCTGAAGGAGCTGGATGTGAGATACAAACGAACTGCAAAAACTGACTGGGTAGCAACAAGGGAGAGTGGCGACACGGTCAGGCTGGTTGGACTTAAGGTTGTCGAAGGACTCGTTCCGGATGTTCGCGGAATGAGCCTCAGAGATGCAATTTATCTTCTTGAGAATTCAGGTTACAGAGTCAAGTTCAGCGGCAGAGGTAAAGTGCAGAGACAATCTCCTGAACACGGATTCAGATATTTTGAAGGACAGGTAGTTTCCCTTGATATGAACATGTAGAACTATGGAACTCGAAAAAATACTAAAAGGAATCAATGTAGTTTCTCTTGCCGGAAAGGATAGGATAGGGATTGATAATATCACCTTTGATTCACGCAGTGTGACGGAAGGGTCACTGTTCGTTGCTGTAAGGGGATCAAAGAATGACGGGCACGGTTTTATAGACGGAGCAGTCAAATCAGGAGCATCGGCAATTATCTGCGAAACATTTCCTGCCGCTCCTGATAAGAAAGTTACATGGGTAAAAACAACTGATTCGGCAAAGGCTCTCGGACAGGCTGCTTCAAATTTCTTCGGCAACCCTTCGTCCTCACTTAAGCTTGTTGGCGTCACCGGTACAAACGGAAAGACGACCATCGCCACACTGCTCTATAAAATGTTTACCGGCCTGGGTCATAAGTGTGGCCTTTTTTCGACTGTTTGTAATTATGTGGTAAGCAAAGAGCTTCCTGCAACTCACACTACGCCGGATCCTGTCCAGCTTAACAGGGTTATGGCTGAGATGGTTGAGGCCGGCTGCGATTATGCCTTCATGGAAGTGAGCTCACATTCTGCTGATCAGCAGCGGATTGCCGGATTAAAATTTGCAGGCGGCATATTCACTAATCTCACTCACGATCATCTCGACTATCATAAAACCTTTGACAATTACCTTGCCGCAAAGAAAAAATTCTTTGACTCGCTGCCAAAAAATGCATTCGCTCTCGTAAATGCAGACGATAAAAACGGTAAGGTGATGCTTCAGAACTGCAAGGCAAGCCATTACACATTCTCCGTAAAGGGAGCAGCTGATTTCAGATGCACCCTGGTTGAGCAGAGCTTTGCAGGGATGTTGCTGAAGATAATGGGAGATGAAGTGTGGACTCGTTTCGTAGGTGATTTCAACGCCTCCAACCTTCTAGCCGTATTTGCAGCCTCAGAACTTCTTGGTGCAGACAGGAAAGAAATACTCACTATCCTAAGCAATCTGACACCTGTCGCAGGGAGGCTGGAAGTTATAAGGTCGCAGGGGGGGATAACGGGAATTGTGGATTATGCCCATACGCCTGATGCACTTTTAAATGTGATCGGCACCCTCAACAAGATCAGGGAAAAAAACATACAGCTCATCACAGTAGTCGGGGCCGGCGGCGACCGCGACAAGACAAAAAGACCTGAGATGGCTGCTATATCGGCCGAAGGCAGCACAAAGGTCATCCTGACTTCAGATAATCCCCGGACAGAAGATCCCGAAATAATTCTGAATGATATGGAAGCCGGGATTGGCCCCGAGCTGAAAGGAAAAACATTAAGGATCTGCGACAGGCGTGAGGCAATTAAGACTGCCGTCATGCTCGCAAACAAAGGAGATGTGATACTCGTTGCAGGCAAAGGGCACGAGACGTATCAGGATGTCAAAGGAGTAAAGCACCATTTTGATGACAGGGAGGAACTTAAGAAAGCATTACTTCAAAAATAATATTTGAAAAAATGTTATATTATTTGTTTGAATATCTTCATAATCTGCATGTCCCGGGAGCCGGGATGTTCACCTATATATCCTTCAGATCGGCTGCTGCAATCATAACTTCGCTTTTCATCTCCCTGATGATCGGAAAAAAAGTGATTCTGCTTCTTCAGAAGAAACAAATTGGTGAAGTAGTCAGGGATCTTGGGCTGGAAGGACAGTACCAGAAGAAAGGCACACCTTCAATGGGCGGAATTATCATTCTTACTTCGATCATAGTACCGACCCTTCTCTTTGCAAAGCTTGATAATATCTATGTTCTCCTGATGCTCCTGACAACTGTCTGGCTTGGGCTGATAGGATTTATTGACGATTACATAAAGATCTTCAAAAAGCACAAGGAGGGATTGGCAGGCAGATTTAAAATAATAGGGCAGGTGGGCCTCGGAATTATTGTTGGGCTTGTACTGTTTTTCGGCAAGGATGTGGTGATCGCAGAAAAGGTCACTAACGTTAACCTGACAACAAGGCAGAGAACAGAACTTATTGACCAGCCTGAATCAAATAAAGTTAATGCAGCAAGCACAATGGAGACCAAGTCTACGAAGACCACTATCCCATTTGTAAAGAATAATGAGTTTGATTATAAGTGGCTGGTCTCATTCGTAAAAGGTCCTTTGCGCCAGCCTCTTACCTGGATCGTATATGTTCTTTTCGTTATTTTCATCCTTACTGCGGTTTCGAATGGCGCCAATCTGACTGACGGGCTGGATGGGCTGGCGACAGGCACTTCTGCAATAATAGGGGTCGCATTGGCCATACTGGCTTATGTCTCGTCCAACTTCATTTATGCCAGGTATCTCAATATAATGTTTATTCCCCATTCAGAGGAGCTTGTAATTTATGCTGCTGCATTTATCGGAGCCACAATTGGCTTCCTGTGGTATAACTCTTACCCGGCACAGGTATTCATGGGAGATACCGGCTCACTGGCACTGGGAGGAATAATTGCAGTTTTTGCAATAATCATAAGGAAGGAACTTCTCATCCCGATTCTCTGCGGGATATTCCTGGTTGAAAATCTTTCAGTAGTCATCCAGGTTGCATGGTTCAAGAGGACAAAGAGAAAATATGGCGAAGGACGGAGAGTATTCCTAATGGCTCCTCTGCACCATCATTATCAGAAAAAAGGATTTCCGGAGCCGAAAATAGTCACACGGTTCTGGATAGTGGCAATAATACTCGCTGTTGTAAGCATAGTGACATTAAAGATCAGATAGTTGAATGAAGAAGAAAATTGTGATACTGGGAGCAGGTGAGAGTGGCGTAGGGTCAGCATTACTGGCGCTTAAACATGGATTTGACGTTTTCGTATCCGACAATGGTGTGATTAAGGATCAGTACAAAGAAATGCTTGATAGACACGGCATAAAATGGGAACAGGGAAATCATACGGAAAAGAAGATACTCTCTGCTGATGAGGTAATAAAAAGCCCCGGGATAAAAGAGAATACTCCTATTATTCTGAAGCTTCACGAAAAAGGGATCCATGTTATTTCAGAGATCGAATTTGCCGGCAGATATACGAAGGCTGTAAAAATATGTGTTACAGGCAGTAACGGTAAAACAACAGTCACGAACCTTCTCTATCACATGCTTAAGAAAGCAGGGAAGAATGTAGCCATGACCGGCAATGTCGGAAACAGTTTTGCCATGGCAGTGGCCGAAGGCTCTTACGATTATTATGTTATTGAGCTTAGCAGCTTCCAGCTTGACGGCATGTATGACTTCAGGGCAGAGATCGCGATCCTGCTGAACATAACACCTGATCACCTCGACAGGTATGGTTACAATTTTCAGAATTACATAGATTCTAAATTCAGGATAACACAGAACCAGCAGAAATCGGATTTTTTCATTTACTGGGCCGATGATCCGGTAATAAAAGCTGAGTTGGCAAAGAAGGAGTATGGCGGGACCATGCTGCCCTTCTCCGACATATCACGAAAGAATATGACCGCATATATCGAAGAAAACGAATTAATTATTGATTACCCACGTAAAACCAACCTCATGACCATTCACGAATTTGCTCTAAAAGGCCGTCACAACACCTACAACTCAATGGCTGCTGCCATTGCAGGCAAAGTGCTGAACATCCGGAAAGACATAATCAGGGAGTCTCTTACCGATTTTCAGGGAGTCGAGCATAGGCTTGAACCAGTGATCAAGGTTAGCGGTATCAGTTTTATCAACGACTCGAAGGCTACAAATGTGAATTCCACATGGTATGCTCTTGAATGCATGGAAACAGATGTAATCTGGATTGTGGGTGGTGTCGATAAGGGGAACGATTATTCAGAGCTTTTCCCAGTTGTGAAACAGAAGGTTAAGGCGGTTGTCTGTCTTGGCAGGGATAACAAGAAGATAATCGATGCCTTTAAGGATAAAGTGCCAACCATTGTTGAGACAACATCAATGGAGGAGGCGGTAAGGTCTTCATATTACCTTGCAAAGAAGGGCGAGACAGTATTGCTCTCGCCTTGCTGTGCAAGCTTTGACCTGTTCAATAACTACGAAGACAGGGGAAGACAGTTTAAGGCCGCAGTAAGAAATCTTTAATAACAGATAGAATGCAGCAGGGCTGGCTAACAAAGACATTTAAGGGCGACAGGGCTATATGGGGCCTTATTGCTCTATTTATGATCTATTCGCTGCTGGCCGTTTATAGCTCGTCTGTAAATGTTGCATTTAAAAACTATCATGGTAATACTACATATTTCCTAAGGAGCCAGTTCATTATGCTCATGCTGAGCCTGGCCATTATTGTCTTTGTTTCTTATCTGCCTGTCAGGATATATTCATCACTGGCTGGAATATTCCTTATCGTTTCGGCGGGGCTGCTGGTACTTACATTTGCCTTTGGCGCAAGGGTAAATGAGGCTACACGGTGGCTTGTGATACCGGGTACCGGATTCCGTCTCCAGACATCAGATGTGGCAAAGGTGGCACTGGTGATATACCTGGCCCGTACACTTGCAAAATACCAGGGCCAGCTTAACGACTTTATGCTTGTAACAAAATACCTGATGGTGCCCGTTGCGATCATCTGTGGCCTCATTATGCCTGAAAACCTGTCTACTGCCATGATGATCTTTGGCATCAGTATGATAATACTATATATCGGAAGGGTGCCATTTAAATTCCTCCTGTCATACGTGGGAATGGCTGTCGTAGGAGTAGTGCTCTTTGCAATGGTGCTTACAGTTGTAACTAAAGACAACAGGGTACAGGTATGGAAGAACAGGATCGAGCATTATATTTCCGGAAGCGGAGAAGGAGACGATGAGTACCAGTCAAATCAGGCCAAAATAGCAATATCAACCGGAGGATTATTCGGTAAAGCTCCGGGTCACAGCACCCAGAGGAATATGCTCCCGCAATCAAATTCCGATTTCATCTTTGCTATTATAATAGAGGAATACGGATTGTTCCTGGGAGCAATCCCGCTTATTCTTGCCTACATGATATTATTATTCAGGGGAATAACCATTGCCAAAAAATGCGAAACAGCATTCCCTGCCTTTCTGGTGCTGGGGCTGATAGTAATGATAGTAGTTCAGGCAATGATGAATATGATGGTTGCTGTCGGACTTTTCCCGGTAACGGGGCAAACACTTCCAATGGTGAGCTGGGGAAGGACATCAGTGCTGGTAATGAGCTTTTCGATCGGCGCAATATTGAGTGTAAGCCGCGTTGCCAATGCAAGAATCAAAAAAGAGGAATTGCCTGAGGAAGAACAGGTAGATGAAGGTGAAAAAATCTATGAAGCTGCAAATGCATAAAAAGGTAATTATAAGCGGAGGCGGCACAGGCGGGCACATTTTTCCTGCCATTTCGGTTGCCAATGCTCTCAGGAGAATTGATCCCGGGATTGAAATCCTTTTTGTAGGTGCAGAAGGCAGAATGGAAATGGAAAAGGTTCCTGCTGCCGGATATAAAATTGCCGGACTTCCGATCAGGGGATTTATTCGCAACCTCTCTCCTGAAAATATTGTAGTACTCTATAAATTAGTGAAGAGTCTTTTCATGGCCCGGAAGATAATCAGGGAATTCAATCCTGATGTTGTAGTTGGTGTGGGAGGTTATGCAAGCGGACCGGTCCTGAGGCAGGCAGGGAGTATGGGGATCCCGACTCTGATACAGGAACAGAACAGCTATGCCGGGGTTACCAACAAACTGCTTGCGAAAAAAGCTTCAGTGATATGCGTAGCCTACGATGGCATGGAGAAATATTTCCCTGCCTCTAAAATAATCAAAACCGGCAATCCGGTGAGGCAGAATTTTGATGATATTGATATTCTTAAAAACGAAGCCCTTGCTTTCTTCAGGCTTAAGAAGAATGTTCCGGTAATATTGGTGCTTGGCGGATCGCTGGGCGCCGGAACGATAAATAAAAGCCTTTCGGAAAACATTCAAAAAATCGCATCATCTGACTGCCAGTGGCTATGGCAGACCGGAAAGAAGTATTTCGAAAAAATCTATGCACTGGTTTCAGGATCATCATTTCATAACATTGCCGTGCATGACTTTATCAACAGGATGGACTATGCATTTGCCGCTGCCGACATCATAATTTCGAGAGCAGGTGCCGGAACAATATCTGAGCTGTGCCTGGTGGGGAAACCCGTGATACTGGTGCCTTCACCCAATGTTGCTGAAGATCATCAGACAAAAAATGCCCTGGCTTTAACGTACAGGAATGCTGCAATTATGATCAGGGACAATGAAGCTGTAAACATGCTTGCCGATGAGGCAATCAAGCTGATGTCGGATGATGAGGAGAAAAAGTCCCTTTCTGCGAATATTAAGATGATGGCTGACCGGGATGCTGCCATAAGAATTGCGAATGAAGTTTTAAAACTGGCTGGAGCATGATTGATTTCAGCACCATAGAAGGAATGTATTTTGTCGGGATCGGCGGGATCGGCATGAGCGCCCTTGCATTGTATTTCAGAAAGGGAGGATATGATATTGCCGGTTATGACCGGACCTCCGGAATGATAACCGACAGCCTCGCTTCGAATGGCTGTACTATTTCCTTTATTGATGATATCGATTCCATGCCTGATCTTTACAGGGCTGCAGAAAATAAAGGGAAAGTCCTTGTTGTTTACACTCCTGCAATTCCTGACGAAAATAAAGTACTCTCATATTTCAGGAAAAACGGGTACGCGATTTACAAGAGATCAGAGATCCTTGGAGCAATATCAAGAGAGACAGATACTATAGCTGTCGCAGGAACTCACGGCAAAACGACAATTTCCACAATGTCCGCCCATCTGCTGAAACAATCACATGTCGATTGCTCGGCATTTCTGGGAGGGATATCGAAAAACTATAATTCAAATCTCATTCTTAGTGAAAGCAGGTTCACTGTGATGGAAGCCGACGAATACGACAGGTCGTTCCACAGGCTTAGCCCGATGATGGCTGTAGTGACGGCAATGGACCCTGATCATCTGGAAATTTATGGCGATCATGAGACGATGATCGACGCCTATAATATTTTCTGCGGAAAGATAAGGCAAGGCGGAACGCTTATTTACAATTGCAAGCTAAAAGGGAAGATAATTCCTCCTGAAGGAGTGACCTGCCTGACATACGGGAAGGAACCAGGTTCCGATTACAGGTACTTCAATGTTGAGCACAGGAGGGACTATTATTCTTTCGATTTAGAGACTCCTGCAGGAATATTTAATGATCTGCATTTCCCTTTCCCCGGAATAATCAATATCGAGAACCTCACCGCTGCGATCGCCGTTGCATTGAAATGCGGCGTTAATGAAAGTGAAATACGGAAAGCAATCATTCTTTTCCAGGGGGTAAGAAGGAGGTTTGATATCAGGGTAAACATACCGGGACTTGCTTATGTTGATGACTATGCCCATCATCCCGAAGAGATCAGGGCATTCATAACATCTGTGAGGGAGTACTTCAGAGGAAGAAAGATAACAGCTATTTTCCAGCCGCATCTTTTTACCCGCACCCACGACCATGCAGATGGTTTTGCAGCCATCCTTGACACGCTCGATGAGGTGATTCTTCTTCCTGTTTACCCTGCCAGGGAAAAACCTATTGAAGGGGTATCGTCAGGAATAATATTCGAAAGGATGAAGCTTAGAAATAAATTCATGATGGAGATGAATGAAATTCCCGGTAAGCTGAATGTAAATGAGCTTGACGTTCTGGTTACAATCGGCGCCGGGGATATTGACAGACTTGTTGCACCGATTGAAAAGAGGCTTAAGGAGTTGAGAGAAAGATGAACAGGCTGAAGAAAATATTATTGATAGTGCCGGTATTATACCTTATTATAATGCCTGTCTATCTTGCATCATCATCCAACTCAAAACCATGCAGCGGAATTTTTATAGATATAAAAGATTCAGCCGATTACCATTTTATTACAAAAAGACAGCTGACGAACCTGGTTTATGGCAACAGCAGCAGTGTTATAGGAAAGAAGCTGAAGGATATTTCAACCTTCAATATCGAAAACAGGATTAATGTTCTTCATGAGCTTAAAACTGCGGAAGTTTACCTGACTATTGACGGCGGGCTTCATGTATACGCAGATCAGCGGAACCCAATAATGAGGGTTATGCCGGCTGATGGCGGAGATTATTTTGTCGATGACCAGGGTCATGTGTTCAGAAGGAGGAATTTATATACTCCAAGGGTTCATATTGTCGAAGGGAATGTAACTGTAACCGGTGCCATGCTAGACAGCCTGAGTGTTCTCGATACCTGTATAAAGCATTCGATATTAAAAGACATGTTCAATTTTGTCAGTTATATAAATGACGATTCTTTCTGGTCAGCACAGATTGACCAGATCTATGTGGACAGTAATAATGAAATTGACCTGATACCAAGGGTTGGGAATCATGTTGTTCACCTTGGCACATTTGAAAACTACAAGGGGAAGCTCAGAAACCTGGCCGCTTTTTATGATCAGGTTCTTCCTGAAGTAGGATGGAATAAATATTCCACGATAAACCTTGAGTTCAAGGACCAGATAGTTTGCAAGAAAAGATAATTAGAAACTATATTTAACTCATATGAATAAAAAAGAACAGTACGTAGCAGCAATCGACATCGGGACCACAAAAATAGTGGCAATTGTCGGTAAGAAAAACGAGAACGGCAAAATCGAAATTCTCGGGTTGAGCAAGGCGCTTTCAAAAGGTGTGAAAAGAGGCGTGGTATTAAACATTGAAGATACCGTCAATGCTATCCAGACCACCGTTGATGACGTGCAGAAAAGATCAGGAATAATCTTTTCCGAAGTGTTTGTCGGCATAGCCGGACAGCATATCAAAAGCATGAAGAACCGCGGCTATATAACGCGCGATAACTATGAAGACGAAATTAAGAAAGAGGAGGTCTTCAGGCTGATAGAGGATATGCATAAGATACATATTGACATTGGTGAGGAGATCATTCACGTCATCCCACAGAATTTCATAGTAGATAACGAAACCGGTGTGAAAAGCCCTATCGGAATGTGCGGCAGAAGGCTGGAAGCCAATTTCCATATTGTTATCGGGCAGGTTGCAGCAGCAAAGAACATCGAAAAGTGCGTCAGGAAAGCGAATCTTACAGTCAAGGATATGATTCTTGAACCACTTGCTTCATCAGATGCAGTACTTACCGACGATGAGAAGGAAGCCGGAGTTGTGCTGGTTGATATTGGAGGCGGAACAACCGATGTGGCAGTTTACTACGATAATATCATTCGTCATACTGCGGTAATACCTCTCGGCGGGAACGTCGTTACAAAAGATATCAAGGAGGGATGTGCCATTCTGCAGAGACACGCTGAACAGCTTAAGATACAGTACGGGTCTGCTCTTGGCGACATAGCTCCGGAAGACAAGGTAGTCTCCATTCCGGGGATAAGCGGCCGGGAACCAAAGGAGATCTCTTTCAGGAGTCTTGCCTATATCATACAGTCGCGAATGGAGGAGATAATAGATTTTGTCAATTTCGAAATCCAGAATTCAGGATATGCCGATAAGCTTGCAGCAGGAGTGGTAATCACAGGAGGAGGGGCCATGCTCAGGCATCTTCCCCAGCTCATGAAATTCAAGACAGCTATGGATGTCAGGATCGGGCTGCCGAATGAGCACCTTGCAGGTACCGGGAAAAATGAGATAAACCAGCCGATGTATGCAACAGCAGTA
Organism: Bacteroidales bacterium; assembly: GCA_003142255.1. Taxonomy (GTDB): domain Bacteria; phylum Bacteroidota; class Bacteroidia; order Bacteroidales; family VadinHA17; genus LD21. The sequence continues at coordinate 123,621 of PLLO01000019.1, read as the reverse complement.
GGTCTCATAATGAGGGGCTTTGATTATATTGAAACTTACAAAAAATCGTTCAGTGCCGGAAAGCAGGAAGAATTTGTAAGACCTCCGAAAGCTGAAGTTGAAACCAGGGAGAAGGCTATGGCCAATAAGGATGAATCCCCTGTTGGATTCCAGGAAGAGCCCAAGACCTCATTGACGGAAAAGATAAGAATGATGATGTCGAAAATGTTTGAGGTTGAGGATTCAGCAATAAATTAAAGAGGTTAAATATGGTTTTTAAAATCATTTTCTGCTGTTCATAAACAAATTAAAAAATACAACTATGCCTGACGATATAATGAACTTTGATCTGCCTGTGGAAAGATCATCCATCATAAAAGTCCTGGGAATCGGCGGCGGCGGAAACAATGCCGTAAATCATATGTTTGAAAAGGGTATCAGGGATGTGAATTTCATCGTATGCAATACCGATCACCAGGCTCTTGCAAAAAGCCAGGTCCCGGTAAAGGTACAGATCGGCGAATCCCTTACCGAGGGAATGGGGGCCGGAAGCCAGCCTGAGAAGGGAAAGAAGGCCGCGCTTGAGAACATCGAAGATGTGATGGATGCCCTGGGAGGAAATACCAGGATGGTATTTATCACTACAGGGATGGGGGGCGGTACCGGAACCGGAGCAATCCCGGTGATTGCCAAAGCCTGCAAGGAAGCAGGGCTGCTTACAATTGCAGTTGTCACGATTCCATTCAAATCGGAGGGGAAGGTGCGCATAAGGTATGCCATTGACGGTATAACTGAGCTGAAGGATCATGTCGACTCGCTTCTTGTTATCAACAATGAAAAGCTAAGGGAGATATACGGCAACCAGGGCGTATCATCAGCTTTCGCAAAAGCTGATGATGTTCTGACAACTGCCGTAAAAGGCATTGCTGAGATAATTACCGTGACAGGATATATAAATGTCGACTTTGCAGATGTAGAGACAGTGATGAAAGACTCCGGCGTGGCCATCATGGGCATGGGGACTGCAGCCGGGGAAAACAGGGCAATCAAAGCCATCGAGAATGCGCTGGCATCGCCTTTGCTTAATTCGAATGACATTACCGGCGCAAAAAGCATACTAATAAATATCAGCTCCGGGACAGGCGAACATGAGCTCACAATGGATGAGCTCGGTGAGATAACGGATTATATGTATGAGGCAGCTTCGGAAGATGCTTTGATAATAAGGGGCTTGTCGCAGGATGAAACCCTTGGCGAAAATATAAGCGTAACAGTCATCGCGACAGGCTTTGAAGCCAACAGCATTTTCCAGCCCTATAAGGCCAAAAAGCAGAAAAAAGTCGAGATGCTCGAGAATGCCGGCCTTGTTCCGCCCAAAATAATTCCTGAAAGGGTTGAGGAGAATTTCACTGTGCATGAAAAGGGGAAGCATAGCTCCATAATATCCGATTTTGAGGAAGAGTCACAGGGTGAACTCAATTTCAACCTGAGCAAAGCTGAAGACAATGCGATTATGAGAGACAGAAATCGCGAAAATGAGGAAGAGAACCTCGAAAAGCCTGAGGCAACGCTAAGGAAGGTAAAGCATATGCAGAATATTCTCAAGAAGGAGGGACTATCCAATAAAACTATGAAGGAAAATATAGATACTTTCGAGGATGTTCCCGCATATATCAGAAGGAATATGATGGTCGGTTCGCCTGAAGCGGCATCTGAGAGCAAGCTGTCGAAGTTCACTCTCACTTCCGATGATGAGGAGGGACCTGTTCTTCGTGAGAACAATGCCTATCTAAACGATAATGTCGACTAGGTATCTGTTGCCTGAGTAATAGGGTGCAGCGTCAATGCCGGTTTTTTTCTATATTTGCGCTGATGAAAAGAGCATTTGCGATATTACTGTTTTTGTTATCGTGGGCCGGATTATCTGCACAAAAGGAGGTTACACCAAAGCAAAAAACAATAAGGGTGTGGACCCTCTCTTCCGATTATACAGATGAGGTTACCCTTCCAATTGATACTGTTTTTTCATTATTCAACAGATACAGGATTTCGGACAGGTTTTCATCGATGAATGCAACACTTGGAAACTATGGCCTTCCTTTTTATCAGCTGAATTTCTTTGACCGGATCACCGATCCTGATAAATACCTTTATTCAAACTACTACCCATTCATGTACACACCCGACCATACTGTCTTTATGGATACACAATTGCCATTCACTGAAGCCGTATGGACATTCGGAGCGCCACGGGAAACATCTGAGCAGACTTTCAGGGTGCGCCATTCGCAGAATATCAACAGGTACCTCAACTTCGGATTTATATACGATATTATTTACAGCCTGGGGCAATATAACTACCAGAGAGCTGAAGACAAGACATTTACATTTCACACTTCATATACCGGTCCGAAATACAAGCTGTATTTTGCTGCCGGTTTAAATAATCTGACCTCATATGAAAACGGAGGTATTGATAGTACCGGCGACCTCAGACTCTTCACAGGAAGGGATATCCCGGTAAAGCTTGGATCGCTGGATGCGGCCAATGCTATTCTCAGGAACAGGAACATTCTCGTGGTGCAAAAATACAAGGTAGGCGGAAGTTCAGCTCCCGCAGATAGTTCAGGTAAGAAGAAATCAGGTTTTCTGGGGCTTAGCGGTACATTTTCCCACATTCTTGCGTGGGAGACCAATAAAAGAACTTATACAGACAAGGATTCAATATCCGGCTTCTATGATACTGTTTATATAAATAAAAGTACAACTTTTGATTCACTTTATACACGAAGCCTTAAAAACACAGTAAGATTTGATTTTACAACTGATGAAACAAGAAAGTTCAGGCTTGGAGGTGGAGTAGGGATCAGGAATGAGCTTTTCAGATTCAGCCAGATTCAGCCGACTCATACAGTTTCACGTGCTGACACGGCTCAATGGAACAGGAGCAGCAATGTCCTTGTCGGTAAACTCTATAATGATATAGGTGGAAAATTCATGTGGATTGCCGACGGTGAACTTTTCCTTACTGGATACCGGATTGGTGATTTCACCCTGAACGGCAGGATATCGAAATCATTCTACTGGAAAAAAGGAATTGCAACATGGAATGTTACCGGTGATATAATGAACAGGCAGCCCTCATTGTGGTATGCCAGATGGGGCAGCTTCAATTTTGAATGGAACAATAACCTGAATAAGGAGTTCAGGATGGACCTGGGAACTGATTTCTCCTTTCCGGCACGAAAAATGGAGCTGAAATTCAAATATGCGATTATTGACAATTATACATATTTTGATAAATCCGCGCTTCCTGCCCAGCATTCCGGGGGGCTTTCGGTTGCTGCAATAACGGCAAGGAAAGAATTCCGGGCATGGAAATTCCATCTGGCAACCGATCTTCTTGTGCAGAAAAGCAGCAACACTGATGTGCTTGATCTTCCGCTTTTATCGGTTCGCTCAGCACTCTATTTTGAGCACCTTTTCAGGTTTAAACAAACAAACGGAAGACTTAATACACAGTTCGGCGCGGATGTTTTGTATCATACACCATATTATCCTTATGCCTGGATGCCGGCCACCGGCAGATTTTACAACCAGGATGTTACCAAGACCGGCGATTATCCGTTTATTAACGTCTTTCTCAACGTAAAGATTAAAAGGACAAGGATCTTCGTGATGTTCGATCATGTCAATTCGGGCTTTATGGGTTACAATTACTTCATGATACCCTCTTATCCTCAGAATATCAGGATGTTAAGGTATGGAGTTGCCTGGACCTTTTATAATTGAAAAATTGTCGTATCTTTGCACCCGCTTTTTTAGAAAAAAGTGATTGTTTAACTAATACGACATCTTTGGTAAAAAAGTTAACTATTTTATTTGCAATCCTGGTAGCAGTTTTAACTTCATGCACCGACAAACCCGGCATCTCCAATATTAATGGCACTCTTTCCCCAAATCTTGATTCAATAATTAAAAGGGGGAAGCTTGTTGCAGTTACGGATTATAATTCGATAGATTATTTTATCTACAAAGGAGAACCGATGGGTTTTAATTACGAGCTCCTGAAAGCCTTCACTGATCATCTTGGGATTGACCTTGAGATCGTAACGGAAAACCAGATAAACCATGCTCTCGACCTTCTCAATTCTGGAGAAGCTGATCTTCTTGCATTAGGGCTTACGGTCAATTCCACACGAAAGAAGGAGATCCTTTTTACGGATCCGATAGCTGAGACCAGGCAGGTGCTGGTGCAGCGCAAACCCCGCAACTGGCGTTCGATTACAGAAGAGGCCGCTGAAAAGCATCTTATAAGAAATCAAATCGATCTTGCACATAAGAGCATATACGTACAGGCAAATTCAGCGCATTCAGAGAGGCTGAGAACTCTTTCAGACGAAATTGGCGATACAATCAACATTATTGAGGTACCGTATGATTCCGAGGAACTTATTAAGGATGTTGCAAAAGGGGAAATCGATTATACTGTCTGTGATGAGAATATCGCCATGGTTAATTTGACCTACTATCCCGACATAGACATAAGTACTCCCGTGAGCTTCATGCAGAATATTGCATGGGGTCTGCCAAAAAACAATTCCGGGCAGCTTCTTGCTGAGCTGAATAAATGGATTGCCTTATACAGAAGTACCGGATCGTATGCCTTGTTATATGCCAAATATTTCAGGAACTCACGTTCGGAAACCATTGTAAAGAGTGATTATTATTATATCAATACCGGGAAAATATCCCAATGGGATGATATGATAAAATCGGCCAGTACAAGGATAAACTGGGACTGGAGGCTGCTCGCATCACTGATATGCCAGGAGTCGAGGTTTGATCCTGCTGTCGAATCAAGGGTCGGCGCTTATGGTCTCATGCAGATAATGCCGGTCACCGGGAAGAACTACGGGATTGACATAACTGCTTCGCCTTCAGATAATATCAAAGCGGGTACTATGTATATTAACCGGCTCCAGTCGATATTTGAGTCAAAAATCACCGACCCCCGGGAGCGGATAAAATTCGTCCTGGCTTCCTATAATGCAGGGCCAGGACATGTTCTGGATGCCATGAAGCTTGCCGGCAAGAATGGAATGGACCCGGAGAAATGGGATGGGAATGTTGCCGTATGGCTTCTTAAGAAATCTGACCCGAAGTATTATACCGATTCAGTCGTAAAGAATGGTTATTTCAGGGGAACTGAATCAGTTAATTTTGTCACAGAAGTTCTCGAAAGGTATGACCATTACAGGAACATTATCCCTGAGGAGGCAAGGCTCAGCATGGTTTCAAAAACAGGAAACAGGTAGTTACGGCTTCACAATCGGTTAATCGTATTTAATAGCTTTAACGGGAGTTATCCTGCTTATAAGATTGGAAGGCACCAGAAGCATTATAAGAATTGCAGCCATTGTTCCTGCATTGAGCAATAATACGTGAGTAAGCTGCAGGTTTACAGGGACAGTCTTGATGTAATATGAAGTAGGATCAAGGGATACCAGTCCTGTTTTCAGCTGCAGAAATGCCAGTCCGATACCGATAAGGTTGCCCCAGAAGAGGCCTTTGCCTATAAGCCAGGCAGCCTGGTACAGAAAGATTCTCCTTATTGTTATATCATTTGAACCAAGAGCCTTGAGGACACCGATCATATTAGTCTTTTCAAGGATCAGGATAAGAAGACCAGAGATCATATTGAAACCGGCAACTACCAGCATCAGGAAAATAATGATCATTACATTTATATCCTGAAAGTTAAGCCAGTCAAAGATCTGGGGATACTTGATCCTGATATTCGTAACCTTGAATTTTTCTTCATCTTCCGTTATCTTATATCCGACAGCATCCCTGACCGCCGTTGTCATATCGTCGAGCTTGTCAAAATCCTTAATAAAAATCTCAAAGCCGCTTACCTGATCGTCCTTCCAGCCGTTGAGGCGCTTAATATGTCCTATATCGCAAAATACGTACATCTCATCAAACTGCTCGAAGCTGGTCTCATATATGCCGCTGATGGTGAATTTCCGCATACGGGGAGGATCCTGCACAAAATGCATTATGAAGGAATCGCCTTTCCTGAGCCTCAGCATTCCAGCGATCTTCTTTGATATGATCACATTGTATGTCAGGGAGCTGTCATTGACAGTAAAAACATTGCCATCCACCATGTTGCTGCTGAAATAGCTCCAGTCAAAATCGCTTCCAATACCTTTAAGCACCACTCCCTGGATTTCATCGTTCGTCTTTATTATTCCCGCCTTTGTGGCAAATACCTGGACATGCCTGACACCGGGTATTTGCTTTATTTTTGGAATGAAATCCTGTCCTTCATTGATTGGAGCTGTCTCAAACGATAGATTGGAATCGAAATTCACAATCTGAATGTTTGCCCCGAACCCTACAACCTTCTCACGGACCTGCGTCTTGAAACCTGCTAATATTGCCACGGCGAGTATCATCACGGCAAGTCCCATTGCAATGCCAATTACAGCGATTACATTAATGGGCCTCGAAAATGAATTTCCCTCGGCTCTGCCTTTAATAAGACGATGTGCTATGAAATACGGAAGGTTCATGTGTTACATAAGTGTTCAAATTTAATAAATAATCAAATGATTCCCGTGCGACCTGAAATATGGTATTAAAATCATAGATTTACAATTACAATGCGTGTTGTGATGAAGCCACATTTCCACCTGTTACTTATATTGATTCTTTTAACTTCGGCCTGTTACGGAGTGCGAAAAGCGCCAGTTCCCGGAGCCGGAAGACCTTATCTTTATATGCCTCTGATTACCGGTAAGACGGTAGCCGTAGTTGCTAACCAGACATCAATGACCGGGAACATGAACATTGTGGATTTCCTTGTGAGCAAAGGCATTGATGTAAAGAGAATATTCGCCCCGGAACATGGCTTCCGGGGAGCCGCAGATGCCGGTGAATCGATTTCTGACGGGAAAGATGCTGTTACAGGATTACCTGTCATAAGCCTTTATGGGTCTCATAGTAAACCGTTTCCGAAAGATCTGGACGGGATCGAAGTTGTGATATTTGATATTCAGGATGTGGGGGTCAGATTCTACACTTATATTTCAACTCTTCATTATGTGATGGAAGCCTGTGCTGAGAACAAGGTCAAATGCATTGTTCTCGACAGGCCTGATCCGAATGGATTTTATATTGACGGGAATATAGCTGACACGACATTCAGGTCTTTTGTCGGGATGCACCCCGTTCCTGTCGTTTACGGCATGACTATCGGAGAATATGCCATGATGATCAACGGAGAGAAATGGCTTAAGGGAGGAGTCAAATGTGACCTGCAAGTGATTAAGTGTAAATATTACACTCATAAGACATATTATGAACTTCCTGTAAAACCATCGCCAAACCTGCCGAACCAGACTTCAGTTTATCTCTACCCGTCGATATGTTTCTTTGAGGGGACAAACATCTCTCTTGGCAGGGGAACTCCATTCCCGTTCCAGGTTTACGGATCACCATTGCTGCCTGACAAAGGATTCAGCTTTACTCCGGTAAGTGTTCCGGGAGCAAAGAATCCTTCTCTTGAGGGATTGAAATGTTACGGGAAAGACCTTCGTGATGCAATTAAAGAAAAGCTTGTGCCATATCGCGGAATTAACCTTGAGTGGCTGATCGAAGCATGGCAGGATTATCCTCAGAAAGATAAATTCTTTACAGCATATTTTGATGTTCTGGCTTGCGGTCCGGTTTTAAGGGAGCAGATTGGGAAGGGAATGACCGCTGATCAGATCAAGGCATCCTGGCGGGATGGACTGGATAAATTCAGCAAAATCAGACAGAAATATCTGCTTTATAAATAAGCCCCCCACCCCCCCTAAAGGGGGGCTAATACTCTATATCTAAACAAGTTACTAAAATATTCGGAATTTTAGCCCCCTTTAGGGGGCAAGCCATCAGCCAACTGGCTGATGGCTGGGGGTTTTACATTTTCCTTCCCGGATAAACTTTTAATGCTTCTGCCAAAGTCTCCATCGCATTCTTAAGGTCATCGATCTTAAGGACGTAAGCGATTCGAACTTCATCTTTGCCTGAGGAGGGGTCAGAATAAAATCCGGATCCAGGAGCGACCATCACAGTCTGGTTCTTATATTCAAAATCCTCAAGCAGCCATTGCGCAAATTTGTCAGCATTGTCAACCGGTAGTTTTACCATGGCATAAAAAGCACCTTTTGGCTTAGGGCAATAGACCCCGGGGATCTTGTTAAGAGCCTCTACCATATAATTACGCCTGGCTGTATACTCCTTATTTACTTCCCTGAAGTACTCGGGCGGAGTATCAATTGAAGCCTCACCCGCAATCTGACCTAGTCCAGGAGGTGAAAGACGGGCCTGTGCAAATTTCAAAGCTGTGGAAATTACCTCTTTGTTCCTGGTTATCAGAGCTCCGATCCTAACCCCGCATTCACTGTATCGTTTCGAAATGGAATCAATCAGAATGACATTTTTCTCAATTCCCTCCAGGTTCATTGAAGAAAAATGTTCAGCCCCGTCGTAGCAGAACTCGCGGTACGCCTCATCTGAAAAGAGATATAGATCATGTCTTTTAACAATATCCCTGAGGTGAAAAAGCTCCTCCTTTGAATACAGGTATCCTGTTGGATTATTGGGATTGCAGACGATAATACCTTTGGTTTTTGGAGTTATCTTCTTCTCAATTTCCGGGATGGGAGGAAGCGCAAAATCATTCGTGATATGGGAAGCAACAGGAACGATTTTAACTCCGGCCGTTGTGGCAAAACCGTTATAATTGGCATAATATGGCTCAGGGATGATCACTTCATCGCCCGGGTTAAGGCATGTCATCAGTGCGAAGAGAATTGCTTCAGACCCTCCGGTAGTAATGAGTATTTCGGTATGATCTATATTGATGCCGATCTTCCGGTAATAGGCGGCAAGCTTGAGGCGATACGATTCATTTCCGGCGGAGTGGCTGTATTCTATCACTTTCAGATCGAGGTTGCGAATGGCATTCAGTGCAACTTCGGGTGTCGGAATATCTGGCTGCCCGATATTCAGATGGTAAACCTTTCTTCCTTTTCTTTTTGCTTCTTCAGCATAAGGGACAAGCTTCCTGATCGGGGATGCAGGCATAGCCTTGCCTTTCTCAGATATTGACGGCATAGTTTATTTTTACATTTTATAATCCTATGCAAAGTAAATCATTATTAAACGGATAATTTATGAAATTATAATGAGATTCTGAGCGGAATGAAGTGAAGCGAAGAATCTCATTATTTTAGTCAGTAAGTATTGAAAGTAAATAAAATATTGAATTCATAATAATTTCTAATTTTGCAGATCAACTAAACTAACCTTACCTACCCTATCGATGGATATACCTTCCAAATATGAGCCCGGAAAGGCAGAGAGCAAGTGGTACGATTACTGGATGAAGCACGGCTTTTTCAGGAGTACCCCCGACGAAAGAGAACCATATACCATCGTTATTCCTCCGCCGAATGTGACCGGAGTGCTCCACATGGGGCACATGCTGAACAATACAATCCAGGATGTGCTTGTTCGCAGAGCCAGGATGCTTGGCAAAAATGCATGCTGGGTGCCGGGAACTGACCATGCATCCATTGCCACTGAAGCCAAGGTAGTTGCCAAGCTTAAAAGCGAGGGTATTGAGAAGAGATCCATCTCGAGGGAAAAATTCATGGAACATGCATGGGAATGGACCAATAAGCACGGAGGAATAATCCTTGAACAGCTGAAGAAGCTTGGAGCATCGTGTGACTGGGAAAGAACTCTTTTCACAATGGATGACAAGCGATATGATTCTGTAATAAAAGTGTTTGTTGACCTTTATAACAAAGGGCTTATCTACAGGGGAGTAAGGATGGTCAACTGGGATCCGCAGGCAAGAACTGCCGTATCGGACGAAGAGGTATATTTTACTGAAGAGCAGTCGAAACTCTATTATGTGCGGTATAAAATTGTTGGCTGGAATGATTATGTGACCGTAGCAACGACACGGCCGGAAACAATCCTTGGCGATACTGCCGTATGTGCAAATCCAAATGACGAAAGGTATAAACACCTTAAGGGCAAGAAAGTAATTGTTCCGATGGCAAACAGGGAAGTCCCTTTTATTTTTGACGAGTATGTCGATATGGAGTTTGGAACAGGATGTCTGAAAATAACGCCGGCGCACGATATAAATGACTATGAGATAGGGCAAAAGCATAACCTTGAGTCAATCGACATTTTCAATGAAGACGGAACCATAAGTTCAAATGCTGCTATGTTTGTCGGAATCGACAGGTTTTCCGCAAGGGAACTTTCAGAAAAAGAACTCAGGCATACAGGAAACCTTGTGAAGGTTGTTCCATATGACAACAAGATTGGGCGTTCTGAGCGCACGCACGCTATTATTGAGCCAAAGCTCTCGATGCAATGGTTCATGAAAATGGACGGCATATCGAAACCGGCTCTTGATGCCGTGATGAATGGCGATGTGCATCTCCATCCCGCAAAATTCAAAAATCTGTACCGTCACTGGATGGAGAATGTGCACGATTGGTGTATCAGCCGCCAGCTCTGGTGGGGACACAGGATACCGGCCTGGTACTACAAAGGCAATGAGTTCGTCGTTGCGGAGAATGCCGCCGGGGCCCTGAAGCTTGCAAGGGAAAAGAGCGGTAACAAAACTCTTAAGGAGAGCGACCTGAGGCAGGATGAGGATGTTCTTGACACCTGGTTCTCCTCATGGCTTTGGCCAATAACCTCATTCAATGGAATTCTTGAGCCGGATAATGCGGATATTAAATACTATTACCCGACAAATGATCTCATAACTGCACCAGACATATTGTTCTTCTGGGTTGCAAGGATGATCATTGCCGGCTGTGAATACCGGGGAGAAAAACCATTCAGCAACGTTTACCTTACCGGTATGGTACGCGACCATCAGAGAAGAAAAATGTCAAAATCGCTCGGTAATTCGCCAGAGCCGCTTGATCTGATCGGGAAATATGGTGCCGACGGAGTACGTGTCGGAATGCTTTTATGCTCTCCTGCAGGGAATGATCTTTTGTACGACGATTCACTTCCGGAACAGGGCCGCAATTTCGCAAATAAGATATGGAATGCCTTCAGGCTCGTCAGGGGATGGAAAGTCGATGAAAATATTGATCATCCCGAATCATCGAAAGCAGCTGTAAAATGGATGAATGAAGTTATAAAGAAATCTACAGCTGAGATCGATGCAAACTTCAGAAAATTCAGGATATCAGAAGCGCTGATGAATGTGTACAAACTATTCTGGGATGAGTTTTCAGGATGGTACCTCGAAAGCATCAAACCTGATTATGAGAAACCTGTTGATAAAATAACCTTCAAGGCTACATCAGGAATGTTTGATTCGCTTCTCAGGCTTCTGCACCCTTTCATGCCGTTCATCACCGAGGAGATATGGCAGATGCTTGAGGAGAGAAAAGATGGCGAAAGCCTTATGATCTCACCAATGCCTGCATCCAGAATGTTCAACAAGGAGATGGTGCTGAGATTCGATACGGTAAAGGAGACCATAAGCGCCGTGAGAACTCTTCGCAAGGAAAAGAATATTCCGAACAAGGAGAGCCTGATCCTTTATATTAAATCTGATGAGGATAAATATGACATGGAATTTCTCCCCGTTATTGTCAGGCTTTGCAATTTATCGGAAATCAGATTCATTAAAGAAAAAGAGAAAGGAGCAGCCTCCTTCATGGTTAACACTACCGAGTTTTTTATTCCTGTTGGTGATAAGCTTGATGTCGAGGGTGAAATGGCAAGAATTCACGAAGAGCTGGATTATTACAGGGGATTTCTTGCATCTGTAATGAAAAAACTCGACAACGAGCGATTTGTTAAGAATGCTCCTGCCAGTGTGCTGGATCTTGAAAGAAAAAAGAAAAGCGACGCTGATTCCAAAATTAAATCACTTGAAGAGAGAGTAAAAGAACTAAAGAAGAAATAAACCCCCGTCCCGCGTGATACGCGGGATCGCCCCCTGAAGGGGGCCTAACTCGGTTAACTTATTCAGATTTATCTACTGTAATAGGCCCCCTTTAGGGGGCAGGCCATGCTTTAGCGTGGCCGGGGGTTACGGCAGCAGTTTCCTGACGAAATAATTCTGATTCACAGGAACAAGTTCCCATTCGTTATTAAGCAGAAGTACCCATCCTTCGCCCTCGAACCTGTTTTTATCAAACTTAAATCCTTTGGCAGTTATTCTCAGGAATTTGAAATTATTTGAAACCAGGCAGCCTCCTTCTTCTACAGTGAGTTTTCCCCAGTTATCTGAAACACGCAGCTTGCTGTAAAGTGTGCCAAGAGTATCCATGGCGTGAATATCTTCAAGCTCAAAATCAAAGTAAGGGCTTTCGAGTTCGAGAAAAACCACCGGTTTTTCAGTAAAAGTGCTGGTCATCCTGTGGATCCTCTCCAGTATGTCTGATTCACGTTTTGCTTCTTCGGCTCTTATTGCCTCAAGGTCGTAGTTGAGAGCAAGGCTGCCAGCCACATCACGGCATACTGCAGGGAGCTGGATGTTATACATTTTTCTGACAAGTTCCCCGAGATCGGTATTTTCAGATTTTATGGTGGTAAAATCCAAGCTTTTCCGGTATAGCAGGGTAGCATAAAGAGCACCCTGAATAGCCCCGTATGACCTTGAATATGATTGTATAGAATATATCCTATCGAGATTTTCCATCAGCCGCCGGTTAAATTCTTCCGGGAAGTTAGTGGAAAGCAGTGTATATGTGAAAGTTGCAAGACCCTCATAATTTTCAAATTTGATTTCGTCTTTAACATATTTCTGGTAGAATTCATGGTTGGCACCCCTGAAAACCAGGGCATCCCTGATTGCAAGCTCCTGTTCCTCGCCTTGTGAATTAAGAGCTTTTCTGAGCGCCTTTAATTCAAGCTTGAACCAGAGTCTCGCATTTTTTTCATCCATGTTAACGGTCATATACCCCGATGAGGTATAGCCTGTCATCTCCTGGTACCGGTGAAAAAGGCCATGGATAGCTCTGTTGATTATCCTGTATTCATCCTCTTCGGGCGGAAGAGGGGCCATCCCGTACAGCTTTCCTCCAAAAGTAACAGGACCGTTGTAAATAACAGACTCTTTGGGATAATTGCCAATATAAACTCCATCCTTTTCTTTCAGAAGCCCTTCATTATCCGGAAAATTTGAAATGATCCTCCTGGTGCCGCGTTCAATGAAAATAACCGGTCCGTAGAGATTTTTCCCCCATAATTTCCCATTATCCCTGTTGCAGGCATCTTCGACCTTCTTAAAATACCCGATTGCCTTTTCAGGAGTAAAATATGTTTCAGGCTGCTTCCCCTTGCAGCTGAAAAGAAATATTATTAAAGGAAAAATTATCCATTTTTTCATTTAATGCTCTTTAACTGCTCCAAAAATAATCAAAAAAGGGTAATATTCAACCTGTAAGGCAATATGCAAGTATTATGATTTTTAGCATCTGAAGGCTTCGGTTAAATATATACTTTTACAAACTCAATTTTGAAAATATGAAAACTAACGATGTTCTCCTGAATCCGAATGAGCTTGTTCAGTTCCTGCAGAAGCCGGCACATGACTTCACGCGTGACGATATCATAAAGTTTGTCGAAGCGAAAGGGATATCCATGATCAACTTCCGGTATGCTGCTGAAGACGGAAAGCTAAAATCACTGAACTTTGTACCCTTCAGCAGGGAACATCTCGAATCTATTCTGACGGCAGGCGAAAGAGTAGACGGATCAAGCCTTTTCTCTTTTGTTGAGTCCGGGTCAAGCGACCTGTATGTTATTCCAAGATACCGGACAGCCTTTGTCAATCCCTTCACTCAAACACCAACTCTTGAGATCCTGTGCTCATTTTACAACAGCAATGGCAATCCCCTTGAGAGTGCACCAGAATATATCCTCAGGAAAGCATATTCCCGATTTACGAAGAAGACAGGTTACAGGATCAGGACTTTCGGTGAGCTTGAATATTATATTAAATCGCCTCATGACGAGCTCTATCCTCTTATTGAACAGAAGGGTTATCACCAGTCAAAGCCATTTGCGAAATTTGAGGATCTGCGGGTTGAAGCCCTCGAAATGTGCGCCAGGGCCGGTTGTCGGATCAAATACGGCCATTCGGAAGTCGGAAGTTTTTCAAAGGACGGAGAAGATTTTGAGCAGCACGAGATAGAATTTCTGCCCGTTGAACCTGACGAAGCGGTAGAACAGCTTTTGATTACAAAATGGATCTTAAGGATGCTCGGATTTGAATACGGAGTCGAGGTAAGCTTTGCTCCAAAAATAACGGTAGGCGAAGCGGGGTCAGGTATGCATGTTCATATGATGCTTGAAAAGGAAGGGAAGAACATTATGGTAAAAGATGGACGGCTGAGTGATACTGCCAGGAAAATGATTGCAGGGGTTCTTGACCTTTCAAAAGCCCTTACAGCATTTGGCAATACAATACCTACATCTTACTTCAGGCTTGTTCCCTACCAGGAGGCTCCGACAAATATTTGCTGGGGCGACAGGAACAGGTCCGTGCTTATCAGGGTTCCACTTGGCTGGAACGGGGCAACGAATATGATAAAAGATGCCAATCCTGCAGATAGTGCGGAATACCAGGATATGCCAACAAAACAGACCGTGGAGCTTAGATCGCCGGATGCCTCCGCTGATCTTTACAAACTTTTTGCCGGGATAGTTGTTGCAATTGAGCATGGGCTGGAGATGCCAGGCGCTCTTGAACTGGCCGATGCACTTTATGTAAACTATAATATCTTCAGCAAGCCTAAAAAGGGGATGGAGAAAAAGCTGGAATCGCTTCCCGGGTCATGCTGGGAATCGGCTGAAAGCCTTATTGAAAAAAGAGGTTTCTTCGAAAAAGACAATGTGTTTCCTGCTGGCGTAATTGATAATACAGTTTCAAAGCTGAAAGCCTTCAACGATGAAGGATTAAGTGAAAAGCTCTTTAATAAGCATGAAGAGTTAAGCAGCCTCGTCAAAGAGTTTCTTCATTGCAACTGATAGACCGGATCCTTTCATCATCTTCATCCTTCGCCTCTTTAATGCTCAGGTTGAGCTCAAACCCGATCAGCAGAGCTATCGAGTTAAAGTAGAGCCAGACCAGTATTACTATAAGAGTTCCGATCCATCCGTACAGCTTGTTGTACTGGCCGAAATGATTCACATAGGCAGAAAAGCCAAGTGAGGTTATTATGAACAGTATTGTTGCTACTATAGAACCCGGAGAAATGAATCTGAAATCGGATTTTATGGCGGGGGCAAAATAATAGAGATTTGATATAGCCAGAAGCATAAGCAGGATTACAATAATCCATTTAAGCAGGATGAGCATGAAGATCACAAGATGTCTTTCAATTATTTCCAGTTCAACAAGCCTTGTTATTGCCATTTTGCCGAAGATAACCATGAACCCTGCCAGCCCGATCATTAGAATCCCAATCAAAAGCAGAATGATGGATATCTTCCTCTGATTTACCCACGACCTGGGTTTGAATGAGTGCGATGATACAACAAATGCATTGATAATAGCATGGATTCCGTTGGTTGAAAAAACAATGGTTGCAACGAACATGAAGAGAAGAAATCCGCCACTTTTTTTCGTGACCATATCGACAATAGTTGTTTCAAGAAAGGAGAAGGCATTTACAGGCAATATGCTTTCAAATAATTTGATGAGCTCTTCATGGAAATTCGGGATAGGGATAAATGGGATGAGGGTAAAAAGAAATATTGTTGCAGGAATGAGTGCCATGAGGAGATTGAAGGCTATGGCAGAGGCTCTGGTTACGAGCACTCCTTTCTGGAATCCTTTTATTACAAAATTTACCACATGGTTTATAGAAACACCGTCGAATCCGGGAAGACTCAGGTTTTGCAGCTTGCTTTTGCCTTTATAATAGCGGTTCCCGTGTTTCAGATGCATAGATTAAATCGCTTTTAAGCTCATATCCAGGCTCTTTATGTGATGAGTCAGGGCGCCGACTGATATGAAATCGACACCACATTCAGCATAAGACCTGACAGTTTCAAGGGTTATTCCGCCGGAAGATTCTATTTCATATCTGCCTGCAATAAGTTTTACAGCTTCTGAAGTATCTGCAAGGTTAAAATTATCGAGCATGATGCGGTTCACACCCCCTGCAGCCAGTATTCTTTTTACATCATCAAGGTTCCTGGCTTCAATTTCAATTTTAAGCTTCCTGTTCGATTTAATAAGGTAATCCCTAGTTTTTTCAATTGCTTTTTCGATTCCGCCGGCGAATACGATGTGATTATCCTTGAGCATGATCATGTCGAAAAGGCCCATTCTGTGATTCATCCCTCCGCCGATACGGACTGCCTCCTTTTCAAGAAAACGAAGGCCGGGCGTCGTCTTACGGGTATCGAGTATTTTTGCCTTCAGTCCGTTTATCCTTGAAACATATTGATTGGTGCTTGTAGCAATCCCGCTCATTCTTTGCATGATGTTAAGCACAAGGCGCTCCGATTTAAGGATCGACTGCTGCCTTCCCGAAACATGAAAAACGATATCACCGGGATTGATATGCTTCCCGTCCGCAATAAATATTTCGCAAGAAAGATCCTTATCAATGGCTGCGAAAGTTTCTTTTGCAACCTCTACGCCGGCAAGTATTCCCTCTTCCTTTATCAGTAATTTTGCTTTGCCTGTGGTTTCCCATGGGATGCAGGCAAGCGAAGAGTGGTCACCGTCTCCCAGATCCTCTCCAATGCTTCGCAGGATAAAATCACGAAGGTTCCTATTTTCCATTTTCAGATTCTATGCGTATCTGATGAATCAGAAGATCCGGGCCTACTTTCTTTAGCAGAAAGTAAACCCTGAAAACGCCCCTCTCTGTTATAAGGTTGCCGATAGCATATTGTGCATAATTATTTGCACCCTGGTGACTCACGATGAAATCTTTTGTCGGGTAAGAAATAAAGAAATCTTTCAGGATAGCTTCCGCAACATTTTTTTTGTAGAAATCTTCTTTGTCAAGCACCGTAAGCTCCACGGTCGAATTAAGATACTTCGACAACTCGGCAGCATTCCCTGCTTTAAAAGCAATTGAAATGCCCGGAGGAATCCTTGTCTGCTCCTGTGCCGTAAGCACGAAGCTGTTGATTAACAGGAAAATGACAGGAAAAATATTCTTAAGTTTCATTTAAAATTAGTTTTTACCGACTTTCAGATTAATTTCTTTACAAATTTAACTATTTTCATAAACCAAAAACACTCATTCAGGCCCAATATAATTAGAATTGCCTGAACACGTTATTAATTATATTTTTGCATCTGTACGCATGCAGGTTATTTATACACAAAAGTCGCGCCAATATTTATGAAAATCGCCCTGATACAAACCGGCAAGACAAATGAAAGGCATGTCTCTGAAGGTTTTGAAGTTTATAGTTCCCGAATAAGCAAATATGCCGGGTTCGAGGTTATAACAATTCCTGATCTTAAAAACACACGCAACATGCCTGGTCAGGAGCAAAAGGCAAAAGAGGGCAACAAGATATTGCAGTCAGTGAGCAAAGATGATTACCTGGTACTGCTTGATGAAAGGGGGAAAGAATTAAGAACTGCAGAATTTGCAGAATGGCTCGAAAAGAAGTTCGCCGGCTCCGGGAAAAGGATAGTTTTTGTAATAGGCGGGCCGTGGGGATTTTCTGAGGAAGTTTATTCGAGAGCCGATTTCAGGATTTCACTTTCAAAAATGACTTTCCCGCATCAACTGGTACGATTATTGTTTGCTGAACAGCTTTACAGGGCTTTTACAATAATAAGAGGCGAACCTTATCATCATGAATAGAGCAGTGATATAAATAATGAAGAATAACCGGAATATATTATTTTTTGTTGCAGCAGCAATTGTCCTTTTCGCCCTGGCAATAGTTGCAGAGTCGGTTTACTTCAGCGACTATGAATACCATTTCAGAACAAAGAGATTCAATAAGATACTGCACGAGAAGGAGAAGATAATGGAGGATTGCCTCAGCGGGTTGAAGCCGGTTCTTGCCCGCGGCGAACCCCATGGTTCTGTTTCGGAAAACAAATTCTTCCTGATGGCAGAGGAGAACGAGATAACCATCCTGGAATATTTCGACAATAAGCTGAACTACTGGTCTGATAACGGTTTTGATGTGCCTAAGGAATTTGATGATTCGTTGTATGCACAGCCAATCCTTTTTCTTAAGAATGGATGGTTCCTTCCACAAACGGTAAGGGCAGGCAATGAAATGATCGTCGGTCTTCTCAGGGTCAGGACAGATTATGGTTTTGAGAATGACATAATCAAAAGTGGTTTTGAAAAGGATTTCAGGATGCCCGCAAATACCGGATTTGACATTAAAGATGACTCTTCGGAATACAAGGTCTTCAATAACAAGGGAGCATTACTGTTCTCGTTTATATTCCCGTTGGTCAAGAGCAACTCTGTCTTTATTATTCTCCCGCTTGCATTGTGGGCTCTGTTGTTCATTCTGGTTATTTTCATTTCTCTGAGGCTGACTTCAGTTTTAGCAGCAAAGGGAAGGCCCGCGGCAGGAATTTTTTCATGCCTGCTGATCTATCTTGCGTTATACCTGCTGTTACTCTGGCCGAAAAAACCTTCCTCAATATTCGTAACAGATCTTTTCTCGCCGTACATATTTTCACTTAATGCATTTATTCCATCACTGGGTCATCTTCTGATCATCAGCATTCTCGCATTCATAATTTCATTGGTTATATACAGGCATCTCCCCGAAAATGACGGACGAGTCAGGAAACATTATTTCGATAAATTCAAAATATTCATTTTTCCTGCCCTTGGAGCAGTTCTGATCAGCCTGTTTCATATTCTTTTCAGCCAGCTTGTTTCAGACTCCAATATAAATTTTGAGACATATAAAGTTCTGAAATTGAGTTTTTTCAGCATTGCAGGATTTGTGTCTGTAATACTTTTATCGCTTGTTCCACTGCTATTGATTTTGAAAGTTTCACACATCAGCAACTATCCGGGTATTAAAAAGATACTCCTGTCTGTTCTCATCTCAATCTTCATAATTGCAGCTTTCCTGTTCCGCGACAAGGTATCAATGGCGGTCGTTGCTGTTTTTTATACCTGCCTTATACTTCTGATATGGATCGGAGGGAAGAGAAACATCAGTATGTTCAGCATGGTTGTTGTATTCGCTGTTATCCTCGGTCTCTATTCATTGTTTGTCATCACCCGCTTCACCGATATTAAAACAAGCGAGAACCTTAAGATACAGGCTCTGGCATTCTCTACGGAAAACGATCCCGAGGCTGAGCATCTTCTCCTCGATATGTGGCCTGAAATGAAAGATGATCCATCACTCGCCGGTATGATGAAGGTTCGTGTTTTCAGACAGGCAGACTTTGAAAAGATTAAAGCTTATCTGTACGATGTCTATTTCAAAGGCTACTGGGGCAATTTTAATATCATTGTTACCCTGTGCAGGCGCGATGAATCAATCCTGCTCGAAGAGAATGAAAACAAATCCGTCAATTGTTTCGATTTTTTCAATGAGCGGATAAGGAAATACGGGCACAAGCTTACCGGAACCGATTTTTATTTTATCGATAACCAGGGAGGCCGCTCTTACTATCTCGGGAAACTGGAATATAGCCTGGGCAATAATCTTACAAATGGTTTGTTGATAGAGCTTTACAGCGATGTAAACATTTTTCAGCCCGGATATTCCGAGCTTCTGATCGACAAAAAGTTCCATGGGTATTCAGGGTTAAGGGACTACTCTTTTGCAAAATATATCAACGGAGAGATAGTTCTGAAGTCAGGAGAATTTGCTTATGACAAGGATGATGATGATTATATTGACAAGGATTCGGATTACAGGATATTCAATAGTGGCAGCTTCAAGCACGTTCTTTTCAAAAACGGCAATGTGACAGTAATAATCAGCCGTCCAAGACTGACAACAGGTGATGTTATAATCTCATTTGCCTATCTTTTTGCCTTCATTTTCATATTCACAAACCTGTTGCTCCTTGTTATCAGCAGGCCGGCTGCCAGGAGGTCAATGAACCTGAACTTCAGGCAGAAGCTGCAGATGTCATTTATAGGGATATTGCTGTTCTCTTTCATCCTGATAGGAACTGTGGTTGCCTTCCTTACCATAAACGAATACCGTTCAAAGCATTATGACAATGTGAAGGAGAAGCTTAATTCAATTTATTATGAACTCGATGATAAGCTTTCATCAGAGAAACATTTGTCGACCGACTGGAGGAACTCTACAAATGCCTCATTGAATGCACTTCTCATCAACCTTTCAAATATATTCAACACAGACATTAACCTTTATGACCTGCAAGGTTTCCTCATGGCAACGTCGAGACCTGAGATCTATTACCGAAACCTGTCCGGTCACAGGATGAATAACCAGGCTGTCAATAGTCTTTCAATCCTTAAAAAGAGTGAATACCTTCAGACTGAACAGGTGGGTAAAATGAAGTATATATCAGAATATGTGCCATTTTACAACACTGAAAATAACGTAACGGCTTATGTAAATATTCCATATTTCAGGATGCAAAGCATTCTTGCCAGGGAGATCTCAAATCTTATTGTTGCTGTTATTAATTTCACACTGCTCCTCATACTGATCATCATTAGCCTTGCGGTATTCATAAGCGGGCGGCTTACATCGCCTCTTTCAATGCTGACCGGAGGACTGGCATCAGTTTCACTTGGCAAGAAGAGCGAGCATCTTGCGTACAAAGGAAATGATGAGATCGGAGAGCTTGTAAAACAATATAACAGTATGGTGGATGAACTTGAGGATAGCGCTCATAAGCTGGCCAACTCCGAAAGGGAATATGCCTGGAGGGAGATGGCAAAACAGATCGCTCATGAGATAAAAAACCCTCTTACACCGATGAAGCTGAATGTTCAGCAACTACTGAAATCGTGGAAAGACAAAGCACCCGGTTTTGAAGATAGGATCGAAACTTTCTCAAAAAGTCAGGTTGAGTACATTGATGACCTTTCTTCCATTGCTACGGCTTTTTCATCATTTGCGAAACTCCCCGGGACCAACCTTACAGAGGTCAATCTTCCCGACCAGATCAAGACCACTCTGGAACTTTTCAAAGACACTGAAAATGTAGAATTCAGGGTTAAGTGGCCTAACGAGAGAAGGGTGATTATCTATGCCGACAAGGAGCATGTTAACGGGATTTTTTCCAATCTGATAAAGAACAGTATCCAGGCAATTCCTGCAGGGAGAAAGGGGATTATTAATGTTTCCATGAAAGTTGAAAGAGATATGGCCCTCGTCCTGGTTTCTGACAACGGCAGCGGAATCCCATCAACTCTCAGAGATAAGATGTTCACACCCAACTTTACCACAAAATCTTCCGGAACGGGATTGGGACTCTCCATTGTAAAGAAATATGTTGAAGAGACGAATGGCAGAATATGGTTTGAATCTGCCTCTGACAAGGGTACGATATTCTACATTGAGTTGCCTCTTAAGTACACCGTTGAGAAACCCGGAGGGGCTATTCCTGAATGACCATATACCCATTGAATTGTTCAATTTAATAGTTATCTTAGCAGTTCGTAAAAGTCTTTTGATGACGGGAAAGTTGTCATGCAATATTAAGCTTTTAGCATTGAAGCTGCTGATCCTCATTTTTTTTAACGGCTCCCTTAATGCACAGGTGTCATCTATTGGCGGACCAATAAACCAGTATGGCAAAGTAACAGCCATTGGAACCGACAACGTAATAATCTCTGATAATACTCAGTTCTCATACTTTCAGGCTGGCGACACTGTTCTCCTGATCCAGATGAAAGGAGCCGAGTGTCTCGTTCCTGAAACTAGCAACTATGGAGAGTACCAGATATCTGTAGGAACTACCGGTGCGTATGAATTACTGACTGTACTTTCAGTAGGAGCCGGTAACAAGGTTACATTCAGAAATAACATTTCAAAGACATATAGTGTAGTGGGCAATGTACAGCTTGTAAGAGTTCCGTCAAAATATGCAGCTAATGTTGATACTGAGCTAACCTGTGCGGTATGGGACAGTACAAAAATGATAGGAGGCGTGCTTGCACTTATTGTAGGGACCAAGCTTACCTTGAATGCAAACATAAATGTCAAAGGCATGGGCTTTAAGGGAGGAGATGGGGTTATAGGACTTGGCAATTGCATTGAGTCAGGTACCGGTCTGGATAATTTTTCATACGGAAATTCCTGGACGAACTCCGGGCTAAAGGGAGAAAGCCTGGTGTCTAAAGCATACCTCAGCAGTTCAATTCAGAATCCCATATTCCCGGATTATGCAAAAGGATATGGAGCCAATTTCACTGGTGGAGGAGGTGGTAGCGGAAGATTTTCAGGCGGAGGCGGAGGATCGCTAGTAGGTACCGGAGGTAAAGGAGGGTTAGAAGCAGATGATGTCTGTACGCCAGCCGGCAGAGAATATGGAGGGATCGGAGGTAAGTCTACTTACCCCCTTCTGGCTGCCAGTGGTCTTTACCTTGGTGGCGGCGGAGGCGGTTCAACCGCTTTGGCGTCACCTTCGACATCTTCCGGAGGAAAGGGCGGCGGAATTGTTATTATAATCTGTGAAATTCTTGATGGTAATGGGTATAGTATTCTGGCAGATGGTGAAACACCTGCGGCAGCAGAAGCATCTGCAGGTTCAGGTGGAGGAGGAGGTGGAGGAACTCTTGCACTTTACCTTTCAGCTTTCTCTACAAATAGCCTTACTCTCTCGATAATGGGTGGTACCGGAGGAAATAACCCCGGAAAGTTCGGTGAGGGTGGCGGCGGTGGCGGCGGACGGTTGAATATAAGTACTACACTTCCAGGTAATGTTATTCCGAAAATCAGCGGCGGATCATTTGGAACAAGATCTGGTATAGGGCATGATGCAGCAGTCGGCACGGGAGGAGCAACACTGACAAGTTTCGTACCGTTCCTCAACGGGTTTCTTTTTAATTCGATCAAATCATCGGTTACTCTTAACCAGACCGATTCAATATGCTCAAATGTAGTTCCTCCACCGATATCAGGAACTGACCCTGTAGGAGGCTCAGGCAGTTATTCATACACATGGCAGAAGAAGTACAGCCTTACCGGCTCACCTTCGATTATCCCGAGTGCTACTTCTAAAATCTATACTCCTGTGGCCACTGAAGCAAATACATTCTGGGTGAGAAGAATAGTAAAAGATGAAATCACACTTCTTACCGATACCAGCAAATGGATAAACATGATCGTTCAGCCTGCAATTACAGGTAATCTCATCGGAACTGATACAACCATATGCTATGGCCAGGACCCGCATAAGCTAAGGCCTCTGAACTCCGGTCCTTCAAACGGGAACGGACATTATGTATACCAGTGGTTTTCGAATAACGATAATGCCACATGGACAACCAATGCCTCCGGGACATCGACACTCTCATATTATGATCCCTCTGCTCTGGTAAATTCTACCTATTACAAAAGGATAGTTACCTCAGGCAGATGCGTGGATAACAGTACCACGGTTAAAATCACTGTTCTACCATCAATCACTGGCAACGTCACTTCAAGACCCGATTCGGTAATATGCCAGGGATCGTTGTTCAATCTGCTTAATGCCTCCGCAACAGGGGGAGGATCGGGGAGTTATATATACCAGTGGCAGGACAGCATATCGTCATCTATAAATTTCCTGCCTGCTATAGGAACAAATAACGCTACCACATATTCGGCTGACACATCGGATTTTACCCCAATTTCAATAGAAGACAGGTACTACAGAAGAGTTGTATACTCCGGTCCAAATATTACATGCATGAGTAAGAGCGTGCCGATTCATCTTACCAGGTACCATAAAATAGAAAATAACATTATTGCTGCAGATCAGACCATTTGTTCAGGCAGCACTCCTATCGCTCTCACCGGCCTGCTGCCTATACGGGGCAAGCTGAATGATTACGCTTATCTATGGCAGGACAGTTCAAAAACTGCCACCTGGACCACCAGGTTGACCTCGACTTCAAACGTAACCTTCTCACCAACTGCCCTTACCGATTCTGTACAGTACAGGAGAATAGTCAACTCATCGAAATGCACAAATAAAAGCAATAAGATTGTAATCAATGTCCATAAACCTGTTACAAATAATGTTGCTGCATTTCTCTCTGGTCCCGGTCCTGACACCACTGTTTGCTTCAACGCAATTCCACGTATAATAAAAGGTTCGGTTTCTACGGGAGGCACTGACATTGCCGGGAGTTATGCTTACCTGTGGGAATATTCAACCGATGGAACCAATTATACAGCCATTGCTGTTGCCGGAACCTTTAAAGATTATCAGCCGGTGGCACTTACTCTAACCACATGGTTCAGGAGGCAGGCTGTTTCAGGAATGTGCTCTTCTCTCAGTAACAGCATGAGGATCATAGTTCTTCCTCCTATTTCGGGCAATACCATTTCAGTTGACAAATCTTTCATATGCTATAATACAGTTCCGTTGCCTGTTACAACTTCAGTGGCAGTAACCGGTGGTAACGGCACATATACATGGTTATGGCAGCAGAGCAGTGATGGAATAACATGGGCCACAGCAACGGGAACCAGCAACCAGCAGAGTTATGCCCCACCCGCCCTGACAGTAAAAACATGGTTCAGGCGGATAACAAGATCAGGCTTGTTCGATTGCTGCATCGATACCTCGAATATAGTTACTATAGATATATACGCTCTGCCGACAGGGATAATTACATCCATTGCCGATACTTCATTATGTAGCGGAGGGACAGTAAAATTAAGGATCATACTTACCGGCTCTCCAAACTGGACGGTGGTTTATAATGAAAATTCGCTTCAGGTTACTGTAACTGGCATCTCATCTTCAAATACAATCATTTCCCGTATTCCATCTGTATCAGGGACTATGGCAACTTTTAATTATTCATTTGCCTCAGTTACGGATAATCATAGCTGCGTGGCCACTTCCCTTACCGGAACCCGGAAGGCTGATGTATACCATACTCCCATTGCAAATGCCGGGCCGGATGATGAAGTATGCGGGCCTGTTTACCAGATGGCTGCAATACCAACCTTCGGAACCGGGTCATGGACTTTCCCGACACAGGTATTATCAGGAACAGCTTCGAATCCAACCACTTTAGTTAAAATAGACTCTTCATTTTCAACTGCGAGTGTTTCGTGCTGGTTCCTTTGGAAGGAGACGAACTGGCTCTGTACAAGCAAGGATTCCGTTAAAATTATTTTCGATAACCGCATTGATTCCGTAAATGCCGGTAAGGCAGGTAAGGAAATGTTATTTGATAATATCACCAAAGTTAATGCCTCTCCGCTGTTGGCCTTTGAAACCGGCCAATGGAGCGTTGTTGAAGGAAATGGTGATTTTGAAGACAACACAGCGAGTTCAACTTATGTCAGAAATATTGCTAACGGAAACAATATTTATAAATGGAGTGTGAAGAACGGGGTATGCATTCTCGAGGACACACTGCTTTTGGTTTTCATTCACCCGGTAATTCCTGAAGGAATATCACCCAACGGGGACACTCTTAATAATGCTCTCAAGATCACTGGTCTCGATCTGACTATCCAGGATGTGGACCTGAAAATTTTAAATGGTGCCGGTACACTGGTCTTTACGACTACAAACAGGAATGGCAGAATATGGACGGACTGGACCGGAAAAGATTCGAAGGGAGCTTTGCTCCCAGAGGGCACATATTATTATTTACTTAATGTTACCTCTAAAAAAACAGGTCATGTTGCTAAAGTAAGCGGGTTTGTAATTCTCAAGAGACAATAGAAGCAAAGGATGAAGAGGACACGACGATATATCTCAATAATATTACTCATTTCTATCTGTTGCGCTTCCTTCGGACAATCAGGTTCCGATTCGGCTTCGACAAGAATAACCCTTGGGTATCCTGTTTACAGCCAGTATCTGCAGAATGGGCTTATGATAAATCCAGCATATGCAGGATCGCGTGAAGCATTAAGCGTTGCCATTTCGAGGAGGAACCAGTGGCTTGGCATCCCGAATGGGCCGGTGCTTACCACCGTTTCCCTTCATTCACTGATGAAAAACAACAAAGTTGCCCTGGGGCTTATGGCCGAGTTCATGGATTACGGAGTCACATCCTCACAGAGTGTATATGCTGTATATGCATACCATATAAAGCTGGCAAAGGGGAAGCTCTCATTCGGACTGAAAACGGGATTTAACAGGTCGACTACCAATTATTCAATTCTTAAAGGCATCCAGCCAGGAGATCCCGTTTTTACGGGTAATGAGAAACCATATATTCTTCCCAATGTAGGTGCAGGAGTATATTATTTCAGTAACAGGTTTTTCGGAGGAGTCTCTGTTCCATCCTTCCTGTTTTACAAAAATATTGGCAGCGGGAAGACACAGGCTTATCATTCATTCAGTGAATATGACCTGATTATTTCTGCAGGTGGCCTTATTTCCTTTTCGCAGAATTTCAGGTTCAAGCCATCCGTACTCCTGGATTATTCACTTCGAAATTCATCGCATATAAATCAGCTCGATATTAACGGTAATTTCATTATAGCCGATGTACTCTGGGTCGGAGGGTCTTACAGAACTACTGAGCAGGTTGCAGCAGGGATACTTCAGGTGCAGGCTACACCTCAGGTAATGTTCGGAGTTTCATATGATTATCCCGCCGGCAGAATGGCAACATTTTCGAAGGGATCCATAGAGGTTTTCCTGAGATATGAATTCGGCTCAAAAATTAGTGCAGCTAATCCAAGGTATTTTTAATTTATGAGGGGAAGGCATTTATATATTATATTCATTCTGATACTTATGGCGATGCCTGGCATGGCTCAGGAGAAGCAGCCTTCAATGTACAAGGTAACAGAAATGTCGTTTAATTCCGGTTTCTTCAATGAAATATCCCCGGTAATTGTAAAGGACGGGATCATGTTCTGTTCCGATCGGAGATTCAGTGGATTAAAAGATCGTACCTCATTCGAAGGCAGGCGTATTTATAATATTTATATTGCAATCCGGAAGGATAGTTCAAACTGGATAAAGCCGGATGAATTGAAGAGTGAAAGGACCAACCTTTTCAATAACGGACCATTATGTATTGCGCCGGACGGCAAAACTGTTTATTTTACCAGTGAAGTTGAGACAGGGAAAGCTGCAAAAAAGAGAAGTTTCAAAAATCACAGCGGTATATTCATTGCCGAGAAAACAGGTAACTCTCTTGGTCCCATACTTTCTTTCCCTTATAATAATCAACAGTACGATGTGGGACAGCCTTCAATAAGCCTCGACGGAAGATACCTGTTTTTTGCATCAAACATGCCCGGAGGACAGGGAGGGTCAGATCTTTATTATTGTGAATGGATCAACGGTAAATGGGATACACCCAGGAACCTCGGACCTAATGTGAATTCATCTTCGGCAGAAGATTATCCATTCATGCACCCTTCTGGCAGACTCTATTTTTCTTCAAATCGTCCTGGTGGCAAAGGGAAGCTCGATGTGTACAGTACGACACTTAGCTTTGGCACGTGGGAAGCTCCGGTTGCAATGCCTGATCCGATCAACTCCTCATCTGATGATTTTGCATTTGTTGTGGACGATAATATGCAGACCGGATATTTCTCGTCCAACCGCCTGCACAGCGATGATATTTATCAGGTATCCTCAACTATAATAAGAAAAGCTTCATGTGACACACTGGTCGAGAATAATTACTGCTATCAGCTTATCGAAGAGAACGCAGTAAAGTTTGATACTCTTCCGTTCCGTTATGAGTGGAAGATGGGAGACGGATCAAAAGGAATAGGACCCAGCGTTATTCACTGCTATCCTGGACCGGGATCTTACCTGGTTCAGCTCGATGTAGTGAATCTTATCACCAAAGAGGTTATGTACAATGAAAAGACCTATAACCTCGAAATTAAAAATGTGGAACAACCTTACATAACAGGGCCTGATAAGGCTCTTTCGGACCAGAAACTGAAATTCAGCGCCGACAGCACAAACCTTCCGGGATGGAATATTTCGAGGTATTACTGGAATTTCGGCGATGAATCAGTAATGGTTGGCAAGGAAGTTGATAAGGTATTTACAAAGCCCGGAATGTATAACATTCAGCTTATCGTTACAGCCGATGCAGAGCCGGGAGGAGTGACAAGAGAAGCGTGTGTATGTAAAAATATTATTGTCGGGGGGCAACCCTGAAAATGAAAATGAGTAACTTAGAATCTTAAATGAGATTGAACAAAGCCATATATATTAAGTATCTCTTCATGTTGCTGATCGGATTCATGGTCCTGCCAGACTCGAACGGGCAACCGGTTCCTGGCAAGGATGAAAATATTCCTTTTCTTTGCACTTTTGGTAAACAGGGATTGACTTCATGGGGAGACGCTGATTTTTATTCAGTCTGGTTCTTTACGGTTCCAAAGGAATACACGAAACAGTTTTATATAAGGGTTTTTGATCCTGATACCGGCGGCGAGAACGATGAAATACAGGGAGAATTCAACACTAAATGTCTTTATTCTATATATGGTGGAAAAGGAGTAGACCCCGATAAAAATGAAGATTCACGCGGAATCGAAAAAGGCAGGAACTACAAAGGCGGGAATCTTCTTGCTTCAAAGATCTTTGGCGGAGAAGCCAAATATGACAATAAGTGGTACACTTTTGGACCTTTCAATCCGACTTCAGGCGATTATAATCCTAAATGGGGTTACATATTTAAAGTTGTCTGCGAAGGGATAAGCGGCGACGACGGGAACCTTTACAGGTATTTTATGAGCCGTGATCCTAATAATAATCTTCCGGTCGAAGGAGGGAATGTTTATACCTATAAGTACACTTTCAGGATGTGGAATGATTTCAGGAGTGTGTCACATATTTATCCGTATATTGATACAGGCGTTATCTATGTAAAACAACATAATTTTGACTGGGACAACGATGGCCATATACTTGTTGTTTCGAAATACAAACAAGGAATTGATCAGACAGTTTCCGGTCAGGATAATTGGGAAGAATCAAGGATTCCGATTGAACCCCAGGAGATAGGATCTTCACTCGATTTTCAGTTTCATAAGAAGCAGGGAGAACTCGTAAAGAATAACAACGTGGTCATCAGAACTGAGAACCAGCGTGGCGATGCACTGAAATTTTTCCCATCTCCCATTGGAGGGATACCTGTTTACCAGGCTATAATCAGGGTAATACCTGTGCCAAAGCCTAAATAGCTAATTTGTTACCATGGTGAACAAATTAAACCAGAGAATATCTACAGGCATAACAGTATGTCTTTTACTTGTTTCGGGAATCCTGAACGGGCAAACCCTTAGGTTTAAGAATTATGGCACTGACAGCAAAATTCCAGATGGTTTTATTTATTCCCTTATCCAGGGGAATAACGGTTACCTCTGGATCGGAACAGGAAATGGACTGTCGAAATTTGACGGGATTGACTTTTATAATGTAGAATTCCCTGACTCGGCTCAGCGCTATCCTACTTCCGAATTGAAAGATACTAATGGAACTCTCTGGTTTGGCTGTAGTGACGGATCAATATTTTATTTGCAGAATGACGAGCTTAAACCCCTTCCCATTCAGAACGAAAAGAGTATAAGCACAATTATCAGCGGGCCCGATAATTTCATTTATATCATTCCTCAGGGTGAACATATTTATAAGGTAAACCCATCTAAGCCTGACGAAATAAGCATATACCCTCTTGACAAGGACTTCGTTGTATTCTCTGCATGCTTTTCCCGAACCGGCGATCTTCTTCTTGGTACACAGAATGATATAAAGGTTTGCAGCATTAGCGACAAAGCTATCAGCATCAAAAACTCAATTGAGGGATTTAATTACTCAAACGTACTTGCTATTAATAAGATAAATGATAAAGACATTTATCTTATTGGAACTGATGGTACAGGTTTATACAGGCTTGAAATTGCTCCCGGTAAAAATACTCTTTCACATTTCGATAATAACAAAGAGCTGGGAAAACTATACATAAAATCAATTTTCAAAGATTCTGAAAATTACTACTGGATTTCTACCAATGATTACGGAGTACTTAACTTAAAGCTTGATGAAAATGGCGAGTCCGTTATATCTGAGAGTTTTATTAATAAGAAATCAGGACTTCCCGGTAATAATATTAGGCTTGTTTACCAGGACAATGAAGGCAATTACTGGATCGGATTATTCGGCGACGGTCTTTCTATGCTCAACTCGGTAGCATTCAGCTTCTTTTCTCCCGGAACCACAGCAGTCACTAACAACATTATTTATGTAAACAAGTTCGTGACCGATTATTTCCTTGGAACACCTGCCGGCTTCTATCTTTTTGATTTCACCAAAAATAAAGCCAAGTCATATACAGACATCTTAAAGAGAACCGGGAACACTGAGGTTGCATCCTATTATGTCGAAAATGAGGATAATGTCTGGATAGGAACAAAGGGCGCCGGGTTATATCTCAGAACAGGTTCCGGGAATATTCAGCCATATTTCAGATCAGGAAACTCCGGCGAGGATTATATTCAGGACGTTGAAGTTGATAATAAACACATCTGGCTGGGAACTTTGAACGGAGTTGTTTTGATTGACAGGAGTACCCGAAAGGTCGATACTACTTACAATATCGACAATGGACTTCCCCACAACAGTATAAACCATTTATGTCTGACCTCATCCGGAAAGGCTGCCGTTGCAACCAAAACAGACCGCCTTTACCTCATAGACCCTGAAGCAGGAATTATTGCCGGGAAAGCAGTTATGCTCGGCACAAGAATGAATGAGATATTATCAATGACGGAGGGGGACGATGGCTCTTTATGGGCAGCAACATATGGGAATGGCATTTTTAAATTTTCCGGCGACTCGCTGGCTTCATTAAGCCGTGCCGATTTGCTCTTATCGGATTATTGTTACAGCATCCTTGCCGATAAATATAATGCTATCTGGATAGGCCACGAAAGAGGTTTTTCCGTTTACTACCGCGACCGTGGAATAATTAAGACTTTCAATACGGATTTTGCTAAAAGTGGCGTTTGCAACCCGGACGGAATGTACCAGTCACCCGATGGCAATATTTTTATCGGAACGACTGAAGGAGTAATTTTTTATGACAGGTCAAAGGATAAGAAAGTGATCCAGGCTCCGATTAATAACGTCAATTATGTCACTATAAATGATATAGTATATCCATATAAATCATCCTTCTCTCTGCCATACAGTAAGAGATACTATATTACAGTAGGCTACACCGGCATTAATTTCCGGGATCCTGAAAAGGTTTATTACCAGACCAGGCTTGATAATTATGAAGATGATTGGACAAAAGCTTCGACCTCGCGGGAAGCGATATATCACCTTAGCTACGGTAAATACAAGTTTAATCTGAAATCATTTAATGATGAAGGACTGTCCGATTCTGCTCAGGTTTCGTTTGATATTGCCATAAAAAAGCCACTTGTGAAAACATTGGGGTTTATACTGTCGGTCTTTGCACTTATTGCCGGAGGGTTCCTTCTTATTCTAAAACAGAGAGAAAAAGAGCAGAAAAAAGTTCAGGAATACCTTGAAAATGAACTTGATGCGCGTACCAGTATTGTTCTTAAGCAAAAGGGAGAGATCGAACTGCAGAATATAGAGATTACCGACAGCATAAATTATGCTAAAAGGATCCAAACCAGCATCCTGCCTGATTTCAGCAGGGTGCAGGAGACTTTCTCAGATGCCTTTCTTTTCTTTCGTCCGCGCGACATTGTAAGCGGCGACTTCTATTGGTTCGATAAGATCGACGACGACAGGTTCATGCTGGTGTGCGCCGATTCAACGGGCCATGGAGTCCCAGGTGCCTTCATGTCAATGATCGGATCAACCCTTCTGCAGGATATTGTTACGAGGCAGCATGTTTATAAACCCTCGGAGATACTCACACGGCTTGACAAGCAAATATTCTCGACCCTTAACCAGAATGTTGAACTTGGAGTATCGAACGATGGAATGGACGTTGTCATTTGCGAGATCAATGCGAAAACAAGGCATATACAATTTGCATCGGCGATGCGCCCGGTTATCCTTGTAATGGACAATGAGCCATATTATATAAAAGGTAACAGGTCATCGGTTGGCGGTGAATCAGTCATTGAGAAGTATTTCGACGACCAGGAGTACTATCTTAATGCCGGAGATACGATCTACATGTTTTCTGATGGGCTCCCCGACCAGTTCGGCGGGACAGATGGCAAGAAAATGAAGATCGGCAGGCTTAAGAAGCTTATCGAGGATGTTTCAAATCTGAATATGTCTGGTCAGAAGGAAGTTATCACTAAGTTCTATGATGAATGGAAGGGAAACCACGACCAGGTCGACGATGTTATGCTGATAGGGATCAGGCTGTGATCTTTTATTTCGTATAAACATTATTCACTGAAAGTGGGATCTCACTGGTATACACTGTATCGCTATAATTATCAGCCCTGTCTTTAATATAGAACCTGTACTTGAAAGTATCACTGTCGGCGATAGTATAAAACTCATAAAAGAATGTAACCGCTATCGTCCCCTTCAATATTTTATTCTGTCCTGTTCTCTCCATATAGGGGATCCTGTAACCCGATGGCTTCATAAGGTCATTATCAGGAACCTCTGTCATAATGCCGCTGGTTTTCCTGTAAAGGGTTAAGAAAAGATTTGTGGTATCCGTTACTCCTGATTCGGCAGCATTAAGGCCAAGGTCGCCGTTGCCATCTTCAAAATAGAATTTCAGCCTGCCCCCCTTGCAGTCGTTTCCAAGAATATCGGTTGTATCAAAGACGGCAAAGCTGGTAAACTTAATGTACGGAGTGTCGGGCAGCTGAATTATTTTATGGCATGAACCGGACATCAGCGCCAAAAGGATTAATACGGGATACTTTAAACTTCTCATAACTTACACTCTAATAGACAATCTGCGCACAAAAATCACACCAAAACAGGTTATTTTTTTCTGAAAAATATCTTAATAGGAACACCTGTAAACTCAAACCGTTCCCTCATCCTGTTTTCAATATACCTTCTGTAGGGCTCCCTGACATACTGCGGAAGGTTGCAGAAGAATGCAAATGCGGGCGTATATATCGGAAGTTGTGTCACATATTTAATCTTAACGTACTTTCCTTTAATGGCAGGAGGAGGAGTCCGCTTGACAATATCAAGCATGACCTCGTTAAGTTCAGATGTAGGGATCTTGCGTGTACGGTTCTTGTTAACAGTCTCAATAAGCTCAAGTATATTAAAGATCCTCTGCTTGTTGATGGCAGAGATAAAAAGTATATGATAATCCGTAAAAGGTGCGGTTTTGTCCCTTATTTCCTTTTCAAATATTTTTGATGTATTGTTTTCCTTTTCAATAAGGTCCCATTTATTGACAAGTATGATCAGTCCCTTGCTGTTTTTCTGGATCAGCGAAATGATATTCATATCCTGCGCTTCAATTCCCCTCGTTCCATCGATAAGAAGAAGGCAGATGTCTGAATTTTCAATGGTTCTTATTGCCCTCATTACAGAATAGAACTCGATATCTTCGCTTACCTTTCCCTTTTTTCTCAGCCCTGCAGTATCGACGAGTAAAAAATCGTGCTGGAACTTGTTGTACCTGGTAAAAATGGAATCCCTTGTTGTGCCTGCCAGAGGGGTGACAATATTTCTTTCTTCACCGAGAAGTGAATTAACCAATGAGGATTTGCCAACGTTGGGTCTTCCGACTATGGCTATTCGGGGTAGATCGGGAACCTCTTCCGGATCCTGAGCAGGCAGGTTTTCAACAATATTATCGAGAAGATCGCCCGTTCCGCTGCCATTCATTGAGCTTAATGCGAAGTAGTTGCCAAGCCCGAGAGAGTAGAATTCATTTGCGTCAATATGCCTTGCATTATTGTCGACCTTGTTCACTACAAGAATGACTTTCCTGTTTGACTTCCTGAGCATACCTGCCACTGATTTATCAAGCTCATGGATTCCTACCATAACATCCACCATAAACAGGATTATATCTGCCTCCTCAATTGCAAGCAGAACCTGCTTGTTTATCTCCTCCTCAAAAATGTCATCAGAATTCTCGACATACCCTCCGGTGTCAATTACGGAAAAGTCGATACCATTCCAATTGCATTTTCCATAATTCCGGTCACGGGTAACACCGCTCACTTCATCAACTATCGCATCCCTCGAATCAGTAAGCCTGTTAAAGAGTGTCGATTTCCCCACATTGGGCCTTCCCACTATTGCAACTATCCTGCTCATTATTAATCTGCTATCAATTTAACGGTAGCCGAACCGTTTTAGTATTAACGGCTTGTTTCTCCAGTCTTTTGTCACTTTCACATAAAGTTCAAGAAAAACCTTTTTGCCAAAGAAATCTTCCATATCGAGTCTTGACTCGGTTCCAACTTTCTTGAGCATGGATCCCTTATGACCTATAATAATTCCCTTCTGGCTGTCGCGTATTACATGAATAAGCGCCCTTATCTTATTAATTGTTGGTTCCTCTTTAAAACTTTCAATTTCTATTTCAACAGAATAGGGGATCTCTTTTTTATAATTGTTCAGGATCTTTTCACGGATGATCTCAGATGCAAAAAAACGTTCATACCTGTCAGTGAGCTGATCCTTCGGGAAATATGGCTCTCCTTCGGGGAGCTTGTCAAGTATTGCATTGAGCAGGGTTTCGAGGTTGAACTTTAAAAGTCCTGAGACTGGTATAACAGGCGACCCCGGAAAAGCATCATGCCACTTTTCGACAATTTTCTCAAGCTGATCCTGGTTTGTAAGATCTATTTTATTCACAGCAATGATCACCGGAATTCCTGAAGCTCTGATTCTTTCCGTAAACTCTTTTTCCGAGAGTGGAACCGACTTGACATCAGTTACGTACAGTATGATATCAGCATCGTTGAGTGCACTGTTCACAAAGCCCATCATTGCCTCCTGAAGCTTATACTCAGGTTTCAATATTCCTGGTGTGTCGGAATAGACTATCTGGAAATCTTCCCCGTTTACGATACCCATTATCCTATGCCTTGTTGTCTGTACCTTGGATGTGATTATTGAGAGCTTCTCACCAACAAGCGCATTCATGATCGTAGATTTCCCGACATTGGGATTACCAAGAATATTGACATATCCTGCTTTATGATTCATTATTCCAGATTAAAAAACTCCGCGTTTAAGCATGCTTATCTCCTTCTCTGACAGAAATCTCCATTTTCCCCTCGGAAGATTCTTTTTTGTGAGCCCTGCGAAATATACCCTGTCTAGTTTTTTGACCCTGTATCCAAGAGATTCGAACAATCTTCTTATCACCCTGTTTTGACCCGAATGGAGCTCAATTCCTATCTGGCTTTTGTCTTCCGGATCAGCATAAGAGACAGCATCTGCAACTACAAGTTCATCGTCAAGCTGAATGCCTTCAGCAAGTTTGAAAAGGTCATTTTTCACTAACGGTGTTTCAAGAAAAACATGGTATATTTTTCTCCTGTTATATTTTGGGTGCGTAAGCTTTCCCGTGAGATCGCCGTCATTTGTGAGAAGGAGAACACCTGTGGTCTCCTTATCCAGCCTTCCTACCGGGTAGATCCTTTCAGGGAAGTCATTTCCAAGAAGATCAATGACAGTGCGCTCGGCATGAGGATCCTCTACTGTGGTCACGTACCCTTTAGGCTTATTCAAAAGAACATAGACTTTTTTCTCAGCCGAGAGCTTTTTCCCTTTATAACGGACGTCATCGCTATATTTAACCTTAGTTCCAAGATCTGTCACCTGACTGCCATTTACAGAAATCATTCCTTTGCTTATCAGTTCATCAGCTTCTCGTCTTGAGCATACGCCACTGTTTGCAATGAAACGGTTAAGACGCATGTTCTCCGGCATCTCCAAGGGCTGTTTTGAAACACTTTTACCCGTCTTCACCGATGAGCCTTTGCCAGATCTGATATGATGTTCAAACCTGCCTCCTTTCCCCTTTCTATAGCCTCCGGGCTTCCCTTTTTCCATATGATTCAGTAAATCAGGGTGCAAAGGTACTATTATTTGGCGATTTATGGTTTAATGATTTTTTTGCACCTTTGTGCCGCTGAAAACATAATATAAATGGCCTTAATTAAATCGATTTCCGGTATACGGGGAACAATAGGCGGTAAACCGGGCGAGAGTCTCTCTCCGGTCGATATTGTTAAATTCAGTGCAGCTTACGGCACATGGATCAGAAAAGGGAGAAAAGGGGAGATAAATATTGTAGTCGGACGCGACGCAAGGAGCTCTGGTCCAATGGTCAGCAGCCTGGTGATAATGACTTTACGCAGTATGGGTATTAATGTCAGGGACCTTGGACTTGCCACTACTCCGACTGTGGAGCTGGCCGTAACAGGAACTGGTTCAGATGGAGGGATTATAATAACAGCAAGTCACAACCCTGCAAACTGGAACGCCCTGAAACTCCTGAATGAAAAAGGTGAGTTTCTTTCAGCATCGGATGGGAATGAAGTGTTTAACCTTGCAGAGACTGAAAAATTTGAGTTTGTTTCAGATGATGCTGAGGGGATTCTGACTGAAGACAATACCTGGGGGCAAAAACATATAGATCAGATACTTAGTCTTGACCTGGTCGATGTTGGAGCAATCAGCAAAGCAAACCTGACAGTTGCAGTTGACTGCATAAATTCAGTGGGCGGAATAATCGTTCCTGATTTGCTTCATTCACTTGGTGTTAAGAAAGTTATCGGATTAAATGATATTCCCGATGGTAATTTTTCGCATAATCCCGAACCGCTGGCAGAGAATCTGAAGGAAATATCAGTATTGGTTCCGGAGAAAAGGGCCGATCTTGGTTTCGTGGTGGACCCTGATGTCGACAGGCTGGCTATTATCTCGGAGGACGGTACCATGTTCGGCGAAGAGTACACTCTGGTGGCAGTTTCTGATTATGTACTTTCAAAAACCAGGGGAAATACAGTGTCAAATCTCTCATCAACAAGGGCATTGAAAGACGTGACTGAGGGTTACGGATGCAAATATTATTCTTCAGCAGTAGGGGAGGTAAATGTAGTTGAGGAGATGAAGAAGAGGAGTGCAGTAATTGGAGGTGAGGGTAATGGAGGCGTTATCTATCCTGCTCTGCATTATGGGCGTGATGCCCTGGCAGGCATTGCCTTATTCCTGACCTATTACGTAAGATCGGGCATGAAATGCTCTTTATTACGCAAAAAATTTCCGGAATACGTTATTGCCAAGAAAAAAGTTGAGATTGGGAAGGGAACAGACTTCACATCAATTTTGAATGATATCAGGAATGAATTTCATAGTTATGGAATTGATGAGAGGGACGGGTTAAGGATCGACCTTCCGGACAGATGGGTCCAGGTGCGTAAATCGAATACAGAGCCTATTATCCGTGTTTATGCAGAGGGCACTACAATTAAGAAAGCTGAAGATCTGGCAGACCAGATTATTAAAATAGTTAAAAAACACTAATTTTTTCATTTTTTTCAGATTAAGGAATAAAAGGAACGGAACAGCTGTCTTAAGGAAGTATAGATAAAAATCAACAGATGTTAAATATTGTTAAGTATAATCGATAAAGAATCCCTTTTAAATACTTTTGTCTCAGTTTTTTGAAAATTATAACACGTAGAAATATCCCATGAAGAAATCAGTTATTATTACGTCGGCATTAGTGGTTGTTGCAATCATTGTAGCGATAGTAATCGGCAGGGTCTCATCGAAGAAAGATTTGGTTAACCTTTTTGCAGAGGCCAAGAAAGGTTCTTTTGACATTATTGTCACAACAACCGGTGAGTTGCAGGCTGAAAAATCAACCGATATTATAGGACCTGATTTTTCCCAGAGCAGGAACCTCAGATCAATGGATATAAAGATAACAGACCTGGTCCCGGAAGGTACCGAGGTTAAGGCCGGCG
The DNA here is from genome assembly GCA_003142255.1 of Bacteroidales bacterium. Taxonomy (GTDB): domain Bacteria; phylum Bacteroidota; class Bacteroidia; order Bacteroidales; family VadinHA17; genus LD21. The sequence continues at coordinate 85,554 of PLLO01000019.1, read as the reverse complement.
ATTATGTCGCAACTCTTGACCGTACCTCATTTGACAATAGCCTGAAAGACGAGCTGGAAAAGCTAACGACAGCAGAAACAAACCTTGAGGTTAAAATCCTTGATACAGCTGTCACCTTAAGCAACCTTCGCGATAACATCAAGAACCTCAGGTTCTCGGTCGAAGAAGCAGGTATCACACTTCAGCAATCAAAATATGAGCCTCCGACAACAATAAGACAGGCTGAAATATCCCTTGACAAGGCAAACCGTACTCTTGAACAGTCAATTCGGGGATATTCACTGAAAGTTGAACAGGCACGTTCAGATATGCGGACAATGAAGACAAACCTGACCGAAGAAAAGCAAAGGGTAGCAGATCTGCAATCAGTTCTTTCCAAATTTATAATTACGGCCCCATCTTCAGGAATGGTGATCTACAAAAGAGACAGGTCTGGTGCAAAGAGAAAGGTTGGTTCATCAATAAGCCCATGGGACAATGTAGTTGCTACACTTCCCGATATGACCAGCATGATTTCCAAGACGTATGTAAATGAGATCGACGTAAGTAAAGTAAAGGCAGGCCAGAAAGTAGAGATACTGGTAGATGCTTTCCCTGAAAAGAAATATACCGGAGTTGTAACCAATGTTGCTAATATCGGCGAGCAGCTTCCGAATGCAGATGCCAAGGTGTTTGAGGTTCAGATTAAAGTCGATCAGTCAGATCTGATATTGAGACCGTCAATGACCACCGGCAACAAGATCATCACAAAGACTATTGACAATGTCACCTATGTACCGCTTGAAAGTGTCCAGGCCGGAACTGACAGTATACCCTTCGTCTATCTTAAGAGCGGCAGCAAGCAAATAGTCGTTCTTGGCGAGTCCAACGAAAATAATGTTATTATTGAGAAGGGAATTGAGCCCGGGACAGTGACATATCTCAATACTCCGGCTAATCCTGAAAAATTCTCTAAGCTATTAGGGCAGGACCTTATTTCAGTCATCAAGGAAAAGGAAAAGGCCAAAAAAGAAGCTGAAAAGAAAGCAAGTGAAGAAGTAAACCGGGGATTTGGAGATAGTGGTGAAGGGATGATGGGCATGCCAGGCGGAGGAATGGGTCAGTTACCGGGTACGGGTGGTGGAAACATACAGTCAAGAGTGGGTGGTGGAAACATGCAGTCAAGAGTGGGTGGTGGAAACATGCAGCAGGGAATGGGCGGCAGAACAATGGATACGGCAGCAATGAGACAGATGCGCCAGAGATTCCAGAACATGTCACCGGCTGAAAGAGACTCATTAAGAAAACGTTTTGGCAGGCAGGGCGGACAGCGTCAGTCTGGACAGAACGGAGGGCAGCGTCAGTTCAATCAGAACGGCGGTACAAGACAGAATAATCAGCAGCAACAGGGTGGCCAGCAGACACAGCAGCCAACTAATTAACAGGTAACACTAAAAAGGATCGAAAATGTTCAAATTTATCTTGAGATATTTCCACGACATAGAGATTGCGGTAGAATCAATCGTTTCCAACAAGCTGAAATCGATGCTTACTGCACTCGGAATAATTTTCGGTGTTGCCGCGGTTATAGCAATGCTAGCTATTGGAAAGGGTGCAAAGCAGGAGATCATGGAGCAGATGAAAATGGTTGGCGTCAACAATATTCTTATAAACCCCATAGTGCAGGATAAAGCCTCTTCAACGGAAGAAGGCGAAAAACAATCAAAGAAGTTTTCAAGGGGGTTGAGCATGCTTGATGTAGACGCAATCCGCGAGACGCTTCCGTCAGTAAAAAGAATAAGCCCTGAGATTTCATTCATTTCAACTGCAATGATGAATGGGGTGAAGTATACTGCAAAGCTTGTGGGGGTATCAAACGATTATTTCTACCTGTATAATCTGCCTCTGGTTTCTGGTGCCATTTTCAATTCCTACCAGGAAAAGAATGGTATTCAGGTATGTATTATCGGTGCAAACATAAGAGCCAAATTCTTCAGCCAGGTCGAGCCCATAGGGCAGTATATCAAATTCAATGGTATATGGCTTAAGGTCATTGGTGTTCTTCAGAAAACCACAGTGAGCCTTACCGGTTTCGAAGAGAAAGGTGTAAATGTTTACAATGACAACATATATATTCCTATCCAGACTATGCTTCTCAGGTACCAGAACAGGGCCCTTGTAAATACAAAGCTTGTATCAGAAGCTACCAGCAATGTTTTTATCATGAGCGGCGGACCGGGTGGAGGTGGAATGTCTCGAATTGTAGTCAGCAGCTCAGATGCAAGCTCCAATGCCGAAACCAATTATAACCAGCTCGACAGGATTGTTGTCCAGGTCACCGAAACAGAACAGATAAATCCTACTACTGAGATATTAAGCAGGATGCTTATTCGCCGTCATACAAATGTGAAGGATTTTGAGATTACTGTTCCTGAGCTTCTTCTTAAGCAGCAGCAGAGGACCAAGGATATATTCAATATTGTCCTTGGAGCAATCGCGAGCATCTCGCTAATAGTCGGCGGGATTGGAATTATGAATATAATGTTTGCATCAGTCATGGAAAGGATCAAGGAGATCGGTACCAGGATGGCAATCGGCGCAAAGAAAATGGATATTGTAGTCCAGTTCCTTGCTGAGGCTGTACTTATAAGCGTTACCGGTGGCTTTATCGGAATTTTCCTTGGAGTGATCATGGCAAAGCTGATTGAACAGATAGCAGGCATCACGACAATTATTTCCTTCTTCTCTGTTTTTATAGCTTTCGGAGTATCTGCGGCAGTCGGCGTTATTTTTGGTTATTCACCAGCTAAGCGCGCATCTGAAAAAGATCCAATTGAATCTTTAAGATATGAATAGAATATTACAAATGAAGAAATTACTTATACCTGCAATTATTATTGTCTTCCTGTTTTCAGCGCAGAAAATTTCTGCACAGGAAGTAAAGAAACTTACTTTTAACGAGGTAATAAAAATTGCCGAGGACCAATCACCACAGGCCCTGATGGCAAAACACCGGTTCCGCTCCAGCTACTGGCAATACAGGTCTTATCAGGCACAATTCAGGCCGGGTCTTACTCTTAAAGGAACCATACCCGCTTACAGCAATGGTTTCGACAAGGTTTACGATGCGAATACCAACGAGTATAAATATATCCCTAAAAAAACCCTCACGGATCAAGCTGCACTTTCATTATCCCAGGCAATCGGTTTCTCCGGGACAACAATTTCCCTGCAGTCTGATTTTCTAAATTTTTATGACTTTGAGAAATTGAATAGAAACTATCAGACTTCGCCTATCAGCATCAGGATCAATCAACCAATTAAAATGTATAACTCTCTGAAATGGCAGACGAAAATTGAACCTTTAAGATATACTGCAGCCAAGAAAACATTCCTGTCCAATATCGAGGATGTGCATTCGACCGCTGTTCAAAATTTCTTCTCACTCGCCCTGGCCCAGATAAATAAGCAAATTGCAGTAATGAACCTTTCAAATTCTGATACGCTTTACAGGATTGCGAATGGGAGATACAATCTGGGCACTATTGCTGAGGAAGATCTGCTTCAGATGCAACTGTCATACCTTAATGCGGTAACCGACAGCAAAACAGCGGATATGAACCTGCGCGATAGGGAAATCAGGTTAAGGTCATTTCTTGGCTATAACCAGAATGTAAGGCTTGAACTCATACTTCCTGACACTATCCCTGATCTCCAGATTGATGCTAAGGAAGTTCTTGATCTGGCAATGGCAAATAATCCCGACATTGTTACTCAGCAACTAAATATTTTGACTGCCCAGAGCAGCGTTGCCCAGGCAAAAGCAGCGAAGGGTCTGACTGCTAGCCTGTCTGCCTCAATGGGTCTTTCAACAAACGGGGCTGACCTTGCTTATTCATTGAAGAATCCCAGTCAGTCTCAGGCAGTAAATATTGGTTTTACTTTGCCAATTCTCGATTGGGGGAGGGGTAAGGGTAATTACAGAATGGCTCAGTCGAGCCTTGAACTGACCCAGGTACAGGCACAACAGGCAATCGTGGATTTTCAGCAAAACCTGGCACTCGATGTGGAACAGTTTAATCTTCAGAAAAACCAGGTAGCCATTGCTGCAAAATCCGACACAGTGGCCATGAGAATGTTTGAAGTTACAAAACAAAGGTTCCTGATCGGCAAGATTGCAATCCTCGACCTGAATAATGCAGATACCAAAAAGGACCAGAACAAAAGAGCCTATGTTCAGGCTTTGCAGAATTACTGGAGTTACTTCTATAATATGCGAAGCTATGCACTCTACGACTTCCTGAACAAGAAACCGCTCGAGACCGATTACGAAAAGCTGTTGCAATAAATACTTTATATTTATTTTAAAGGGGCTGGATAATACATATTCAGCCTTTTTTTTATAAAAATTTAATATATTTGCGCCTCGATAATTAAGAATCTTAAATAATTACAGGATAATTCAAAAGGAAAACAATGCAGAACAAAGCAGCTATTATCATTCTGGCAATTGCATTAGCAGTGGTATCAATATACCAGCTTTCATTTACCGGGGCAACGTATAAGGTTAGGAAGGATGCAAAAGGGGTTGCAAAAGGCGACTTGGTTGTAGAACAACATTACCTTGATTCAATAGGTACTCTTCCAAAAGATAAGTGGAGCTTTCTTGGCAATACTTTCAAGGAGTGCGAGAAGAAAGAGCTTAACCTCGGCCTCGACCTTAAAGGCGGGATGAACGTCATCCTTGAAGTCTCTGTCGAAGATGTTCTTAAGGCTCTCTCGAATTACAGTACCGACAAGACATTTAATGCTGCACTTACCCGGGCAAAAAAAATGCAGACAGCGAGCCAGGCAGATTATCTGACACTCTTCGGAAGAGCATTCCAGGAGATTGACCCTAATGCAAGACTGGCTGCTGTTTTTGGTACCGTGGAATTGAAAGACAAAATCAACTTCAATTCAACCAACTCTGAGGTATTGAAAGTTCTCGACGCTGAGGTCTCAACTGCTATTGATAACTCATTTAATATCCTTCGTAGCAGGATTGACCGTTTCGGAGTTATCTCTCCCAATATTACGAAGCTTGCAACAAAAGGAAGGATACTTATTGACCTGCCTGGGCAAAAAGACCCCAAACGTGTCCGTGAACTTCTCCAGGGAACAGCAAATCTTGAATTCTGGGAAACTTATGAAAACAGTGAAGTAATAGGCTACCTCTCAGCTGCAAACAATATGCTGAAAGAAATGAAAATTTCAGCTCAGAAAGCAGCAGTAGCCCCTGCAACCGGAGCAAATGCAGCTTCTTCCGACACGACAAAAAAATCTGACCAGGAGCTTCTTAACCTGATCAATAAAGATACCACTAAGAGTACTGCAGCCACGAGTCGTGAGCAGTTCACGCAGGAAAATCCGCTTTTCGGTATTCTGAACCCAAGGGTGACTGCGCAGGGTGAACCTTTGCCCTCATGCCTGGTCGGACTTGCAAGCGGAAAAGATACCGCACAGGTCAACAGCTACCTGAAGATGCCCCAGATAAAGGCACTTTTCCCGCGCGACCTGAGGTTTGCATGGAGCCAGAACCCCTACAAGTATGATCCGTCAAAATCAATGTATGAATTTCATGCAATAAAGATCACTACACGCGACGGAAGAGCTCCAATGACCGGCGATGTCATTACATCATCAAGGCCTACAACAGGTGTCACGGGTTCTGAGGTAAAGGTCGACATGTCAATGAATACCGAAGGATCAAAAACCTGGGCAAGAATGACACGCGAAAACGTCAACAGATGTATTGCTGTAGTACTTGATGGCTATGTTCGTTCATATCCGAGAGTTATTAATGAGATCTCCGGCGGGAATACTGAGATTACAGGCGATTTTACAATTGAAGAAGCCACCGACCTCTCCAACCTACTCAAATCCGGAAAGATGCCGGCACCTGCTAAGATCATATCAGATAACGTTGTCGGACCTACACTTGGTAGAGAAGCAATTAGTTCAGGTTTTCTATCATTTATAATTGCATTTGTCCTTGTTCTCGCATTTATGATATTCTATTACAGTACCAGTGCAGGAACAATTGCCAACATTGCACTGATTACCAACGTGTTCCTTCTTTTTGGAGTACTGGCTTCACTGAATGCTGTCCTTACTCTTCCCGGTATCGCCGGTATGGTCCTCACGATGGGTATGGCAGTCGATGCGAACGTGCTGATATATGAGCGAATCAGGGAAGAGCTTCGTGCAGGGAAGGGAATTAAACTTGCAATTGCTGATGGTTACAGACATGCTTATTCTGCAATTATAGACTCAAACGTTACAACAATCCTTACAGGTATTGTACTTTATATCTTTGGCCAGGGACCGATAAAGGGTTTTGCTACCACTCTTGTCATAGGTATTCTGACATCAATGTTTACGTCAATATTCATTACAAGATTAATTTATGAAAGGCTTTTAAAACAGAACGCTGACCTTAAATTTTCAATTAAGATCACAGCCAATGTGTTTAAAAACACTCATATCGATTTTATCGGGATGAGGAAATACTTCTATGTAGGTTCAGCAGTTATCCTGCTGGCAGGAGTTGTTTCATTATTCGTCAAGGGACTTAATCCAGGTATAGATTTTACGGGAGGCCGTGCTTATATTATCAAGTTCGATAAGCCGATTGTTACCGAGGAAGTAGCAAAAGATCTTAATGTCTCATTCGGAGAGCTTCCGCAGGTTGTAACTTTTGGGAGCAGCAACCAGATTAAGGTAATTACCAAGTATAAAATTACCGAAACAGGCGTTGATGAGGAGGTACAGACAAAGCTCTATAACGGGCTTAAGGGTTACATGAGTTCAAACGTTACAAAGGAAGATTTTGATTCAAATTATATCAGGAGCTCGGAAACTGTTGGCCCTGTCGTAGCTGCCGATCTCACGATCAATGCATTTTTTGCTGTTGGTGTCTCCCTTATCCTTATGTTCCTGTACATCTTTATGCGGTTCAAGTACTGGCAATATGGGTTTGGAGCTGTTATGTCATTATTCCATGATACGCTGCTCGTAATAGGGGTTTATTCAATATTCTGGGGTATCATGCCTTTCTCCATGGAAATTGATCAGTCTTTTATTGCGGCAATACTTACCATAATCGGATTTTCAATCAACGATACGGTGATCGTATTTGACAGGCTCAGGGAATATATTCCGCTATATCGGAAACGGCCATTGAAAGAAGTTCTGAATATGGCAATAAACTCAACTCTGAGCAGAACCATAAACACAACACTTACCGTGATACTCACAATAGTTGCCATGTTCATCTTTGGAGGCGCAGTAATCCGCGGGTTCATGTTCGCCCTTCTGGTAGGAATCGGAACAGGTGTATATTCATCAGTTTTCGTTGCTACTGCTCTTATGTATGATACGAGTAAGAAGAAAGGTGATGAGCAGGAAACCGTTGCTCCGGTAAGAGCTTAAGAATTCTTATCAAATAGATGAAAGAGGCTGTAATTAAATGCAGCCTCTTTTTTTGTGTGATGCTACTTTGTTATAATGAATATCATTAAACTTTTCTAACTTTACATCCCGGGAAAACAACTCTAATCTGGAAGGTTTTATGAGTGGAGGAGAGATCTTAGTTATTATTGTAGTCATACTGGTGCTTTTCGGTGCAGATAAGATGCCTGAAATGGCACGGAGTCTGGGTAAGGGAATGCGCGATTTTAAAAAGGCAACGGATGATCTGAAACGCGAGTTTGAAAACAGTACGAGCGATATCAGAAACGATCTGAATGATGTTGCAAGCTCAATTAAGAACGGTGTAACTGATATCTCTGATAATATAACCAGGGACGTGAATGAGACAGCCAATAATATAAAGAGCACCATTAACGATGTTCCAAAGGAAACAAAAAATAAGGGTCCAAAAGAAACCAATAATGATGTGAAAGAGCAAGCTGACCCCTATAAATACGATTATACCGATTAACCATCATCAGGCAAACCCGTAGCCAGGCGGGTAAAGATACTCCGAATATTATCAGCAGATTTTTATGATCAGAACAGAGGGAATAACCAAAGCTTATGGAGACCTGAAGGTGCTCAAGGGGATTGATATTGATATTAATGACAGGGAAGTTGTTTCAATAGTAGGAGCCAGCGGCGCCGGTAAAACTACGCTTCTTCACATAATAGGAACCCTTGATAAGCCTGATAACGGCAAAATCCATTACAACGATACTGATGTAAGCCATCTTAAGGGAAAATCTCTGGCCTCCTTCCGCAATAGTAATATAGGATTCGTATTTCAGTTTCACCAGCTCCTGCCTGAGTTCACTGCTCTTGAGAATGTTTGTATTCCTGCATATATTGCTGGAAAGAGCAAGGTGGAAGCTGAAAAAAGAGCTGCCGAACTGCTTGGATTTCTGAACCTTTCCGACAGGCTCGGTCATAAGCCTTCCGAGCTTAGCGGCGGAGAGCAGCAGAGGGTTGCAGTTGCGCGGGCCCTGGTCAATAACCCCTCAGTCATCCTTGCTGATGAACCTTCAGGCAACCTTGATACGGAAAACAAAAATGAGCTTCATAAACTTTTCTTCAAACTAAGGGATACTTTCGGACAAACAATAGTTATTGTTACTCACGACAGGCAGCTGGCGAACATGTCTGATCGCATTTTCCAGATAAAAGACGGACTTATTGTAAATGAGTTGTAAGAGGTCATACAACGGCATTCCTGCCGGGGAGATGAAGCTCTTTCTCGAAGAAAAATACCTTCAGTTTAATAATACTTCATTTATCCCCCCTGACCCTGTTTCAATACCACATATGTTTCAAAGTCAGCGCGACAGGGAGATATCAGGCTTCCTTACTTCAACAATTTCATGGGGAAGGAGGGACCTCTTTCTGAGAAGCGCAAATCAGCTTATGGATTTAATGGGTTACACTCCTTTTGAATTCCTGATGAGCGCAGATAAAAAAGATATTGAGCGATTCGGAAATTTTATATACAGGACTTTTAACGGAACCGATTGTAAATATTTCCTGACTGCAGTGAAGTACCTATATAGCTCCTACGACAGCCTGGAGGATCTTCTTCTGGAGGGGATGCAAAAGAGCGGCTCTCTTAAGGATGGAATGTCTCATTTTCGCACAAGGTTTTTTGACCTGCCGCATGAAAAAAGAAATGAAAAACATTTTGCAGATATCATGGGCGGTGCAGCAGGCAAGAGACTGAACATGTTCCTGCGATGGATGGTCAGAAAGGACAACCACGGTGTCGATTTTGGAATCTGGAAACGAATAGATCCTTCAATGCTGTATATTCCCCTTGACCTTCATACAGGAAATACCGCAAGACGATTGGGTCTGCTGAAAAGAAAAATGAATGACTGGAAGGCAGTGGAGGAACTGACGGAAGTACTCCGTGAGTTTGACCCGGCTGACCCGGTAAAATACGATTTTGCACTCTTTGGTCTCGGGGTGAACGAAAAATTCTGAATTGACTTATGGCAAATAATTATTTCAGCTTCAAGCAATTTACAATTTACCAGGACAGATGCACCTTTAAAGTAGGAACTGACGGGGTACTGCTCGGTGCCTATGCCGATATTTCGTCAGCAGGAAGGATCCTGGATATCGGCACCGGCAGCGGACTTATTGCACTGATGCTTGCCCAGAGGTGCGGGGCAATCATTACTGCAATTGAGCCGGACCCGGAATCGTTTAGCCAGGCTTGTACTAATATTGAAGGATGCAAATGGAACGATCGTATAAAAGCAGAGAACACTTCACTTCAGAATTTCTTCCCCGGAGATGATAAATTTGACCTTATTGTAACGAATCCTCCATATTTTGCCGATTCACTAAAGAATCCGGATCCGGGAAAAGCAGCAACAAGGCATAATTTTCTGCTTGGCAATGATGATTTATTGAAAGGAGTCCGGAGGGTCCTCTCTGAAGATGGGGAATTTCAGATAATACTTCCTTATGCAGAAGCGAATGTTTTTATTGCTGAAGCTCAGGCATACGGATTCTATTGCAACGATATCCTTAAAATCAAGCCTCTGCCTACCAGCGAAATAAGAAGGATGATACTGACATTCACGAGTCAACGGCAAAAAGTCAAAGAAAATTTTCTGACAATTGAACATGGAATAAGACATGATTTCACTGAAGAATATATAAATCTGACAAAAGATTTCTATCTTAATTTATGATTTGGTAACTAAGGTTTACCTTTGAGCGCCTTTGTGCCATCCTTAGTGAACCTTTGTGTTTAATTCTTCTTCTTTTTACCACAAAGTGACACAAAGTACCACACAAAGGGACACCAAGGAAGTAGCAGTTATTAATTGAGCAGAAAAACTCAGAAAATCATCTCGCTTTCCGGAAGCCCCCATTCTTCTTTCATCTCAATTCCAAGCGTCGCCAGTTCATTAAGAACGGGATTATATATTTCAGGAACAACAGGCCTGTAAACGCCGGTGAGGCCTATCTTCTTTTCAATTATCATTTTCACTGCTATAGCCGCAGGAAGGGCAACGGTTCTTGCAATGGCAGTATTGGTCTGAGTCGATCCGAAACCAAGCAAAGACGATTTAATTACTTCTTTTTTACCACCCGGATATGAGGCCAGGAAAATATGCTGCATAGCAACCACATCACGTTCAGAATTACCTAAAGCCATCAGGCTTATCATACGATCGGAGGTGATTTCAAATGGTGTTGTCTCATTGCAATTCATCATTTCATTGCTGAAAAAGCCCAGCCAGTCGAGTCCTTTCATTGCTGCAGAATCTTCTCTGATGCTGAGTTTCACGGCGATATCTTTTCTGAGGTTGGGAACGCCGGTCCCGGCTCTTTCGGCCAGGAAATCACAAAACCTCATCCCGCTGTAATTATTCGGTGTATCATCCAGCATGTTTAACCCTTTCATAGCATCCAGGGTCTCACACCACCCCTTGTACCTCAGCGTTCCGCGGTACATGGTAGATACTTCCGGAATATGATAAATTTCCGAATAGCTGATTGAATCCCTGTTCGGGTAAACCTCAAGCTCGCCGATGCCCGGGAAATTGTAAATAAATGTGTCTTTAAAAAGATCGGAAGGTTCAATATAGATTCTCCTTCCTTTCTTAAGATAAAGAGCGCTGTTTCTGCTTGCGAGGACCACACCTTTAGGACTCCATGAAAACTTGTACCCAAGCGGGTTATCAGCAGATTCAGGTGCCGGAAGGGCGCCGCAAAGTGAATAAAACTCCTCGACTTTTCCGCCATTTGCATGAATCTTGTCAATAACCTTCATAGCCGACATATGGTCGACGCCGGGATCGAGTCCGACCTCATTAAGAAGAATGATTCCTGCCTTTTTTGCTGCTTCATCAAGAAGCTTCATTGCAGGCTGAACATAAGAAGTGGTCACCAATGGTTTCTTGTACCTTATGCATAATCCGGCAACTTCAGAATGGAACCTGTACGGAAGAAGCGAGACAGTAATGTCGTATTCTGAAATCATCTTCTTCAGAGTCTCCTGATCATCCATCGACCAGTCGATTGAAGATCCGTTCGGGTTGTTTCTGATCATATCATCTGCTCTCTCTTTCATCGGAGAAGCAATCCTGATCTCATAGTTTCTTTCCAGAAGGTATTCGACCATCGGTTTTGAAACGAGACCGGCACCAAGTATGAGAACTTTTTTCATATAAAGTAAGGCCTTAAAGAAAAAGAAAGGTAAAAAATCAAATCGATTTAAAACATGATATTTCTCTGTGCCTCACAACTCTCTTTGTTCTGAAGTCTGTTGTCAGAAAGGAGGTGGCAATAGCGTGAGAAATACAGAATTGTTAAAAATTGACAGAAGTTAATTATATCTTAAAAAAGTATTAATAATATCAAAGGCAGATTATCTTTGCCGGTAATCAACATTGTTCGACGATCTAATTTCCCCATCAACACGCCAATGCCTGAAAACCAGAAGTATGTTGAAACACCGCTGATGAAGCAGTACTACAACGTTAAGGCAAAGCATCCTGACGCGATCCTGCTTTTCAGGGTAGGCGATTTTTATGAGACTTTTGGAGAGGATGCGATAAGAACATCCGAGATACTTGGGATCACTCTTACCAGGAGGGCAAACGGGTCGGCATCATTTGTTGAGCTCGCAGGGTTTCCTTACCATGCACTTGATACATATCTTCCAAGGCTTGTGAGGGCAGGTCAGCGTGTCGCAATCTGTGAGCAGCTGGAAGACCCGAAGCTTGCCAAGAAGATTGTCAAGCGGGGAATCACTGAGCTTATTACCCCTGGAGTTTCACTGAATGAAAATGTTCTGAATCACAAGGAAAACAATTTTCTGGCAGCAGTTCACATTGATAAAAAAATCGCGGGTGTGGCATTTCTGGATATTTCCACCGGCGAGTTCCTTGTTTCGGAAGGTACTATAGAATATATAGATCAGATGCTGAATAACTTTCAGCCCAAAGAAGTCCTTTACGAAAAGAAGAAAAAAGAGATTTTCCTTGAATGCTTCGGCACAAAATTTTATACTAACAAGCTTGACGACTGGATATTTACAACTGATGCGGCCAATGACCGGCTCCTGAAACAGTTTGGTACAAGCTCGCTGAAGGGCTTCGGGGTCCAGGGGCTTACCTATGGAATAATTGCTGCAGGAGCCGCCCTGTACTATCTTGATATTACTCAACATGAGCAACTTGGACATATTACAGGGCTATCGCGCATTGAAGAGGAAAGATATGTCTGGCTTGATAAATTCACCATAAAGAACCTTGAGCTGTTCCATTCGCCCTATGAGGGTGCAAAAACGCTTATTGATGTCATGGACCGGACTATCTCTCCCATGGGCGGAAGGCTTATCAAGAGATGGATCGCACTTCCTCTAAAAGACATTCAGCCGGTAAATGAGAGACTTGATGTTGTCCAGTATCTAATTGAAAACAGCTCTTTCAGGGATGAATTGGCGGGCCTGATCAGGCAGATTGGCGACCTTGAGCGGCTTATTTCCAAGGTAGCTGTAAACAGGATCAACCCCAGGGAAGTAATTCAGCTGAAGAGAGCACTTAAAGCAATCGATCCTCTTAAAACTTTATGCAGCACAAGCGGATGCGCACCGCTTGTGAAGATCGGAGAACAGCTTAACCCTTGCAAGATCCTGGCCGACAGGATAGAACACGACCTTAACAACGACCCGCCGGTTCTGATTAACAGGGGAAATATAATTGCCACCGGCGTATCTCCGGAACTTGATGAGCTGCGGAAAATACTTTATAGCGGGAAAGATTATCTGGTCGATCTTCAGAACAGGGAGAGCGTCAGAACAGGTATCACATCGCTCAAGGTAAGCTATAACAATGTTTTCGGGTACTATATTGAAGTCAGAAACACGCATAAGGATAAGGTACCGCCTGAATGGATCAGGAAACAGACCCTTGTAAATGCCGAGCGCTATATCACTGAAGAGCTGAAGGAATATGAAAGTAAAATTCTGGGAGCTGAGGAGAAGATAATAGATCTTGAAACAAAGCTCTTCGGCGATCTCGTACTTGCGACGCTCGAATACATACCTCCTGTCCAGCTGAATTCAACTCTTGTCGGAAAGCTCGATTGCCTCCAGTCATTTGCTCTTTTGTCGGCAGAGAATAATTACGTCAGGCCAATACTTGATGATTCAAGGGTGCTTGACATTTCTGACGGCCGGCATCCTGTGATTGAAAAACAACTGCCTGCAGGAGAATCATATGTTCCTAACGACCTGCTTCTTGATACTGAGGAGCAGCAGATAATAATTCTTACCGGACCAAACATGTCTGGCAAATCGGCACTACTCCGGCAAACAGCCCTCATAGTATTGATGGCTCAGACAGGATGTTTTGTACCGGCAAAGGCAGCCAGGATCGGTATGGTGGATAAGATTTTTACCAGGGTCGGTGCCTCTGACAATATCAGTCTGGGCGAATCTACTTTTATGGTGGAGATGAACGAAGCAGCCAGCATTCTTAATAACCTGTCCGACAGAAGCCTTGTCCTTCTTGATGAAATCGGAAGGGGAACGAGCACTTACGATGGTATCTCAATAGCATGGGCTATGGTGGAATATCTTCATGAAAACAGGAAAAGGGCTAAAACGCTTTTTGCAACCCACTACCATGAGCTTAATGAAATGGAAAATTCATTTTCGAGGGTGAAGAACTACAACGTCTCCATCAAAGAGATGAATAACAGGGTCATTTTCCTGCGCAAGCTGAAAAGGGGAGGAAGCGAGCACAGCTTCGGGATACACGTTGCGAGAATGGCTGGAATGCCGGGGAGTGTGGTAAAAAGAGCAGATGAGATACTTAAGGAACTTGAACAAAGTCATGATAAACAAGAACTTGCAAAGCCTGTTTCAGATATTGCCGGGCATAGAGAGGGACTTCAGTTGAGCATTTTTCAGCTTGACGATCCGGTCCTGAAGCAGATACGTGATGAGATACTTGAGATTGATATTGATAATCTTACTCCGGTTGAGGCGCTTAATAAGCTTTACAATATAAAGAAGTTGCTTAAATAGCAGGAGAATATACGGAACCCGAGATATTATGTTAATAAAACCCCTGAATAGATGGTCGGATGACCCAGCAAGAATGGCGGTACTGTTTTTGACATTTACTCTATTGTTTTCCACTTGTGTAGAGGATACAAATATCAATGATCATCCTGTGCCATATGCAGCACTTGAAAAGCAGATTCGCGCCGAAAATGACTGGAGGGCTGTTTTTACATGGGATCAGTATACCGAATTAATAACTGTGCTCTCGGACAAGAAATTTCTTGTTCTTCCTCTGAATGAAATGCGAAGTACTTTTGACAGTTCCCTGGTCGTTGTCGGACTTAGACATGACATTGATATTCATCCGTTTAAGGCACTTGAGATGTCTGATATTGAAAAGCTCTTCAACTTGAGGGCTACATATTTTGTACTGGCAACAGCTGAATATTACGGCACTGTTGCAAATTGCGAGATTATACGGCGTCCTGAAATGGACTATGTATATAAGGAACTTTATAATAAGGGAGCAGAGATTGGAATTCATAATGATCTTCTCACTCTTATGATATCCTATAATATCAATCCGAAGATCTTTACCCTGGAGGAAATAAATCATTATGCTACACTGGGCATCCCTGTATACGGTTCAGCTGCACATGGCTCCCAGATTGCGAGAGACCTTAATGTTTCAAATTTTGAAATGTTCTCCGATTTTGCAACCAGGGATTCCGTCACATATAACAGTATAAAATATCCTGTCGGGAAGTACAGCCTCAAGGATTGCGGTCTCGAATACGAAGCATACCATATCAGGTATGATCAATATTATTCCGAATCAGGAGGTAAGTGGAATGACCCCGCCGGTTTCACAGGGATCCTCGAGAAGCTAAAGTCCAGCAAGCCCGGCGACAGGATTGAAATTCTTACCCATCCTTGCTGGTGGGGGAAGAAGGCAAGCTAAAAACTGCAACATAAAAGAGAAACCTCTTTTGTAATTTTTTAAGTAAATTGCTATTCAATATTTTTAATAATAATCACATGAAAAAGGTAGTTTTTATTGCGGCCATCTTCTCAATTTTTCTTGTTTCAGCACATTCACAGCCGGGAAAGGTAAAACAGGTTAAATTATCAGATTTTAACCTGCTATCCTCATCACTGGTAAAAGCCCAGGGTTCAGAGATTTCTTTGGTTAATTTCAAGCCGGATGTTTACTGGTTCCCGGTAACGGTGCCATCAACAGTTCTGACAGGGCTGGTCGCAAATAAAATATATCCCGATCCATATATGGGGATGAATAATATGCTTATCCCTGACGCATCGGATGAATTTAACAAACAATATAAGCTCGAACAATACAGCTATCTTCCCAACGATGCGAATCCATGGAAGAAACCCTACTGGTACCGTACTCAGTTCCAGGTGCCGGCAGCCGACAAAGGAAGACATTTCCAGCTGATCTTCAAGGGAATTAATTACAGGGCTGCTGTCTGGGTCAATGGTAAACAGATCACTGATTCTACAGAGATGGCTGGGATGTTCGCAGAATACAGCCTCGATGTCTCTAAAGTCATAAAAGCAGGAGAGACAAATGCACTGGCAGTAAAGATATATCCTCTCGATTACCCGGGATTACCCTCGCCAGAGCAGCTTGACGCACTGGGTGATTTCTATGCTAACGGAGGCACTACCGGCGATATAGGTAAAAATGTTACAATGCTATGCTCGGTAGGGTGGGATTGGATACCTCCCGTAAGGGACCGCAACATCGGTATATGGCTCCCTGTTTACCTGCGGACCTCCGGCGGAGTGACTATCAGTCACCCGAAGATGGTTACAGAGCTTCCTTCCTTTCCCGATACTTCGACAGCTAAATTGTCATTAAATGTCACATTGCTGAATCATTCGAATTCCGACGAAAACGGGACTCTTGTGGTAACCATGACTCCTGAAAACTTCAAGGGTTTGCCTATCACCTTCAGAAAACCGGTAAACGTCGGCAGCAATAAGCCGGCTGTTGTTGACATGAATGCTTCTAATACAAAAGAATTTAATATAGCTAAACCTGCACTCTGGTGGCCTAATGGCCATGGCAAACCGAATTTGTACAGGGTCAGGCTTCAGTACCTGACAGCTACCGGCTTTTCAGACGACACATCATTTGTGTTCGGATTACGGACAGTGTCATCAAAAGCCGTAAATGTAAACGGCTCATGGCGCCGCGATTTTTATGTTAACGGTTACAGGGTTCATATCGTCGGCGGAGCCTGGGTTCCGGATATGATGCTTAACCGCGACTCGACCCGTTACGATTATGAAATGCACCTTTGCCGAAATGGGAACGTGAACCTTGTCAGGATCTGGGGAGGTGGAGTGACACCATGCGACGAATTCTTTGATGCAGCTGACCGTTACGGCTTGCTGGTATGGTCCGATTACTGGGTTACAGGCGATACTCAGGGAGAATTTAAAGGATCTCCTGACTGGCCCATTGAAGGTGATGTTTTTAAGCATAATGTCACCAGCACTATCTACAGGATACGAAATCATCCGAGCCTTCTTGTCTGGACAGGAGGCAATGAAGGACATGCCAGAAAAGAACTCTACGAATTCATGAGGAACAGTGTAATAGAACTTGACGGCACGCGCCCGTTCATTCCATGTTCTTCAGGATTTGCGAGACTCCCCGAAGGATTTCCGGCTTCATGGCCAGACAATCTTCCGGGAGGTGTTTTCAGCGGAGGCCCATATACATGGCAGGATCCTAAAAGTTATTATACAAGGGCTATTGCAGGAAGAGACTGGGTGTTCAAGGATGAGACAGGGATTCCCTCAATGGTGACATGGGATATTCTGCCAAAGATTGTTCCTGATCTTGTATGGGATACCAAACTGCCTTTCCCGCTTAACAATTCCTGGGGCTATCATGATGCTTGTTCCGGCAACGGCCACTGGGAACTCTATTACAAGGAAATGGTAAAAAGATACGGGGAGCCCGTTTCAATGGAAGATTTCTGCAATAAAATGCAGCTGATGAATGCTATCGGGTACCAGGGCATCTTTGAAGCAGCCGGGCATAAGCTTAATGATATCGGCGGTGTTATGCTATGGAAACTAAATGCTGCATTCCCAAGCGTTGTATGGCAGGTATATGACTGGTTCCTGCAGACTAATGCCGGTTATTACTTTATGCAGAATGCCTGCGAACCACTTCATATTCAGCTTAACCTGATTAACCTTAAAGTTACTGTAATTAACAGGAAATATACGGCTTCTCCGACCCTGACTGCACAGGTAGAAGTGTTTAATTCAGAATCAAAATCACTCTTTAAAGAGGATGCGTCCTTAAGTCTTGGACCAACCGAAACTAAGGAGACTACAGATCTTACCTCGCATCTTGAAAGTTATAAAGGGCTCTCTTTTATAGTGCTTAATCTAAAAAACGCTTCAGGCGCAGTTGTTTCCCATAATGTTTACTGGCTTTCTGCTGACGGAGATTACAAAGCTATTAATGGTTTATCCGGATCGTCTGTAACTACCACAATATTGAAATCTGAGAAATTTAAAAGCGAGAGCCGGTGGACTGTCAAGATCACTAATAATTCAGGCAAAATCGCATTCTTTATCAGGCCACGGCTTCTGATGAAAGGCGAAGAGGTGCTGCCAAGTTACTGGACTGGATCCTATTTTACGCTTGCCCCAGGGGAATCGGTTACTGTGAGCGTAACATGCCCTAATCAGAAACTTAAGGATAAAAATTATACAGTACAGGTCAAAGGTCTGAATACAAATGAAGTAAGCATCAAGGTCAACTGACAGGTTGTTCATAAGTTCTTCATATTGGGTATCTATTTTGGCATAGGGAAACCGGGCAGTGAATTCAAATCTGCCGTGTAATAGATTTTACATAGTTTCAGTTTTTGATGTAAAGAGCATATAATGAATGTACTGATCGTTGAAGATGAAAAGAGCCTGGCAATAGAAATAGATGCTTTTCTTAGAAATCAGGGTTTCCTTTGCGAGATGGCTTTTACCGGAATGGAAGCATCAGAAAAGATTGCAGTGAATCTTTACGACTTCGTACTGCTCGATCTCGGTCTTCCTGATTATAACGGACTCGACCTTTTAAAGGAAGCCAGGGATCTTGAATCTGAGGCAGCTTTCATTATCATCACTGCAAGGGGCAATGTAGAAGATAAGGTAAAAGGACTTAACCTTGGAGCAGATGATTACCTTGCAAAACCATTTGCTCTGATAGAATTGCAATCCAGGATAAATGCTGTCGCCCGAAGAAAATTTGCAATTAGCGCCCCGGTTGTTCATATTGGCAATTTTACTATTGAAAGTTCATCACGCAGGGTGGTCTGCGCCGGTACAGAGGTTGAATTGACCAGAAAGGAATATGATCTGCTTCAATATCTGATTCTGAACAAGAATAAAGTTCTTACCCGGCAGCAGCTTTATGAACATATCTGGGGCAACCTCCTTGATGATCAGTATGACAGCAATTTTATTGATGTTCACATTAAAAATGTCAGGAAAAAACTAAACCTCCATTCCCCGACACCCTGGCTTGAAACCGTAAGAGGCATTGGTTACAGGGTGACCATTGACCCGTGATAAATATATTCATGGTATGATCAAACTAAGGACAAAACTCACTCTCTTTAACCTGTTCTCAAAGATGGTATTCGCTGCTGTTTTTATTGCAGTCATGCCATATATAATTGAAAGGATCAATAGTTCTCAGACCGACAAGGAGCTGATAAGGAAAAAGGAACAGGTAATATCGATGATCAATGAAATCGGAATTGAGCAATTCATTAATTCTGAATCAGAAAGTACATTCGGCAGTTACAATATTCTTAAGGATGAATTTATTAGCCTGGAGAGAATTGATCTTGAAGAAGACATTGATTCCATCGAAGTCACTCAACGGCTGATTGAGGGAGAAACAATCAGTTTCAGGGTACTCAGTTACTCTTTTGATTTTGACGGGCAGACTTATCTTCTTGAGATTGGTAAAAGCCTTGAAAGCATAATGCACACCAGAAAGAATATTTTCAGGCTTACATGGGGCCTTCTAGCTTTAATAATACTTATCACCCTTTTTGCTGATCTTAACTACGTTTACAGGGTTCTCCATCCACTTGACCTTATAATAAAGAAACTAAAGGGTACCTCAGCCCCAGATGTTTTTGATAAAGTTCCTGTTAAAACAACTACATTCGACTTCAACCAGCTTGACCAGACGCTGATTGACCTTATGAACAGGATAGATGATCTCTTCAGGAAGGAAAGAGATGCCACTGTAAACATTTCGCACGACCTATTGACCCCGGTCTCGGTTCTCAGAAGCAAGTTGGAGAACATCCTTCTTCAGGAAAACCTTGACAATGATATATCGGCAAAGATCGAAGAATCGCTTAAAACATTGCACCGGCTGAAAACACTTGTTAATTCACATCTGCTGATCGCCAGGATCGAAAACAGGCAATACCTGAAGAATGAATCCTTTGCTGTAGGAGATCTTATTTTAGAAATAATAGATGAATTATCACCCATAGCCACCGAAGCAGGGATCTCGTTAATTTATAACCCGACAGCCGATTTTCAGATGACACGGGCAAACAGGTCCCTCATGTTCTCTATGTTCTATAATGTCGTTAATAATGCAGTAAGGAACACTCGTTCGGGCGGTAAAGTAACTGTAATAAGCAGTTTTAATCAAAACAGGTTTAGCATTTTGGTTGCAGATTCAGGTATCGGAATCAGCGAGGAGCAACTCAAAAAATTATTCTCCAGATTCAATTCAAAGTCTAATGTGGATGAAGACCACGTCGGAATCGGGCTTGCCATCACAAAGACAATAGCAGATTTTCATAATATAAATATCACAGTCGAGTCAAAAATTAACCTGGGCTCAACTTTTTCTTTTCTTTTTCCTGGATCTTCATAAAAACTTCATCTTCGCAGGAATATCTTTAACCGTTAAATTATTAATTATTCAAAAAAATACAAAGATGAAAAGGAAAATGTTATTTGCTGCTATAGCCCTTACGGTAAGCGCAGCTCTTACAGCTCAGACAGCTACTCCGACACAGACTAAAGCTCCGGTACCGGCTAAAGCCAAGACAACACAGGTTCAGACACCAGCTACAGCTCCTGCTGCTGCTCCTGCTGCAAAACCTGCTGCACAAACAGTTAAACCTGCTGCAAAACCAGTAGTAAAAAGCACTGCAAAAGGTAAGGTAACGAAACCTGCTGCAAAACCTGCTGCAAAACCTGCTGCAAAACATGTTACTGCTGCAAAACCGGTTGCTGCACCTGCAAAACCTGTAACACCAGAGAAAAAGTAAAGAACAGTATATGACTGTTTAAAAGCCCTGTGATCTTTCGGATTACAGGGCTTTTTATTAATCAGCAACTGGAAGGCATAGAATCAAGGAAGTCGGATATTGTTGAGAAATCAGCTATTTCCAGTAACTGTTCAACCATCTTTTCGAATCTTTCAAAATATAATTTCCCTGAAATGTTCTTTATATACCATGGAATATCAAAGGAATCCAGATCATCGAATTCCCACGGATGAAAACATAAATGGAGATAAGAATCATTCCATATCGCCATTTTGCACATGTGCAGATAAATTGGCAAACTAATGTTTTTAAAGCTTAGCCAGAAGAGCGGGAAACGGATAACCGGACTTACCGAAACAGGAATTTCAACCAGATTACTGTCGGTATCCAGATACATCTTCCTCCTGGTGAAAAGATTGTTGTACCTTCCTGGTATAAAGGTGGGATTTACTGATGAATCGTAACGATATCCTGCTGCTTTAATCATAGCCATGTCAATCTTTTGGAAACGTGGCATGCGGAAACCATAAACCTGTTTCCCGGTTATTCCCTCAATTTTAAATTTTGAGTCTGAAAGATCAGTTTGCTTAAAACCTGAATGCTGATTTGAATGCGATGCTATTTCGTGGTTTAATGAAAGACTCTTTATCAGTTCTTGATTCTTTTCTGCATAAAAGGTTGTTGTGAAAAATGTTGCAGGTATATTAAATTTTGCCAGTAATCCGGTCAGCCTTTTCAAACCATTAGTGGTAACGTTTATCTGATCCTGATCTGAAATCGGATATCCGAATTCAAGTGGAAGATCAAACTCCTCCAGGTCAAAGGTTAACAGTATCTTCTTTTTCAATTTTAAATAATATTTTAAGAAAACTGATTAGCTCTTTCCATATTATCCGGAAGCTGATATTAGTGAAAATTATTCCAGGTCTGCAGCTGATATTAATAGTCTTATATGAAAGCCCTTGCTTTATACTTTTTTTGAGGAATTCAAGCTCGAATATAAAGCTGTTGGTTCTTGTACTTTCTAATACTTTTCTAGCTTCATTATCAAGTCCCTTCAATCCAGCCTGTGTGTCTTTTATTTTAAATCCCGTAATGAGGTAATTTATTTTTTTCAGAAGGAATGAAATTATTCTCCTTTCAATCGGGAGCATTCTAAAATAAGAAATATCCCTGGTGCCAATTACAATATCTGTTTTTGATGATTTCAGTAATTCGTAAGTCTGAAGAATTATCCGGCAACCAAAAGGGAAGTCGATATCTGTATAAATATAGAAATCAGCATCTGATTTGCTGATCCCGTAACGGATTGCATATCCTTTACCCATGTTGACGGGATATGAAAAATATTCTAAACCTTTAAACCGGTCAATGATCTCTTCCAAATTGCTAATCTTCCCGGGGGAACCATCATTTACCAGAATTACGGTGTAGTCAGTTTCTTTCAGCTCCTTTTCCATTTCAAGAAGGGAATCAACAAAAATGTTTTCCCATCCGGCTTGAGGATTATATAATGGAATAATAATATTTAATTTATCTCTGGACATCCTTCAGAACTTTATTTTCAGGAAAATAAAGGGAAATTTGAATCTTCATCCAGATAAGCGATGGTCCCAGCGCTTTTAAAGCAAATGGGTATACTAATTTTTTGAAAAGGAAATCAGGGAATATGTCAGTAGGAGACAACACTGTAAAAATAAATGTCAAAGCCAGCAGAATTTTATCAGTTAATGACTTTGATGAATTGACGTACCATATTGCAACGCCGGTAACTGCAATGATGTACGTGGCCGACTCTGAATCATGATTGAAGATGATAACCCATATCAGTATGTATGACAGAAAGATTGCCTTAACCTGTTCATAGTTCTTCCTGAAGAAAATGACAATTACTGTTGAAATGAAGAAAAGCAATCCGGCTATCTGAAACCATATTACCGGGACATTTAATTTGAAAATGCTTATAAGCATTCCCATTATGGATACGCCGTTATTAATCTTAAGGTCTGAGAACAGGGAGACTTTCCATTCTCTGTAGAGATCGATTAGACCGGCAGGAGAGTAATAAACAAGAGGCAGGCAAAGCAAAATGACAAACCAGAATAGCAGATAAAGGAAATTTCTGAATTTTGGTTTTTTTAAGAAAAACAATATGCCTGATATTGCTCCGTAACCTTTTACAAAAAACCCGAGGTTAGGGAATACAGATGCTTTGAAATTTTTTTCTTTTTCGAGAAAGATAAAAGTGAAAAGTATAAAAGATGCTATCAGGGGATTGGTCTGAACGTTTTCAAGAGAAGTTACCAGTTCAATAAATGTAAATCCATAAATAAATAGCTTTTCTTTACTGTTGAATGGCAAAAGCCTTACAGAAAAGTAATAGACTGCCATTACAAAAGCCACCCAGGCATAAATGCCGACTATTATTGGAAGGTATGCAAAAGGCACAAACAAAAGTGCAAAAGTTGGATTGTACAGAAAAAGATCATAATATTCCTTAGGGTATTCGATATAAAGATTAGTCCTGCCAAAAAAATGGAAACAAGAGTGCTGGAATATCGTAAAATTGTTGTAATGATGATGAAAATAGCGTTGAAGAGGAATAATTATTGCAGCCAGGAAATAGACAATCTCTACAATTTTTAAATTCCTGAAAAAATTTCTCATAAATGCTGCAATAATATTCTAAAAGCTTTAACAATATTAATCTTTTCTATTTATATGGACAATAGAAATTGAAGAGATGCTCAACAATTAATTAAAATTACTTCCTGAGGCCAGTTTTGTGAAGATCGGCTCGCAGGCCGGAATTTTATTCGTACTTTAGTTCATGCATATTGGTCATAATGGTTTTCAATTTTATTGTAAATATAGTTATGATCATTTTTATGTAATTGTAATTCATCGCTTTACTAATCGGTTTCTTAATATATTTCAAAGAAAGGGCAATCATAATTTTATTAATTATTGATGAAGGAAAATATTGTAAACATGATTCTGGAGCGTGCTTCACGCTACAATTCAAGGGAAGTGTTCAGATTTAAAAAGGCCGGAAGCAAAATTTATGAAAGTATAAGCTGGGAGAGTTTTGCAGGCGAATCCCAAAAGGTCTCAAGAGCACTGATCTCTTTAGGGATACGCCCTTCAGATAATATCGGGATTTTCAGCGATAATCGACCGGAATGGGTAATCTCCGATATTGGAATCATAGGTATTAGAAGTGTGGTGGTACCGTTTTATGCAACATCTTCGAAGCAGCAGCTTAAGTATATTGCTGATGAAACCCAAATGAGATTAATCTTTGTAGGGAATCGGGAGCAGTATGAAAAAGCCCTCTGGTTACTAAATAATACAGAAACTCTAAAAAAGATAGTCGTTTTTGATTCTGGCATTGCTCCGGACAATGATTGTTGCATTGGTTGGCGGAAGTTTGTCAGCCTTGATTCAGAGAACAGGTTTGAAATGGAAATGAAGCAAAGAATACAGGAGATTCAACCCGATGATCTCGTTACTATTATTTATACTTCAGGAACAACCGGCGAATCAAAAGGGGTGATGCTTACCCATGCTACATTTCTTTACACATTTAAAATACACGACGAGAGACTTGAGGTTAGTGATACCGACATATCAGCCTGTTTTTTGCCCCTGAGTCATGTCTTTGAACGTACCTGGACTTACTATATTCTTTATCGCGGAGCAACAAACGCTTTTATTGATAATCCTCGCGAAATAATAGATCAGCTTCCCATAGTTAAACCCAACTTGATGTGTACTGTGCCGAGGTTTTTCGAGAAAACCTGTGAGGGGATACAATCAGAAATGTCTAAATGGCCATCATTAAAGAAAAAAATCTTCAATTGGTCCATTAAAATAGGTCTTAAGTACTCTGAATACCTGAGCAAAGCTCAAAAGCCTCCACTGGGCTTAAGTTTAAGACATGGTGTTGCCGACATACTCGTGCTAAGAAAATTGAGGAATATCTTTGGCGGGAAAATAAGGTTTATGCCGTGCGCAGGTGCTGCAATCAGTCCATCCCTTGTCAGATTCTTCCATGCTGCCGGAATATTTATTAATTATGGTTACGGGGCAACGGAAACATCGGCTACCGTTTCGTGCTTTAAATCAGACAGGTACGATTTTGATACCTGTGGAACCATAATGCCTGGTATTGAAGTTAAAATAAGCGAAGAGGGAGAGATTCTGATCAAAGGCGGGACTGTTTTCAAAAGCTACTATAAAAAGTCTGAAGAGACAGGAAAAACCCTTATCGACGGGTGGTATCACAGCGGAGACCAGGGTTACATTACTTCAAACGGCGACCTGGTGATGACAGACAGGATAAAGGATTTAATGAAAACTTCATCAGGAAAGTATGTATCCCCCAAAAAGATTGAACTGGCATTTGGACAGGATCCGTTCATTGAACAGATAATTGCCATTGGCGATAATAGAAAATTTATTACAGCACTTATTGTGCCATCATTTGAGACACTTAAAAGTAAAGGAAGATTAGGTTTACAAACAATGGACAATTCTGAATTAGTAGTCAGCAAAGAGATTATTGAATTCTATAATGGAAGGGTTAACAAGATCCAGGAAGAATTTGCACCTTATGAAAGAGTTGTCAGGTTTAAGCTGTTACCTGAGTCTTTCAGCATACAGAATGGAATGCTGACCAATACCCTCAAAGTACGGAGAAACATGCTGATCGAGCAATTTAAGGATGATATAGATAAAATGTACCTAGCGGGTTAACTTAAACCTGTTATGCGACCAAAGCCAGTTCTCTGGCTGTTTACGGATAACCGACTCCAGCTTTCTGGCGTACATTTCAGTAAGAGCTCCCTCTTTAAGTTCAAGTGGTTTTGTTGTAAGTACTGATAGCTCTACGGTGTAGTAGCCACGCCTGACCCGTTGAACATTAATGTAAATTACCGGGAGGTTATTTATACGGGCATGTTTTTCCAGCCCATGCAGGAAGGGAGTATCGTGGTTTAGAAACTGAATCCAGAAAGCTCTTGTGCTGGATACTTTTGGCATTCCCTGGTCGGCAGCCATCAGAAAAAGAGTTTTGATATCCTTGTATTTTTCAAAGGTTAATGAGGTCTCATGTATAGATGCAAGGGTTGTTCCAAACCGGGAGCGGCTCCGGCGAACAAATTTATCAATATATTTATTATTCATTGGTTTATAGAATGCGATAACATTAAAATCAGTCCGGAGGCTGGCCAGCTGACTTCCCCATTCCCAATTTGCATAATGACCCGTTACCCCTATAATGCTTTGTCCTGAAACGGAGAACGGCTCAAATACTTCAGGGTT
This sequence comes from Bacteroidales bacterium, assembly GCA_003142255.1. Lineage (GTDB taxonomy): Bacteria > Bacteroidota > Bacteroidia > Bacteroidales > VadinHA17 > LD21. The sequence goes on along the minus strand of PLLO01000019.1, from coordinate 59,352 downwards.
AATTATCTGATAACGCTTTAGTAACTGTTTCCGTGAAATAGTAAATGCCCATATTCCTTCTGTTAGAATATCAGCCATATTTTTGTAATATAGATGTGTAAGACGCATTAACTCTGCATCCGTGATGCCAGGAAATGAGCTTTCAAGGTTTTTTCTGACCATATCCCTCCGGTAACCAATAATCCGATATACAATGAACCGGAATAGGTTCGATAATCCGTATAAAAACGGGACCGGTAATACACCGATAAGTAAAACATTTATAATAAAGAGAAAAGCGCCTAACAGTTTCATGATCAAAACTTATTAGAATCTTGTTTTGAATAGATTTACTAAATAGTCTTAAAATCTAAAAAACTTTTAAATATAACACAAAGGAACATATTCAGATATTTGTCAAATAAATTTAACTGTATCTATTTGACATTAAAATAAATTACACTTCAATATTCACATGCCTATAAATCAGGAATTTAATTTTACTCTTGAAACTGGAATTTTCTTTATATTTGAGTTGAGCAAGAGTGCCTGAAGAAGCCAGGCTTTTGGATGAAAAGACTATTATCATTTTAGAAATTTTAAAACCGGACACCTTGGAAAAATTGGCCTTAAAAGAAAAAATCGGGTATGCACTCGGAGACGGGGCAGCAAATATAGCCTGGCGCGGAGTGGCTACTTTCTTATTTATTTTTTACACTGACGTTTTCGGAATAAATCCTGCCGCCGTGGGATTACTTATGCTAATTGCCCGATTCAGCGATGGAATTATTGATATCATAATGGGTATTATCTGCGACAGGACAAATTCCAAATATGGCAAATTCCGTCCCTGGATATTGTGGACAGCCATTCCTTTAGGAATAACCTTATCGCTGTTGTTCACAACCCCAAACCTGGGTCCGACAGGGAAAATAATTTATGCCTATGTAACCTATCTGACATTTTTCATTATTTACACAGCGAATAATATCCCATACGGAGCATTAATGGCTGTTATGACCGGCGACGACAAAGAACGAACAAGTCTAGGCTCGTATCGTATGGTTGGTGCATTTACAGGTGGCATGGTGGTTCAGGGAGCTTTATTGTTCTTAGTCCTGCACTTTGGCAATATCAATCCGTCCGTTGACGTCAATAAGCTTGACTCAAAAAAATATGAGGTGACGGTATCGACCGGCCAGGATGTTAAAAATGTAAACATCAAAACCAAAGATGGAATAGCCATGTTTACCTGGGCAAATTCCGGAATGGCCGACAGTTTAAATGTTCCCACAAAGGGTAAAAGCTTCTCAATGGAAGCGCAAAAAAAATACTCTTTCATCCTATCCGGTGAAGAAAACCTCGTGGCCAAAAACGTTACCATAATTGACCAGAAAAGAGGCTACAGCCATTCCATTTATCTTTTATCTTTCTTTTTATCTCTGTTCCTGATGGTAACTTTCGCTACCACAAAGGAAAGAGTGCAGCCCCCAAAAGAACAAAAAACCAATTTGGGCAGGGACCTGAAAGATCTCATCAGGAACAAGCCCTGGATAATCCTGCTTGTCATGGGCTTGCTGTTCAACGTCTACAATTCGATCAAACAAGGTATTGTGGTAATCTATTTTACCCATTACCTGCACCATCAGATGCTGGCTGCTACATATATGGTCGGATTAATGCTGGCTTCAATCGCAGGTGCTATGATAACATCTCCCCTGGGCAAACGCTTTGGCAAACGTAACCTGTTCATTTACGCCCTGATTTTTTCCGGTGTTGTAAATGCATTACTTATTTTTTGCGGTCCGAATAATTTAACTGGCATTTTTACAATCGGTATCATTTCAGAGTTTGGTGCTGCAATGATGCCAACACTTTTTTTTGCCATGCTTGGTGATGCTGCCGATTACTCAGAATTCAAGAATGGACGAAGAGCCACCGGACTCGTTTACTCTGCCGGTTCTTTTGCAACCAAATTTGGAGGAGGCCTGGCTGGTGCAATTATCGGATTTGTGCTGGCAGCATTTAATTACAATGGACAAGATACTTTTGCCATTCAAGGCGCAGTCCCCGGCATCATAATGCTGATGAGCTGGGTACCGACAATTATTGCCCTGATTGGAGCCGCTGTGATGACACTATATCCGTTAAACCAGAAGAAAATGGATGAAATTACAATTGAGTTGAACAACAGAAGAGCCAAAACTCAACCAAGTCAGCAATAGTCGCCAAATAATTTAAATTCAAGAAATATGAAATACGGTCACTTTGATGATAAAAACCGGGAATATGTAATCACAAACCCTCGTACTCCCTGGCCCTGGATCAATTATCTTGGAAGTGAAGACTTTTTCTCACTCATTTCAAATTCTGCCGGTGGTTATTCTTTTTACAAGGATGCGAAATTCCGCCGGATCACTCGCTACAGGTATAATAATGTCCCGATGGACAGCGGGGGGAAATACTTTTATATTAAAGACGGTAACAATATCTGGTCGCCGGGATGGAAGCCCTGCAAGACTGAGCTTGACAGCTATGAATGCCGCCATGGGATGAACTATACAGTAATCAAAGGTGAAAAAAACAATGTTTCAGCCAGTGTCCTTTATTTTGTACCTCTGAAAACCTGGGCCGAGGTGCAAAAGCTTACCCTTACCAATAATTCCGGAGAGGTAAAAAAGTTAAAAGTATTTTCATTCGTCGAATGGTGTCTCTGGAATGCTGCCAGTGATATGGAAAACTTCCAGAGGAATTTTTCTACCGGGGAGGTGGAAATCCAGGGTTCAGTGATCTATCATAAAACCGAGTACAAGGAAAGGCGTGATCATTATGCCTATTACTCAGTAAATGTGCCTGTTCATGGATTTGATACTGACCGTGAGTCCTTCTTTGGCCTGTATAATGGCTTTGATGAACCCCAGGTGGTCGCTGAAGGCAAATCTCATAATTCCGAAGCTCATGGCTGGTCTCCGATTGCTTCACATTATATTGAAGCAGAGCTGAAACCCGGCGAATCAAAAGATTTCATATTCGTTTTAGGCTATGTAGAAAATAATGCTGATGAAAAATGGGAATCAAAAAATATCATCAACAAGAAAAAGGCAAAAGATACAATAGCAAAGTTCAATACTTCAGCTAAAGTTGATGCTGCCCTTGATGATCTGCGAAAATACTGGGATAATTTGCTGAGCATTTACACCGTAGACTCAGGCGATGACAAACTGGATCGTATGGTAAATATCTGGAATCAGTACCAATGCATGATTACCTTTTGCTTCTCCCGTTCGGCTTCATTTTTTGAATCAGGAATAGGTCGTGGAATGGGCTTCCGTGACTCCAATCAGGACCTTATAGGATTCGTTCACCAGATCCCAGAACGTGCACGCGAGAGGATTATTGATATAGCTTCAACCCAGTTTCCCGACGGAGGCTGCTACCATCAGTATCAGCCTATGACAAAGAGGGGCAATAACGATATTGGAGGCGGATTTAATGACGATCCAATGTGGCTGATCTTCGGAACAGCAGGATATATAAAGGAAACGGGCGACTTTAATATTCTCGATGAAATAGTCCCTTTTGACAATGATCCTTCAGTTGCCCGAACATTATTTGATCACCTGACTGTTTCATTCGATCATGTCATAAATAATCTCGGGCCGCATGGTCTTCCTCTTATTGGCCGTGCTGACTGGAACGATTGTCTGAACCTGAACTGCTTCTCAAATGATCCTGATGAGTCATTCCAGACCACTGAAAATAAAACTGAAGGTTCTAAAGCTGAATCTGTCATGATAGCCGGACTGTTTGTGGTCTATGGCCGCGATTATATTGATCTATGCATAAAATCAGGTAAAAACGCAGAGGCTGACCGTGCCCAAAAGCACGTTGAAGCTATGGTTGCTGCTATCAGGAAGCATGGCTGGGATGGAGAATGGTTTATTCGCGCTTATGATTATTATGGCCGTAAAGTAGGAAGTCATGAAAATGAAGAAGGTAAAATATTTATTGAATCACAGGGGATGTGCACCATGGCTGGAATAGGCCAGGAGGAAGGCCTTTGTACAAAAGCACTTAATGCAGTAAAAGAAAGGCTTGATTGTCAGCATGGCATTGTATTAAATTACCCTGCCTTCACGAAATATTATATCGAGTATGGCGAAATATCATCATATCCTGCAGGTTACAAGGAAAATGCAGGAGTCTTCTGCCACAATAATCCATGGATCATGATCGGCGAAACAGTTGTCGGGAATGGTGACCGAGCCTGGGAGTATTACCGGAAAATATGTCCTTCATACCTTGAAGAGATAAGTGATTTACATAAAACGGAACCCTATGTATATGCACAGATGATTGCCGGGAAAGATGCTTTTAAACCTGGTGAAGCTAAAAACTCCTGGCTGACAGGTACTGCATCGTGGAATTTCTATGCTATAACTCAATATATACTAGGAATTCGTCCTGATTTCGACGGGCTATTAATTGACCCTTGTATTCCCACCAGCTGGAAAGGTTTTAAGGTAACCCGTAAATTCAGGGGTGCTACTTACCAGATTGAAGTTGTAAACCCTAATGGCAAATCCAAAGGGGTTAAAAAAATAACAATTGATGACATGCCATATAAATCGAATCTGATACCTGTATTTGGAGATGGGAAAGAACATAAAGTGAAAGTTATCCTGGGATAGATGGTCAAGGCAGCTGGCTTTTCCGGTCAGGTTATAAAATTCTGTAATAAATTAATTTAAATCAGAAAAAGTGAAAAGCAATCATCAACGGTTAAGCAATGCAATGATCATTGCATTGTTGATTGTAGCCCCTTATCCTGCCATTTCACAGATCAAGTGGATTGAAACCACGAATATTAAGCAATGGGTAGAAAGCCATGCTAAGCTCACTGAATTGTCTGATAATAAAATTGATGCGACAATTTTGCTTGACCAGAAAGAACAGATAGTTGATGGTTTTGGAGCTTGCTTTAATGAATTAGGATGGACAGCTTTATCAGTGCTTGATGTCAATAGTCGTAATAATATTATAAAAAGCCTGTTTGATCCGGAAGTTGGTCTGAAGCTCAATATTTGCAGAATGCCAATTGGAGCTAATGATTATGCACGTGATTATTACTCATTGAATGATTCAGTTGGTGATTTTGAAATGAAATATTTCAGTATTGCCAGGGATAAGGAGATGTTAATCCCTTATATCAAAGAAGCAATGAAATATCGTCCTGATCTCAGGATCTGGGGCTCACCATGGACACCTCCCTCCTGGATGAAAACAAATAACCATTACGCGTGCAGTCCATCTGCGACAAATGGTCTTGCAACCGAACTGAGAGGGAACGAGAATGTGACACAGTTTCGAATGGAACCTGATTATCTGAATTCGTATGCAAAGTATTTTGTCAGATATATTCAGGCATACCGGAACGAAGGGATCAATATTATGGGGATTCATGTACAAAACGAAATGAATTCATGCCAGAACTTTCCTTCCTGTATCTGGGCTGCTAAAGACTTAGGGATTTTTATTGGAAAATATCTTGGTCCGGCAATAAATTCAACAGTTCCAGGCGTCCAGATCTGGTATGGGACCTACGAGAGACCGTCTGTCGAGAAAATTGATACGATAATGCAGGATCCCTTATCGTCAAAGTATATAAATGGAATCAGCTTTCAATGGGCAGGCAAACAGGCAATAGCCGGAGTTCATAATAAATATTCAGATATGAAGCTCATGCAGTCGGAAACCGAATGCGGAAACGGTTCCAATGACTGGAAAGCTGCTGAATATACATTTTCATTGATGAAGTTTTATTTTGAAAATGGCATAAGTGTATATTCATTCTGGAATAGCATCCTTGATGAATCGGGTAAAAGCATGTGGGGCTGGAAACAGAATTCAATGATAACGGTAAATAGCAAAACTAAAGAGATAACCTATAATCCTGAGTTTTATTTGTTAAAGCATTTCAGCTATTTTGTACAACCAGGGGCAAGAAAGTTAAAGACTTCAGGGAATAATGCAGAATTGCTGGCTTTTGTCAACCCCGATAAAAGTCTGGTAATAATTATTGAAAATAAGGATGAAGAAGCCAGGATTACCAATTTACAGATCGGCAGGAAACAAATGACTGTTCAGCTCCAGCCACATTCATTTAACACATTTAAAATAACCGGGAAATTAAAACCTGCTCAATAATATAATTCCATACGTGGATGAAACTATAGTCGTTTAAAAAGGATAGCCTATTGCGACATTCAACACCAGGTTCTCTCTTCTCCATGAAGAATTAGCAAAGTTTATCTGATCAGTTACCCACCTGTGATTTTCTTCCAGCCAGGGTTTTCTTAATGGCATGGCAAGGTCGAATCGTAAAATAAAAAAGGAGACATCAATTCTTACACCGACACCAGTCCCTACTGCGACCTCATTCATGAATCCGGAAAACAAAAATGGGCTTCCGATATTTGCAGGATTTGATTTTTCCAACCAGACATTTCCGGCATCTGCAAACATTGCACCTTTAATAAAACGATAAATATTAAAGCGATATTCTCCGTTCACTTCAAGTTTTATATCACCTCCTAATTGCAGAAAACCTCTGTTATCGACATTCTGATAATAGGTGCCGGGACCAACAGAATTAATTTGAAAACCACGAAGGCTGTTAGGTCCACCACTAAAAAACTGCCTGGTGTAAGGCAAAACAGAAGAATTTCCGAATGGCTTGCCAACACCAGCAAAAAACCGCATTACCAGTCTGTTATTATCTTTAAAATTATAATAGCCACGGGCATCTATACTTAATTTTACATACTGCGAATAGATAGAACCTATTACCTTAGAGGGGTTTTCTGATGATGGTTTTTCCCCGCCTATTAATTTTGCCAATGAAAATACATTTCCAGCAGTCTCTGCTGTCGCAAGTAAAAAGAATTGTATTTTCTTCAGCGGTTCTGTTTGTTCATTATAAGTAAACGAATAATTCCCGCCTGCAATGAACAGTTCTTCATAGCTTTTCTTCAGAAAAGGGTTGGAAGCTAATAATTCTGTGAATGCGGCTGATTGATTCGTAATAGAGGTATAACTAACATTTATGGGATTTAATTCATGTTCTTTTCTGATATTTTCTCTCCACCTGAAACCATAAATGAACTGGAAAGTGCGCATATCAAAATAGTCAACTCTTTTCATATAGCTATAAGAGAGCAATAAAGAGGTTTTTGGAATATAGATACTGCTCGTCTTCTTTATATTAAATGGAACAAGAAAGCGTGGGAAAGTCAACTCTATCTGTGGATTCCATGAGTAAGAATATAAATTCTTATTATTTCCACTAAATTGTGCCTCAAATGATCCGGCCATATTTAGATTTAACAGTTCAGCCCCTTTAAAAGTATTTCTATTCAGAATGCTTAAATTCATTTTTGGCCCTGTAAAATTATTTGATTTTGAGACAATATCTATTTCCGCCCTGAATGAGCGATTTGTCGTGGTTGTCATTAAAATGGTCACATCTAAAAATCCTGCAGCGGTTGTATCGCTATCGGAAAATTTCACCTGGACAAATTTGAAATTACCCATCGACATCAAACGGTTAAGGGTGATGTTATGATTTTGTCTTGAATAGATTTCATTTTTCTTTAAATAAACCGACCTTAAAATTACTGTTGGCCTGATTTTCATCTCTGATTCTTTGCCAAGAAACACATAATTCTGATATCTTATTGTGTCTTTAGTTATGGCAGTATCTCCCTCATTTAGTGAATAATCCTCATCAATATATACATTGTTGATATGGTAAACAGTTAAGGCATTTTTCGGTATGCTATCTTTTAAGGTTAGTTTCAAAGATATGGTACGGTCCACAGCTGAAGTATCAACTTTAAAAAGTAAATAATCAGGATTAAAGTAGAAGTAACCATTGTTTTTTAATAAAGCATCGATTCGTATCCTTTCATTTTTTAAAATATCGAGATTATAATCTTCACCTGGTTTAATGAGTGATTTTTTCTTTTCTGTAAGAATAGTACTACTTAAACTATCATCTGAAATAGCATATATCAGGTCTTTTACAGTATAGGGTTTATGAATATGACTCGTATAAATTACTTTGGCAGTATGATTCTTTTCCACAATTTTGGATTCAGAATAACTTTTGAAAATTCCGATGTTGAACAACTTAGCATCAATGATGGCAGTCGTAACTCCCGGCTTGACACTACTGATCAATACCGGAGCTTCTCCTCTTTTTTTAAGCCACTTCCCGAATTTCGATTTTGGATCTTCTCCTGCTGTCATATACAGCCATAGCTTTGGGCGTATGCCCAGATAGCTTTTATTAGGTTCCGGACGTAATGCTGTTTTGGTAATCGTTTTAATGTCCCGCCTGTTAATTTTATCAGTCGTTTCAAATTTTATTTGTGCACCGGTATAAAGCTTTTCACCTTTGGGCAAATACTTTGTGCCGCTGCATGCTGCCTGGAGCAGACAGATGAGGATAAAGGAATATTTATTTATTATAGATGTTCTCATTCCTCTGTTCTTTTTTCAATAAATCGCGTTTCCTTTTTGGTGACTTAAAAAATTCTTTCCATTTATTGAAATCGCGCACATATACAATGCCTGTACCGCTTTCAACTAATTGACCTTCAATAGCACCTTCATATTGGTTATGTCTGAATGCATTCAGCCGATAACTGCCATCTTCTGTCAATTTGTATTCTACTGTAACATCACCGGCTATATCGCTTGCCGAATTTTGTTTTGCTCTTTCGCCTTCTACATCAACACTACCTCCAACCTGAACTGATAACCTTTCATGAAAAAGTTGCTTTTTTATTCCAATTTCCACTTGTGTTCTTCCCTTCGCTTCCCCGGTTTGATAATCGTTATACGATTGAACATCAAAATTTAATTCAGCACCAGGTACAACTTTTGAACTCAACTTATTTAATTGTGCTGATAAAAAACTGCCTACTGTTGAACGTACTAATGAAGATGTTCCGCCTGATTCAGTTTGTAAGGGGTTTTCCTGAACAAACCTGCCTAATACCAATAAGGCAAAAACCTGCTTGTTTAAGGCTGATGCGTCTTCGTTTAACATGTTCAATTTTTGATTCACGGCACCACCTAATATCCCTTTATCCTCAGGTGGCAATTGTATTTCGAAGCTGATTACCGGATGTAAAATTGCTCCGCGCAATTTTAGCAATACCCAAAATGGATAAGGTTGCTTATAGCCGCCTTTTTCTGCATCGCTAAGGCTCGACATCTGAACAGCTACAAGATCATAAGGTACAGCTCTGACAGTATATTTTGCATTTATTGATATTTGAGCATCCATTGGATCACCATTCCAGATAATCGTGCTTCCTGTAATAATATCAAATTTTCTTTTTACAACTGAACTCAACGTGACGAGATAGCTGCCTTCATCCAGATTATATGCACCGGTAAGGGTCATTTTCCCACTTCTGTCAATTGCAAAACTTAAAGCAGCCTCGCCTTGGACCACTAATGAATCAGTAGAAGAAGGATCCATTAATAACCGTAGCGTTGCCAGCTTGTCGATTTCAATAATGGTGGAGAGGTCAAATCCTGTAAACCTTGATTTCTGTAATGCTTTTTTTCCCGATCTGTATAAAATTGGATTAAGTTTTAATGAATCTTCAAATTCTATCACATCTTCTCCTTTGTCGGTGGTGAGCTTATCTTCGGGAACTATAAATGTAAAGTTTGAACCTTTTTTCATCACTAATGTCCCATTGACAACCGGAAGTGTCATTGGTCCTTTTACATCAATTTTGCTGTCGATGACCATCCGACCGAAAAAGCTTTTATTGTCCTTAACTGTTGTATTTAATAATAGAAAGTCTTTCGCACTGACATTTAAATTAAAAACGAAATCTTTAAACTGTTTCATTTGAATGTCGCCATCAATGATTGCCTTTTGCTGATTAGCATCTATAAGGGTAAAATATTTAAAATTAATTCCTCCATTGTTAAAAAGGAGAGTTTCATGTTTTAATTCTAGTCTGTTATTCAGCACAGCCGGTTTGAGAAAAGCATCATTGAAAACCAGTTCGCCTGTAATATCAGGTGCCGTGGGCTTTCCCTGAATCAATAAATTTCCGGAAAGCGTTCCCGATGTTTCTGATATTTGCCCCATCGAAAATGCCTCAGCGGTTTTCATAGAAAGCGATTCTATCTCAGTTTTTATACTGATTGAATTATCACCACCTTTAGGGATAAAATAGCCATTCGCTGTCACATTGTTATCAGGACCAGATAAATTCACATCAATATTAAATTTACCGGCAGTTCGATTGTCAGCTTTGACAGAAAAATTACCGACGGGAATATTACGAACAAACAGGTTACTTATTTTTGCATCAGCAATTATGCCATATGTGTTGTTCACTCTTTTGAACAATATATTTCCATCCACACTTCCCTTTACGAGACTGGTGTCCTTTTCTATGATCCGGGAAATGTCATCCAGCCTGAAATTCTTTACCGCTATGTTCAAATCATCATTGAACTTATCATTTACAGAAGCTATATTGATCTGACTTACAGCATTATTAATAAAAACATGATGAATCAAAAAACCTTCTTTCCCGAATTCAATATAATTATCTGCGGCAATGTCCCAGCGGTTATTCATCAGGTAGAAATCTTTTGGATCGAGCGCAATTTTATAGTTGGCCAAATGCCTTGTAATTTGCGAATGGATCACTAACTTTTTATTTTTATTATCAGCTGAAGATACATTTACAAATATTGTTTTATCTGCGAGTTTCCCATCAAACAAGAAGTTGTCTAATTTAATTTGAGAGTTTGAAATACTGCTACTGGAAATATTATAGTTCAATGCATCCGAATTTGAATTCACATCCAGAATAAAATCTTTAATTTCAGTAGTTCCATAAACTATTCTTTTCAATTCAGCATTTAATTTCAGTTCGTCTTTCTGACTATCAAAACTTCCCTGAATGATTCCCGGCTCGAATTCTTTTAGCTGAGGCAATAGAACCTCCGAGAGAATGGGGTGATTGTGAAGTTGTATTTCAAAATTAAAATTCGATGGTTCACTTTTCTTTTTTATTTGACTGCTATCTGAGAATGGAAAATAATTATTAATGAAATTGTTTAGTTCAGCTGAAAGATCGGCTGGAGAAATAGTTCCGGAATATTTTATACCAATTAAGGCACTGGTAAAATTAAATTCACTTCTGTTCGGTTCATTTATCGAAGCAAATAATAAGGAATCGAGCGTATATTTTTTATCTCCACTAGCAATAATCAAATTGGAAATTCCGGCCTTGCCATTCATTTTATTTACAGCGCCACCCTTTAAATCTGCTGCTGCAACAAAACTTATTCTTATATCATCTTTTGTAAAATTGAGCTTTTGAAGGTCAGCTCCCTTCACGTTCAGACGAAATTTATAGCTTTCCTGATTCTGATTTAAATTAACCAGCCCGTCAAAATCAAATACTGCATTTTCATCATTCAAATTTATCTTGCCTTCGAATTCCTTTCCTCTAATATTGCCATCTATATTCAGATTGTGATAACTATATTTATTCAAATAAATCTGCGATATTTCAGCATTTATTTTTGCCTTGATCGTATCTTTATCCAGACCATACCCGTTTACTTCTGCAGTTAATGTTACAGGACCATACATCGCTTTGTCTTTTAACAAACTTCCCAAATCGAAACGGGAAATATTTATTTTGCTCCTGAAATTTTCATTTTTATCTATAGTTGCAAAAAGTTGCACTTCACCAAAGCTACTGCTCATTCCCATTGTTGATTCAAAGGACTTTATCTTCCCTTTGAAAACAATCTGCATATCTATATTTTCCGGAAGCTCAATGCTTTTGGGTATTGAAGTACCGGCTATCATTTCAATATCCCGTTTGCCCGAATTAATTTTAAGATTTGGGAAATCAAAGTAAGCCGTTTCCACATCTGGTAATCCTATAATGCTGAAATCGGTTTTTAAAATGGTTCTGGCTCCTGTTTTGATAACCAGATTTTTCCCTTTGAGATTGTTCATCCTCCCATTGACAATTCCTGAAATGGTTGTAATGTTAGTCTTATCTTTAAAGAAAGCCTGCCTGATAAGTTTCGGACTGAAATAGATAACATCAGAACTTTTAATGCTCACATTTTCCATATCTAAATTCATGGTTATGAAAGACATGGAATCTTTTAATGATTTTAAAGAAGGATATTGAATAGCCAGATCAGCAACTATGGAAGAATTGGCCGCTTTTGCCTTCATTTTTTTTGCAGTTATGGAATGTTGACCCATACTGAAATCAGCTTCAAATTTTGTTATGGAGAAATTATTCTGATCAATAGCACTGAATCTTTTTATCGAAACTTTAGTCGTATCTGATGAATAAAAAAAATCGGTTGCTTCAAGTGTCAGATGATTATATTTCAAATGATTTGCATCAAATACATTTTTTATTTCAGGTTTGTTCCCAACCTGGTAAGCAAGTGAATTATCATCCAATCCGATGCTTTTCACAGTAACTTTCCAATTGTTTACTGTTGCGGCAATGGGTACCGCAATTGTTGTGTCGGAAGCTGAAACTTTATCAACTGTGCTATACTGAATTTCGCTTTTTGAAAGGTAAAAATTATCTAAGGATACATTTTCCTTTTGCAAATCGACTGATCCATTTTTTAACTCCAAATTCCCGAGAATCGCAGCTATATTAATTCCACTGTATTTATCTTCGTAGCGAAACCGGGTATTTTTCAATTTCACATTATTAGCACTAAATGTCCATTTGGATGTTGAAGGAGACTTGACTTTTGTTTGATTGGTTTTATCACCAAATGCAGTTAGCAGAAAATTGTAATTGAATAAAGAATCGGCAGTAATTCGGATTACCTTGAGACTTGCATTTTCCAAACCAATATTATTTATGCTTATCTTATCAGACAGCAGGTCTTTAAATGCAATGTTTATTTTCGCTCTCCCAATGTATATTAAAGTATCTTTTTGGAGGTCTTCCATAAAAAGGCCTTCAATAACAACTGATTTTGGAAATGAAATACTGATATTTTTTATCTCAACACGTGTATGCGTTTTGTTGCTGACAAAAGAAGTGGCATAATGTATAATCTTGTTTTGAATTCCAGGAATTTGGATTAGTGATGCAATTATTACAAATATGAGCACAAGGACTATGGCCACCCATAGGATAGCTTTTAAAGTTTTCTTTATAAATGATGGTACTTTATTCAATTAATTGATTTTATGTTTTATTTCTAATCTTATAAAGTTTTAATTATCATAATAAATTTGATAAGTCAGCAAAATACTGTTATGAGTGTCTCATAACATCTTGATTGTTTAAATTATACCGGTTTTGTCAAGTAATTTGAAGATAAAGTTAAGCTCTTTCAAACAGATAATTGTTATATAAAATTTTAAAAAAATTATATAATTAACACTTTTATTCAGGTTGAGAATTATGCTTCGGAGATACTCAATCCATAAATCAGATCGAATTACCGGGATGTTTTTAGCTTAAAAGAGTGTTTTGTACTTTTTATATCTGAGATGTAAGTAATTAAATATTGTTACACTTTCCCGGAATTGTGTAAGAGTGTTTTGATATAATAAACTCATTTTTGTTAATTGATAAATGGGTCTGGATTCCTTATGCATCACTATGTTTAACAGCATATCCCATGTACATAATCTGAGTGCTGTAGCTTTCAACCATAAGAAATTTTTTACCAAATTCTACATAAGACAATTCTCCGATAGCTCTTTTGCGGAGATAACGAATCATTTTCAGATATGAAATATTTGGTTTAATTCCATGGTGTTCTTTCCATCTCAATTGGTTTTTCTGCAATAAGAATTTTATCTCATCAGGTTTGATAAACATTTCCCAGACATGAAGATTAGGCGGCATGATCGCCCATCGTCTCCATTCCTGCAATATTTTGATAGTGCTTATTTTGCTGAAATATGTGCGATTAAATGTGTCATAAATAAAAATACCACCGTTTTTCAAAACACGCGAAATCTCAGAAATCACTTTTGGTAAATCATAAACATGTTCCAATACATCACAACAAAGTACCACGTCGAAAGAATTATTCTGAAATGGCAGATTCTCGCCGGTTCCTTTTTCATAATTTATTTTCAGGTTTCCCTTTATAGCATGGTTTATAGCGATGTTCAGTGATGGCTCAGATGGGTCAATGCCGGTGGTAATAAATCCCATTCTTGCAATCTCTTCAGATAGTATACCCCCGCCACAGCCGACTTCCAGTACATTTGTTTTTCCCGAGTCTATTTTAAACTCTTCAAATACTTTTTTCGCATATCCTACTCTGAAAGGATTAACCAGTGTTTTTATCAGATTCAGGGAAAAGTCTGGCTGCCACCACCTGTCACCTTCCAGATTATAAATTTCGTTATTTATCTTATTGTATATCTCTTCGGTAACTTTCTGCATTTTGGTAAATTTTCGAATATAAATTATTTGACTTCGCAAAGAGCTTAAAGACATTGTTTTAGCTTACCAGCTTTGCATAAACCCATAAAGCCTTTTCCATAATTAAAAAATCGATTCCCCCCAGTTAACTCTAATTGCATATTCCATACATTTTTCGAATATTTTATAAGAAAACTCCGGGGGATTCATATTCCCGGTTAATAAGTCAGTATTTGCCCTGTCGAAAATTCTGTTGTCGGACAAATACGGGCGGTAAGGTGTCATAAAACGATCGAACAGTTCTTCAGCAGGATTACGTAATACATTGTCTGCTGATTTGCCATAAATAATCTCCACACCTCTGATCTTCATAAAGTGTTCATTATAGACAGCAATCGCTTCCAGCTTCGTATATGAATTATTTGTCAGATGATAAATACCACCTGGAGATGCATTGGCAATTATCATTATTGTGGCATTAACGAAATAATCAACCGGGATGATGTTAAGAGCGCCCTCTTCAGGCAAATATATTCTCAGAGGTAAAAACAGATAACCCTCCTCATCAATGAATATTCCAAACTGTTTAGATTTTTTCCCGTCATTATTTTTTATATCATTCAGATAAATTTCACTGATATATTTTACTGATTGAATAGGAAAATATAACGCATTAAACCGGAGAGAACGTCCTGTACGTGAATCGCCGTAAACAACAGATGGCCTGATTATTGAGAAAGGGATTGAATTCTTTTGGCAAAATGCAGCAATAATATTTTCAGCAAGTGCTTTGCTTTCTTCATATACATTTAAGAAATCAGCAGATGAGGACAGGCATTCTTTGCATAATATAACATTTGCGCCTGCAACATATGCGGTGCTTATATAATGAAAAAACTTTACATTGGCGTTTACAGCAAATTCAAGAATACCTTCAAGACTGTTCACGTTTGATTTAAAAACAATATCTCGCTTTCGTTCGGTAAAGCTGGTATCCGATGCACAATGGATAATTTGCTCTGTGTCTGCACATAGCACCTTATAATCTGCTTCCGGAATGCCTAATAACGGCTTAAGAAAATCAATTTCCATAAATTTCAGCTGACCAGCAAATTCTTCAATACCGAACCATTTTAAAAGTCTGGAGACTCTCTCCTGCAATGTTCCATTTTTATTTGAACGGCCAAGGACAATGATTCTATGACCACCTGAAAGCAAGGAGGCCATAAGGTGGCTGCCTAAAAACCCGGTTGCACCGGTCAGGGTTATGGTTGGTTTATTTTTGACTGACAAAATAACAGGTTTGAATCTATGAATAAAGCAAGTTCTCTTTTCTGCAGAATCCCTGGTACAAAACATAAGGGTGGCCTTTTACCGTACCGGTTTTAACTGAATACTCATCGACTAGTGTATTAGCTTCTGTTCCTGCCTGACGTATTCTCCGGATCTCATCCGGGTCATTATAATCATAGAAGTAATCATATTCAAAAATGCATCTTTTCCCATTATCTATAGGGGTTATAAAACCGAAATCATTGTCTATCTGATACTTCTCAGCAATAAGCCTGAACTTATCATTAAGCTCCTCAATTAAGCCATTATCTATTGGTAAATAAATAAGAACAGGCAAAAATGGTTTTTTACGACCTAACCGGGTGCTCATTATCCTGTACATATTCAGCCATACCAGATCGGTCATTTCATCCCTGGAGAAGAGTTTTTCAAAAAATGGTTTTAGATCGGGATCAATTTCCTGTGAATACAAATCAGGGGACGGAGAAAGTGCAGTCTCTAACAGATCTGCAAAACTTTTAATTCTTAAGTATGAATAAGGTTCATCATCAGAAAGTTCTTTTATAAGGTCGAGCCATTTGGCTGATTTTAGTGATGGTAATCCAAGGTAAAGCGCTCTGAACAGGCGCTGATCAAAGAAAGGGAATCCCATCTCACCGATACTTCTGATTGCAAACTTATCTCCGATTACAACAACAAGATAAGGTATACCTAATTTATTAATGAAGACATTTTTTATTTCAGAAGCAGATTTTTTAGTAGGGGAAAGAAAAGTAGATATATATTCCGCTCCGACGATACCCAAGGCCAGTCCAATATGCCTTATTGAACAGTTTTTAATAAAAGCAAGAGCACTGTCAAGAGTCTGAAAGGGCACGAGAATACCGCTTTCGTCATCAGTAAAAGGATGAAGTCTGATATTAGCTGATACACAAATACCAGGAGAATTCTTATGTTGCAGATTTTTGTAAGAATAAAGATTTGGAGAAGAAATATCATTTAAACTGAAAAAGGAACCGTTTTTATCCACAAATTCAGCATCAATAAAATTGTCGGCATTTATTCCATAGGTTGTAGAAAAAGTTGACATTATTCCTGAACACATAATATTAGCACAAACAAGAGCAGCCGGTTCTGCAGCATTAATTCTGAATCCTCTTTTCTGAGCTTGTTTCTGAAGATCAAATGCAGCCACACCGGGACCAACCTTCACAAGCCAGTTCTTCTCATCAAATTCGATAGTTTTCATTCTGTTAAGGTCGATAATAGCTCCTTCATTTACAGCAAATCCAAGAAGATTCTGACCATTGCCACGAATAGTATAAGTGATTTTATTTTTGTTAAATAGTTTCACAAGCGATGCAATTTCTTCTTTCGTATTTGGCATTACAACATAATCTGGCATCTTTGGGTCCGAGATCGCACTAAGGTCATGAGAATAGGTTATTGTAATTGCTTCATCATTAGTTGCCCAATCGACACCCACAATTCTTTTTATTTCAGTGAGTATGATGTCATCTCCGGTGGATTTAATTTTCCCACCGTTTTTAATAAAAGTTTCTACATGGTTTTTTAATGCCTCCATAACTTTTGTAGGACGCATCTCATTGAGAAAATAACACTGGTAATCACATTTACCACACAAGTTGCAACTATCTGCAATCTCAAGACATTTTTCAGTTACTGTAACTTTATTTTCTGCAAGTGCTTCATAAAGAATCATCCGTCCCTGGGGGTAGAAACTTACGAAATGCTTTTCCAAACCTGAATCGCATACACCGCTTCCCAGAAAGTCTATTTTGCACATAGCATAATGACGACAATTTTTAGCTGTCTTTAACTCTTCGTCCATAGTTTTCTTTTTTAAGATTTTAACATGCAATATCAAGGTTACAAGTGCGACTTAAATAATAAGATAAAAATAAATAAAGGAATTTAAAAACTCAAATGTACTGATAGTTTTTAGAACATCTGATCTAAATTAACTTCCAATCAATTCCTGATCATCATCAAATTTCACATCTTGCTTTTCAGCATCTTTTTCATTTTTTTTGTCCACACTTTTTAAAGCAATATCTGTTGGCGGAACTCTACCTGTGAAATGATCGGCATAGGCACAGGTAAATTCAGCACCGTAAGAATTGAACCCCACCATAAATGTTTCCATTGAATTTTTGCGTCCGGTAATATTTTAAACATTGGTATAAGTAGAAGCATTACTACTACAAACGAAATAATGAAATTAAGCACATGAAATATTACGAGTACAACGTTTGGCCAGTGATTCATCACCCAATTGCTCATAATCGCAATGATAAGTAGTGATTGTGAGAGAGATTAGCAGCAAAAAACCAATTGATAAAAGCAGACCGAATGAAAATAATCGTGTGCGTATAACCGTTAAAATGGCTCTGCGTGGTTTGGCTTTTACTTCCCAGATTACATTTATGCTTTCTGTAACTCAACAAAAATGCCTGTTTCACCAAGAAGTATCGTGATTAATCCCAGGCGTACGGTTTAAAGTTTATATCGGCATTCCTGCTTATGCTTCGTCTTTTGTTGTGCGTATCAGGCTAATGCCGGCAATGAAGAATATTAAACCGAGTATGCCAAATATGACAAGTGATTTAATATCACGGGTACCACTTGAGTTATTTACAAATAATACTGCAGCATAAATAAGACTACCTATTCCGAGGAGAGTAAGTAATGCGCCAAAAATTCTTTTGAGATTCATGATTTCTATTTTAAAATTAATTTAATAACAATCACAACGTTGAATACATTTTTGATTTTGCCATATATACTTTTGGCCAGTCTTCAGTTCCGCTGTTACCCGGATTTTCAGTTTATTTTCCCGCAAATTTGATCAGCTCTGCATTAAACTTCCGGGTTTCTTCCAGAAACAAGCTATGACCGCTGTTCTCAAAAGGAACGATGTGTGAACCTGAGATTCCGGTTTTCATCTGTCCGGCAAGGTCAAAAGAACATATTTTGTCTTTTTTACCATGCATAATCACTGTCGGAATTTTTATTTTCGCCATATCACTTCTCAGGTCCGTATCTCGCAAAGCGATCAGGCATTGAGCTGTTGCATAAGAAGAAGCGCTCAAGCAAATCCCATTCAACCAGCTTCCGATCCCTTCATTTAATGAGGTTTTAGTTGCGGAGAATATCTTTGCGAAGTCAGATAAAAGCTTTGGCCGATCCTTAGAATTCAATTTAATTAAGTCATCAACAGCACTTTGTTGAAGATTGTACGGAAAATCTTTACGTTGAGTCCAGATAGGAGCTGCTGCACCAAACAAGGCCAGCTTAGAAACATGAGCTCCATTATATGCTGATACATAGCGAATCACAATGGATCCTCCCATTGAAAAGCCTCCTAAAACAGCATCTTTAATATCAAGTCTGCTTAAAACCTTTTTTATATCCAGAGCATGAACATCGTAATTATACTTTCCGTACGGTTTATCAGATTTGCCAAAACCTCTTAACGTAATACCAATTACCCTAAAATGCTTATTTATCAGGTCGTTATATTGGTATTCAAACATTTCGTCGCTTAACGGCCAGCCATGTATTAACACAACAGGCCTGCCTTCGCCTGCATCTGTAATATGAAGGCGCACATTAGGTTCTACTTCAATATACTCAGCTCTGGTGATTCCAGCCATTAATTTATCAAGTACTTTTTCCATTGTTTAAATTATTAAAGTGTTGTTCAATCATTTGAGGTCATTAAACTTAAGCGTTATAGGCTATTAGTAAACAGATGCAATAAACTTTTTAAGTTGGGAATTGAATTTACCAGGATTCTCCATGTTGCTTAAATGACCAGCGTGTTCTATAATATGAAGAGAGGAGCCTTTTATTTTTTCATGTATAAACTGTGCTGCTGCAGGAGGCGTGATTTTATCTTCCGATCCTACCATAATAAGCACCGGTACCTTTATCTCCGGCAATTTGCTGCAAGTTTCTTCACGTTTAGATAAAGCGAGCAAGGTATTATAGAGTGATTGTTTAGAGTTTTTCACTATCATCTCCCTGACAGTAGCAATTTCTTCTTTCCTAGTTGAGAAAGATTCAGGTGCGAAAAGATTTTTAATACTCTCATCGGCATATTTTCGCAATCCGCTTTTCCTGATGCTTTCAATTGCTTTCATCCGTTTTTCTTTTACTTCGGAAGTATCTGCAATGCAATTGGTGTCACTTAATATAAGACCATCAAAACGCTCCGGATAGCTTTCAATAGCTTTTAAAGCGATATATCCGCCCATGGATAAACCACACAGCACTGTTTTATCAATCTTCAGGGCATCCATCAGGGAGAGCAGGTCTTTTACAAAAAGTTCTATGGAAAAATCCCCTTCCCCTGAATCAGAATTACCATACCCGCGAATGTCATAAGTAATCAAACGATATTTATCCTTAAGTGCTTCCACCTGCATATTCCACATTGACTTATTAAAAGGAAAACCATGAATAAAAATGATAACCCGAGATCCATTGTTTCCTTCATCTGAATAACTCACAGCAATATCATTTATAGCGATTCTCATATTGACCTAACACTAACCTATTGTATCTGTACCAGTATCTTAGTTTGCCAAAGTCTCCAATAGTTTGTCGAAGGAATTAATAAATTTTTCGACGCCAGCTTAATGGTTTTCGTTTACATTTAAATAAAATTCAGTCGCACCAACTAGCTGGAACATTGTGTATGAATCTTTTCAGAATAAAAATAAGTCAGTAATTTTCGGAAAGTATTACATAACTTTTGAAAAAAGTTACATGATTCACACCTGAACTTACCAGGACAGACATTTTCATGCTTTTGCTTTTTATTCGCCTCTGTTTTAGAGGTATTCGCAAATCAGTTTCATTGACATCCTTTGGCCGGAGTTGACTTTCCACTGGGTTTTCCAGGTAGAACTCTTGCCTTTAAAGTGAAGGGCAATAATCTCTTTTATCTGATAAAGTATATATCAAAGAAATCTATAAGTACTGCAAAAGACTTTCCTATAGTTTGTATAGGCGATTCGGCCGGGGGCTCGACGCATATAACCCGGCTTCTACAGCATTTACCTGAGGATATCACCAAAGAAATTGTACGAATAGCGCATGCGGTTAAATAGAGGTTCAACCCATTCCCCATCGAATCCTTATCATGATTAAATTCACGCTTAAATGATTTCCAATTGCTTTGGCTCTTCTAAGAAGCTTCCAACCTTGTTTTCAGGTATCTGTTTTCTTTTTCCAGATTAGCAATCTTTTTCACGTAAAATGTATCAAATATTTCTTTGGGTTCATTAATTTTTACATTTAGTTCATTAATCCGGATTTCATTTGCCTTGATTTTCAGTTCAAACTTGCTCTTCTGCGCTGCATTCACAGCTACCATTTTAGCCGGAGTCTGGGCAGATCCTTTCTTTTGGGTCGATGACTGATAGCCGGTGAACATTGTTCCTGCCATAAGCGGCATCATTAAAGCAACGAAAAAAATCATTTTCTTCATATTATTGATATTACTCAAGTAAATGAATTTTTACACTGTAAAGGTCGTCACCTCTTGCCGGATATATGTTACATAACTCTTGAAAAAAGTTATATCATTCACACATTTCCAAAGCAATGAGCTTATTGTTCTTAAGATTTTTGAAGCGAGATGGTGTAAGCCCTGTCAATTTCTTAAACTTGTTTGACAAATGGGCCACACTGCTGTAATGAAGTTTATAGGCAATTTCGGTAAGATTGAGCTCATCATATACCAGTAGTTCTTTTACCCTTTCAATTTTTTTAGACAGGTAAAACTTCTCAATGGTAGTACCTTTAACTTCGGAAAAAAGATTAGAAAGGTATGTATAACTGTGATTGAGTTTTTCGCTCAGGTAATCGGAAAGGTTTGTTTTGATTGGTTCATCATTATTCTGTAACAGTTCAATTATAGTAGTCTTTATCTTTTCAACCATTATGTGTTTTTTGTCATCCAATAATTCAAGTCCGATTTTTTTCAGGGAAATGTTGAGGTTATCCTGTTGCTTTATTGAAATCTCCTCCATGATTTCCGCCTCACCTGATTCAATTCTGGTGTGATGCAATCCAATTTTTTCCAGCTCGGATTTAACTATCATCTGGCACCGGATACAACCCATATTTTTAATGTAAAGTTTCATTCAATTAGTTATTGAGGTTCAATTTGGGCTTATAAAATTATATAACAATTAAATAAAGGTTTTTGTTTACCTATTATTCTATTCCTGACAATCGTCTGATGTCCTGGTATCCATTTTTCAAAAGGCTTTCAAACATGTTGGACAGTCTAAGAATCCCGGTAAGCAAGGATCAGTCGGTATTGGCCAACTAATTTTGTGAAAGTATTCGACGAGGAGACATCGGACGTCTACATAGGAATACAAACCACCACAAAATATAATGTGTGAATTATATAAATCTGTTAAGAAATTGTGTAAAGATTCAGAACACTAAAGGTCTTATCTTTATAAAGTTAAAATTGTGATTCAAAACAACAATCCGGGATAAACTGTACTGGTAAAAAAGTTAGAGCCATTGCGGTAAAAGGTTTCAGATCATTAAAACTGTAAGAAGATGCCACTAAAAAAAGGAAAGTCAAAGAAAGTGATCAGCTCAAACATAGAGGAGTTACTTCACAATTACAAGGAGGATGGAACAATAGGAACAAGCCACCCAAAATCGATGAAAAAGGCCCAAAAACAAGCTGCAGCGATAGCCTACTCAAAGGCAAGGAAGGAATAACGACAACTGAAAAGAATAGAACTACGACCAAACTACATAATTATAATTTTTTCAGAATTTATTGAAATACAATGGTTGCCAGCCTGCAAAAGCTGGACGTCTTGACCAGCGGTATGAATTACTGCAACATATTTCTTTAAAAATGAAAGCATTTTATTAACAGATGAAAGCCTTACTAATAATAAATCCCTCTTCCGGGAAAATGAAAAGAAAAATGCCCCCTATACTAAGATGGACCTTAGAAAAATTAGGAAAAAGATTAGCTGGATTAGTCAAGCCTAAAATAACAGAAGATGACGTTATTGAAGAAGTAAGAAAGAAGTGTGATAAATCAAAGATAAAATTAGATATAGGATTCACAAAATATCCAAAACATGCAATAAAATTAGCAGAAGATGCAAGAGATAATTACGATTTAATTATTGCAGCAGGTGGAGATGGAACAATAAATGAAGTAATTAATGGTATGGCTAATTCAAAAGCTACCCTGGTAATCATTCCTTTTGGCACTACGAATGTTTTAGCTTTAGAGCTGGGTATACCTAATAATCCAAAAGAAGCGGCAGAATTAATTACAAAAGGCAAAAAGATAAAAATGGATTTAGGTTACGCAAAAACAGCTAAGGAGTCCAGATATTTTTCAATGATGTTGGGTGTGGGTCCTTTTGCTCAGGTTATAAAAGATATGACTCCGAAATTTAAAAAAAGATGGGGGAGATTTGCATATCCATTTGGGATAATTAAACTTCTTTCCAGATATAAATGGAATAAGATTTATGTCAAACACAAAATAGAATCAACAGGATATTTTGTAATCATGGCAAACATTAAATACTATGCCGGGGAATATGAAATAGCTGATAAAGCAAACATAAGAGACGGTCTTCTGGATTTGGTGATAATAAATAGAAAAAATCCCTGGGATATAATTGTGTTAATCTTCTCATTTACAATTGGTAAATTAAACAAATATTTAAGAAAAGAATATTATCAAACAAAAGAAGCATCTATATACTCTGATCATAAAATGCAGATTCAGGTTGATGGCGAGGTATTAGGCATAGCCCCGGTAAATGTTAAAATTGTACCCCAAGCGTTAAATGTAATTGTAGGTTCTCAAAATGTTATCTGATCCGGCTGCGAAAACGGCACTGTAAAACCTGAAATCTTTTCTTATGAAGTATTAAATGCCTGATCCCGGAATACTATTTCAGGTGACTTATAACTTTTTTGAATGGGGCAAGGAGTGTATTCCATGGAAGCTCTGAGAGAACCATCAGTACGAGTATATCGGCTCCAAAATAGGTTGATGCCAGAACTATTGCAAGTCCATTGTTCATGTAGGCAGCAGTAACCGACATGGCAATTTTATTCTCTTTGCTCTCCCTGTAACCCATCAGGTATCCGACAGCATGCAGTATAATGAAGACCAGGTAGAGTACTGCGGTTCTCCAAATAAGCTTAACCGGATTATCGAGTATTACATTCCTCTGTGAAGAAATGGCAACATAGACAAATATGAAGAGAAGCAAGACATTTGCGGACGTGAACAGATGCTGACTTTTTTTTATAGCCGCCGGGAAGTAATTCTTGATAAACTGTGCTACTATCAGTGGTATAAATACCATAATTGCGATATCTTTGAATAACAGAAATTTATTTATTTCAAGAACTTTGGTTCCGATTATCCAGAACAAAAATGGAACTGTGAAAGGGGCAATAACCTGGGTAACAAGGGCAATGCTCATTGCAAGCGAGATGTTACCTTTAAGGATGTCAGTGAGGGCAGGAGTTGAAACTCCGGCCGGCATTGCGGTTAAAAGAAGTAGGCCCAGCGCCAGTTGTCTGTCAAAAATATCGGTCAGCAAAAAGAAAAAAACCGGTATTATGATCATATATGCCAGGGCAATAAAGATCATCAGTTTGTAATCCTTCAGATTTTCAATTACCTCAAGTGCATCAATTTTCAGAAAGACAAAGAACAGCATCATGCCCAGCAAAATTTTAGGCAGGTACTTCGGGGCTGAAAACGCTATAGGTTGCCATAATCCCAATAAGATCCCTGCTATGAGGAAAATCCAGAAGTACTTTTCTATAATCTGATTAATTTTCATCTGATGCTCTTCAGATTCTCGTTTTAAAAGTAAGATTAATTGGCATTCTTACAACAAGCCATTTTAAAGATGGGGGAGTGATAGAAACAGAGCGAGAGTGCTCGCTCTTGCTCTTTCTGTTTTTATTACCCTTATTGATTTAAAGTTACAATCGGCTCAGTTTACAAATTGACAAATATTTCTGCGTGTAAAGAATTATTTCATGATTGTCGCTTCAAAAGGAGAAGCTGGAAGCCCTTCCTTATTATAAAGATTAGCACCTTCAGGATTATCAGCCCAGGCATATCTCACAAAAACAGGGCTTTTAATCTCATCACTCCGCACAATAACATGGTTGTTTTCAATTCTTGCTTCAGACCAGACAAACTTTCTGTCTGCTCCGGCAATTGCAAATTGATTTAATTCACCACCTCCTTTTACTACCAGCCCATTACCAACGTGGTCAAATTCAATTATTATTCTGTCGCTGTCACGGACTGCGGATCTGTAAATAGGGCCAGAGTAAACAATCTTGTCATTTCCAAAAGCCAGTTTTCTGGCAGCCAGGGCAAGTCTTTCCCCGACAGCTTTCTTTTCAAGAGGATGTATATCGTTCCATTCGCCAGCATCAATTGTTACTGCCATCGCTGTATTTATGACAGACAATGATTTTAATTGTCCGAATCTTAATTCAGCCCATTGACTTTCAGAAGGCAAATACTGAACTTCCATGAAATTCGGCAATTGGACGAAAAGAAATGGAACAGGTCCCTCTTGCCATTTTATCCTCCAGTCATTTATAAGAGCTGGAAGTAATTTTTGATATTCCTGGGGCTTGTTTGCATTTGTTTCACCCTGATACCATAAAATGCCTTTGATCCGGTAGTTTATTAAAGGAGCAACCATTGTATTATAGAGTCCTGTGGGTTCATTCTGCATTGAGATAATTGGAGAGCCGCTTCCGGGTCCATAAATAACAGGTCTGAATACTTGGCCGACCTTATAATACCATTCTCCTCTCAGGTCAATGCTGTCGTTGCCTGCAACTAACCAATAAGGTTTATCGGGTACAAATCCTCCTTTGCCTGCATTGTTTGTCACCCGGATCACAATAATATTTTTCCCGGGCTTTAATAATCCGGATGGCAGATTATATCTCCTTGGAGGATACTGATATGTTATTGATCCTGAAAGCACTCCATTCACATATACATTATCTGCATCTACTATTCTTCCAAGAAATAATTTTGCGGGTTTGCCGGTCATTGATTCAGGCACATTGATCTCTTTTCTGAACCAGACAATCCCATGCAGACCTTTAATCCCCTGGTCTTCCCAATATCCGGGAAGCCAGTATTTATGCCAGTCTTCAGGAACATATGTTGAGTTGTACCATGGAATAGGGCCACTAATGCCCTTATCCATTGACTTTGTACTGACTGCGGGTTCCTGACTTATTTCAGGTCTCCTTCCTGCAGACCTTATTATCGGATTCAGATAAGCCGTATCCTTTAGCTTCTCAATCCTTGATATTAGCTGAGGAAACTCTTTAAGTCCTTCCTCACTCGTCCATGCTTCAATCGGAGTGCCACCGACACTTGAATTTATGATCCCAATGGGCACCTTATATTCCCGGTAAATACTGCGGGCAAAGAAAAATGTGGCAGCGCCGAAGCCCAGAACGTTCTCGGGAGATGCTGAGATCCATTTCCCACCAGGCAGATCCTTGTGGACAGCAATAATATCTGATGCAGTAGGTATGAAGAAATTCCTTATTTCCGGGAAATTTGCGGCAGCTATATCATCGGGATATTTTTCCTTTACCCTTTCCATATTCAGAACCATATTAGACTGGCCCGAACAGAACCAGACATCACCAAATAAAATGTCATTTAAAATGATCGTATTGTTCCCTTTCACCTCCATTATATATGGTCCGCCAGCTTCCATGGGTGGTAAACTGACTTTCCAGCTTCCTTCAGAATCGGTCACTGTCCTGAATATTCTTTTATCGAATTTTACCTGCACCTTCTCTCCGGGAGATGCCCATCCCCAGATTATAATTTTAGTATCTCTCTGCAGGATCATGCCATCGCTTACAAGTGCAGGAAGCTTGACATTCGCCAGAACATTTACAGGTAACAATAAGATAATCAGTATAATTATAAAATGTCGCATAATTGGCTTCTTCATTTTGCTATTTTTTATTTGATTGAAATGTGAAAAAATTTAACGATTTGATGATGGAAAATAATATTAAACTATCTTAATTCTGTTGTCTAAAATTACAAATATTTTGGACCTGATTACAGGTAAGCCGGCACTGACATAAAGTGCGAGAGTGTAAGAGCGGGATAACTCTCATGCACTCTCCTGTCGTGAGCTAGTCAAAAATATTACTCCACCACAAAAGTAGTAACACTTTTTGCCGGCAGGGTATATTTGAAACTGTCTCCTGTAATGGTTCCGGAAGTACCCTGACTTAAATTAAGTGTTTCGGAGGTCGTATAAGGAATATACCCCTGGGCAGTTATATTCTTAAAATTAAACGTTTGCTGCCGATCCGCAACAGACATATTCAGCGCTACTATAATTAACTTATTGCCATTATAGGCGCTGATATAAATATCTGGTTTTGGATTCACCGTAGCGTAGATCCGGGAATATCCTGGTTGGACAAATTTTGAATAGTTGGCCATTATCCAACCCCTTTTGGTCACAACACCATCTTCGCCCATCGGGCCATAGAACCTTTTTAGATACCACCATAAATAGGCATTATACTGGCCA
This sequence comes from Bacteroidales bacterium, assembly GCA_003142255.1. Lineage (GTDB taxonomy): Bacteria > Bacteroidota > Bacteroidia > Bacteroidales > VadinHA17 > LD21. Next base: position 31,928 of record PLLO01000019.1, on the reverse strand, counting down.
ACGGTCATACAATCATGTATCTCCTTGCCGGTCGCGAGCACCTTTTCATATGTGATGTCCGTATCAAGGTGCTCGGTCATCCATAATTCCTTGCCCTTTTCGCGGGCTTTCGGGTAATCCTCGAGTCCGCCGCCGTAAATATGCCCTCCGACAATATCAACATTTGCAGCAGCATCGTTATCATCAAGAATCACATTGGTAAAGGTCTGGCTGAAGTTGAATGATTCGGGGACAATTACCTTGGCGTTGGTTATAAGTTGTCCGTACCCTTTCAGAAAATCACGCATCTGAGCCGATGTCCAGCTGCAAGATTCGTAAGTAACTGCAATGTCCGGTTCGTTCTGGACTGAAATTGCATAGAGCCCGGCGCCGTTATCTGCCATATAACGGGCAAAATCATTCAGATAATTGGCATAATCCTGATACGAATCAGCCTTAATAGTACCATCTATCAGGCTGCCATTGGTTTTCATTCTGACAGGAGGACTCCATGGAGAAGCGATTACAATAGCCCCATTTGCTTTAGCCAGCAGAGCATGGTTGAGTTCAGTAGCCCTCCATGTTGCATCATCATCAGAGGCTACGCGAATGCGCAGGATAGATAGTCCTACCTGTCCGTCACCATGGCCAAACAGGTCATTCATCTCACTTTGATTGGGCAATCCACCCGCAGGAGTAAAAACAGTTGCACCTCCAAAACCTCTTATTATCTGATATACGACCGAAGGATCAATCTGGACTGGATACGGATCAGCCGGTTCTGGCTCATCGCCTCTGTCGTTACAGGCAACCATTATTAAGCCTGCCAATAAAACAGCCAGGCAGAATAGAAGTATTCGTATTTTAAAAAGTCCTGCCTTTTTCATTTCGTAGTATAACTCTATAAATCTATTTTAGACTAAAAGCTCATCTGGGGTCAGATAAATCAAATCTCAAATTTACATATAGAAACTGATAATTCTAATTAAATATGAATTTGAGTGTTAACTCAATAATCAAAATGATTTAAGAACAGAATAACGATTTTTGGTTCAGTAATTATTATTAAAAAGAAAGAGGTCAAAATATCCTCTTTTCTAGCATGGTACCCCGAACAGATAAAAGTTGCAACCGGCTGATTTTGTCTCTAATCAGGTTATAAACCAAAAATATGTAAATTTGAATTAATCAAAAAAGCCTGGTAACGTTCTTTGTTTTTTATGTACAAAATCGCTGCTCACTTTAGTCCGGAATTGATTGTTCACTTTAATCAGGAATAGGGTACTCAATATCACCGGAATTTACAATTAACAATAATTACGCTAACCAAATTTGGCGGTAATAGTTTAAATTTGGATCTTTTAGAAATGAAAAAATCAGCATAATAAAAGAACCAGAGGATCGAGTATGAACTATTTAATAAATGACTAAAGTTCTTCAACTATTAATTATGAACTATGGAAAGATTATTTAAAATGTGCCTCGTTTTCATTGCATGTTGTACTGAAATGGCATGTACAAAAATATTTCAGCCAATTAAAAAACTGAATGATTTGGTTGATAGTAAGAAATTCAGCGAACTATATACCGAGCTGTCTGCCAACAGGAATACTTATAATGATAAAACCTTGATTTATTACGATCTTATTCTGAAGTCGGTCTTAAACCAACCTGAGAAATCGAACGCTTTAATTCAAAAATTTCGTGAACAATTTTGCAAATTCAGTGATACTGTAAATTATAATTTAGTTCAAACTGAATATTACAATAACCTAAAACTACTTAATTATATAAAATTGAAAGAATTAAGTAAGAATTTAATTGAAAATTATAAACGGTTCATTGATTCGAGCGATTTTATCGAATTGAAAGATGATAATGTCGCATATGGGTTTTTAGAGAGTGAATTACCTACTAAGGTTATTAAGAATACAGATACTGAAATTAAAGTTATAAAAGATTTGGCAGGCTATAATTTGCTTCGCGTTAAATGTCAAAACGACTCTATTGTTAATATGGTTTTCGACACAGGTGCTAATGTAAATGTAGTAAGCGAATCAACTGCAAAAAAATTAAATCTCAGGATACTGCCCAACGCAATTGTTTACGTAATGGGCGCAACAGGTACGCGTAATGCTTCTAAAATAGCTATTGCCGATCAAGGATCCATCGAAAATATTGAGTTTAAAAATGCAGAATTCATTGTTTTTGCCGATAGTCTGCTGACCTTTGCCAATGGCAGATATAAAATCAATGGGGTTATTGGTTTTCCTATAATTATGCGCTTCGAATCCATTCGCTTTACCGATTCGCTTATATACATTCCTAAAAATCCAGGTGCTAAAACCAATACTCCTAACTTATTTATTAAAGGTGATGATTATATTATAGATGTTGCTTATAAAAATAAAAAGCTTCCGTTTTTCTTCGATACAGGGAATTCAAAAACAAGCTTTTATAAAAACATGTACGAGGTGGATTCGATGAATTTCAAAGCACTGAGAGATACTGTTTTTTCATATTCAAGTGTGGGAGGCACTATTACTGAAAAGGCTAAATTACTGCCCGAAATTAAGTTGGATTGCGGATCAAAAAGTTTTGTTTTAAATAATACTTATATTGCCCTTAGAAAAAATATTTTAAACCCCGATTTATATGAAAGCATTGGTAAGGATTTTGTAAATCAATATAAATCAATTCTAATGTGTTTTAAATATGCTTATATTGATTTTGAGTAATCGTAATACACTATCGGAACAAAATTGACTTTGCCATGAAGCCAGGCTTTGCCGAAATCCTTTTTTAGGAAGAACTGAACAATTGTCTGAAAGGTGAATAACAATGGAGGATCACTTGCTGGAATTTTTCAGAAAGTCAGTCGGCACCACAAAGAAGAAAATCCCTGGTTGCAAAAGCCGGACTAGTTGACCACATTTCGCCGGGAAGGTTACAATTAATATACGTAACTTAACAACAAGTACTTAACTATGGCTTAAGGTGGTCAATTTATTCTGACTGATTATGGTCATAGGTATCGGCTTTTCCATACTCCCTCTAACTCTCCGTATTCGCCGGAAGAAGGCTCATTTAATAATTTGAATTTTTTTAAGTGTTAGTTTTAAACTTAATTAATTTCACATTGTGTAAATTTATACAACAATTAAATCCAACAAATTCAGAGATATGAAAAAGTTATTTGCTTTCATTAGTGCATTCGTTCTGGTCGGTTCTTTTGTACATTCGCAAAATATTGAAAAGCATGCTCCCCTGGCTTTTGACTCCATTCGCGTTGGCATTGCACACGGCAAAATAGATTCCATCAGTTATTCCTCAAAAACCGTAGGGACAACCCGCAAGGCCTTGATTTATACACCCCCTGGTTACTCAAAAAATAAAAAATATCCTGTTTTATATCTTTTACATGGCATCGGAGGCGATGAAAAGGAATGGCTTAAAGGAGGCCAACCCCAGGTTATTCTCGATAATCTTAATGCTGAAAAGAAAATTGAACCGATGATTGTGGTAATGCCAAATGGCCGGGCTATAAAGGACGACCGTGCAACAGGGAATATAATGGCTTCGGATAAAGTTCAGGCTTTTACAACATTTGAGAAGGATCTGCTTAACGACCTTATTCCCTATATCGAAAGAAAATATTCGGTAATTAAAGACTGCGATCATCGTGCTATTGCAGGATTGTCAATGGGTGGCGGTCAATCATTGAACTTCGGGTTGGGCAATCTCGACAGGTTTGCCTGGATCGGCGGATTTTCTTCAGCTCCTAATACTAAAACTCCTGAACAACTGTTGCCTGACCCGGCAGAAGCCAGAAAAAAACTGAAGCTACTATGGATCTCCTGTGGCGATAACGACGGATTGATTACATTCAGCCAGCGAACCCACGATTACCTGAACGCAAATAATGTTCCCCACATCTATTATATTGAACCGGGAGTGCATGATTTTAAAGTCTGGAAAAACGATTTATATATGTTTTCGCAATTTCTTTTTAAACCGGTGGACCAATCAAAATTTACGAAGTACAGTATCGTAGGTATACCACTTTCCTCCAATGTAAGGGGGGCAAAATTCCCACAGATTTTACCTGATGGCCGTGCGATATTCCGTGTCAAGGCGCCTGATGCACAAAAAATCCAGCTTGACCTGGCAAAGAAATACGATATGGTAAAAAACAATGAGGGAATATGGGAAGTGACTACCGATTCTTTAACAGAAGGTTTTCATTATTATTCCCTTCTGGTTGACGGATTAGCTGTTGCCGATCCGGCAAGTGAAACTTTTTACGGAATGGGGCGGATGGCAAGTGGTATTGAGGTCCCATTCAAAGGCAATGATTATTATGCCATAAAGGATGTTCCTCACGGAGAAATGTGTATAATACATTATTATTCCAATGTGTTAAACACATGGCGTCAATTTTATATCTATAAACCGGCAGGTTATGATATAGCTATAAATAAAAAATACCCTGTATTATATATTTTGCATGGTGGTGGGGAAGATGAAACCGGCTGGGCCTTCCAGGGGAAAACTGATTTGATTCTCGATAATCTTATTGCGGCAAATAAAGCAAAACCAATGCTTGTCGTAATGCCTGATGGAAATGTAAATGCACAGGGGTTTGGTGAAAACACCCTGAAAGTGTTTGAAAGAGAATTGAAGCAATGTATTATTCCCTGGGTTGAAAAAAATTACCGGACAGAAACTGATTCCGGGAACAGAGCTCTTGCAGGTTTATCAATGGGCGGCATTCAGACTCTTTACGTGGGAATGAACAACACTGATTTATTCTCATATCTTGGGATCTTCAGCTCAGGCTGGATTATGCCTGCCCAGAGCAGCCTTGCCGAATCTCAATATGATTCAATGAATAAGAACCTCGACAAAATTAAAAACAACCTGAAACTTCTCTGGATAGGAATAGGAGGGAAGGAAGATATAGCCTATAAGAACTGTCAGACAATGATTTCTAAATTTAACGAAATGAATTTGAAATATACTTATAGCGATTATCCCGGAGGACATGCATGGCCGGTTTGGAGAAACAACCTTTACAACTTTGCTCAGTTATTGTTTAAATAGATAAAAAAACCAGATCGCATAACATATTGATAATTTTAATAGTAGTGACAATGAAAACCACAAGAAATTTAATCCATTGCATGATCTTGTCCGGATTGGTATCAGGGAATCTTCTGTCTCAGGAACCGGCTGTGATTAAGATTGATTTTGACCGGAAGATAGGAGTAATTGATTCGAACATTTATGGTGCTTTTGTTGAACCTATACGTACAGTGGTATATGGAACCATTTATGATCCTTCTTCTCCTCTTGCTGATGAGAATGGATTCAGGAAAGATTTTATTCAGCTTATCAGGCAACTGAAAATACATGCCCTCAGATGGCCGGGAGGAAATTTCGTATCGGGCTATAACTGGGAAGATGGTATTGGCCCGAAGGCACAACGTCCGGCAAGATTGGACCTTGCATGGCATCAGATTGAAAACAACCAGATGGGAACTGATGAGTACGTAAAATTATGCAGTCTTATTGGGGCCGAAAATTTTATTTGTATAAATGGCGGAACAGGCACCCTTGATCAGGCAAGGTACTGGGTAGAGTATTGTAATGTCGAAAAGGGCACATACTATTCAGATCTCAGAAGGAAGTATGGTAATGAAAAGCCTTTCAATGTAAAGTACTGGGCTCTTGGAAACGAAATTGACGGGCCATGGCAGATGGGGCAGAAAAATGCTGAGGATTATTGCAAGTTTGCCATCGAAGCGGCCAAACTGATGCAATGGGTTGATAAGGATATTAAATTTATTGCTTCAGGTGCTTCAGATTACAAACCGGATAACGGCTGGATCGACTGGGATGATTATGTTCTGCAACAATTGATTGGGAAGATCGATTATCTTTCTGTCCACAGATATGCTGCACAGGCGCTATCAGGCGACAGGAACTTCTCAGACATGATGTCGCTGGGTCTGGAAATTGATAAAAAAACTGAGATGGTAAAAGTTCTGATTGAGAAGGCAATGCTGAAATCAGGATCAAAAAGACCAGTATATATTTCATTTGATGAGTGGTCAGGTGGTGGTAATAACCTTACCGGATCATTAATGGTGGCTCAGCATCTGAACTCCTTTATCAGGCATGCCGATATAGTTAAGATGGCTAATGTAACAATGCTGTCAAGCCTTGTAGGTATTTCACCTGATGGTGATTTCAAGAATGCATTATTTCAATCATTCTATCTGTATTCCAATAACTGCCATGGCACCTCACTCGATGTATATACCAACTGTGAAAAATATAGTAATTATTTATTTAAGGATATTCCTTACCTGGATGTAACTGCAGTATTGAATGATTCAGCTAAAGTTCTGATAGTAAATGTCGTCAACCGACATGAGACAAAAGTTATCCCGACAGATATCGTTTTGCAGACTGGTGATTTTCCCGGAAATGCCAAAGTCTATGAGGTAAACGGGAAAACGACAACCTCCGGCAACACTAAAACCGAAGAGACTGTGGGTATCAATACCAGGGAAATTAAATTCAAGGGTAATGACATTCATTACAGTTTTCCTGCACATTCTTTCACACAGCTAGAAATACCCATAAAATAATTTTAACATCATAACCTATTACATATTGATTTGTATGAAAAAAGGACTTTTTATTGCATTGAGCATATTGTCGTCAATATGCTTAAAGGGACAGCAATATCCCTTCCAAAACCCGGACTTAAGCTCTGACGAGAGGGCAAAGGATTTGATTTCCCTCCTGACATTAACGGAGAAGGCTTCCCTGATGAAGGACGAGTCTGATGCCATTCCTCGTCTCGGGATAAAAAGGTTCAACTGGTGGAGCGAAGCTCTGCACGGCCTTGCCAACAACGATAAGGTTACAGTATTCCCAGAGCCGATAGGGATGGCAGCATCATTCGATGATGAGCTGCTGTATAACATTTTTAATGCAGTATCTACTGAAACCAGGGCCAAATACAATGAGGCTAAACAGAAGGGACTTGAGAACCGGAGGTTTCTGAGCCTTTCAGTATGGACTCCTAATATAAATATTTTCAGGGATCCTCGATGGGGTCGCGGACAGGAGACTTATGGAGAAGATCCATACCTTACAACCAGGATGGGTATATCAGTCGTAAAAGGACTTCAGGGTCCGGACACTGCCAGGTATAAAAAGCTGCTGGCCTGCGCCAAGCATTTCGCTGTTCACTCCGGTCCGGAATCAACCCGCCATACTCTCAACGTGAATAATGTCGATCCGCGTGATCTTCTTGAGACTTACCTTCCTGCTTTCAAGGCACTGGTTCAGGATGCAGGTGTTCGCGAAGTGATGTGTGCATATCAGCGTCTCGATGACGAGCCATGCTGCGGGAACACAAGGCTTCTTGAAAGGATTCTCCGCGAAGAATGGGGCTTTAAGTATGTTATAGTTTCTGACTGTGGAGCAATCGCCGATTTCTTCAACAGCCACAAAGTATCTTCAGATGCTACGCATGCTGCAGCAAAGGGATTACTTGCAGGAACCGATGTTGAATGTGCTGGTCCGGCCTACAAGATGCTTCCACAGGCTGTGGAAAAGGGTCTGATCAATGAGGAAGATATGAACAAGAGCCTGATGCGAACGCTGATAGGCAGGTTCGATCTTGGTGAAATGGACAACGATGAACTTGTGCCATGGTCAAAAATCCCGGTTTCAGTGGTCAATTGCGATGAACACAAAAAACTGGCTTTGGATATGGCCCGTGAAACAATGACCCTGTTACAGAATAAAAATAACATATTGCCTCTCTCCAAATCAGTGAAGAAAATTGCTGTAATTGGTCCTAACGCCAACGAAAAGCGGGTATTGTGGGGCAATTATAATGGAACTCCATTTAATACTATTACAATTCTTGATGGAATTAAGACGAAGATGCCTGCAAAAAGAATAATTTATGACAGGGGCTGTGACCTTACTGACAAATTGTATATTGAATCCGTTATAGGAGAATGTTCCTTTGAAGGGAAAGCAGGAATAAAAGCCACATACTGGAATAACCGTGAATTTACCGGAGATCCGGCTATCATAGAACAAATCGTTAATCCCATCCAGCTTATTACTGATGGGGAGCATCAATTTGCCCAGGGTATTCAATCGGACAATTTCTCCGGGAAATATGAAACTGTTTATAAGCCAAAAGAATCCGGCGAGCTGGCGTTTAGATTTGAGGCCAGGGGTGAATTTAACATTGTGGTAAATGGAGATACTCTTTACAAGCCCCGCAGACCTGGATTCGGACCGCGGACCAGCCTGATTGTTATGCAAACCGAAAAGGGAAAGGAATATAAAATCGTTGGTAATTTTACTCAGATACGTAACTGGCCAGCCAGCCTTAATCTTAATTTTGGGAAAGAACTACCGGTTAAATTCGATGCCCTTCTTGAAAAATTGAAAAGCATTGATATGGTGGTTTTTGTTGGCGGCATTTCTTCACAGCTTGAGGGAGAACAGATGCCGGTAGATCTGCCCGGATTCAAGGACGGTGACCGTATTGATATAGAGCTTCCGGAGATCCAGCGCAGTTGTCTGAAAGCTCTTAAGGATGCAGGCAAAAAAGTCATTTTTGTGAACTGTTCAGGTTCAGCAATGGGATTTGTTCCTGAAACTGAAACTTGTGACGCTATACTGCAGGCATGGTACAGCGGTGAATCAGGAGGACAGGCTGTTGCCGATGTTCTCTTTGGCGATTATAACCCTTCCGGAAAGCTGCCGGTTACTTTTTACAGAAACATCAGTCAGCTGGGCGATTTTGAAGATTACTCAATGAAAGGCCGCACATATCGCTTCATGTCCGACCCATTATTTCCGTTTGGATATGGATTAAGCTATACAACGTTCAGAATTGGAGATGCCAAGCCTTGTAAAAGCGAGATTAAAAGCGATGAGAGCCTCGAACTCACTGTCCCGGTTACAAATACTGGCAAAAGAGACGGGACTGAAGTTGTTCAGGTTTATGTTCATAAGATAAACGATCCGGACGGGCCAATCAGAACTTTAAGAGGCTTTCAGAGAGTCAGGGTTCCTGCTGGAAAGACACAGGAAATTACTGTCAGCCTGCCATACAAATCATTTGAATTCTTTAACAGGCCAACAGGTAAATTAGCAGTGATTTCAGGGGAGTACGAAGTATGGTATGGCAACAGCTCCGATGCAAAGGATTTGAAGATGGTCAGAATTACGGTTATCTAAACAGATTCCGGGTGCTGGAAGCTATTGATTGCCCTAACCTTGGTAGAAAAATCAGGGATTAAAGGATGGATGCGCAATATGATCAGAAAATACTTCTGGAACCCTTATGCACACTTAACTATTTAAATGTTCAATATGAAGCTTAAATATTCCCTGTTTGTCGTGCTCGCCTCCACGATCCTCAATACACTTGCTTTAGCTCAGTCAGATCGGGCTCAAAATCCGATTATCTGGGCCGATGTCCCCGATATGTCAATGATAAGAGTGGGCGACACCTACTTTATGAGCAGCACCACAATGCACATGAGCCCCGGTGTACCAATAATGAAATCAAAAGATCTGGTTAACTGGCAAATAGTGAATTACGCCTACCAGATTCTAGACGATGTCGATGCATTGAACCTCGACAATGGAAAGAATGCTTATGGAAAAGGTTCATGGGCCAGCAGCATTCGCTACCATAATGGTATGTTTTATGTTTCTACATTCTCACAGACAACAGGCAAGACATACGTTTATTCCACAAAGTATATCGAAAAGGGCCCATGGAATGAGGTATCATTCAGCCCCAGTCTTCATGATAATACATTGTTCTTTGACGATGATGGGCGTGTTTACATGATCACCGGTAACGGTAAGCTCAGAATTGTCGAGCTTAATGCCGACGCATCAGGGATTAAGCCAGGTGGTGAAGACAAGGTTATTATCGAAAACGCAAGTCTGCCTGCAGGCAATAATATAATGCTTGGAGCCGAAGGCTCACAGTTATTTAAAGTTAATGGCAAATACTATCTTTTTAACATTACATGGCCCAGAGGTGGAATGCGTACAGTTGTTATTCACAGGGCTGAAAAGATAACAGGTCCGTGGGAAGGCAGGATGGCTTTTCAGGACCTGGGAGTAGCTCAGGGAGGAATGGTTGATACACCTGATGGCAAATGGTACGCTTATCTGTTCAGGGATTTCGGATCAGTCGGACGTATACCTTATCTTGTGCCTATGAAGTGGGAAGATGGCTGGCCAGTTATTGGTATCGAGGGCAAGGTTCCTGAGACTCTCGATCTTCCTGCCAGCAATGGGCTTATTCCAGGCATTGTGGCATCAGATGAATTTTCCCGGTTGAAGGGAGACCCTGCGCTGCCATTGATCTGGCAATGGAATCATAATCCGGACAATTCTCTTTGGTCCGTTACTCAGCGAAAAGGATACCTGAGACTTAAGACCGGTCGCGTTGATACTCTTATTGTGTCGGCTAGAAATACTTTGACACAGCGTACCTTCGGACCGGAATGTTCCGGATCAACTTCAATAGATGTGTCAAACATGAAGGATGGAGATTTTGCAGGACTTGCACTATTACAGAGAAAATTTGGCATGGTTGGCATCAAATACAGCAATGGAAGCAAAACGATTGTCATGGTCAGCGCACAATCCGGCAAACCAATTGAGGTCCAAAATATACCTCTAACCAGGAAAACCATTTACCTGAAAGCTTACTGCGATTTCAGGGAGCGTGTCGACATAGCATCTTTCTTTTACAGCCTTGACTGCAAAACCTGGACACAAATTGGATCGCAGCTTAAAATGGAATATTCCATGCCACATTTTATGGGTTATCGTTTCGGATTGTTCAATTATGCAACCAAAACGCCAGGTGGATATGTCGATTTTGACTGGTTCAGAGTGAAGTAAAAATTATTCGGATTGCACTGCCAGCAGTTTTGACAGTGTTTTGGTTTGGCCGGCTTCATTGCCATCTGCCATGACAACCAACCTTTTACCCTGGTGATATTTCATGCCATATTTATGCAGTAAAATGTAATCAATTTCCCATGGTATTTCACATTGTCAAGACAGAACCAGTTAAATTTATCTTCAGGATTAGTGAGGTTTTGGTAAATTCAAAAAAAAACAAGAGGTCAATTTTGACCTCTTGTGCCGTTTGGTACCCGGAGCGGGACTTCAGTCTATTTTATTGCATTTGACTTCATTATAATCATATAGTTGATATACAGCATATTAAATATATTTGTTTTGTTTATTAGACCTCATTTTATTACATTTGAGTAATTATTAGCACCTAATTAGCACCTACTTTTGGTTTATGTAAAGAGGTATAAAACACTCCTTTTTAATGATTTCGCTCTGAAAATACTTTAAAAGTATGAAGAGGATGAAAATCCCCTTCCCAAAATGTCTATTCAGAATATTAACGAATACTTGAAAGAAGGCTGTGGAATTATTACTTCCAAACAATTTCCAAAAACAGGATTTAACAGGCTGGTGATAAAAAAAAGTGTGATAGGCAGTGAAACAACAGAAGTATCATTGCCTCTCCATGAATCTATTACCTTTCACACCGCCAGAAAGACTTTTATCACCAATAGCATAATGCTTGGGGTTAACATAAAAGCGTTACAGGATATGGGTGCTCCAAAAAAAGAGAAAGATTTGAAAAAATACCTGAAGATTACTGATGCATTCAAAAGCCAGGTTATGGACAATACCTGGAATGTTTTAAGTTCAAACCATATACCCAAAGAGATTATTTCTCAGAACTAGTCTTCTGTTCATTTTTTTTCTCACCAGCAAACCGTTCTTTTTTGAATTTATTTTACCTTTTTCAACCTATTAAGCTCCCGTAAATTGAAAGAGGAGACTTTGTCAAGGGCTTTAATATAATTGTGAATTTATTTACGTTGGCAGCCTAATCATCAATTATCTCTAAAAAGTTAAATTTTTATACAGTATCGATATACTTTTATTTATTCTCCGATTTATTGATAATAAGTAAGAAACTAATCGAAAAATGGGAACAAGGCAAGGCAAATAAAGAGAACAATTAAAAATTGAACCATGAGTATTCCAGAGGGTAAATATGACATTGAATTAATTAAGAATACAAAAAGCTTAATTCAGAGTTATAATTTAGGCTTGACGACATACAAATAAAAACAGTTCGGGAATTGCAGAACTAATAAAACTAACTATATTTGCTGAAAACATTGACTGATGAAAGAGTCTGAAAGAATCGAAATGCAGAAGGAACTGATTGAATACATTGGCCGTTATCTGGAGAAACAAGGATATCAGCCGGTTGCCGGACGTGTTCTTGGTTTGCTTATGGTGATGGATAAAGAAGAGTATACATTTGATGAAATAATTTTGGCAATGAAGATTAGTAAAAGTTCAGCCAGTGCAGCTCTTAAAAACCTGGAATTAAGAGGGGCCATAGAATATATAACTTATACCGGCGACCGTAAAAGATATTTTCGTATTTCATTTTCAGATATAAACATTGTCATTGAAGGAATAGAAAGAAAAATTAAGGCTTATGCAGATATAATGGACCGTGTAATTAGCCTGAAAAAAAATCCAAATTCAAAAAATTCCATATTATTAAAAAATATTTCAGGTGGAACAAAGTTTTTCCTTTCACAGTTAGAGGATTTCAGAAATAAGAATCATAAATAATTTTTTATAATTATAGTTCGAATACTCCGGAACCAAACAATATTTTTAAAACAAGTCAATAAGTATGAAACAATTAACACGTATATTCTTCATTTGTTTTTTTATATATCAGGGCAATAGCTATGCACAGGAATCTTATAATTTGAATAAGCTGCTGACTAATGCTGTATTAAACAATGCGGAAATAAAAAAGGCAGCATTGAGACAATCTGAAAGTCAGTTCAAGACAAAAGAAGTTATTGCAAATGGATTGCCCCAGTTGAACGGAAACATTAATTATTCCAGAATGGGGATCCCCGAGATAAGTATATCTCAGGATATAATATCTTCTTTGCCGGAAGAGGTTCTTCCCTTGCTCGGTAAATTGAAAGAAATAGATGCCTTGCACATAATATCGGCAGGAGTAACCGTAAGTCAATTGATTTATAGCCAGCCTTATCTGACAGGCATAAAACAAACAAGAAAATCTGAAGAGTTATATTCTGCAATGAGCGTTGAAACAGAGACCGAAGTTATCTATAGTGTCGCTGCAACTTTTTACCAGATACAAAATAATTATTCAACCCTGAAAATATTAGATGAAAGCATCGAAAACCTTGAAGCTTTGAATAAAATCCTCAGGCTTCAGTATGAGAATGATTTTATTAAACAAACTGATGTAAAAAGGGTGAAGGTTAAAGTGTCCAACCTGAAAACTCAGAAGGAAACCCTTGAAAATGCTATTAATATTCAGATACAGATTTTAAAAATAATTTGTGGTATACCCTCTGAAACGGAAATAACGGTGGAAACTGGTGACTTAGAAAGTAATAAAATTCAAGGACCGGATGTTGGTCAATTCACACCTGATGCACTGCCACTCTTTCAGTTGTTGCAAAAACAAAATGAATTAGCTGCTTTACAGGTAGCATCTGATCAGGCAGCTTATTTTCCGAACCTGGTGGCTTTCGGACAGTTCAATTATAGCAGTTATAATACAAACTTTAATCTCAGGAATCTTTCCAACGTGAACACTATCGGCTTCAAGGCAACCATTCCGATTTTCAGCTCGGGAATGCGAAAATACAAAGTGCTGCAGTCAAAATCTAAACTACTGCAAGTCTCAGAAGATTTTAAAGTGAGGAAGAGACAATTGAGTACAAGTTACGAGAATGCGGTAAATACACTTATGTCTTCATGGAAAAGCCTTCAGGAACAACAGGAAAATAAAGATTTGGCTAAGGAAGTTTATGATCAGGTAAAACTCCAGTTTGATGAAGAAATGGCTTCATTAACCGACCTCCTGAACGATGAATCATCCCTGCTGGAAGCTGAAAACCTTTATAACCAACAGCTATTAAAATACCAGATAGCAGAGTTGGATATGTATAAATCGACAGGTAAGCTCAAGGAAATAATCAATTCAAAATAAAAAACGAAAACAATGAAAATCAGAAAAAGTATCTGGATAATTCCCATTATTCTTATTCCAATAGCCGGAGTATATTATCAACTCAATAAAAATAAGAAAGAGCTTAATAGTGTAATTGCTTTTACTGCCAGACAGATTGATGCTATACCGGTAAAAATTGAAACGGCAACAAGATCAACAATTGATTCGAAGATAAAAGCAAGCGGGATACTGGAAGCCAACAATCAATTAATAGTGGTTTCCGAAACGCAGGGTAAAATTATTCACCTAAATAAAGATTTGGGAGATTGGGTGCAAAAAGGCGAGGTTATTACTAAAGTTGAAGACGAAATAGTGACTGCGTCAGTAATGGTTGCTGAAGCTAATGTTGAACAACAGGCAAAAGATATTGAACGTTTTAAACGCCTTAGCGAAGGTGATGCTATTACCAAGCACGATCTGGAAAAGGCCGAAATAGGGTTTAAAAAAGCAAAAGCAGATCTGATAACTGCACAGAAGTCCTTATCCAACACATCTATCACTGCACCAATTTCAGGTGTGATTAATCAGAAATTTGTTACTGAAGGCCAGTTCCTGTCAGGAGGAATGCCCGTTTTTGAAATTGTCGATAACAATCAGCTGAAACTACATGTAAAAATTGATGGGGACGATATTTACAAAATTGAAAAGAACCAGAATGTTAACGTGTCTGTTCCGGTTTTCTCAAACCATATTTTCCCGGGGAAAGTTACTGCCATTGCTGCAAAGGCTGACCAGGCCATGAATTTCAGCGTGGAAATCACTTTGAACAACACAGGTGGATTGGCGCTGAAATCCGGGCTTTTTGCCGAAGTGGAATTTCCGGTTCAACTAAAAGACCGTTTGATTATACGAAAAGAATGCATTAGCGGAAGTATGGAAAAACCACAGGTATTTGTGGTTGAAAACAGTAAAGCTGTTTTGAAAAATATCGTGACTGGTATAAGTAATGATAAATATATTGAAGTGATTTCAGGTTTAGATGAAGGCAGCCGGGTGATTTACAGCGGGCAATTAAACCTTGGTGGAAACGAACAGGTGAAGATAATTGAATAACAGGACAAAATGAAGATAACAGAAATATCAGTCAATCGGACTACAATTCCAGTCGTATTATTTACTATTCTTATAATCGGAGGTATTTATTCCTTCTTCAGGCTGAGTAAAGAGCTCACCCCAAATCTGGATATGCCGATCAATACGATTACGACCATTTACCCCGGTGCCTCACCTTCAGAAGTTGAGAATTCGGTAACCAAGTTGATTGAAGATGCAATATCGACAATTGCAGGGATCAAAAACATAACTTCATATTCTTATGAAGGTTTTTCAATGTTAGTGATTGAATATATTGACGGTATTGATGCCGATGCTAAACTCGATGAATGTGAACGGAAAGTCAACATTGTTAAAAATAACCTTCCGGCGAATGCAAAAGACCCGCAGTTTCTGAAATTTGATATAAATAATTACCCTATCATAAATATTGCGGTGAACTCTGATCTTCCGGAAAAAGCGTTTTACGATTTAATTAACGATGAAATTAAACCGCAGCTTTCTCAGATAAATGGTGTGGCACAGGTTAATGTGATAGGTGGAAATGAACGTGAAATTCAAATTAAGGCCGATGCTGAAAAATTAAATCGTTACGGGATTTCGATTCTTCAGCTAAAACAGATAATCCAGGCTTCGAATCTCGATTTCCCAACCGGCAAAATCAGTAACAATGATAATCAGATGCTTATCCGGTTGTCGGGGAAATATTCAGATCTTGAAACCATCAGGGAACAAGTTATCGGGAACACCCATGACGGTTCCCTGATCCGCCTGAAAGATATAGCTTATGTGGTCGATGGTGTAAAAGCATCAACAAAGCTTGCCAGGATAAACGGGAACCCTGCTATTGGCTTATCAATTCAACAACAGACAGGGGCCAATGCAGTGGATATCAGTACTAAGGTCAAAACAGAGATAGCTGCTTTCGAAAAAGAATATGCAGCTCAAAATCTTAAATTCACTATTGCCAACGATACATCCGATTTTACTAAAAATGCCGTTAAAAGTGTCATGTTTGACCTGTTGCTGGCGATTATCCTCGTTTCCATAACGATGCTACTGTTTTTACATAGCTTTCGAAATTTGTTGTTTGTTTTTATTTCGATACCAACATCACTCATATCAACCTTTATTGCTTTCCTTGTTTTTGGATTTTCGCTTAACCTGTTAACATTGCTTGCCCTGTCGATTGTTGTAGGCGCTATAGTCGACGATGCCATTGTAGTGCTTGAAAACATCTACCGGCATATGGAAATGGGAAAAACGCGATGGAAAGCCACAATGGAAGCAACCAACGAATTGGGGATGACTGTTTTTTCAATAACTATTGTGCTTATCATTGTTTTTCTGCCCATCGGACTTACTCCAGGAATGACCGGCCAGATTTTGCGTTCATTTTCAGTAGTGATAGTATTTGCGCTGTTATTGAGCTTACTGGTCTCTTTTACAATGGTTCCTTTAATGACCTCGCGTTTTGCAAAAATAAAAGTTTTCAATCAGAAAAACCCTCTTGACAGGTTTCTTATGTCCTTTGAAAAGATAATTAATTGGGGCCGTGACAAAATTCTGGATACGCTTAAATGGTCACTTAATCACAAATTAATTGTTTTGGGATCTGCAATTATTTTGTTTTTCGCCTCGTTTTTGTTGATTTCAAATGGTTTTATTCAGACTGAATTTCTTGATCAGGGAGACAGAGGTGAATTTAATCTGACCATGGAACTTGATCACACTTCCACGTTGGAATACACTAATAGTTTTTGCAGCAAGATTGAAAACAAGCTTATGAGTTATCCCGATGTAAAACTTGTGTACACTAAAGTCGGTATCAGTAGTGCGAAATCGGCTACTTCAATCGGAACACCATATTCGGCTGAATTCTCCATTGTACTTGTTCCTCAACATAAGCGGAAGCTGTCAACCAAGCTTTTTGCAAAACAGCTTGAACGCGATCTTACAACAGAATTTACAGGTCCGGAATTTAAAACACACGAATTAAGTATACTTGGTACTTCAAAAGACCCTATTGAAATCTATGTTAGGGGGAATAATTATGAAAATGTGAAGGAATATAGTAAGGTGGTTATGGAAAACCTTAAAAGTATAAAAGGCACTTCCAAGGTTGAATCTTCGATTGACAAAGGAAATAAAGAGTATGTGATTAAGATCGACCGTGAAAAAACGGCCCGTCTGGGGCTGACTCTTGGTGAGATAGCACCCAACATGTACATGGCTTTTGAAGGTAATTCTGACTTGAAATATTCTGATGGTGATAAAGAATACAATATTCTGGTTTCACTTGACGAATTTAACCGGGAAAACCGTGCAGACCTGGAGAATATGAGTTTTATCAACCATTCCGGGCAAGCTATAAGGTTAAACCAGATTGCTGATATCTCCGAAGGTGAAAGCCCTACACGTCTCGATCGTTACAATAAGTTGCCGGCCGTTGCTATTACTGGACAGACTATTGGTAAAACAACCGGAACTATCAAAGAGGAGCTTCAATCACTTTTAGATAGAACAGACAGGCCTGCCGGTGTTGATGTAGAATATGCAGGTGATATGGCCAGACAATTAGAATCTTTTACCAGTCTGTTGATTGCAATGATTGCCTCAATTTTGTTAATGTATCTGGTTATGGTTGCCCTCTACGACAGTTATGTTTATCCCTTTGTTGTTATGCTTTCACTGCCTCTTGCAATTATCGGAGCTTTGCTTGCTCTTGCGCTGGCACATAAAACGCTGAGTATTTTCTCAATTATGGGAATCGTCATGTTAATGGGGCTTGTGGCTAAAAATGCCATCCTTGTTGTTGACTTTGCGAATAAACTCCGCAGCGAAGGTGTAAAAGCTGTCGAATCGGTTATCGAAGCTACACGTTTACGATTCAGACCTATACTGATGACCAACATGGCCCTCATAGTTGGTATGTTGCCAATTGCTCTGGCCAGCGGTCCGGGAGCTGAATGGAAAAGTAGCCTGGGATGGGTTCTTATTGGCGGTTTAATAAGTTCCCTGTTTTTATCACTGATTATTGCACCTGTACTGTTCGTTATTTTGGATAAATTGGTTATCAGGGAGTCTCTGGTTGATCGGGAATAAATACTAAAAAGAATGCAAGTGGAAAAGCCCACTGGCTTTTCCACTTAAAGGAACTTGATTCACTCTTTTTATCAAAATGACTACTACTGTTTGTAAATTTTAAATTTTGTTTATAAATTAGCATTACTTTTTAACAGACTATAAACCCCAATTATTAGGGTTTATCATACAATAGTAAGTAATGGCAAGAAGTACATACATATCAGAGAATCTAAATCAGCAACAAATTGATTTTATGCTGTCATTAGACGATTACGAACTGGATATTTTCACATTGGATGAACTTAAAAAACAATTTAGCCAGCAATTTATTGACATTAATGAACTGGTAGAAAATTTAGTTCATAAAAAAATACTCTCCAGGATTGAACGAGGTAAATACTGTCGTGCAAATTTCACAGACGAAAAAATAATAGGATGCTTTATTGGCAATTCCGGGGCTATTGCCTATTGGTCTGCACTGAATGCTTATGGGCTTACCGAACAGTTTCCCAATAATGTGTTTATTCAAACCTCAAAGCCTAAGAGGAATAAAACAGTATTCGGGACTTCATATAAGTTCGTAAAAGTAGTTCCTTCCAAAATTACCGGAATACTTACACAGGGACAGGGCAATAGAAAATATTGGATTACCGATATCGAAAAGACCATTGTGGACTGTTTTGACCTACCCGAGCATTCCGGAGGCTATGCCGAGCTTATCCGTGCTTTCAACCAGACAAAACTCAATGGCGAAAGAATGATAACCTATTGTACAGCTATCAACAACATTGCAGCAACCAAGCGCATGGGCTTTTTTGCTGAGCTACTTGATAAGAAAGGCTTAAAAAACTTCATCAGGTACGCTAAGCAGCAAATAAANNAATGATTTTACAAAAAGAAATAGTCACTATCGCAGCACAAAAAGGAGTAGTTAAAAGCGCTATCGATAAAGATTGGGCATTAGGGCACTTCATTGATGCAATTTTTTCGATACCTGAACTTAGACAAAAGCTTATTTTCAAAGGAGGTACCTGTTTGAAAAAATGCTATATTCCGGATTATCGATTTTCAGAAGATATTGACTTTACTTCAATTGATAGGAATTTCATACTTACCAGGAAACATTTGGATAACATCTCGGCCCTTTTAAAACAAAGGGTTGAGATGCCCACGCACATCGAATCTTTGAAAGAATTGAAATTTAAAGATAAGCTTACAGGATACGAAGCAATAATCAAATTTTGGGGTTCCGATCATCCGCGCAATGATCCTATGCCTCCACCACAACGCTGGCAGACCAAAGTAAAAATTGAAATAATTCTATATGAATTGATATTGTTCCCTATATCAAAAAGAGATGTAGTCCATTCTTATTCGGATAAACTTACAGAAAATGCTTTACAGGTCCCTTGCTATAGTATTGAAGAAGTTCTGGCTGAAAAGATACGTTCATTAATCCAAAGGTCTTATACCGCCCCACGCGATTTTTACGATATATGGTATCTTTCAAAGCATTTTCCGGAATTAGAATATAAGCCTATAGTTGATGCATTTCATAAGAAACTTGCATTTAAAGGACATTCATTTAGCGGAATCGAGCAATTAATAAACTCCGAAAACGACAAGCATCTTAAAGCAGCTTGGAAAAATAGTCTGGCACATCAGATAACTGGAGAATTGCCTGATTTTGAAACTGTAAAAAATGAATTATTGGTACTTTTAAAAAAGATACTTTCTTAACTTGTATGAGTCATGAAAAAGCAGCATGTCAGGCCTAATTACAAAAGCCGGGTTTATTGACCATATTTCGCCAGGAACAGTTACAATTTATATACACTGCTAAACACAATTATTTAACTCCTGCTTTTGGTGGTCAATATTGTTCGGCCAACTCTGGTCAAGCCCTCTGGTTTTCCAGTTAAGCATTTCAGAATATGGGAACTCCTAAAAATGAAATAGATTTGAGGAGACATTTAAAGATTATAGCTGCATTCATGAGTCAGGTCATGGACAATACCTGGAATGTTCAAAGTTTAAACCATGTACCCAAAGAGATTATTTCTCAGAACTAGTTTTCCGCTACTTTTTTTCTCACAAGCAAATTCGTATTTTATTTGAATAATCTTCAAGTATTCCAATATTTAAGCATCAAAATATTGAATGTGAGTGTAAAACCTAACTTCCTGTAATAATACTTGTCTTTAAGCTTTTGGTAAGTGTTCTGAATCAAGGAAAAAGTAGGATGATTACTGTTCCCTTTTATATCAAAATCATAATCCTTTTCGAGATCTGAAATATACTCTTCCAGTATCTCTTTAAATTCCTGTTTCCTCATATTGACTTTCTTTATTAAAAATAAGTCAATTTGGAGTTTATACAAAAATAATTATTAGCACCTGATTAGCACCTACTAAATGAGGAAAGCCCCGATAAATCGAGGCTTTCTGTACCCGGAGCGGGACTTGAACCCGCACAACCGCAATGGTCACAGGATTTTAAGTCCTGCGTGTCTACCATTCCACCATCCGGGCGGAATATTTAATTGCTCTATCTCAAAAAACCCGGTCCTGCGTGTCGGACCCTGCCTCCCCTGCAGACTGGCTGCTTCGCTAAAAACACCCACCGGGTGTTTTTTTCACGCTTGCACCTACCATCCGGGCGGATAAATATCGTGCAATCGTGCTTCCGCTTCGCGGAACTGCGTCGCGAAGCTCCTTGAATCGTGCAATCCGATGTGGAAGCGCAAATTTATAACAAATAATCCTTACTTAAAATAAAGCCTGTTATTTCATAAGGATTGGTTTCCCTAATCCGACTTTTTCAAGATCCTTAAGCTGCGTAGCTGCATCACCCACAACAACATAATACATCCTTGACGGATCGATGTACTTTTTGACAACTTCGAGCTGTTTCTCGGGCGTTAGAGCCTGAATATAAGCCTCTTCCTGCTTGATATAATCATTTGGCAGGTTATATGAGGTCATAGTGTTAAGCATCCCCAGGAGCGAACCAAGTGTCTCAAACTTCAGGGCGTTTCCTTTTATTAATGCATCCTTTGTGAAATCAATATATTCCTGCGGCATACTTTCACGGTACTTCTCCATCTCTGTTTTAAAGATCGTGACAGACTCCAGAGTTGAATTGGTGCGAACCTTTGAAGAGGCAACAAATGTGCCGTAATTGGAGAAACCGGAAAAACTGGAACGCGCTCCATAGGTAAATCCTTTTTCTTCCCTGAGTATAAGATTGAAAATTCCGTTAAATGAACCGCCAAGCTTGTAATTTGCAACATAAGCAGGATTATAATCTGCGCTGGTCCTTGGCAATGAGGGTGCACCAATTGAAATAACTGATTGTTTTGCTCCGGGAACATCGACAAAATATATTGCCGGTTTCTCAGGTGCCAGAGGTGCTTTTATTTCAGGCAAAGTAACTTCTTTTGGCTGCCATTTACCGCTTAATCCTGCAAATGCTGATTCTACCCTCTGCTGGTTTACATTGCCCACAACAAGTAGCTTTGCAATTGAGGGTGAGAAATACTTATTGTAAAAAGCTTTCAGGTCATCTGTTGTTATTGAATTAACAGAAGCTTCTGTTCCTGAAGCATCGATTGCCAGGATATTGTTATCTCCGAAAATAAGTTTATTAAGAGTCGTCGAGGCAAGGTAATCAGGACTTGCCTGGTTCCTTTTAAGGTTATTTATGATCCTGCTTTTTGCAAGTCCGAACTGCTCTTCATCCCATCTGGGTTCAAGCAGCATTTCTTCAACAATAGCAATAGTCTTTTCAAAATTCTTTGCCATTGTACTGACAGAAATCGTAATATCTTCATTACCTGATGAGACACTTATTGATGCACCGAGAAGGCCTATAGCCTCCTCGAGTTGTTCAGGAGTTTTGTTTTTGGTTCCTTCATTCATCATTGAAGCAACCAGGTTTGAAAGACCTGCTTTAGTAATATCTTCAGAAATATGTCCTGCGTTCAGAACAATTGAGTACTGAACCAGGGGCAGCTCATTCTGCTCAATACCCCATATCTTAAGTCCGTTCGTCAGCGAAGAACTCCATATTTTCGGAATCGTAACAGTTGGATCAGCGCTGAGAGGAGGTTTTATTGATCTGTCGAGTTTTGTTGCAGTTTTTATAACAGGTTCATTATCAGCAGAGACTTCTTTCACTTCAGCTGCGTTCTTCAGATCCTCTTCAACGATACCTGCATTGACAGATCCCTCGGCAATTAGATTTATTTCACCTTTTGGAACGAAGCTTGTCTCGAGATAATTTTTGCCTTTGATATATTTTCCGTATACATCCTTTATATCTTTCATTGTGACTGCCTGGATTGCATCGAGATCCTTTTTATAATATCCGGGATCACCTGTATTCATCGTGTACTCAGCAAACTGAAAGGCTTTACCCTGGACACTTGCGAATGAATTATAAAAACGAGTTTCGTACTGAGCCTTTATTCTTGTCAGGTCATCTTTCCTGAATCCGTCTTTTTCAAATTTTTTAAACCCCTCAAAAATGGCTTTTTCAACATCAGTAAGGCTGACACCAGGATTGGCACCTACTGAAATAGTGAATGTTCCGGCAAGCTCCTGTGATCCATTCCTGGCATTGACGCGTGAGGTTAGCTTTTTATCCTTTACAAGTACTACATAAAGAGGTGATTTTTTTGTCCCGGAAAGCAGTTCACCCAGGAAATTCAGTGCATATGATTCTTTTGAATAGCGCTCCACAGCCGGGAAGACCAAGGTGAGCTGGGGCGCTTTTGCAAAATTGTCTTCATGATAGAGCTTTATTGTCGAAGTCAATGAGACAGGCATTGCACCTCTTTTCTCTATAGCTTCACCAGCCGGGATCTCACCGAAATACTTATCAATCCATGCTTTTACTTCATCAATATTTATATCACCAGAAATTGTGAGTGTCGCATTATTTGGTGAATAGAATTTTTTATGAAATGCCTTCACATCTTCCACTTTAGCATTAGTGAGATCCTTCATATCTCCGATTACAGTCCAGCTGTAGGGATGGCCGGCAGGGTAAAGATTCTTCTGGATAATTTCCTGGTTAAAACCATAAGGGACATTATCATAACTTTGCCTTTTCTCATTCTGAACCACATTTTGCTGGTTGGTAAGTGCTGAAGGAGTCACAGTATTCTCAAGGTAGCCCATCCGGTCAGACTCCATCCATAATGCCATCTCAAGAGCATTTTTCGGGATAACCTCATAATAGTTGGTTCTGTCCTGGTTGGTACTTCCATTAAGAGTTCCGCCTGCGCCCTGTATATTTTTGAAGAGCTGGTCCTCGCCTACATTTTCCGATTTCTGAAACATCATGTGCTCAAACAGGTGAGCAAAACCTGTTTTACCGGGGACCTCACGACTTGACCCGACATGATAATAAATGGCCAGGCAGGCAATTGGATCAGATTTGTCGACATTTAGAACCACCGTCAGTCCATTTGGGAGGGTGTACTTTTCAAATGGAATAGAAAGGGAATTCTCTTTATTCCCGTTTTTGCAGCCTGTAAACAGCATTGCAACCAGGAACAGGGGAATGAAAAGTGATTTTTTCATGGCAGATGAATTATTACTTATGGAATAGAATTAACTGGTTACGAAAATAATAAAAAATAATATGTCATGGGCATGATTAAAAAACAAAAAGCTTCTGACGTGACACGGAGTAGTATAACGGGATTGTCATGCCTGACGGCATGACGGACCCTTTTGGAGATACCATAGAACAAAAAATGCCACTGTCGTGGCTCTTTTTATTTATTGCAAACACCTCATTCAAGCAAGCTTGATTCGGCATTTGCAATAAATAAAAAGGGCTGCTTGCGCAGCCATTTTTTGTTTGAGCGGGAGACGGGACTCGAACCCGCGACCCCGACCTTGGCAAGGTCGTGCTCTACCAACTGAGCTACTCCCGCAGATTCAGGGGCAAAAATAAGAATTTTTTCTTATCTGCAAAACAGAGCCATGAAAATGGCATCCCGTTTCCTGATGATATAATAACTATTTAGCAGGCCCCCATTCGGTGAGAGTATCATTTTCAAAGTGAAGCCAGGAATTATTGTAAAACCAATCTTCCTTAACATCATTTCCGTTTATAACCCTGTTGATCTTTTTCGGACCGCCCCAGCTATCCTGCACCATATCTGTTGTCATGCCTTTCCAGATTTTCCCGGAAATAATCCTTGCTGCCATGCTTGTTCCGTATTTATTCTCCAGATAGGAAAATCTGCTGATCTGCTGCTGCTGGGCCGGCTGTTCCTCCTGAACATTAGCCTGTTGCTGTACGGCAGGTGCGACATCAGGGGTTATATTAACTATTGTAGCATGACGCTTGAAAATATACCCCTCACTTTCCTGGTAAAGGATGTGAAAGTAGGTGCTGTCTGAACCTATAACATCTACAGTGTCGCCTGCAGGGACAACCATTATAACTGAAGTAAGGTCATCTTTTGATCCAAAGAGTCGGGTTGCCTTATTGACTATTGCTGTAAGTTTAGTATCCTGATTCTGTGACTGGCCTGATTCAAGACCCTGCAACGTATTTACGTGGTAATCCTGGGCATTTACATAAAATGCCAGCAGCATCATGAAAATTGAAATGGTAAGCTTTTTCATATAGTATTTTTAATATCATGCTCAAAAACTATACCATACTTGACGATATATCTTTAATATTCTTGGTAACTACCTGCCCGGGATTATTTCTTCCTTATTAGCATCAGCCCGTCTCTTAAGGGAAGGATTATTTTCTCAATTCCCTTCTCTCTCATTATCATCTCGTTAAATTCAATTATTCCTCTTGTCTGGGGATCCCTTGAGCTTGCATCCAGAACCTTATCGCCCCATAAAACATTATCAGCAAGAATAAATCCGCCACTCCTGACTTTATCAATTGAAAGTTTATAATAATCGATGTATTCCCTCTTATCGCCATCAATAAAGACAAGATCAAACTGCTTATCCAGTCCCGGGATAATCTCCTGGGCTCTGCCTGTGAGCTGTGTAATCACCTGATCGACTCCGGCTTTTCGGAACCATGAACTGCTGAATTCTTTAAGCTCATCATTTATTTCAATAGTAATGAGCCTCCCTCCCGGTTTCAATCCCCTGGCAAGGCAAATAGCTGAATATCCTGTAAAAGTGCCTATTTCGAGGATAATTTCCGGAGTTATCATTTTTGAGATAAGCTCAAGAAACTTGCCCTGGATATGACCGGTAGACATATTGGGATTTACGAATCTGATATGTGTCTCCCTGAACAGCTCTTCGAGAACCGGATCTTCCTGCGATGAATGATCATGGATATACTTTTCAATCAGTTTATCCATAGCTATTTATATATAAGTGTCGATAATTTTGAAGGTTCAAAAACCTCATTGGAAATCTCCAGTAATTCTGAAGTGGTGAGGGAGTCAATTTTTTTGCATATCTCCTCAAGTGAATCTATCCTGTTGAATACAAGAAGGCTTTTTCCAAGGCTGAGCATCAGGCTCTCATGGTTTTCATAGCTTCTTGCCAGGTAGCCTTTTAGCTGATTTTTTGCCTTGCTGAACTGGATTGGTCCAAGCCTGGTATTGCGCAGCTTATTTAGTTCAGCAAAGGTGATTGTAATGCTTTTTTCAAGGTTTTGCTGGTCGGTGCCGAAGTAAACTGAAAATACTCCGGTGTCGAGATATGCATTGTAATTTGATTCTACATTATAGGCGAAACCGTTTCTTTCCCGCAGGGAGAGGTTTAACCTTGAATTCAATGCTTGCCCGCCCAATAGATTGTTCAGCAGGAACATGCCTATTCTCCTTTTGTCCTTTATGTTGAAGGATGCATTTCCGATCATGCAGTGATCCTGGTTGGTATCCATTTTTTTTGTCACAGTGGCCTGGGTATAAAAGGAAGTTTTGCCTTTTCTGCCCGATTTGATATTTTGAGCTGCCGCTCCCAGGTATTTATTTACTAAGCGCACTACCTTCTCATCTGTGATATTTCCGACCGAGCAAAAAACCATCTGGTTCGTATTGTAATTCCCGGCAACAAATTCAAAGAGAGCCTTTTGTGTGAAAGATTTAACAGTAACCGGTGTTCCGAGGATATTTCTTCCAATAGGCTGACCGCTAAAGATCATCTCCTCAAAATCATCGAAAATAAGTTCTGCAGGATTATCGAGATATGAATTTATCTCCTCTATAATCACGTCTTTCTCCTTTTCGATCTCCTTCCCGGGAAAAACTGAATTAAACGTCACATCGCTGATTATATCAACAGCTTTTTCGAACTCTTCCGTCAGAACTGAAGCATGTATTGCAGTCTCCTCCTTTGTTGTATAGGCATTAAGTTCACCACCTGCATCGTCAAGAGAGCTGAGAATGTGATATGTTTTCCGTTTCATGGTGCCCTTGAAGAGCATATGCTCAATAAAGTGAACTATTCCATGTTCATTTTCCTTTTCATTGCGGGAGCCGGTATTAATAATAAGTCCGCAATGGGCGACCATTCCGTTTGTTCTCAGGTGGACAACTCTTATTCCGTTTTCGAGTGTATGGTAAAGTAACTGCATGATTGAATTTTAGGTCAGGTTGCAAATGTACCATATAGGTAAAATGAATCCAAATTGATTTTTTAAGTTCAAAGTTTTGGTTACTCAAATTTGAAATATATATTTGCAGTCCGAAAAGAAGGTGCCATAGCTCAGTCGGTAGAGCAATGGACTGAAAATCCATGTGTCCCCGGTTCGATTCCTGGTGGCACCACAACCTCAAATCATAGACCCTTGTAGATCAGCGATCTGCAAGGGTCTTTAAATTTCTTGTTGACGGAAGTGTTGACGGATTTTACAACGTGCTCACGATCAATAGCATACACTGTTTTTATTTCTTCTTCCTTTTAGAATGCGAATCATTACCCTTAAGCTTTTTATCTATTTGGGCAATTAATTCTTTAGCTGTATCACTATCTATACCGGCTTTTGCTGCCAATGCATCAATATCAGGTTGCAGACCGGCATTAATTTCCGGCATAGCCAGATTCAAGAACATATTGAGCTTTTCAATACCTTCCTTTACAGCCGGAGAGCTTTCCTTTGAAAATAAATGATCATACTTTATTATATCAATTTTCCTTTTGAGGATATCTGAAGCGGTCTTTACCATAGTAAGATTTACCCGAACAAATGGATCAGAATCAAAAGCATAGCCATACTCATTTAATCCTTTTACGAGTGCCTTAAATCCTCTGTCGGTCATTGAAGAAAGTGTTATTTTCTTGTTTTTCTCATCATAATATGCCTGAGCGAAATGAGGATGCTTACACCATTTTTTTAAAGAAAGCCTGTAGATATCTTTGTTATACTCTGTTTTAAAACCAGCGGTAAGACTTTTTGTGTCAAGATTTTCAATATCATATTCTGCCATCACGTTTAACATCTGATCTTTTTTATTGGCTATCAAAGGATAATTTGCTCCACAGAGAAGCATCATATACGGAAGCGGATTATTTTCCAGATTTTCCAGAAGTTCTTCTTCGTTTTCAATATCAGGTCTGAGTTCTGTTGCAAAAAAGAAGATATCATCTGGCTCAAAGGATCTGTATGCTCCAATGGGTCCATAACTCTGCCAGCAAGATCCATTGAAAGCAATCATATTAAACCAGAGTATTACAGGTTGCGTTTTTAAAGTTACTGTCATACCGGGTGAATAAATAAGGAACTCTTCTTCTCTGAATACATCCTCCATAGTATAGAAATTCTCAAACGGATTGTCTTTAATTACACTAAAACTGAACCTCCATGGATTCTCTGTCTGGAATTCCAGGTATTTCCTTTCATCAGACTTAAGTTTATTTAAGGCAGGATGCTTAAGAAAAGTTTTAATCAGGCCCCCTTCTTTGAAAATTTTATGAGCGATATATTGTGACTTCAACATATTCACCCATTCTTTCTGGAATTTTTGTGTAATATGCCTGTATGCTGCAAAGCTCACGTTCATTTCTTGTTCAAGATTATTTCGGTCTGCTGCGTAATTGATTAAAAACTCATCTACCACGTTTGAAGAGATTTTACTGTTCCCTTCGCAAATAATCTTTACTGTTTTAAAATCCTTCATTCTCATTAATAATCAGTATTGATTAGATATTAATTTTATCTTATAAAAATAGTATTGATTTCTTTTAGGTAACAGATTGTGACCCTAATTTTTCTCTTGCTGGCGTTTTGTCTGCCGCATATTTTGGAATAAGTTTAAAATATTTGTACTTTTTTATAAATACTTTTGTTTTATCAACCGGTCTTTACTCCAAACAGATAACCAACAAAGGCAGTAACTGCCATCGCTATTGTGCCCCATAAGCAAATCCTTATAATTCCTTTTGCAATATTTGAGCCGCCTACCTTTGCAGCTATTGTACCTGACAATGCAAGAAATACAATCGAAAAGGAATATAGGTAAATGACCATGTGATTGATCGGGGCAATCAAAGAAACAGAAAATGGCAACAACCCGCCAACTGTGAAAGATGAAACTGAAGCTAAAGCTGTCTGCAATGGTTTTGGCCGTTTGATTTCATTGATCCCTAATTCGTCTTTGGCATGGGCTTCCAGTGCATTGTGTTCTGTAAGTTGTAAAGCTACCTTCATTGCCAAGTCACTGTCTAAACCCCTATCTTGATAGTGTTTAGCTAATTCTTTCAACTCGATGTCCGGTGTTGTTTCAAGTTCCTTTTTTTCTCTTTTTAAGTCAGCGGACTCGGTATCGACCTGTGAACTTACTGAAACATATTCTCCTGCAGCCATAGCTAATGCCCCTGCAACTAAACCTGCTAAAGCTGCTAGAATAATTGGACTTCTTGTATCACTTGCTGCGGCTATACCGATAGCTATGCTTGTTGTCGAAAGAATACCATCATTTACACCCAATACTGCTGCTCTAAGCCAACTGCTTCTATTTATAAAATGTATTTCAGGTTTCATTATTTAGTGAGTTTGCCTGGCTACGCTTGAGGCTAACATTTGTGTAAACGCCATTGTGGTGTTTATTTCTGACTTTGGGGTGGTGCTTTTTTGTTGTTTGCTTTCATGTAGTAAATGTGTAATTTTTTCGAATAAATATTACATTCAAACATCTAATGTGTCAAAACTATAACATGCAAACATGTAATAAAGTTTCTAAATGTGAGATCTCAAACGCAGAGAGCTGTAGTATTTCTTTATCTTTAAAAAACTTATATTTGATAATATAAATAAGAAGAATTC
The DNA here is from genome assembly GCA_003142255.1 of Bacteroidales bacterium. Lineage (GTDB taxonomy): Bacteria > Bacteroidota > Bacteroidia > Bacteroidales > VadinHA17 > LD21. Next base: position 2,347 of record PLLO01000019.1, on the reverse strand, counting down.
CATTTGCCATGGCTCATCACAATACAATTAAACAGAATAACTACAAACTGCTTGCAGAGAGATATAATCGTTTTCCACAGGGAGCTGTAGCCTCTGACTTGCTTTTCAAAATATTAAAAATTCTCTTCTCGGAAAGAGAGGCCGGACTAGTTTCATTGCTGCCAATAAAACCCTTTAATGTCAAAAAAGCAGCAGGAATCTGGAAAATGGGTGAAAAGGATGCAGCAAAAATATTGAATGACCTGGCTGACAAAGGATTGCTGCTCGATGCAGTGGAGAATGACGACATCATATATTCTATGCCACCTCCGATGGCAGGCTTTTTCGAGTTTTCTTTGATGAGATACAGAAATGATATTGACCAGAAATCTCTTTCTGAACTCTATTACCAGTATATGAATGTGGAGGAAGATTTTATTAAGGATCTTTTCCTGACAGGAGAAACGCAGGTTGGAAGGGTTTATGTCAACGAAAAGGTACTCTCCAACGAAAATGCTCTTCATGTGCTCGATCACGAAAGAGCATCGGAAGTAATAAAAACAGCATCGGCTATTGGTGTTGGTATATGTTATTGCCGTCATAAAATGCAACATGTGGGAAAAAACTGCGATGCTCCTCTTGATATCTGTATGACATTTAATGATACTGCAGATTCATTAATCCGTCATGGAGTTGCCAGGAAAGTTGATCACTCAGAAGGATTAGATCTGTTGGAAGAAGCCAGAGCCAATAACCTCGTTCAATTCGGTGAGAATGTCCAGGAAAAAGTGAGCTTCATCTGCAACTGTTGCGGTTGTTGCTGCGAGGCACTTATAGCCGCAAGAAAATTTGGATTTCAAAATCCTGTTCATACAACCAACTTTATTCCATATATAGTTGAAGAGAATTGTAGCGGTTGTGGTAAATGTGTTGCTTTATGCCCTGTGGAAGCAATGACACTTGTATCTGCAAACGATCCTTCAAAACCGGGCAGAAAAAAAGCAAAAGTGCTGCAGGAGATCTGTCTTGGCTGCGGTGTATGTCTTAATGGTTGTGATAAAAAGGCAATTGAGCTAAAAAGCCGCATAGAACGAATCATCACACCCGTAAATTCTATTCACAGGATTGTAACAATGGCTATCGAACGGGGGAAACTTCAGAATCTCATTTTCGATAATCATGTTTTATTAAGTCACAGGACCATGGCTGCAGTACTGGGTGTTATTCTTAAACTGCCTCCGATAAAACAAGCCCTTGCAAGCGAGCAATTCAAATCAAGATATCTTGTCTCCCTGATCAGGAAGCAAAATTTTACTGAAAAAACTGATAATATCATTAGCAAGTAGTTGCGGCTTTTCTATAGAGGGGAAATGTCCGCCTTCTGGAAAATCAGACCAGTGCTGAATATTAAAACCTCTTTCTATGAATTTTCTGGGAGGGAATGGTTCCTCGTATCTGAAATGTGCGATCCCTGTCGGTAAAAATTCGATGTACAGTCTTTTTGGGAATGTGTAAGGTTTTTCTAGGACGAGACATTGTGTCTACCTGAATGAGGTGGGGAAGGAGTTACAGAAAATGTGTGAATAATGTAACTTATTTCTAAAATTTTGTAACGCATTCATGAGTTAATAGATTTTCCTTTGTATATGGGAAATTTATTCACAATTTAAAATTTTAAAAAATGAACACAACAGAATTAAAAGGAAACTGGAATGAGCAGAAAGGCAAGCTCAAAAAGAAATTTGCAGTCTTAACGGACAATGATTTGATGTTTAAAGAAGGCAAGAAAGAGGAGATGTTCGGAAAACTTCAAATCAAACTTGGCAAAACAAAAGAAGAATTGCACAAGATTATTGCAGCGCTTTAATCATCTGCTTACACCAAAAAAATCGTTGAGTATTTTGTAGTTTCTAAACCAAAAAATTTATTCTGTATGAAAAAAGTATTATTCGTTCTTGTATTAATTATGGCAGTTCTGGTTGTAAATGCACAGGTTACCAAAACTACAACCGTAAATGCAAAGTCCACCAAAACTACCGTAAAGGTAGCAGATCTTCAGAAAGCAATAACAGACAATATTGCTAAAGATTACGTTGGTTTCACTATTAAAGAAGCAGCAAGCGTTACAGCAAATAACACTGTTACCTATGATGTAGTTATTGTCAAAGGGACCACCACTGAAACTCTTGTTTATAACAAAGATGGAAAATTTGTTAAGAAGGTGGCTAAGAAAGTTGGCACAACTAAACCTATGGCAAAACCAGCTACAAAGAAATAATAACCTGGAAAATTGTTGAATCATTAAAAAACGGTGCTCTCATGCACCGTTTTTTTAATAAAATTTTACACTAGTGTCCGGTTAAGAATC
>PLLO01000010.1 GCA_003142255.1 Bacteroidales bacterium | reverse complement strand
CGCCGGTCGCCACCAAAGTATTGCTACCTCGTGCTGCCCCTCGACTTGCATGTGTTAAGCCTCCCGCTAGCGTTCATCCTGAGCCAGGATCAAACTCTTCATTGTAAAAATTTATTCTTAAATCTCTTTATGAAGACTCTCCATGTCTCATTCTAAAATACTAACAAGTTTCTTAGACGAGATTGTCAATCTCGCCTGGTTGTTATACTTCATAATTTCAAAGAACTGTTCGCTTTGTTTTACTTTTGGGACGTCAAAGATATAATTTATTCCAATCTTTCCCAAAAAAATCGAGATAATTTTTCCGGCTTTTTCCCCTCTTCCCTTTCCCCTCTTTTCTAAAGCCGGAATCCTATCTCTTCTAACCCCTCAACCAACCTTTTTTTGTATAAAAGCGGGTGCAAATGTATGAGGTTGAAATTTAATATCCAAATTAATTTTTATTTATTTTTAAAATATTTTTTTCGTTTTAAAAATAAACCTTCATTACGTTCTGTTAATGAATAATTTGCTTACAAAATTAAAAGAACTTTTTTTTACTCTTCTTCGCTTTGGCTTCCGCTTTCAAGTGGACTGTGTCCACCATGGCCCAAAGAAGCTTTAGCAATTGGATCTATATCAGATAAAAAGCCCTCCTACTCCGTCAGCCGACGGAATCGGAGGGCGATGGTGGAGAATAAGGGAGTCGAACCCTTGACCCCCTGCGTGCAAGGCAGGTGCTCTGGCCGACTGAGCTAATTCCCCGAATGTCCGCCTTTGATAAAGCTACGGTGGACGCTGTAGTCCCGCCCGGAGTTGAACCGGGGACCTCTACATTATCAGTGTAGCGCTCTAACCAACTGAGCTACGGGACTATTTTTCTTCAGGTTCCAGGTTCCAGGTTTCAGCCCGCCCGGCTGAACAACTTTTCGTCTTAAAGCGGGTGCAAAGATATAAATTGATTTTTTCTCAACAAGAAAAGATCCAAAAAAAAATAAAATATTTCGAAGTGCTGGAAATTACAAAATCAATTATACGATACCCTGCTTGGTTTGATTACCTTTTTACTCTTCCATCAAGATTCACCTTTAACTTCAACATCTGCTCATTATATATTCTTCCCTCAAGGAAATGAAGCGAATATGTAAGCTCCAGGTTTATTTTGCTGCTCCTGATGAAATCAAGATAAATGTCTGCGCGGTCTGATGTCTTTGCCCTGTAAACAGGATCTCCCCAGTAAAGGTCATTGCCGTGATCATTATAAAACTGCATAAGATCGCTGCCTGTGTAAAATGTATTGCAGAGACCAACAATCCTATATTCTGCCCGCGCCTCCAGTAGAAGTCCGTTCTTCCTGATCCAGCCGGTATTGTCGGCACGGGCTCTCTCCAACCCGGCTACCCATCCTGCGCTTGCCTCAAGCCTGCCGGGGAAAAACCTATCCGAAAGGCTGATGCCTGCAGAGGTAAGAAACAAAAAATTGTCATGCAGCGCCTCATCCACTACAGGATTCAATTTACTCGCATAATGAAAATAATATTGGAAATGCTGAATGTTGAAAATTCCAATATCATATCTTCCGCTTAATCCCAGGAAGAAAGCTTCGTGTACCGTATTCGACTGCCTTCCTGTCCAGTCAAGCCATACGTTGAAATAATCCATCCCTTGCCTGTACTCTGCAAAAAAGCCATTAAGGTTGGGACGGTAATATGATATTGAATCCTGAAAAAAGAGCCTGGGATATTTTTCTACCGCCACGCTTCTGGGAAATGCCCCCATTATAAATCTGAATGGCTTGCTGTCATAACAATAATAAGCTGTAGTATAGAATTTGTCAATCGCCTTAGAACTTCCAAACTCATGCATCAGGTTTACACCAATGTTTACCTTGTGTACTGTATCCCAGGTTAATCCTGCTTCCGGAATCAGCATCACACCAGCCATCGTCTGTGGAATTTTTATTGCCGACTTCCCGAATTCGACATTATCAAAAAAAGAAAAGAGACCTGCATTCCAGGTTAGTTGCTGGGAAAATCCCTCATAACTGAGCATGATAAATAAAGCTGGTATCAACAGCCGTTTTATATTGTTGAATGAATTATGCTTCATCGGGAAAATCTTGTAGCGATTATGGTTATTCTGGCAGTCTTGTCTCCCAATTTATTACAGTCCGTTGCGTTAAATAATATATTTGATTTAGTATCTATTAATCTAATTTCCTTATTTTCGCAATAATATAGAAGAAATGTCAAATATAGTTATTATACCAACATACAAGGAAAGGGAAAATATAGAAGCAATAATCAAGGCTATTTCCTCCCTTAATGTAAGTTTTGACATCCTTGTCATCGATGATAATTCCCCTGATGGCACTGCTTCTATTGTAAAAGAACTCCAAAAGTCATTTTCAAATCTCAATCTCGTTGAGAGGTCCGGAAAATTAGGGCTTGGTACCGCTTATACTACAGGCTTTAAATGGGCTCTCGATAAAGGATATGATTTTATATATGAGATGGATGCTGATTTTTCACATGACCCTCTCGATCTGGTAAGGCTATTCAATGCATGTAATGACCAGGGGGCAGATGTCGCTATCGGTTCAAGATACATCAGCGGTGTAAATGTTGTTGACTGGCCGCTCTCAAGAGTACTAATGTCATATTGTGCCTCAATATACGTGAGGATAATAACCGGCATGAAAATTATGGATACTACTGCCGGATTTGTATGCTATAGGAAAGAAGTCCTGGAAAATATAAAACGTGTTCATATCCGGTCAAAAGGTTATGGCTTTCAGATCGAAATGAAATTCGTTGCATGGAAGCTCGGATACAAAATAATTGAGATTCCCATAATCTTTACCGACAGGAAACTTGGTTCCTCCAAGATGTCGGGGGGCATTTTCAGCGAAGCATTCATTGGTGTTCCCAGGATGAAGGCAAAGAGCCTGTTTTCAAAGTACAGGAGAAATTAGGGAGAAATAGCACTAAGGTGCAACGCGGCAACGGCATAAAGAAAAAGAGGGGGTTATGGCGAGAGAGGGAGGAATTTAAAAAAATAAGCTTCCAAAATGTCCAGCATATTAATCAGGAATGCAACTATTGTAAATGAAGGCAGATCATTCAAGGGGGATCTGCTTGTGAAGGATGAAATCATTTCAGCCATATCATCACCGGGAGAGATTGAGCAACCATCTGATGCAAAAATCATCAATGCTGAGGGATTGCTTCTGATTCCTGGTGTTATTGACGACCAGGTACACTTCAGGGAACCCGGGCTTACTCATAAAGGAGATATTTTCACCGAATCACGGGCTGCAGCAGCTGGCGGCATAACCTCATTCATGGATATGCCAAACACTGTGCCGCAAACTGTTACGATAGAAACGCTTAATGAAAAATACAGGCTCGGCTCTGAACACTCACTGATAAATTACTCATTCTGCATCGGAGCGACCAATGATAATCTTGGTGAAATATTAAAGGTTGATCCCGCTGAGGTTTGCGGGATTAAGGTATTCATGGGCTCTTCGACAGGAAACATGCTTGTTGATAATAAAGAAGCATTGAGAAATCTGTTTAAAAATACTCATCTGCCAATAAATGCACATTGCGAAGATGAACAGATTATCAGGAAGAACCAGGAGATATACAGGCTGAAGTATGGCGAGGATGTGCCTGTAAAAATGCATCCCCTGATCCGGAGCCGGGAAGCCTGCTTCAGTTCTTCTTCATTTGCCGTAAGTCTTGCGAAGGAATTCAATACCCGGCTTCACCTTTTTCACCTGTCGACTGCCGATGAAATGAGACTTCTTAGCAATAAGGTTCCTCTGGCAGAAAAAAGGATTACAGCGGAAGTCTGCGTACATCACCTCTGGTTTGACGATTCCTTCTATGAGGAACTTGGTTCCAGGATAAAATGGAACCCGGCAATAAAGACCAGGTTCGATCGCGATGCGCTCACCGATGCTGTTAAATCTGACCTCATCGATGTTATTGCCACTGATCATGCGCCTCATACAATTGAGGAAAAATCAGGCACTTATTTCAATTCATCCTCAGGAGCGCCTCTTGTTCAGCATTCTCTTGTGGCGATGCTTGAACTCTGGCATAGGAAAACATTCACCCTCGAAAAGATAGTTGATAAAATGTGCCATAACCCTGCCATACTTTTTAATATTAAGGGACGGGGATTCATTAGGGAAGGCTACAAGGCTGACCTGTGCCTTATAGATCCTGATGATCCATGGCGTGTTTCAGGCGACAATATATTATATAAGTGTGGCTGGTCGCCATTCGAGGGAACAATCTTCAGATCAAAAGTGGTAAAAACTATTGTAAATGGCACCATAGTATATAATAATGGTGTATTTAACGAGGACTACAGAGGCCAGAGACTTTTATTTGAACGATGAGGATTAATTAAGAAGGTTGCTTTACCACAAACCTGACTGTGCTCCTGGTCCGCTGCTGAAGCAATATATCGCGGTCTTTAGTAATCCTGTCAATTGCTTCCTGATTGTAATGCCGTATAGAAAGAAGTTCTGCATTCTCGTTATAAATGATTGAATAATCATCTTTCAGCGAGGAAAGCAGGGTTTCGACCTTCGGCCTATCGTCATCGACGCAAACATCAATGCTTACAGCACTGGCTTCGACAAGATTTACTTTTATGCCGTTAAGCATGAATAAATGGAATATCATGCTCAGGTTATCGCCCATGGCAAAGGAAAAATCTTTCGGGAGGATAGAGATAAGAATCTGGTTTTCTTTCCTTATGTAAACAGGCAGTATTTTAGTAAGAGTCGGGGAAGCAACGACCATGGTGCCTTTCTCCGAGGGATTAAGAAATGATTTTACTAAAAGAGGAATATTCTTGTTCTGGAGTGGCTTAATTGTCTTCGGATGTATGACCTTTGCTCCCGAGAACGTCATTTCCACTGCTTCCCTGTACGACATTTCCTCAAGCTTCCTGGCATCCTGCATCCATTTCGGATCGGCATTCAGAAGTCCGGGTACATCTTTCCAGAAAGTAACGCTATCCGCATCCAGCATGTTTGCCAGAATAGCTGCTGTATAATCAGATCCTTCCCGGCCAAGTGTAGTGGACTGTCCGGAGATCGTTCCGCCAATGAATCCCTGCGTAATGTAAATACTGAACTTGCTGAAGTCAAATATTTTCTGAATTCTCCCGGTGCTTTCATTCCACAGAATATCGGCGTCCCTGAACCTGTCGTCGGTTAGCAGGCCACTCCTTATATCGACCCATTCGGCATTCATCCCGCTCTTTTTCAGGTATTCTGCAACTATTATCGTGGACCATATCTCGCCGTATGAGACAACCTGGTCATATTCAAAATCATAATTCGATTTCTTTGCCTTACGAAGGTATTCCTTCAGCATGGCAAAGGATATATCAATTTTGCTTTTTGTTAAGCTTCCCGAAGGAAATAGTTCTTTGGCAATTGTTGCATGGTAACTGTAGATGTTGTCGAGATGGTCCTTATATATATTTTCTCCAGCAAGCCAGACCTTTAGCACCATTTCAAGAGCATTGGTTGTTTTTCCGAATGCTGAAACCACTACTGCCAGATTCTCCTTCTCTTTTGAAACAATAGAAGTGAGATTCTTAATGCCGGCAGCATCCTTGACCGACGCTCCTCCGAATTTGTAGACCTTCATAAATCGGAATTTTGTATAAAATTAGAATTTTAAACTCAATTTGTTTCAGCACTTAATGTTTTATGAGAATTTAACCTACTTCCCTCCATTTTTTTGCCTGAGTTTCCGGAATTGAAATAATCAGGAAAATAGATGTTAAATTTGCCGCCAGTTTCAGGTTGATGAAAAAGAACGAAATTTCAGATTTGTATCTCAATAATGCAGGGACCCTGCAGCTTATTGATCACCTCGACAATGAGGCTGTATCAAAGGGCCTTCTCGACGGTTTGGCGGGTTCTTCAAAGGCACTTGTAATGGCCTCCGCTCATGAGAAGATGCAGACCACACATCTTGTGATTATCCCCGAAAAGGAGGATGCAGCCTACTTTTATAACGACCTTGTAACGCTTTCAGGCGATGAAAATATTTTCTTCTTCCCCTCAACATATAAGCGTTCCGTCCAGTATGAGCAGACCGAGCCGGCAAATATTGTGCTCCGCACAGAGGTTCTTAATCATCTTGCATCAGGAAAAAGAAAAGGGATAATAATTACTTATCCCGAATCGGTGATGGAGAAGGTGATAAGCAAGAAAAACCTGAAGAAAAACACTTTCCAGGTCACCAAAGGAGACAAGCTGTCGCTCGAATTCCTCGAAGAGATGCTCCAGGAGTATAACTTTGAGAGGGTCGATTTTGTCTATGAACCAGGTCAGTATTCGATAAGAGGAAGCATTGCCGATGTATTTTCATATTCTGCCGACCTCCCCTACCGCATCGACTTTTTTAGTGAAGAGGTGGATTCCATCAGAACCTTCAATACAGATGATCAGCTTTCTGTTGCCATACAGAAGCAGATCTCAATCATTCCAAACATCCAGGACATTTCCATTGAAGAGATCAACGATTCATTCACCGATTTTCTTCCCCCGTCATCGGTAATCTGGCTCGAAGATTCAGAATCTATCAGGGAGAAAATAAACAGCATTTGGTCCCAGACTGCCCAGAGAGAAGATTCGGGCCAGATAACGGGCAAGAAGAAGGCAGTGATGACCGGCAGCCGCTTCATCGAAGAATGCAGTAAATTCAGGATAGTTGAATTCGGGAAGAAGAGTGCGTTTGAAACAGACTGGAAGATCGGGTTCAGGACTGAGCCCCAGCCGGTATTCAACAAGAACTTTGAATTGCTTTCTGAAAAACTTGTTTCAAATAACCTGGAAGGTTACCGGACATTTATCGTTTCTGAAAGCCAGTCGCAGATAGACAGGCTTAAAGATATATTTGCCGAAATAAATCCCGGAGTGCTTTTCACTCCACTCCTGGTCAACCTTCATGCAGGGTTCACCGACCATAACCTCAAAGTCTCAGTCTATACAGACCATCAGATCTTTGACAGGTATCATAAATTCAGGATCAGGGGTTATTTCACAAAGAAAGAAAGCATATCTGTTAAAGAATTAACAGGTCTCAACCCCGGTGATTATGTGGTCCATATTGACCATGGCATAGGCAGGTTCGGCGGGCTTGAAAAAATTGAGGTGAACGGGAAGATCCAGGAGGCCATAAAACTGGTTTACAGGGATAATGACATCCTGTATATTGGCATTCATTCTCTTCACCGCATATCAAAATATAAAGGTAAGGACGATTCGGAACCGAAGATCAACAAGCTTGGTTCGGGAGCCTGGCAGAAGCTGAAGCAGAGTACAAAAAGCAGGGTAAAGGATATTGCCAAGGACCTTATTAAGCTATATGCAAAAAGAATGGACTCGGACGGATATTCATTTTCTTCTGATTCATATCTGCAGCGGGAACTTGAGGCTTCATTCCTCTATGAAGACACCCCTGATCAGCTTTTAGCAACCCAATCAGTGAAGGAGGATATGGAGGCACCTCATCCGATGGACAGGCTTATCTGTGGTGATGTCGGATTCGGGAAAACCGAAATAGCTGTAAGGGCTGCATTCAAATCAGCTTCCGACAGTAAGCAGACAGCAATTCTTGTGCCTACTACTATTCTTGCACTTCAGCATTACAAAACATTTTTATCAAGACTGAAAGGTTTTCCATGCAATGTCGAGTACCTGACCCGTCATAAAAAACCAGCCAGGCAAAAGGAGATACTTAAAGAACTTGAAGAAGGGAAAATTGACATTATTATCGGGACGCATAAGCTTGCCGGGCAGGATGTAAAATTTAAAGATCTGGGGCTCCTGATCATTGATGAAGAACAGAGATTCGGCGTTTCGGTGAAGGATAAACTAAAGAAGCTGAAAAATAATGTCGACACGCTAACGCTGACTGCTACTCCCATTCCCCGTACTTTGCAATTCTCGTTGATGGGTGCCCGCGACCTGTCAATAATCAATACTCCTCCGCCCAACAGGATGCCAATCGTTACGGAGCTTCACGGATTCAATGAGGACATCATCAGGGAGGGCATTGAATATGAGGTGGCCAGGAACGGTCAGGTATTTATCATCCATAACAGGGTTGAAAACATCAGGGAGCTACAGGCAAAGATCCATCGTATTTGTCCAAATATCAAATCGGCTATTGTCCATGGCAAAATGGATGGTAAAACAATTGAGAATGTAATGTTCGACTTTATACAGGGCGACTATGATGTTCTCATTGCAACAACCATCATAGAATCGGGTCTTGATATTCCGAATGCCAATACGATATTCATCAACGATGCCCACCATTTCGGATTATCTGAGCTTCACCAGCTCAGGGGACGTGTCGGCAGGTCGAACAGAAAGGCATTCTGTTACCTTCTTACGCCGCCTCTTAATACGCTGACCCACGAAGCGCGAAGGCGCCTTAAAGCCATCGAGGAGTTTTCGGAACTGGGAAGTGGTTTCAACCTGGCAATGCAGGATCTCGACATACGAGGGTCAGGAAACCTTCTGGGAGGCGAACAGAGCGGATTCATTGCAGATGTCGGGTTTGAAACCTACCAGCGTATCCTGAATGAAGCTTTGTTTGAGCTGAGGGAAGCTGAACCTGAAGAAAAGTCAGGAGATATAAGCAAGGAGAGCATCACGGAAGATACAGACACCGGGAAAACATATGTTTCTGATTTCCAGATTGACACTGATCTTGAGATTATGTTCCCTGACGAATATATCTCAAATATCTCAGAAAGAATAAGGCTTTACAAGGAGCTGAATGAAATTGATAATGAGGATGCCTTGCATTTATATGAGAAAAAGCTTGAAGACCGTTTCGGCCCTATTCCTCCCCCCGCCAGATCGTTGCTCGATATTGTCATGGTCAAATGGATCGCTGTTAAGCTTGGAATGGAAAAGATCCTGCTTAAGAACAATCTTCTCATCGCTAATTTTATTTCCGATCCGAAATCTCCATTTTACCAAAGTCAGACATTCGTTTCAATAATGAATTATGTTAACAGACATCAGAAGCAAATGTCAGTGAGGCAGAAAGAAGCTAAGCTTAGCATGACAATTTCCGGAATCAAATCAGTCAGCTCTGCTATTGTAGTCCTGAAGGATATCCAGGATAAAATATTAATAATATCCAATTAAATAAGAAGATTCCTCACTTCGTTCGGAATGAAGAAGTAACAACGTACTGCATAGAAATAAATAAATTCCCCATTTCGTTCGGAATGACATTTATATCAACGGGTTGAATTAAAATATAGAGAGATTCCTCACTTCGTTCGGAATGACAGCGTTTGCTGGTGTAATAAAGGGAGGGGAAGAGAATAGCGGCGCAGCCGCTATTCTCTTCCCCTCTTGCCTCACAAACGACTGTCATTCTGAGCGGATCCGCCAGCCGGCGGAGAAGCGAAGAATCTTTCTTTTGAACTCCATCCACAATCCTTTTCATACCTTTGTAATAAAATAAAAAGCAATGAACCTCATTTTTGACATTGGAAACAGTAGCACCAAGATTGCCGTGTTTGATGGTTGGAAAAAGGTAAAATCTCTCAGAACCAAGCACTTCAATAGTGATGAACTGGAGAGGGTTTTTTCACCTTTTCAGAAAAAAATTGATAAAGTAATAGTCTCAACTGTAAGAGACACTCCTGAATTCATCATTGATCTGGCCACTTTGAACATACATTTTGTTCATATTCTTTCCCACAAGTCGAAACTTCCTTTCAAAAACGAGTACGAGACGCCTGAAACACTTGGCCCCGACAGGATTGCGGCAGTTGCTGGCGCGTGTCTGCATTTCCCGGGAGAAAAAGTTCTGATAATTGATGCCGGGAGCGCAATCACCTATGATTACCTAACCGGAAAAACATATAAGGGAGGAAATATTTCTCCGGGATTATCGATGAGGTTCAAAGCATTGCATAAATTCACAGGAAAGCTGCCACTCTCTTCCACGACGGAAAAGTTCCATTCACCGGGCCGCAATACCATGGAAGCAATCACCGCAGGCGTTATCAATGGGATCGTTTATGAAATAAATGAGTATATTCGCACGTTTGAAAAAAGAGGCACTAAAATTAAAGTTGTGCTTACAGGAGGAGACAGTGGCTATCTGAAAGAGAGACTGGATCATCATGTTGCTTATCTTCCTGAAATTGTGATTGATGGGTTAAATCTTATTCTGGAGTACAATGCAAAATAGACTGGCGAAATTATTTCTATTAATTTTTATCTCCTTTTCGGTTTCGGTATCCGGACAGAAGCTTATTGATTCCCCGCTTGCAAGATACAACCTTGGAATTCTTGAACCGGCTGGTTCATTCAGAAGCACTGCCATGGGAGGCATAGGAACCGCAATCAGGGATAACAGCACTATCTGCTATACCAATCCAGCCTCCTTCAGCAGCCTTGATACAAATTCTTTTGTATTTGATTTTGGGATGGATTACGGGATCAATATCATTTCTGACGGAACTTCCTATCACAAATCCGATGATATGAATTTTGACCATTTCATGATAGGCTTTCCAATAACCAAGGGGCTTGGTGTTGCTGCAGGAATACTCCCCCTGAGCAACGGTTACTACAGTATATCTGAAACAGTTGCTAAAGGTGATCCCGGTTATGATGCAGTTACGGGTGGATATACGGGGTACCATATCGGAGGCGGCAATCTGAGCAATGTCTTCCTTGGTTCGGGCATAAATCTGACCAAAAATATTTCTGCAGGGATTAATCTGTCATTGCTGTTCGGGCAGATTTCCAGGGCCAATGAATTTGTTTTTGCAGATTTCTATAATGAATATCATGACAATATATCTGAAGCCCTTCGCCTTACAGGTATCAACCTTGAATATGGGCTCCAGTACAGCGCTCCCATAAAGAAAGACTATTTTTTTAATGCCGGACTCTCTTATAGCGCCGCCAAACATTGCAAATCAAATTACGAGAAGCTGTCAATGAGGTTTACCTCTTCCAGCGTTACTGATACCCTTGCCTATATTTCCGATGATACTTCAAAAGCGTATCTCCCTGGTACACTTCGTCTGGGTATATCTTTTGGCAAAAGAAATAAATTAACTGCGGGTTTTGATTATGTTGCAACAAACTGGTCTAATGCCAAATTCCATGGCTCGGATGGATATGCTAGCAACACCCGGGCATTTCTTTTTGGAGTCGAATATATTCCCGACAAGTATTCGAATTACAGCTTCATGAAACGAATTGAATACCGGATGGGCGGCCATGTTGAAGACAATTACCTTGTACTAAACGGACAGCAGGTAAAAGAATGGGGAGCGAGTCTGGGTTTTGGCATCCCGCTCAGACGGTCAGGGATTGGGGCACTGTCGAAAACAAATATCTTCTTTGATTTCACCAGGAAATCATATGAAACGACGTCCGTATCGCATTATGAAAACTATTTCACGATGGGCGCAAGCCTGAATTTTTATGACTTCTGGTTTGTCAAACGGAAATACGACTAATATTCTTCTCCATTTGAGGAGATATGGTTTTTGATACATGGTAGCATGAAAAAAGATTCTGCCGACTGGAAGACAATATTTGCCGGAATTGCACTTCTGCCGGCAGTTTTATTTTTATCATCCTGTGAAAAGAAGATAGATAAGATCAAAAAAACCGATATCCTTACCCTTCCTACCATTACAGTCAGAAATGATACTACAGTTTTTGATGATTCGGGTAAAGTACAGCTCATTATGATTTTTCCTCTTATGGAAACATTCGATAAAACTGATATACCATATTCTGAGTTTCCGGAAGGAATAACAGTACACTTTTACGACGGCCAGAAAGATCCTGTCGGAAGCGTAACCTCAAAATATGCGAAGTATTTAAACAAAAAGAATTTATGGGAGCTCAGGGATTCCGTTGTTGTTATCAATCAAACCAACGATAAGCTCGAAACGGAACAGCTCTTCTGGGACCAGGTAAAAGATAATATTTATACCGATCGTTTCGTGAAGATCTCCAATGAAGATCTGACTATCATCGGAACAGGATTTGAGTCTGACACTCACCTCAATAAGCGAAGAATAAAGAATATCTCCGGACCCATTTACTTAAATAATGAATAGAAAATACCTTATTGTGCTTGAGGTAATCTGGATCATAACCGGGGTACTATGCCTTATTGCAGGAATAAGATATGCCACAGGCCCGGGCGGCAAAAAAACTTTCATTTTCTTACTGCTTGCTGGAGTATCCTTTCTCTTTGCCTGGTTCCGCGACAGAGAGAGAAAAAAATAGCTACCTTTGAAGTATGAACGGCATACTGATCATACTTCTCACCATTCTGTTTTCTGCGTTCTTCTCCGGGATGGAGATTGCCTTCGTAACCTCAAACAAGCTGCGGATTGAGCTTGACAGGAAACAGGGAGTCTTTGGATCAGGTATAGTCAGGATATTTACCAGCAATCCGGGCCAGTATATTGCAACCATGCTGATCGGCAATAACATTGCGATTGTAATATATGGGTTGTTCTTTTCAAAGATGCTGGGGCCTCTCCTGACGCCTCTTTTAAGATCCGACCTGCTGGTACTGATCACCAACACTATCATATCAACAGGCGTTATACTGCTTATGGCTGAGTTCCTGCCGAAAACAATATTCATTATTTCTCCCAATTTTTTCCTTAAGGCCCTAAGTATCCCGACACTCTTTTTCTACTGGATGTTTTACCCTATAAGCAAGTTCACCCTCGCTGCTTCAAACCTTTTCATCAGAATATTCTTCAAAAAAAAGCCGGGAGAGAAACCATATGAGAATCTTGTTTTCAGCAAAGTCGATCTCGATCATTTTGTGAACATTGCACAGCAGAACAAGGAAGTTTCTGAACCGGATCATCGTAATATAAAAATCTTTCAGAACGCCCTTGATTTCTCGAGTGTAAAACTGAGGGAATGCATGGTACCGAGAACAGAGATCCAGGCTGTCGACTGCTCTGCATCCATTGATGAACTGAAAGAAAAATTTATCGCTACACAGCATTCAAGAATACTGGTTTATCAGGATTCCATTGACAATATTATCGGCTATTTTGAGCTTAAGGATCTGTTTAAAAACCCTCCGGATATAATGTCCGGCCTTAGAAAGCTTACAATTGTTCCCGAGACAATGGCTGCAAATAAGCTCCTGAAAGTTTTTGTGGAGGAAAAGAAAAATGTAGCCCTTGTTGTGGATGAGTTTGGAGGAACGTCAGGAATGGTTACGATCGAGGATATGCTTGAGGAGATTGTAGGCGACATTGAAGACGAGCATGACATAAATGAGCTTACTGAAAAGGTTATAAGTAAAAATGAATATGTTTTTTCAGGACGTCTCGAGATAGATTACCTGAATGAAAAATATCATCTGGGGCTACCCGAAGAAGATGATTATGAAACCCTTGCAGGAATGATCCTTTTTTTTCACGGAAGTATTCCCGGAAGCAATGACATAATAAGGATCAAAAAATTTGTCTTTAAAGTCCTGAAAGTCACGGCTACCAGGCTGGAGCTTGTAAATCTTAAAATAGAATAGATAACTCCGAGTACAAAAAAGTTTTGTCGTTTACCTCAAGGCTCTTAATAATCTTAAATAAAGACCGATTAACAGCGATTCATAATAAGTGTTTAAGATTCAGAATTGCATCCCGCTATGCAGGCCTCCATTCGGAATAACTATTTCCATTATCATGGCGTAGTAATATTATCTGAAGATTCCTCATTTCGCTCCTCTCTCAAGAACGGAATCCCATTCAGAAAAGCTCTTTCTCCTATCATGTGGTAGTAATATTACCTGGAGATTCCTCATTTCGCTCCGCTTCATTCGGAATGACATTTTTTCGTAGTCCTGGGGGAAGAAGCGGCGAACCGCATTCAATTTAATATTCCCAAAATATTTTCCAAGCGCGGTTCGCCGCTTCTTCCCCCCATCATTTAAATTCCTCTGTCATTCCGAATTTTGTCAAATCAGGAGCCTGCGAAGGATTTGACTAAATGAGGAATCTCTTTTTAGGGTCCCGATAGTAATCATGAAAGGGGCAAAAAAAAGAGGCAACCCGGAAGATTGCCTCTTACATTTTATTATAACAGATTATACTACTGTTTTGTATACGTGTGAACACCTGTCTCTTCAACAGCTGCATTATGCCATATAGTATAATTACCAACCATTGTACCTGTAGCAGGATCTATAGTTCCTGATTCTTGTCCTGAATAAGTACCCCATACGGTAAGCGGCATGGTATAGGTATTAGCAGTAAAATTAAGCGTGAATATTCCAACCCAGCCTGAATTCCAATAGTTATCAATGCTCAGGGTTGTTGCGCTTGTCTTTGTAAAGTTAACATCATAACTGTAAGCCTCTGCCGGTTCATCAGCAGTAAAAGCACCTACAAAGATACCTATAGGTTCAAATACCGTAAAGCTCCATGTCGGACTAGTGACTATTACGCCGTTTGCATCCTTCATGACTACATACCAGAAATAAGTCTCGCCCAGTACCACAGGGACTGTATATGTCAACGTACTATTGTTGGCTTTTACAAGCGGTGGTTTATCTGATGTTCCAAAATAGATATCCGCTTTAACAGCGTCACCGTCGGGGTTTGTCGAGGCCCATTTCAGATCAACTGTAGTTCCTGTAATATGAACTGTGGCACCATCAAGAGGAGCAGTAACTGTCGGAGTAGTAAACGCATCGTGAGTAACAAAAGTACCGTCCTTGTAGCAACTTTGCAGTGCAAATAAACCACCCAGGCCTAGCAATATTATAAAAAACAATATCTTCTTCTTCATCTTAATATCTTTTAAAAGTTATTATTCACTATAAATTAAAGCCTGACGCATGTTTCAGTAATAACTCTGTTACCACCAGTACCAGAGTAATAGTAATTCAGGGTAAAGGTTTTTGTAGCAGGATTATACACATTTGGCTGACCTGTGACGGCTACGCAAGGCTGGGTTGCGGAATATGAACCTCCGATTGTAACGGTATTATCAGCGTTTATGGTAAGGGTCAACCCATTTACTCCGGTGTCGCCTACTTCAGTCTGTACAGAATTACAGGTAACAGTGCTGAAAGTTTTATTCCTGTCTATTGCTCTCGCTCCTGCAGTAGGGTGAGTAAATGTCCCGGTAACGTGGTAGTCTGCTGCATACGGGTTCTTAATCGGTAAACCCATAAGACGTGCTCCCTGGTTAAGGGGATCAGCAGGAATAACGCCACCTGATGCAGTCTTTATGACAATAGGAGCCATAAAGTTATCGCATGCATTTAGCAGATCGGCGTGCCAGATTTGTACATGAACATAACCGTTCCTGGTCCCTGCTTTGATGGTTATGGAGGGGTCCACAATTTTAATATAGGGGAACAGCTGATAGTTTGTGGGGGGCTTCTTAGATCTGTTGTACCTTCCCATTGCAGACGTATCAGAAGCCAGGGTAACAGTAATATCCTGTGTCGGCGGCTGATCAGAAGCTATATTAACCAGAAACTTAAAAGTAACGGTATCCGGTACGGGATTCAGTCCAATGGTAAGAAAACCGGCATTCCATACTTCAGCGTACATTTTACCCTTGAGGGATGATGTCCAGTCGGGTCCAACATCGTCTTTGAGGCAGGATCCCAAAACAAATATCGCTGCCAGAAAGGATGCTATCATTAATATTTTGTTTCTCATTTTTTTCAAATTTAAATAGTTTAAAATTTATAGCAGGTTCGGCATTAACGATTCTGCCAGAAAATCTTCGAATCCGTCAAAGAGATTGTCCCCTGAAGCGTAACGTTATCACCATTGGTAGAGATCTCTGTCTGAGGATATAAAAGACGTACCGGAGGTGCATCTGATTTTCTGTAAGGATCTGCGGTCCAGTGGATAACGCAACTGATGCTTGTCGGAATATCTCCTTTCGGGAAGCCTGTCCTGCGGTAATCAGTCCAGATAGGCATAGGGCTGATGCCGTTCAATGCACACCATTTCTGGGTAATGATAAGTTCAATTTTACCTGCATCCGGTACAGCGTCCCAGGTCGTTTTCTGGTTTCCAACCTGAGCCAGATAAGTTGTGGCATCAGCTGCGGTTCCTCCCATATATATAACAGACCGGGTCACGGCACTTTCATATAATGCTTTAGCATCACCGGTTGTTAATAGTCCTCTCTGTACTGCTTCGGCCTGGAGGAATAAGCTCTCAAAATCAGTTAATATCGGTGCAGGAGTATTGTATGCTCCTAATATACCAGGTCCCAGCTTGGATGTTTCGGGAACAGTAATCAAAGCGAGCGCTCCGAAAACGTTGCCTTTAATATTAGCTCCTGTTGCCGGAGAAGAAGGAAGAGAATAGAATCTCAATCTCCTCGGATCATTGTTGGTTATCAGAAAATTGCATGCATCCTGCCCGGCACCAAAATATCCCAGAGCATCAGCCTGAAGAGACCCATCCTGTTTATAGAAATTTTCATAGAACGGGTTCATCTTGTTAGTTGACTTGGAATAACCAGGATTGGCTGCAGCTCCTTCACCAGCGCCAATATATCCGACAGTTGCGGTTGTAGCCAGATTTGTTGTAATGTAGGTTGCTCTTCCAGCCATGCCGGATTGATTTACTAATATCCTGAGCTTGATCGTATTGGCAAATTTTTCCCAACTTGCCATGTCGCCCTGGTAAATAATATCAGAGGCACCCACTGCATCGGCATCCACTGGAGCGTTTTCAATAAGTTTCATTGCGGTATCAAGCTTAACAACCAGGTTTTCGTAAATTGCTTTCTGATCATCGTATTTTGGTTTCAGGATCCCCTCAGACGATCTCAAAGCCTCTGAATAAGGTACATTGCCATAAGAGTCAACCAGGTTCTGATAGACCAGGGCTTTCATTATCATTGAGATTGCCCTGAAATTGCAAGCTTTCTTTGCGGTCGAAGCTTGTTCAACATAGTCCAGATTCTGAAGGACCATATAGCTGTAGTACCAGTTATTCTGATATGAGGTGTTAAGAAAGTTATAGCCGGTTAAATTTGAAGGTTGCACGTAACCATTCTGGATACACCACATCCCATACCACAAATAAACAAAGCTATAATTATCAGGCTGGTCATAAAACGCAGTAAAAGAGTTGAGGGCTGCCGGCAGTACCAGATTTGCAGGTACAGAAGATGCTGCATTGGGATTTTTCTCATCAACATTCAAAAAGTCTTTGTTGCAGGCGCTTCCCAAAACAAGCAATACGGATAATAATATAAATAATTTCTTCATATTTCTTTGTTTTTCTACTTAGAAAGTAAGTTTAACACTAAACCCGTAAACCCTTGTCGGGGGTGTCTGGTATATATTTGTATAACCAACGGCGTTGCTGGTACCAGCCTGTGTGTTGAACTCAGGGTCGGTCCAGATATTTGTTCTCGGACGCAACATCAGCAGGTTCCTTCCGACTATGCCCAACTGAGCAGCCTTAATGGCTCCGCCAAGGATATTTTTAACCGGAACATCGTAGGTAAGAGATACCTCTCTGAGTTTCCAGAAAGCAGCACTGGTCAGGTACAAGCTTTGAGTTGTTGAGAATGTACTGTTCGACCAGGTTGTCCATCCGTTGTTTTTGATAATCACATTGGTATTAGGAACGTAAACCGGGGCAGCATCCGTACCTTTATTGATTACAGAATTCGGAATAACAAAATTCTGGCGGCCGTTCTGAGCTGAGAAGGTCGAATTACCTGTAAAAGTCAGGTCAGCGCCAACGATGTTATCGATCAGGTTCCCGCTTCTGTACTCAGAAACAAGATTCAGATTAAATGCCTTAAAGGTAAAAGTGGAATTTAAACCAAAAATATGATTAGGGTTACCGTGGCCTATCTGATGCAATGCGGGGTCTCTGACCGGGTACCCGGTTACAGCATCAACAACGATGTGACCTTCAGGATCTCTCATGAAGTCAGTAACTTTCAAAGCCGGGAACTGTGCACCGATAACAGCATAAGAAATATCGCCAATAAAAAGTTCTTTCAGATCGCCATAAATAGAAAGCACCTTGCTGGTATTATATGCATAGGTAAGATTTAAGTTCCAGCTAAAATCACCGGCATTTAAAAGCGGGGTAAGTTTAAGGTCTGCTTCAAGACCTCTTGTCTGAAGTTCGCCTGCATTTATGTATGCACCGCTATAGCCTGTGGCAGAAGATATATTGGCAGGAATTGTCTGGTCCTTGGTATTAGACTGATATAAGTTAAGATCAAGGTTGATCCTGCTCTTGAAGAATCCCAGTTCTATACCGGCTTCAATTTCCCTGGTTATTTCAGGTTTCAGGTTGGGGTTGCTCAATGTAGTGCTGAGTGAATATCCTGCAAGGTCCCCGTAGGGGAATGCGGTTGCACTATTGTTGCCTAAACCCGGGTTAAACGAAGGCAATGTAGCGTACCAGTTCAAGAGTGATATCTGTCCTGTTTTTGACCAGCTGCCCCTTATTTTTGCAAACGATAATACCTCGTTGTTTTTCAGAGAAGGAATAGCATCTGAAAGCACCACACTGACATCAACTCCGGGATAGAAAAATGAACGGTTTGCTTTTGCCAGTCTTGAATCCCAGTCGTTTCTGACGGAACCATGAATGAAAACGAAATCTTTATAACCAATGGTGGCATCGGCAAATACGCCGGTAGAATTACGATTCTCCTGATCTTCTCCGATAACTGCTTCGCCAAGCCTGTTGGAAATGCTATACAGTTCAGGGATAACCAGCGAGTTATTGCCCAAATAAAGATATCTGTACTTATTTGAATAGACCGAATTTCCAAGGATCAGTTTCCCGTCGAAATTACCAATTTTCTTATTTAACTGGATCAGAAAGTCTCCGGTAAGGATAATCTGGTTGGTCAGATAATCATAAGATACCCCGGCAAAAGGCGACAATGTAGCATTATGCCCTGCCTGCCATGGGTCGGCGGCCATATAATCACTATAAACAAGAATGTCTCTGAAATAGCCATTATTGGTTCCTGTATAGGTGAGACCTGCCCTGTAAGAAATATTGATCCACGGCGCAGGCTGCAAAGAAAGAAGAGCCGAAGTGAGCAGGTTGTCTCTTCTGGTATTATATCTTGAATGTTTTATTATCCAGTAAGGGTTCATATAATAGGCGTTGAAATACCCGTCGGGAGTAGCAAACTTATTATTCTCATAATCTTTGTAAGCAGTAAGATCAACCTGTCCCGGAGTGTTCAATACCTGCCAGTAGATCGGCCTTTGCTGGAATGGGTCATCACCGGATGTATTTGTATTGGTCTGTGCATAGCCAATTGTATAATCGGCATGGAAGATGCCGCTAGTCCTTGAACCTGCAACGCGGAAGCCTGTTCTCCTGTTTTTGTCTCCGGGAATTATACCTGAAGTATTTACATCCTGAACAGAAATGTAGAAACTGTTTTTATCATCACCTACAGAGTAAGAAACATCATTCTGCATTGTGATACCTATATCAAAGAATTTCTGGACATGGTTGGGCACGTAGCTGTAGGGCACAGTCTGGTAAGAACCATCAATCAGTAAGCCACCGAGCATTACCTGCTGTCCGTTGAATTCAGGACCGAAGCACTGGTTCTCATACGAAGTATAAGCACTTGTGTTACGATCGGGTCCGAGCCAGAAAGTATAATTCGGGTTGCCGCTGATTGTATCTTCGCCGTCGCCGGATCCAAACCTTTTCTGAAGGTTGGGAAGGTAAGATATCTGTTCGAAAGTTACGGTACTGCTAATCTTGACCTGAGGCACATTGCCTGAACCTCTTCTGGTTGTAATAACCAGCACACCGTTGGAAGCATCGTTACCATAGAGGGCTGAAGCACTTGCACCTTTCAGTACGTTCACACTGGCAATATCGTTAGGGTTAATCGAGTTCAGATAAGTTGCACTTATGGGAACTCCGTCAAGTACAACCAATGCCTGGTTGGAGGCAAGGAAGTGGCGGTTTCCCCTGAGTGTTATCCTTGTATCTGGATTAACACCATTGTTTACAGTATTGATCTGCAGACCAGAAACTTTTGCATTCAAACCGTTAACAACGTTAGTTACAGCTGCCTGAGTAAGTTCTTTGTCGGAGACCTTGGCTGTTGCAACACCAAGTTCCTTTGCCTGCCTTTTGATACCGAAAGCAGTAACAACAACTTCATTCAATCCCAGCAACTCAGATTCCATTGCGCAATTGACGACAGATTTGCCGGCAATTTCAACCTCCTGTGTCTTCATTCCTACATAGGAGAAAACCAGCGTTGTGGCTGAAGAGGGGGCAGAAATTGAATAAGCTCCATTTATATCTGTTATGGTACCAACAGTGGTACCTTTAACCTGAACAGTCACCCCGGGAAGTGATCCTTCCCCAGCAACAGCAGAGGTAACCGTACCTGTAATGACTTTTGTCTGCGCCAACAGGCTTGCTCCTGCAAACACAAACAAACAAAACAGCAGAAATAGTTTCTTCATACGAATTAGTTTTAGGTTTTAAGTTAACTTGCCAAAGTTACCGGTTTTTTTAAAAAAACAAAATATAAGCTGATTTTTTTTAATAGTGTGGAATAATCAAAGGATGATATGTTTTTTCCTCCATGTTGATTTAATATCATGCCTTAAACTTCAAAGTATTAATTTTTTTTCTAATTTTTCTTAAATATATATATAAGGCCTTTCCATTCCCCGATAAAAAATGAAACTTTTAAGAGCCCTGATCCAGGCCCGATTTTACAGCCGGATTACAAGCTTAAAATGATTAACTTCAATGCATGTCATTGTTAATCTGATAGTTGATAAATTTTTAGATGACAGACTATACTGTTTTGGTATAGTCTGATTATCAGCCATTTAAAATGAATGCGTTTTCTAAAATAATCATTAAATCTTTAGCCGACAGTATTATTTTTCAGAATTTGAATAATCCCTTAATCAAAGTCGTTATAAGAAAGTAATGGAGATGAGATAATGTAGATTCATCACTAACGTTCGGAATTACAGAGCGTTAATGAATCAATGGAAGTAATTGAACAGGGAGATTCCTCGCTGGCGCTCGGAATGACACGGCTACCATAAAGAGTGAGGTGGATGGGAGCAGGAGATTCCTCGCTGGCGCTCGGAATGAACAAATATGCAATTAAAGATAAGCCAGTAATGGGACAAAGAGATTCCTCGCTGGCGCTCGG
>PLLO01000012.1 GCA_003142255.1 Bacteroidales bacterium | reverse complement strand
CCCAGGTCTACTGCATATTCATATTGTGCGCCAAGTGGTGACGTGTCTACTATCGTCCCTGTCGGTACTGCACACGTCGGCTGTATAGTTACACTAGCCGTCGGTACTGCCGGTACTGCCGGTACTGCATTGACTGTCAGCGCTGCACTTGCTGCTGATATACAGGTCGGTGACGCTGCTAACCTCGCAGTTACTGTATGTGTCCCTACTGATACTAGTGTGAAGGTCGCACTTACCTGGTATGCGCCCAGGTCCAGTGCATATTCATATTGTGCTCCCACAGGTGACGTTACTACTATCGTCCCTGTCGGTACTGCACACGTCGGCTGTATAGTTACACTCGATACTGGTGTCGCCGGTGTAATATTAACCGTCACAGTCACATCCAACCTTGCAATACTCTCACAACTGGTTACCGTTTGACTGGCATAATAGTGACTGCCATTTATCAGAACGTCGGAACTTAAATGCAATGTACCTCCAACTGCAGAATCATACCATTTAATTCCTGTTCCTGTCGCGGTTAAATCAGCCACGGTCGGTGAAGAACTAGAGCAGAAAGATTGTGATGCAGAACCAGTCGGGGCACCTGGGGTAACATTTATCGTTGCAGTTACATCCAACCTGGTCAGACTTTCACAACCAGTTACTGTCTGGCTTGCATAATAATGCGTTCCATTCCCCAGAGCTGTCGAAGATGCCAGTAAGCTTCCGCCAGTTGCAGCATCATACCACTGAACAGCGGTTCCTGTTGCTGTTAAGTCAGCGACAGTTGGTGAGGAGCCTGAACAAAAAACTTGTGATGCTGATCCTGTCGGAGCAGCAGGGGTCGTATTTAATACCGCAGTTACATCCAACCTTAACGTGCTCTCGCAACCGCTTACTGTCTGACTTGCATAATAATGAGTTCCATTAGCCAAAGGTGTTGAAGAAGCCAACAAGCTTCCGGCAGTTGCTGCATCATACCACTGAATAGCGGTTCCTGTCACTACTAAACTGGCTATTGTGGGTGAAACGCCTGAGCAGAAAGTTTGAGATGCTGAACCTGTCGGGGCTGCGGGTGTTACATTCACAGTCGCAGTTACGTCTAGTCTTAAAGTGCTTTCACAGCCGCTTATAGTCTGGCTTGCATAATAATGTGTAGCGTCGACCAGAGCTGTTGAAGATGCTAATAAGCTTCCGCCACTTGCTGCATCATACCACTGAATAGCCGTACCTGTCGCAGTTAAATCAGCCACGGTCGGTGAAGAACTAGAGCAGAATGATTGTGCAGCTAAACCAGTCGGTGCAAAAGGAATTGTATTTACTGTTACAAGAACATCTAATCTTGAAGTACTTTCGCATCCGCTTACCGTCTGACTAGCATAATAATGATTACCATTTCCTAAGAAAGTCCCAGTTGCCAATGGAAGTCCTCCGATTGAGGTTGAGTACCATTGAATATTTGTACCAGTTGCTGTCAAATCTACGACAGTTGGAGAACTGCCAGAGCAGAAAGTTTGAGAGGCCGAACCTGTCGGGGCAGCAGGGGTTGTATTTACAGTTATAGTAACATCAAATCTCGCTGTACTTTCGCAGCCACCTACCGTTTGGCTTGCAAAATAATGTGTGGCATTGACAAGAGCGGTCGAAGATGCCAATAAAGCTCCACCGGTTACAGCATCATACCATTGAATAGCCGTACCTGTTGCTGTTAAACTGGCTATTGTTGGTGAAGCGTCTGAACAGAAAACCTGCGATGCAGATCCAGTTGGTGCCGCAGGTGTTATATTAACGATTGCAGTAACATCAAGCCTTGAAGTACTCTCACACCCTCCTACTGTCTGGCTTGCAAAATAATGTGTGGCATTGACAAGAGCTGTTGAAGAAGCCAACAAGCTACCGGCAGTTGCTGCATCATACCACTGAATAGCGGTTCCTGTCACTACTAAACTGGCTATTGTTGGTGAAACGCCTGAGCAGAAAGATTGTGATGCAGAACCAGTCGGGGCACCTGGGGTAACATTTATTGTTGCGGTTACATCTAATCTTGTCAGACTTTCGCAACCGATTACTGTCTGGCTTGCATAATAATGATTACCATTCCCTAAAGCAGTTGTAGATACTAATGGCAGGCCTCCGATTGAGGTTGAATACCATTGAATGCCCACACCTGTCGCTGTCAGATCTGCTACTTTTGGTGAAGTGTCTGAACAGAAAGTTTGAGAAGCCGAACCTGTTGGTGCAGCAGGGGTTATATTTACAGTTACGGTAACATCAAATCTTGCAGTGCTTTCGCAGCCACCTACCGTCTGGCTTGCATAATAATGCGTAGCATTTACAAGAGCAGTTCCAGCAGCTAATGCGGAACCGCCACTTGAGGCAGCATACCATAGAATCGCTGTGCCAGTTGCTGTCAGGTTAGCCACTGTAGGTGAAGCACCAGAACAGAATGTCTGGGAGGCTGATCCTGTTGGAGCTGCAGGTGTAGTATTAATAGTCGCAGTAACATCAAATCTTGCTGTGCTTTCGCAGCCAGCTACCGTCTGGCTTGCATAATAATGTGTAGCATTTACAAGAACAGTTCCAGCAGCTAATGCGGAACCTCCACTTGAGGCAGCATACCATAGAATCGCTGTGCCTGTCGCTGTCAGGTTAGCCACTATAGGTGAAGCACCAGAACAGAATGTCTGGGAGGCTGATCCTGTAGGAGCTGCAGGTGTAGTATTAACAGTTGCAGTTACATCAAATCTTGCCGTGCTTTCGCAGCCGCCTACTGTCTGGCTTGCATAATAATGTGTAGCATTTACAAGAGCAGTTCCAGTAGCTAATGCGGAACCTCCACTTGAGGCAGCGTACCATTGAATTGCTGTTCCAGTTGCAGTGAGATTAGCAACTGTTGGCGAAGCACTTGAACAGAATGATTGAGCTGCTGATCCTGTTGGAGCTGCAGGAGTTGCAACTATGGTAACGGGAGCTGTTGTTGTATAAATAGCGCAACCTCCGGCCGCTGCTACTGTATAAGTAACCGTATATGCCCCGGCACTACTCGAACCCGGGGTTATTGTTCCTGTTGAAGCGTCAATAGTCAAACCTGCTGGTGCTGCAGTATAAGTTCCGCCTGGCGTCCCTGTCATGGTTACACTTACAGGTGCTGATGATGTGCAGAAAGGTGTACCTATATATGATATTGTGGCTGAAGGAGTTGCCGTGACAGTTACAGGGTATGATGTTGTCGTAAAGCAACCGGCCGATACAGTCTCGGTAACAGTTACCGAAAAATTACCGGCGGTAGGCCAGCTGACAGTGATGCTGGTCCCCGTGGGCGGAGGCGTAATATTTCCTCCTGTAACTGTCCATGCATATGTATGGCCTCCTATCGGTGAAATAATATTATATACACCTGATGATGACTGACATACAGTGGGAAATCCGGAGATGGAAGGAGTTGGCTGAGCATCGACAGTAAGAGTGGCATTATTACTTGTAAGCGGACCACACGACGATGTTACAACACAATTATAACTTCCGGCGTCAGAGACTGCAAGGTTTGAAAGGGTGAGGGTATCAGTTTTGGCGCCTGAAATATTTGCACCATTTACCAAGTTCACCACACCTTTTCTCCACTGATATGTCAGATTAGGACCAGTTGCCTTAACCTTGAATCCTGTAGTCGTTCCCACACATTTGGCCTGATCCGCCGGATTTGAGGTAATTGTAGTTGTCGAAAAAATTGTGAGTTTTACAGGTGTCGAAGGACTTTCACATCCATCAAGTGTCTGGGTAACAGTAAAATTATATGTACCAGCTGCAGTTTTTCCGGTTGAGAAGGGATTTGCATTACTTACAAATATACCTCCTTCAGACCATCTGAGATTACTTCCTGAAGTAGCATTTAGATAGGTGATAAATCCCGTGCAGTATTCTTTATCCGGTGCTGTCGGAGCAGCCGGGATGTCAGTCACAGCAAAATCTTTGGTAACGCTTGTGAGACCGCATCCGCTTGTATACGAATAGGTTATCGGATAGTTTCCGGCCGACGGAGGATTAAAAACATTTCCTGATATATAAGGATTACCGGAATAGGTTCCACCGGTGGGATATCCGAATGTAAGAGTAACAGGTATCTTACATAAACCTGTCGAAAGCAGGTTGTCAGCACTGTTTTCTGTAGCATCAATGGTGTAGAATGTCGCAGGTGATGACTGGTTATTGTACTCGGTTTTAAGCCAGCCGCTTGACCGTACTTCATCTGAAATACGCAGCTCATCAATTCTTCCGTTCCAGAAGGCAGAACCTGTCCATGGCTCTTTTCCTATTGTGAGATCATTTGAAGATATGCCAAGGTTATTATTACCCTTATAATACAGACGCTCCGGAGTTCCATTAACCACTGTCATTATCGAATCAATGACATCGGAACTTACCCCGGCAACATAGTACCAGGTACCAGTAGTAAGTAGCGTACCTCCGCCTACTCCCCTGTTAAGATAAGGATTGTTTGAACCATCACGTATCTCAAATTCTAAAAAGTTATCAGTATAAACACCAAACTTATATCCACCGGAAACACCGTCCTGGTTACCTGAAATTTTCTGGTCCAGTCCAAGTCCATTGAGATATATCCATGCTGAAACGGTAATGTTCCCGTTGAAGTTAGTGTTTGGGGCATTTATCACCTGTGCATACTGGTTCCCGCCATTAAGCAGTATAGAATTGTAAACTTTCCCTGCAGGGTACGTCGGTGCATTAAAGGGTGTCCCGGATTTGTTGTAGGAAGTAAAATCATTCAGACTGCTGTTATCAAGATGCCATACTCCCTTGTAATGCGTATCCCAGACAGATGTCGTGGAGGGATCCGCTGATACTCCTGCATTTCCATATAGTATTTTAATTACAGTATTTGATGATCGTGATAAAATCGGAATCCTTACCCAGGCAATATAATCACCATTTGCACCATTATAATACTCAACCTGGTGATCGAGTTTATTGTAGCTACCATCAGTGAATATAATGTCATAACCATTCGCATTATAAATTCTTCCGGTGGGTGATTGTTTCAGATAATTCTGGCCTGAAATATTAATCAGGACTGGAAAGTTGCTAAGGTCAGTACTACCGGCAACTTTAGTATAATCTATAGTTATGTCCCTCTCATAATCATAGCCAAGGCTGGCAGGAAGACAACTTGTGCCCAGAGCATAATCGAATGAAGTTGAATTCAGGTTTGTGACACTTGTTCTTGTTACTGTATTACTGCTGACAGTTCCATGAGTACCGAGTGCTCTCCATGTCGTATTTCCATTATCTCTTCCTGAAATTCTTGATACCTCGTTTATTGAATAGCTTGAGAATCCATTACCGGTAAGTGCTAATGAATATGAGACAACCGGGGTTGCACTGCTGAAAAAGCGCCAATAGCCTTCGGTAAAAAGCTTGTCCACAGACATTGAGCCATCATTGTAACTAACAAATCCTGCAGGCGGAGTGGCTATAAACTCCGAAGTGATGGTTATAGCTGAGGCTATTGACCCAAAATTGAAGTTGGCCGGACGGTAATATGAACTAGTACCAACCGGGAAAAGGTAGTCGGTCCCTGTTGTTGTACTAATTGATCGGTTAAATTTACCAATAATCGTACCAGTAGTATAAAGTAATGAACCAACAAGGGGGTTCGAGAGAGTAAGTGTATAGGTTCCTGTAGTAATATTCCCCAGACTCATTCCCAGGTTATTGCTGGCTGTTATATTCCCGCTAAGAGTAACACCTGCGCCGTTATTTATGATAAGATTATAAACAGTAGCCGGGAAATTTGTGCCGGTGACCTGTGCCAAAGTGCCATTGTAGACGAAAGTGGTAGTAGCTGTATTTGCATTGAGGGTCTGAGTAGTTGTTGTCAGGTTGCCGTTCAATCCATTCACATGACCTATCCCCAGGATGCCTCCTGCAGAGAGAATAAAAGATCCGGCCCCTGCAATAGTCTGATCAGCGCAATTCAGGGTTGCGCCCGAGTTTACAGTAAGGGTTCGGCCAGCCTGAACCGCAATAGTACTTCCGCTAAAACTATTCAATGTAACTGTCTTCCCTACCGGAACATTCTGAACAACATAATTAATGTTCGTATTTGTATAAGTTCCTGCGCCTCCCCATGTTACACTTGTGGTTGTAGCTGCTCCGATGTACCCAAGGTTAACCGTCCCTGTATTTGCTGAAGTATTACGAAAAGTTGCACTTGCAAGTACCGAAAAATTACCCCCGACATTTAATGTACTTGCTTCTGTACCTGCACTTTTCAGATCAAATATAGCAGTATTGACTCCATTTCCAACAGTAAAATTTCCTACTACCTGTAGAGTTTTGTTTTGAGCATTGGCTGTAAAATTAAGGCTGTTTCCATTGGTCCTCAGGACATCCATATTCCCTTTGACGGTAACTGTCATTGCTGTTGCTCCAACCAGTGTTGCAGCTGCGGTCTGACCAGCGCAGTTCCAGACAAAGTTGCCAAATGCCGGGTCGACAGCAAAAGCCGTAACTCCTGCAGCGACAACACCTGTCACAGAACATGTGGAGGTTGTTGTCCATGTTGCCCCTACAGGGATCGTTCCTCCATTCCTGGCATGAATATAGTTTGAACCGGCATTGAAAGTTAATGCAGGATTAGCAACTTTAAGCAATGATCCGTTGGTATTAACCTGTACTGTACCGATAATTATTACATTACTGGAAGCACTATTGTTCTCAGTAAGAGTCATTGTAGTGGCTGCTACTGCAGTATTGATATAGAGAGTTGAACCGCTTTCAACCACAAAATCGGCGCCTGCCACCGTTGCTCCGGTTATGTTATTGGCTATTGCATCACCAATTGTTAACGTTCTTGCAGCACCCGATGAAAAAAATGTTGGCGAAGAATTGCCAGTGATCCATAATTGTCCGAGAGCTACGGGAGCAGCCGAAAATGTGACCGTAGGAGATCCTGAATTTGCATCAAAGATTGCCACATCGGCTATTGTTGGTACTGTAGCGCCGGAAGCACCTCCTGAAGAGGCCGACCAGTTTGTAGTGCTGGTCCAGACTCCTGAACCGCCGATAACCCAGTAACGGTTAGCGCTAAGACCGGATAAGGAGAAAATGAAAATCAGCAGGATGGTAGTTATGCTCTTCCTGAAACTTCTTTTAGACTCTATCCATGAAACACGGCAGGTTGAAGAAGAAACACCACTTAAGGATTTAAATATCCCAGATAGTGGTAAAAAGAGAATTTTCAATGCGGACATCAGGCTGTTACGTCTCATATAATAAATTTCAATTTTTCCCCAGTCAATCCTAACAATCAGTATACCAAATAATTATTTATCTGAAGTTCATAGTTTTCCCCTATGAGCCTCAGATAAATCATTCACGAACTTTCAATAGCGAATATATATAATTTTTAAACACTTGCATTACTACATTTCAAGAGTGTTTTAAACATATTAACAAGACTTTTCAATATCGGTTTTGGTTGCTTGTTATAACTGGTTTAAATTTATTGCATTAAACCTTTATCAATAGCCCCTTTGAGGTCATCCAAAGCAATTCACTTTTTGACCAATGCCGAAATATACTGAATAAACACTCTGTTTTATTTGATTAAAAATTAACGGTGAGGGCCAAATTATGAACAAAAGAAAATCCAGCTTCAGCCCTCTTTTCTTTTATATTGTCAATTATTTTTTGCAGAAAAGAAAATGTCGCATATATTTGCACTCTCTTTTTGGGGGTTTAGCTCAGCTGGTTTCCCGATAGATCGGGACAGGCGCCGCACCTGCCTCTTTATGGAGAAAAAATAATTAATGGGGGTTTAGCTCAGCTGGTTCAGAGCATCTGCCTTACAAGCAGAGGGTCGGGGGTTCGAACCCCTCAACCCCCACAACCGTAAACAGGCCGCGAATGCGGACCGGTTTTATTTTTAGAACCCGAAGAAGGCTTGCCTTCTGAAGGGGGATAAAAACAAAAACGGGAGCCACGCTGAAAGCGGCGTGCCGGTTTACGGTTGTAAGGGCCATCCAAAAGGGCTCAGCGTAGCGAAGCTAGCCCTTTTGATAAAAACAAAAAACTTCTGATTATTCAACCAGCTAAAGATTATCCTTTTTGTACGGAATTGTAAACCGGAATTCGGTCCCTTCATCGGGTTTTGAGCTTACCCAGATCTTCCCTCCCTGCAATTCAACATAAGCCTTGCATATTGACAATCCAAGCCCGGTTCCTGAATACTGCCTGGATTTGGTATTATCAACCTGGTAAAACCTGTCAAAGATCCTTGACAAATGCTGAGCCGGAATCCCTATGCCTGTATCTCTGACAAAAAACTCAACGAACTCATCCTTCAGATCATAACCAAAAGATATCTTTCCCTTTACAGTAAATTTAAAAGCATTGTTTACAAGATTTGAAAGTATCTGGACAAGTTTTGTATTGTCAGCAATAATCTCAGCATCTTTAATCGAAAGCGGTGTTTCCAGGGATAATGTAATCTTATGAGGAATTTTCTTATAACTGAATTGATCGTAAAGACTTCTTAATGTAGTATTCAGGTTTATCTGACCTTTATTCAGTTTGACCTGCCCGGTCTCAATACTGGCCAGGTCTACAATGTCATTAATTATTGAGAGAAGATGATTGCCGCTCTGGAAAATAATATCAATGTACTGGTGCCTTTCGTCATCTGATATGCCGGGCTCATTCAGCAGCGTGGAGAACCCCATGATTGCATTCATAGGAGTCCGAATCTCATGAGATACATTATGAAGAAATGCTGTTTTAAGTCTGTCACTTTCCTCTGCCTTTTCCTTAGCAGCTATAAGCTCATTTTCAGCTTTTTTGCGCGCTGTTATATCCCTGAAGCTCCAGACACGTCCGACTGATCTCCCTCCGATCTTCTGAGGTTGTGAATAACGTTCAAAAAACCTTCCGTCTTTAAATTCAAGTAAATCAGAGGTAATCGCTTCAGGATCAGAGTATAGAATCTTAACTTTGCCAATAAAATCGCCGGGGCATTTAAGCTGGTCCAGAACATATTGCAAAGCCGCTTCATCTTTCATCAATTTCAGGACCTCTTCCGGTATCCTCCACATCTCTGCAAACTTCTGATTGTATTGAACAATTTTCCCATTTGTATCAACAACAAGGATACCATCAGCAGTTGATTCAAGAGTAGCATTCTGAAGAGAGAAAGACTTCTCCAGCTCACCTTCAGCAATTTTTCTGGAAGTGATATCTCCCACCATCGCAAGGAAAAAACGAACTTCACCGGAGTTATTCCGTATCAGACTTACAGTTGTAGAACCCCAAATGATGGAACCATCGTTTTTAAAATATCGCTTTTCAGTATGATAAACGGGGATCTCCCTCGCAACCAGCTTCAGCATTTCAAGTTCATCACCCGGAATATAATCAGGGTGAGTAAATCTTCTGAACGTCGACCCGTAAAGTTCCGATTCCGAATACCCAAGCATATTGCAGAATGAATTATTCACCGTGAGAATGCCCATATCCTTGCCGGTCATTACCATCCCAATCGGACTGTCCTCAAAGACCTTACGGAATTTCTCCTCGCTCTCCCGGAGAATCTCCTCTGAATTCTTTCTCTCAGTGATATCCCTCATTATTGACTGATAATAGGTCACACCTTCAATATCAACTTTACGGGCACTTACTTCAACCGGGAATTCTGTTCCGTCTCTCCTTTTATGCAATGCATCAAAAATTGCAAAACCTATTTCATTGAGTATTTTCTTAATTTCTGATAATTTATTTTTAAAAGAATCTGCCAGAAGAACGCTGATGTCACTACCTATAAGATCTTTCCGGTCAAACTGATATATCTCAAGCGCTTTGTCATTCGCTTCTAAAATTGTAAAATTATTATCCAAAAGAAGAATAAGGTCATTTGCGAATTTCAGTATATAATCATAATGCCTTACAAGAGCCTGTCTCTCAAGTTCCCCTTTTAGTTCATCACGGTAAAACTTTAATCTCTGCTGCCACCATAAACCTCCGCAAAGAAATAATGAAATAATAATCAACAGCATAATGATTATTATGACATCCCTTAGCTGAACCTTAAGCCCTTCATAAATCTCATCTTTGTCAGTCTTGGCAAGTAAAAACCATGGGGATTCAGGCACTTTTTTCATTGATGCAAAAACAGGTACACCCCTGTAATCTACAGCGTCCGAAGTCTCAAGGTATCCTCTTACTGCCATTGATGAGGCAAGCTTTTCCTCCGTCAAAGATTTTTTAAAACTTATTGAAGCATTAGGCTTATACCTCAGATCGCTCAGGTATACTATCGAATCGTTTTCGACATGGAAAATAAATGATTCTGAGGTTTTATTTTTTATTGGCCATGACTGAATAAGCGGAAAAAGAACTTTATCAGGATCTATCCTTAAAATCAGCGCGCCAATAACTGACGAATCAGTCTTTTCCGGACCAGTTACAGGAACTACAAGGTCAAGATGCACAAAACTTACTTTACCGGTAAGGTGAAGATCGGTAAGCACGACCTTACCCTTATTAATAATATCCGGCAACCGGGGTTTAAGGTAATTACCAATGATAGTATCGCGGTAAGGATAAAAAAGCAAAACGTTCATGTGTCTATCAACAAAAAGCGCATTCTTGTAATCGTAGTTATCTGTCAGGGCTTTCAGGTCGTGCAGCAGGTCGTCATGCAATTTTTTGTCATTCTTATTTTTCAGGAATCCTGAAAACTCTCTTACAAGCGAAAGATTCTGGCTGATAAAAATCCCGTCACCGATCCGTTCCTGCCTCCACTGGGTTATCTGCCTCACTTTCAGGTCGGTAATTGTAGAGAGCTCATGCATGCTCGATTCCAGCAGATTTTTCTTCTGGCTGTAATAATATAACTCACCTATCAGTATTGCACCAGCCGAAATAATGAAGAAAAGAACAATCAGAGGTATGGGATTTACCGGTTTTATTCTTCCTGAATTCATTTTAAATCTGATAAGTTGACTGATTACAGAATCCAGCTACAGGATCGTAATGGTAAAGTTAATAATTTCCTCTTATTATTATCATTGGAAATTATATCTGTCAAAAAGGAATTTTATTTCTTCTTTATATATATTGAGGCTAGTATTGAAACAAGCAGAATAAAAATAATTATCCCCAGAGAAAGAAGAATCGGAATCTCAATGTGGAAGAATGAAGTCAGCATTTTAATCCCTACAAATGTCAGGACAAATGCCACTCCCGTTTTAAGATACCTGAAATATCCAATGATCCCGTTTATTGCAAAATATAGCGACCTGAGTCCGAGGATAGCAAAAATGTTCGAGGTATAAACTATGAATGAATTATGGCTTATTGCCAGGACTGCAGGTATTGAATCGACTGCAAAGATAAGGTCCGATACATCAATAATTATAAGAACCATAAACAAAGGAGTGGCATACAAAAGCTTGTTCTTCCTTACAAAGAGTCTGTTCCCATGAAGTTCACCCGTTACAGGTAAAAACTTTTTGAAGAACCTGACCACCGGGTTCTTCTCTGGTTCTAACTGTATCTCGGCCTGAAACAACATTTTGATCCCGGTGAAAACAAGAAATCCACCAAAGATTATGACTATCCATATAAACCGCGTTATAAGCGCAACCCCGGCAAAAATAAAAATGCCTCTCAAAATCAGGGCGCCAAGAATACCCCAGAATAAAACTTTATGCTGGTATATGGCCGGAACTGCAAAATAGGTAAATATCAGGATGAATACGAAAATATTGTCTACACTCAGTGAATATTCAATTACGTAGCCCGTGAGGAATTCAAGCGCCCTTGTCTTTCCAAATTCAAAAAAGACAAACAGGTTAAAAAGCAAGGCCACCGAAATCCAGACGACAGTCCAGGTCAATGCCTCTTTAACAGGCACTTCATGCTCCTTCCTGTTAAAAACACCAAGGTCGAGGGCGAGTATCAGAAAGACGAGAACATGAAATCCTATCCAGAAAAAAATACTTACCTGCATTAAGAATTAATTAAGTCTGCAAACTTATTAAAAAATCCGGAGTATAAATCAGAAACTCTTGCTATCGTGGTCATATTATATATGCTTCACCGGTTTCCTGTACATAAGCTAAATATTTAAAACTTTTCTACCTTTACAAACCGCATGTAAATCTTAAAAATCCTTTGCAATGAAGAACATTATCACTTGCCTGATGGTTTCATTAATAGTGATCGATACTCCTGAAACTTCATACTCACTAAAGAAAATTCCAGGCACCAATTTAATTACATCATCTGACCTTGAAAGTTATTTGACTTTCCTGGCTTCTCCCCTTCTGAAAGGAAGAAAAAATGGAGAACCGGGACTTGATATAGCCCAGCAGTACATTGTTTCGGAGGCTAAGCTTCTTGGTCTCCGGCCGGCAAACGGGAAAAGCTATCTTCAACCATATTCAGTCATTAAAAGCACGACATTCCGGTACTCTTCTTTACAACCGGGCTTCATACGGATTAACATACACCAGGTGATGTCGTTGATAAGATTGATTTTAATAAAATGGAGCTTGTTTCCAGAACAATGTACCAGATAGGGTATAATGTAGCAAACAGGAAATTAAGGATCGCAGTAGATAATCCATTCAGCAAATGGTAAAAAAACAGCTGATAATCATTAAACTATCAGCTGGATATCTATAACCGGGTTTTAATTTTATTTATCGGCCTTTCACAGGAAAAAAAGTCTGGACTGCAGTTCTGTATTTTTCACTTATATCCGGAATGCCGTTTCCATTAGTATCTTTCATTGATGACAGGTACTCCATAAGTGCCAGCCACTCTTTCCCTTCCTGGATTCCATCCTTGTTTTCATCCATGTCAATCACCGCTACCTTCATGTCAGTTATTACCTTCCCGGTGGCATCCTTCGGCGCTACATTTATCAGCCCAAAGCTCATCTTCTTGATAATACCAACAAATTCAAGCATATAGGAGTTCGCAGCTACAGAATATAATGTCTTGTTCTTCTTTGAAAAATCGACATCCTTTGTTTTACCGCTGCGATCGTTGATTTCTATCTTTTTTATCTTGTTCAGAAGTCCGCCTTTAGGATCAAATTCCACCCGAATACCTGAATAATAACAGTAATTAGCAGGAACCGATTTGGATGCCATCTGGAGAATCTCGAGCACGCTTTTAAGTTCTTTCCCGGTTACATAAATTCTTGAAAGCGGATAACCCGGCACATTATCCTTACCTTCTCCCATCATCATTATCCTGAATATATCAGGAGCGCTCAGCATGCCAGGGATAATCTTATCACATATTACACCGACAGCAACCATGCTTACGTCAATACCGTTTTTTAGATGATTGTTCAGGTAGCTGTGTATCGCATCAGCTGCCAGCGGACCCAGGTTGCTCCCCCTGATGTCGCCCATTTCGTTGCATTCAAGCAGAAAACCCGATTCGGCAACAGGCTTTTCATAATCCATGCCTATCGGTTTAAGTATCTCATCATTTACCAGTTTCTTCTGATCTTCAATCAGTTGATTTATCACAGGATCGCCTGCAGTCCTGTCATCAACGGGCAGGAGCGAATAATTATCCACTGTTACTTTTCCATTGTTGTAAGTAAGTTCAAGTTTCCCGATATACTGTCCATGCTCCCCTGCCTGGACAACCGGAGTTCCGTTCACCATCACCGGCTTTTCCAGCTTCGTATGCGTGTGCCCGCTTATTATGACATTGATCCCTTTGACTTTTTTTGCAAGTTCGACATCCTCACCTGCCCATTGCCCTTTCTTATCTAGCTGAACGCCGGAGTGTGAAAGACAGATGATGATATCACATTTTTCATCCTTCAGCTCGCCGACCAGTTTTCTGGCACTCTTTACCTGGTTAGAAAATTTTAAAGGAGGAGCATATGCAGCGTTATCATCAGCAACTTTGCCTAAAATGGAAAAGAAACCTATTTTCAGGCCATTTTTCTCCATGACATATTTCCTTCCCATCAATCCGGAGTTGAATAGCTTTTCGATGCCATCATCTCCAGCGTCTTTTTTGTTAAATACGGCATTGCCAAGAAGAACCTGGGGAATCTGTCCGCCTTTTGCAGCCGAGCTTACCATATCAGCAAGCTTTTGATCTCCAAAATCAAATTCATGGTTACCTAAACACACTACATCGTATCCCATGGTCTTCATCAGCCTGAGCTGGAATCCGGTAGATGGCTCCAGTTCCTGGAAAAGAGTTCCCATCAGGAAATCCCCTGCATCCACCACCAGTGTAATTCCTGAATTTGACTTTTCTTCATTCTTTATGATTGTCGCCATCCGGGCAAATCCGCCGATGGTTTTATCATCATTTACAGTCAGCGGAGTATATGCCGATTCCGGAGCATAGCCTATAAGCCTGGAGTGAATATCGTTTGTATGCAATATCACAATTTTCTTTTCTGTCTGGGCATTGAGGCTCAGAAGAGATAAAATAAGAATCGAAATTGAGATGACTTTTTTCATAAGTTGAAGTTTCGGTATTTAAATATACAACTTTAAATTACTTCAGCCACAACAAAAGTGCTTCCTCCGACAAAAACCACATCCTCAGGCCCTGAGTCAGCGATTGCTGCATTAATAGCCATTCTGACTGAGGAGTAACTTTTGCCGTAAAGTCCTGATTCTGAAGCTCTGGATTGAAGCAATTTTTCATCAAGCGCCCTTGGAATTGATGCCCTGGTAAAATAATATTCTGCCTTTTTTGGAAGAAGAGGAAATAAGAGCGAAAGATCCTTGTCGGAGACGAAGCCGATTACCATTCGCAGTCTTGCTGATTTCATTGATGTCAGCTGGCGGACAACAAATTCCAGACCTTCCTTGTTATGTCCGGTATCACAGATCACAAGAGGTTTTGTCCTCAGCACCTGCCACCGCCCCTGCAAGCCTGTATTTGAGATAACTTTTCTTATGCCGTCGATAAGATCTTTATCAGAAAGGTTGAATTTCGTCCTGAGAACGGAGAAAGCCTCACAGACCGTTTTCAGGTTATTTGCCTGGTAATCACCACCCAGGGGGAGCGATCCGCTGATAGTCTTATCTTCAGCAATATTCCTTATATTATATTGCCTCTCACCGGTAAGGTTATTAATCTGCTGAAGATGGCACTCGTAATCATCGTCAGCAAAGAAAACCTGAGATTTGTTCTCTGCTGCTGCCATCTCAAAAACTTTCCTTGTCTCCGCCTGCGTTTCACCTATAACGACAGGAATATTATGCTTAATAATACCGGCTTTTTCTGTAGCAACTTTACCCAATGTGTTTCCCAGGATGTCCATGTGATCATGTCCAATATTGGTTATCACAGATAATACGGGCGTAATTATGTTGGTTGAGTCAAGCCTGCCTCCCAATCCGACTTCTATTACGGCGACATCCACCTCTTCGCGTGCAAAATAATCAAAGGCCATTGCCACTGCCATTTCAAAAAATGATGGCTTCAGCGATTCGATTATCCCGTGATGTTTTATTACAAATTCCATGACTTCCTTCCTGGGGATCATTTTCCCGTTTATTCTGATCCTTTCCCTGAAATCCCTGAGATGAGGTGAAGTATAAAGGCCTGCCTTGTATCCTGCCTCCTGAAGTATGGAGGCAATCATATGCGAAACCGAACCCTTCCCGTTTGTGCCCGCAACATGAATAGTCCGGAACCTTGAATGCGGATGATCAAAATACGAATCAAGTGCATTGGAATCATCAAGATTATTTTTATAGGCAGCTTTCCCTATTCTGTGATAGGCAGGGAGCTGGCTGAACAGGAAATCGAGTGTCTGCTTGTAGGTCATATTTTTGTCTTGCGGTCTTGCGGTCAATTACCATTTGTTTCTTCTGATCCTTTTCTCATCGAACCTTTCAGGCAAAGACGATGGGTATTTTGCCGGTATTCCGATTGAAATTATTGAGACCGGGGCAACGTGTGAAGGGAGTCCGAGAATGTTGCTGACAGCTTTAATTCTCTCTTCTCTTGGTTCGACTCCAAGCCATACTGCACCCAATCCTTTTGAATGTGCAGCCAGTAGCATGTTCTGAGAAGCAGCCGAACAATCAAGCTTGTAATAACCGGGGCCGTTCTCCAGCTCTTTGTCACCGCAAACTACAATGGCATGACTAGCTTCAGCCAGCATCGATGAATATGGATGAACATCCATTATTTTTTTCATTATGCTCCTGTCGTCAATTACAACGAAATGCCATGGCCTTCGGTTCCTGGCTGATGGCGCATACATGCCGGCTTTGATTATCGATGTGATAATCTCTTCGTCAACTTTCTCTCCCGTATAATTGCGAATGCTTCGACGTGAAATTATTCCCTCGTAAAGTTCCATGTGAAAACCATTTTTGTACAAATTAAAAGACTTTATTAACAGTTAACAAATTATACTATTTTTTTGGTTAATTTCACCAATTCTGAAATGGCGTTCCGGTTATGATTTAATGTGCTGATTATAAACTATTTAAAAGATGAAGAAAAAGCATAACAAGAAACTCTTTATTCTTGATACCAATGTCCTTCTCCACGACTATAAATGCATTTACAATTTTGAGGAAAATGATGTAATTATTCCCATTGTCGTACTCGAGGAGCTTGACAAGTTTAAAAGGGGTAATGACCAGATAAATTTTCATGCCAGGGAATTCACAAGGGAACTCGACAAGCTTTCCGGTGATATGTTATTGACAGCAAATATTCCTCTTGGAGAAGGTCTTGGGAACCTTCACATTGAAACTGGAAGGGATTTTTCAGAGAAAGTAAGCCAGTCGTTCTCTGAAAGGACTCCCGATCACCGCATACTTGCAATTGCTGAAAATGTCTGTAATTCGAACAAGGACAAGACGGTTGTTCTGATAAGCAAGGATATAAACCTTCGCATGAAGGCCAAATCGCTGGGGATCATCGCACAGGATTACGAAAACGATAAGGTTGCAAATATCGACGACCTCTACAAGGGTATAACGATAATGGAAGGGATGAATCAGGAACTTATCAGCAAGCTTTATGAACTTCCTGAAGGGGTAGCCGCTGAAGAATTCAAGTTTGACCCGGAAATGAAGGGACACCAGTTTTTCATAATGAAAAATAACGGATCCAGCGCCCTTGCACACTTCAATCCGGTAAATAAGCTTCTCAACAGGGTTATCAAACAGACTACTTACGGCATTGATCCCAGGAATGCTGAACAGACCTTTGCCCTCGAGGCCCTCGCCAATCCTGATGTACAGCTTGTATCGCTCACAGGCAAAGCAGGCACGGGCAAAACCCTGCTCGCTCTGGCTTCTGCTCTCGCCCAGCATAAAAGATACAAACAGATCTTCCTGGCAAGGCCAATCGTTCCACTTGCTAACCGCGACCTTGGATTCCTTCCGGGTGATGTAAAGGAGAAAATGGAGCCGTATATGCAGCCTCTTTATGATAATCTGACGGTTATCAAACATAAATTCAGTCATCAGAGTCCGGAATTCATCCGTATAAATGAAATGATGAAGGAAGAAAAGCTTGTGATTACACCTCTTGCATATATAAGAGGAAGAAGCCTTTCCAGTATATTCTTCATTGTCGATGAAGCCCAGAACCTTACACCTCACGAGATAAAAACCATAATAACCCGGGCGGGCGAAGGAACAAAAATGGTCTTCACAGGCGATATCGAACAGATCGATTCGCCTTACCTCGATACAGCATCGAACGGGTTGAGCTATCTCTCCGATAAGATGAAAAATCAGGACATCTTCGCGCATGTGAACCTTGTAAAGGGAGAACGAAGCTTCCTTGCAGAGCTTGCAAGCAAATTACTATAAGAAACTTAACCTGTAAAAACGGCTGTTTTTTATATTTAAATTACTTATATATTAATACTACTTATATATTCAAACAATAATTGTTTTAGCTTCATCTATTATTTAAAAATTCAGACAAGTATGAAATCAGGAATCTTCAGAACAATAATTCTCTTTTTGTTTTTTCTCACATCAGCAAATGTATCAGTTGCACAGACTGGTTCATCAAGGGTAAAAACCAGTAAGGATTCACGAAAGGATGTTATTCAGCTTTTCAACGGCAAAGATCTTGGCGATTGGGTATTCATGCTTAAGGATCCTTCTGTTGATCCGTCAAAAGTATTTACTGTCCAGAATGGCTTGATTCATATCACAGGAGCCCCTTTCGGTTACATGCGTACTAAAAAATCTTATTCTGAATATAAGCTCCATGCAGAATGGAGATGGCCCGCCGAAGCGACTAACAGCGGAATTTTCATTCATGCACAACTTCCGGATACAATTTGGCTGAGATGTTTTGAATGTCAGCTGGCAGCAGGGAACGCAGGTGATTTTATCTGTGCAAACGGAAGTGACATGAACGAGCGCATCGATAAGACTAAAAAGTCGGTGAAAAAGATGAACCCCTCAAATGAAAAAGCTGTAGGCGAATGGAATACGATGGAAGTCATCTGTAAAGCCAACACCATCGAGGTATTCGTCAATGGAGTGCTTCAGAACAAAGCAACCGGAGCTTCAGCCTCAGAAGGCTTTATCTGTCTGCAGAGCGAAGGGAAGGATATTGAATTCAGGAATCTCATCCTGACAAAACTTAAAAACTAAAGGATATATTCTGATAGTTCTTTATTGAAAAACCCCCTTTCGGTTTCCCCCAAGGGGGAAAGGTAAGAACTACTCCTTCCCCCGTGGGGGAAGGCTGGGAAGGGGGTCTGAAGAGAATGAACAAAACAAAAAAAAAGGTAGCATTTCACACTCTTGGCTGCAAGCTGAATTTTGCCGAGACATCGACCATCTCCAGATCTTTTCCTGAAGAGAAGTTTGAGAGAGTGCCAAATACCAAAAAAGCCGACATCTATGTTATCAATACATGTTCGGTGACCGATGTCGCCGATAGAAAATGCCGGCAGGCAATAAGAAAGTTTATCCACATGTCTCCTGATGCATTTATAATTGTAGTTGGATGCTATGCCCAGCTTAAACCCCAGGAGATATCAGCCATACCCGGAGTCGACCTTGTACTGGGCATCAACGAAAAATTTGATATCGCCAGCTATCTCGATAACTATGTGAAGAAAGCGAAGGCAGAGGTCCATTCGTGCGATCTCTCTTCATCTGACATGTTTAATGGATCATTTTCCGCCGGCGACAGAACGAGGTCCTTCCTTAAAGTACAGGACGGGTGTGACTACGGGTGTGCCTACTGCACCATTCCAATGGCAAGGGGTATAAGCAAGAACCCGGATATCAAAATGCTCATCAGCGAAGCTGAAACCATTGCCCGGAAAGGAATTAAAGAAATTGTCCTGACAGGTGTCAATATCGGGGACTTTGGTAAATCTACCGGAGATTCATTTTATGACCTCCTAAGCGAGCTTGTCAAAGTCGAAGGCATATACAGGTACAGGATCTCATCGATTGAACCGAACTTACTGACAAATGATCTGATCAGGCTCTCTGCGGAAAGTACCAAGATACTCCCTCATTTCCACATCCCGCTTCAGAGCGGAAGCAACAAGATTCTAGGTCTGATGAGAAGAAGGTACAAGCGTGAAGTTTTCATCGACCGGATAAGTGTTATAAAGGAACTAATTCCCTCTGCAGGTATAGGGGCTGATGTCATTGTGGGATTCCCGGGAGAGTCTGCTGAAGATTTTACTGATACCTATGATTTTATCAACACGCTTCCCCTTTCATACCTTCATGTATTCACATTTTCGGAACGGCCTGGGACAGTAGCTTCGACCCTTCCGGGAAAGGTAACATTTGAAGAAAAGGAATCAAGAAGCAAAAAACTGATTTCACTTTCGAAACAAAAGCATCATGCATTTCTCGCTC
The DNA here is from genome assembly GCA_003142255.1 of Bacteroidales bacterium. GTDB lineage: Bacteria > Bacteroidota > Bacteroidia > Bacteroidales > VadinHA17 > LD21. The sequence continues at coordinate 341,258 of PLLO01000012.1, read as the reverse complement.
AGAACACCGGATGCAATGCAAGTGTACTTTTTGAACATGCAAAAAGTGCCGGAATGATAGGCGGATACACGGGTAATTATATCAGGGTTGAACATCCCTGGCAATCGGCACTCGCAGGAGAAGTTAAAAAAGTCAGGCTGACCGGAATTTCAGACAATGGTAAAGTGGAAATTGAACTAATTGATTAATGATGATTGACTATAAGGATATTTGCAGCAAAATAGAATCAGCAGCCAGGGAGGCAGGCAGGTTCATTAAGAAGGAATCTACTGGATTCGATATCAGCAGGACTGAAAATAAAGGGCTTCATGATTTTGTGAGTTATGTCGATAAGGAATCCGAGAGAATGCTTGTAGAGAAGCTGGCAGTTATCCTCCCGGAAGCCGGATTCCTTGCCGAGGAAGGAACATCCTCGAAAACCAGCACAGAATACTGCTGGGTCATTGACCCCCTTGATGGAACCACGAATTTCGTGCATGGCCTGCATCCTTATGCAATCAGTGTTGCACTTACAAAAGATAATGTGCCTGTTGCAGGAGTTGTTCATGAAGTTGAAGGAAATGAGACATTTACAGCCTGGATAGGCGGTGGAGCATGGCTGAATGGAAGCCGGATCAATGTTTCATCAGCAAAACAGGTTTCAGATTCGCTGGTAGCTACCGGTTTCCCTTATAACGATTTCAGCCGTCTCGAACAGTATATGAGCTGCCTTTCTTATTTTTGCAGGGCCAGCCATGGCATAAGGAGACTCGGATCGGCCTCTGTTGATCTCTCATATGTGGCATGCGGAAGGTTCGAGGCTTTTTACGAATATGACCTCAAGCCATGGGATGTAGCTGCAGGCATTATCATTGTAAGAGAGGCCGGTGGAAGGGTCAGCGATTTTTCTGGAAAAGAAGAGAATCTTACCGGCCATGAAATTGTTGCAGCCAATCGCTTCGTTTTTCCTGAATTTCTGGAAATTGTGAGTAAATTTATGCGGGATTAGTCATTTAGGGAAATGGAAGCCATCGGTTTTTATATTGTTTATGGGTTTGCCTGGGTACTTACTCTCCTGCCCTTGCCTGTCCTTTACATTTTGTCCGACTGTATTTTTCCGCTTATATATTACTTTCCGGGCTACAGGAGAAAGGTGGTCCGTACCAACCTTGTGAATTCCTTTCCCGAAAAGAATATTAAGGAAATCATAAAAATCGAAAAAGCATACTACCATCATCTTTGCGACCTCTTCATCGAGACCTTCAAACTTATCCATATGAGTAACCAGGAGACAATGCAAAGGCTCCATATGACAAATCCTGAGTTGCTCGACAGGCTTTACAATGAAGGCAGGGATGTAGCAGTTGTCCTTGGCCATTTCGGAAACTGGGAATTGCTGGCCTGCCTGCCGCTTTATACGAAGCTTCAGACTGTTTCAATATATAAACCTCTGAAAGATAAGCACTTTGACAGGTTTATGAACAACCTGAGGTCGAAGAACAATATGATACTTTCTCCAATGTCTGGTATCATAAGAGATGTAGTAAGCCTGAGGCAGAAAAACATCAGGTCCCTGTTTGCATTCATTACTGATCAGAGACCTCCGAAGGGAGAGATAAAATTCTGGACGAAGTTCCTGAACCAGGATACTCCGGTTTACCTTGGCGCTGAAAAAATTGCATCAAAGTATAATATGGCAGTTGTCTTTTTTAATATTCAGAATGTAAGGAGAGGATACTATACTTTAACGGCTGAGCTGCTTTTTGAAAACAGTGAAGGGCTTCCTGAGCACCTTATAACTGAGACTCACGTAAGAAGGCTTGAGGAGATCATACGGCAAACTCCAGAGCAATGGGTCTGGACCCATCGCAGATGGAAGTATAAAAGAGAACAGGCTAATGGTTAAGTGTGCAATTGTAATATTAAACTGGAACGGCATTGAATTCCTGAAAAAATTCCTTCCCGGCGTTCTGGCCCATTCTACCGGTACAGACATTAATATATATATAGCCGATAACGGATCAGATGATGGTTCAGCAGAATATGTTGCAGAAAATTTCAGCAGCATAAAGCTTATCCGTTTTGATAAAAACAATGGCTTTGCCGGAGGTTATAACCTGGCTATTGCACAGATTGAAGCCCGGTACTATGTCCTGCTTAACTCGGATATTGAAGTAACGGAAGGCTGGCTTGAACCTATGTTAAGCTACCTGGAAATCAATCCCGATATCGCTTCGGTCCAGCCGAAGATCCTTTCCTGGTTGCAAAGAGAAAAATTCGAATATGCCGGCGCTGCAGGAGGGTTCATTGACAAGTTTGGTTATCCGTTATGTCGCGGTCGTATTTTTTACAAGACGGAAAAGGATGAGGGACAGTACAATAACCAGACAGATATATTCTGGTCAACCGGAGCATGCATGGTCGTCCGGGCTGAGGCATGGAAAAAATGCGGTGGATTTGATGCAGATTTTTTTGCCCATATGGAGGAGATTGATCTCTGCTGGCGATTCCATAAATCAGGATACCGCGTCGCTTATGTTCCACAATCAGTTGTTTATCATGTAGGAGGAGGAGTTCTCCCCTACAACTCGCCTTTTAAGACATTCCTTAATTTCCGGAATTCTCTTTACCTCCTCTATAAAAACCTTCCTGACAAGAATTTTCACCGCATCCTTTTTACCAGAAAAATACTTGACGGCATTGCTGCTCTCTTTTTCCTGGCAAAAGGAGAATTCAAAAGCTTCCGGGCAGTCTGGAAAGCGCATATGGATTATTACAGGGACATTGAACAGCTGAAAGAGAAGAGAAGAGCAGCCGGAAAATCAGAACCGACAGATTTTGCCGGACTTATACTGAACAAAAACATCGTATTTGAGTTTTATATCAGGAGGCGCAGAACTTTCTCCAGCTTAAAAACGAACATTTAAATTAATGAAGAATTACCAGTTTATAGTTTTTTTCTCTATTGTCATTACAATCTATTCTCTTGCAAATGCATACATATTCTTCAAGGGATATCATGCACTCCAGTTCCAGAGGGAAAACAAAATACTCTATACCGTTATTTTTATAACTCTGGCAGTCACATTTATTGCTGCAAAACTTCTCGAATCACGGCACTCTTCTGTATTTACCGATGGACTGAATATTATTGGCGGTTTCTGGATGGGATTCATGCTTTATGCCATAATGTTCTTTCTTTTATCTGATATTTTTTTTATTATACTTCGCCTGACTGGTCTTCTTGAAAGCGGTAATATACCCGCCTTCAGGCGATGGTCTCTTTTGATTACATCCGGAATCTCCGTTCTGCTGATTGCAGGAGGATTCATAAATGCCGTGATCCCAGTAGTTAAAGAATATAATATTACTATCAATAAACGGGTGGATGGAATAAACAAACTCAGGGTCGCAGCCGTTTCCGACATTCACCTGGGAAGCATCATCCGTAAAAGAAGCATTAAAAAATTGTCAGGCATGATTGAAGAGATGCATCCTGATGTTATCTTTTTACTTGGCGATATTGTTGATGGAGAAATCGGACCTGTACTGAGGGGAGATTTGCTGAAGTACTTCCGGGAACCCAAAACCAGGGATGGCTTGTATGCTATAACCGGTAATCATGAATTCATTGGCGGAGCAGCAAAGACGATACCCTACATTGAAAGCAAGGGGATCAGGGTCCTGAAAGATGAGGTGGTCATACTGCCTGGAGGAATCCAGGTTATCGGAAGACTCGACCGTGACTCAAAACGCTTTTATAATAGAGAACGGCAGCCTCTTGAAGAACTTATGAAAGGAATTGACCACTCAAGACCTATCATACTTCTTGATCACCAGCCATTTCATCTGTATGAAACGGAGAAGAATGGCATCGACCTTCAGCTGTCGGGACATACACATAACGGGCAAATGTGGCCGCTCAATTACCTTACAAGGAAGATCTATGAGTTGAGCTACGGCTATATGAAAAAGGGTAATTCGCAGATAATCGTCTCATCAGGGTTTGGGCTCTGGGGCCCCAGGGTCAGGTCTGGAAGCCATTCAGAGGTGCTGCTTATAAATATTGAATTTACAGGCGGAAGTCAGGGAAATAAATGATTCCCTTACAAAAGATCATATATCTGTTCGAGTGCAATCCCTCTCGATCCTTTTATCAGGATATGATATCCGCTTACCTGTTCCGATTTCAGGTATTCCTTTAGTTTTCTTATATCAGGGAATGATCTGAAGCCAGATTCTGAAGATACCTTTGAAAACAGAGGGCCAGTCAGGAGAACCTCCTTAATATTATTATCATTCAATATATTAAGGACTCTGAGGTGTTCTTCCTCGCTCTTATCTCCCAGCTCAAGCATATCGCCGAGGATGCACATCTTTCTGTCAGCCTTAATTTTTGAAAATGATTCGATTGCCATTTTCATGCTTGAAGGGTTTGCGTTATATGAATCGCATACCAGGGTATTTCTCTTTGTAACCTTTATCTGCGACCGGTTATTTCCCGGATTATATTTTGCGATCTCCTCAGCTATCTCTTTCATTCCGACTCCCAGGAAGAGGCCGGCCGCCATTGCTGCCTTAATATTGATGATGTTATATTCACCGAAAAGTTTTGTACTGATGCTGTACTTCTTGTGAAGATACTCCACTATCAGTGATAGGTTCATGCCGGCCGATGCGGAAATTACACTAAGCTCAGTGCCGGTTGGATCTGAATATGGAACTGCACGGTTTACCAGTTTGTAGATTTTCTCGGTAAGCACCGGGTCCTTATCATTATAGATTGCTATGCCGTTCACCTTCCGCAGGTGTTCGTAAAGTTCTGTTTTGGCTTTGATTACTCCTTCGACGGAACCAAAGCCCTCAATATGAGCTGTTCCAATATTGGTAATAATCCCATAATCGGGTTTGGCAATAAGGCAGAGAGTCCTGATCTCTCCCAGATGGCTTGCTCCCATTTCGACGACCATTATCTCTGTCCCTTCAGGAGCTGAGAGTATTGTGATTGGGACACCGATATGGTTGTTCAGGTTTCCCCTGGTTGCATGGACTTTGAATTTCCGTGAAAGGATTGCTGTGATAAGTTCCTTCGTAGTTGTCTTGCCATTGGTCCCGGTTATTGCGAGTACAGGCGCTTTGATTTCTTTCCTGTGGTATGATGCCAGTGCCTGCAGCTCGAAAAGGCAGTCATCGACCAGAATGGTTTTTTCGGTCTCAAAGGCAAGATCATCGATAATTGCCCAGGAGGCTCCTTTATCAATGGCTTCGGCAGCGAATTTATTTCCGTTATAGTTATCGCCCCATAAAGCAAAGAAAATCTGACCCCTGGTAACTGACCTGGAATCGGTAGTGACTCCTGTGGATTCCCTGAATAGTTTATAGATTTGTTCCGTCATCATATTCAGAAAAAAATGCCTCATTATTTTCCATAATGAGGCTTTTCTTTATTTTAGCTCTATATCAGAATCCAGCAGGACTTCCTATCCTGATCATTGCGCATCTGAATCCGATGTCGTCGCGGGATTCATTCTGATCGAGAAATCTTCTTGTGGATGGGTTGAGCCAATAGGCTCTGTCTTTCCATGATCCGCCTTTATAAACTCTTGCGTTATCATTTATAAGGGTTGTGTAATCACTGTTCTCACCTGTACCAAGTTCCTGGGCATACATTCTGAGAGAGCCCTGTTTGAGGTCGGGAGTCTTCCAGTCGTTTGTGATGGAAGAAGGCTGGTCTCCATCCCTATAGTTCCTGTAATCGCCTTTCTGATAGTTGTATCTAGTTGCAACGTCGGCATCTTTAACGGTATCGACGTATAGTCTTCCAAGATTTCCTTTGGTTACAACTTTGCCATTAGCATCACGGCGAAGGTCGGTATAGACGTTTCCTCTGAAGGGGTTAAATTCGTCGAAATCGTCAGAGGTAAGCGGGCGATATACATCCTGAACCCATTCATTTACGTTTCCGGCCATGCAATAAAGTCCATAATCATTCGGCCAGTATGATTTAACGTCTGTAGTAATACTTGCATTATCGTTCAAGCTTCCTGCAACACCCATCATATCACCGCGTCCACGAACAAAGTTAGCCATCATTTCGCCGCGTGCCTTTGTAGATGCGTTCCTGACGTTATGACCGTCCCATGGGAAAATTCTTCTTTCATAAACTCTCTCCTCGAAAGTGTTTCCTCTGAGGGCGTATGCAGCAAATTCCCATTCAGCTTCGGTAGGAAGGCGGTAGCTTGGAAGAAGCAGTCCATCTTCAAAATTTGTTCTTCTTTCGGTCTGATTCGGGTTTTGGCTTTCCCTGAGCTGGTTAACCACGCCTTCGTATTGGCCTGCAAGATATGATTCGGTATTGAAGTTATTCTGATTTTTCTGATCGGGATCCGCATTCAGTTCTCCAAAATCGATAAGTAGTTTTTCATTTACCCTGTCAGTTCTCCAGAGGCAGAAGTCATTAGCCTTGATCCAGCTTACGCCGACGACAGGATAGTTATTATATGAAGGGTGACGGAAATAGTTCTGCACATAGGGATCGTTAAAACCCATCGGGCTTCTCCAGACGAGAGTATCGGGAAGAGCTCTCCTGTAAACTTCAGGGTAATCGACATAAACCCTTCTCAGCCAGAAAAGGTATTCGCGGTAATCCACGTTCCTTACCTCTGTTTCATCCATATAGAATGAAGAGACGGTAACTGTCCTTGGCTTGTTATTCCAGTCAAATAAAACATCCTGTGCTACCTGTCCCATTGTAAATCGTCCGCCTTCGATGAGGACAAGGCCCGGACCTGTTTGCTGTTCTGCTCCGAGTGTTACCTCAAACCCACCCATATCAGGGTCATTATATTTCCATCCTGTAGCGGTAGAGGCGTTATCACCATTCTTTTTCTTGAATATACTGCATGAAACAAGAAAAAATGAGGCAAACATTACAATAAGTATGGCTCTAATTTTATGCATAACTCCTTTAGTTTTATGGCTTTTTAGAATAATCAAAGATAATAATTTTTATAAAAAACTACTTTTTATTCATCAAATATAACTACAATTCAGGAAAATTTATTGTTTTGACTGTTTTTCTTTTATCAACATTATTTAAACTTAAAGCGATGCCTGTACTATGCATCAGAGATACCGGGAGAAGGTTTTCTCCGGATGCAATATTAAAACGATAATTATAAAAAACAACAATAATCCCGGTTTTAACAGAAAATCCTGCCTGCAGATCAATATTCTTCTGATTGTCGGCCAGCAGTACCGAATTGAGTGACAGATTTTTGCTCTCGAAAACAGCGCCGGCACCGGCTGTGAACAATCCCTTGCTGATCTCAATTTTGCCGATCGGACGCAGGAATAGCTTTTTCCCGGCATCAAGATCTAACTTTCCAGAAGCATGAATCAGGATATTCCGGTACAGCCTGTTACCTGCCAGTTCAGAATTGCTGAGATCGGGTTCAGTAAGATGGTTAAATGCGATCCCGCCGAATACCCTGCCGGCGATAAAAAGGAATCCCGTGCCGACATCGAAAACTGTTTTCCCCCTTGATGAAAGCGATTCTCCGGAAATATTTACAACACCATCAAGCGGGTCTATCTGATCCGGAAGTACTGTACCGCCGAAGTCAAATCCCCTGTGAAAAAACGAGGCTGAGAGCCCTGCCCCGATAAATAGGTCAGTGCCGGCACGGAAGAAATAGGAATATGAAAAGCCACCCTTCAGATCATTGATCATGCCACCCATATAATTATCGGAAAGGTAAAATCCGCCGCCGCCGTGAAGGGATGGAAAATAACTGTCATATGAAAGACAAACTGAATGAAGATTGTAATTATTACCCGGATAAAGATTCTGATAAGAAAGCCTTAAAAGCCCGTCTCCTTCACTGCCGGTCAGAGCAGGGTTTCCTATCATCGTTCCCTGGTAATTCAGGCCCGAAAGTACTTCCTGCCCGAAACTACTGATTTCCAGGAAAGATATGATAAAAAGAAGAGTGATCAGGTATCTTGCCATATGTATCGTAACAGCAATATCAACGCAATGAATACGTTATTATTTTAAATCCGGCCTGGTTATAAAAGAATCGGAATTTGTTAAAAACATAAATCACATTTCTATCTTTGCCCGGAATGATAAACAGATCATACCAGATATTGTTGCTCATCACTTTGCTTTTGCAGGGCAACCTTCAGGCTCAGGCACCCAAAGATAGTTATTCTTCTTCCTCAGTGCTCTCTTCGGGCCAATGGTTTAAAATTGCTGTCGTACAGGATGGCATTTACAAGATCGACTACTCACAGCTGAAGCAGTTAGGCCTCACAGACCCATCAAATCCGAAGATCTTTGGAAATAATTTCGGCCAGCTCTCGTACTATAATAATGATCCCAAGCCGGACGATCTTGATGAGATCGGGATTTATAAGAACACAGGAAGCGACGGAATATTCAATGAAGGCGATTACCTTCTTTTCTTCGGGAAGGGAACAGGCAGGTGGAAGTTCGACCCTTCGGCCGGAGATTACGATTTTGTCCATCATAATTACTCTGATACCGCATATTATTTTCTTACTTCCGGCGGCACACCGGCGAAGAAAATCGCTGATGCTGTTCAGCCGGCAGCTTTGCCGGATTATTACTCTTCGTCATCAGATGCTCTCTATTTCCATGAGAAGGAAATTGAGAATCTCCTCAAATCAGGAAGAGAATGGTATCAGCCGGTATCAGTTTTAAGCAGTACAACCATCGACCCGGGATTCTCCGACATCCTCACAGATCAGAAAATGAAATTCAGGATAAGGGTTCTGGCAAGAGCTCCGGTTGCAACTCTTTTCAGATTTTACGAAGGGACAACAATTCACCAGAGCGTACAGATCAATTCAGTCGATATGCTTAATTATACCGGTACGCAAGCACAGATAACTGATTCCTCCGGATCTGTAAACCCGCTCTCCTCCTCACCTGTATTTTCCTTAAGCTATTTCAACAATGGCGAAGCCGGTGCAAAAGGCTGGATTGACTTTGTAAAGCTTGAATGCAGGAAAAACAATATTTACCACGGCAAGACTTCTTTTTATTCAGATTCCAGAACTGTCGGACCCGGCCGTCTCACCCAGTTCACCATAAAGAGTCCTGGCAGCAGCCCGGTTGCCTGGGACATTTCAGATCCTGGAAACGTGCGAAAGATTCAATACACAAAAACCGGGGACGATATTATATTCAAAGAATCAACCGATACCATCAGAAACTTTGTGCTTTTTAATGAGGCAAACACACTCTCGCCTTTGCTTCCGAAAAGTTCAATAGTCAACCAGAATCTTCACGGATCAGAACCTGCTGATATGATAATTGTGACACATCCCCTGTTTGCTCTATATGCTCAAAAGCTTGCAGCATTACATTTTGCGAACAGCGGTCTTACGAGTATGGTTGTTACTCCGGCACAGATTTACAATGAGTTTGCCGGAGGAATAGCTGATATTTCGGCAATCAGGAATTTTGTCAGGATGAAATATATGAAACAGAAAGGCACGGCTCATCCGCTCAGATATCTCCTGCTCTTTGGTGACGGATCTTATGAAAACAAGACACTCCCTCCCAAAAATCCCAATTTCATTCCGACTTATCAGTCTCAGAATTCAAATGTTGTCGTCTCCTCTTTTACCTCTGATGATTTTTACGGGCTTTTAGATAATGGCGAGGGAGAAGTTAATGGAACTGAGGATATCGGTATAGGCCGGTTGCCTGTAAATGATACTGCACAGGCTGGTATTGTAACCAGGAAAATTGCCCGGTATATGGATCCATCAAACCTGGGAGACTGGAAGAATATTATCTGCATTACTGCAGACGATGAGGATGGAAACGCCCATGTTTATGATGCAGAAGGACTTTCGGCTGAACTTAGCGACAGTGTTCCTGTATTCAATATTGACAAGATATATCTCGATGCTTACAAGCAGGTAACAACTGCAACAGGACAGACATATCCTGATGTTGAGGCTGCGATTAACGACAGGATTAATGCAGGCTGTCTGATTTTTAATTATATCGGCCATGCAAATGAGAGCGGGCTGGCTCATGAAAGAGTTGTGAAAACTGATGATATAACTTCATGGAAAAACGGATCGAAGCTTCCGCTTTTCATTACAGCAACCTGTGAATTCAGCAGGTTTGATGATGGCTTGCTGAACATTATATCAGGAGATATAACCGAAAATACATCTTCAGGGGAGATGGTATTGCTGAATGAAAACGGCGGAGCAATAGCATTAATGTCCGCAACGCGTGTTGTATATTCTGCTCCCAACTATTTTCTAAACAAAAATATCTATAATTATGCATTCAGACTCGATTCATCTGGCAATGCGCCGAGGCTGGGAGATATTATCAGGCTGGCAAAATTGAATTCCGGGGACGGTTCGAATAAAAGAAACTTTACACTTCTCGGCGATCCTGCGGTAAGGCTTGCATTCCCATGGTACGGGAAGGTTGTAACCGATTCGATTAATCATTCATCTGTCTTGTCAAAAACCGATAGTTTGAAGGCCCTTACCAAGATTATCATCTCCGGCCATATTGAAGATAATCAAGGTAAACTGATGACAGATTTCAGCGGAACCGTTTCACCGGTTGTTTACGACAAAGCATCAAAAATCAGCACTCTTGCCAATGATGGCGGATTAACCGTGAAGTTTGAATTAAGAAACAATGTTCTTTTCAGCGGCAAAACCACAGCCTCGAAAGGCAGGTTCAAATTCTCCTTCATCGTCCCGAGGGATATTGATTATACTTATGGAAACGGCAAGATAAGCTATTATGCAAATAATTCAGATAAAGACATGAACGGCCAATATTCAGACGTAGTTGTGGGTGGATTTGCAAGCTCCACATCAGCAGATACTTCTGGCCCCGACATCAGGCTTTTCATGAACGATACCCTCTTCAGGAACGGCGGAATAACCGATGAGAATCCGACTCTGCTCGCACTGATTACCGATGCCGGGGGGATCAACACAACAGGTTCAGGCATCGGACACGATCTGACAGCATACCTTGACATGGACAGGAATAATTCAATCGTCCTGAACAGCTACTTTGAGAATGATCTGGATAATTACATGAAAGGCAAGCTGACATATAACTTATTCGATCTGAGCCTTGGTAACCATTCATTGACTCTGAAAGCCTGGGATAATTATAATAACTCGTCCGAAGAGACTATTCATTTTTTAGTGGAGACGGGAGGAAAATTCATTTTGAAAAACCTCATGAATTATCCTAACCCTGTCAGTTATGATACAAAGTTCACCGCTGAACAAAACCGTCCCGATCAGCAGCTTGAAATCACTGTCACGATTTATGATCTCGGAGGAAGAGCTATAAGGATTATCGAAACAACGGAATTCGTATCAGGTTACGAGATACCTCCTATCCCCTGGGATGGATCGGTTGAAGGCGGGAAAAGGGCCGGAAGAGGCATATACCCATACAGGATCACCGTTAAAACGATTAGTGGAGAAAAGGCAGAAGGATCAGGACGTTTAATCATTTTATGAGCTTAATACAATATCACAGGAAAAAAATTGTTTTATATTTGCACTTTTGCAGAATTACCTGAACCAGAATGAAACAAAGATTAATTGCATTTGTCTTGCTATCAGCAGCCTTGCTGGTCGGTACCAGGCTTTACTCACAGTCGCTTAATGCCATCCAGACAGTTGTACCGTTCCTTATTATTGCCCCTGATTCCAGGGCCGGTGCAATGGGAGACGCAGGAGTGGCAACCTCACCTGATGTTTACAGTATGCACTGGAATCCTGCAAAATTTGCCTTCATCGATGGCAAAGCCGGTGTAGGAATATCTTATGCCCCCTGGCTGCGTAACCTTGTCCCGGATATAAATATAGCCTATCTCACAGGATATAAAAGAATTGACAAAAAGCAGGTGCTGAGCGGAAGCCTTATTTATTCTTCACTCGGAGATGTCCAGTTTACTGACATCTATGGCAACTTCATGATGACCTTCAAACCAAATGAGCTGGCTGTCGATGCTGCTTATTCAAGGATCCTGACAGAACATTTCTCGGGCGGGATTGCATTCAGGTTTATCTATTCCAATCTTTCAGGAGGATCATATATTAATGGCGAATCATCAAAACCCGGTATCTCCTTTGCAGCCGATGTATCAGGATATTACCAGAAATCCGTGACTATTTTCAATAAAGACGCCATAATAGCTGCCGGCATTAATTTCTCGAATATCGGAACAAAAATGAGCTACTCTGATTCCCATGCTTCCGATTTCATTCCCATGAACCTGAGGATAGGTACCTCCGGCACAATAAATCTTGATTCGTACAATAAGCTAACACTTACAGTCGATCTTAACAAGCTCCTTGTCCCGACACCTCCGATCTATTATTTAAAGGGTGAAGTGGATAGTAAAGGCGATACGGTTAAAACTGACTTGAGCGAGATAAAGGCCGGGAAAGATCCTAATGTATCCGTTCCCGTGGCAATATTCCAGTCATTCTATGATGCACCGGGTGGATTCAGCGAAGAACTTAAAGAGATAACGTATTCACTGGGAGCAGAATACTGGTATAACAACCAGTTTGCAATACGGGGAGGTTACTTTCATGAAGACGCATCAAAGGGCAACAGGAAATATTATACTGTCGGAGCCGGATTCAGAATGAGCGGCTTCACCATCGATTTCTCCTACCTGATGCCTGTCAAGCAGAATAACCCTCTTGCAAGGACACTGCGCTTTTCCCTTTCATTTGACCTCAGCGCACTAAGGAACGCCAGCAAATCCCATACATGAAAATAAGGATAGGCCAGGGCATCGATTTCCATCGGCTGGAAAAAGGCATCCAGCTCTGGCTGGGAGGAATAAATGTTCCTTCGGAAAAAGGTTGTTCAGCCCACTCCGACGGCGATGTTCTTCTTCATGCAATTTGTGATGCAATTCTTGGCGCAGCCGGATTTGAAGATATCGGTCATCTATTCCCCGATACTGATCCTCAATATAAAAACATAGACAGCAAGATACTGCTGAAGAGATCATTTGACCTGGTAAAGAAAGGTGGATTTCACATTATAAACATCGACAGTACGGTCTGCCTCGAAAAACCGAAAATAGCTCCTTTCATTCCTGAGATGAAAGCATCCATATCAGAAATTCTTGAGACCTTGCCGGAAAATATTTCAATAAAGGCAACCACAGCAGAGAAGCTCGGGTTTATCGGAAAAGAGGAAGGAGCAGTAGCCATTGCGGTCGCTCTTCTTGAAAAGTGACCCCCGGTCAGATTACCTCATCAATCAACTTATCATCTGCAATTGAAGGCATGGTTACCACAAGCCGGGGCGTTCTGTTCATTTCCCTTTCAATAGCAAACATTGCCCCGTCATTGCGCGCCCAGCTCCTCCTGGCAATTCCGTTATTGACGTCCCATTTAAGCATCATTTTCAGCTTATCGCCTGTCGATTTCAGCCCATCAAGAACCATCCCGAAGCCGCCGTTTATAACTTCACCCCATCCCACTCCGCCGCCGTTGTGGATAGAGACCCATGTAGCACCACGGAATGAATCTCCGATTACATTCTGAACTGCCATGTCGGCAGTAAACTTAGACCCGTCATATATATTTGATGTCTCCCGGTATGGCGAATCAGTTCCTGAAACATCATGATGGTCCCTGCCGATGACGACAGGAGCGCTGAGTTTCCCTTTTGCCACAGCCTTGTTGAAAGCATCGGCAATGGCAATCCTCCCTTCGGCATCGGCATAGAGTATCCTTGCCTGCGAACCTACAACCAGATTGTTTTTGCCTGCTTCCTTTATCCAGTGAATATTATCCTCAAGCTGCTGCCTTATCTCCCCGGGGGCACCCTTCATGATTTTTTCCAGCGTCGAGGCAGCTATCTTATCAGTGACAGTAAGATCGTCCGGGTCATTTGAGCAGCATACCCAGCGAAACGGTCCAAAGCCATAATCGAAGCAGAGAGGCCCCATTATATCCTGGACATACGAAGGATACCTGAATTCTCCGTCGGGTTTGAGAATATCGGCTCCGGCACGCGAAGACTCCAACAGGAATGCATTCCCGTAATCGAAAAAATAAGTGCCGTTTTTTGTATGCCTGTTAATGGCCTCAACCTGGCGGACCAGGGATTTTCTTACGTACCATTTGAATTTCTCAGGGTCATCGGAGATCATCATGTTCGATTCGTCAAACGTAAGCCCTGCAGGATAGTATCCTCCGGCCCATGGGTTATGCAATGATGTCTGGTCAGAACCGATATCGACCCTGATATCATTATCGGCAAACTTTTCCCACAGGTCGACGATATTGCCCTGGTATGCCAGTGAAACCGTTTCACTGAGTTCCCTGGCTTTTTTAACCCTGCTTATCAGCTTATCCATATCAACAAAAACTTCATCGACCCAGCCCTGTGAGTGACGGGTTTTGATAGCCTTCGGATTCACTTCGGCAATTACTGAAATCAACCCGGCAATTTTTGCAGCTTTGGGCTGAGCACCAGACATGCCGCCAAGTCCCGAAGAGACAAAAAGCATCTGCCCATTGCTCTTCCTGTTTTTACTGATCAGCCTACAGGCGTTGAGAATTGTGATCGTAGTCCCGTGAACGATGCCCTGCGGACCAATGTACATGTACGATCCTGCGGTCATCTGGCCGTACTGTGACACGCCGAGGGCATTGAATCTTTCCCAGTGATCCTGCGATGAGTAATTGGGAATGACCATGCCGTTTGAAACAACCACTCTCGGTGCATCAGGATGTGATGGGAACAGACCAAGAGGGTGACCTGAATACATAACGAGAGTCTGCTCGTCTGTCATCTCTGACAGGTATTCCATTGTAAGCCTGTATTGTGCCCAGTTTTGAAAAACAGCGCCATTTCCGCCGTAAGTGATAAGCTCGTGAGGATGCTGGGCAACATCCATATCAAGGTTATTTGTTATCATCAGCATTATAGCCGCTGCTTTGAGTGACCTGGATGGATAATCATTGATATTCCGGGCTTTTATCTCATAATCGGGACGGAACCTGTACATATAGATCCTTCCATAATTCTTTAGCTCATCAGCAAATTCCCTTGCCAGCACCTCATGGAATTCAACCGGGAAGTATCTCAGCGCGTTTTTCAACGCCAGCTTTTTCTCAGTTTTTGTAAGGATATCTTTCCGTTTCGGAGCGTGATTAATGTTTTTATCGTAAGGTTTTACCTGTGGAAGCACTGAAGGGATCCCTTCCGAAATAAGTTTTTTGAAATCAGCGGATGTCATTGCGAAGGATTTAATTTCAGCATAAATTTAAGAATAATTTCCTGCTTCAATCCCTAATTGCTTGTCACCACTTGCTTTCATGTACTCGCCCCCTATTCTTTTCCCCCTCTCTGCTTTGCCTACTCTTTATAGACATTTATTTTGAAATCCTTTAACCACAGGGTAACACAGAATTATACGGGGTAATTCACGGAGTAATTCACAGAGTAAATGATTAAATTAATAAGGAGATTCCTCGCTGACGCTCGGAATGACAGGGCTATTTTGGGTAATAGGGGAAGCATAGGCGATTCGCATGAGCGAATCGCCTATGCTTCCCTCCCTTATAACAAATGAACTGTCATTCCGAATGAATCCGCCGGCCGGTGGATGAATGAGGAATCTCCCCTGAAATAAACAAAATGATTAAAAAGATATGTATAAAGAGTAGCTGCTTTGCAAAGAGGGGGAATGATGCACCAGTCTGATTTACACCCCCTCTTTACGAAGTGGGGTGAGTACATATTAATAAAAAAGCCGGTCTCGACGGACCGGCTTTCTAAGGCATATCAAAGATTGTTAAATCTTGCCTTCCTTAATTATTTCATCATCTACCAGGATGCGTCCGCAATATTCGCAAACGATGATCTTTTTCCTCGATTTGATGTCAAGCTGACGCTGTGGCGGGATCTGATTGAAGCAGCCACCGCAAGCATCACGCTGTACCGGAACAACTGCCAGACCGTTTCTCGCATTTGTGCGAATCCGCTTGTATGCTGTAAGAAGCCTGTCTTCAATTATCCCCTGCACTTTATCATGTTTCTTATAAAGACCTTCTTCCTCTTTCTGTGTATCTGAGATGATCTCATCAAGCTCTGATCTCTTGGTATCCAGGTCTGATTTCCTGTCTTCAAGCAGAATTTCGGACTCACCAATCAATACTTTCTTCTCCTCAATCTGTACATTGAATTCCTTGATCTTCTTATTGTAAAGCTCAATTTCAAGATACTGGTATTCGATCTCTTTTGAGAGCGAATCGAACTCCCTGTTATTCCTGACATTCTTCTGCTGTTCTTCGTATTTTTTTATCAGGGCTTCAGAATCTCCAATCTCGGTATGCTTTTTAGAAACCGATTTATCAAGAGTAGCAACTTCGTCCCTTAAATTACCAAGCCTGGTTTCAAGACCGGCAATATCGTCTTCGAGATCCTGAACCTCAAGAGGAAGCTCGCCTCTCAGGGTCTTGATCTTATCGATCTCTGAGTCGACCATCTGAAGGCTGTATAATGCCCGTAACCTATCCTCAACAGAAATTTCGGCGTCTTTTGTCTTGTTTTTTTCCATATTAAAAATAGTTAATCGGATTTGTATTTATCTCTGAAAACCGGAGTGCGAATGTAGGGAATTTTTTGATAATTAAGTTGTATAAAATTTCGACAGAGAATTTTTCACCCTCATAATGACCTATATCGGCCAGGAGAATCCTGTTTTCAGCATCAAAAAAAGCATGGTATTTTATATCAGCAGTTACAAAGGCATCTGCACCCGAAGCAACTGCTTCCTTCAAAAGGGATGCTCCCGAGCCTCCGCAAAGTGCAACCTTTGAGATTTTACCATCAAATATCCTCGAGTATCTTAAGCCTCTGGCAGAAAAAATATCTGCAAGATGCTTTATGAATTCGCCAGCCTCCATTTGCTTAGGCAATTCGCCTATGCAGCCAAGCCCTGCTTTCGTACTTTCGTTTTCAAGCATGTAGATATCATAAGCAGGTTCTTCGTATGGGTGAGCATGAAGCAGTGCTTCAATAACCTTCTCCTTCAACCCGGTGTACAGAATTGTTTCAAACCTCACCTCCCTCTCAAAATGGATCTTGCCCTTTTTGCCGACGAATGGATTTGCGTTTTCTCCGGGACGAAAGGTTCCGGTACCCGGTGTGCTGAAACTGCATCTGTCATAGTTGCCTGTCACTCCTGCTCCTGCCTCAAAGACTGCATCCTTAACCTTTTCGAGATAATTTTCAGGGATAAAAGCGACAAGTTTCAGGAGCCTGTTTTTCAAAGGGGCAAGAACCCTGACATTCGTAAGACCCAGTTTATCGGCCATCCTGTAGCTGACTCCTCCCGGAAGTGAATCAAGGTTTGTGTGAGCAGAATAGATCGCAATATCATTCTTTATTGCTTTTGACACTATCCTCTCCGTCGTTGAACCCCCTGATAGTTTTTTTATCGGTCTGAAGATCAGGGGATGATGTGAAACTATTAAATTACAACTGTCAGCAATAGCTTCATCAATCACATCTTCCGTAATATCCAGTGCAAGCAATGCCGAATTTACCTCCATGTCGGGAACACCGACCTGCAAGCCCGAATTATCATAATCCTCCTGGTACGATAAGGGGATTGAAGTATCCAGGAATGAACAAAGTTCTTTTAGTTTCATATATTATCTCTCAAGTCAAGCAACAATCCTTTGATCTTCTGAAGCGATTCATTGATCTCATATTTATACTGAGTTTCTTCCCATTTCCCGGAAAGTCTCTTCTTTGCACCGGGAAGAGTCATTCCCTCCTCTTTGAGAAGATGGTATATTATCTTCAGATTCTTAATATCGCCAGGGGTGAACATCCTGTTTCCCTTTTTATTCTTCATCGGTTTAAGGATGTCGAATTCATTTTCCCAGAACCTGACAGTTGATACCGGGACATTCAGTATTTCAGCAGTTTCGCCTATTGAATAATAGAGCTTTTCGACAGGTTTTTCAACGTACGGCATAATTTTTATTTGTATGAAATATAACCATTTTCCGAAATATTGACAACTGCATCCGGGAAATCAGATGCAGTAAGGTCACGAATTTTACTTATCACCTTTTTCTCAGGATCAATCCGCACACCTTCAGGCCTTGACTGGAAAACAGGGATTATTCTTCCCGACAAAAACCTGCCGGTTTTATCAACTTCCACTTTTATCAGCGGGGCAATCCCGTTAGGACCCAGAATATTGAATTTCCCATAGGTGCAGAAATTGCCAAGGCTGTATGCAATGAATCTTTCCTTATATACCTCAATGGCGCGGGTCACATGGGGACCGCTTCCGAATATAACATCTGCTCCGGCATCTATCATCCTGTGGGCGAAGGCATGGACATCTCCCCTGTTCTCACCGTGAAATATCTCCTCGCATTTTGGAACATGCTGAAAATCCGCACCTTCAGCGCCTCCATGGAATTCAACGATTACTATATCACAGGTATCTGCCAACTTTCTCACGATCGCTTCTGCCCTGACAGTGTCATTTATATCAAGCGTACCGGCATTTGGAGCAAAAGCACAAAAACCGTAAAGGATGGAGTCTTTCCTGAATATTGACGTTGGATACTCAAGTAGTCCTCCATAATGAATGCCCAGCAAATCAAGCAGCATCTTTGTTCTCACTCTTGCACGGTATCCAAAATCTCCAAAATGATTATTCGCCAGGTTGAGGATATCAAATCCAGACCGTGCCAGTGCACCCGCATATCTTTCAGGCATCCTGAAGAGGTAACATATTGTCGTATCCCTGCATTTTTTTGAAGGTTCTCCGCTATTCAGGAAGGAACCCTCAAGGTTCCCGACTGTAATATCAAAGGAAGCAAGAGTATCAGCCAGGTTGCCAAGAAGCAACAAAGGATTATCATGAGGCGGGAGCATTCCCGAGTCAGGGAATGTTGATCCGAGCATTATATCGCCGACAGCTGCAATTGTTATTTTTCGTTGAAAAATTGCAGAATCAGCCTGCCCGGCTGTATTCTGAATGAATAAAAAGCTGATTAATAATATTGTTGTTAAGTAGACGAGGTTTCTCTTCATGATTGCAAGCCGGAATTCCTAATCAAATGATTGCCCGGTTTTCGAGGCAATTTCAATCATCTTTTCGTATTCAGCGGCTGAAAGATCGTTAAAGAAATAGTTTACAGGATCGACATTTTGGCCATTGATCTTTATCTCGTAATGAAGATGGTTAGCAATAGAGGTACCAGTACTTCCTACAAAACCGATCACATCACCTCTCTTAACTTTCTGTCCCTTACGAACATTGAACCCATCAAGGTGGGCATATATTGACTGGTACCCAAATCCATGGTCAATAATAACATGCTTCCCAAGCCCTCTCTGGGATGTAATTACATCTGAAACTATGCCATTCCCTGTTGCATAAACATCGCAACCTTTTGGTGCGGTAAAGTCCATTCCTGCATGAAACTTAATTATTTTATAAATAGGGTGAATCCTTAATCCGAAACCTGAAGCCACACGAATAAGATCCCTGCTTGAAATAGGAATAATTGCAGGTATGGCTCCAAGCATGTCCTCCTTTCTTTTTGCAAGAGAAATGAGTTCGTCAAATGACTTCGACTGCACATAAACTTTCTTCCTTATATTATCGAGTCTTTTGGAAGTCTCAATGACTATGTTCGAATTATTGTAGCCCTCCAGCTCCTTGAACTTGTTTATGCCTCCGGTACCCCCTTCACGAAGCGTTTGGGGAATAGGCTCAGCTTCAAAAACAGTTCTGTAGAGGTTATCATCTGTCTCCTGCAGCTGCCCTATAACCTTGTCGATATTATCCATTTCGCGATGAATGATATCGTACTGAAGGGTCATCTGGGCTATTTCACGCAGAAGGGCTTTATCTTTTGGAGAGTCGACAAAAGAAGCGAAGATGAGGTAATAAACAGCTGCAATAATCACCGAACCCACAAAATAAGCAAATCCCCTGAGCAGCACTGCCCATATACCCAGACGGATCTTGTCAAAACTGAGCGATTCGGGATTGAATCTGTAATGTGACTTTGGCATGTTGCAAAGATAATCAAATCATCATAAAACAAAATATGACCTTCGCAGGCCATAGATATAATAAAAGCAACAGGAAAAACCTATCTGTATTTTGATTTTGATTCGAAAGCCTGGATCATTTCATTGAATTGATCCTGAGTGATATCGTTATTGAAGAAATTGATAGCAGGAGTAGGTTGCCCGTACTTGTTAATCTGATAGTGCAGATGTGGTCCTGTTGATGCTCCTGTGCTTCCGCTTATTCCGATAAGATCTCCTCTCTTGACATTCATTCCAACCGGGACCAGTATTTTGCTGAGATGTCCGTATATTGATTCAAGCCCATAACCATGATCGATCATTACTACATTTCCAAATCCGCCCGTATTCCTGCCTGCTTCCACAACTTTCCCGTCGCCTGTTGCATATACTTTTGTACCATAAGGTACTTCAATATCCTGACCATAATGCATCCTGCTATCTCCATACACTGGGTGAACTTCACGGAACCTGTATCCTTCACCCAGCGGGAAAGATGGATCAACCGGGCTGATTGCAGGAAGATGATCCATTTCTATTTTCCATTCAGCAGCTTTATCTTTTACAGTGCTGAACGATTCGCTCTGAACAGATAACATATCTTTCATCTCCTCGATTTTCATCCTTGAGCTTTTCATCAGGTAAGAGGTCCCGTAGCCATCAAGATCAGCAAAGCGGTCAACACCTCCGAAACCGGGATTCCTGTATGACTCAGGCAGGCTGTCCATATCGAGAACAGGTCTGTAGCGCATCTCATCTGACATCCTGAGGCTGTTGATCAATTTCAGTGAATTATTCATGTTTCTGTCTGCAAGCGTGTACTGAAGCCTAATGTTGCCAATCTGCTGGTTCAGAAGTGCCTCCTTTGGAGATCCGAACAAATTATGAAAAACAGTACTATAGAAAATAGTTATTGCAATGGTACCGGCAAACCATAAAACCACACGCAGAAGCTTCTTCTCCAAAGAGAGCCGCACCTTCTTGTACTGCAAATCGTTAAGGTCTAAAAAATACTTATGCTTTCGCATCAGCCGGGTAAGAATTATTAATTTTTATTTTTGACAATTGACAAATCTATATCAAATAAATTAATTTTACAAACCGATTTACAGTTATATTTACATAACTCAATGATTAATAGCAGATGAAGGCACAGGAACTGAGGGAGTTGTTTTTGGAATTTTTCAGGTCGAAAGAACATGTGATAGTTCCTTCTGCACCCATGGTGGTAAAGAATGATCCGACTCTTATGTTCACAAATGCAGGGATGAATCAGTTCAAGGATATCTTCCTTGGAAACAGCCAGGCAAAAAACAAAAGGGTCGCCAATTCTCAAAAGTGCCTCAGGGTATCGGGAAAACATAATGACCTCGAAGAGGTCGGACACGACACCTACCATCATACTATGTTCGAGATGCTCGGCAACTGGTCGTTTGGCGACTATTTCAAGAAGGAGGCCATTGAATGGGCATGGGAGTTTCTGACAGACAAGCTTGAAATTCCGGAAGAGAGGCTTTATGCCACTATATTTGAGGGAAGCCCTGAAGATAAGGTACCTCGTGATGAAGAGGCTTTCAAAAAGTGGCAGAAATGCTTTGGTGCCAGGCCCCTTCATATACTGGAAGGATCAAAAAAAGATAATTTCTGGGAAATGGGTGAAACAGGCCCCTGCGGCCCCTGCTCAGAAATTCATGCCGACCTCCGTGACGATAGCGAGAGATCGAAAGTGCCCGGTCACGAACTGGTAAATAAAGGTCATCCCCTGGTAATTGAGATATGGAACCTCGTTTTTATTCAGTATAACCGCAAAGCTGACGGCTCGCTTGAACAGCTGCCATCAAAGCATGTCGACACCGGCATGGGCTTTGAGAGGCTCTGCATGGTTGTCCAGGGAAAGAAATCAAATTACGATACCGATATTTTTCAGTCTCTCATAAGTGAAATATCAAAGATCACCGGGAAAAAATATGGTGAGAGTGCGAAAACAGATATCGCAATGAGAGTGATTGCCGATCACGTGAGGGCTGTTGCCTTCTCAATTGCCGACGGCCAGCTGCCCTCAAACAACAAGGCCGGGTATGTGATCCGGAGGATACTCAGAAGGGCAGTCAGGTACGGGTATAATAACCTCGGAATAGAGGAACCATTCATTTACAGGCTTATTCCAGTCCTTACCGAAACAATGGGCGATCATTATCCTGAACTAAAGAGATCTGGAGAACAGATAAAAAAGGTCATTTTCGAGGAGGAAACTGCATTTCTGAAAACTCTTGGAAAAGGTCTTAAGATGATCAATAAAATGATCGCCGGGCTCAGGGATGAGAACAAAAACATTCTTCCGGGAAAAGTTGCTTTCGAGCTGTACGATACATTCGGGTTTCCTGTCGACCTTACCCAGCTGATCCTCAAGGAGAACGGAATGCAGCTCGATCTTAAAGAGTTTGAAAGCGAGATGAATAGCCAGAAGACTAGGTCACGTGAAGATGCATCACTTGATACAGGCGACTGGCAGGTGATCAGGGATTCTGAAGAGACTGAATTTACCGGTTACGATAAGACAGAAGATGAAGTACTTATCAATAAATTCAGAAGAGTAAAGGTTAAGGGTAATGAGGTAATACAGCTGGTATTGAATAAGACACCTTTCTATGCAGAATCAGGAGGACAAACCGGTGATACAGGATATATATGTCATAAAGATGAAAATATTTCAATAAGGGATACGATAAAGGAGAATAACCTTATCATTCATATTGCCGACAATCTTCCATCCGATCCTAAAGCACATTTTATTGCGAAAGTCGATGCCTGGAAACGGCTTATGACTGCAAATAACCATTCTGCGACACACCTTTTGCACTATGCTTTAAGGTCAGTCCTCGGAAACCATGTCGAGCAGAAAGGATCGCTTGTAACGCCTGACAGGCTCAGGTTCGACTTCAGCCATTTCGCTAAAATGACAAGGGACGAAATCATAAAGGTCGAAGAGATCGCTAACAGTATGGTCAGGGCAAATTACCCGGGAAAGATCATGGAAAACGTATCTATAAAAAAGGCAAAAGCCATGGGTGCAATGGCGCTCTTCGGCGAGAAATACGGCGAAAATGTGAGGGTGGTTCAGTTCGGGAATTCCATTGAGCTGTGCGGCGGGACGCATGTTGCCTCGACCGGAAGCATCGGGATCATTAAGATCATCTCAGAGGGGGCAATTGCATCCGGTATCAGAAGGATTGAAGCCGTCACTGCATCCAAAGCCGATGAGTACATAAACGAAAAACTTATTGCATCAGAAGAGGTTGCTTCCCTTCTGAAAAGTACCGGATCGATAAAGGATAGTGTTGAGAAGCTTATTGCTGAAAACAGCTCACTCAGAAAGACAATTGAAAAATTCCAGGCACAATCTGCAAAGGCCGCTATTAAAGAGCTTGAAGAAAATGGTATTGACATTAAAGGCATTAAGTTTATCTCGGGTAAGATTGAAACAGATTCTGCGGATACTCTGAAGGCAATAGCACTTGAATTGAGGAGTATCTCAGAAAACATTGTCGCTGTGATCGGATCTGCGATCGGAGGGAAAGCCAGTATAGTTGTAATGGTAAGCGATAACCTTGTCAGGGAGAAGAACATAAATGCTGTTAATATAATAAAGGAAATTTCGGCTGAAATAAATGGCGGAGGAGGAGGTCAGCCTTTCCTGGCAACAGCCGGAGGAAAGAAGCCCGAAGGGATCAAAAATGCAATTGCCAAAGCTGCAGAATACCTGAAGAACCTGACTTAGTTTAAGGCATTTCGGTTTTTGCTACCTCTTATTTTTCCCGGAGAAGATCACGCCATTTTCATGTAATCCTGTTTTGCCAGCTAATTTTTTATATTTTTGAGGCTTCGGATTATTTTATGAGAAGTTTCAGGAATCTAATCATTGCATCAATCCTGGCAGGATCTTTCCTGCTGGCTTACTCCTGTACTCCCGGAGCATGTTTCGATGAGATGACTGCCTTCATGAAAACATCGCTTTACCGGGACAGCACAGGCATTCTTACTGCACCTGACAGCCTGTCACTCTGGGGTGTCGGGATGGATACAAACAAAATATATGATGCAAAGAAAAGCTTAAAGCAGGCATTTCTCCCTCTTGACGATTCATCTGTCAAATGTAAATTCACAATAATGATAAATGGCGTATATGATACGCTTACTGCCTGGTACTCGTCATATCCTCACCTTATCTCAAAAGAGTGCGGTTATTCATTCTATCATGATTTAGATTCAGTTCATACTACAAATTATAAAATAGTTAAAATAAGCATCACCAAAAACAGTATCACCAATCTAAGTGAAGAAAACATACGCATATATTATTAGCCTGCTGGTGCTCCTTTCAACCGGTGATATGATGGCTCAGAAACCTGCAGCTGCAGCTGCAGAGCCGCCTGATACTGTTGTATTTCCCCTTGCCATAAGGGCCGGAATTGACTTTGCAGGTCCTGTTATTTATTTAATAGATAAAAACAATCTTACAGCAGAAGGGTATCTCTCGGCGGACCTCAATGAAAAAAGATCTCTGTATTTCGGAGGAGGATACGCCAATTATAAATATTCCCAGTATAATTACAGTTACCGTACAAATGGAATGTTCATCAGGGCAGGTATCGACTTCAATCTCCTTAAGCCTAAGACATCAATGGGTAATTACTGGGCAGGAGTCGGACTTCATTATGGGGTAAGCGTTTTTACATACGAAATTCCGGAATTAAGCCAGGAAAGTTACTGGGGGACAACCACCACATCTGTTCCATCACAATCGCACTGGGGCCACTTTGCCGAGCTCACACCGGGATTCAGGGCCCAGCTTTTCGGAAATGTTTCATTAGGCTGGTCGCTCAGCCTGAGAAAAATGATATACTCCGGAGGCAGCAAGGACACCAGGCCTATCTATATCCCGGGATACGGACTCTCGGCAAAAACGTTCAGCGCAGGCATCAATTATTTTATAGTCTGGAATTTCCGGTACAAGAAAATCAATGTTATAATAAAAAAGGAACCCCCCGAAGAACCGGATGAGAATGTGGCGCCTCAGACAAATTCAGGTTCCGGGAATAACCAGAAAATGGAACCTTAGCTGTACTGTTTATTACTGCAATTTCTTATTTCTGCTGAAGGCAAACAGCCCGGCGAAGGTCAGCAATCCGTTCAGAAGCAGCAGTTCAAAACCAAACTTGTACCCGTTGAAAAGTTGAACGGAGTATTTGCTTAAAAAGAAGCAAATAACCGGCGACAATACTGCAATAAAAGGTGTAGCCTTGTCATTGGGAATTCTTCTGGTAAACAGTCCGAAGGAATAGAGTCCGAGTAATGGTCCGTACGTATATCCTGCAATAGTAAACAGCTTATCTATAATTGCCTTGTTGTTCAGAGTGCTGAAAACCAAGATGCTGATAAAGAACAAAATTGCAATCGACAGGTGTACAACATACCTTATCCTTGTTGCAGTTTTTTCTGATAATCCCTCCCTCCTGTTCAGCTCAAGGAAATCTATGCTGACCACAGTTGTAAGCGAAGTCAGAGCACCATCTGCACTGGGAAAAGCAGCCGAGATAAGCCCAACCAGGAACACGATGCCTGCTGTCGGACCGAGATACTTAAGAGCGATAGTCGGGAAAAGTTCATCTGACGAGGTTACAGAGACTCCTTTTCTCTGAGCATAAAGCATCAGGAAAGCGCCGAGGAAAAGGAAAAGAAGGTTTACAAAAATGAGTATCCCGCTGAATGTGAACATGTTCTTCTGAGCCTCTTTTAAATTTTTACAGCTCAGGTTTTTCTGCATCATCTCCTGATCAAGGCCTGTCATGGTGATTGTAATGAACATCCCGGAGAAAAACTGCTTAAGAAAAAACCTCTCGTGATGCCAGTCAGTGATAAACATCCTTGATACATGACTCTCCTTAATATCTGTAAATAGTTTTGCAACTGGTACACCAAGCCCTTTGCTTATAAAAACTATTGAAAGAACTACTGCCAGAAGCATAAATGTCGTCTGAAGTGTATCGGTCCAGACAATGGTCCTGATTCCGCCTTTCAGCGTATATAGAATTATTAATATAATGAATATCATGGCATTAACCCAGAAAGGTATGCCCCAGGCATTAAAGACAAAAACCTGCAGAACGCTGATTACCAAAAACATCCTGAGTGACGCTCCCAGCGTCCGTGAAATGATGAAAAAGCCAGCTCCTGTCTTGTATGACCATGAACCGAACCTCTGGTCAAGATATGAATATATTGAAGTCAGCTTCAACCTGTAATATAATGGCAGGAGTATGAGCGCAATCACAACATAGCCAAAGAGGTAGCCCATAACGACAACCATATAGCTGAACTGCGTTTCGCTTACCCATCCGGGGACTGACATGAATGTGACGCCCGACAATGAAGCACCGATCATTCCGTACGCTACTACGTACCATGGAGATTTCCTGTTCCCTATAAAAAAGGATTGGCTGTCAGCTTTCCTCGAAGTTATCCAGGTAACGGTAAACAGAAGAATTATATATACCAGGAATATTACAAGGATAAGGGTTGGCGACATAGGGGAAAAATTAATTTTGCAAGGTTAGCAAAAAGAAAGGAAGTCAAAAAATTATCAGACGTATTAATATAAAGCAATAAATGAATTAATTTTGTCAGAAAAGATCTGTTATGAGTTTTACCGAATTTCCCTCCAGGCTTCTTGAGGACGCTGTTAATGAATTTGCATCACTGCCGGGTGTCGGGAGGAAGACGGCTTTCAGGCTGGTTATGAATCTTTTAAGACGCGATTCCGAGGAAGTTAAAAGATTCGGCGAGAGTATCATAAGACTGCATGGCGAGATCCATTACTGCAAGATCTGCAATAACATTTCGGATACGGAGATCTGCAGTATCTGCAGTGATACGAAGCGTGACAAGTCAGTTATCTGTGTCGTCGAGAACATACAGGATGTGATGGCTCTCGAAAACACCCGCCAGTTCAGGGGAATGTACCATGTTCTTGGCGGAATTATTTCTCCCATAAATGGTATCGGGCCGTCGGATCTGAAGATCGATAGCCTTGAAGAGAAGATCAGCGCAGGAGGCATTAATGAAATTATCTTCGCTCTTAGCACAACAATGGAAGGCGATACTACAAACTATTATCTTTACAGGAAGCTCAACAAATACGGCATTGCTATTTCCACCCTGGCAAGAGGTGTTGCAATCGGTGATGAGCTGGAATATACAGATGAAATAACCCTCGGCCGGGCCATTAACAACAGAAATCCGTATCAGCAATGATAAAATCCGTCAGGAGATTTCTTTCAGCTTCAGGGAAGAACTTGCCGATAAATAACAATTAATGGAACTCTCGGTAATTATTGTCAGCTACAATGTCAGGCATTTCCTTGAGCAGTGCCTGCTCTCGGTTTTTAAAGCCCTGGAAGGGATTGACTCCGAAGTATTTGTTGTAGACAATAATTCTGCTGACGGTTCAAGTTCGATGGTCAGCAGCAGGTTCCCCGGAGCCAGGCTCATAATAAATCATGAAAACAGAGGTTTCTCTGCAGCCAATAACCAGGCTCTTAAGCTGGCCAAGGGGAAGTACCTACTTATCCTGAATCCGGATACCTTGGTTGAAGAAGAGACATTTAAGAAATGCATTTCCTTTATGGACGATCATCCTGAAGCAGGAGCAGCAGGTGTAAGGATGATAGATGGCAAGGGGAGGTTTTTGCCTGAGTCAAAAAGAGCCATTCCGACGCCGGGAACTGCGTTCTTCAAGATATCAGGGCTTTCACGCCTGTTCCCTCATTCCGGTCTCTTTAACAGGTATTATCTCGGGAACCTCGATAATAATATTACCACCCCGGCTGAAGTAATTTCCGGAGCATTCATGTTTATCCGCCATGAAGCATTATTGAAGACCGGATTGCTTGACGAGGATTATTTTATGTATGGAGAGGATATTGATTACAGTTACAGGCTAATCAAATCGGGTTACATTAATTATTATTACCCGGGAACAAAGATCATTCATTATAAAGGAGAAAGCACTAAAAAGGAGCAACTGAACGTCCTGCTGAATTTCTACAGGGCCATGCTGATTTTTGTAAGGAAGCATTTTAACAGCGGGAAACACAAGTCGTATATATTCCTGGTGCAGACTGCCATTTTTTTCAGGGCGGGACTCTCCCTTCTGAAAAGAGTCATTAAGAAGTTGTTTCTGCCTCTTTCCGACGGTCTCCTGGTATGGGCTATCTTCAGGCTGGCTGCATCTGCATGGGGAAATTACAGGTTTGGATCCGAATACAATTATCCCGGTGCTTTCACAGGGATAATCCTTCCGGTTTATGCGATGATCATTATTCTTTCAGTAGCTCTGTTCTCAGGTTACAGGAAGCCATCCGGAGTCGGTAGAACTTTAAAGGGAATATTTGCCGGGATCCTGGTGATACTGGTTTTTTATGGGCTTCTGCCTCTCGGCATAAGGTTTTCAAGAGCTGTAATTTTAATTGGAGGATTGATATCATTGCCGGCAGTAGCCCTCTGGAGGATGTTCCTTTCAGTCGTCCTGCCGGAATTTGCAGATAATCCTTTCAAAAGGGAAAAAAAGACAATAATTGTGTCCGATCCTGAAGGATATAAGGGTGTCAAAGAGCTGCTGGAATTGAGTTCCCGGGAATATGTCATTACCGGAAGGGTCAGCATAAGTCCTGACGATATAAGCGAAGAAGTGCTCGGCAATCTTCAGCAGCTTAAGGAAGTCGTACGGATAAACAAGATCAAGGAGGTGATCTTTGCTTCGCGTAATCTGAATTCTTCAGTTATAATCGGCTCAATACATTCTCTTGCTGACAGCAATGTTTCGCTTAAAATTGCATCCTCTGACGAAAAGTATATTTTAGGAAGCCGGTATGTAAATCCGAAAGAATATGTCATATCCCTCGACAGGACAACCTTTCGGTACAGGCTGCATGAAAGCCTTAAAAGGCTGTTCAAATGATTCCGAACAGCCTTCATATTCACTGAACCTTTTTCGGTTTTAGCTGTTAATTGGAAGGGTTAATAAATTTATCGATCCACTGATCCTCTTAAGGGAATTCCCGGAATTGAGAAAGCCGGAGAGGGCCGGGTTAAACAAATTAGATCTTTTATCAATATGGCAAGAATGAATATTGTTCTTCCTGCAATGGGAGAAGGAGTAATTGAAGCAACAATAAATAAGTGGCTTGTCGCCGAGGGTGCCACGGTGAAGGAAGATGATCCGCTTGTTGAAGTTGCAACAGACAAAGTGGATTCCGAGGTTCCGGCTCCCGCAGCAGGAACTATCGTATCCATAATGGCTACAGAAGGATCCGTTGTCAGAATTGGTGAAATAATTGCGATAATTGAAAATAATAATGACCCCCAGCCCGGTGAAGCACAAAAAATAACAAAAGAGGTGGAAAGGATCCGCGAGACCATTGAAGAGTCGAGGCGGGAGAAGAATGAGGAAGAAAATGTCTCACATGACCTTAAAAGCCGGACGCCATCCGGAAAATTCCTTTCACCGCTGGTGAGAAGCATTGCAGCAAACGAAGGGATAACTTATTCTGAGCTTGATAATATTGCCGGAACGGGAATGGACGGAAGAATAACAAAAGATGATGTTTCAAGGTTCATCAGCCTTAAACAAAAGGCGAAGGAAGAAAATGAAGCAGCTTCCATCAAAAATCCTTCTCATGTTAATGAAGCAATTAAACGGAAATCTTCCGGAAACGGTGACGAAATAATTGAAATGGACAGAGTGCGCAAGCTGATTGCCGAGCACATGGTTATGTCAAAAAGAACCTCTGCTCATGTAACATCATTTATTGATGCTGATGTCACCAGGCTTGTCAGGTGGAGAAATTCCATAAAGGATAAATTCCTGGCAGATGAAGGGCAGAAGCTTACGCTGACTCCCATTTTCATAGATGTCGCTGCCAGGGCGTTACACGAATTTCCGATGATAAACATATCCGTTGACGGGAATAATATTATCAGGAAAAAGAATATCAATATAGGTATGGCTACGGCACTGCCTGACGGAAACCTCATAGTACCGGTAATCAGGAATGCCAATGAAAAAAGCCTCACCGGACTGGCAAGAAGCGTAAATGATCTTGCAGAAAGAGCCAGAAATAACAAGCTTAAACCGGATGAAATCACGGGAGGAACCTTTACGATCACTAACTTCGGAAGCTATAACAATCTTGCCGGAACACCTATTATTAACCAGCCTCAGGCTGCCATTCTTGGAACGGGAGCAGTGCGAAAAATGCCTGCCGTTATTGAGACACCCGACGGAGATGTAATTGCAATCCGCAATATTATGATCCTGTCCCTCAGCTATGATCACAGGGTAATAGATGGCGCCCTTGCAGGCAAATTCCTGAACAGGATAAAGGATATTCTGGAGAACTATATCGCTGATGAGATTTAGTATTATTCTGCAATAATGTCATTCTGAAATTCATCCTCTGAAATTCAGACTTGGCAGAATAATCCTGCTGGTTTATAAAAAAGGACAAATAGTTTTTGTCCTTTTTCTATTATTTCTGCTATATTAGTACCTTATAAGAATTGAATTTGAGTAATATAAAACCTCAATCCCTGTAAAACATTGTATTGCAGAATAATGTATTATTATCTAGGAGTTACGTTAAATCAGTTATACCTGTTCTGAAATGATGAAAAGAGTTATTCTGTTTGCATTTCTCCTGGTCTTCGCAGCCGGAAATAATTTGTTCGCCCAGGCAAAAATTGAGAATAAACTGACTTTCTATGATGCTGAAAGTTGGGTGCTTTTTGAGGACTACAAGGAAGCCCTTCCTGAGTATCAGCAGCTTTTAAGATCATATCCCAATAATTATAATTTGAAGTACCGGATAGGGCAATGTTTTCTAAATATACCCGGCGAAAAGGATAAATCAATCGGATTTCTTGAAGATGCCGTTAAACACATAAATCCGAAATATAAGGAGGGCAAATTCAAGGAGACAGGAGCCCCCTATGATGCATATTATTATCTCGCAAATGCTTACAGGATCAACAATCAGATCGACAAGGCAGTTGAAAGCTACACTATCTTCAAAAAAGGCCTTAATCCCAAAGTTTATGATTCAACAATTGTAAACATGCAAATTCAGTCATGCTACAATGCAAAAGATCTAATAGCGCTTCCTCTTTATGTGAAGGAGAAAAACCTCGGAAGCAACATCAATGGCAATAACTCAGAGTTTAATCCTGTTGTTTCGGATGATGAGAAAACGATTGTATTTTCAAGGAGCGAGGCATTCTATGATGCCATTCTCTATGCAACCAAAAATCCTGACGGAACATGGGGAAACCCCCTAAACATGAACGAGGTTCTTAAAGTTGACAAGGACCTTTACCCGACATCCATCTCAAAAGACGGCAAAACTCTTTATCTGTACAGTTCAGCCGATTACGACGGAATCATTTACTCCTCGACCTTTGAAAACGGAACATGGGGACCGCTTGTCAAGCTGAATGATAACATAAATACAAAATACTGGGAGTCTCACGCTACAATATCACACGACAATAAGAAGCTCTATTTTACAAGCAACCGCAAAGGGACGCTTGGCGGACTTGACATCTATGTATCGGAGAGGGATTCTACAGGGGACTGGGGACCGGCTGTAAATCTCGGACCTGCGATTAATACTCCGTACAACGAGGAGACTCCGTTCCTGAGCGAGGATGACAAGACTCTTTTCTTCAGCTCCAGGGGGCACTTCAATATCGGAGGATATGATATTTTCTATTCCACCCTGCTCGATAATGGAGAATGGTCAGTTCCCCTTAATTTAGGATACCCGCTTAACTCAACCGATGATGATGTCTTCTTTGATCCTGTAAATGCAGGTTATGAAGGATACTATTCTAAAGTTGAACCATCTGGATACGGTATACAGGATATCTACAGGATAGAGATCTTTTCTGACCAGCACCCAAGGAAGTTTCTTGTAAGAGGTATGGTCAAGGTGGCTGACCTGATATCCAATTTCAACGACAGCGTAAAGATCAGCGCAATGAATATCAAAAATCCCAACCAGACAATAATTGTCTATTCCAATCCAAAGACCGGGGAATATGAATTTGAGGTGCCGCAGGGAAATTATGAAGTCACCTATGAATCTCCGAGCAGTGAAAAAGTAAAACGAAACCTTAACCTGGAACTTACAAACCCGTCCGACAGCTTCGTAATGCCAGGCACAGTCCTTCCCAAAACAGATTTTATCGCAGATCTCCTGGTAAAGAGCAATAAAACAATCTCTGTATCAAAGGGAGATACCATTCTTTTCCCTCTGAAGACTGAACCCCAATCCAGGCTTGTAATTGAACAATGGTCAGGAGATTCACTTATTAAGTCTGATACTTACGACATCTCTGATACTACCTTCAATTATAAAATGGTTCCAAGGCCCGGCGATAACAAAGTGACCTTTAAGCTGACTGACAGGTTCAGCAATACGACCATTACTGATGTTTTCATTACAAGGGAAAAGGGAGTCATATCCCAGCCGCTTATAAGACCAGAATACAGCAGGATCATCGCCAAGAAACAGGTAGCTGCACTATCCGCCATGATGTATATTCGTGCCGATGACAAGCTGAAAAAAGTCATATCAGGTGCCGACATAAACAATCAGCAGTTTGGCAAGGTCGATGACCTGGTATCCTACATAAAGGAGCAAGCCGCTAAGAGTTCAATAAGCCCTGAGGAAGTTGATAAGCTGGCCCTGAAGGTTGCAGTCATGGATAACGTTCTGACCCAATCTGCAGTCCATCTGATGGCTAAATATTCCGAAGGCGACCTGAAGAAAATACTTGGAGACGTTGATATCTACCAGCAGAACCTGAAGACATGGACCGATCTGCAGGAGTATATAGCCTCGAAAACTGGAGACAAAGTGACTCCGTCTGATCTGAATTTGGTTGCTGCTGACATCCTTACCAATACTGATCCTTTGATAGCGATTATGAAGGAGAAGATACTGGCTTATAGTGAAAATTCCGGATCAGCTTCATCATTGAGACAATCAGTTGAGGCTACTGACAAACTGAAGATTAAAAAATCAGGTAAATGGCTGAAGTCATTTTATGATGAATCCCTTAAAAATAATTTCACGGATGACCAGTTTAGCAAATTAATAGCTGGAATAAGTACTTACAAAGACACCAAAGCCGAAAAATCTGCCGGTGACCTGGCTATGAATTCTGAGGAACCTCTGAAAACATGGATTAATTCATTGAACCTGAAGAAAGAGAAAATCACTTCCCCGGAAGAGCTTGTACTCTACATTCTAAAAAACAAGGGGAAAGGCAATATAACTGATGAAGCATTCTTTAACAGCCTTGCAAATCTGATTTCATCGGCTAATATTTCTGTCGATACAATAAAATCCCAGATGATCGCCTCGCAGCAACATAAATTATGGTACCTATGGGTCATTGGCGCTGCAGGAGCATTATTCCTGTTATTCTTCTTCAGAAGAAAGAAGGATAAGGAAAAGAAAGATTAATGAAATGGCCGGTTAATTCCGGCCATTTTTTATTTAATTAATAACAGGTTAGTTATTTGTTCCATTTTTTTTAAATTTGTTAGCAAAACCAATAGATATGCGCAGGATAATTGTGACACTGATCATTATTGCCTTTTCCCCCTTTTTCCTGATTGCACAGGATATCAAAACTTATCAGGAGACTTTCAATGAAGCTGAATATTTCTTTATGAATGCAGATTATTCAGATGCCATCTCTTTTTATCTTCAGATCGCTGAAAAGTTTCCGGACAATGCAAATATCAGTTACAGGATAGGCGTCTGCTATCTTAATATAAACGGGAAAAAGAACCTTTCAATCGATTACCTGGAGACGGCTTCCAAAAATATGTCAGCAAAGCGTAAGGAGGGTTCAGTAAGTCAGCTGACGGCACCTTATGATGACTTATTTGAACTGGGTGAAGCATATCTTGTAAATTATCAGTTCAACAAAGCTCAGGATGCCTTTAAGAGGTACCTGGCTACGTTGATACCTGATGACCATGAAAATATTGACTTTGTCAACCAGCAGATCAGATCGTGCGATATGGCAAAAGAGTATATTTCCAAACCGGTCTCTTATACTGAAGAGAATATCGGATCTCCTTTCAACGACGAAAGATCAAATTTCAATCCTGTTATCTCTGCCGATGGCAAAACCTTTGCATTTATGGTATCACTAAAGTTTTATAATGCAATAATGGTTTCGCGGAGCCTGAACGGGAAATGGAGCACTCCTGTCAACATTACCCCAGATTTGCAGTCCGACGGCGACTTGTTCATTTCCTGTCTCTCTCCTGATGGCAAAACCTTATACCTTTCAAAAGACGATAACTATAACAGCGATATATATACAAGCTCATTTGATGGTAAAAGCTGGGGGCCGACAGCAAAGCTCAACAAGAATATAAATACCAAAAGCTGGGAATCGCACGGTTTTGTTTCAGAAGATGGCAGTCAGCTTATTTTTGCCTCTGACAGGCCGGGAGGATTTGGCGGACTTGATCTGTACATATCAAAAAAAGTTAATGGCGACTGGGGGCCGGCTGGTAACATGGGTCCGGAAATCAATACACAGTTCAATGAAGATCGTCCTTTCCTTATAAACAACGGCAAGACAATCTTCTTTAGTTCGCAGGGCCATTCGACCATGGGAGGATATGATATCTTCAGATCAAACCTTCAGTCAAATAATATCTGGAGCCAGCCTGAAAATCTCGGGTACCCTATCAATACTCCTGATGATAATATCTTCTTCATGCCGGTCGAAAATGGAAAAGCAGGTTATTACTCCCTTTTTAAAGAGTCAGCGGGCTACGGGAAAGAGGATATTTATAAAATTACTTTTAAATAAAATAAGCCAGTGTTGCAGGCATTTGATATTGAAAAATTATTATATTTGTTCTGATGAATAAATCCGGAGTGAAAATACTCCTGTTCAGGTTGCAGCTATCGACTCTGATTTTTTTCTCTGTTGCTGCTTCAGCTCAGTCCTCAAAAGAGCTAAAAAACATTTTTGCCCAGGCCGAAAGCTATTTCCTCTACGAGGAATATGAACTTGCAAATCCTCTCTATATCCTTCTTGAAACACCAGATAATCTCAATATTAAATATAAGATCGGCACCTGTTATCTGAATATCGCGGGCGAAAAAGTTAAAGCCATTCCATACCTCGAAGAGGCAGTTAAGAATGCAAGCTATGACGCTAAGACCGAATCGTTTACCGAAAAAAGAGCCCCTCTTGACGCCTACTTCTCCCTTGCCAAGGCATATATGATCAATAACGAACTGGAGAAAGGGCTTAATACTCTCCAGACTTTCAATAACCTTTCAAGAGGATCTGAGATCAAAGGAGCAATGAAAAACCTGAAGTTCGTCGACCAGCAGATACAGGCATGCAAGAATGCAATTAAATTTGAGGAGACTCCTGTTGAATTCAGCAAAAAATTGCTTGGAGGAGGTTTTTCCCAGGGTTCCATTAATGAAAACCCGGCAGTAAGCTTCGACGGCAATTCAATAGTATATACCGAACGCAGGGGAATGGTCAATGCTATCCTTTATTCACATAAAGAGAGAGGCGTATGGCAATCTCCCATCGATATTACGGATATGATCAAAGCCGGTGAAGATTGTTCATCCTGCTCACTTAATAAAGACGGCTCAGAACTCTTCCTATATAAGAACGACGGTTATGACGGCAACATATATTCCTCAACACTCGTCAACGGAACGTGGACACCAATAAAGAAGCTTAACAAAAATATAAATACCAAATTTTACGAGTCTCACGCATCGATCTCTTCCGACGGCAATAAACTCTATTTCACCAGCAACAGGGACGGAGGCGCCGGAAGCCTCGATATTTATGTCTCAGAAAAAGATGCCGCTGGCGACTGGGGCCCTGCAGTCAACCTCGGAAATACAATAAATACTCCGTACAATGAGGATACTCCCTTCATAACAGAAAATGATTCCGTCCTTTATTTCAGCTCTGAAGGACACATCTCGATGGGAGGCTTTGACAACTTCAAGAGTATCAGGCAGGGTACGGCTTGGAAGACGCCTTCGAACCTCGGATTCCCGATCAACACCACAGATGATGATAAATTCTTCCAGCCCCTCAACGGAGGAAAGAATGCGTATTATTCAATAACAACTGATTACAAGAAAAAGGATATTTTCTTCATTGGTATGGGGAGTACCGATGTAAACCAGTCATATGAGATTATGGGAAAATATAATCTTGCCGACACTATCATTCCATTTGATAAGAAATATTCTGTACACCTGATAAATAAATCATCGGGCGATACTATTGATGTCGGATACCCCAATAAATACACAGGCCGTTACAGCTTTATCGTAACTCCGGGGTCTTACAGGCTTACATATATGGGTTATGGCTACCTTACTCAGTCAAGAGACACTTCAGTTCTTCTGGATAACCCTTCCCTTACCATCGTTATGGATGTAACCATGGAAAAGGATACTTCCTTTATAATTAAACCTGTTGAAGCTCCTCCTGTTGTATATGAAAAAATAAACCTGAAGGATATTCCTGTGGTCGCTTCCATCGACTCAAGTATCCTCATTAAGAATATGAAAGTCAATGATGTGAATGACTTAAACATAAAAGATTCGGATGTGCTTTACTACACCGTCCAGGTTATGGCTCTGTATAATCCTGTTGATATTAGGTATTTCAAGCGTATTAACGACATGAAGGTAATGTACAGTGATGTCGATAAATTCTACAGGTATACTACGGGACGTTTTAAAACACGGGAGGAAGCAACAGCTTTAAGATTGGAGTTGATAAGGAAGGGCTATCCTGAAGAAATCTTCATCAAAAAAGTATCCAAATAATGAATCTGTCATCGAAAATTATCTTTCTTTCTTTGATTACATGCTGCATCACCCCTCTTTTCTCCCAGGATTTATCTAAAAAAGAATTTATCAGGGCCGTTCAGGAAGCCGATATATCCTATTATTATGATGAGGATTATGTGAAGGCGGCCAGCCTGTATGAGCCATTGCTTAAAACACATCCTGACAATTCGAGCCTGCAGGCAAAACTTGGAATATGCTATCTAAATATTGATGGGAAAAATATGGAGGCCCTAAAGCTTCTGAAAACAGCTTCAGCAAATGTAGTATCAAACGATAAGGAGTATGTAGAATATGGTGAGAAAGCACCATTGGACGCTTACCTTTACCTGGCTGTGGCATATCATGCGAATGACAGCCTTGAAAAAGCAATTTCCCTTTATAATGACTTCAGGAAAAAACTGCACGAGACTGACATATTCAGGGAAGAATATGTCGATAACCAGATCAGGGATTGCAGGTATGCAATCGAGATGAAGAAAAAGCCCCTGACTATCATATCCGAACTCTTTGTACCATGGCTGAAAGAATACCCCGGGGCATCCAACCCTGTTCTCGCAAAAAACGATTCAATCTTTATATTTACCCAGAAAACCGGTGATAAAACCAAAATCCTCTGCTCTTACAAGAAAGATAAATGGCAGGCTCCTGTCGACATAACCAGGCAGTTGGGTGGCTTTGACCGCTTTTATTCCAATTCTATTACAGGTGATGGCAGAACCCTTGTAATATATATGGACGACGGTGGTGACGGCAACCTGTATTATTCAATAAGAAAAGATACGACCTGGTCAAAAATAAAAAACTTCGGAAAGCCAATTAATACGATTTACTGGGAATCAGATGGTTTCATCACGCCTGACAACGGGAAATTATATTTCTCGAGTAACAGGCCAGGTGGCTTTGGTGAACTCGATATATGGGTCGCTGAAAGAAAAGCCGACGGATCGTGGAATGCCCCTGTGAATTGCGGAGAGGTAATAAATACAGCCTTCAATGAAGATACACCATTCTACGATGAAGCAAATAATGCGCTTACCTTCAGTTCCGTGGGCCATATAGGCATGGGTGGCTATGATGTATTCAGGTCAATTTACAGGAATGGAGGATGGACAAACCCGGTTGGAATGCCTTATTCCTTTAATACAACCGGGGAGAACACTTTCTTTATCCTCAACTACGAAAAGTCTGGATTTATTACAAGTCTCTATGACGATAAAACCGGCGAAAGGAATATATACTCACTGGTAGCCATTGATCCTGCCGATGAAGTTACTACTGCCGAGGGCTCTGTTACTCTTAAGGATGGACTAACAGCCGATCCAAAAAAGGCAAGTGTCAGGCTTTTCGACCTTAAGAAGAACACACCTGTCAGAACCATATCATTAAATGAAGATGCCACATTCAAATTCGAAATAAAACCCGGCGAGTATCAGCTGGTGACAGCGCACCCCGGTTATAAAACAGATACGATCAATCTGAGCCTGCCCCTGTACTTCCTCAGCCACTACATGGTCATAAATTCGATTCTTACCCCTGAAAAGGTGGCAGAAGGAAATTTCCTGGCAATTAAAAACATTCTCTTTGCATTCGACAGCTTTGAGCTTGATGAGACCGCAAAAGAAGGGTTGGAACAGGTCAAATCGATCCTTATAAGCAACCCCGACCTTAAAATTGAGATTGCCGGTTACACCGATGCAAAAGGAAGCATCGCATACAATCTGAAGCTTGCAAACAAGAGAGCCCGTTCAGTGATTGAATATCTTGTGTCTTCAGCGATACCTTCAACCAGGTTCGTCTGCAAGGCATTCGGAGAGTCAAATTTTGCAGCTGTTAATACTAACCGCGATGGGTCTGATAACCCCGAAGGAAGAAAATATAACAGAAGAGTTGCATTTGGAATTGTCGATCCGCAGACCGGGGTCGTAATCAGGCAGGATACATATACTCCTGAACACCTCAGGCTGGCCTCATCAATGAAATACAGCATTATCCTCGAAAAGACAAATGCACTGATTGCTGATGATCATTTTGAAAATCTCAAACTCAGCGGTATGTTGTTCATCAGGACAATACCTGTTGATTCAATAAATATTTATGCCCTGGGGGTATTTTATAACAATCCGGATGCTATAAAATTTCTTGGCTATGTCAAGGAGAAGGGATTCACGGGAGCCTACATGGTAAATCAGTACGATCTTAATCATGTCACAAGTGCAAATGCAAAGATTGCTCCTATTTTCAGCCAGACTATTGGGAAAAGTATTTATACCGTCCAACTCAAGGCAGCTATTTCACCCATTGACATGAGCCTTTTCAGAAATTTCAATGGAGTGAGGGAGATCCTTTCAGAAGACGGCTATTACAGGTATGTAATGGGCGAATACCCTCAGTTCTCCAAGGCGAAGGAAGCTCTTCAATCGGTCCAGGATGCCGGATTCGGGGATGCGTTCATAAGAGAACTAAACCTTCTTATTGTAAATTGAAATATTACTTTTCTCAATATGAAGAGTGAAAAAATAAAGCTGAGGGCGCTGGAGCCGGAAGACCTTGAGCTTCTTTATGAATGGGAAAATAATGATTCATACTGGGTTATCAGCAATACTGTAGCTCCATTCTCGAAATATACACTTAAGCGGTACCTGGAGAATTCTCACAAGAGTATCTTTGAGACCGGCCAGCTTCGCCTGATGATTGAGCTTGTTCCTGAAAAAAAGACAATAGGTACAATTGATTTATTTGATTTCGACCCTTTTCACATGAGGGCAGGAGTTGGCATCCTTATAGCCGATGATGCAGAACGAAGAAAAGGATATGCTTCCATGGCCCTGAAGCGCCTTATTGATTATTGTTTCACCACCCTTCAGCTGCACCAGCTCTACTGCAATATTCTTGCAAATAACTCTGAAAGCATGGAACTATTCAAAAAACAGGGGTTTATTCAGTCCGGTATCAGGAAAGAGTGGATAAAGACCTCCGAAGGATACCTCGATGAATATATGTTCCAGCTGATTAACGGATAACTGTTATATACCTTACTTTACAGCTCTTGTATCCCTGTATTCGCCCTTGAAATAGTTGATCACCATAACATCGTATCTCTTTCTCGATGCTTCGAAGCGTGCCAGGAAATCATCGAAATCCTTAAGCCTGTCCGGCGTCCATCCAGTCTCAGCTATCGCAATCATCCTCGGATAAGCCATATAATCAAGGTAATCACGTGTTCCTATATATTCTGTCCAGACATTGCCCTGGATGCCAAGAATGTATTTCTGCTCTTCTGATTTAAGCTCGGAAGGCATAGGGTTGTAAGAATAGACCCGCTCGAGAGGCAGGTATCCTCCGATAGCGAGCGGCTGACCGGCAGGCTCGCACTGGTAGTGGTCGAGATAAACATATTGACCGGGTGTCATTATGACATCATGTTTTTGCTTTGCAGCAGCTATTCCTCCGTCTGTTCCCCTCCATGACATGACAGTTGCCTCCTGAGCCAGCCCGCCTTCAAGTATTTCGTCCCAGCCTATGATCTTGCGGCCTTTAGAATTAAGGAATTTCTCTATCCTCTGGATGAAATAGCTTTGAAGTTCTTGTTCATCCTTCAACCCTTCAGCTTTTATTCTCTTCTGGCAGAGAGGACACTTTTCCCATCGGGTCTTCGGACACTCGTCTCCACCGATGTGAATGTACTTACCCGGGAAAAGTCCTATTACTTCAGTAAGTACATCCTCAAGAAAATTGAAAGTCTCCTCCCTCCCTGCGCAATAAACATCACTGACAACACCCCACCGGGTATAGACATCAAACGGTCCCCCGGTGCATGACAATGAAGGGTATGATGCCAGTGCGGCAAGAGCGTGACCGGGCATCTCTATTTCCGGAATAATGGTGACGAATTTCGATTTTGCATAAGCTACAATATCCCTGATCTCATCCTGAGTATAGAAGCCTCCGTATGGTTTTCCATCATAGACGAAAGGTTGCTTCCCGCCATTGCCAATGAGAGTCTCTTTACGGAATGCTCCAACTTCTGTAAGCCTGGGATATTTCTTTATTTCTATCCTCCATCCCTGGTCATCAGTCAGGTGCCAGTGAAAGGTGTTCATTTTATGAAGTGCGATCATGTCGATATACCTCTTTACATCCTCAGGGGGAAAGAAATGACGACACACATCAAGATGCATCCCCCTGTAGGCAAACCTTGGGGCATCCTTTATTTCGCACGCCCGAACGGCAAGCCTGAATCCTTCGACAACAAGAGGTTTCTCCACATCAGGAGGCATAAGCTGCCTGATTGTCTGAACTGCATAAAAGAGCCCCGGAGCAGATTTTGCTTTAATGATTATTTTTTTGGAAGTAATCGTTAAAAGGTAACCTTCATTATCCTTTATGGCAGTATCAAGCATCATGAATACCGATCCGGATTCCGGTTTCTTTCCTTCAGCCACCTCGGTTTGAAAGCCTGTCGGGTTCGCGACAAGGCGTGAGAGAAAATCTGCTGCAAGCTTTGTCTCCTTGCTGAAGGTCGAAAGTATAATCCTGCTTTTTGCCGTGAAGACAAAATCACCTTTCAGCTCGATAAGCGAAACCGGTGCCGGTATAATAGCATAATTCACTGTTGAATTGATTTGAGCTCCTGACTTGCATCCGGTTGCCAGAAGTAATATTGCAATAATTGAAAAGAGGCTTTTTTTCATTATCAGTATTTTTTATAAATATAGTAAGCAGGAGTTTTCCGCTAAAACATTTTACTGTTAATAATTTCACAATGCTTCATGTTTAAACCCGGATGCAAGAAGACCGCATGCTGCTGATATATC
Source organism: Bacteroidales bacterium (assembly GCA_003142255.1). GTDB lineage: Bacteria > Bacteroidota > Bacteroidia > Bacteroidales > VadinHA17 > LD21. The sequence goes on along the minus strand of PLLO01000012.1, from coordinate 299,325 downwards.
AGCCCCACGAGATTTCCTGATCGATGCTGAGATACCTGAGGTAACCAGGTTGTGCTTGAAATACATCATTCTTTCAACCGGTGAAGAGCGGTTTATATCATTTCCGATCCTGTGATACGGAAGCAGGTTGACCCTGATGCCGGTTCTTCCCAGAAGCTCCTTCAATCCGCCGAGATGCCTGTCAGTATCATTAACGCCATTTATCATCACATAAGCCACACTCAGCCTTCTCTTCTTGCCAAGGGGGTAACTCTTCATGATATCAATGATACTGTTAGCCGGATATTTTGTCTCGGCAGGAACGACCATTCTTCTCTCATCCGGAAACGGAGAAAAAAGGCTTAAGGTAAGATTGCATCCCGACTTTTCAAGGAATTTCTTTACTCCGGGTGTAATTCCTACAGTTGAGATGGTTATATTAGCCTGGCTCAGGGCCTTTCCCCATTCCGCAGACAATATACCGCATGCCTTTATTACATTTTCAATATTATCCATCGGCTCCCCCATGCCCATGAACACCACGTGAGTGATCGTATCCGCTTCGGAGATGCCAATAACCTGGTTAACGATATCGCCGGCATCAAGATTACCATGAAATCCATATTTACCGGTAACACAAAACGGGCATCCCATCCTGCAGCCCGACTGGGTCGAAACGCAAACTGTATTTCTTTTGCCGTCTGGAATGAATACGGACTCGAAATGCAACCCGTCCTGATTCGTGAAGAGGTATTTTTTTGTTCCGTCGCTGGATTTTTCAGAGGTAACAGGACTATAAACACCTGTCACTGCGCAGGATGAAAGAAATCCCATTAATTTTTTTGGAATCTTAGGTATGCTGAAGAAGTTGCCGGCTCCTTTTTTATAAATGGCATTGGCAAGTGCCAGGGCATGCTCATGACTGAAACCTTCATTCTTAATAAAGTCATGCATTTCCCCGGCACTCAGGCCGCACATTTTTTTTCTTTCCATATCGATCATCTGGCAGCAAAATTAAACCGATTATCAATATCTTAGCATCCATGGAACAATCAAAAGCTTTTAACCTTCAAAACCAATTGAATGAATAAGTATTTCAGAATAGTTCTGGTAATCCCTCTAGTTTTGACAGCCTGTTCGGGCAACCCTAAGGGGAAAAGTGATAATCAAAAAAAAGAAACGATGATATTCGACTCCTTAAATCAGTATGGCTATAACCGTATTTTCCTCGAGAAATACGTTCAGGTTATTGAATTGAAAAATGGCATTTCAGCTATTGCTGTCATACCTGCCTGGCAGGGCAGAGTAATGACAAGCACTGCTGAAGGAGATGCCGGATTCAGCTTCGGATGGATCAATCGTAACCTGATTGCTGCTGGGAAGATACAGCCTCATATTAATGCTTTCGGAGGTGAAGAGAGACTCTGGCTCGGTCCCGAGGGAGGACAGTTTTCGATATTCTTTAAAAAAGGATCACAATTCGACTATGACCATTGGCAAACTCCTGCCTTTATGGATACGACACCGTTTGAAGTCGTCAGGCGCACCGATTCGACAGCATTATTCGCCTGTGATGCCGAGTCAGATAATTACAGCGGAACACACCTTAAGTTCAGGCTTGAAAGGGAGGTTGCAGTCCTGTCTGAAAATGATATTCTAAAACAGCTTGACATCGATGTTAAAGGTCTAAAAAGTGTTGCATACAAATCTTCAAATGTCCTGATAAACAGAGGTGACAATGAGTGGGTAAAGGAGACGGGGTTGCTGTCGGTGTGGATGCTCGGAATGTTCAATCCTTCACCCTCGGTTGTTATTGCCATACCTTTCAATCCTGGTGATGAGAAAACAATGGGACCTGCAGTAAATGACTCTTACTTTGGCAAAATTTCTCCCGACAGGTTAAAGTTATCCGGCAATCATATATTTTTCAGGGCCGATGGCAAGAGCCGGGGGAAAATAGGCCTGCCGCCCCTCAGGGCAACAGGAACCATGGGTAGCTATGATTCTGCAAATAATATTCTCACACTTCTGATCTGCAGGCTTCCTGAGGGGAAGACCGAATATGTAAATTCAGCATGGAAGATACAGGATAATCCTTTTTCAGGAGATGCACTCAACTCCTACAATGACGGTCCTCTTGCAGACGGTTCGCAGATGGGTCCGTTCTATGAGCTTGAGACCTCCTCTCCTGCCGCTGCATTGAAACCCGGGGAAAGACTTGCTCACGTCCAGTTCACACTTCACCTGACAGGTGATAAAGAAATATTGAATAAAGTATCCATGAAGGCATTGGGTATTTCTCTGACAGAAATAGAAAATTCATTTAAATAGACTGGCGCCTTCTTAAAAAAAATCCCCCTTCGAAGGGGGAAGGGGGATATAAATAGTAAACGATTGCACGATTATTTTTTTAATTCATTAGCCCTGTATTTTTGAGGAGGGGCTCAATCTTTGGTTCCCGGCCCCGGAAGTTAACGAACATCTGCATGGCATCCATGGTGCCGATTTTCTCAAGAATATTTTTCCTGTACGACTGTGCAGTGGGCTGATCGAAGATCCCCTTTTCCTTAAATGCTTCAAAGGCATCATTATCCAGGACAGCAGCCCATTTATAACAGTAATATCCTGCATCATAGCCGTCGGCGATATGGAGGAAATATGTTGTCCTGTACCGTGAGACAATCTCAGGGATAAGTCCGATCCTAGTGAAATAATCCTTTTCAAAGCTCTGAACATCAATATTAGCCGGGTACTGAAGAGTATGATAAGCCATATCGAGCATCGATGCAGCCAGAAGTTCGACGTTTACAAAACCCTGGTTAAAGTATCCGCTGTTTGTAATTTTCTTCACAAGGTCAGCCGGAATAGGTTCGCCAGTCTTGTAATTCTTTGCATACATGTTCAGCACTTCAGGTTCCGTAGCCCAATGCTCGTTAAGCTGTGAAGGCATCTCGACAAAATCCTGCGCTACGTATGATGAATTATAAGGGTTCTTATTGAACAGGTTATCGAGAGCATGCCCGAACTCGTGGAAAAGAGTTGTTACCTCATCCAGGTCGAGAAGAGCTGGCATATCGCCGTTCGCATTTGTAAAGTTGAAAACACAGGTTACAACCGGTGTTATTATTTTTCCAGCCTTGAGATGATAGCTGCGATAAGTTCCGCACCATGCTCCCTGGTGCTTGCTTTCGCGCGGATGGAAATCCATATAGAGGACGCCAAGATGTGATCCGTCGCTATCCTTTACCTCAAACGCCTTAGCATCAGGATGAGGAAGAGGAATACTTGCTATCGGAGAAAATGTTATTCCAAAGAGTTTGTTTGCGCATGTCAGCACGCCATCGATAACATTTTCAAGCTTGAAATACGGACGAAGTTCAGAGTCGTTCAGATCATATTTCTGCTTCCTTAGCTTTTCGGAATAGTACCACCAGTCGGAAGGTTCGAGCTTGAATTTTCCGCCCTCCTTAGTTATGATATCCTGCATCTCCTTTACCTCATTTTTTGCTACGGGAATGGCCTTTTCCCAGAGGCTGTTAAGAAGCTTATCAACATTCCCTGGATTTTTAGCCATCCTTAGTTCGAGCATATAATCGGCGTGTGACTTATAACCAAGTATCTTTGCGTGTGCAGCGCGAAGGGCTACGAGTTCAGCAAATACCTTGTTGTTGTCGTATTCGTTGCCGTTATTACCTCGGTTTGTATAGGCATGAAACAGCTCGCGACGCAGCTCCCTGTTTTCCGAATAGGTAAGGAACGGGAAGATGCTTGGTTTTTGTGTCGTGAAAAGCCATTTCCCCTCCTGCCCTGCTTCTTTTGCAGCATCAGCAGCAGCAGTAACTACGGATTCCGGCAAGCCATCAATTCCATTCTTGTCTACAAAAAGCTTATAGTTGTTCGTCTCGTTCAGAACATTCTGTGAGAACCTGACAGTCAGAACGGATATCTGTTGGTTAAGCTTTTTCAGCGAATCCTGATCCTGCTTGCTCAGGTTGGCACCGTTGCGGACAAATCCTTTGTAGAGGTTTTCCAGGATAAAGGCCTGCTGAGGATCGAGATTTAATTTTGCCTGGTTGTCATATACATATTTTATCTTTTTGAAAAGATCCGGATTGAGCCTTATCTCGTCGCTGTAAGCGGCAAGCTTAGGCGATATCTCCACTTCGATTTTCTTAAGGGAATCGTTGGTATTGGCAGAAGCCTGGGAGAAGAAAACCGAGGATACCTTTGAAAGAAGTTCACCGGAATTGTCGAGTGCAACAATGGTGTTTTTGAAAGTGGGTTTCTTCTTATTCTTAACAATCTGTGCTATCTCCCTTCGTCCCTCTGCCATTCCAGTATCAAAAGCAGGCATATAATGTTTTGCCATTATCTTTTCGAAGGCGGGAACATTAAACGGAGTGTTAAACTCGCTGAAAAAGGGGTTGGATTTATCAACCTGCTTTTCATTTTTGCAGGATTGTATTGTCATTACAGTTAAAATTGTAATAATGAATAATTTAAGAGATTGTTTCACGACTGTAGATGTTAGTTAGGGATTTGGTTTCTTTTCATATTCCACGAAGATATGATTTTTGATTTTGACTGGCAAATCATACCCGGGCTGTGACCAGAAAAGATTCCTCATTCCTCCGCTGGTGGCGGATCCATCAACTTTATGAGCCTAGTCGTTTTTAAAAGAAGATTCCTCATTTCGCTACGCTTCACTCGGAATGACAATTCATCTATTATAGGGGATGCAGGAACTTACCAGGGGAAATTCCTCGTTCCGCTGCGCTCCATTCGGAATGATAGTCCATCTTTACTGGGGTATGCAGTTATACTTAATGTAAGATTCCTCATTTCGCTGCGCTTCATTCGGAATAACAATTCGTTTGTTAAATAGGGTGAAGTGGAAGGCGGTTTGCAAGTGCAAACCGCCTTCCACTTCTAAACTCCCAAAATTACCCTGTCATTCCGAGCGCCAGCGAGGAATCTCTATCCTTCCATTAAAATATAAATCTATCCATTCTCGATTGAATTGATCTATAAGCGCTACCTTTTTTGCCCTGGAATATCCTTTTATCTGTTTCTCCCTTGCAATTGCCAAATCGACAAAATCATATTTCTCAAAGTAGATTAATTTATCTACGTTATATTTTTTTGTAAATCCATTTACTTTTTTCTGTTTATGCTCAAAACACCTTCTCTCTAAATCATTTGTAATCCCTGTATAAAGTACTGAATGGGAGGTGTTTGTCAAAATATAAACATAATATAAATGTATTTTCATTGAGATGAATGTGAAATAGATGCAGCGAAATAAATCCTCAAGAATACTAAGTTAAGAAAATTTTATATTCACTTTTCATTTACTTTTTTCAGAATTTACACTTAATTAGGTTAGACCATGTAATACATCATGGAGATTCCTCATTTCGCTACGCTTCATTCGGAATGACAATTCGTTTGTTAAATAGGGTGAAGGGGAAGGCGGTTTGCACATGCAAACCGCCTTCCCCTTCTAAACTCCCAAAATTACCCTGTCATTCCGAGCGCCAGCGAGGAATCTCCCTCTTCAATTACTCACTCATATTTATTTGTAACCCTGTCATTCCGAGCGCCAGCGAGGAATCTCCTTATTCAAATACTCCCTTCTATTCATTTAGTAACTGCCAATTCAAGAGCAAGCGATAAACCTCTTTCTGATGGGCGCCTATATTTAAAGGAACTCATTCACCTTTTCTAAATACTCCGAAAATTCATAAATTGTTAATTAAAAATCCTTCCATAATTTGTCTTTTACTTTATATTTTATGAAATTGTGGACCTAAATATTGCTTTCCCTTAAATCTAATAATATGAAAAAATCTTTACTCTTTAAATCAATTTTCACAATTCTTGCATTAGTCTTTATTGCAACAGGACTAAATGCACAATTGGTCCTTTATGAAGGATTTGATTATACCATCCCAGGATATATTGGTGGGAATGGTGCAGCAGGAACTTCTTCAAACAACTGGATTACCCAGAATGTAACTACAGGGCAGACAACCACAATCGATCTATATTCCGGAAGCCTTAGTTATGCAGGACTTCCAACCTCTGCAGGGAATATGATCTTAATGCCCGGGACAAACTCAACTGTATCAAGAGATATAAACAGAGCAATAACAACTAGTGCAACAACAATTTACTATTCTTCCCTTATAGATGTTGTTGACAATACTCAGCTTGGGACTACCGGTGATTATTTTCTGAGCATTGGTCAGGTAGCTGGAGGAACTAATACTGTTATGGGTGCAAGATTAGGAATAAAATCTGTTAACAGCGCTGCCAATTATAGGTTACTCCTTCAGAATACCACGGGAGGAACTCCTTCATATACAGAATTTGCTCAGGATCTTAATTTTGGAACCACATATCTGATTGTAGTTAAATATGACCGCGCTTCTTCCCCAACTGTTGCTTCATTATGGGTAAACCCAGCAACTTTGGGTGGAACTGAACCTTCAGGCTCAATTTCCAATTCTACCGGGACCTCACCTTTTAGTGCATTTGCATCAATAGTCCTTAGGAATGGATCATCTACTCCTAAAGTTTATATAGATGAGATCCGCGTAGGCGAATCATATGCTTCGGTGACTCCGGGAGCTGATGTGACTGCACCTGTGGCTACCTTCTCCCTGGTAAATAATACGGTTGATGTCCTGGTAAATATCAATCCAACTATCACATTCGACGAAGCAATCTTTAAGACCGACGGCTCAGCAGTTACAGATGCAGACCTATCATCACTGGTAGTTTTGAAGAAAACTAACGCTTCAGGAACAGATGTTCCCTTCACGGCCACAATAAACAGTGCCAAGAAAGTTATAACAGTAACTCCATCTGCATCACTCGATAATTCCCAGGTTTATTACCTGGCCGTCGGTGCCGTGAAAGATGCAAGCGGTAACCAGTCGACAGGTTCAAATGTCACCTTTACAACCATTGCAGCTGCAACACCGACAGTCACCCTTACTTATCCTGCTGGAGGTGAAACGGTATATGCGAATGACCCGGTTACATTTACCTGGACTTCAGCAAATGTCACAACGGTTAACCTGGAAGTTTGGGTTCCTGACAACACTACCAGGGTTTATTCCTAGGTGCCGATAGTTACTGGTGCAACAGCTTCGGCCGGAAAATATGACTATACAATACCTGCTGATGCGCATTACGGAACCCAGTATAAGATCCGACTTTCAGATGCTTCCAATTCATCTGTAAATTCAACCAGTGGAACCTTTACCATGATCGCATATGCCGGCAGCTTAACTGATCTTAGAACCAATAACATTGTCGACGAGATTGTAAGGCTTGGCGGAGAGGTTACAATGACCTTCAAAAGGGCAACGGGAAACACAAAATATATTCAGGATGTCGCAGCTGGCATAATGGTTTATGATGTATCTGGAATACTGACAACAACTCTAAGTGTGGGTGATAATTTTAAAGGACTCGAAGGCAAGATTGCCACATATAACGGGGTGAAGGAATATATTCCCACAAAGGCAACAGTAACAGTTACATCCAGCGGGAATACTGTTGCTACACCGGAAATGACCCTTACTGATTACAATACCAATTATGCAGCCTACGAATCAATGCTGATAAAACTCACAGATGTTTATTTCACTGATGCAACAGGCAGCACGGTGTTTACTGCTTCGACAAACTATGCTACCCTGACTGACGGAGCCACAACTATCACCTTCCGCACATTTGCCGCCGGTGAAAGCGATATAATAGGCACGACAATGCCGACATCACACATCAAGATGACCTGCATCGCAGGGTTCTATACTTCGGGAACGACTACAGTTCAGGTTTACAGCAGAACACTTAATGATTTCGAGATACTTACAGCAGTCGAGAATATTTCATCTTCTGCTCCTGTCATTTTCCCGGTCCCGGCAAGGGAAGTGCTGACGGTCCGGAACATAAACAACATCAGGTTTGCCGAGATCCTCGATGCCACTGGAAAGGTAATCCGCTCTGCAAATATCAGCAGCGACAGTGAGATCAATATTCCTGTAAGCGACCTTAAAAAGGGAATGTATTTCCTCAGGCTCACCACGCCAACCGGCAAAGTGACCAGTAAATTCATCAAATAAAATAACTCTTTCAAATAATATCGGAGGCTGTCTTCATGACAGCCTCTTTTATTTGGAAAAATTAATCATTTTTGCTCTCTGATAAATCACACCCGAATGCGTTCCTGCTATTTTCTGATACTGTTTTTAACCATTGCACTGGTCATCCCGCCAAGCTGCAGGAAAGCTGCCGAGCCTCCGCTGCCTGAAGATTCATCAGCTTTTTTGGCCTGCATACCCTACCCCGGAACTGACCAGAGCCTCGATATCGTATCTTTCAACGTCGAGACTTTCCCTATCAGGGGATATAATTCAGTAATTATGATCGCTTCGCTGCTAAACACGATCGATGCGGATGTTTATGCACTTCAGGAAGTCGCAACCGAATCGGGTTTTAATCAGCTTTTAAAGCTGATGCCCGGCTACAGCGGACTCTTCTACCTTATAAATAACAGCGAATGGAACCTGGCATACCTTTTCAAAAATTCTGAAATCACTGTTGATGCCAGTGCAACCAGACTACTCTTCACTGACTCTCAGTATTTTCCGCGGCCGCCTTTTGAGGTTAAGATACATCACATCCCGACAAACTCCGACCTTTATATTATCAATAACCACCTCAAGTGCTGCAGCGGGACCGATAATGAAACAAGCCGGAGGAATGCATCAGAGATGATGAAGGATTACATTGACACATCAAGACCAAATGATGCAGTCATTGTTCTTGGCGACTTTAATGATGAAATAACGGGAACTTCAAGCGATGATAACCCTTTCCTGAATTTCATAAATGACCCGACTGATTACAGGTTCGAAGATATGAGTATAGCCAGAGGGAGCCAGCTATGGTGGTCATACCCATCCTATCCAAGCCATATTGACCATATCCTCGTTACTAACGAATTATTCAGCAGGGTGGATACCACTATTGTATATAAAGCATCGCCGTGCTATTCAGATTATTCAAAATATATTTCCGATCACAGGCCTGTAGGGATAAAGATATCAGCCCCTGCCCGTTAGGCGACCTGTCAATTCTGTTTCTTCACTATCATTACATAAACCGGGAAGTGATCACTGAAGCCTCCCTGGAATACCGTTCCTACATATGTTCTGAGCGGATATCCCTTATATTGCCCATCCTTCTGAACCAGGAACGGACTGTTGAAAACCTGTGCCTTATAGAATTTATATGAAGAATAGTCCTGTCCCAGCAGCGAGGGAGTAACGATTATCTGGTCGAAGAAATTGAGTCCGTCCTGATAGTAAAGCGATCCGATTCCTTTTTTAAACAGAGGGTACATAGTGTTGAACAATTCACCTTCCTTAAGTTTGCCGGCATCAGGAGCAGCTTTCAGGTGCTTGCGGAGACTCTCATTCGATGGATCATCATTAAGATCGCCCATTACAAATATTTTAGCCTTGCTGTCAATGGCAAGAAGAGAATCGACCAGGTGCCGGGTAAGGTCAGCGGCAGCATTTCGCCTGGGCCTAGTTGTAAGCTCGCCGCTGCTGCGCGAAGGCCAGTGATTGACAATAAAATGCATTGGCTCTCCGTCATAAATGCCTGATACTACAAGCTGGTCACGGGTATATATCCGTGCACTTTTGTCGTCATATAATTTAAGCTCGTTGCTTGTTGAAGATGTAACCCTGAAATACCTGGTGCGGTAAAGAAGTGCAACATCCACTCCCCTCAGGTCAGGGGAATCATAATGAACTATCTGGTACCCCGACTCTCTTAAAGACGGATCTGCAATAAGGTCCTCCAGCACCTGCCTGTTTTCCAGCTCAGAAACTCCTATTACGGCAGGGCCGCCCTTCCATCCGTCATCCTCACCGATCTTCGAGATGGCAAGGGCCATATTGCTGATCTTATGAAGGTACTTATCGGGGGTCCATCTGTCGAGCCCTGTTGCAGAGAACTCATCATCTTCCACGCCTACGGTATTAATAGTATCGAACAGGTTCTCAAGGTTATAAAAGGCAATCAATCCTGCACGGTACGTCTGGGCACTTAAAAACAGGGAGCCTGATAAAAAGAGGGCTAATAAAAACTGCTTTCTCATCATTCGCTTGTTGTATTCCGTAAAGTTAATATTTAAAGCTTTCTTACCAATAATGATGCTTAAGCTATTAAATAATATAAATATTTTTATTTATATTTAACCATACTTTTTTATCTCCAATATGAAATATAACAAGCTGATTCTATTATTATTATCATTTATTTTAAGTACCGGATATGCTTTTTCGCAGCAAGGTTCACTGAAAGGAATGGTAGTTAATTCCGACAATAAGACAGGGCTGTCGGGTGTTGAAATAACTGATGCCGCAGGGAGGGTACTTACCGTCACTACAAATGACGGTTCATTTGCCGTTAATCTCCAGGAAGGGAGTCACATTCTTTATCTGAATCTGGCCGATTTTGACCAGGCTGTCATTGAAACTGATGTCAAACCTGGTGAAACCTCCGATGCCGGGACCATTGCTCTCAAAGCCTCAGCAGGATCAATGCAGGACATGATTACGATAAACATAAATGAAGGAGCTTCTGAAGACGGTTTTGAAACACAATCAGTACAGGGAGTTCTCAGCTCGTCGGCAGATGTTTTTCTCAGCAGCGCTGCCTATACTTTCGGTTCCATGATGTTCAAGGTGCGGGGTTATGACGCTAATTATACCAATGTCAGCCTTAACGGTTTCGTGGTTAACGATATTGAATCCGGATCCCCTTACTGGTCAAACTGGGGCGGACTGAATGATGTAATGCGAAGTGCAATGGTATCATCAGGTCCGGAACCCATAGGTTTCCTGTTTGAGCCGGTCGGTGGCGCAACTCGAATTAATACAAGGGCTTCCGAATACAGAACCGGCGTAAAGGCTGTCTATTCTCTCTCAAACCGTTCCTATGGCAACAGGCTGATGGTCACCTATTCGTCAGGGATGATGAAAAATAACTGGGCGTTTACCGGAAGTTATTCAAGACGCTGGAGCGAGCATGGTTATGAGACAGGAACCTTTTATGATGCCAACTCATTTTTCTTTTCGGCTGAAAAAAAGATCAATGATCGCCATAGCCTCAATTTCACGGCACTCGATGCAATTTATAAAAGAGGCGTCGCAGGAGGTACCACCCAGGAAGTTTATGATCTGATGAACGATAATTACTATAATCCCTACTGGGGTTACCAGGACGGGAAGGTTCGCAATTCCAGGGTGCGCAGCAGCAATAAACCTTTGATTACTCTTGAACACCTGTGGAAGCCTTCTGAAATGCTCAATATCCAGACAACTGCAGGATACTGGTTCGGCAAGAGTGGCTATACAGCACTCGACTGGTACGATCCACTCGACCCCAGACCCGATTATTACAAAAAACTTCCTTCATACTATACCGATTCAACTGATATTGAACGCATTACAAACAACTGGAAAACTGACCCGACAGTCAGCCATCTCGACTGGGACAGCTATTATTTTGCAAACAGAAAAAACATCGCATCTGTTGATAATGCAAATGGTATTGCCGGCAACACAGTCATGGGCAACAGGTCAAAGTATATTGTCGAAGACCGGAGAAATGATCTTTCCCAGTTCCAGTTCAACACCAGGGCAGCATGGGATATCACTGAAAGGATCAATTTAACAGGAGGCTTGCTGGTGGATCTCTACAGGGGACATGATTTCAACGTCATCAGTGACCTGCTTGGCGGAGATTTCTGGCTCGACGTGGATAAGTTTGCAGAAACAGCTCAACCAACCAATGCTGATGCATGGCAAAATGACCTTGACCATCCGAACAGGACAGTAGTCAAAGGCGATGTTTTCGGGAATGATTATTATGCCTTCCAGCGCGGTGCAACACTTTGGGGTACTGCAAAGTACAGTCAGAAAAGATTTTCAGTCTACTTTAGCGCTGATGGACGCTTTACATCGATGTGGAGAGAAGGGCTTATGCGCAAAGGACTCTTCCCCGACAACTCCTTCGGGAACTCGGAAAAGCTTAATTACCTCACCTGGGGCCTGAAGGCCGGAGGAGATTACAGGATAACGGGCAGGCATCTTATCACTATCAATACGCTTATTGCCAGCAACCCTCCCCTCTTCCGCAATTCATTCCTGTCGCCAAGGACAAGAAATACTACAACACCGGGGCTCACTCCAGAGACCATTTTCTCGGGAGATATAAGCTATGTGCTCAGAACTCCGGTTGTAACGGGAAGAATTACAGCATACTATACAAGGTTCATGAACCAAACCGAAGTCACAAGCTTCTATCATGATGTAAAGATGACACTTGTGAATTATGCAATGACAAATATTGACAAGGAAAATTATGGCATTGAATTCGGAACGGAAGTAACCATTGCAACAGGGCTAAAGATAAATGCCACTGCATCACTTGGCCAATATCTCTGGGTTAGTAATCCCAGCATAACAATTACAGAAGACAACAGTAATTCGGTCCTCAGCAACAATGATGTCTGGATAAAATACTTCAGGCAGAGCGGAACACCCCAGACAGCAATTTCCCTGGGTCTTGAATACAACTCTTCAAGGTTCTGGTGGGCAGGTATAACAGGAAGCTGGTACGATAATATCTACCTCGACTTTAACCCTGTTACCCGTACTAAGGATGAACAAACCGGCTATTATCCGTACTGGGATTTCCAGAAAAAGGAATCTCCCGGCTACCTTGTCGATATTTTCCTAGGCAAATCATGGAAGATCAATAATATCTATATAAATGTAAGCGCAAACCTGAGCAATGTGCTGAACAATACAACCCTGTCGACAGGAGGATATGAGCAGTACCGGTTCGAACCACTGAGACCGGAATTATTTGATCCAAAAATATACTACTATAACGGATTTAATTATTTCATCAACTTCAGCATAAGAATGTAACGGAACCGATCCCCTCCCTGGAGAACTTGTCCCGTCTGGGCAGGAGGACGTAGTGGGTAAAAAGATAAAAATAGAAGAGAACAGAAAATAGAATACTTTATGAAAAAAATAAAATTCATTCCCGGGCTAATTCTGATGCTGGTTTTTACCACAATTTCCTGCGTCAACAATAACGAGACACCTCCGCCGGTTAAAGAATTCGTTGCAGGCGAGATAGTGACGGTGCAGCAGGTAAAGGCTCTTTATGACGACCAGATGGCTATCACTGATTACACGAAGCGGTTTCCTGTTGAAATAACCAGCGACTGGGCATTACATGGAATCATAACTGCCAGTGATAAAAAAGATGGCAACCTCTATAAGGAGGCCTACATTCAGGATGCCACGGGTGGACTGAGGCTTCTGTTTGAATCGACAAGCGGACTGTACATAGGCGATTCGGTGACGGTAAATGTCAAAGGGCTTTTTATCGGTGACTATGGCAATTTCTGGCAGGTAGGAGGTGAGCCATATTATGATTCAGGAGGCAGCATAAGAGTGTCAGGCATGAATATGGATAAATACATTCTTAAAACATCTATCAACAACCAGACACACCCCGATACGATAACAATAAACCAGGCAAAGAGCGCAGCCTACCTGGGGAAGCTGGTTGCGCTTAAGAACGTGCAGTTTGCCGACGATGCCCTTCTGCATACGTATGCCGATATTGTTTCGAACCCTCCTGCATCGGTAAACCTTAACCTGATGGACTGCAACAAGAACCAGATAATCGTCCGCACTTCAGGCTATGCATCCTTTGCCGGTGATATAGTATCAGACAAAAAAGGGTCAGTAACAGGGATAGTCACGATATTCAGCTCTGATTATCAGCTTGTGCTAAGGGACTTTAAGGAAGTAAAACTTACTGCAGAGAGATGCACTCCGGGCATTCCTGATCTGGGCGCCCCTGTTGAAACAATCAGTCAGAATTTCAGCAGCTTCTCAAACAATGCAGAAATACTTATAACGGGATGGCAGAATGTACCCCAGGCCGGAACAAGGACATGGCAGGCAAAATATTATTCCGGCAATACTTATGCCCAGGCTACAGGGTATGGTTCGAACCTCTCTTCGATGATCTGCTGGCTGATAACCCAGCCTGTGACAATATCAACACAGAAAGTCTTAAGCTTCCAGACAGAGAAGGCATACTGGACTCATACCGGTACACACGTACCTTTTGAAGTATTCTATTCAACCAACTATACCGGGAAGAATCTTGTCACAGCTACCTGGATTCCCATAAATGCAACAATTGCAGGCAAAGCTGATGCTGACAATATATTTATCGACTCAGGGACCATAAATCTTCCTGTCGAATCCGGAAAATCGTGCGTGATTGCCTTTAAGTACACAGGCAGCAGTACCGAGAGCACAAGCTATCGTATTGATAATGTAGTTATTTCAGCAGCCAAGTAAAAGAAACAACAGAATCATGAATATCAGAAATTGTATTGCAGGGATTATTTTTTCAGTGGGCGTATTATCAGTCATATCCTGCGACCGGGAGCCGATGCTTCCGCCAGAACCGGTAATTAACCACATTACTATTAAACAATTGAGGGCGATGTACGAAAGCGGTATCACAACAATAGATACCAATGTCTATATTCAAGGAGATATTACACTTACTCCTGAACTTGGCAATGTACCTTCTTTCATTGCTTACATCCAGGATTCAACGGCTGCCATCTGCCTTGCTGTTACCGGAACAAACAGCTTCGCCATGAACTCCGAAGTGAAAATATTCTGCAGAAGTGTACCTTTTACACTTTATAACGGATTGCTTCAGTTTGGCAACATTGATATTGCAACACAGAGTGAGCTTGTAAGCCTTACTGCACAACTGCCGGCTCCGGCCAGCGTTACAATAAGCGAGCTGCTTGAAGGCAAGCATCAGTCTGAGTATGTTTCTGTTACAGGTGTTCAGTTCAAGACAGCGGGGACTTATTCCGGAACAAGAGTTCTGACGGATTGTATATCTGATATAGATGTGTACACCAGGTCTGCTGCAACATTTTCACCAGGAACCATCCCAACCGGGAACGGAACACTGAAAGGAGTCGCATCTATCTTTAACAGCATACAGATCCTACTGCGGGATACCGCTGAGCTTTCAATGAAGGGAGCCATATGCGGAGTACCATCGGTGACATATCTATCCCAGAATTTCAATACACTAACAACTAACTACACAAATGTATCATCACTGACAAACTGGAAGACGTACTCTGAAATAGGATTAAAAACCTGGTTCAGTTACAAAACTAGCACTCTTGGTCCATTTGTAGAGACAACGGCATTTGGCTCAGGTCAGCCAAATGTTATTACCTGGATGATTTCACCTCAGCTGGATCTGTCAGTAGCTACAAGCCCATACATCAGTTTTGACAGTGCTGACGGTTATGACAACGGGGGAACCCTCGAATTGTTTGCGTCAACTGACTATACTGGTTCCGCAACACCATGGACAAGTACCTGGACAAAACTGAATTTTACATTGCCACCCAGCAATAGCACATATTACAGTGCCTTTGTCTCTTCAGGGCAGGTAGACCTTTCATCCTATATCGGGAGTACGCTTTATCTTGCATGGGTCTATACTGGAGGAGTTCCGGCAAAAACCACTACCTGGGAAGTTGATAATATCGTGATTGCAGAAAAATAATATATGAGAGAAAGAGTTTCAAAATATCTTTTATCCTTTCTCGGCTTTTGTCTGTTTGCCGTATACTCTGCAGCGCAGCCTGCAGGGTATTATGATTCTGCTTCAGGGTTGTCGGGCACACTCCTTCAGCAGGCGCTTCATGATATAATTGATAATCATACATATGTAACATATGCTCAACTCTGGACAGCGTTCCAGAGCACCGACAAGAAAAGTGACAGTAAGGTGTGGGATATGTATTCCGATAAGCCATACGGGACACCGGCCTATACTTTTACTTTTATTACTGACCAGTGCGGTAATTATTCAGCTGAAGGCGACTGCTATAACAGGGAACACTCATTTCCGAAGAGCTGGTTCGGGGGAGAGATAGAACCGATGTACACTGATCTTTTTCATTTGTATCCTACCGACGGTTATGTAAATAACAAACGTGACAATTACCCGTTCGGAGTGACATCAAGTCCAACATGGACTTCATCAAACGGAAGCAAACTTGGTCCTTCATCCTATACTGGCTATTCAGGTATAGTTTTTGAACCTATAGATGCATATAAAGGAGATTTTGCGAGGTCATATTTTTATATGGCGGTAAGATATTACGGAGAAGATTCCGGCTGGCCGGGAAGCGATATGGTAACGGGTTCACAGCCAAAGGCATGGGCCCTGAAAATGCTTATGGAATGGGATGTTGCAGATCCTGTCAGTCAGAAGGAGAAGGACAGGAATGAAGCTGTTTATACAATACAGGGCAACCGCAATCCTTTTATAGATAATCCGGCTTATGTTTCTCTCATATGGGGAACACAGACTGGAGTAAATGAAACTACTGGCAGTAAGATAGAAATCACTCTTCATCCAAATCCTGCAAACGATCTGGTGACCATAGAACTTCCTGATAGCTTCTCAGATTTCTATAATATAAGGATTTCAGACATAACAGGAAGGGTTGTTTTAAGCAAGAGTGTTGGAGGCAAGCCTGTAATATTTGATATTTCGGGACTTGAAACAGGATATTATTTTCTTTCGGCTTCCGACGGGAAACTTAATATGACTACACGTCTGATCGTTTCACGTTAATTTGACAAAGCAGGTATAAAGCAGCGAATAAATTATATATATATTTGCAGCCCGAAGCTTTTTTTTGGAGAGATGGTCCGCCAGCCGGCGGATAGACGCCGTGGTCAAATGCGGCAGATATTTTTGGGAGAGATGGCAGAGTGGTCGATTGCGGCGGTCTCGAAAACCGTTGTCCGCCTTCCGGCGGACCGGGGGTTCGAATCCCCCCCTCTCCGCAAAGCCTTCATGAATCCCGCTATCGTCCGATAGCGGGATTATTTATTTTACGAAGCCCCGTCGAAAGCTTGCTTTCGTAAGGGGATGAGGGAAAATAAATAATACCCGAAGGGTTCATGAAGACTTTGCCAGGTGCCCCAAAAGGGATCACCGAAGGTAATCCCTGTACTCTCCCCCGTCCCCCTCTCTACTTCGTAAAGAGGGGCGTGATTTAGAGTACGATTAATGATCAATATTCAGAAAGCTTGCTTTCGTAAGGGGATGAGGGAAAATAAATAATACCCGAAGGGTTCATGAAGGCTTTGCCAGGTGCCCCAAAAGGGATCACCAAAGGTAATCTCTGTACTCTCCCCCGTCCCCATCATTCCAGGCATTACTTATTGTCTTAAGTTCTGAAGTTGGTGGAAAAACCAGTTGCCCTGACCACAGTAAGTGCTTTTTTAATTATCAAGATGTAATTTTTCAATTACATTTAAAGAATTGTTCTTCTCAAAAGAAATGCGCATGGATGAGATATTCAATTTTTTAAAGCAACTGGTATCTCCTGAAAGCATTATTATTTACGGAGGAATCTATCTGCTGCTTTTCATTGTGTTTGCGGAAACAGGTCTTTTTGTTGGTTTTTTTCTTCCCGGTGACTCTCTTCTGTTTACGGCAGGCTTATTATGTTCAACCGGGATTCTCGTAGTGCATCCTCTCATTTTGGTTGTTTTAATTATTATTGCTGCGGTTGCAGGTAACATGGTCGGTTATGCATTTGGGGAAAAGGTGGGAACATTGTTATTCAAGCGGAAATCAGGCTTTTTCTTCCGTCAGGAACATCTGATTGCAGCAAATGAATTTTACTTAAAATATGGGAAAAAGACCATAGTGTTAAGCAGGTTTCTTCCAATTGTACGAACATTTGCTCCGATAGTTGCCGGCATTGTAAAATTAGATTACCGTAAATTCTTTATTTACAGTCTCGTGGGAGCATTCTTTTGGGTAAACGTATTGGTTTTAACCGGCTATTTCCTGGGTAAGAATTTCCCGGGCATAAAAGATTACCTGGGATACATAGTAATATTCTTTATTGTGATCACGTCGATTCCTTTTTTATATAGTTATATAAAGAAGAAAATCAAAAAGTAATTTTTTAAACAGGATTAAAATGCTCAGAGTACCAAAATAGAGATCACTGAAGGTAATCCTCTACAGCAGTATCCCCGCCAGAGAAGCCGAGATATATGATGCCATGGTCCCGCAGATCATTGCCTTCAACCCCAGTCTTGCAAGATCGGCTTTGCGGTTTGGAGCAATTGCCCCGATACCCCCGAGCTGAATTGCAACAGAAGAGAAATTTGCAAATCCGCACAGGGCAAAGCTTGCGATCACAACTGATTTGGCGCTCAGCATTCCCTTGGCGATCATTGGCGACAGATCGGAATAGGCAACGAATTCATTGATGACCATTTTGGTTCCCATAAGAGATCCGACCGACATCGACTCTTTGGGCGGAACTCCCATCACAATTGCCAGGAGTGAAAAGAGAGAGCCAACGACACTTTTCAGGCTGAGATGATCAACATCAAGACCTAGAACGCTCAGCGATAATCCGGTCCATGCCAAAAAATGTCCAAAATAGCCTAACAGGGCATCAATCAGGGCAATAAGAGCAATTACTCCTATGAGCATGGCAATAACGTTTATCGAAATCTTCATTCCATCGGATGCTCCGGAGGCAATTGCATCCATGATATTTGAATGTTCCTTTTTTACCTCAAGAGTGACTTTACCCATGGTTTCGGATACTTCAGTCTCAGGAAAAACTATTTTTGCGATAACCAGGGCGCCGGGAGCAGCCATAAGGCTGGCTGCAAGAAGGTACGATGCAGGCACACCCATGGAAATATATACTGCCATGACCCCTCCGGCAATACATGCCATCGAGCCGGTCATAGAGGCAAGGAGCTCAGATTTTGTCATTCCTGACAGGTAGGGCCGGATCATTATTTGTGCCTCAACCTGCCCGACAAAGGCGCTTGCCACGTTTGAAAGGGCTTCGCTTCCGCTTACTCTCATTGCCCAGCGGACGAACTTTGCCAGGACAGCTACAACTCTTTGCATGATTCCAACATGATAAGCCATCGCTACCAGAACACATACAAAAATTATTGTGGGGAGAAGTATAAAAAGGAAGACTCCGCTCTTTATAATGCCTTCAGGCAGTATCTGCGTAACTTTTGTAAGGTCGCCAAAGACGAACTGCCCGCCCTGCTGTGAAAAATCGAGGAGTTTATTTATTGCCTTACCCAGAAAGGCAAAAATTTCCCGGCCAAGAGGTACCTTCAGAATAAATATAGCAAGTACCAGCTGCAGCAAGAGCCCTGTAATCACAAGCCTCTTGTTAATAGCCTTACGGTTGTTTGACCATAAAAACGCCAGTCCGAGGATTATCACAATCCCGATAACGCCGGTAAATCTTCCCATGAAAGTTATAGTTAAAATAATACGATCATAAACTTACATTTTTTTTTGATGTAAGCTGAACCGGGAGTAAATAATTTTGATTACCTGTATACGGCGATCTGGCCATGAACCGGAAGAGCCCGGTAGATTATCTTTGCATCAGCCATGGGTATTCTGATCTTTATAAAGGGATGGTAGTCAGGGACTTTAAAGACCATGGTCCTTTTTATTGCGTTAAATGTATTCTGAAGCCTGTACTTCATATCGAACTTAAAGAGGTGCATCTTGTCGCCAGAATGTGGAAATTCAGCCTGGTATACAAATATCCTGGTACCGTTGCTCATTTCGAGGACATAATTAACCGGCTCATGGTATGCAGTATCAGGTACGACATCGGGCACATATTCTGAAGTATCCTTCGGCGCCATCTTTATCATAAGGGGTTCCCTGGGAATGGTGGAAAAGCTGTTTTCAATTGAAAATGGTTTGCTCAGCATGGACGAAATAATGTATTCATTCCCCGATTTAATAATATTACTGATGCTCATTTTCTGAATCTTCGTACTATGTACTACCACTCCGCAGATCTCAAGGTCAATAGTACTGTCAGGTATGTTAATTGTAACATAAATGGAATCTGATTCAGCCATTGCAATCCTTGATTGCAGAAATGATTTCTCCTTCAATAATTTAAGATAAGCTGAATCGGAATATATCCTTTCATCAATTTTATTCTTCTCATCAGGCTGAAAAGCATATTTCTCATTTATTTCCTGAAGTTTCCTTACCGGAGCAAGGATACACATTACTGAAAAATAGACCAGGACAGCTCCTATAAGCGAAGTCAGAGTAATTATCAGAATTTTTCTGAAATTGGGATTATTTTCGTTTTCGGTTCCCATTTTGGTTAAATATTTTCAAATCAGAATATATACACTTTTGACCCGATGTTGAGGGAATGGAAAACGACATCGAGGTCTTCATCGTTTAACCGCACGCATCCATGCGTTACGGGCATGCCAAGAAATCGCTTATAGATTGTACCATGTACCATGTAACCGTCGCCAAGCGACATGGCATAATCGCCCAGGACTCCGTATTCATATCTTGAAGGATCATCCTTCGGAGGTACCGGAGATCCTTCTTCAATATATGACCAGTCGCTCCTGTGCCAGTAGGGATGAGTGGTTTTCCCCTGTATAGTTCTTTTACCCTTGGGCGTCTTGAATACCCAGCTTCTGCCCTCTTCAGTTTTCAGCATCATATAACTGCCTGTACTGCAATGGCCGCTCCTGATAAGCTTCTTATTCTTATAGAGGTAGAAGAAGTTATCTGTTGTATTAATTACCAAATATGACTGGCCGGTAGTATAATTGTTATATTTAATAGCAAGATGGTCGATGTCTTTCTTCATCTGCGTTATCTGTTTCCTGTAAGGAGAGCTTTGTTTAAGCTCCTCTGAATTTACCAGATGAGTTCTACCTCCTGAAGGTATTTCCTGCAGGGCAGGAACGACATAAATAATAAACAGGAATATGAGGAATAATGCCAGTGCAGTCATAAGAGTGAAGAAAAGTCTCCTGAGCAGGCTGAAAAGTCTCTTGTTTTCCTGGAGCCTTTGCCAGAATGATTTCTCTTCTGTGGCCTGATCGGTTGTCTCAACCTGGCTTTTGCCGGGCTGTTCCGGTTCTGTCACAGGCTGTTCAGGGTCAGATATTATATTATCATTTTCCATCAGGTCGATTTATCTTTTCATTACGTGGTGCAGGTCAACCATAGAGCCTACTATTGTAACAGGAGTTCCTACCTTTACAATTTTGAAAACAGAATCCATTTCCCTGTCTGTAAGGGCGATGCATCCTTCTGTCCAGTCAATTCCCTTGCCGCCGTTGCCATGGATCTCAATCAGGCCGCCAATCTTTGCCGACCTTGGAAGAATTCCTTTTTCAATTGCGGCTTTGAATTTTGCCGTATCCTCATCGTTGGGATAATCGAGGAGAAGTGCTTTATAATACTTCGTTTTATTGCTCTCGAACTTCATGGTTATTTTATACATGCCTTCCGGAGTTGCTTTATCGCCCCTGACCATTTTATGACCTACCCAGTTCTTTCCAAGTTCAGTTGAGTACTCATATTTTTTTGTCCCTTCAAGATAAACAATCAATTTCCGTGAGAATTTATCAACGATTATTGAATAGTCGCCGCTATCTCTTGAATTAGCAATAGTTTTTTCAGCCAGTTTTTTCCATTCGGGGTAAGATTTGAAATAATTTTTCAGGTTGACGTTGGCATTCTCATAGGAGGTTGTAAGCAGATACTCTGATTCAGTTAATTTCTTATCAGCTTCAAGGTAATGTCCCTTTTGATAAATTATCCGTGCCTCCTTAAGCAGCATTCCCCCCTTGGAGATCCGGTTCCTGGTTTCAGCGGTAAGCGGATAAGTTGTAAACATCTCATCTATATTATTAACCAGGTCATTAAGGGCATCTATTTTTTGCTTCAGGCTGCTTTTAAGGTTTGAAGAGGTGAATTTTGAGTTATCCGTTGCCTGGTTTGCAGCCTTAACAGCAAGTTTTGCTAATTTTGCCACTTTGGAGTAATCCCGAAAATAAAGGAACCTCTTATTTTCCTTTTGCCAGCTTCTGAGAGCTGAATCATAATAACCTTTTGCTTCCTTATAAAGCTTTTTTGAGTATGAATCGGCTTTGTCCCTTGCAGCAAGTGAAAGAGCATTTCGGGCATATGCCATGTCACTCACAGGGGGTTTCGGCGTATAGATGATTAAGAATAATATTAGGAGGAAAATAAAGATTGCCGCCGAAGAAATAATTAATATTTGTTTCCAGATCAGACTCATAATTTCAATCCTTGGTCAAAATACAAAAAACCCCGGGGATAGCCCGGGGGTTTTTATAAGACTATTGATTTATAATCAATTACTTCTTGCCTTTATGAACTTTAGCAATAGCTTCTTTCAGCTCGGCGTTGATTCCGTCAGCTTTTTCTTTAGCAGCTTTGATTTTGTTAAGAGCATCCATGTAGTTACCTTTGTCATAAAGAGCCTGTGCATCGGCAACTGATGTATTGATGGTTACCATGTCAGCTTTGATCTGTTCGATAACAGCAGCACCTTCTTTTCCTCTCGGAGCTTTTGTAATAAGCTTGCCATTTTCTTCATTAACAGCTTTGATGTCATTCAGAAGAGTTTCAGCTTCTTTCTTAACTTCGTCTTTCTTTGTAGCTGCGTCAGCGGCAACAGTGTTAGCAAGTGTTAAGGTTTTTGCAAGATTTTCCTTAATAGGGCCGAATTTCTTGAATAATTTTGATTTCTGAACTTCAACTGCAGCATTGATAGCATTCATTGAATCCTGTAATGCTGTAAATTCAGCAGGAACATAAACATTAGCTTCAGCGGCTTGAGCAGCAGCAATAGCTGCGTTAGTAGCATCGATTTCAGTCTGTGGAACTTTACCACAACTTGAAAGGAAAGCAACCATTGCAATAGCTGCTAATCCCATTAAAACTTTGTTCTTCATTTTTTTAAACTTTTTAATACTTTGTTTATTTAACAACTTCCGATTTTATTTAATTAATCGTTTGAGTTTCAAATTTTACGGGGCGAATATACTACTATTTAGGAACATAACAAAAAAAAAATCAAATAATATTATTAACATTTTTATTAAACTGAGTCATCGCCAGACTTTTCAATCCTGAAAAAAACCATGGAATAAATACTTAGTGCTTTGATAATCTGATAAATAATTTATTCTATCGGGTTATACTATACATTTACTGCTTTCTGAATTCAAACTTATGTCCCATAAAAAAGTCCCGGATACTTTTTCATGGCATCGCGGTCATATAATATGGCTCTCCGCAAAGCCTTCATGAAGGCTTTGCGGAGAGAGGGGGATTCGAACCCCCGGTACAGTTACCCATACGGCAGTTTAGCAAACTGCTGGTTTAAGCCACTCACCCATCTCTCCAATCTCTCCTTTCACTGTGAGCGCGACAAAAATAGAAAAACAAGTAGTAAGTGCAAAATAATTATCTACTTATTTCAACACCTTGAACATCCCGATTACCATTCGGAAATTCTCGGTACTCTCTTCATCAAAATCCTGAATTTTAATTAATCCGGCCTTCACATCGGACAAGAAGCGTGAGAAGAGAAAATTCCTTGGCATCTCGTGTTCGCGAACAAACTCAGAGTTTGAAACAGTTATTCCCTCCCTCGATTTAAGGATAAAATTCTTAAAATCCAGCGTCGATAAGAGGTCCTCCGAATCATGAACCCCATCCTTCATTTTGAGAATCATCTCCCTGTTATCGGAATCTGTTTTATAAAGAGAACCCTTTAAAAGCTCCCCGATCTTAATCTCATTTTCATTATCAAAAAGTATCACGGCAAAATCGAGTCCCCATCCCATCAGGATATTACATAATAAAGGTATGTTCGAAACGCCGGTCGAAGGAATCACGCTTATCTTTCCCTTGAAGCCCATGAGATGGATTATCGCATTGAGGATATAGAAGGATCCGGTATTATTGATGACCAGGTTGAATTTTTTATTCGAGAAACCTTCTCCTGCCATTGGGTTACCCAGGATACTCTGAAGCGGACTGAGTGTATCGGGAGAGGCTGCAGACAGACTTAGCGGATCAAGAATACGGGTCGTGCTCCTCAGGCTGTCAAGATCATCCCTCTGCAAAGCCAGTACCCGGTGAAGCTTGTTAATCTCGACAAGGTGCGGGGAATGTGTGGTATAAATCACCTGTATCTTATCCTTAATATCGTCAAATACTTTGAGAACATCCTCCTGGGCCCTTGCATGCAGGCTTACTCCCGGTTCGTCGACCAGTAACACCATCTGCTTGTTGACATTTGCCGAAGCCTTAAGCTCCATGTAAAAGGAAAGGAACCAGCGAACTCCCCGGCTTCTCTGCTTGGGGTAAAGTCTCTCACCTTGATCCTTGATCCAGAATTCAAGGTAGGGCTTTCCGGCCTTGTCACCATATGCTGCACTGTAATGATCCAGCTCAAACTGTATGTTAATCTTATTGTTGCGGCCTATTGACTGCTGCCAGAAATCCTGGAAATTGTGTGTGAGAGACTGGTTCAGGTTTTCAATTTTCTGCTTAAGTATCCTGCTTGATGGCTGCTGAAAAAATGAGTAATCAAGCTGGGCTATCGAGAGAAAATTACGGGCCGCCTTATATCCTTCAACCTTTTCGTTGCCCGTAATAATATCCTCCATGTCGATACGGTTCGGAAGAAGACTGCCAAAATCCTCGAATAGCTCAAATACAGGACAGAATTCAAAGTACTTCTTGCCAAGTATTTCGCTGTTGTATTCAGATTTATATGATTGTATTATTTCATTTACACTGAAAGCGGCATCCTCTTCATTCGATCCATCCATTATATAGCCTGACATGGCAATGTGCCTGTCGAGATCCGCGTTTACCTGGTCCCTTTCACTCCTTGTCTTCCTGTAATCCTGAAGAATTTCTTTCCATTCAAGATCGTCATCGTCATCAATCGGCCTCATTAAAAGGGTCATCTTCTGATGGCGTTCTTCGAGCTTCACCGATAACTCAGCAAGATGATCATTGAGCAGATCATATTTCTCTTTCAGCCTCTTCCACGATTCGCCGGTTTTCTTCATCGCCTGCCTGGTCAGAAGATCATTCGAGATTTCCTCTTTTCGCTTCCTGGTTTCGTTTAACTGGTTTTTCAGTCCGGGGCTCTGGGCTGCAATACTTTCAGAGGGCTTTTTACAAAAAAACCTCAGTCCTCTCCAGCCCGGTTCGTTTTCGGCAATTTTCGCCCTGAGGTCCGATTCCGTTTTTATAAGGTCAGCCCGGGTATTTTCAAGCTCATTAATCTGGTTTATCTCCTGCTGCAGCTTTATGGTGACATCATTCAGGTAAAGCCTCCAGGCATCTTCAAGTGAATCGAGGTACTGACTGATCTCACCGCTTACTACTATTACCGACGAAAGGTCGGCAATCCACGCACGTGTCAGCTCAATATGGGTCAGCCCTCCAAGCAGTTCTTTCAATTCAGTTCCCGGATTATCGGTAACCTTCAGCAGCCATCCTTCCGGAATTGTAAACCTGCAGCTGACTTCAGGCAGAGAGAGGTCGCTGCGCAGAACATCCTCAGATATCAAGCCCGTATAAAACACTTTCAGACCTTCAAGGACAGAAGTCTTTCCCGATTCGTTCTGACCGATAAGGCAGGTTATATTGTCAGGAGAAATAGATTGCCATCCGGTATCCACGATCGACCTGAAATTCCTGATTCTGAAAGCTGCCAGTTTCATCATAGAACTCTAATTATAATTGAAAACCTAATACCAGGATATCGTCAATCTGCTGCGTGTTTCCCTTCCACTCGTGAAATGTGCTTTCAAGTATCTCCTTTTGATTAATCAGGGGAAGTCCGGCAACCGAGCTTATAACTGCCTTTAAATGCTTGTGCTTGAATGTCTTGTCAGTAAGTTCCCCAAACTGGTCTGAATACCCGTCAGAGAAAAGATAAAAGGTATCGCCGGCGAGAGAGTCTATCTGCTGATTGGTAAACGGATGCTCTTTCAGAGGGTCAAGGCCGATTGTCATCTTATCCGGTTTGAATTCGGCAATTTCACCGTTCCTGACCCTGATGAGAGGCCTGTTGGCGCCTGAAAACTGAATAGCACCGGTATTGCAGTCGATAATTACCAATCCGATATCGATGCTGTCTTTCGTTTCAGCTTTATCGCCAGTCTGGTGAAGGGCCTTCATGATCTTTTCCCTCATCATGTTGAGCACTCTGTTTGCCTTCATATCGCTCCGCAGCTGAAGTATATCATTAAGAAAGCTGATACCAAGGATGCTCAGAAGAGCTCCCGGCACTCCATGCCCGGTACAGTCACCGGCAGCAACGCAGAGGAAAGAACTGTTGCGCAGCACGTAGTAGAAATCACCGCTGACAATGTCCCTTGGCAGAAAGAGAACGAAATGATCACTAAAAACCGATTTGAGAAGCTCGGGATCAGGCATGAGAGCCCTCTGAATTATTTCCGCATACCTCAGGCTTGCAAGGTGATCATCAAGCCTGTCAGTATTTATCAGCGAATCAATTTCAGGACTATTTTGTTCTTTGTTGCCCATTAACAGTTTTATAACCCATGAATGCTAAAGATACATTATTTTTCTTTTTCTCCGATACCGGTGATAAGCTCCCTTCTAACCAGCAGCATAGCATTTTCGACATGGTGCGTATGCGGGAACATATCGACCGGCTGAACTTTAACAACATCATATTTTTCAGACAGATACAGAATATCGCGTGCCTGTGTCGAAGGGTTGCAGCTTATATAAACAATCCTGTAAGGAGCGGCAGACAATATTGTCTTCACAACATCTTCATGCATGCCGGCTCTGGGCGGATCTGTGATGATCACATCGGGATGTCCGTTTATCTCCATAAACTGCTCAGTAAGAACTTCTTTAATATCTCCGGCAAAGAAGACACAGTTTTTGATGTTATTCATCTGCGAATTGATGGCGGCATCCCTCACGGCATCCTCGACATATTCAATACCGATCACTTTTAGCGATGATGATGCTACAAAGTTTGCAATAGTACCTGTCCCGGTATAAAGATCATAAACAATTTCTCTGCCTGTCAACCCGGCAAAGTCGCGCGCAATCCGATAAAGCTCCCTGGCCTGCAGTGTGTTTGTCTGATAAAATGATTTAGGGCCTATTCTGAACCTGAGCCCATCCATCTCCTCTACCAGGTGATCTTCGCCCTTATAAAGGACAGGCGTCTGATCTGTAAGAGAATCATTCTTTTTGTTATTGATAAAATAAAAGAGTGATGTGACCATTGGAAATTCCGACGCAATGTAATCCAGGAGTCCTTCCCTCCTCTCCTTTTCGTCGAGGAAAAATACCACTATGACCATTACTTTTCCGTCTCCTGAATTCCGGATAATGAGGTTTCTTAGAAAGCCGCTCTGCTGACGGAGATTGAAAAAAGGAAGAGCATTCCGGTGGGCATACCTCCTGACTGCATCCCGGATTGCATTTGACGGTTCGGGCTGCAGATGGCACTCCTTTATATCAAGCACCTTATCGAAAAGGCCGGGAATATGAAAACCCAGGGCATCCTCTTTTTCAAAATCAGTATCCGAGTTCAACTCTTCCCTTGTAAGCCAGCGTTTGTCAGAAAATGTAAATTCAAGCTTATTCCGGTAATTAAAAACGTTTGACGATCCTAAAATCGGGCTTACGGGCGGCAGCTCGACCTTGCCAATACGGGTAAGGTTATCGGTTACCTGCTTCTGTTTATATTTCAGCTGAAGATTATATGGCAGGTGCTGCCAGCTGCAGCCTCCGCAAACACCGAAATGCCTGCACACAGGCGCAATACGGTCGGCTGAGTATTCATGAAATCTGACTACGCTTCCCTCGAGGAATTTTTTCCTTTTCCTCCGGACCTTTATATCGACAACATCACCCGGGATGAGCATCGGAACAAAAACCACCTGATTGTTAACCCTGGCAAGGGCATTTCCTTCAGAACCTATATCAGTTATCAGAACCTTTTCAAGCAAAGGCAGCTCTTTCTTTCTTCCCACTTCCTGATCTTTATTTAATTGTTTTATGCCTGAACTTAATATCCTTCCGGAATGTAAAACCGGTATAAAAACTCCCCGCAGACCAGGCACTCAAAGGTAATTAAAACGTGCCATTGCATCAAGGATTTTTCTTCAGTTAAAATCATGGGCTTCTGAGGGTGGCTTACTTTTTCTATATTTGCGTCAATTTTATATGTAATGGTTTCTGTTCAGGATCTTTCGGTTTCGTTTGGAAGCTTCGACCTTCTTACAAATATTTCCTTCCTGGTTAATGATCAGGACCGGATAGGCCTCGCTGGCAAAAACGGTTCCGGAAAATCCACACTTCTGAGGATAATAGCAGGTTTGCAGAGTCCATCGTCCGGATTGGTTGACATGTCACGGGAGGTTACCATCGGTTATCTTCCCCAGCAGATGAAGGTCGATGACACAACCACGGTTTTGAATGAAGTGATAACTGCCTTTGCCGAGGTCACCGGGCTCTCTGAAGAAATTGAGCACTGCAGCTTAGAAATAGCGAACAGAACAGACTACGAATCGGTTGAGTACCTGAAGCTCTGCGACTATCTGTCGGTTATAGATGAGCGATACAGGATGCTGGGAGGAAGCAATTACATGGCTGAAGCCGAAAAGACTCTCATCGGCCTCGGTTTTGAAAGAACAGATTTCGACAGACCGACTAAAGAGCTCAGCGGCGGATGGAGGATGAGAGTGGAGCTGGCAAAAATACTTCTGAAAAAACCATCGCTTTTCCTGCTCGATGAGCCCACAAACCACCTTGATATCGAATCTATTCAGTGGCTCGAATCTTTCCTGTCAGCATATAAGGGTGCCGTTCTTCTGGTCTCACACGACAGGGCATTTCTTGATAATGTGACAACCAGAACAATAGAGATATCGCTGGGGAAGATATATGATTACAAGGCTTCCTGGTCAAAGTTTGTTGAACTCAGGAAAGAGAGACGGGAACAGCAGATGGCAGCTTACAAGAATCAGCAGAAGATGATAGACGATACCGAGAAATTCATCGAAAGATTCCGGTATAAAGCCACGAAAGCCGTCCAGGTCCAGTCAAAAATAAAGCAGCTGAATAAGGTCGAAAGGCTTGAGGTCGACGAAGAGGATATGAGCGCAATGAACCTTCGGTTTCCTCCCTCGCCCCACTCCGGGACCAACGTTATAGAAGCTGAAAACCTTTCAAAGAGCTTCGGATCCCTTAATGTTCTGCAGCATATTGATTTCAAGATCCACAGGGGAGATAAAGTGGCATTTGTGGGTCGTAACGGTGAAGGGAAAACGACTTTTTCAAGGATCATAATCGGAGAGCTCGATTATGAGGGTTCACTTAAGATAGGGCATAATGTTAAAATCGGCTATTTTGCCCAGAACCAGGATGAGCTTCTGAATGGTGAAAAGACAGTGTTCCAGACTATCGATGATATTGCTAAAGGAGATATCAGATCGAAGATGAGGGATCTGCTTGCCGCTTTTCTTTTCCGCGGCGAGGAAATCGATAAAAAAGTCAAGGTCCTTTCCGGCGGCGAAAGGTCACGGCTTGCGCTGGTAAGGCTGCTTCTCGAACCACATAACCTTCTTGTCCTGGATGAACCGACGAACCATCTGGATATCAGGTCGAAGGATATACTCAAACAGGCCCTCATCAACTATGACGGCACGCTAATAGCCGTTTCACATGACCGCGACTTTCTTGACGGCATCGTCGATAAAGTTTATGAATTCCGCCATAACCGTATCAGGGAGCACCTCGGAGGAATTTACGATTTCCTGAGAAAAAAGAAAATCGATAACCTCAGGGAGATCGAAAAGAAGGATGCCGGAAAAAAGGAAATGCAACTGGAAAACATTTCATCAAATAAACTGAAATACCTCGAAAAGAAGGAATATGACCGCAACCTGAGGAAGCTTAGAAAAAAACTCGAAGATTCAGAAAAGGTAATTGAAAATATAGAAAATGAGATCTCGGAACTTGATAAATCTTTTGCTACAGGGAGCAATGAACAAGCTGAAGCTGAGGACTTTTTTAAGAGGTACCAGGAGCTAAAGGAACTTCTGAATGAAGAAATGGAGAAGTGGGAACAATATACAGATGAAGTTGAAGTTTTCTTAAAAAATAATGGTTAAGGATGGCTCTGAGGCAACTTGAAAAGAACTATACAATTCATGTCTATGACACTGGACCTGACAGCCGGTTAACGCTCTATTCCATGTTCAATTACATGCAGGATATAGCATCTGACCATGCCGTATTGCTGGGTTTCGGAAGAGACGACCTGCTGAAAAAAAACCAGTTCTGGGTGCTCTCAAGGATGTATGCTGAAATAACCCAGTGGCCCTCCTGGGGCGATAAGATAATTATCAGAACCTGGCCAAATGGCACTGATAAGATCTTTGCAATGAGAAATTACGAACTTCAATTCCCTGACGGGAGGATGATTGCTTCCGCGGTATCATCATGGCTTATAATAGACCGGACCACGAAAAAAATACAGCGGCCTGACGGGCTGCTGAGTCAATATAACGACAGCAACCTTCTCATCCCGACCTCAGCAAGAAATCCGGAAAAGCTGCATGAGTTATCTGAAAACGGAAATTCTGCTGCTCCTTTCAGGGTTAAAGTCAGTGACCTTGATGTTAACCTGCATACAAACAATGCCAATTATATCAAGTGGATCTGCGATTCTTATGATCTCAATTTCACAATGAACCATCTTCCATGTTCGGCAGAAATAAACTATCTTGCCGAATCGATGTTCGATGATGAAATTTTTATCAGATCTTCTCAGGATGTTGAAAATAAAAGTATCGTCAACCACTCCGTCATCAGGATCCATGACAACAAGGAACTTTGCAGGATCAGGATTATATGGAAAGAGCACGTGTAAATGATCTCATTATGAATAAAGCTGTCATAAAAAGTTTTCTCTGGATTGTACCCGGACTGATAATCTCAGCAATGGTGTTTGTCTCCTGTAAGACTACCCAGACAGTTTCCGACTCCAAGGATCTCTCATATCTGTATAATCCAACTAAGAATCCCATTACCCCGCAATATAATGTTATCAACCAGTCTGACAACAGGTCCGTGCTGGATGTAAAATTCTCCGGCAAAGAACTCTTTTTCTCGGAAGCCAACTCGAAAGGTCTGCCAACGTCAGAAATGCTTATTACCGTAAAGCTTTTCAGTATAAGCCAGGGGAGAGTCCTTGCTGATACTGTACACACCGATTTAAGCATAGAAAAAGTAGCAGGAAAACAGGAATACTTATATGAAATTCCACTTAAAGTAAAAAAAGGAACTGAATATATTGCCGAAGTCAAGATCCTTGACAGGCTCCGTTTATTGGTGATGCAGGCTTTTGTTCCGTTTAACACATTGTCGGATATAAATAATTATAATTTTCTGGCAATAGACTATTTCCAAAAGAGTGAACTTTTCGAACCAGTCGTCAGGAAGGATGAATTTGTTAACCTTGTTTACCTGAGAGGTAAGCCTGATTCGCTATATATTTCGTTTTATAAACCATTCAGGCAGATACCGGATCCTCCTGCAATGCTTCTGCCCGAAAAAACAATCGATTACGGTCCCGATACAACAGTGGTTTTGCCTTATTCCGATACGCTTCCAATGATGTTCCCGAAAGATGGTATCTATATGTGCACCATCCGAAGAGATACAGCTGAAGGATACGCCTTTATGAACTTCGGTCCATCATTCCCCGGAATGAACACACCTGAAGCCATGATCGAGCCTCTCGCTTACCTCACAACTCCGGATGAACTTGATCAGATGAGGTCAGCACCCAGACCAAAAGTCGCTCTCGACGAGTTCTGGATCAAGTGCGCAAATAACGTCGATAAAGCGCGCGAGCTTATAAGGATCTATTATACCAGGGTGCAATACGCAGATCTGTATTTTACCTCCTACAAGGAAGGATGGCGTACTGAACGGGGAATGATCTACCTTATTTATGGTCCGCCGGACAAGGTTTATAAGAGCATCGATGGCGAGACCTGGGGATACCGTAAGCCGATTGTAAAATCAACATGGGGTACAAGGTATATAGTAAAGGAAGAGTATCTCTATTTTAATTTTAAAAGGAAAGAGAGCATATTTACCAATAACGATTATTATCTCAGCAGAAGTGAAACGCTGGTAAGCTTTTGGGCCCAGGCAGTCGCCTGCTGGAAAAAAGGGATAGTCTTCCGGCTCGATAACCCTGAAGAATTCTGATATTATGCAAAAAGAATCCGATTGTATTTTTGGCCTCCGGCCTGTAATTGAGGCAATTAAAGCCGGCAAACAGATTGACCGTCTTCTTATTAAACAGGGGCTACAGGGTCAGCTCTACCATGAACTGATGACCGAGGTAAAAAAGAATGGCATCGTTTACCAGATAGTCCCCGTCGAAAGGATTGAACTGGTGACAAGGAAAAACCACCAGGGCGTCCTTGCCTGGCTTTCGGTTATAGAGTACCAGCATATAGCGAACCTGCTTCCGATGATCTATGAAAAAGGAGACGACCCGCTGATAGTTGCCCTGGACGGTGTCTCGGATGTCAGAAATTTCGGAGCAATAGTAAGGAGTGCAGAATGCCTCGGGGCACATGCGGTGCTGATCCCCGAAAAAGGCTCTGCAAGGATCACGGCCGACGCAGTTAAAACATCAGCCGGGGCCCTTCATTCATTTCCTGTATGCAGGGAAAAAAGCATAGTCAAATCAATCGAATATCTTAAGGAATCAGGGCTTAAAATTATAAGTGCTACCGAAAAATCCGGCATCGAGGCATCAAAAGCTCAACTCACCGGGCCGGCAGTACTGATAATGGGATCTGAAGAGAAGGGGATCAGCCGCGAGCTTCTGGCATTGACCGATCAGGAAATAATAATACCCATGACAGGGAAAATAGGCTCCCTGAACGTATCAGTAGCCGCAGGGATTCTTATCTACGAGATTATCAGGCAGAGGTCATCCTGATCAGGAGATAATTCCCCTGATCCTTTCATCAAGCATATTCTGGTCAGCAGTAAATGATGCCAGGCCTGCAAGAGTGAGCAGAGTGTCAGGGGCAATTTTATTTTCCGAGATTTTATTCTCCCATCTTGAAAAAACAGGGATCTTCCCGTCCGATGCAATAAAGCCTTTTTCCTCCTTGGTAAGTGATGGGAACATATCCTCGCATCCTTCCTCGTGTGCAATATGGAAAAGTTCCTGGCCGGTTGAAGGCACTTTTGAAGAGAGCCGTTCAGCAAGTTTCAATACATTATCATCGACATTCCAGAATTTCTCAATATGAGCATCCTTGGCCGATTTGAACATGCTTACATCATAATTCTCATGCATCCGCGATTTGAACTTGCCAGACAATGATTTATGTCCTGCAGCAGCCACCTTGGGAGGCATGGTGAAGACATCGGTGCCTGCAAGCAGTTCAAGCTGGTTCTGGTTCCTGAGGCTTGCAGCAATAAGTTTTGTCTGCCATGGATTCTTTGCCGACATTGCAGTTACCCAGTTCTGGGAAGCTATCACAGCCATCTCTCCCGCTCCGGATCCGTCTCCTAGCTTATTCTCTATCATAAATGCGCCAATACGTCCCATAAATACGTTCAGGTAATCAGGCCTTGCTACCCTGGTCACAATTACATTCTCCCTTGCACTGAACTCGAGAGTGAAATTAATCCTGATACCGGCATCCCTGAGTCTCCTTGCTCCGATTAATCCTTCGGGAGTATATGGTACTTTTACAATGAATTGCTCGGGACAAATTTCATGATATCTCTTGCCGTAATATTCAATAGCCTTAATATCGTGAGCCGTATCGGTATGAAGCTCGACACTAACCAGGCCGCCGAATTTTGATGCCAGCCTCAGCCCATGACGTGCATTCAGGATAAATGCGATCTCTTTTACTCTTTCCTCTGCCGGGAGATCCCTTACTATACCTTTCGCCTCGGAAATGAAAACATCATAGATACCTTTCTGTATTTCGTTGTTCAGCAAACTATTATTTGTGGTGAGCGCGCTCATCTCAGCTGTCCAGTTTGCCTCAGCTTCATCCATGTCTCCAGTGTCGAGCCAAAGCTCTGTGCCTGTTTTGTGCAAAGCTACCCAGAAAGGGTCTTTTTTGCCTGCAATATGTTTTTCGCTGAGGTTTTTCCAGACGAAGTCGCTGATTCTGGTATTAAGATCGGCCATAATTATATTTTTTTGGTTTATAACAAATTAAAGTTCATTTTGTTAGATGAATGCTGAAGGTTTGCAACTAGCCCTGCATTAATGAAAAATTCCTTAAGCCATATGGATGGATCGTGAGGATATGACATGATTATGGTCTGATAAATTCCTCGCAAAATTATATAATTTATTGATCGGTCTCACATAATCTTTTTAGCTTTACAATATCATAAGTCTAATCATACTCAATATGAGAACGTTAACACTATTCCTGCTTCTGAGCTTTGCAGCTGCTCTCCAGGGACAAAGTACTTTCGATAAGTATTTTACCGGCAAGGTTCTGAGATTTGACTTCATGCTTGCCGGCAACAGTCAGAAAACCATAGTTTACTTTGCCGGGATGAAAGAAGAACCTTTCTATGCAGGGTCAAAAGTGAATCTGACAGACAATTTTAATTACGGGAATTTCAAATATGAATTATTTGATGCTTCAGATAACTCGCTTATTTATTCGAGGGGGTTCAGCACTCTCTTCCTGGAATGGCAGACAACAGCCGAGGCCAGATCTGTGGACAGAAGCTTTTATGAAGTAGCAACCATGCCTTTCCCGAAGATTAAGGTGAAATTTGTTCTGAGCATGCGTGAGAAGACCGGATCATTTTCAAAGCTCTATGAAACTGCGATCGACCCGGCTAACTATTTCATAAGGAAAGAAGAACCCGTTAAAGCCGTAGTGACAAAAATAAATGATGCCGGTGATCCTTCAACATGCGTCGACCTGGTCTTTCTTGCTGAAGGATATAAGGCAGATGAGATGGAGAAATTCAGGGCAGACGCGAGAAAGATGGCAGATATCCTTTTTGCGGAGTCACCTTATAGTGAGTATAAGAATAAGATAAATATATGGGCTGTCGAGTCCGTTTCACAGGAATCAGGCACTGATATTCCCGGAAACGGGATCTACGTCAGCACAGCTATGAATTTCAGCTTTTACACATTCGATATCGACCGCTATCTAACTTCACAGGATATAAAATCAATAAACGATTACGCTGCAAATGCACCTCACGATAATATAGTAGTTTTAATAAACAGCACTAAATATGGCGGTGGCGGAGTCTATAATTATTATACCGGAACTACAGTTGACAATCCCCTCTCTCCCAAGGTTTTTATTCATGAATTTGGCCATGGTTTTTCAGGACTTGCTGATGAGTATTATACTTCTGAAGTCGCATACGAAGATTTTTATCCGCTGAACGTTGAGCCATGGGAGCCTAATCTTACCACCAGAGTCAATTTTGACGCGAAGTGGAAGAAGATGATCTTGAAAGATACACCTGTCCCTACTCCCAATGAAGATAAATACAAGGATGTAACCGGGCTATTTGAGGGAGGCGGCTATATGGCAAAAGGTATATACCGGCCTGAACTTGATTGCAGGATGAAGAGCAACGGACCGAAAGGCTATTGCTCGGTCTGCCGTGAAGCAGTCAAAAAAATGATTGAGTCTTATCTCAAATAACAAAGGATCATTCCAGGTTTTCAAACAGCTGCCTTGCAGTTTCGACAGGTATCTCCTTTTTACCGAGCCAGGCAGTTACTTTAGCGTCGCGATAACCGTTTTTTTCCAGCAGTTTAGCGTATACTTCGGCGCTGTCGAAAGTGATAAAGTGCCCGGCCAGGTAGATAACTGTCCCGTCAGCAAGCGTTTGGCTATCCAACCCGCGGCTTCCTGCAAACTTCTTCATTCCATCAAGCACATCATCCTTAACCGGTTTCGGCGAGCTCATTATTTCAACTCTGAATGACAGTGTAGGCGGAAGAGTATCCGCCGGAGCCTCCGCCCGGGTCTGGATATCAACAGGGAACGGCTTTTTCCCCCACTCTTTTTCAAGAATGGCTGCTCTCTCGGATGAAACTGCCTTGCCGTCTGAAAGAGAAACAATAAAAGCATCCCTGAAGCCTTTTTGCCTGACCGCTGACAAAGCCTTGCCTGCATCTGCCTGTCTGCGGAACACCCCGGCATAATAATTTATCTTATTGGTTCCTGCGACCCGGAATCCGTAAATCGGCGTAATTCCTTTAAAATATGATAATGCCACCGGGTTAGTGAATACTGCCAGCTGAATCCTGTATACAAGCCCTGCCGGAATGACGGCATCGACTTTTAC
Organism: Bacteroidales bacterium; assembly: GCA_003142255.1. GTDB lineage: Bacteria > Bacteroidota > Bacteroidia > Bacteroidales > VadinHA17 > LD21. Next base: position 262,860 of record PLLO01000012.1, on the reverse strand, counting down.
TTTTTTACCGCTTACATCAGGTTTGGCCGAAATCCCGAACAATGAAAAGACCTGCTGCCCTCCACTATGCACTGCCATTATACTGTCTTTCCTAACAACACTCGCAATTACAGGCGCAAGCTTAACAGGTTCAACAGCCATTATTACAACCGGTACTGAATCCTTTTCAGCAGGAATTTTCCTGACATCCGGAACTACAGGCACAAAGGGAGTTGCGTTCATTGAAGCCTGGGCTTCTGCATATTTTTTGTCGGCCTGAATCTGCAGGGAGACTGCATTATTCTCCAGATATTCGATTTTTGACCTTAATTCTGATCTCTCCCTGAAGCTGAGATTCTCAATGTTTTTCTTCAGTGAATCTGCAACCCTGTAAAGCGAGTCGGCCTTTAAATGAAAATTCATGGCATCGGAAAGAATTGCATCGTAACTAGCCGGAAGAGAATCCTGAGAGGTGAAATAGTGTACGGTTTCCTCTTCCATGGCGACATTCTCCTGTGATTTATCAACAGCAATTTCAGGTTCAGGCTTTGCTTCCATTATTTCTGGAGGATGCAGAGGTTCTGAATTCAGTAACTGTCCTTCCTTCCTGTTACACTGTTCTATATAATCAGATACACCGAGATCTCTTGCGGCCTTTTTGCCGGAAACCTGTGCAAAGGAATTGAAACACTCAATGGCTTCCGCATATTTACCTGTCATCTGCAGTGCCCTTCCCTGCCAGTATATTGCATCGGAAGGTACTATCCGCGCTACACTACCACCAAGTCTGGCTTCATTTAAAAGGGTAGCTGCCTTGTCCGGGTCACGGTTTAGCCTTACAAGGCAGACACCGGAATAATATTTGTACAATGGATCTTTTGGATAAGTAGCCAGTAACTCACTGAAGCCGCTGCAGGCTTTTTCTAAATCGCCCTTTGAAAATGCTTCCATTGAAGATTGCCGGGAGGCTTTCACCCCGGCATCCTGAGAAAAAAGAGGCATTCCTGCCAGGATGATTATAATGGATGAAAGGAAAAAAGAAAGCATCCTTTCTGATATGGGCCGGTATTTGAAAATGTGTTTCACAAATATATGATATTCAATCTTTTAAAAGCGTTGAAAAATTTAAGTGCCAATGGTTTTTGTTAATAACAAAAAATCCGAAATAGTTCAGAAAACAATTCAAACTTCGTAAATTTACCCATAATAACAAAATTAAAAATCCTATGGTTGAATTGAAAGAGGGCATGAAAGCCCCAGCATTTGAGGGCATTGACCAGGATGGAAAAACTGTTAAATTAAGTGACTTCAAAGGGAAAAAAGTTGTGCTTTACTTTTACCCGAAGGACAATACTCCGGGTTGCACAGCCGAAGCCTGCAATCTGCGCGATAACTATGGCGATCTGATCAAAAAGGGTTTTGCAATTGTTGGCGTGAGTGGTGACAGCGAAAAATCCCATAAGGGTTTTGCCGGAAAATACTCTTTGCCGTTTTCCCTGATTGCTGATGATTCTAAAAAGATAATCAACGATTATGGCGTATGGAAAGAAAAAAGCCTTTATGGGAAAACTTATTTCGGGATTGTCAGAACTACCTTTATAATTGACGAAAAAGGTAACATTGAAAAGATAATCTCAAAAGTCGAGACAAGTAACCATACAGAACAGATTTTTAAATTATTAAAACAATAAAACCAATTATATGAGCAAAGACACAAAAGAAATCAACAGAAAAGAGATCAACAAAGATAAGTTGAAGGCCCTCGAGGTTACTTTGGGGAAAATAGAAAAAGACTATGGCAAGGGGACGATCATGAGACTTGGCGATCATGCCATAGAAGATATCCAGGTGATCTCCACCGGTTCTATTGGGCTGGATGCTGCACTCGGCATTGGAGGTTTACCCCGGGGAAGGGTCATTGAGATTTACGGTCCCGAGGCATCAGGTAAAACTACCCTGGCTATCCACGCAATTGCCGAAGCTCAGAAAAACGGCGGTATTGCCGCAATAATTGACGCAGAACATACTTTTGACCGCAGCTATGCAGAGAAACTCGGCGTAGACGTGGAAAATCTCCTGATCTCCCAGCCCGACAATGGCGAACAGGCTCTCGAAATTACTGATAACCTTATCAGGTCAGGAGCTCTCGATATTGTTGTTATTGACTCAGTTGCAGCTCTCACCCCAAAAGCTGAAATAGAGGGTGAAATGGGTGATTCAAAAATGGGTCTGCAGGCAAGGCTAATGTCACAGGCCCTCAGAAAGCTTACAGCAAATATCAGTAAAACAAATACTTCCTGCGTATTTATAAATCAGCTGAGAGAAAAGATCGGTATCATGTTCGGAAATCCCGAAACTACAACCGGCGGAAATGCACTGAAATTCTATGCTACCATAAGACTTGACATCCGGCGTACCAGCCAGCTTAAAGATGGCGAAGAGGCTATCGGCAACAGGACCCGTGTAAAAATTGTAAAGAACAAACTTGCTCCTCCATTCAGAAAAGCAGACTTTGATATTCTCTTCGGAGAAGGAATCTCACAGCTTGGAGAAATTGTCGATCTTGGAACCGACTTTAACATAATCAAGAAAAGCGGATCATGGTTCAGCTACGGTGATACAAAAATCGGCCAGGGACGCGATGCCGTCAAACAGATGCTTAAAGACAACCCGGAATTATATGATGAGCTGAAAGCTAAAGTGCAGGAAGCTCTTAAAAAACAGTAATTTACATAATTTAAATTCTATGAAAAGATATCTTGCAACGATAATTCTTCCCGTGCTTTTGTTGTCCTTTTCCTGCAAACAAAAAACAGTTGTTACAAAGGAACAGGGACCTCAGTTCAATAACCAGCTGACGGCAGAAGAAAAGGCCGGTGGTGTAATGACCCCTGAGCTTATGTGGAAATTCGGACGTCTGGGTGTAATCGCTCTTTCACCGGACGGATCGACAATATTATACACAGTCACTGATATAGATCTCCAGACAGAAGCAAAGAGAACAAATATTTTCAGAGTACCAGCATCAGGAGGTGATCCCGTTCAGCTTACTACCGAAGGGGGAAATTCACCTCAATGGTTTGATAATGGCAAATCAATCGCTTACGTTGATAAGGATGGTAATCTTGCAGTTATGGACCCTGAAGGGAAGGTAAAACAAACTGTCACAGGTCTGAAGGAATTTGAAGCCTTTAACATTGCACCCACCGATAACCATATCTATTTTACAAGGAGGGTCAAGCTTGACCAGACAGCCAATGAAAAATACAACCTTCCCAAAGCTCATGTAAGGATCATCACTGACCTTATGTACAGGCACTGGAATTACTGGAGCGATTATTCATACAGCCATGTTTTTGCTGCCTCATTTAACGGTAAATCCGTTTCAGACGAGAAGGATATCATGAGCGGACAGAGATTCGAGTCGCCCATGTCGCCTTACTTTGATGAGGGAGAAATATCCTGGAGTCCCGACGGAAAATTCATTGCCTACACTTCCAAAAGGTTAACCGGGAAAGAGGATGCAAAAAGTACAAATTCTGATATCTATCTATATAATATAACATCAGGTAAAGAAATAAATATTTCTGAAGGCAACCAGGGGTACGACAGGTATCCGGTCTTCTCGCCTGACGGTTCAAAGATCGCCTATCAGAGCATGGAAAGAGATGGTTATGAGTCAGATCTTGATCGCCTGTTTGTTTTTGATATTAAAACCGGAGTCAGAACATGGGTTACAAAAGGATGGACTTATGATGTCGAAAGTATTAACTGGGCAGATAATCAGACTCTGTATTTTGCCTGCGCATACCTCGGCACAGTACAGGTATTCAAGACAAATCTTGAAGGGAAAAGCGTTGATAAAGTAACAGAAGGTGTTCATGATCTGGGTTCTCTGTCGATCAAATCGGGAGTTATGATTGCAACCCTGACATCGATGTCGATGGCTCCTGAAATATCAAAAGTCGATATGGCTACAGGTGATGTAAAACAGATAAGCTTCATCAATAAACCCATCTATGAATCAATTAAGATGGGTAAAACAGAAGAGAAATATATAACGACAAAAGATAACCAGAAGCTCCAGATGTGGGTAATTTACCCTCCTGATTTCAATGCTGCAAAGAAATACCCGGCACTTCTTTTCTGCGAGGGCGGACCACAGAGCGCACTTACTCAGTTCTGGTCGTACCGGTGGAACATGCAGATGATGGCAGCAAAAGGATATATTGTATATGCTCCCAACAGAAGGGGTGTTGCAGGATTCGGGCAGCCATGGAAGGAAGAGATATCAGGTGATTATGGAGGCAAGGACATGCAGGATTACCTTGATGCTACTGACGCAATGGCGAAAGAGCCATATGTAGATCCTGAAAGAATGGGGGCTGTCGGTGCCAGCTATGGAGGGTACTCAGTCTTTTACCTTGCCGGGATCCATGGCGGCAGGTTCAAGGCCTTTATTGCGCATGCCGGAGTGTTCGACTTCATAAGCGAATACGGGGCTACGGAAGAACTTTGGTTCCCCGATAAGGACTATGAAGGACCATACTGGGACAATCTGAAAAGCTATAAATATTCGCCCCATCTCCGCGTTGACAGCTGGGATACTCCGATATTAATAATTACCGGAGCCAATGACTTCAGAATACCCTATACGCAGGCTATGGAAGCATTCACGGCTGCTCAGCTGCATAATGTTCCAAGCAAATTGTTATTTTTTGAAGATGAATGCCACTGGGTCCTGAAGCCTCAGAACTCTGTTATCTGGCAGCATGAATTTTTTGATTGGCTGAATACATACCTGAAATAGATTATCCGTGGAGCAACCTCAGAACCTGCTCCACTTTTTTTTCCATAGGCAGTTCCCCGTCGATCCAGTTGATCCTGGTTCCCTTCTTCTCCATCCCCCGGAACCAGGTCATTTGCCGTTTGGCAAACTGGTGGATTGCAGTTTCAAGTCCTTTGACCATATCGTCATAACCTGACTTTCCGGTCAGGTAGAGCGTAATATATTTATATTCAAGACCATAATATATCATTGACTCTTCGCTGACACCCTTTTCAAGCAATCCTTTTACCTCCTCAATCATACCTGCATTAAGCCTCTGATTCAACCTGCCGGTAATGCTTTTACGCCTGGTTTCTCTCTCGACGCTGACAGCGGTCACAAGCGACCTTAATGCCGGGAAACCGGATTGAGTTGTGGATTTCGAATTACTAAAATACTCTATCTCAATAGCCCTTATCGCCCTTTTCTTACTATCAAGATCTGTAATGTTATGAAGCGATTTAAAGGATTTCAATATGTTGCCAAGCTCTTCCATTGATTTCTTTTCAAGCTGAACCCTCAGCCCGCTGTCGGGCGGAACCTCAAACATCCTGTAGCCCGATATTATACTGTCGATATACAGTCCCGAACCGCCGCAAACTACTGGAAAAACACCCCTCTTCCTGAGATTATTGTAAACATTCTTAAAATCGCGCTGATATTCAAAGACATTATACTTGTAACCGGGATCGGCAATATCCATAAGATGAACCGGTACCTGCCTGCCCTTTATGAAATATTCACTGTAATCCTTCCCCGTCCCAATATCCATGCCCCTGTACACCTGACGTGAATCAGCGCTTATGATCTCACCGCCCAGACGCGAGGCCACATTCACGGCAAGGGAAGTTTTTCCTGATGCAGTAGGCCCCGTAATCACCAGGAGGTCGTAGCCGGTCTTTTCATTGACTGACATTCCTGAAACAATTGGTCATAAGAAAATTATTACCATAAATTTATTTAATTTTGCCGTTTCTGAACCTCAAATACTATGGATTATAAATTTCTTTTTCAAAAATTTATTCAGTTTCTATTCAACCCGGCAAAAGCATGGGATTCGATATCTTCTGAAAACAGGCCTCTGAAGGACACCAGGAACAGCTTCCTTCTTCCTCTTGCTGCACTTGTTGCAGTTTCTGCGATGGCCGGATCATATTTTTTAGCGAATAAACAGCTCTCGTTCATATATTCCCTGCTGGAAGGGTTGAAGTATTTCATTCTCCTGCTTGCCGTTGCCTATTCTTCAGCAGTGGTCCTGAAAGAGATGACTTATGCGCTTGACCTCGGAAGAGATTTTTCCGTGGCATTTAAACTAATAGTCTATTCCCTTACTCCTTTATATGTCTGCCTGGTAGTGAGCTGCTTGTTTGAATCGATGGTTTTCGTAGACATCCTTGCTTTGTACGGCCTGTTTATTTTCTGGGAAGGGGCAATAAAAATGCTCAATCCGCCTGAATATAAGAAAATGCCTTTGCTGATTGCCACCACCATTACAATCACAGGGCTCTACATAGCTTTCAGCGTGGTTCTTAACCTGGTTATCGACAGGGTTTATTATGCGTTTTTTGCCTGAACTGAATAAATATGAAAAGGAGCTCCGGCGATATTGCAATTAAAAACAAGAAGGCCTCACACGATTATGAGTTCCTTGAAAAGTACATTGCCGGAATAAAACTGTATGGCACGGAAATAAAATCAATCCGGCTTGGTAAGGCTGCACTGTCAGATTCATACTGCTTCTTCAGCGATGGAGAGCTTTATCTCAGGGGCATGCACATTTCAGAATACTGGTGGGGTAACCTTAATAACCACGACCCGCTACGCGACAGAAAACTTCTCCTTAACAAGCGCGAGCTTAATAAGATAGAGAGAAAAACAAAGGAGAGCGGCCTGACAATAATTGTTCTGAAAGTTTTTATAAACGATCGCGGGCTGGCAAAAGCTGAAATTGCCATATCAAAGGGGAAAAAGGAATACGACAAGAGAGAGACTCTGAAAAGGAAGGATTCTGAGAGGGAACTTGACAGGGCCAGGAAAAAATAGATTAGAAGTTCGGGCTTAACAGGTATCTTGAATAGAACTTCACAATGGTATCTACAGCATCATTGGCTGTATCGACAATCGAAAAAATGTTAAGGTCATCAGCTGAGATGGTATGCTCTTCGGCGAGCATCTCCTCCTTTATCCAATCCATCAGTCCGCTCCAGTATTTTTTGCCTACAAGAATAATGGGGAATTTCCCGATCTTTCGTGTCTGGATGAGGGTAATAGCTTCGAATAATTCATCAAATGTTCCAAATCCGCCGGGAAGAACTATGAAGCCCTGGGCATATTTCATGAACATTACTTTCCTCACAAAGAAATGATCGAATGTGATGAGTTTGTCATTATCGATAAATGGGTTCGGATGCTGCTCAAACGGAAGATCAATATTAATCCCTACTGATCTGCCATTTCCACGCCTTGCGCCTTTGTTTGCAGCCTCCATTATCCCTGGTCCGCCTCCTGTAATAATTCCATAGCCTTTCTGCGTAAGATTATAGGCTATTTGCTCTGCAAGCTTGTAGTACTTATCATTATGGTGGGTTCTTGCCGAACCGAAGATCGAAACACATGGTCCTATCCTTGCAAGCTTTTCGTAACCTTCAACAAGCTCGGATATTATTTTAAAGACTCTCCATGAATCAGTAGTATGAATTTCATTCCATGTTTTTTCTTCAAAGGCTTCCTTAATAAGATCTATCTGTTTGTCTACTTTACCCATTGCTTAGATTTTTAGGATCTCAAATATAATTAATTTCTATACCTTAAGCTCAGATTTGAGGAAGATTCCTGTGTAACTTTCACTGCATCCAGCCAACCTTTCAGGAGTGCCGGCAAACAGAATATTTCCTCCTTCCTTTCCTCCTTCCCTGCCAAGATCCACTATGTAGTCAGCCATTTTTATAACATCCATATTATGTTCGATCACAATGACTGTGTTGCCCCTTTCAACAAGCTTGTCAAGGACATCCAACAGAACCCTGACATCTTCAAAATGAAGCCCGGTTGTAGGTTCATCGAGAATATAAAGAGTCTTGCCGGTGTCTCGCCGTGCCAGTTCTGTCGCCAGTTTTACGCGTTGTGCCTCTCCCCCTGAAAGAGTCGTTGACTGTTGTCCCAGCTTTATATAACCAAGGCCGACCTCCTTAAGAGTCTTTATCTTATGATAGATCGACGGCACATTCTCAAAGAACTCAACTGCCTTATTGACAGTCATATCAAGAACATCACTTATCGACTGACCCTTGTATTTTACCTCAAGTGTTTCCCGGTTATACCGCTTCCCGTTGCACTCTGTGCAATGAACATATACATCAGGGAGAAAATTCATTTCAATTGTTTTCATTCCTGCACCTTCACAGCTTTCACACCTTCCTCCTTTCACATTGAATGAAAATCTTCCGGCGGAGAATCCCCTGATCTTAGCTTCTGTGGTTAGTTCAAAAAGTTTCCTTATATCCGTAAAAACTCCTGTATATGTTGCAGGATTCGACCTTGGAGTCTTGCCTATTGGTGACTGGCTCACCTCAATTACTTTATCAAGATATTCAAGGCCTGTAATTTCCCTGTATGGCAGGGATACTTTTTCTGAGTTATGAAATTTACGGGCCAGCGCAGGGTGCAGCGTCTGGTTGATAAGGGTTGATTTGCCGCTTCCTGACACTCCGGTGATACAGATAAAAGTACCAAGAGGCAAAGCAACATCGACATTTTTAAGATTGTGACCCGAAGCACCGTAAAGTACAAGCATTTTCCCGTTTCCATGTCTCCTGGTCTCAGGGATGTGAAATTTTTTGCTATTGTTCAGGTAGCTTGAAGTGAGGGTCTTAAGTTTCTTTATCTCATTAGGGGTACCCTCGGCGACAACAAGTCCTCCATGAATTCCTGCACCGGGTCCCATGTCTACAACATAGTCTGCTGAAAGGATCATTTCCCTGTCGTGCTCCACAACGATTACAGAATTACCGGAATCCCTCAGCTGCTTAAGCGCTCCTATCAGCCGTCTGTTATCTCTCTGATGCAATCCTATGCTCGGTTCATCAAGAATATATAGCACGTTTACCAGTCGTGAGCCTATCTGCGTAGCGAGCCTTATCCGCTGACTCTCGCCCCCGGAAAGTGTTCTTGCCCCCCTGTTGAGGGAGAGGTAATCAAGCCCTACATCGAGGAGAAAGCCAAGCCTCGATCTTATCTCCTTGAGAATTTCAGCCGCGATCAGTTTTTGCCTGCTGGTCATCTTCTCTTCAATACCTGTCAGAAAACTTGTCAGCTCCCTGATATCCAATGCCGCAAGTTCACCGATATTCTTGTCAGCAATCCTGAAATAGAGAGATTCCTTTTTCAGCCTTGTTCCTTTGCATTCAGGACATGTGTCGTATTGAACATATTGGTCTTTAATTTTTGTGCCTGTCTTTTTACCATTTATCGCCTCAAGGTTGCCAACGAAATTGATAACTCCCTCAAATGTAAGGAAGTAGTTGGACGTCATTCCAAGAGGAGTATTCGATAACTTCAGCACTTCGTCAGAGCCATATAGTACTTTGTTCAGCGCTTCTTCAGGAATCTCGCTGATCGGAGTGTCAAGGGTGAACCCGTTCTTCTCGGCAATAGCTTCAATCTGCCAGAAAATCCAGACATTCCTGTATTTGCCAAGGGGTTCGATGCCTCCTTTCCTTATGCTGAGACTCCTGTCGGGAATAAGCTTCTTTTCATCTATGCTTGATATTTCACCCAGCCCGTTACAACGCGGACAAGCGCCCTGTGGCGAATTAAATGAAAATGTATGGGGTGCAGGATCATTGTAAGAGATACCTGTCGAAGGGCACATCAGGTGACGGCTAAAATATCTCTGCTCTCCTGATTCTGAATCGAGCGCCATCATTACACCGTCACCCTGGTCAAGCGACATCTGAACCGAGTCTCTTAATCTTTTGTCAGTAATATCTCCAACCTTGAATTTATCTATAATGAGCTCAATAAAGTGTGTCTTATACCGGTCAAGCTTAAGACCCGGAGTAATCTCCCTGATCTCATTGTTAATACGTACATGCAGGAATCCCTTCCTTCTCAGATGCTCGAACAACTCCTTGTAATGGCCTTTCCTTCCCTTCACTATCGGCGCAAGAAAGTAGACTTTTCCCCCGGCAAAGCGTTTTTTTACCAGGTCAATGATCTGGTCGTCGTTATATTTTACCATTTTTTCTCCTGTCGCATACGAGTAAGCATCGGCAGCCCTTGCGTACAGGAGCCTTAGAAAATCATATATCTCGGTGATGGTCCCTACTGTGGAGCGTGGGTTCTTATTGGTAGTTTTTTGCTCTATTGATATTACAGGACTTAACCCTGTTATCTTGTCAACATCAGGCCGTTCCATTCCTCCAAGGAACTGCCTTGCATAGGCAGACAGTGTTTCCATATAACGCCTCTGTCCCTCGGCGTAAATTGTATCAAACGCAAGTGATGATTTTCCGCTGCCGCTAAGGCCTGTTATTACAACCAGCTTGTTGCGCGGGATGGTTACATCAATATTCTGAAGGTTATGAACCCGTGCCCCAAGGACTTTTATTTCATCGCTCATCTTATTCCTCCGCTGAATAATGATCAGTTCACTAAATCTGATCTCTCACTGTTTCGCATGCCACCTTCAGGAATCTTGATAAGGTACACCTTATTCTGTTTTGCCGTGAGATATGGTTTCCTTAGCCAGGGATTAAGAAGTTTCAGCATTTTGTAGTTAGTTCCGAATTGCTCGGCAAAATCAGAAAAGTTTGTAACTGCGGTATCGACCTTTACTTCATAATAATCCAGCTCCGGGTAGAGGTCACTTTTCCCGATCCTGAATCCAAAATTTTCGGGGTTTGTGATTATAAGCTTATAGCCAACAACCCTGAAAATATAACGAGCCGTCTCATCAGAAAGAAGAAGATCGTAATAATTATTCTGGTGCTGAATTGCTATCTGTTCATCAATTGCCGCTCTCCCACCGTCATACGACGCAGCTGCGAGCGTCCAGTTACCATATTTTTCATACGATTTTTTAAAATAATCGCAGGCAAATTGAGTCGACTTTTCAATATTATATCTTTCATCAACTTCATTATTGATCTCCATTCCTTCTTCCTTGCCCGTTTCCGGCATTATCTGCCAGAAACCCGTAGCCCCCGCAGGAGATACCATATTAGAGTATTCGCTTTCAGCTGCTACCAGGTATTTGAAATCATCAGGTATATCATTTTCCTTCAGTATCTTCTCAATGACTGGCAGATAGCGGTTTGCCCTTTTAATTATCAGTATTGTTGAAGAGTGCCGATAGGCATTTGTGAGCAGTTCCCTTTCGAGGCTCTCGCGTGTATCAAAGTTGTCAAGTGGCATTTTCTCCCCGGCAAAAGTGACGTCAGCAGGCAGCTTAAACGGCCTGTTTATAATCACTGTATCAGCGAGGGACTTCATAACAGGGGTATTGCTGAATCCTTTAAACCCCATGGCTATTGAAAATATAATTATCACACTGGTCAGCAATACAAATATTGTGATAACTCTCTTACTATTCCAGTTTTTCATAATAATCGGACCAAATAAAAAATAAAATGCAAAGGTAACATTTTTAGGCCTTAAAAATTATTCAGTGGAAGTCAAAAAAAAGACGGACCAGAGTCCGTACTTTTCAGAATTTGTACGATAGACCTGAGAAGACCCCGAAGGAATAGGGGTGTACACGCATGCCCTCAGTTCCGGTGAACGGATTTAAATAATACCTGAAAGTGGGTTCGAGGTTAAGAGAAAGATTCTTGCCTAAGCTATACTCCATTCCCATACCTAATGAACTGCTGAATGTTATGGTGTTTACTCCCTCGGTCTTTCCTACGAGGTATTTTCCTCCGTTCAGACTGGAATATACACCATTATTTACCAGGAAGTTTGAAGACAAGCCGCCAATCAAATTGAATCCAAGTGTCTTGTCAACCAGCTTATATTTCAAAAAGAGAGGAAGCTCGAGGTAACTGAAGTTCTGGGTAAGTGAATTATCGAGATACTTTAAATTTGCCTTGGTAGGGTCGAACACATCAGACGTGTATCGGGTACTTATTCTTGCTGCGGAAATTTTATCAATGAGAAATATGTCGCTGTTGCTTGTATAAACTGTTCCGTTTGTTGTCAGCACCTCAAAATTATGATCGCCCTTTGTTTTGTCATAGGTCTCAAATCCGGCAAAAGAACTTATGCCGGAGAGTTCATTGCCGAGGGACGAATAGTACAGACCCGATTGCACGCTGAACCTCTTGTTTATCTTATATGCAAAGGCAACTCCCCCGGTATATGAAACAATTGGCTGCTCTTTTGATACCAGCAAGCTGGTGAGAGCATTATGATCCGAATTAAAACCTGAATAATAGGTTGGAGAAACAAGGGCTGCTATTGTCCATCTGTCACCTTGTGCCTTTTCAGGTATTTCAGAAACAATCTCCGGTAAAAATAAAGATGCTGAATATTGCCCGGTATAGCTTTTTTCAAGAGGTATAATGCCGTTCTTGTTTCTAAAGTTGGTCCCCCTGAAAGATGGTCCGTTTTCAGGTTCAATGTTATTAAGAACAGGAGTTACCTGATTGTCATTGGCTATCTGGATCGGGGTATCGGATTCGACATCCGAAACAGGTTTTTGCTGTTCCTGCTTTGCAATAAAAGTAGTGGCAACGTCCCTGTTAACACTTACAGGAACCAGGGCGCCAGGGTTATCGGATTCAGGATTAATAGCAAATGAAAAACTGCTAAGACTGGACGAAAGGTTCGTGCTCCATTTATATGCCAGGAAACTTAATGATATGATAACAGCAATCATTGCTGCAGCTCTCAGAACAATAACAGGTTTCTGACTTTTCCTTATAGCCGGGCGGATTTTATCCCAGGCATCAGCCGGCGGCAGGACTTCATAATCTTTAAGCCCGTTTCTGAAGACAACATCAATATTTGCTCCCCTGTCAACCATTTATCAACTTCTTCTTAAGACCTGTATATGACCCGACACGCCGCTGAAGAATAACCCTTGCTCTTGAGAGATTTGACTTGGATGTTCCTTCTGAAATACTCATCATATCACTGATCTCCTTATGAGAATAACCCTCAATAGCAAAAAGGTTAAATACGATCCTGTACCTTGGAGGAAGTTCCCTGATAATTTCCATCAGGTCTCTTGCTTCAAGTCCTGCGTAATCTTCATTATCGGGTTCAGCATTTGGTTCCGGTATCTGGTCAATATCATCAACCCTGTAAAGGTTATGCTTGCTGCGGAATTTTTCGAGAGCAGTATTTACCATTATACGGCGGACCCATCCATCGAAAGAACCCTCAAATTTGTAATGAACGAGGTTTTCATAAATCTTTATAAATCCCTCCTGCAGAATGTCTCTCGCCTCCTCGTCATTACCGGAATACTGAAGACACACGGCATAAAGCCGGGCTGCATACCGTCTGTACAGGAGCTCCTGATCTCTCCTGTCGCCTTTAAGGCAACCGTTTATTATATTTTTAATCTCCGGCAAGGTTAAAACCTTAATAGATCATAAAAATATAAAAAACTATGTCAATATCCAATAAATACCTTAAAGATTGATGTTAATATGCCTGAAAAGGTTGCGTTAAGGGCTCCTCCGTAGCCATGAAAAATCCCGGCAACCGTTATGGAAGCCGGGATTCATTATTAATTATGCAAGTCTTTAATTAGAAGGGACAGTTCTCAGTTGAACCTGCTTTTCATTTTTAAAATCATCATAAAGCAATTGCAGCGGCGTACAATTACCATTCTTGTCGTCAGCCACGGTAATAGAAAGAACTTTTATCTTTTCGTTTTTTGGAAGCGTTACACTCCTTGCACCTTCAGGCAGGTCGATCTCGTATTTATAAAGATAGCTGTACATGTAGGTACCATTTGCTTCCGGAGTGTGTCTGTGAGAGGCAAACCAGGCAATTTCATCCCTTTTTGTATATGCGCCGGCAATTGAAGTAACTGTCAGGTTATCGGGAGTAAGAGACCTGTTGTAATGCTGTCCCACAAAACCAGTCCAGCACTGGAAACCCAGCATTGTAGTTTTATTACCTGTTTTTACTGCGCCCTGGGTATCTTCTGATGCTGCAGCAAGGATATAAAGTTTATTGAATTTCCCTGCCGGGAAGGCTATCTTCTGCCCTTCAGCCGATACTGCGTTCTTCTGTCCGTCAGCCCTGCTTCCTATCTTAAATGCAATATCTTCGCTGACAACCTTGTCAGCTATCAGTTCTGCCGGGATAGTAAGGCCTGCAGCAAGGTTCCCGTCATTTCTCTTGGTATCGAAGCTGAAAACATCCTGGTTAAACGGCAGCTCAAGCGAAGCCTGCACTGGCTTTGAAGCAGGAGCATCCGGAGCTTCAAATTTCACTGCAAAACTCCGTATCAGGAACCTGGTCATATCAAAATTAAGCACACCATTTGTGAAATCGGCTTTTCCGGTTCTCTGCTCCTGCCCGTTTACTTCATAGGCGTCGGCTATCTTTGCCGGGAAGCTTATCGCAACATTCCTCGCATCCTTGCCGTATAGTTCATTAACCCTGACAATGTAGTAATCGCTCTCCTCTGCTTTTTTGAATGCCATCACATCAACCTGGCTTGTATTGAGCTTCAGAAATGAAAATTCCTTCCCCAGCTTCCCATCATGCTTTGAAGTTTCAAAAGCTATCGGCGGATTATTTATGAAGCTGCCACGCCAGGGAGTCCCGGCATAAGCCCAGTCGCAGGAGTGCGGATAAATCGCATACCGGACATTATGTATTCCCCAATCCTGTGATCCCTGGTATACAAAATCCTTCGCCTTCGGAGTATACATAAGTGTCAGCCTCAGAGTGCTGCCATCAGGTTTATCAGATCCGTACTTGCAATCCTCAAGGATAGAGACTCCATAACTGTTCGATTTGTCAGTCAGATCAATCCATTGCCTGCCTGGAACTTCAAACTTGTACTCGTTATTGGTCGTTCTTTTTACTGCTGCAGTGTTAAGGCTGTATGTAGCGAATTCATTGGTTACCTTTGTCGGGAATGCGGCTTTCAGGCTTACCTCTTTTGACTGCCAGTCAATCACATTCCTTACATCAATTGATTTGCCTGCATCGCCGGATGACAGGCTGATTATCTGGCTGATCTCCGAATTCATCCCTTTTTTGGTTACCTGGAGTGCTACCCTGACAGGTCCGTTTTCAACTACCTTCACTGAGACCTCCTTATTCATATAATCAACCGGAGGGTTTTTCCTGTCTTTCCAGTCCATGTTCCATGATGGCCACGCGGAAGGTCTCTCCTGCTGGAAATCAAGTGTTGCCGGTTTTGATAATACTTCCCTGGAAGCGGTTTTGTCATATATGCTTGATATATCTCCGTTATCATTGATCTTAACCCTGAAGTATTTGTTTTCAAGGCTCCTGTCAGCAACAGAGAGAAGTGAAGCCGCAGGCTTGTCGGTTGTCTCCCTGACATCAAAGATTGCAATTCCTGCTGGGGGCAGGTCAGCAAGAAAAATCAGTGTCAGCTTGTTTCCTGCTGACGATAATACCTGTGAAAGGATCTCTTTGCCATCCTTGTCAAAGACCTTTACGCCGCCAGGCAGCTTTGAATACGTAAGTTCGGCTGTCACTACATCTTCCCTTTCAACTGCAACAGGGTTGTAAACAACTATTGCTCTTCCCTGTGCGGTAGTATTCATTTCTGCTGAAATAACGTTTATGGAATTCTTAAGCACCTGCGAAAAACCATTTGCAGCTATGAATTCATCGTTCCATGCATACTCATATGCTTTTGGTATGCTGGTTCCGGGAAGAATATCATGAAACTGGCTGCCAAGGACCAGCTCCCAGGAATTATTGAGCTTTCCGAACGGGTAAGCTGCTCCTCCGAGCCAGTCGGCTACTGAAGCTGAAAGTTCAGCGCTCCTGGAAAGTGCTTCGTTTTTCCGGTTGGCTCTCTTCATATACGACTCTGAAGTCATCGAGCCTGCACTGTGTTCAATAAGAAGAAGGTCGCCCGAATATGTAGGAAGTTTTGATTTTATCTCTGGAGTTATATCCTTGTAGATCTGGTCCGAAGATGTAAGTACCACCTTGAACTTGCTGTCGCTGTGATTAAGGCTTCCAACGGCGTTCTGCACATCTTTTTCCCTCGGGGCACCTCCTACGTCGCCGACTCCATAATAGCGGTAATCGAAAGAGAGGCCGTACCTGTTAATGTCATCCTGTATCCTTGCATTCCAGGCGGAATCAAGATCCAGACGGGTAGTTACCTTGCTTGTATAATCAGTTGCATTCAATGATGCAATGACACCTTTTCCGTCAGGCCCTTCCCAGTAGCCAACATTAAATGGCACACCGTTGGTTGACCTCCATGTCAGTTTCTGAGTTGAGAATCCAAGAAGCCCTGCATGAGCCCAGACCGATGGCATTGTAGCAACAAAGCCAAAACAGTCGGGAAGCATATAATCAACACTCTGTTTGTTGAATTCATGCTTGAAGAACAGGTTGCCATACAGAACCTGCCGGAGAACTGATTCAGACGACGAAATATTCACTTCGCCCTCATCGACAGAAGATCCGGAGACAAACCATCTTCCCCTGGCAATATATTCACCCACTTTTTTAAACGATTCAGGATAGTACTCCTTCATCATTTTGTATCTTCTCGACCCGGTAAAGTTGAAAACATATTCAGGGTACTTTTCGAATAGCTTGAAATTATCAGCCATCGTGTTCCATATATATTCATTAATGGTTGTGGGATAATCCCAGTTCCATTGGGTATCGAGGTGGGCATACCCTATTGTGTAAAGAACTTTATCCTTTGAGATGTCGTACTTTTGTCTCAGTTCCAGGGGCTGGGCTGATAATGCACATGAAAGAGCCATTATCGCAGCCACAAAAAACACTTTTTTCATTTTTTCAGGTTGGATTATTTATTGAAATTAAATATGAATTGCTTCGTTATAAGCTGCAGCCGCCGCTTCCATTATGGCTTCTGACATAGTAGGGTGAGGATGAACTGATTTGATTATCTCGTGAGCGGTAGTCTCAAGTTTCCTTGCAACCACAATTTCAGCTATCATTTCAGTGACATTTGCACCTATCATATGCGCTCCCAGAAGTTCTCCATAAGCATCATCAAAAATGAGCTTGACAAAGCCGTCCCTGGCGCCTGATGCACTCGCTTTCCCGGAGGCGGTAAAAGGAAATTTCCCGACTTTGATCTTGTATCCTGCATCGATGGCAGCTTTTTCGGTGAGCCCGACAGAAGCAATTTCTGGATTTGTATAAGTACAGCCGGGGATATTATTATAATTCAGTGGCTCAACATCCTTGCCTGCCATCTTCTCAACACAGATAATACCCTCAGCAGATGCTACATGTGCAAGGGCAGGACCATGAACTATGTCGCCAATAGCAAAAATCCCCGGGACAGAAGTCTTATAGTAATCGTCTACCACTACCTTCCCTTTTTCAATTTTCATACCAGCTTTCTCAAGTCCTATACCCTCGAGGTTAGTTGTAATACCGACCGCCGAAAATACTATATCTGCCTCAACAACCTCCATTCCTTTCGGAGTCTTGATATTTACCTTGCATTTTTCTTTGGAAGTATCAACAGATTCAACTGATGAATCAGTCATTATCTTCATTTTCAGCTTTTTAAATGAGCGCTCCAGCTGTTTCGAGACCTCTTCATCTTCATTTGGAACGATCCTCGGGAGGAATTCAACGAGTGTCACTTCAGTGCCTATTGACTGGTAAAAGCTGGCAAATTCGCTTCCAATTGCTCCTGATCCGACAACCACCAATGAGGCAGGCTGCTTTGGAAGGGTCATCGCCTCCCTGTACCCGATAACTTTTTTGCCATCCTGCTTAAGATTCGGTAGTTCTTTTGAGCGTGCGCCTGTTGCAATGATAATATTTTTCGCCGTCAGGATCTTCTTTTTTCCGTCTTTTTCCTCAATCTCTACCGATGTGCCTCCTGCGAGGCGACCGAAGCCCTTAATATGGGTAATATCATTTTTTTTGAAAAGAAATTGTATCCCTTTGCTCATTCCCTCTGCTACGCTCCGGCTTCTGGCAATCATAGCAGCAAAGTCGGCTTTCACTTCACCCTTAACGGATATTCCGTATTCGGCAGCGTGGTTCAGGTATTCAAAAACCTGTGCACTTTTAAGAAGCGACTTGGTCGGTATACATCCCCAGTTAAGACAGATGCCTCCAAGTTCGGCTTTCTCAATCACGGCAACCTTCATTTTCAACTGCGATGCCCTTATGGCTGCAACATATCCGCCGGGGCCGCTTCCGATTATAATAAGATCATAATCCATATTGTTTAATTTAATTCCTGTATTAAACCTTCCTGTTAGTTAATTATAATTTTTTGCCCTTTTCTTTCTTCCCTGTAATTCTTGATTTTTTTTGCCAAAAAGAAAATGCTCTTTACAATAAGCCATAATACAACCAGAGTAAAAATAATTGTTGCCCCGGTGGGAATCCCGGCAAAAAATGAAATTGTATATCCTGCCGCAGTCCCTATAAACCCTGAAATAACAGACCAGAGAATTATCCGGGAATATACTTTTGTAAAGATCATTGCAATATTTGGGGGGATTGTCAGTAGGGAGAGGACAAGCACTATTCCTGCCATCCTGATATTCAAAACTATGGTCAGTGCCACAAGAGCTGTCGTTACGTACTTGAAAATATTTACATAGGGTGAATATGTCCGGGCAAATGACTCGTCGAATGAAATATAAAGTATTGTGCGATAGAACGCACTGAAATAAATTATAAGTACGACCGACATTATCCCGAGAGCAATTATATCGGCGTTAGTTACAGTAAGAATGCTGCCAAAAAGGTAGCTCATCAGGTTTGGAGAATAGCCAGGTGTAAGATAAATGAATATGATACCAACTGCCATGCCGAAAGCCCATAGTATACCAATGGCAGAATCTTCCCTGATTTTTTGCTTTACCGAGAGGTATTCTACTCCAAGTGCCGACAATATGCCAAAAATAGCAGCACCTACTACTGGGTTGAACCCGAAAAAATATCCTATTCCTATTCCTCCGAATGAAGCATGGGTTATGCCGCCGCTCAGAAATACCATTCTCCTTGAAACGATATATGAACCTGCCAGGCCTGCTGTAATGCTGGCGAATATCGCCCCAAGCAACCCTTTGATAATAAAATCATATTGAAATATACTTCCTCCCACTAGCTGTGATTATGTTGTTTAAGAACCGTATGCGGTACATCTCCGTGAGTTATAAGCTGGATAGGACATCCATATGCCAGCAACTGCTCATTTGAAATTTCAGATGAAGGGTGATAATGCAGGCTCCTGTTGACGCATGCATAAGATTTGACATGTGATGATATCATCCCTATATCGTGCGATACCATCAGTATTGCCATCCGGCTGTTAAGCTCCTTCAGCTTCTCATAAAAATCATTCTCAAATGTCGAGTCGACGAAATTACCGGGCTCATCGAGAAGCAGCAACCTGGGGTCGCCAATTATTGCCCGGCCCAGGAAAACACGCTGCAGCTGACCTCCGGAAAGTTCATTCATGGGAGATTTCTCAAGTCCCTTAAGCCCGAGTTCGCCGATCACCATGCTGGCCCTTTTCTTATCGTCCAATGACATCCTGGAGAGAATCTTCTTTTTAATCATCATACCGGAAAGAACAACATCGGTCACGGTAACAGGGTAATTAATATCGCCTGTAGCTATCTGCGGAAGGTACCCTATAGTGTTTGCACTTAAAAGTTCATTGTTGAAAGTAATGGTACCTTTTGTGGGTTTCAGTAATCCGAGTATCACTTTAAGAAGTGTCGTTTTCCCCCCCCCGTTGGGGCCTATTACCCCTATAAAATCATTTTCGTTTACCCTGAAATCAATATCCTGGAGTACGATATTGCTATCGTAAGATGCGTTCAATGATTTTATTTCCAGAAGAAAAGCCATTCCTGAGATTATTTGTTCCTCTTTGTAAAACTATTATAAAGGACATCGATTATATCATTTGTCGACTTCAGCCAGTTCTCCGACAGCGGGTCAATCGTAACGACCTGACCTCCTATTTCACGGGCAATTTCCTTTGCGTTTTTACTGTCGTACTCTTTTTGTATAAATATTGTCTTTAAATTATTCGCTGCAGCAAAGTCAATAAGTTCCTTCAACCTTGAAGGAGGAGGTTCTTTTCCCTCAAATTCCACGGCAATCTCTTTCAGCCCATAGTCCCTCGCAAGGTAAGCCAGGTTGGGATGATAGATCATGAATGATTTACCGGAGAAACCGGCAAAAAGAGATTTCGCTCTTGCATCAGTCGTTTTTATCTTTAATATCAGGCTATCACAGTTTAACTGATATTTCTGACTATCAGAGGGATTAATCTGGCATAAAAGGTCTTTTACTTCAGCAGCCATTGTCAATGCACAGGCAGGTGAGACCCAGTAATGAGGATCTGCTCCCTCCGAATGCTCACCTTCATGCTTATCTGATGAAACTATCAGATCAATTTTATCGCCAAGCGATACCCTCTTCATGGTTTTATTCATCTCATAAAACCTGTCGAGCCATGTCATTTCAAATCCAAGATAGCCATTGCTGATATAGGCAACTGATTGCCGGAGCCGGCTTATCTGGCCTGGATATGGTTCATAAATATGAGGATTTGATCCTGGCGGAACCATTATATTCACCCTGAAATCATTTCCTGCTATCTCCCTTACAAAGTAGCTGTATGGAGCAATGCTGACGGTAATTATTCTTCCTCCGGATTCAGGGGAATTCCTGTTGCAGGACAAACCGGTTATAATTGCCAGAATAAATAATAGTCTCTTCATTTCTCCAAATCTCAAGGCAGGGTACAAATTTAACATATAAGAGAACAAATGGTTTATGTGTTGTAAATAAAATAATATGCTATTTTTGATCTGGATAATCAAGGTGTCCGGATGAAGAATAAAGGAGAGATACTAGCTACGATTCTGAAAGATTTTAAAGAGTGCTATTTCTTCCTCCATAATACCAAAGAATTCAGTACTGTAGAAAAGATTCTGGCTGAAGGGTTTATTTTCGAAAGTCAGATGCCTCATTCCACTGACCGGGTAAACCCCAATGAACCAATCGAGATCACCTATTTTTTTTTCCAGAGAAAGGATTACGGGCTCTACACAATTATTATTGCGGTACCCAGAACTACTTATGACAACTATTCAGATGCCTCAAACAAGTATGATACCGGCATAGAGGAAGTGATGACCATAGCTGACCCTTATTTAGGTGAAAATGATGAACCTGTGTACACCATTTCTCCAAAGCATATACTTGGTTACTTCAATATCAGGACATCCGAATTCTTTCAAAATAAAAACTGGGACCCGCTGTTTGACAACAGCCTTATCAAACAGCCTTCAAAAAAGCCAGTCAAGCCTGACAGGCAGCAATAAATAAAATAGCGAATGGGAGAAGGACACCGGAACAGGCACAATAAAAATGAGGCCGGTCCCTGTTGACCTGCCTCATTTGAAAAGGAATGAAAAATAACGAACGTCCTGAGACGCTATCAAAAACTAATATGTCTGAAGAGATATTTTAAAATAACCTGTAGCCTTTGCAGAGTTGATCCCGAACGTCCATGCTCCTGCCTTATCTTTATTCTCTGTTTCCGAGATCACAAATGATTTTCTCCAGTTAAGGTTTCCGGATTCATCTATCACGATATCAGAGTAGACTTTCCCGTTCGGCATAATGATCTTGATGTGGATTTCTCCTGACTTGCAGTCGCCGTTCACTGACATTACAACTGTATTTGCCGTTGGATCGACATCGAAAGTATAATCCCTTGAGAAAGAACTCTCCTTGACAGATTTTGAAAAATCCCATGATGTTGATTCAGAATCGCCGTTAGAACGGCCGTAAAATCCAACTCCGGGTGAGATTATAAACGGTTCTCCATTATTGAAATTCCAGCCATTCCCATGATTCCCGAAGTTTCTGAACGCCTTCTGATATTTATCTGAATCGAAGACCATACTATCCTTCATTTTCCCCATTGCATCTTCAAATTCAATCCTCGATTTTTCCATTGCTTTTCTGGCTTCATCCTGGGCTAACTTCTGGTCGACCATCGCCTTTTTTTGCTCTTCGATTAACCCGTTAAGTTCCTTATCCTTTTCTTCCTTTGTCTTTTCCTGTGCTACTACCTGGAAAGAACTCATTGAGATCAGGAAAATAATTGCTAATAGTAAACTGTTCCTTTTCATGGCTGCCTTGTTTTAAATTAGGTTATTCAAAGATAGTGCCGTTTAGGCCCATATTATGTTAATACAAGGTTAACACAGGGTTAATGTTATTCACCTGCGTAAGATGCTGTCAATAAAAATCAATACTTTTGATTTGTAAACCGGAAACAATGAAAAAGAAGAATACAGTCCTGCTGCTCGGTATTTTTGCAATAATGATCCTGATTGCTGCCCAGGTAATTATTATCAGGGGAGTATGGAAACAACAGGACCAGACACTCCGTTTTAGGTACAGGGAATTATCGCAACAGGCTATAAGAGAATCGAATAATGCATTTGATACGGTTTATTATCTCCTTGGAAAACATTCTGACGATTTAGTAAAAGAACTTGATGGGATCACTGATTCTTTAAAGATGAAGGAAAAGAAAGAGGAGGTATTCGACTATTTCTCAAAAGTCCTTAACAGGGAACAGGATCTTTCACCTTATTTATTGTCATTTTTTAAAAGAATTGGCTTTGAGACCAACTTCATCCCAAGAATTGAGATAAGTAACCTTGAGATTATAGGCAAGGATACATATACAATATACCAGAATGACTTTTTCAGAAATCAAAAACCTCCGGATGCATCCTCCCCGCGTCCTGGAAAAATGAGTTCTAATTCAAGCATACTTGTCAGCCGCTACTGGAATAGCACAGATCATTATACTTTGAATTTCGATTATTTCATTGATTTTTCCGACAAGCGGAAAATGATCCTAAAAGAGATCGCTGTATCCCTTGGAATGAGCATCTTCAGTATTTTGTCGATTGTAATAATGTTCATAATAACTTACAGAAACCTGATGGAAGAAAAGCGGTTGTCGAATCTGAAAACCGACTTTATAAATAATATGACTCACGAGCTCAAAACACCCCTGGCAACGATAACTGTAGCAGGAAAGACTCTTGAGATGGAGCAAATCAGAAAGGACGACTCAAAGATACTGGAAACAGCAAAGCTTATTGGTAAACAGAGTGTTCATCTTAACCAGCTGATAAATATGATCCTGGAAATAAGTATGTGGGAAAGAACCGAGTTCCAGCTCGACAGGAAGAAGGTCGATATAGAGGAGATAATGAATGATATTGTGAACAGTTTCAAAACAGGAGCAGGCAATCTGGCAACCCTGAATCAGAAATATAACCTGGATGGAGTAACAGCAGATATTGATATTGTTTATTTTACCACAATGGTCAATAACCTCCTTTCCAATGCGGTAAAATATTCCGACAAGGAACCGGTGATCGATATAGAGGGATTTGCAGAAGACAGGAATTTCTGCATCAGGGTTTCGGATAACGGGATAGGAATCAGCAAGAACGACCAGAAGCATGTATTCGATAAATTTTACAGGGCATCCTCAGGTAATATACATAAATACAAAGGGCTCGGCCTTGGACTTTATTATGTCAAAAAAATCGCCATGGCCCATGGCGGAGATGTTACTGTTGGCAGTAAACCGGGAAAAGGAAGTATCTTTACAGTAACAATACCTTACTAAATCATTTTTGGAGTATATGAAAGTACTATTAGCAGAAGACGACAGGGATTTCGGCAACATTTTGTCGCAGTATATAACAATCAGTGGTTTTGATGTAGCTCTTGCCCGCGATGGCAAAGAAGCATGGGAAATGTTCAGCAAGGAAAAGCCTGACATATGTGTCCTCGATGTTATGATGCCGGAAATGGATGGATTCACGCTGGGCGAGAAAATAAAAGAGGCTCAGCCAGGGGTTCCCCTGATTTATCTTACCGCAAAAAGCCTTAAGGAAGATATAGTGAGAGGATTGAAGATCGGTGCGGATGATTATATTACCAAGCCCTTCGATCCGGATGTACTTATCCTCAGAATAAATAACATTCTCAAAAGGGCTTATTCCTCTTCAAATGATGAATACAAAATCTCAAACACCGTTCTGAATATCAACAACCTCGAACTGACCTGCGGCAATACCAAGGAAAAGCTTACTCTTAAGGAGGCGCAGCTGCTAAGGTATTTCATCATCAACAAGAACAAAGTTCTGGCAAGGGAAGATATCCTCACCGAAATATGGGGGGAAGACGATTATTTCCTCGGAAGAAGCATGGATGTCTTCATCAGCAGGCTGAGGAAGTACATTTCGGAGGATAAAAATCTTGATATACGCACTGTCCGTGGAACGGGATTTATCTTGGAAGAGATTAATAAGGAAGAGAAATAGCGGCGCACGGTACACGGTGCAAGGCAAATAAGGGTAAAACATGCTATTAAAATAAAAGGGCTGATTTAAATATATCAGCCCTTTCCTATAGTAATAATATTTGTCCTTTAACGAGGAATCTGCAACTATTTAAGAAGTCCCAGAATCTCTTTTACTTTATTATACAGATCACCTTCCCTGAGATTCTTACCTATGATTACACCGTTCTCATCAAGCAGGAAATTGGCAGGAATTGAATTGACTGCATAAAGCTTTGCGGCTGCGTTGTTCCAGTACTGAAGGTCCGAAACATGAGTCCACGTCAACTTGTCATCAGCAATAGCCTTGACCCAGTCTTCTTTCGACCTGTCCAGAGAAACACCAATGACATCAAAACCTTTTTTGTGGTATTCATTGTAAACTTTCACAACATTAGGGTTTTCCATCCGGCATGGGTGGCACCATGAAGCCCAGAAATCGATAAGGAGAAGCTTTGATCCGAACTTTGAAGACAGGGAGACAGGGGTGCCGTTCACATCATTCATCGTAAAATCAGGGGCTTTTTGTCCCACGGCAACATTCTTTAATGCTTTTACCCTGCCACTCAGATCTTTAATAATCTGAACCTTAGCAACATTGGTATCAAGCGATTTAATATCAGCTTCTATTTCATCGGGTTCCATATCCAGGCTAATGCTTTCCAGAAGCAGAGGAGTACAATATGAAGCAGGATTATTCTTTATAAAATCCTTCTGCATTTTAGTATTATCCCCTTCAAGGGATTTAAGTTCCTTTTCAATTGAAGATTGCTTTGCCGTATCATTTGCCTGTGCGGCTAACTGGTAATCATTTTGTAAACCGGTATATTTTTCGCCCAGCACTTTATTGGCAGTCAGGAAGGCCTTAAATTCATCCTGGGTTTTGGAACCTGTGACTTTTATATCTGCAAGAGAGTCGATCTGGCCTGTGATCTCAATTTCTGAATTCTCGAGGAAAAAACTTGCCCTTTTGCCTGCATCTATGGCTGTAAGCATCACCATATCAGGATATTCAACTGTGCCTTCCATTTTAAAAACGCCTTTTCTGGAGATCACCGAATCAATTGTGATATATTTGGTAAGACCTCTTTTCTGGAGAAGGAATGTTAAACTGTCGGAACCTGCAATATTGGCTTTAACAACAAAATGAGGCTTTGAATTGCAGCCCGCAATAAGTGCTGCCAGAACAACCAGATAGATTATTTTCTTCATTGTTATGTACTTTAATTATAAATAGAATTTCAATTTAAAAACGGGGTAAAGATATTTATATAAATGAACTATCGCCACTTTTTAAGGTATTTGTCGATAAGTGTCAGAGCAGCCTTGTAAGACGTTATTTTCCCTTCGTACAATTGTTTCTCAATTTTCGGGATAAGTGATTTTACCTCAGAATTATTATAAAATGAATTGCTCAGAAAATCATTTATTGAATCATGCATCCTGATTACTTCCTGCTTCTTCCGGCACTCCCCGAAGAAGCCATTCTTCGTTGTATAGGAAACATAATCAGTGATGCACTCCCATAAATCTGAAATACCTCTATTGTCAAGTGCGGAGCATGTAAGTACTGCCGGTTTCCATCCTGACGAGGGGATGGGAAAAAGGTGGAGCACGTTCTGGTATAAAACTCTGGCAGCCTCTGCAGTGAGCTTGTTTTGTCCATCAGCTTTTGTAATAGCAATCGCATCAGCCATCTCAATTATCCCGCGTTTTATTCCCTGGAGCTCATCGCCTGCGCCTGTAAGCATGAGAAGCAGAAAAAAATCAACCATGGAATGAACTGCAGTTTCTGACTGGCCCACTCCTACCGTTTCGACAATAATAGTATCAAATCCGGCTGCCTCACAAAGAATGATAGTTTCCCTGGTCTTTCTTGCCACGCCTCCGAGCGTTCCGGCTGACGGAGAAGGTCGGATAAAAGCATCAGGATGAGTACTGAGTTTTTCCATTCTGGTCTTATCGCCGAGGATGCTGCCTTTCGTTTGTCCGCTGCTTGGGTCTATTGCCAGCACAGCAAGCTTTCTTCCTTTTCCGGTAATATAGAGCCCGAATGATTCAATGAATGTGCTTTTCCCGGCACCAGGGACACCTGTTATCCCAATACGAATGGATCTTGCGCTGTATGGGAGGCACTTTTCTATAATAGCCTGAATAGTATCATAATGCTCCGGCAAGGAACTTTCGGCCAGTGTAATAGCCTGACTCAGGATGGTTCTGTCGCCTGCAAGTATGCCGGCAACAAATTCATCAACTGAATATCTTTTCCGCTTTTTTCTTCCTTTCCCTGTAAAGACATCCGGATTAATACTCGGTGGATGGTTAATCCCGTTCTGAATATTCAGGGTGCTTTTGAAACCCTTCTTTTCTGACATTTCAGCAATTATGACAATATAAAAATAATAAAAGGGCCCCGGATATCTTACCGGCAGCCCTTATATTATTTAAGTGGCCTTATCTATTACATTATTTTGGAAGGGAAGGTTGCTGAACATCTGCATTGAGCATAAGAACAATCTCTGAATTCTTTGGATCGTTGGTAAAAACATATATTGCTTTTGTAACCTTGCCATTGTAGCTGCCTGAGTTGAATGTAGCTTTAATTGAGCTCGATTGTCCGGGTTTGATACCGACTCCCTGAGGACCCTGCTGAACTGCAGTACATCCGCAGGAAGATCTTACCTGGCGGATCATAAGATCGCTCTTGCCTGCATTGGTGAATTTAAATTCAACGTCATTTGCTGTCGATCCTTGTATCTTGCCAAGGTCAACTGTCGTCGTAGCCAACTGGAATACAGGAGCATTTTCAAGCTGTTCCTTGGTCATCGATGAAAAATCCTCAACCAGGTTGGCAGAAACATAATAGTAAACATTTTCCTGCAACACTCCGTTAAGCTTTACCTTAACCATGTCGCTTACGTTACCCCATGCTGCGTTTTTCGTAGCATCATATGTTCCTTCAACTATACCCTTCTGTCCGGGCTTCAGTATTTCAGGATCAGTCTTGAGAGCAAGATGAGGTGGAAGCTGGTCAAATTCGACTTTTACAGGCTTTTTTGACACATTTATGAGCTGCATTACCCTTATCTTTTTCTCTGTTTTCTTGATATTTGTAAAAGCCATGTGGTTGCTTTCAAATCTTATCGAGTCGACAGGGAAAGTAAATAATTCCTCAACGGTTTTTTCATGCGCTACAACTTCGCCCTTAATTGAAAGTATGACAATATTCGGAACTGAATTTGTATATACCGAGAGGGTCTTGTTGAACTGGCCAGGACGTCCGGCAGGATCATAAATTGCACTTATCCTGCCTTTGGCTCCCGGCTGGATAGGATCTTTTGTCCAATCCGGAGTGGTACAGCCGCACGAGGCAACAATATTCTGAATTACCAGTGGAGCGTTTCCAGTGTTAGTTACCATGAAATCGAAGGTTTGCCTCCCCGCCTCTTCCTTAAAAGTACCGAAATCATGTTCAGATGCAGTAAGCTTCATTGTAGGCTGTGCCAAAACTGAAGCACCGATTGACAAAATCGAGAAAACCAAAAATAATCTTTTCATATTCTTTATTAATTGAAGTATAAATATAATAAATAACGCTTTTTAATTGTTTTCTACAATAACAACCGCATATATAAATTGGTTGCATGGCATACTTACAAAAATCAGACCGAAATAAATTTAAGATGTAAAATTGAGCAAAAATAAGAAAGTTTAGCATTTTTGAATATTTTAAACCATAATATCATTAGTTTTGTTCCGAAGAGATCTCAAACCTGGGGCAATTGTTTATTGCCATGACCCGTTTGTCTCATGATGTGCCCGATAATGAGAAATATCCGAAAACTGATAATCACCTTCATTGCCTGCATTTTTTATTTAAATGCAAGCGGTCAGTTTTATAATGGACAACAGATGAGCTTCGGTAAAAACCGGGTTCAGTACTTTAATCACTATTGGTCTTTTTACAGATTCGATAATTTTGATTGTTATTTCAGTGAATATGGCCGCGATCTGGCAGTATATACGGCTGAGTATGCTACCAAAAAGCTCGAGGAGATTGAAAATTTCTTCGATTATACACTCGAAAAACGCCTCATCTTTGTCATTAACAATACAATGGCCGAGTACAAGCAGTCAAATATCGGTCTCGTAACTTCCGATGAAGAAAATTACAACACCGGGGGATTCAGCAGGATAATTAAAAATAAGGTGTTGCTGTATTACGAAGGCGATCATAAATCTTTCGACAAACAGATCGCAGCATCAATAACCGAAGTGATCATCAATGAGATACTCTATAACGCCGATGTCAAGGACAGGGTTTCAAGCTCTTCTGTGATCAATATGCCAGACTGGTATTTCAAGGGACTGGTAAATTATGTCGCCTCAAACTGGGATTACAATTCCGAGAACAGGGTAAAGGACGGGATACTCTCCGGCAAATACAAAAAAATCAGCCACCTCGAAAACGATGATGCTATAATGGCCGGAGAATCATTCTGGAGATTTATTGGGAAGAAATACGGCGACGCGCTCATCCCGAATATTATTTATATTACAAAGATCTATAAGAATGTTGATAATGGATTCCTGTATGTTATCGGCAAAAACCTGAAAGAGCTGCTGAAAGAATGGAAGGAATATTACAAAAATGAATACTCTTCCGATCAGAACCGGCCGGGCAATGATGGGAAGATAATCCAGAAGTCCAAAAAAGAACAGATCTTCCAGCAAGTAAGAGTCAGCCCTGATGGAAAATATATTGCCTATGTGACAAACAACTGGGGAAGAAAAAGAATATGGCTGTATAATCAGGCTACCGGTAAAAAGAAAATAATTTTCAGGAAGGAGCCTAAGCTTGAATATGTAAGTGACAAGACCTACCCTGTTATTGCATGGCACCCTGGCGGGAAAATACTCACATATATAAACGAGGAAAAAGCCGGACTGGTTTTGTACCTGTACCGCATCAACGATAAGTCAACCGAAAAAAGGAACATGCTTTATTTTGAAAAGATCCTGGATTTCTCCTATTCACCTGAAGGCACCAGGCTTATTCTTTCAGCAGTAAAAGATGGGATCACCGATCTTTACCTTTACACCCTTGCTTCAGGGACAAATGAGCAGCTTACAAGAGATGTCGCAGATGATTTGAATCCGTCGTTTCTGAAAGAGAAACCAGATGAAATAATCTTTTCATCGAACAGGCTATCAGATACTCTGTCAAACACCGGTGATCCGGGCGAGAGAACAGGCCTCGCTTTTGATCTCTTCACATATAATACAGCAAAAAGAAGCAATGTCCTGACAAGGCTCTCGGAAGGCAACTATTCGAACAGGATGTTATCATCTGAAGTAATGCCTGGCAGATTCACATATATAGGCGATGCCAATGGCACTCTAAACAGATACAATGCAATATTCGACAGTTCAATAAGTTATATCGACACAACCACTCATTACAGGTATTTCATTAAATCTGCTCCGGTAACCAATTATGACCGCAATATTATTGACCAGTCGGTCGAAAATGGTTCAGATACATATGGAGAGATAATATTCGATAAGGGAAAGTACCTTCTGAGAAAAGGGCTTTTAAGCGATTTAAACCCCATTCCTGACAAGGAGATCACCAACAGCACCTTCAGGATTGAAAAAACCCGTCTCATGCATAAAGCCGACAGCATCGACAAGCTGAGAAATTGGTTGATGGCTGAAGACAAGAAGAGAAGGGACACTCTTAAAAAGCCGTTGTATGAGTATTATGTTAAAAATGAGCCAATTGATATAAATCATTACATATTCGAAAAAGAGAAGGAAAACTACTACGACCAGCTCTGGAAGAAAAATTATATGGATGTGGATCTCGATACCGGGCATCTTCAGCTGCCACTGGTCAGAATATATGAAACCTCATTCTACAATAATTATCTTGTAACCCAGGTTGATTTCAGCTTTCTGAATTATTCGTACCAGGTCTATAACTCCGGCGCTCCATATTTCAATCCCGGAATAAACGCAATGACACGATTCGGAATTGTAGATCTCTTCGAGAACATCAGGATTACAGGAGGCGTGAGACTTTCTGGCAACTTCGACAGCAACGAATATCTCCTTAGCATCGAAAATCTCAAAGGGAAGTTTGATAAGCAGCTTATCTTTTACAGGCAGGCATTTCTCAGCTCGAACGACACTACCATAATAAAATCTCATACCCATAACCTGTATCTTTCTTATTCAAGGCCCTTTTCTCCGGCTCTTACCCTGAAGGGAACAGTTGCCTACAGGTACGACAGGGAAGTATATTTATCGACCGATCCCGTAGCCCTGACCACTAAAAGCATCTCGCAGCACTGGGGTAGCCTTAAGGGAGAAGTAATTTATGATAACACCCGTAAAAGGTCAATCAATATTTACTACGGAACCAGATTCAAGATTTTTGGAGAGTATTATAAGGAGCTTACTGCAAAAAAATCTGACATGATAGTGCTCGGAATTGATTTCCGAAAATATATTAAGATCCACAGGGAGCTCATCTGGGCTAACCGGTTTGCAGCAAGCACCTCCTATGGTCCTACAAAGCTTCTGTACTACCTTGGTGGCGTCGATAACTGGATGGGCTATTTTTTCACAAAATATACCATGTTCGACAACTCAATCCCGGTAAACACAAATGTTAATTATGGATTCCAGGCGATTGCAACAAACCTCCGGGGTTTCAGTCAGAATGTCAGGAATGGAAATAGTTTTGCCCTCATTAACAGTGAGATAAGATGGCCTTTTGTCAGGTATTTTGCCGGACACCCGCTTAAGTCAAATTTCCTCAACAGCCTGCAGGTTGTAGGCTTCGGTGACATAGGTACAGCATGGTCGGGCAAAAATCCATGGTCAGGCAATAATGCCTACGACGACCAGGTTATAACCAATAATACAATCACTGTCACCCTCGACTCGAACAGGGAACCTATAGTTGCAGGTTTTGGTGCCGGGGCCAGGGCTCAGATATTGGGATATTTCATAAGGGCTGACTGGGCCTGGGGAATTGAAAACAATTACCTTCTCCCTAAAATGTTTTACCTTTCCTTCAGCCTCGACTTCTGATAAAATCGACCAGGCTTGATTCTTGTAGAAAATGAAATGAATTTTTTATTTTAGAAATTTTGGATAAATTTGTGCGGTTGTTGTAATTACTTTAACTAAAAAATTATAGAAATGGCTTACAAAATCAATGAAGATTGCACAGCATGCGGAACTTGTATCGATGAGTGCCCCGTTGAGGCTATATCTGAAGGTGATATCTATAAAATCAATGCGGATATCTGTACCGATTGTGGTGCATGTTCAGATGTATGCCCTGTTGAGGCTATTCATCCCGAATAATCCTGCAATCTGAAAAAGGAATATGAAGAGCCGCTGTTTTCAGCGGCTCTTTGTGTTTACTATGGGTTGTATCTGGCCTTCTCCAGGATGCTTTGCACATCCGTATTGCCCATAAGCCTTGCAAGAGAGACATTCCTGTTCTTCATCATAAACGATTCAACTATCCGGAATCCCATCCAGACAG
This sequence comes from Bacteroidales bacterium, assembly GCA_003142255.1. Classification (GTDB taxonomy): domain Bacteria; phylum Bacteroidota; class Bacteroidia; order Bacteroidales; family VadinHA17; genus LD21. Next base: position 230,892 of record PLLO01000012.1, on the reverse strand, counting down.
AAGCTCTTCCCGGTGATTCATTGGTAAAATAGCTTGTAAAAGGCGCCTCATCGGTCATCTTTCTGATAACAAACCTGTCGGTGTTGAACAAAAGATTATTTTCAACAATGTACTGCCACATCAGGCTTTCATTATTCCTGCAAAATTTCATCTGGTTATCCGAAAAACCGAAAATGACAGAATCGCTTACCTCAGGGAGCATGCATTTTTCAAAATACTTAAGCTTCCCGTAATGTATCATCTCTGCCATTACATTATCCACCGGGTACTTCATCCCTGAAAAGTCCCATTCCGTCGATCCCCAGGCATAAATGCAATCAGGAACAATATTCGGTGACGTCATCCTTGCCGCAATATACTTGTATATCTGAAGCCTTTTGTAATATTCACAGTCCCGTCCCAGATATCTGTCAAGCCCTATTCCCAGCACGGAATCTCCAATAATAATACTGTTGTTAAAACCGGCGCTGCAGGTATAAACAGCCGGAACTTTTTTCGCGGGAAAATAATAGAGATAATGCCTGAAAGCATCTTCAAGTTCCTTTTTCAGCTTGTCTGTATCTGGGTATTTCCTGACTATTTCAAGATAAACTTTATAATTGAGCTTATCGGTGCAAAACCTTACCAGAAAATCCCCGAACGAAGGATCGTTTATATCACCGGTATTTATGACAAATGAAAACAGCTGAAGGAATGATCCATATTCCTGCTTTAACTGTGGCAGGTTTGCCGGTATCTTGTCAGGATCAAGTGAAAATATCTCCTTTTCCAGCCGTTTTATTTCAATATTGACCGGTATTGAGGATACGTTTACTCTGTATATGTTTTTTCTGCATGACACAATTGCAGGCAGACAAAACAATATGGAAAATAATATAACTGACCGTACTCTCATAGTTCAAATAATTTCAACTTTCGAAAATAGGTACTTTTCGCCATAGTGACAACTCCTGGTTACAACGCAATAACTTCTCTTATTATTTGTTAATTTTGCAAATGATTAAAATAAACATTTAAACATATGAATTCTAAAAGTAATAGAAGTTCGAATATCTCTGGCTTCCTGATCATTGCTGCTATTATAATCACATCGTTTAATCTGCAGGCTCAGCCGGGACAAGGAACCATATCCCTCTTTAAATTCGGTGTTCATGCAGATCCCATGATTACCTGGTTCGGTTCGGACAACAGTGTTGTAGTAAACAAGGGTGCCAGGCCAGGCTTTAATTTCGGAGTATCAGTTTACAGGTATTTCGGACCCAATTATTCATTTTCCACAGGAATTAATCTTATCAGCGCCGGCGGAAGGCTTCTCAGCAGTGATACCACAATCTTCTATATTTCACATTCTCAGTCCCTGAAACTTGTTAAAGTCAACCCGGGTGAAGCAATTGTTTATAAAATACAGTACCTGTCTGTACCGCTTGGTCTGAAGCTTCAGACAAACCAGATCGGGTACATTACATTTTTTACCGACCTGGGCGTTGATCCAAAAGTAGTAATCGGAGGTAAAGCTGATATTCCTTCACGCAATATAAAAGGTGAAAATGCCATGCAAGAGATCAGGATGTTCAACATGTCGTACCATATAATTGCAGGAATTGAATATGGAGTTGGCGGAAACACCACGGTGGTACTGGGTCTTGGTTTTGACAATAATTTCCTGGATATTACAAGAGAAAAAGGGAACCAGCCTGTCGACAAGATCACTCATAAACTGCTGTCAATCAGGCTTGGAGTGAATTTCTAAGTAATGCTTAAATGAAGATAACGCTTGCCCAGCTGAATTATCATATCGGTAACTTTGCCAGGAACAAAGAGCTGATCTGTAATGCTATACTAAAAGCAAAGCTTGATAACTCCGATATTATAATATTCTCTGAACTGTGCGTTCCGGGATATCCTCCGCTTGACCTTCTCGACAGGCTCGATTTCGTAGAAAAGTGCAACGATACGGTTAAGGAGATTGCAGGGGAATGCACGGGAATTACGGCAATAATAGGCTCTCCCGTAATTAACAATAACAAGGAAGGGAAAAAACTGTTTAATTCAGCGCTCGTCCTGTCTGAAGGTGAAATTGTTTTTTCAGCTCAAAAATCTTTGCTTCCCACATACGATATCTTTGATGAATACAGGTATTTCGAGCCAGGTAAAAAATTCTCCGTCTTCAAGTTCAACGGGCTTAGGCTGGCGATAACAATCTGTGAGGATCTTTGGGATGAACAGCCTTTTGAGAATGAATTCGAGAAGAAGAGCCTTTATACCATCTCTCCAATGGAGGAGCTGGCAAAACAAAAACCCGACCTGGTAATAAACATATCTGCATCACCTTTCTCATATTCAAGAACAGGCATTAAGGCCGATATCTTCAAAAATAAAGCCCGTAAATATCACCTCCCGGTAATTTCAGTCAACCAGACAGGAGCCAATACTGAACTGATATTTGACGGGGCTTCGAGAATCGTCAACAGCAATGGCGATATATGGAGGCAACTGCCATATTTCAGGGAGGCTGTCGAGACCTTTAACCTTGATGACATCATTGCCGGTGCCAGACCTTCCGGAGATATTGATACTGAGCCTATTGAGCTCATTCATAAAGCACTGGTGACAGGTATCCATGATTATTTTGCAAAAACAAGGTTCAGCAGCTGCTTAGTCGGGCTTTCGGGAGGAATTGACTCAGCTCTCTGTCTCTGCCTGGCAGTGGAAGCACTTGGCAATGAAAATGCACGGGCCCTTTTAATGCCTTCCAGGTACTCCTCGGAGCATTCTGTTGCAGATGCAGTCGCCCTTGCAAAAAACCTGAATGTAAAGTATGATATTATAAATATAGAGAAACCATTCAAGGCTTTCGAGGAAGATCTTGCACCTCTTTTCTCAGGTAAGGAAAAGGATATCACTGAAGAGAATCTCCAGGCAAGAATAAGAGCTGTTCTGCTTATGGCCGTATCGAACAAATTCGGATGCATACTCCTTAATACATCCAACAAAAGCGAAGCTGCGGTTGGATATGGAACGCTGTACGGCGATATGGCAGGAGGGTTATCAGTAATAGGCGATCTCTATAAAACGGATATATACAGGCTGGCGAATTACATTAACAGGAACGGAGAGATAATACCTGATAATACGATTGTTAAAAAGCCTTCAGCCGAGCTCAGGCCCGGGCAGTTTGATACTGATTCCCTTCCGGAATACAGAGTGCTCGACTCTATCCTGTACCAGTATATCGAACTTCAGAAGCCTGCCGACCGCATTTCCGGTGAAGGAATAGATGGTGCAACCGTTCAGAAAGTTATCAGGCTCATAAATTATAATGAATATAAAAGGTACCAGGCTCCTCCTGTTTTAAGGGTTTCCTCAAAATCTTTCGGCGACGGCAGAAGAATGCCATTGGTGGCCCGCTACTGATTCAACTTATCTGATCTGTGATTACTCGCTGAAGAATACCCTTTTGACCCTCCCGGGTATTGAGGTCAGAATTTCATAAGGGATAGTTTCGCATTTGGCGGCAATTTCGTTGATGCTGATATTATTGCCGAATATTTCTGCCTCATCACCAACTTCAGTATTAAGCCCTGTCAGATCGGCCATGCACATATCCATGCAGATGTTTCCGATAATCGGCACCCTCGTATTCCTGATCAGAAGGCTTCCATTCCTGTTACCAAGTTTCCTGTTCAGGCCATCGGCATAACCGGCCTGCAAAATTCCAATTGTGCGTTCTTTATCCGAAACATCGGCACAATTATATCCCACGGGTTCTCCCGCAGGGATTCTCTTGATCTGGGAAATACGGGTTTTGAAACGACCAGCCGGCTTAAGATCGATCCCTTCAAAATCGCCAATGCCATAAATGCCAATTCCCGGGCGAACCATTTCAAACTGGTACTGTGGAAACCTTGCTATCCCGGCCGAATTACATATATGCCTCAGGAATGAGTATCCGATTTCCTGCCTGATCTTTGCAACAGCTTCAAGGAGTTTCTGAGCCTGCATGTGTGTGAAATAATCCAAAGCCGGTATGTCGCTTGCAGCAAAGTGCGAGAATACTGAAATGACCCTCAGTGATTCATTCTTACTGATCTTTTTTGCCAGTTCATCTACCTCTTCCGGCATGAACCCAAGCCTGTGCATTCCCGTATCTATCTTGATATGAATAGGATATTGAACAAGACCATGCCTTGATGCTGCTTCAGTAAATTTCGCCAGGGAATAAAAACTGTATATTTCAGGCTCAAGGTTATATTTTATTATCTGTTCCGAGGAAGAGAATTCAGGATTCATAACCATAACCGGCAGGGTTACTCCGGCATTCCTGAGCTGAATGCCTTCATCAACGAATGCAACTCCAAGATAGCTAACCCTGTGATATTCCAAAAGCGCAGCTATTTCTGAAGGTCCGGCCCCATAGGCAAATGCCTTTACCATTGCCATTATTCGCGTACCCGGATCAAGGAATCTCCTGAATTCATTAAGGTTATGGGCAATTGCATCAAGGTTTACTTCAAGAACCGTCTGATGGACCTGCTGTTCAAGCATAGCCCCTATTTTTTCGAACTCGTATTTGCGTGCTCCCTTGATCAGTATGATTTCATTCCTGAAATCCGATGCATTGAAACGATGGATGAATTCTTCCGTTGAATAGTAGAACAGGGCAGAAGTTCCGAATAATGAGCTGTTTCTCGTCAGAAGGGGGCCGACGCCAATGAATTTATCTATTCCGGATCTCCTTATCAATTCTGAAATCTCGTGGTATAATTCTTTTTCATCTCTTCCGCTCTCAACAAAATCGGAAAGGATGAGAGTGGTCTTTTTATGATCCTGACTCCTTAAATAATCGATTGCCATTCCCAGTGAACCCGGATCTGAATTATAATAGTCTTCAACAAGCCGGCACCCGTTTATTCCTGCTTTCATCTCCATCCTCATTGCAACAGGAATCAGGTTGGAGAGCCCTTTCATGATGATATCAGGGTCAATCTTCAGGGCAAGGCATACAGCTGCCACGGTTGCTGCATTCTCAACCGAAGCCCGATCATCAAATGGGATCATAAACTTAAAGGCGTGTCCCCCGTAAACGATTTCCATCTGTGTCCGCTTTCCCGAAAGTTGTCTTTTATTCACATATACCGCAGCTTCCTTGTCTGAGAAGGACCAGTCAACAAGCACTTTTGCTTTGAGCAGCTTATCATTCCTTATTAATTCGTGAAGAAGCTTCTGATCCCTTGAATAAACCAGTAATGAAGAATTAGCAAAAAGTTTCAGCTTCTCTTTTGCCTTTGCCGTATTATCAGGGAAGTTCTCACTATGCGCATCTCCTATGTTAGTAATAACACCGATCCCGGGATCAATTATTTCCCTGAGTTTTTCCATCTCTCCCGGCAAGGAAATGCCTGCTTCAAAAATTCCAGCCTTGTATTTCTCATCAAGCTTCCAGACAGAAAGAGGCACTCCGATCTGTGAATTATAACTCCTGGGGCTTCGAACTACGGGTTCATAAAGGCCGAGGATATCTGCCAGCCACTCTTTGACTATTGTTTTGCCTGTGCTTCCTGTAATTGCAATTACGTCTGATTTAAATGACTTTCGCTTGCTTGCGGCCACCTTCTGAAGAGCCGAAACACTGTTTTTAATCACAATGAAAGCTGCATCAGCATATTTGATGGAATCAGTGGGAAGTTCTTCGACGACAAATACCCGTATTCCTTTATCATAAAGACTCTTAATAAACTGGTGCCCGTCATGATTTTTCCCCCTGATTGCAAAAAAGGCCATCTCTTCAGAATATGATATCTGCCGGCTGTCTGTAACAACATCAGACACGATCAGACCAGGATTTCCCGTGAGTTTGCCGTTAATAATTTTTGCAATATCTGAAGATGTGTATTTCAAGAAAAGTTGAATTTTGATCAAGAGCCGTTCAAAAATAGCTAATATTTCTTTAGAGCTTCGTTATAGCAGCTCCTGCATAAAGGTTCATATTTGTCTTTTTCACCCAGAACTACAACCTGATCCTCATCAGATTTTCTGAATGAATACTGGGCAAGATTTCCGCATCTCATGCATATCGCATGTAACTTTGTGACGTATTCGGCAATCGAAAGAAGCGCAGGAATCGGTCCGAAAGGATTTCCCATGAAATCCATGTCGAGTCCCGTAGCTATAACCCTTATTCCTCTATCAGCCAGCTTGTTGCACACTTCGACGATCGAATTATCAAAAAACTGGGCTTCATCAACGCCGATTACATCCACATCGCCCGCCAGGAGCAAAATTGCCGCAGCGTTATCAACAGGTGTCGAGACTATAGATTTTTCATCGTGAGAGACAACGCGGATATCGGAATACCTTTTATCCAGCGAAGGCTTGAATATTTCAACTTTCAGTCCGGCGAACTGAGCCCGCCGTAGCCTTCTTATCAACTCTTCCGTTTTACCGGAGAACATTGAACCTGTAATTACCTCAATCGAACCGCGCTTACCGGTCGATCTCACTGAATTTTCCAGAAAATCCATCTGCAATTATCTCGTTTTCGGGTACCAATTAGCATGATTATTCCGTTATGACTTGTGGAATAATATTTACTTTTGCAAAATAAGAAAATTGGTTTGTTTTATTAACATCAAAAGGTATGGATTTCAACTCAACTGTTGATTTAATTATTAAAGACCTTGATGAAGCAAGGGAAATCATTGATGATTTTAAGAATTATCCTGATGTGCCACTTCTCCAGATTGAACTGGCCAAATCGAAGTGTAAAAGTGCATCAGAAGTAATTTCGCTTCTTAAAAAAGTGCAGGTGCCATTAAAGAGTGCTGAAAAGAAGGAATCCATTCCGGTAAAGCCAGTCGATTTGACGGATCCTGTCGAAGTAATCAACAGAATTGCTGAATCACCTGCTTCGCTCGCTCAGACTGTGAGAAATATTGATGCCTCTGCTCCTGCTTCGGCCAAAAATACAGAACCTTCAATCATTGCCGATAAATTCATCAGCCAGTCTGATACTCTTAATGATCAGCTTGGCAGCCTGAAGGATGACAATGATCTTCATGGTTCAATAAAGCTAAAGCCAATCACAAAACTCTCTGATGCAATAGGGGTCAATGACAAGTTTCTCTTCATAAGGGAGCTCTTTAACGGGAATCCGGAAGCTTATAACCAGGCAATAACAAAGCTTGATGAAACTGCATATTTTGCCGATGCTAAAGCAATAATTATGAGCTATACCGGCGAAAACACTGAATCTTTTGCTGCAATTCAGCTCCTCGACCTTGTAAAACGTAAATTTCCGGAAGATGAGTAAGCTGTATCTGGTCCCTACTCCGATAGGTAATCTCAGAGATATTACCTACCGTGCTGTAGAAGTGCTCGGAAGTGTTGGCCTTATACTTGCTGAAGATACACGACAGGCTGGCAAGCTGCTCAGCCATTATAATATCAGGACCCCTCTTCAGTCGCATCATATGTTCAACGAACACAAGAACGTTGAAGCCATCTGCTCAAGGATTGAGTCGGGTACAACTGTTGCACTGGTTTCTGATGCAGGAACCCCCGGCATTTCAGATCCCGGATTCCTGCTTGTAAGGAGCTGCATTGAAAAAGGAATTCCTGTCGAGACGCTTCCGGGTCCTACCGCACTAATCCCTGCCCTCGTTAATTCAGGGCTCCCGTGCGACAGGTTCTGCTTCGAGGGATTTCTTCCTCCGAAAAAAGGCCGGACCAAGAAACTGACTGCCCTTGAAGAGGAGACCAGAACAATGGTTTTCTATGAATCACCCTACAGGCTCATAAGGACCCTTGATGAGATGGCAGAACACTTCGGAGCTGACAGGAAAGCATCGGTCTCAAGGGAATTGAGCAAGATCTACGAAGAAAACATAAGAGGGACACTGGCATTTCTTTCGGAGCATTATAAAAACAAACCACCCAAAGGAGAAATTGTGATCGTTGTCGCAGGGAAAAAGGAATAATTTTCTATATTTACCATACCTGCAATTATTTCCGCTATGAAACGTGCTATTTCATCCGTTACTATATTACTCTTAACCAGTTTGCTTGTAAGTGCCCAGGTGCTAAAGGGAAAAATCTCAAATGCATCCGGGAATCCTGTTCCTTTCTCCACCATCTACATTCAGGAACTGCGCCAGGGAACTGCTGCCAATGCAATGGGAGATTATGAATTAAAGCTACCGGCAGGACAATATATAGTCACTTACCAGTGCATGGGTTTTGCACCTCAGTATTTCAATGTAACAGTTTCCGGTAAGGATGTCAGGAGGGATGTGACTCTTCAGATGCAGTATTACCAGATCCCGGAAGTAAGGATAACAGCCACCGGCGAAGATCCGGCATATGGAATCATGAGAAAGGCGATCGGAATGGCGCCATATTACCTTAACTGCGTAAAACATTATAAATCTGAGGTCTACCTTAAAGGAAGTATGGTAATTCAAAAGATTCCCGCACTTATAAAGTCATTGATCAAAAAAGCTGCGAAGGAAGAGGGTAACGAGAATATAAAGGTCAGGGAAGGAGATGTATATGTAATGGAATCCTACAACGAAGTTGAATTTACTTCTCCCGATACATATGTCAAAAAAGTGGTTTCATTCAATAGCACGTTTCCCAGTACTGATAAAGAAGTCTCCCCGATGGATCTGATAGATGCAAGTTTTTACTCACCCAAGCCCATGGGTGTTGCCATATCCCCTCTTTCGCCCCAGGCATTTTCGTACTACAGGTTCAAATACCTTGGAGCGACACTCCAGGGCGACAATTCCATCAATAAAATACAGGTTATCCCAAAGATCAAGAGCCAGGAATTGTTTGAAGGAACCATATACATCATCGAAGATCTGTGGTGTATTCAAAGTCTCGATTTTACATTAAATAACATCGTTGGGAAAATAGGCATCAAACAATTATATGTTCCGGTGAAAGATGAAATATGGATGCCAGTGACGCACACATTTGAAATTGAAGCCAGCATTTTAGGCTTAAAAGCTGAAGTCGGCTACAGCAGTTCAATAAGGTACCTCGATGTAACTCCAAATGAATCATTGCATAAGCCTGAATCTGTAACGGCAAACTATTATTCATCAAATAAGGTTTCTGCACCAGCAGAAGCTCTGGTTTCAAAGAATCAGCAGAAGATTCAGGAGATTCTGAATAAGGGGGAGATGAAAAACGCTGATATGATTAAGCTTGCAAAGCTGATGGAAAAGGAATCGAAAGAGAGTCTGCCTGACAGCGTAAAGAACAACCTTGAGATCAGGAATAACACCACTAATACCATAGAAAAAGACGCCGGGAAAAAAGACAGTGTTTACTGGGCTGAGATAAGGCCGATACCTCTGACTGATATGGAAATGCAGAGCATTATAAGACGCGACAGCATAAAGAAGGAGGCTACGCTGCAGGTGATCAAAAGCGACTCTCTGCCAAAACCACAGCAGAAGAAGAAAAGCAAATTCTTAAAAATGGCTGGAAATATTGTTTCGGGGCATACCTGGTCCGATACTACCGGGGTAAGCTTTAATTTCGGAGGACTTGTTAATCTGAAAACCCTTAGTTTCAATACGGTTGACGGCTTTAACTATGGAACTGATTTAAGGATAACAAAACGCTGGAAAAACGGCAAGGTAATTGTTATTGCGCCTGAGGCCAGATGGGCTTTCAGCCGCGAAAAGCTGATGTGGAAAATGAATGGGGTCTACAGCTTTAAAGGAATGAAACAGAGTCAGCTCTTCTTCAGGTCAGGAAACACCAGCAGCGACATTTCTGACGGAGGCTCGATAAACCCATTTTTAAATTCAATCTCATCCCTGTTCTTTAAGGAAAACTATCTAAAGCTTTATCAGTCGGCTTATCTATCAGCAGGTTACAGGACTGAGATAGTCAACGGGCTCAGGATTCAGGTTTCTGCCGAATATGAAAACAGGAATGTTCTTTCAAACACGACTACCTTCTCTTTAATCAGATCATCAAAAACATATAGTTTAAATATCCCGGAAAACGAATATCTGGCTGCGGGATCGAATCCGATCAATGCATTGCGGGACCAGAAGCATTTTGAATTTGTAACAAATGTTACATTTACTCCCCGGCAGCGATACAGTATCTATAACAAGGCCAAAGTAAACAGAGGTTCCGACTGGCCTACTTTCGGCCTGACCTGGAAACATGGAATCAACGAATTTTCAGAACTGACGGACAAATACAAGGATTTTGACCTCATCATGGCTGATATCTCAAGATATCGTAATATAGGGCTTGCCGGCAATTTCAGGTGGAGGATCGTCAGCGGAGGATTCCTTAATAACAGGTATATTAACTGGTATGATTTTGTTCACTTCAATGCGCAGCCTCTTCCTGTTCTTCTTGATAATTATTATAATGCTTTCAGGTTGCCTGCATATTATTCAATGGCTACACCTGAATTCTTTGGTGAGGTGAATGTTAATTACAGCACTCCTTATCTCCTGCTGAAGTACATACCGGGTTTCAGCAAGACTCTCGCCCGAGAGAATTTAAGCCTTTCATACCTTGGAACAAGATATCATAGCCATTATACAGAAATAGGTTACAGTATCACCCAGCTATTACTTCTCGGTGAAGTCGGAGTATATATAGGTTTTGATAACCTGAAGTACAGGAGTATCGGGGCAAGATTAGTATTGAAAATCGGTCGTTGATTGCAGGAGCTTTATCCGCAACAAAAAACCGCAATATCAGCAGTTTCTGATCTTGCGGTTTATTATATTAAGCAAACGGAGGCTCATCGTGAATATCAGATTCGTTATCGAATCCTCCGCCAAGATTCCTGAAATGATCGTGGTTCATCTTTGATCCGAGAGTGATACTCTGTGCCCCTCCGGGTTCTGTATCTGCATCCATATCAAACTCATCAATATCGACAAACTGTGCTTTCTCTTCACGGAACTTTAACCGTACATCGTCAACGGGTCCGTTACGGTTCTTTGCCAGAATGATTTCGGCTATACCCTTTGATGATGATCCGTCTTCAAAGGCTGTAATACCGAATTTTTCCTGGCGGTGAATAAATACAACCATATCGGCATCCTGCTCTATAGCGCCTGATTCTCGAAGATCGGAAAGGAGAGGACGCTTGGTACCGCCTCGCATCTCAACCGACCTGTTCAGCTGTGAAAGAGCTATTATCGGTACGTTGAGTTCCTTGGCGATACTCTTTAACGACCTTGAAATATTGCTCACCTCCTGTTCACGGCTGCCTGCATTATCTGGTCCTGACATCAGCTGAAGATAGTCGACGATGACAATATCCAGTTTATGCTGCGCCATGAGCCGGCGGCATTTGGCCCTCAGTTCAAAGATCGAGATTGCTGGTGTATCGTCGATATAAATAGGTGCCTGTACAAGTCTTTTGATCCTGGTGTCAAGCTGCTTCCACTCTTCTTCGGAAAGCCGTCCGTTTTTGATCTTGTCTCCGGGAATATCTGTCTCAGCTATGATAAGCCTGTTAGCAAGCTGAATTGACGACATTTCACATGAGAAGATTGCAACGTTTTTCCCATGGTCGATTGCCATATTCCTGGCCATGGTAAGTGCGAAGGCAGTCTTACCCATGGATGGACGTGCGGCAATAATAATAAGTTCCGATTTCTGCCATCCCGATGTCAGCCTGTCAAGTTTTGTAAACCCCGAAGGAGTGCCAACAAGAGCATCTTCTCTCTTTCCTGCTTTTTCAATCTCAGCAATAGCCTCCTTGATAACAACATTTATCGGAGATACTTCACGTTTTATATTTCCTTCAGCTATCTGGAAAAGCTCGTTTTCTGAATAATCAAGAAGCTCCGTTACATCATATGTATCGTCAAATGATCTGGTCTGGATCTCGGATGAAACACGTATCAGCTCCCTCTGAATATATTTCTGTGCAACTATCCTTGAGTGATAGTCGACATTGGCAGCACTTACAACCTTTGAAGTGAGCTGGGTAAGATAGACCGGACCACCAACACTCTCCAGCTCCTGGTGAGCCCGAAGTTCCTCAGTTACAGTATAGAGGTCAACCGGGTGCTCCCGTAAATTAAGATCTAAAATGGCTTTAAATATTTTTCTGTGGGCATCTTTATAGAAACTTTCCGGCTTAAGTATGTCGAGAACAGTTATTACGGCCTCTTTTTCAAGCATGATAGCACCAAGAACTGCCTCCTCCATATCTAAAGCCTGTGGAGGAACTTTTCCAAAATCAGGTAAAACTGTTACGGCAGGTCTTCCCTGCTTAAATTGTTTAGCCATTTATATTATGTTATTGATTTACAATGTTTTAAAGGAATTATTTAATTTTTTTCTGGCAAATTCAAAGTTATTAATAACCATGCTCAATAACCCGGAATACCCATTTTTTATTACAAACAGAGAGTGTTAAAAACTTGTTGAAAAGCTAAAACAAAGAAGGGTTGCGACAAATCCAAAACCTAATGGTATTTTTACAACAAATATCGGATTATGATCACTTTCCCAAAGGCAAAGATCAATTTCGGATTAAGGATTACAGAGAAGCGTCCTGACGGCTATCATGATATTGAAACTATTTTCTATCCAGTGAACCTTGCGGATGCTCTCGAGTTTGTCATGTTTAAGGGAAAAGCTGAAGTTGATGAGCTTGTAGTCACCGGACTTAAGATTGTTCCCCGCCATGAGAATAACATTATAATCAAAGCCCTCCAGCGACTGCGAAAGGATTTCTCAATACCCTATCTTAAGATACATCTTCATAAGGCTATACCTTCAGGAGCCGGACTTGGAGGAGGATCATCCGATGCAGCATCGGCGATTAAAGCCATTAATAAGTATTTTGGCCTTTCAATGAATGACCAGGAGATGCGCAGCCTGGCCCTCGACCTTGGAAGCGACTGCCCGTTTTTTATTGATCCTGTTCCCTCCTTTGCAACCGGCCGGGGTGAGATTCTTCAGCCTGCAAATCCTTTCCTGGATGGATTTTTCATAGCTATCCTGAACCCCGGGGTCAGCATAAGTACAAAAGAAGCTTACATCAATTGCCATCCTGCAAAACCGGAAGCTCCGCTTGAAAAATTGATCAGGCTGCCGGCTGACGACTGGAAAAAGAATATAAAGAATGACTTCGAAGAATATGCCTTCAAGATCTACCCTGTTATAAATGACATGAAAAAAGAATTGTATCGTTCTGGTGCAATTTACAGCTCATTGTCGGGAAGCGGTTCTTCAGTATTCGGCATATACGAACAAAAGCCGAAGATCCCGGCTAAGCTAAGAGAGTATGTGATATTTGAAGGAGTATTGTAAAAATTACTCGATTTCAATCAGGACCATTCCCTTTGATACCCTGTCTCCCTTGCTCACCAAAATGGATTTTACCTTTCCATCTATGTTGCATTTGAGCTGGTTCTGCATCTTCATGGAATCGAGTATCATCAGGTCATCTCCTTTCTTTACAGTCTGTCCTGGTTTCACAAGTATATCGAGTACGGTTCCGGGAATGAAACTTAATATCAGGTGCGGATCTACAGGCTTATAAGGTATTCTGTTCGAAAACCTGCTGCTGATCCTGGTCTTATACAGAGTTGTATCAATATTAAGGACCCCGAATTTTTCATTTATTTTCATAGTCAGTCTTTAATTCAGTCTTCCCGATAATCAGAATGGAGGAAGCCCATGTTTCTTTTCAGGCATCTGTATTATCTTATTTTCCGATACATTAAGTGAATGCATCAGGAATTTTCTTGTCTCAGAAGGTTCAATCACAGCATCTACATATCCTCTGGAAGCTGCAACATAAGGATTTGCAAATTTCTCCTTGTACTCTTCAATTTTCTGTTTTCGGGTACCGTTAGGATCGTCAGACGACATGATCTCTTTTCTGAATATTATATTCGCCGCACCTTCAGGTCCCATAACAGCTATTTCAGCTGACGGCCATGCAAAAACAAAATCGGCCCTGAGATGCCGTGATGACATTGCAATATATCCTCCGCCATAGGCTTTCCGGATTATAACTGTCAGTTTTGGTACAGTGGCTTCGCTGTAAGCGTATAGAAGTTTCGCCCCATGCCTGATTACGCCGGCATGTTCCTGGTCGACACCGGGCATGTACCCGGGCAGATCCACCAGGGTAATTATTGGAATGTTGAATGCATCACAATATCGAATAAACCTGGCAGCTTTATCCGAAGAATCAACATCAAGAACTCCCGCCATTTCAAGGGGCTGGTTTGCAACGAATCCCGTTGTTCTGCCACCCATCCTTCCGAAGCCTATCACGATATTTTTGGCATAAAGTTCCATTATCTCAAAGAAATCGGAAAAGTCGACTATTGAACGGATCACATCCTTGATATCGTACGGGAGAGTCGGGTCTTCCGGAACAATTTTGTTTATATTATATTCCGGTTTTGGTTCTCTCGGTTCAAATGCCATTGCTTTCTGTCCGTTATTCCATGGAATGAATGTTATCAGCCTTTTGATCTGGTCGAAGCACTCCTCTTCAGTTAAAGCGAAGAAATGGGCATTGCCTGTAATTTCGCTATGGACCCTGGCACCTCCAAGATCTTCCATTGAGATCTCCTCGCCGAGTACCGTTTTGATTACCTCGGGACCCGTAATAAACATCTTGGAAATTTTATCTACGACAAAAACGAAATCTGTAAGGGCTGGAGAATAAACAGCGCCTCCGGCACATGGTCCAAGGATAACTGATATCTGCGGAATAACTCCGCTGGAAATCGTATTCCGGAAGAAGATCTCGCCATAACCTGCCAAAGAATTAACTCCTTCCTGGATCCTTGCCCCTCCTGAATCATTAATACCGATCAGAGGTATTCGCATTTCAAGGGCATGGTCCATTATTTTTGTGATTTTCCGCGAATGCATGAGGCCGAGAGATCCGCCGGCAACCGTAAAGTCTTGCGCAAAAATTGCAACCGGGGCGCCATAAATGGTCCCGGACCCTATTATCACCCCGTCGCTCGGAAGTGATTTCTTAGCCATGTCAAAGTCACGCGCATCATGTTCAACAAAAAGATCATACTCATTGAAAGAGTTTTCATCGAGCAGTGCCATAATGCGCTCGCGAGCCGTCCTTTTTCCCAGAGCCTTCTGCTTCTCAATTGCCTGTTCCCCGCCACCAAGCAGAACTTTTTCGCGTTTTTCCTGTAATTCTTTGATTTTCTTATTTATAGCCATCGATGTGTTGTGTTAAATTCTTTTTATCCCCGAACTCAGGGGTACAATTTTAAGTAAATTGACTGAATTAAGGAAACTACTTGGGTGCCATTTTATAGAGTACTGATCCTATTACCAGGTAAAGAAGGTTTGGAATCCACATGGCAAGCATTGGAGCAAGGTTTCCCTTGAGAGAGAACTGTGAGGCAAACTGCTGAAAAAGAATATATGAGAAGCTGAGAGCCAGACCTATTCCAATATTCATACCTATTCCTCCTCTGATCTTCCTTGACGAAAGAGTTACCCCGATCAGCGTAAGGATGAATACAGCAAAGGGACTCGCAATTCTGCGGTGCTTTTCTATGAGGAACACCCTAAGTTCATCGGAACCCTGCAGCTGAAGGAGCTTTATATATTCATTCAGTTCCCTGTATTTCATTGTTGCAACCATACCCGGGTCTTTTGAAAAGTCGCTCGGCTTAATGATCAGTGTCGTATCTATCTTGGTTCCATATGTTATAACCTCCTTATTGTTCTCAATTTCGCGTACCATATAATTTAACGCCGACCACTTGTTTTTTGTAGAGTCCCAGACAACTGTCGGTGAAGAGAGCTTGGAAACCAGCTTTCCTGAATCATTAAATTTCTCAATAGTAAAATTACGTCCCCTGAAATATATGGGATTGTATGATTCCATATAGATATATACATTCTTTCGGTCCTGCCTGTGAATTTCCTCAACACTGGCCTTGCGGGTCGTTGGATGATAATACTTGTCCTCAAAATCCATCCTTATAAGGTTGGAATGAGGGATCACAAAGTTTGTCAGGTAAAAAATGAAGAGTGCAATTACAGTTGCTGAAATAAAATATGGCCACATCATCCTCCGAAAGCTCATGCCGCAGTTAAGGATTGCAATGATCTCAGTATTTGCTGCCATCCTCGATGTGAAGAAAATAACTGCAATAAAGACAAAAAGAGGGGCAAAAAGTATGGCAAAATATGGAACGAAATTAAGATAATAGTCGAAGATAACAGCCTTCCAGGGAGCGGCATGCTGCATGAAATTATCAATCTTCTCGGCAAAGTCAAAGACAACGGCAATTGTCATTATCAGAACAAGGCAGAAGAAGAAGGTACCCAGGAACTTCCTGATAATGTACCAGTCAATTATTTTAACCTTCAGTGAGACTATAGCCTCTCTGATAGTTTTTTTATCATTGATCCCTTCCATTTTGTAAAATCTCCTTCGTTGATCTTATTTCTTGCCTCTGATACAAGGTGTAAATAAAATGCCAGGTTATGAATGCTCGAGATCTGAGATCCGAGTATCTCTCCTGAAATTACCAGATGCCGGAGGTAAGCTTTAGAATAAGTATTGCTCACAGTGCATGGGATTCCCCTGTCAATCGGGCTGAAATCATTCATCCACTGTCTGTTCTTTATGTTAATTATACCCTCAGAGGTAAAAAGCATGCCGTTTCTTCCGTTACGCGTCGGCATTACACAGTCGAACATGTCAATGCCTCTCCCGATTGCCTCAAGAATGTTAACAGGGGTTCCGACCCCCATAAGATACCTCGGCTTGTCGCGGGGAAGAATTTCATTAACTACTTCTATCGTTCTGTACATCTCTTCTGCCGGTTCTCCAACCGATAAGCCTCCAATCGCATTCCCTTCCATCCCGGAACCTGCAATTTTTTCAGCCGATAATTTCCTCAGGTCGTCAAATGTTCCGCCCTGAACTATCGGGAATAGATATTGTTCCTTGCCCCACAACGGATCTGTGGACCTGAACCTTTCTATGGCCCTGTCAAGCCACTGGTGAGTCAGTTGCACCGATTTACGGGCATACTGGTAATCACAGGGGAAGGGAGCGCACTCATCAAGCACCATCATTATATCAGATCCGATAATACGTTGTATATCAACGACATTTTCGGGTGTGAAAGTATGTTTTGAACCATCAATATGCGATTTGAAAACTGCTCCCTCATCAGTGAGCTTTCTGTTCCCGGCCAGCGAAAAGACCTGGTAGCCTCCGCTGTCGGTAAGGATCGGACGATCCCATGACATGAACCGGTGCAGTCCTCCTGCCCCCCTGATAACTTCTGTGCCGGGACGCAGATACAGATGATATGTATTTCCCAGAATGATCTTTGCATCAATCTCCCCGGCCAGATCGCGCTGAAGTATGCCTTTTACTGTTCCGCCGGTTCCGACAGGCATGAAGATAGGAGTTGGAATCTCTCCAT
This sequence comes from Bacteroidales bacterium, assembly GCA_003142255.1. Classification (GTDB taxonomy): domain Bacteria; phylum Bacteroidota; class Bacteroidia; order Bacteroidales; family VadinHA17; genus LD21. The sequence continues at coordinate 213,445 of PLLO01000012.1, read as the reverse complement.
GAGGTGTCGTCAGAAACCCTGTTCTTGCGTTTGAATCTTTGTCGAATGTCTGGATCCTGAACATAATATAAGCCTGATTCCGGCACGACAAATGTAATTCATCCCACCGGTCTCAGAAAATAATGAGTAATTTTTTTCATATTTCAGGAAAACTATCTTTCCGATTCCGATTATCTTATATAATATTGCCATGCTATTTTGACGTCCAGTTATGTTTCATGATAATCTCTTCCCGATAATCCTTTTTGCCCTGTTCAGTGTCGCTTCGGCAGTTCAGTTATTCTATTATTTCTGGTTTTATCTTGCTGTGTACCTCAAAAAGGAGAAAGCTGACAGGCCGGACAGGAAACCTGTTTCGGTAATTATCTGCGCAAGGAATGAGGCAGAAAACCTGAAAAATTTTCTTCCATCTGTTCTTGAACAGAAATATCCTGATTATGAAGTTATTGTGGTCAACGATTGCTCCGAAGACAATTCGTATGAAATCCTGGGAAATTTTCTAAAAATATATCCTCATCTGAGAATTTCAAATGTCAACAGGGATCCCAAATTCACGCATAACAAGAAATTTGCCCAGTTCATCGGCATAAAGGCTGCAAAGAATGAAATCCTTGTCTTCACGGATGCAGATTGCAGACCGGAATCACCTCAATGGCTCGAAGGTATCGCTTCACATTTTGATGATAAGACCGATTTTGTACTCGGGTACGGAGGATACAATAATAAAAAAGGGCTGCTCAGCAAGTACATACGGTACGACTGCATGACCATCGCAATGCAGTACCTGGGGATGGCGATCTGCGGAGTCCCCTATATGGGTGTCGGAAGAAACCTTGCATACCGCAGGTCTCTCTTTTTTGAGAATAAAGGCTTCGGTGCATATAATCATGTCATTTCAGGCGATGATGATCTATTTGTCAATTCCAATGCCAATAAGTCAAATACAGCTGTCGAATTCAGCCATACAAGCCATACAAGGTCGGTCCCCTGCACCAGTTTCAGTGATTGGAAAATTCAAAAGAAAAGGCATCTTACAACAGCACCTTACTATAAATTCCGCGATAAGTTTCTTCTTGTTGCTGAACCGGCATCAAGAATTATCTTTTACGCTGCTTTTATAATACTTCTTTCGCTTCCATTTCTATGGCAATATGCTTTGGGGATCTTTGGCCTGAGGCTTTTAACGCAGATTACGGTAGTGGCACTCGTTCAGAAAAAACTAAATGAACCCGGGATGGCAGGTTATTCATTATTTTTTGATATCTTTTCCCCATTGATCAATGGTATTCTTCTTCTTACCAATAAACTCAAAAGACCTGGAAAATACCAATGGAAATAAATCAGGGGCTGTCGGATAAGGCTAAGAATGATCTCATACTGGTTGAAGAGGCCAAAAAGGGAAATGAAAAAGCTTTTGCAGGCCTTATGAACAAGTACAGGGATTCAATATATTACATGCTGCTTAAAATGGTCAATAATCCTTCTGATGCTGAAGACCTGACCATTGAAGCGTTTGGGAAAGCTTTCAGGAACATAGATTCATACACTCCGCGATTCGCCTTCAGTACGTGGCTGTTTATGATCGCAACCAATAACTGTATCGATTTTATAAGGAAAAAACAATCTTCGCCTATACCCCTCAACCAGCTGCATGATGGGATTGATAACCTCACAATTAATATCCAGTCGGACCTGCCTGACCCTGAGGAGACACTGATAAATGACCAGAAAATTGCTATCCTGAGGAAGATAGTCAACCAGCTTAAATCGCCATACAGGGAGATTATTGAAATGAGGTATTACAAGGAGTACTCATACGAGGAAATATCGGCAAAGATGAATATACCCATTGGCACTGTAAAAGCGCAGCTTTACAGAGCCAAAAGCCTCCTTTACAATATTTTCATCAAAACAGGGAACAGGTGATGGATGATACCATTTCCAAATATTTTCCTTCATTATCAGCGATCCAGAAGGATAAACTTTCACAGCTGAAACCGGTTTATGAACGGTGGAACAGTATGATAAATGTTATTTCGCGAAAGGATATGGACAATTTCCCTGTGCACCATGTCCTCCATTCTCTAGCTATTGCAAAAGTTATCTCTTTCGTTCCAGGAACCCGGATACTTGATATTGGCACCGGGGGCGGTTTCCCAGGAGTTCCTCTGGCAATATTATTCCCGGAAACTGAATTCTTCCTTCTTGATTCAATAGGAAAGAAAATCAAAGTGGTCACTGAAGTTGCCCGTGAGCTGGAGCTGGCTAACGTTGTACCTCTCAGAAAAAGGGCTGAGGATGAAGATGGCAAATACGACTTTATAATCAGCAGAGCCGTAACTCAATTCCCGCAATTTGTAAAACTGGCAGTGAAAAATATTTCTGAAACACAAAAAAACTCCCTGTCTAATGGTATTTTGTACCTCAAGGGGGGAACTCTTGATGAAGAAATTGAACCATTCATAGGCAGAGTAAAGGTTTGGGAAATCAAAGAGTTCTTCAGCGAACCATTTTTTGATACCAAGAAAATAGTCTATCTGCCGGTTTGATTATAATAAAAAAATCATTGGCTAGTTTTGATATTCTAAAAAAACATTATCTTTGCGATCTCAAATTAAAAGAGTACGGTTAATTAAACGTTACACAGATGAAAAGGACATATCAGCCATCTAGAAAGAAAAGGGTTAACAAACATGGATTCATGGAAAGAATGTCCACTCCCAATGGCAGAAGAGTGCTTGCTGCGCGCAGGGCAAAGGGAAGAAAGAAACTCACTGTTACATCAGAACTTAAACTGAAATCATAATTCAGTTAATAGCTTATAGTTCCAAAGGTGCCATCACATGGCGCCTTTTTTATTAAATTTACGTCATCTTCACGATTATATGACCGGATTGCAATCACAGATCAGCGACAACGATATCAGACAAATCTATTCAAAGGTGTCTGACGGCCTCAGGATCACACCTGAAGAAGGCTTACTGCTGTATCAGAAATGTGACCTGCCCCTTCTCGGGATTATGTCATCAATAGTTAGGAGAAGGATGAACGGTAACCTTGCCTTCTTCAACAGGAATTTCCATATAGAACCTACCAACAAGTGCGTCTATAATTGCCGGTTCTGTTCATATCATAAACCCGCATGGGACCCTGAAAGCTGGGAATATAGCCATGAGCAGATGCTTGATATCGTAAAGCAATTCGACAGTAAACCTGTTACTGAAGTTCATATTGTGGGCGGAGTACATCCTGCTCATGACCTTCATTATTACGGCACTCTCATCAGTAAGATCAAACAGCACAGACCTTCGCTTCATGTTAAGGCTTTTTCGGCAATTGAACTCGACTATATGATCAGCAAGGCAGGGCTTACAATTGAAGAGGGGCTCCAACAGCTGAAGGAATATGGGCTCGATTCAATTCCCGGGGGTGGCGCTGAGATTTTCGATGAGAAGATCAGGGAGAAGATATGTGATGAGAAATCCTCATCAGAATTGTGGCTGACGATTCATGAAACGGCCCACAACCTCGGAATACCATCTAATGCCACAATGCTATACGGACATATTGAGAATTATTCTCACCGGATAGATCATCTGGAACGGTTGCGCTCACTCCAGGACAAAACTTCAGGATTCAACGCCTTCATTCCCCTTAAGTACAGGAAGGCTAACAACAGCATGTCATACCTGGGTGAGGTAAGCGTCATTGAAGATCTTCGGAATTATGCAGTCTCGAGGATCTACCTCGACAATATCCCTCATATAAAAGCTTACTGGCCAATGACAGGAAAGGAGATCGCACAGCTGAGCCTCTCATTCGGCGCTGACGATCTGGATGGAACTATTGATGATACCACAAGGATATATTCGATGGCAGGTGCCGAAGATAAGAACCCGGCCATGTCGTCGGAAGAGATCAGCAGCCTTATCCTTGAAGCCGGTTTTGAACCAACTGAGAGGGACTCCCTGTACAACAGGGTTTAATAATAATTTTATCGATACATTTGCGTTAATACTAATGTACAATTTGGCTGTATGAGCTTAAAAGATTTCATTTTCAGCAAAGTATTTGTTAAAAACCTGGGACTGGCACTACTTATTATTGTCGGAATAGTAATGGTTTTACTTATCTGGCTTAATATTTTCACCAGGCATGGCCAGTCGCGTGAGGTGCCGAATTTCTATGGACTTAACATGGAAGAGACAGTAAAGCTTGCGAAAAAAAGCAAGATGAAATATACTATAATTGATTCAGTATTTACTTCACTCGTTCCCCGAGGCTGTATTGCCGAACAGAGCCCAAATGCAGGACTAAAGGTAAAGAAATGGAGAAATATAGCGTTGACGATCAATGCTTTCCGGCCTGAGATGGTAGCTATGCCCGACCTGGTCGACCTTCCAAAGCGCCAGGCAATATCACTTATCGAAAGCTCAGGACTTAAAATGGGTAAATTGATTTATAAACCAGATCTCTCGATAGATGTCGTCCTGGATCAGTTGAGTGACGGAAACAAAATCAGCAAGAATGACTCTCTCCAGAAAGGTTCAGTTATAGATCTCATTCTAGGTAAGGGACTAAGCAACCAGAGAACACCTGTACCAAACCTTATAGGGATGAACCTCGATCCGGCAACAAACAGGATACTTGAGTCATCTCTGAACCTGGCAACATACATTTATGATAACACAATTCTGACTGCTGAAGACTCACTTAATGCTTTTGTGTATAAACAGAATCCGGAAAACAGGGAAGATGCCACACTTCAGATAGGATCCTCCATGTACCTTTGGCTCACTGTTGATTCCCTGAAATTACCGGTCGATTCAACTACCATTGTTATCTCAGATACAATACCCTCTGCCGGCTTGATTACCAAACCGGCCAAATAACAGTTATAATAAAAAAATCGTTATTAAATATAATCCTCCTGTTCTTTTGCCTTTGCAATGCAACGGGGCAGGAAATAACGGTAGGGCTGCAGTCGAATCCAAACCTGAAAAGTAAATTGTGGCTGCAAAGCAAATCGTCAGCTGATACTGTAAACCTTCCCTTTTTTGACGACTTCTCAGGCCACAGTATCTTTCCGGATGATAAGAAATGGGGAGATAATTATGTACTGGTTAATAATACTTATTCCAATAACCAGATCACAACAGGCATTGCTACATTCGACGCTCTTGATGCATCGGGAAATTTGTACGAAACGACATCTTCAGCAAGATTTGAGGCTGATCATCTGACCTCACTGCCAATAAACCTCAACTACACTGCAGCAGACAGTGTCTTTCTGAGCTTTTATTTTCAGCCGGGAGGATTGGCTGACCTGCCTGAAGATAATGATTCTCTTACCCTTCAGTTCTATGCCCCTGCGGAAGGTAAATGGTATTCTGTATGGAAGGCAAAAGGCGGAGCGTGGCGCAATTTTAAGGCGGTGATCTTAAAAATTGACCAGGAGAGATACCTGCATAAGGGCTTTAAGTTTCGTTTTAAAAACTATGTAACTCTTAGCTCGAACGTAAGCGATCCTTCTATCATAGGAAACTGCGATATCTGGAACATTGACTATGTTTTACTGAATAAGAACAGGAACAGTGCCGATACCGCGTTCCAGGATGTTGCCTTCAGAGGGCCCATACGGTCCCTCCTGAAGACGTACGAATCAATGCCTTTTAAGCAGTTCAGGCAGATATATCTTCAGGAGATGGGCTCTTCAGTTCCGTTCCATTACAGGAACAATGGCGATGCCCAGAGGCAAGTCTCACGTTTTTTTGAAATCCTGGATGTTTATAAAAACTCCCTGGTAAAATATTCCTATGCCGGTGCCGAAAACATTGACCCTAAAACAAACGTAGATTTCAACGCCGACCTTATTTATACTTATAACACAGATAAGGATGATTCTGCCTTGTTCAAAGTCACTGCCTGGATTAAAAACGATATATCCGACCCTGAAGAAAATGATACCCTGGTCTATTACCAGGTTTTCAATAACTACTTTGCCTATGATGATGGCTCTGCAGAGGAGGGTTACGGGATCAATGGCCTCGGATCAATGAACGCCATGGTTGCCTGCCGGTTCAAATCTTATATGGAAGATACCTTGCGCGCGATAAAAATCTGCTTTAACGATAGCTACCTTAATGCTAACAGAAGACCATTTGACCTGATGGTATGGGGCGACAATAATGGCATTCCGGGCGACCTTCTATACACAAGGGAAAATATGACCGTTGAGAAGGGAAATTCAATAAATGGATTTTATCCATACCAATTGACATCGCCAGTGCCTGTCAACGGGGTATTTTATGTGGGCTGGAAACAACGTACGGAGGCATTTCTGAATGCTGGTTTTGACATCAATACTTCCGGCAGCAACAGGCAATTTTACTGGATAAACGGAAACTGGAACCAGTCGAAAGCAGACGGCACCATCATGATCAGGCCCGTCGTAGGATCACCGCTTACAACATCAGTTAATGATGTAGAATTCAGCAAAACAGAGGCCATTCGTTTCTGGCCCAATCCCTCCAGCGACTATATAACTATCGACCCTGAAAGCGTACCGGTTTCCGGGCTTACTTATATCTCCATAGCTGATATGCAGGGAAGAATTCTGATAAAAGTTCCATATACAGGCAGGGTCGATATCTCCCATTTGCATGACGGCATCTATCTCTTAATCATGAGCCGGAATGGCATGCAAATGAGGTACTCCCGTCTAATAAAGATAAATTAACCCGGGAAGATGGCTGAAGAGGAATTAGTTGAGCAACAGGAGCTTTTTGAACATCATCGCTTTAAGGTTGATCCCGGACAGACAATGGTCAGGATTGACAAGTTCCTCTTTACCAGGATGGAAAATACATCCCGCACAAGAATCCAGAATGCAGCCAATGCAGGAAATATTCTTGTGAATAATAATCCAGTCAAGCCCAGTTACAGGATAAAACCTGACGATGTTGTCCAGATCTTCCTCCCGAACCCTCCCAGGGAAATTGAGCTCATCCCCGAGAATATCCCCTTAAATATTGTCTATGAGGACGATGATGTGGTTGTAGTGAATAAGGAAGCTGGAATGGTGGTTCATCCGGGATATGGCAACTACACAGGAACGCTTGTAAATGCACTAATGTGGCATTTCAAGGATCTTCCATTGTTTTCGACAGGTGAATTGCGGCCGGGACTCGTGCACAGGATTGACAAGGACACCTCAGGCATTCTTGTAATTGCCAAAAATGAGCTTTCGCTTAACAGGCTTTCAAAGCAGTTTTATGACCATACAACCGATCGTAAATATATTGCACTTGTATGGGGCTTACCCGAACCACCATCGGGAACAATTACCGGTAATGTCGGCAGGAGCATTCGTGACAGGAAGATAATGCAGGTTTTTCCTGACGGGAGCCAGGGGAAGTCTGCAATAACACATTACAGGGTAATTGAGAATCTTGGCTATATTTCAATAGTTGAATGCAAGCTTGAAACAGGGCGTACACATCAGATAAGAGTTCATTTCAGCTATATAAAGCATCCTCTTTTTAATGATGAAGTATATGGCGGCGATCAGATACTTAAAGGCACCACGTTTGCAAAGTACCAGCAATTTGTAAGGAACTGCTTCAAAATCCTTCCCCGCCAGGCGCTTCATGCAAAATCGCTGGCTTTCGACCATCCGGTAACTCGTAAAAGACTTTCTTTCGATTCAGAGCTTCCTGATGATATGAAGCAGGTAATTGAAAAATGGAGAAATTATTCCGCAGGAAGAGATAAATAAGGTGAGTAATGCTACCAGCTTCCACCAGCACCGCCTCCGCCGAAGCTTCCACCGCCAAAGCCTCCAAAGCCGCCGCCTCCTCCGCCTCCAAAACCGCCTCCGCCTGAGAAACCGCCCCAGCTTCCATTATGGCTGTTCCGGGAATTCATCATTGAAAGCAGCAACCAGATAGGCAAGCCTTTATTACCGATATGTCTGTCGTTTTTTCCGCCCCCGCTGCGGATAAACATCATAATGATAATGAAGATTATAAATAATATGAATGGCGTGATGCCACTAATGTCCTGATGTTTCTTGTACAGATCTGCAGGGAATTCTCCTCTAGCCAGCTGCATGAGGGTAGTGGTGGCTTTATCAAGACCGCCGTAATAATCTCCTGCCATGAATGATGGAAGTATTTGATTATTAATTATATCTGAGGTATGCAGATCAGGGACGGCACCTTCAAGCCCGTAACCCTGGGCAATATAAACTTCTCCCTGTTCAGATTCTGTTTTTGGCTTAACCAGAATAAGAATTCCGTTATTCTTCCCCTTCTGTCCTATTCCCCATTTTTCTCCAAGTCTCTGCGCATAATCTGCCTTGTCGTATCCATGAAGACTGGTAACTGTGACAATTGATATTTGTGTAGATGTCGAATCATTGAATGCAACCAGCTTTTGTTCAAGAGAATTGATCTCATTACTGTTAAGCATACCCGCAAAGTCATTGACAAGTCGGGGTGGTACGGGCTTTTCAGGGAAATCCTGAGCCTGAATGGTCCCGGTCACTATAGCCAGCAAAAACGCTGGTAGTATAAATAATTTAATTCTCATAATCATCCTTTACCGGTTAGATCAGGATCACCAAATGATATCTCGTCAGGCAGTTCGTTCACATCGTCAGTAAGGTGCGGAAAGTGTTCCTTAAGCTGGTTACCTGCCATCAGGATTCCCTTTGCCAGTCCATCGGAAAATCTTTTTTCCCTGAAATCGGACTCCATAATATTCTTTATTTTATCCCAGAATCCTTCAGGGACCCTTGCATTTATTCCGGTGTCACCGATAATAGCAAATTTCCTGTTCCTTATTGCCAGATAAAAAAGCACTCCATTTCTTTCTTCAGTACGGTTCATCCCTATCTTTTTGAATATCCATGACGCCCTGTCAAGCACATCGCCTGAGAGACGGGTTTCGATATGAATCCTTATCTCTCCCGATGTCTCCTTTTCAGCTTCTTTTATAGCATCCAGGATATGAGCCTGCTGCTCCTTCGTAAAAAACGATGAGGCTTTCATTAAAATGAAATATAAGTGAATCAGAATGTAACCTGGGGCGCTTTATCGGCACCTTCCATAGAAAGAAAATATGGTCTTTCTGTAAAGCCGAACATTCCTGCAATAAAATTCTGCGGGAATCTCTTGATATAAGCATTAAATGACTGGGCAACCTCATTGAATTTTCTTCTTTCCACAGAAATACGGTTCTCGGTTCCTTCAAGCTCAACCTGCAGGTCCCTGTAGTTCTGAGTTGCCTTCAGTTGGGGATATTGCTCCACAACGACCATTAGTTTAGACAGGGAAGAGCTTAATTCGCCCTGTGCTGCCTGAAACTGCTTCATATTCTCTGCTGTCATTTTAGTAGGGTCGAGAGTTATTTGGGTGGCTTTTGCCCTTGCTTCAATAACTTTCGTGAGTGTTTCCTGCTCGAAGTTGGCTGCGCCCTTGACGGTATTAACAAAATTAGGTATGAGGTCTGCCCTGCGCTGGTACTGTGTTTCCACATTGCCCCACTGGCTTTTGACTCCTTCCTGCATTGTTACCATTCCATTATAGACTTTTGTGCCCCAGAGCACAACTCCAAGGACTATCAGTGCAAAAAATGCAACTATAATAATCGTAATCAAACAACCTCTTTTCATTTTTCGGATTTTTCTAATTTTCATCAAAGGTAAAAAATATCTGATTAACAGAACAATTGACTAAATTTGAATTATACTTTCAGTAATAAATGAGAACTATTGCCATAGCAGCCGGAGGAAATTCATCTGAATTTGAGATATCAGTAAAGAGCGCAAACGAAGTGAGCAAGGCACTGTCGTCAAAATATATGGTTTACGTAATCATGATCAAAGGCTCTGAGTGGTATTGGGAGGACCAGAAAGGCAGGTATCATAATATTGACAAGAATAACTTTACCCTTATTACTGATGATCTGAAGGTCAGGTTTGATGCCGTTTTCATTGCAATCCACGGAACACCTGGTGAAAATGGCCTCTTGCAGGGCTATCTTGACATGCTTAAAATACCCTACTCCAGCTGCGATGCATTTTGCTCAGCTCTTACATTCAACAAACAGGCCTGCAAGCTCTTTCTAAAAGAGTACAAGATCCCAATGGCAGATGCAATCCTTGTCAGAAAGAATGAAAAACCTGATCCCTCGGCCATAGTAAAAAAGCTGGGCATCCCTTGTTTTGTAAAACCCAACGACAGCGGTTCAAGTTTCGGAGTATCAAAGGTGAAAAAGAGTGAAGACCTTCCTGATGCAATAAATAAAGCTTTCGGGGAGAGCGATGAAGTACTGATCGAAGCATTCATGAAAGGCAGGGAGGTTGCATGCGGGGTGGTAAAAACCGGTGCAAAGACTCTCGTTCTGCCAGTCACCGAAATTATAAGTAAAAACGAGTTTTTCGATTACGAGGCTAAGTACTCGAATGGGAAATCAGAAGAGGTCACTCCTGCCAGGATGCCGTCAGATATAACAGGAGAGATCCAGAGGCTGAGCTCACTGATTTATGACCTTCTTGGCTGCAAGGGGATCGTCAGGGTCGACTTTATAGTTACCGGCAATAAACCATTCTTTCTTGAGATCAATACAGTACCTGGAATGACTGAGGAGAGCCTGGTTCCGCAACAGGCAAAGGCTGCAGGGATCAGACTCGATGATCTGTATTCCATGGTTCTGGAGGATCTTTTTGTGTAAATATCCGCGCTATAAGATATTAAAATCAGAGAGAGCTCATTAAGTGTATAAGGTACACTTAATGAGCTCTCCGATTTTATTCGTCTGCTGAAGGGTTATTCCCCTTTAGCCATTTTCAATGCGCGGGTGGTTGTGTAGTATTTGGTTATCATCCCCGGTACCTCCCATTCCGGCAGCTTTCCTTCCTTCATGTATTCAAGGAATTTATCCGTCACCTGTCCGAAATGCTCTTCATGTGAAGCCCTGTACTTTACTGGCAGGTTAACCCTGAGAACGTTCTTGCCTGCCGATTCTGCCTGAAGGCTGTCGTAAGGTAAAGTTCCGAGAACCGTCTTCAGCTTAGCGGCGAAGTCATCCATCTTTAACCCTTTGACGTTCTCAATATAAAGGGTTGGTAAATATTTTTCTTCCGGCCCCTGCCTGATCACAAGATCGCATTTCGAACCGTGCAGCGCTGAAAAATAAGTATCCCCTGCGCCGGCAGGCGGCATGTAATTCCAGGTAGCTGTAACTTTTACCCAGACACCTTTGATCTGGTAAACCATCTCTCCATTCGAGTAGACATTCAGTTTCCCGTCTTTGACATCTTTCTGAAGGTATGCAGGGAAATCCTCAAGTCCTGTCACTCCCTTGAATTCATCCTTCGGGATTATTGTGGGCCATCTTTTTGCAGAGGCCATTTTTATATCTGTCGTGTCAAGTATCTGTTCCGGAAAGCACTCCCACTGGACCAGATCGACAAGGTGCGTTGTGACGTCGACAATTCCTTCTCCCTGCTGTTCAACGTCGAAAAACCATGCAGGACGCTGCAGTTGCACACCTGATACGAGCTTCGAAAAATTATGAACACTTATTTTTGATACTGCAGGTTCTTCCTTTGTCCCGGTTGTCAGCTTGCCGAAAATCTCTTCATTATGCGACAGCATCTTCTGTAATATTGTAGTGATCTCATACCTTTCTGTCATGATATCGTATAGGATGATGCCTTTTTCACCTGCAGTTTTGAACGCCTGAACCAGGCTTGGGAAATCCTTTGCAGATATTATCATCGGCTTATCTGCCAGCACATTAAGCCCGGCATTAATTGACCTTGATATGTATTCGGCTTTCTTCTGATTATTTCCGGATAATACCACAACATTTCCAGGTTTCTGTTCAAGCATTTTGTCAAAGAAATCAGGACCGGTGTAAACTATTTCATTCCATGATGTCGGATCAGCTGTTCGGCTGTTGTATGATTTGATCCTGTCAAGATGCTGAAGATAGTCAGGACCTTCAGGTGCATAAACATGCACCTCCGGAGAAACCTGGTCGTACATTATTTTCTGTACAAGCGCCGCATGAAAATGGCCCGGATCGACAGTCATCAGCTTTACCTGGTAATTTTTTTCCATAGCAGGTTGTGTTTTATCGCCTGATTTTTTCTTTGATCCCCCGGAACCGCAGGAAATCAGGATCGGCAAAGAAAGGATTAAAACAAAAAACTTTTTCATAATCATTTTCCATTATTTATTATGGTAACAACCGGAGGATATGCAAAATCGTTCCATATCCTGTCGGCAGTTGTCTTGTCAATTTTGCCGTCATAAACCAGCATCCTGTACTTCAACTCGTATACGGTACCTGGATTAAGATCCCACGATTTAAGCCTTATTGGAGAGAATTCAAAATATACATCACCCGTACCATTTTGAGTTTCAGGCCATACTCTCATTGGCTCGGGATGTTCTCTGTTTGCAGGATGTGAAAAGAACGTTATCCCGGAATTCCCTTTGTCCTTGAATGCGCCGTTCAGGTCGGTCCACCTTGCCCTGGTCCCGTCAGCATCCTTTCGCGTCTTTCCCTCTGAAGTAAGCACGGTGCTGTTGTTTTTGTTCCACTCTGCATTAGCTCTTATCCCGATGCCCCCTCCGTAACGGTAAGCCTCAAAGGTTATTGGCTCGTTACCGGCGACAGAAAGGAATGTAGTCAGGTCGACCAGGTAGGCATTTATTCCTGCTACAGGCTCTGTGTTCCAGGCGCGGACATCCCACACTTCATTGAGTGCCAGCTCTTCCGGTTTTGAGCCCTGGAAATCTATATGATCCTGCCTGACAGAAAAACCTCCGAAAACCGGTCCGTTTACTGTTGAATTGATACCGGAAAATCTTACAGTGCCCTGCTTCTCGTTAAGGTTCCAGAAATCGGTAACGTGGTTGCCGATCCTGACTCTTGTCCATGGGTTCCAGATTCCGACATGATGATAATGATCAGGAGCCTTTACCCTGGTAAGTACATTGCCTGAAGGTGAGAACATCGGGTGAATGAACCCGCTCCTTTTATAAGCGGTATCAACACCCTGAGGAGGATACATGACTGATTTCCTGTAATGAAGTATGTCAGAGGTTCCTTTTTTCAGGACGATATCATCGGGCGTAATTTCTGTGGTGATGGCATTCTGAACTTTCTGAAGAGTGTTTTTATAGAGGAAGAATTCCCTCTTCTTGCCGGGTTCTGTTGTTCCGTCAAGGATCCACCAGAGCCTCGACACATATCCGGGTTCAACCTGGAAGGGTTTTTCAACCAGAGCGCCCTTTACCTTTTCATAAAGCTGAAATGCAAGAGTATCGCTTTTAATTACACCTTCAAGTCCGACGCTCACGGGAGTATTTATGCGCTGATATGCACCTGCCTCAACATAGAAATGAAGAAGCTGTGCTTTTTGCGGAAAGGCGGTAATGGACAGACCAGTTAAGATGGCCATACAGATAAGAAATTTTTTCATCGATTGTTTATTTTGAGTATTTTTTTACTGCATCAAGGAAAGCATGAATATTAATATCTTTTACATCAGGGGGCATTCCTCCGCCTGCTGACCAGATTATCCTGTCATAACTCTTTATTTCACCGAAGGCTTTTTTCACTGCCTCGTCCACCTGCTGAGGTGTACCTCCGGCAAGAACGTCTCTTGGAGGGATATTCCCAAGCAGGATAACCTCCGGTCCTGTCAGGTTACGTATCTCACTCATTGAATGATTAAAAGAAAAATTGAAAAGATTCACCCCTGTCTCTTTCAGGTGTTTTGCGGTGATCAATCCATCAGCATCGTTATGAAGAAAACGCACTTTTGCACCTGTAACTGAGAATATCCTTTTGAAATATGGCATTGCAAATTCCTGGAATTCAGTTTCTCCCACAAAACCCATGAGATCGTCCAGAATAAGCACTCCATCAATTGACGGGAAGCACTCTTTCTGCCAGCAGAGCCAGTCGCAGATAAAATCCGTAATTTTTTTAAGCAGCTTGTGCGAGCCTTCCGGATCCATTGCAAGTGCCATCATGAATTCGGTGGTACCCATCAAAAAAGTGGCAATATTCATCGGTCCGCGGGCAATAGCAAACCTTACCTGGTGATCGGCATCATTGATTGCCTTTTCATTATGCTTCAAACGGTTTATCATGAACGGCAGGAGTCCGTCACTCTTCACATTAGGCTGCGGAAGCGAATCTACACCTTCAATGCCAGTCAGAATCTTCTCAGCATGGGGCAGGCTTTTTGGAAGGAATATCATCCTTGCTCCGAACGCCGATGGTTCAGTGCACATTCCGTATTCCGACCAGAATGACGGCATGAACCATACATCAGGGAAAGTGTTAACAGCTTTAAGATTAGCTTTAAGCCAGAGCTCGTCAGATGAGTAATAATCAATTGTCGATATCCCGTACCAACCTGGTATCCAAGGACTATCAATAATAAAACCAGCAGGCTGATAGTTTAATTTCTTTCCGTCAACCAACTTTAACAGGTCTTCCCAGGATGAGTTTCTCATAACTTTATACTATTGGTTAAGTCAGATTAATAATGGGAATAAATTTGACAATAAAATTAATGAGAAAAAAATTTCTCCTCCGGTTAAATGAAGTTAATAATGGTTAAATGTCAAATTTCCCCGGGAATACCGGATTAATCAGACCACGGTCTCCTCAGCTGTCCTATTCCTTTTGATCAAAGGCACCTTCTCTGTACGAATCTATCGGATCACAGGTACAAATAAGGTTTCTGTCGCCATAGCCGTCATCAATCCTTCCTACCGATGGCCAGAACTTATTCTCAATTATCCACTTTGCCGGGAAGGCAGCCTTCTGACGGTTATACCTATGGTTCCAGCTATCTGCAGTGACTACCATTACCGTATGGGGAGCATTATGAAGCACATTATCTTCCCTGTCGGCTTTTCCATCTATTATTTCCTTAATCTCAGCCCAGATTGATTTCATTGCATCAATAAACTTATCGAGCTCCTGCAGTGACTCCGATTCAGTCGGTTCCACCATCAGCGTACCATGGACCGGGAATGACAATGTGGGTGCATGGAATCCGTAATCCATAAGTCTCTTGGCTATATCAGACTCGGTGATCCCGGCTTCAGCCTTTAAATTACGGCAGTCGAGTATCATCTCATGAGCAACAAAACCATTGGTGCCGGTATAAAGCGTTTTAAACCAGTCTTTAAGGGAAGCTGAAATATAATTGGCATTAAGAATAGCATATTTGGTAGCTTCAGTAAGGCCTTCAGACCCCATCATCATAACATAAGCATGGGAAATAGTGAGTATATGGCCGCTCCCGAACGGTGCTGCTGCAACAGCTGTCGATCCATGGCTGCCACCGGTTTTTACCAGCGGATGGGAAGGCAGGAAAGGTGCAAGTTCTTCATTAGTGAGGATTGGTCCCACTCCGGGGCCTCCTCCTCCATGAGGAATTGCAAATGTCTTATGAAGGTTCAGATGACAGATATCTGCACCAATGTGGCCCGGGTTAGTAAGTCCTACCTGTGCATTCATATTGGCGCCATCCATATATACGAGGCCTCCGTTGGAATGAATGATCCCTGTCATTTCAGTGATTGCTGCTTCATATACCCCGTGGGTTGAAGGGTAGGTGATCATGAAAGCAGCAAGGTTTTCCCTGTTCTCCTCTGCTTTTTTCCTGAGATCCTCAACATTTATGTTTCCCATCTCGTCACATTCAACAACAACTACGTGCATCCCGGCCATAACTGCGCTGGCGGGATTGGTACCATGAGCTGAAGATGGTATAAGAACAACATTCCTATGAGCATTTCCCTTATTAATGTGGTATTCCCTGATTACCATCAGCCCGGCATACTCACCGGCAGCACCTGAATTAGGCTGGAAAGAGATGGCTGAGAAACCTGTTATCTCCTTAAGAGCCTCACCAAGTTCATCCATTAGATGGTAGTAGCCTGCTGCCTGTTCCTTTGGAACAAAAGGATGGACATTGGCAAATTCCGGCCAGCTCATGGCAAACATCGATGTAGCAGGGTTAAGCTTCATAGTGCAGGAGCCGAGAGATATCATACAGTGGGTAAGCGAGAAATCCTTGCGTTCAAGCATCTTGATATATCGCATCATCTCAGTTTCGCTGTGATAACGGGTAAATGCAGCCCTTTCGAGAAAAGCAGATTTTCTCAGGAATTTCTCATCAATGCATTTACAGTCACAATAAGTATCGACATGTCTGGCATGCTTGCCGGCAGCATTAGCAAAAACCTCAAGAATGGAATTGATCTCCTCGAATGAGATGACCTCATCCACACTTATGCTTATTGTTTTTTCATCAGGGTAATAAAAATTCAATTCACCTGCCTCTGCCAGCTTCCTGATTTCATTCTGTTCTCTGCGTGAGTGAAGTTCAATTCTAATAGTATCAAAAAATATCGGATTAAGCTGTCTGTAGCCAAGCTCCTTCAGTGAGCAGCTTAATGTGCAGGCTGACTTATGGATATGTGAAGCAATGTTTTTCAAACCTTCAGGTCCATGGTACTGGGCATACATACCGCTCATGATTGCAAGAAGTGCCTGGGCAGTACATATATTCGAAGTTGCCCTTTCGCGCTTGATATGCTGCTCCCTGGTCTGAAGAGCCATCCTCAAAGCTGTATTTCCCTGTGCGTCAATAGATACACCAATGATTCGTCCCGGCATGCTGCGTTTAAGTTCATCCCTTGTGGCAAAGAAACCGGCATGCGGTCCTCCGAAGCTCATCGGGAGGCCAAACCTCTGGCTTGAACCGACGACAATATCAGCGCCCCATTCACCGGGAGGTGTAAGAAGTGCAAGGCTCATTAAATCGGCAGCCACACCGAAAAGAGCACCTACAGCATGAGCTTTACTGGTAAATGCGCTATAATCCTTTATCTGCCCGGAAGCAGCGGGATACTGGGCAAAAACTCCAAAAAACATTTCATCCAGCTGTGCCTCCTCAAACTTGCCAAATACCAGCTCTATCCCCAGAGGCTTTGACCTGGTAATTATTACATCACGCGTCTGCACGAAGATATCCTCATCGACAAAAAATTTATTTGCTCCCGCTTTTACGGCAGCCCTTGAACGGGCATTGAACATCATTATCATAGCTTCAGCAGCAGCTGTTGCCTCATCCAGAAGAGATGCATTGGCTATCTGCATGCCTGTCATATCAATGATCATGGTCTGAAAATTGAGAAGCGCTTCAAGTCTTCCCTGTGATATCTCAGCCTGGTAAGGAGTATATGATGTATACCATGAAGGGTTTTCGAGTACATTCCTGGTCACAACCGACAATAAAGCCACCCCATAATATCCCTGTCCTATCAAGGAGCGGAACAGCTTGTTTTCAGCGCCCATCTTCTTCAGGTAAATAAGGTATTCATATTCGCTCATGGCTTTGGGTAAAACAAGTGGCTTATTAAGCCTTATGTTGCCAGGTACAGTTTTATCGATCAGCTGATCAAGCGAATCGACGCCAATGGCCATTAGCATTCGGGGCAGTTCACTTTCACGCGGTCCCCTGTGACGATTGATGAATTTATCTGATGACATATAATTAGTTTTTACTTATTAACAAATAAATGAAATCTGAGTTTCGAGGATTTAATCGGAATTTGCGCAAAATTAGCTATTTGTATTACTAAAATAAGGATTTGTTTTCAACTCCTTTTCAATGGTGGTTGCTTCGCCATGGCCCGGATATACAATTGTAGAGGGCGGGAGAACAAATAGTTTGCTTTTTATGCTGTGAATAAGTGCTTCGTAGCTTCCTCCGGGCAGATCAGTTCTGCCAATGCTTCCCGAGAAGAGAGCATCGCCGGTGAACACAACTCCGTCTTTGCTGCTATAAAAGGCTATGCTCCCTGCGGTATGTCCCGGAACATCTAATACCAGAAGGTTTTCCGATCCGAAGGTCACAGTGTCTCCGTCATTCAGAAACCTCTGAGGTTCAGGTGGCATTTCCATTGATAGTCCAAAAAGCTGAGCATGGTCCGGTGAATCAATCCTGTTCTCTTCCTCCAACTTATGTGAGAATGTCCTTAATCCATATTTCTCTAAAAACATTCCGTTTCCGAAGACATGATCGAGATGACAATGAGTGTTCAGCAGCAGCTCAGGGGTAAGATTTTTCTTTTGAAGAAATAGTGAAAGCCTGCCAAACTCTTTCATGCCGTAACATCCGCAATCAATAACAGCACATTTGCCTGAGGCATCAGCCAGGATATATGTATTTACTTCAATCGGGGAAAAAACAAGTCTGAATATTTCCATAAGAAATCATTTTCCATTGACAGTCCCTTTAAGCATCGGGACAAAAACAAAAAGTCCGTGAGACGAATATTCAAAAGCATCTTCACCTGTACGCTGAACAAGAGTCATAATCTGTGAATTGTTGTCGCCAAGCGGTACCACCAACCTGCCTCCGATCTTAAGCTGGTTAAGCAGGCCGGATGGAATTTCATTAGTTGCAGCGGTTATTAATATTTCATCATAGGGCCCATATTGCGGCTTCCCCACATGGCCGTCCCCATAAAAGAAATCTGCTGAGTATCCAAGTGACGTAAGTGTTGCCTGAGCTTTAAGATATAATTCCCTGAAACGTTCTATTGTATAGACTTTTGCGCCCATCTCGGCAAGTATTGCAGCCTGGTAGCCCGAGCCGGTACCAATTTCAAGTATCTTATCCCTTTTCTTTACTTTCAGAAGAGAGGTCTGCACTGCTACTGTATAGGGCTGAGAGATTGTCTGTCCTGATGCGATCGGGAAAGCCTTGTCAACGTAAGCATGACTAAGGAAGGCGGGATCCATGAAGAGATGCCTTGGGACAATATCTATCGCTCTAAGGACTTCCTCATCAGTTATCCCTTTCTGCCGGAGTTCCCTGACAAGATTTTTTCTTTTTCCTTTGGCTTCAAAATTATCTGTCATCTGTAAAGGTGGCATCAGGTTTCTACGAAGTAAAAATATAAAAATTGTTTATCAGGATTCAGAACTTAAATCATTCATTGAATATATTTGTTGCTATCTTCATGAAAATAAATCATTAATCTGGCATTTTAAAAAATATGAACGATCAGGGAGACAACGGTTCTGGTACGAAAAATGGCAAAATAAAGGAGATGCCGACTCTCTATTCATTTAGTAAAATTCTGGCCGATTATCTTTTCTCCATTATTATTCTGTTGCTTCTGAGCCCTTTTTTATTGATGCTGGCAGTCGTTATCAGGTTATCAGTTAAAGGTCCGGTTATATATACCCAGGACAGGATCGGGAAGGACGGAAAACCATTCTCAATCTATAAGTTCAGATCGATGGTTTATGATGCTGAAAAGGGAGAACCGTTTTTGTCGGCCTCCGGCGACGAGAGAGTTACCAGAACAGGAAGGTTTTTAAGAAAGTACCGGCTCGATGAAATCCCGAATTTTATTAATGTCCTGAAAGGTGAAATGTCAATCGTGGGGCCGCGGCCAGAACGCCTTTTTTTCATCAATCAGATAATTAAAAGTGCCCCGCAGTATATCGAGCTTCATAAGGTAAAACCGGGTATCACCTCATGGGGACAGGTAAAATACGGGTATGCATCGAGTGTCGATGGGATGATTGAAAGGCTTGATTACGACCTCTTTTATCTGAAAACCAGATCAACCTGGTTCGATCTGAAAATCATTATCCTTACGATCGGAACAGTTTTCAAAGGCAAGGGAATTTAGCTGGCAAGAGTGAACCTGCCGATTGGTTTATAAATCGGGCCTGAAGGTCTCAGAATGCTCTCAAAAAGGATCACCTCCCTGACATTAACCTCCTGGATTTCGACTTCACCATATTTATCGAGAAATGACTTTAAGATTTCCGGTTTTTTCAGGAGCTTGATCCTGCCAATTGTAATATGGGGCTTGAAGGGCCGATCTTCAATTCTGAAACCCGTATCTCTTAAGCCGGTCGCTATCTTTTCATTGAGGCGGATAAGCGCTTCAGGTTCTGCAATTCCGATCCAGATGATCCTCGGATCGCGGAAATTCCTGAAAAGCCCTGCTCCTTTAAGCATGAAAGTAAATTCACCAAAACCGGAGCATTCTCTTTTCAGCAACAACCCTGCAATTTTTATTCTATCCTCCTCCGTGTCGCCAAGGAAGGCAAGAGTGATGTGAATATTGACCGGATCGACCCAGTTTACCTTTTCTTCTGCCGCCAGTGATTTAAGTGATTGAAGTATCTCCGCCAACTTCGTGCCGGGTTCAATTTTCAGGGCAATAAAAATTCTTTTCACCAGTATTGCTGAATTTCTTGACGTGGTTAAAATGCACCGGCTTCCATATCCCGGATAATGAACTCTATAATGGCATCATCTCCGTAGGGATCATATCCCTCTTTGAGATTCGTTCCGAAAATCCTTGCAATTCCCTGCCAGAAAGCAGCAGTCAGACCACCTCTGTACTGGCGTATCAGGTCATAAGAAGTATTCTGTGTCTCCCTGTCTATGAGCTTTATAAGAAGGCGTCCCTGAGTAATTGTCATTTCGCTTATCTGGCCCTCATATTTATCGAATATCTCTTTTTCGAAGTTCTTGATATACTTCCTCCTTTCCTTGTCGCTTTTCATTTGAGCCAGATCATCATTTGCCTGTGAGAGTCTTGACCTGACAATCAGCGCGTACGGATAAACCAGTTTCAGATTATATAAAAGCCTTTGGTATTTCCTGTAATCCGACTGGACCTTCCTCTCACCGCTTTTCGAATGCGCCAATACAGATACTTCTTTGATTTCAACTTCAGGGAGGGTCTCTCCATTCCTGTTCACCTTCTGAAGAAGATAAACACGGTCAGGGATTGAATCCTTAATCTGTTTTGCAGAATCTGCCTGCCCTGAAGCCAGAGATGTGATTAATAAAGAGAAAAATATGGCGGCTCCTTTTTTCAATTGTGAAGTTTTTACAAAAATATCAAATATTAATCCTACCGTTGCAATCTTTCCTGATTCTAAAATTGTGCCAGATAATTAATATATCTCTTTTTACATTGCTGTTTAATAAGTTAAACGGTAAATTTGAAAAAACATTTCTTATGTCGTTAAAAGTCAAAGATCTTGAAGATCAGGTAAATTACAGACAAATTCTTGCAATCCCATACAATGAACTGATAAATTTTGTTCTTGACTATTTAAAAAGAAAAACCGGACTAATGGTTTTTTTCTGGGCGTTAAATATCTTCTTTCTTCTCACTGCCCTTTCATTTAGGTTCCATATTTCAGGATATTTTGCCTTAAAAAACATCTTTCTTCATTCTATGCTGGGCCTGGTTGTATTTCCGATTCTTTGCATTCCGGTTCATGAATTATTACATGTGATACCTTTTCTATTGACGGGCGCGCGAAAGATCAGGGTCGGAATGGATCTTAAGCAATACATCTTCTATGTTACTGCCCACAGGCACGTGGCATCACCGGGAGAGTTCAGGTTCATAGCCCTGGTTCCATTCATCGCAATAAGCATTGCCCTTATAATCATGATCATTTTACTCCCCGGCTTATGGAAGTGGAGCCTTTCGCTTTTGCTGTTTGTCCATACTACAATGTGTGCCGGTGATTTTGCCATGTTAAATTTCTATCAAATAAACAAGGGCAAAAAGATCTATTCCTGGGACGATGCCGACGATAAGATAGCCTATTTTTACGAAGAGCTATAAGCTTGCCTTTGCCAGTTTCAAAACATCATCGTCTTTCACAATCGGCCTTATCCTGAAAGAATACTGGTACTTCCTTTCCTGCAGCCTGTATTCAGGATGGATCATGGCTCCCCATGAGTTATCGCCTCCGACTCCCATCTGATCAAGGTCAATATTGAGATTCACAAGTTCACGCGGCTTGATACTGTTGATATGGGTGTTTGCGCTCTTTGCATCTTTTCGGTACTGCGACAGTTTTCCGGGAGATTCAAAATCATCGTGTATATTATTCAAAGCAGCAAAGCAGAATACAGGATTACCACTGACGAGAATACCTGTTCCGTTGTCATTGGTAAGGGTGAGCCATCGTGTATCTGTTTTATATCCATTTTCCTGCGGCCGCACATAGGGCACGTACTGATCTGCGGCAGTGCTCTCGTAAAGACCTACATCAGCCGAAGTCTTTCTGTCAGCATAATTTTCGTGTGGTCCTCTTCCAAACCATTTAAGGTTCATGAATTCAGGAGGCAGCTGCATCTGCATTCCCATCCTTGGCACTTCAGGAACTTTATCAGATAACTTCTCAAATGAGTTTGAAATTATCACGTCTGCTGAACCAAGGATAGTATAAACTGTAGAATATCCTGCAATCTTTTCCCCTTCAAGTCCCTTAATATCATAGCGAAAAACGACAACGACCTTTCCCGGTTCAGGCTGGCTTATATCGGCCTTGGTGATAACGCTTCCCTCACCAGCTTTTTTCCAGATGCCAAGCATTTTAACCATCCCATAGCCATAATCATTATCCGTAGGAGCTCTCCAGAAATCGGGTTCAGGGCCCTTCAGGAAAAGTTCTTTACCCTTGAAATTGAAAGAAGAAATCCGGCCGGTTTCAAGATTGAATATGATCTTCATATCAACACCCGCCACCTCAAGGTTATTGCCCCTGGTCTTCTCCTGCAGAACACCATATTCATCAGGATTGATCTTTACCTGTGCACCTTCCTGTGGAAGCCTGAACTGTTCAGTCGCATAAACATGATCTTCGGGAACAAGGTTCCATTCCTGTGATCTTGATGCTCTCAGGTTAAGAAAGTACTCAGTTCCCGGTTCAGGGTTTATCTTTTCAAGCGGTATTTTTACAATCGTTTCTGTTTTCGGCTTAAAATCAGGGAATGATAGCTTACCTGACTGGATTATCGACCCGTCTGATACAACCTCCCAGTCAAAATTAAACTCTGAAAGGTTTGTAAAATCATACTTGTTTTTGATTTTGATAAGTCCTGCATTCAGATCAACAGGCTCAAAGCCAATATACTGGTATACTTTCTTCACCTCTGTAAGTCCGGGTTTCGCGGTTCTGTCGGGCCAGGTGAGCCCGTTGATGCAGAAGTTGCCATCGCTCGGGACTCCTTCTTCACCAAAGTCGCCTCCGTAAGCCCAGTATTTCTCACCATTCTCATCTGTCCTGAGAATCCCCTGATCAACCCAATCCCAGATAAGTCCGCCCTGGAGCTTCGGGTATTTTTCAATTACATTCCAGTAATCCTGAAAATTGCCTGTTGAGTTACCCATGGCATGCGCATATTCGCACATTATCAGTGGCCTGTCGCCTTTTTCATCCTTTGCGTAAGCCTCGAGCTCTTCTATCTTAGGGTACATTGGGCAGAAAATATCAGTATGCCTCTCGGTTGTGTTCGTGCTTTGTTCGGCCCGTTCGTACTGAACCGGGCGGGTTGCATCACGCTTTTTTGTCCATTTATAGTCAGCGAGGAAATTGTGCCCGTCTCCGGCTTCATTGCCCAGGGACCAGATGATAACCGAGGGATGGTTTTTGTCTCTTTCCACCATTCTTTGCATCCTGTCAAGGTGGGCGGCAGCCCATTCCGGCTTGTCGCCAAGGGTGACATCCTTATCATATCCAATTCCATGCGATTCAATATTGGCCTCATCAATAAGGTAGAGTCCGTATTTGTCACACATCTCATACCAGAACTCCTGCTGGGGATAATGCGATGTCCTGACTGCATTTATATTATTACTTTTCATTATGCGAATGTCCTTCAGGACCATATCCTCGCTTACCACATGACCGTTTATTTCGTCATGTTCATGCATATTGGTGCCTTTTATCCTTATTGCTACACCGTTTACCAGCAGCTGCGAATTTTTAATTTCTACCTTCCGGAACCCGATCTTTGAGCCCACGCTCTCAAGTATTTCGCCATTCGTATTCTTCATGGTGATTACCAGAGAGTACAGATCAGGTGTCTCTGCAGACCACTTTTTGATTTCCTGGAGACTAGTTTTGAATTTTATATCAGCCTTATTATCTGATAGTTTAACAGGCTCTGTATCTGAATAAATAACCTGCCCATTATCAAGCAATTTCGCCTCCACCGAAACCTCATTTTCATTTCCCCGCCTTTGCGACAATGAGACATCAAGATTAAGCAGGCCATCCCTGTAATTGTTCTCCAGATCGCCGACAGCAAAAAAGTCATTTATATAAGTCCCTGGCCTTGCATGAAGGAAAACGGTCCTTTGTATCCCGCTCATCCGCCAGAAATCCTGGTCTTCAAGGTAACTCCCGTCGCACCAGCGGTAAACCTCAACAGCAAGAGTGTTTTTACCCTTTATGAGATATTTGGTGATATCAAATTCGGCAGGCGTTTTGCTATCCTGACTGTAGCCCACATGCTGCTCATTAACCCATACATAAAATGCTGAAGCGACAGCCCCGAAATGAAGAAAGACCTCTTTGTTTTTCCATCCCGACGGAATTTTAAACTCCCTCTTATATGAGCCAACCGGATTATATTCATGCGGGATATAAGGAGGATTCTTCTTAAAGGGATAAGTTATATTGACATAAATAGGAACATCGTATCCTTTCATCTCCCAGTTTGAAGGAACATCAATATTGTCCCAGTCGCGGGTGTCATAATTATTCTTGAAGAACCAGTAAGGCCTTTGGTCGGGCGATTTTGTCAGGTGAAACTTCCATATCCCGTCAAGGGAAAGATAGTTCGGCGAAGCTGATTTATCATCTTCCAGCGCTGATTCTGCATCACTGTAGCTTATGAAGCTTGAATGAGGATCTTCCCTGTTCTGCTTTATCATTTCCGGGTTCTCCCAGTCGCGCGGCTCTTTCTCGGTAAAAGCCACACCCTCATACTTATTATACTTTTTACAACCAGTGGCTGCAATGATTATCAAAAAGACAATAACAAAGGTTTTTTTCATGATAGTCAGAAATTTTAACGCTATAAAGTTATTAAAAATGAAGGAGAGATATTTTATGTATCATTATGATTACTAAACGAATCCCTTACCGGTCAAATATGATTAAGATAATCAGAATAAACCTGATATTTTGCCATCTCCGTCAATATCGATCTTCTCGGCAGATGGAGAAACGGGAAGCCCCGGCATCCTCATTATATTACCGGCGATCGGAACTATGAATCCGGCTCCGGACGACAATTGCACTTCCCTGATCTTAATAGTGAATCCCTGAGGACGACCTCTTCTATTTGGGTCGTCGGAAAGAGATTTCTGCGTCTTGGCAATACAAACAGCAAGGTTACCGAGCCCTAGCTTCTCTATCTTTTCAAGCTGGGATTTGGCCTTTAACGCATATTCGACATGATCGGCACCGTACATTTTTTTACATATGGTCTCAATCTTCTCCTCAAAAGACCAGGAAGGATCATAGAGCGGCTTGAAGCAATCGGAGCAATCAGAAATAGTCTCGATTACCTTGTTTGCAAGTTCCACAGCGCCTTCTCCGCCCCTGGCCCAGCACTCATTTATGGCAACCTTTACATTCTGCGATTTGCAGTGTTTTTCAAGCAGCTCAAGTTCTGCAGCGGTATCTGAATCAAACCTGTTCACTGCAATAATCGGGTTAAACCCGAAACACTTCATATTCTCGATATGCTTGTCAAGGTTATCGAAGCCTTTCTGAAGAAGATCAATATCTTCATTATGAAGCGTTGACAGCTTCGCTCCGCCGTGATATTTCAAAGCCTTGACTGTTACCACAATAACGACTGCATTTGTCTTCAGGTTTCCAACCTGAGATTTGATGTCAAAGAATTTCTCTGCACCCAGTTCACTGGCAAAACCGGCTTCAGTTACAACATAATCGCTCAGTGAAAGACCTGTTTTTGTTGCAATGATTGAATTTGTTCCCTGTGCAATATTTGCAAAAGGCCCGCCATGAATGATCGCGGGAGTTCCTTCAAGTGTCTGAACAAGGTTTGGCTTTATTGCGTCCTTAAGAAGAGCAGCCATTGCTCCCTGTGCCTTAAGGTCACGGGCAAATACAGGCTTGTCGGAATATGTAAAGCCGACAAAAATATTACCGAGCCTCTGCTTAAGGTCGGTCAGGTCTTTTGAAAGGCAAAGCGTTGCCATAACTTCTGAAGCTGCAGTGATATCAAATCCCGATTGACGAGGAACTCCTTCTGATGTTCCTCCCAGACCGATCACGATATCACGCAGCGATCTTTCATTCATATCCATCACCCTTTTCCATTCGATCGTTCTCGGATCTATCCCAAGGTTCCCTTCTTTTAGCTGGATATTGTTATCGATGAGGGCTGCCAGAAGATTATGCGCCTTTTCTACTGCCGAGATATCGCCAGTAAAGTGAAGGTTAATGTCTTCCATCGGTATTACCTGTGAATATCCGCCTCCGGCGGCACCTCCCTTTATACCAAATACTGGACCAAGAGAAGGCTCACGCAATACGACAGTTGCTTTTTTACCTATCCGGTTGAGAGCCTGTGCAAGCCCTATGGAAGTAGTCGTTTTCCCTTCTCCTGACGGTGTTGGTGTTATAGCCGTGACGAGTATAAGCTTAGCATTTTTTATCTTTTCTTCGTCGATGAAATGCAATGGAATCTTAGCCTTGTATTTACCGTACAATTCAAGTTCATCATGCGGTATCCCAAGCTTGTCAGCTATTTTTACGATTGGCCTTATCTTAGCCTCCTGAGCGATTTCAATATCCTGCTTCATAAATATAAATAATTCATTTTATCACAAATCTATCAAATCATTCAATAAATTCAGGTCAGAATTATCCCACACTATTGCATCTTTATCAACTTTTGAGGATGGATCCATTCTGATCCTCCATTCCACAGGGTAGTAGTTATTAAGACGGTTCCCTATATTATTGACAAAGCCCAGAAGGACTCCCCTGTATGAGATCAGATTCCATCCTTTTTCAGAATTCCCGGGGCCGATGCTTTCCCTGTGCAGGTAAGAGAGTGAATCCGGAAGATCAAGATCGATTGAAGGGAAAACATTCTTTTTCAGGGATACTGACATGGCGAGATCGTGAGAGGGAAGATACTTATTTTGCTTGGTGGTAAAAATCCTGGTGCCCGGACTGACCATTTTCAATCTCTTTGACAAAAGGTTGTAATCTTCATTATTCCCCGGAAAATAAAACACTGTATCTCCTGGTTTGATAAGGTTCTCCTCCTTAAATAAAGTCCAGTCAAGGGCAACT
This sequence comes from Bacteroidales bacterium, assembly GCA_003142255.1. Taxonomy (GTDB): domain Bacteria; phylum Bacteroidota; class Bacteroidia; order Bacteroidales; family VadinHA17; genus LD21. The sequence continues at coordinate 186,208 of PLLO01000012.1, read as the reverse complement.
GATCTCTCTTCTCTTGTTAATTTGTTATCTGAGCCTTTTTTATTGCGTTCTGAAATGATATTCTGTCTTCCTGTTTTTCTCAGCACTGAAATAAATAAGCCTTCGCCCTTTATCTTCCCGGGGTAAAAGCCATATCCTAAAATTCCCTCGTGGTCAATTTCGGTAATGCCATTATAATCAGAAATATCGATGCTTACTGACTCAGCTTCCTGTTTTGAAATAAGCCATTTGATATTTTCTTCATTTTCACCGGGATTGAAAGTGCAAGTGCTGTAAACAAGTATCCCATTCTCCCTGAGGGACGGCCAGACATCCATCAGTATCCTTCGCTGCCTCTCTGAACAGAGGGCCCCGTTTTCCACTGACCATTCATTCACGGCAACCTCGTCGCGGAACATTCCTTCTCCTGAACATGGAGCATCGACCAGGATCATATCAAAAAAACCATGAAGAAAGCCAAAATCAGAAGGATCATTCTGGGTGACGATAGCATTCGAAAGTCCCCATTTGGTAATGTTTTCATTCAGTATATAAGCACGTTGCCTGATCACCTCATTTGCTACCAGCATGCCCTGTGCACCTATCAGATAGGAGAGATGAGTTGCTTTACCACCCGGTGCTCCGCAAAGATCAAGGACTCTGATGCCATCATGAACCGGAACCACCTGTTTAAACACCTGTCCGAGAAACATTCCGCAAGCTTCCTGAGGATAATAGCACCCGGCATGAAGAAGTGGATCGAGGGTAAATTTAGGACGTTTCCCAAGGTAGAATCCATCGCTGCACCATGGTACCGGCGTACTTCGCAGCGGGCTACCGGTCCATTTTGAACGGTTGACCCTGACGGAAACAGGAGATTCAGCTTCAAGAGCCTTTAAAAGACTCTCTGCATCAATATATCTCTGCTGCTGTATCCTGTTAATGAATCTTTCCGGGAACATATCTGTTCGTTTACGATAAAAGCTATGCAATTTAGAATTTTTATCGATCACATTTTTTGAAAGAAATCCTCAGATTATACCCCCTCCTGTTCCCGGCTCATTTCTTTTCCGGCAAAACGCTTCCTCCACAAAAAGTAGACAGGTATTCCAAGTAGTACGATCACAAGCCCCGGAAAAGTATAATCCGGCTTGTAGATAAGGAGAATAATCATGATAGCTGTCGTTGTCAGAATATATATAGCCGGTATTACCGGATATCCGAATGCTTTATAAGGACGTGGTATGTCTGGTTGCTTTTTACGAAGAATAAAAATCGCCAGTATTGTAAGAGTAAAGAAAATAAGTACAGCGAAGATCACATAATCGAGCAGGTTGCTGTAAGTGCCCGATAAGCAAAGCAATACTGACCATATACCCTGAATAACAATTGCAAAACCAGGAACTCCGAACTTATTGATACTACCTACATTCTTGAAGAAGAGACCGTCCTTTGCCATTGCATAATATACCCTTGGCCCTGCCATTATGAGCCCATGATTACACCCGAATGTGCTTATCATGATGAAGATCGCCATTATTATGGCTGCATAATCGCCAAAAACAACGCTCATAGCCGACGTGGCAACCCTGTCGTCGGTTGCATACTGAATTCCCCTGCTCAGGACGTTGGCTCCGTCAGGAGAACCTGAAAGGGGCAGAATTTTGATATAAACAAAATTTATTATCATGTATAATATTGATACAATGATAGTCCCAAAAATAAGGCTGAGAGGAACATTTTTTTTCGGATTGATAACCTCACCTGAAATATAGGTAACATTATACCAGGCGTCTGCTGAAAAGAGTGACCCGACAAGGGCCATTCCGACCGCTGTTACAAGAGCAAACCCTGCCAGTGGAATTATCTGATTATCCGGGCCAATGCGGCTCGCATTCCAGAAAACTTCCTTGTTTATTTGAAGGGAACCTAAACCTTTTATGGCAAAGATACCGATCGCGATAAAACCAAGTAGTGCTATCACCTTGGTCGAGGAAAAAATGTTCACGACCGTTTTGCCTGTCACTATCCCTCTTGTATTGAGCCATGTGAGGAAGGAGATCATTGCAATTGCCACAACCATGGTGCTGCTGATCTTCAGATGTCCTATATGCAGGAGAATGTTCTTATCGGCTATCCACGGAAACAGGACTCCGCCGAATTTTGCAAAGGCTACAGCTACTGCCGCTATCGAGCCGCACTGAATGACAAGGAAGGTTGTCCATCCGAACAGGAATCCAATCAGTGGATGATAAGCTTCTCTCAGGTATACATATTGTCCTCCGACATGCGGCATCATCGAAGCCAGTTCACCATAGCAAAGTGCTCCGATAACTGTTATTATTCCGGTTATGAGCCATACCACCATTAACCACCCGGGTGATCCTACAGTCCTTGCAATATCGGCGCTCACAATGAATATCCCCGAACCGATCATCGCTCCGGCAACAATAGATACTCCGTCGAACAGGTTTACGCGTTTCTGAAGAAGATGGTTTTCCGGTTGCATTCTCAGGGTTTAAATACAACAAAAATAATTAATCAAATGAAACTGCCTAGCTTATTGCCTTGATTCAGCTCAAAAAGCGGATATAACGATCTGACCTGTCCCCCTATATCGATATACTCTGCGTACAATGTTTTTACCGCCCCGAAAGAATTATATATTTTCCAGGAATCAGGGCTCTGTATATTTCCCGAACAGGCTGAAGCACTTAATAACTGGTTGCCAAAACAACTGAAAGGGCAGTAAGGCCTTTTGCGGTTGCAGATAACCTAAAAGACCATAGTTATCAGACCATTTGCCGGAGAGGTGAATTTAATGACTTGTTTTTCTATCCATACCTGTCCCTTCTGCTCAACATCTTTCAGATTCAGTATTACGACAGCAATTTTACCATCTGGATTAATACAGGCAGTAGCAATGAAATCGTCACTGTTTGAGGTGCAGGGAATACGTTTTGCACCCTGTTTTATGAACCTCGAAAAATGTCCGAATATATAATGAGGCGGATTATAGGTTATTTTACCAGTGGTGAGATCAGCATTGACAATATTTGAACCGTATAATCCACCTGCATGCCTTGGTCCGTTGGTCTGGTCAAGTATCAGGTTCCAGAAGACCCATCCATTAGCCCAGTTATTCAGATCAAGAATAATATTTTTGGCCAGATTCATTGCCGATTGCCAGCTTCCGCGCATTCCTGCTTCGGTATAAATTAAATTCTTGGCAGGGAAAGCATCATGCACCATTCGAACATTGTCGAAATGGTTCCCAACATACCAGTGAAAAGCTGTTCCCCAGATATATTTAGAAGCCAGGGGATCCTCATAAGCTGCCTCAGCTCTTTGATACATAATTCCCCTGTTATGGTCCCATATCATGAGCTTCACGTTGGCCAGTCCGTTTTTGTGAAGTGTGGGTCCAAGGTAATCCCTTACAAAATCTTTTTCCTCGTCGGCAGTAAATATGCAAGATTCCCATACCTGCGTAGCCATGGCTTCGTTTTGAACAGTAAGTCCCCACATAGGGATACCTGCTTTTTCATATTCCCTGATATACTTTACAAAGTAATTTGCCCATGTCTGATTGTATTCAGGTTTAAGCTTGCCTCCATGCAACATTTCATTATTTGTCTTCATCCATCCCGGAGGGCTCCAGGGAGAAGCAAAAAAACGGAGCGTTCCTTTGGATGCTTCCATAGCCCCTTTGATCATAGGGATACGGTACTGCTGATCATGTTCTATGGAAAAATGTTTCAGATCCTTGTCACCTTCAACATCGTCATAGGTATACATAGTATCTGAATAATCGCAGCTGTGAATAGTTGTGCGGCACAGGTTGTACCCATTGCCTTCAACAGGATCGAAACACTCTTTCAGAAATTGCTTCTGTTGTTCAGGGGGAAGCTTGCCGAAGGTAATAGCAGCGGCATCAGTGAAAGCACCTCCGAATCCTTCAATAGTCTGAAAGGTAATATCATCATCGACCATGATTGTCGGAAAATTTTCGTCAGGCTGCTCAAGCGGCTCGAAAGCCCTGAATCCTGTTCTTGCAAGCAGCTGCCCCGTCGATTCGGCAGTAATATACACTTCTGCTTCTTTATAAACTTTTTGCTGGCTATAGGTATTAACCGCAAATGCACAAAAAAGCAGTACTAAAAGCTGGCATAAATGCCGCTTTAACCATGAATAAAAAGTTGATAAGTTCATGTTATGACTTTTTAATTGTCCGATATATGTTTTATTCGTCTGTTATAATTAAACTCAATTACAAACCTATATAATCTATTTAACCCTGACACTATATAATGAAGTTTCAGTTGTAATAAAGAGAGTATTACCATCTTTGCCTCCGAATGCCATTGAAAGCGGACGCTCTTCAACATTTATCCTTCTTATTTCTTTTCCGCTTTTATCATATACAAAAATCTGGCCTTCAGCAATATATAGATTCCCTTCATTGTCAATTGCATAAGTGGTCTCACCTCTTGGATGAATTTCCCTCAGATTCGATAGTTTGCCTTTAGTATCAACATCCATTTGAACTGTTCTTTTCTGGATTTCATCAATTGCATAAACTGACTTGCCAGGGACAGCAGCTGAAAGAGCAGCGCAACGGCCGATATCATAAGTTTCGGGAATAATGGTTACACCATCAGGAGCCATAAAGGCTGAATCGGGATAGTATTCTGCCGCGCTGTCGAATGTATAATGCCACCTGCTTGACGGATACCAGGCTTTCGTAATACTGGTAATTCCTTTCGTGGCGACTCTTGGCATCGGGTTGAAAGTTTCATCCGGATCGTTCGGATTAAATGAGACGGCATATGCTGCCCAACCGCTGTTGCCAAAGGAACTGTAGGCCGCATTATCATCAGGAAGCTGTTTTACTGATTCCTGTTTGCCTCCTACCATGTAACCTGGCTGAGGATCATATCTAAAAACAGCCAGAACGTTATCCTTTGTATCTGTAGCAAGGACGAATGGCTGCAGCGGGTAATCAGCTATCATTTTGGCACTGTTGGTTTCAGCTGACCATTTGTATATCCGTTTCTTCCGTGTATCGCAGAAATAGACATTTCCTTTATTGTCGGCTGTTATACCAGTCAGGAAATTAAATCCAGTTACCAGCTTATCAACCTTCCAAACCTGGTTACTTATTGTCTGGTTTCCGGGTTCCTTACCTGTCACAGTCAGGCTTGCATATTCCCATGGCCATACAGGCAGTTTTTTGTTAACATCGTAAATAGTAAATTCCGTCACCACCAGTTTCTGGGAGTAGTTTTTGACATTCCGGAAATTAATATTTTCGCAATCCCACATCCTGATACCTATTGTTTTCGGGGTAGTGACCCTGATAACCCTGTATATCCATAGGTTTCCGAAAAGAACATTTTTACAGTTGGACATGTCAACCATCTGACATTCCTTTCCTTCGCGGCTTTCTTCCTCCATCTGGAATGCATATATCTTCCAGTTTGAAACATTATCGAACCTTGCCTCATTTCTTACATGATGCTCAAGTGACATGCAGTAAATTCGCGCGGGAGTGGATGTATTGCTGGCATAAAATCCGTTGGTTGCATAAGTATTGGCTGACCAGATATCTTTAATTGTACCGCCTCCGTTTTTTGTTACCCAAAAACTCCAGTATTGGTTGTCCCAAGCCAGGTCAAGACCCTGCTCTGCAACTGGATTTGATGGTGAACTGGCCTGTCTTTGTGCACCTGGTTGCTGAGCGGGCCGTTGTTGTCCAGGCTGCTGCAGTGCACCCTCGGATTGTGATGTAGGTTTGCGCATTGATCCATGACCGCCGACAAATTTAATATCATTAATATATGATTTTTCTCCGGCCATCCATTTACAGCCAACAGCGCGATAATTCATACCGCCTGTGCATAATCCGATACCATTAAGAATATCATCGCCTCCTTCAGAAGATTCAACAAGAGGTACTGGTCCACCGAATCCGCTGAAAGCAGGCTCGTCCTCTTTCAGTATGAACTGTGTGGCAAACGGATGAAGCCCGATAAGTCTGGTTCCAGGTTTCATTTTCAGAGTGCCGGTAAAACGATACCAGCCCTGTGGAACATATATTGTCTGATATTTGTTTACAGCATCCTGGAATATTTTTGAATCATCCGTTTCACCATCGCCCTTTGCACCAAGATCCCTGATGTTGACCCATGTTTCCATCGGGGGAAGAACAGGAATATCCTTTACAAGTTTCTCCGGAAATAGCTGCAAAGGTTCAATTTTACTGATGGTCTTAAATTCTGAATTAGTGGCCATATTGTCCATAATCAGACCATATGTGAATTCTTTCACCTTATAGGTCTTAAGTGCTGATTCAATCTTCTTTCCGCTCTGACGGAATCTGATAATTACAGGCACATTTCTGCAGTCTATATTGATCAGGTTAACTTGTGAAAGGGCATTTTCCTCCCTGCTTATTATCACGCCTGCTTCCCAGACATTATCAAAAAGACAATTCTCCATGTAAAGGCGGTCGATATCATTTTCACGTATCTCAACAGCCACAGGAACATTCTTTACATGCATATTGACAATTGCATACCCCGTGCTATGGCACTGGATAGCTGCTTTACGCTGACCTTCAAAATAGGTATCCACCATCATCATGGGCCAGCTGGGCGATGTTTGGCCACTTATAATACCAAAATCACCGCCATAGAATTTAACATCCTCCAATTCGTTCCCTACCTCTGATATCCCGGCTTTACCATTACCAATATTAATCACCATATGGCTAACAAATCCATGCTGGGCATAATGTGTCCTCATTCCTACCGCACGGGGATTGCCATCTCCGATCGTGAGGTCAATATTCGATATGGCACTGTAAAAGGTTCCTGCACCGGCATCTCCGGGCTGCCTGCCTTCCATTACCAACCCACCGGTAAAGAAGAGTAAATATGATTCTCCGTACCTTACAGTTGAATCTGCAAGCTGGAAGCCGGGAGAGTTTTTAGCTAAAATGATCTCCGGGCGTGTCTTTCCATAACCAATAAGACGTATTGACCCGGGAATATATATAGTCTTACTTATCAGGTATTTACCCTCAGGAAGAAACAATATTCCAAAGTTTTTCTCAGTCTTTACCTGATTGATAGCTGCCTGCAGGGCAGCGGAAACATCCATTTTACCATCGGCTTTGATATTATATTTTTCCGGAGTAAAATAAAATGCTTCCTGGTCATTCGGCTTTAGCTGATAAACAGATAAGCTCTTTTCGGTAACAGCATACGTTGAAAGAATACTTACTGAAAAAAGCAGCATCCAGGTTAAGAAGACCTTTTGAAGTTTTATCATTAAGTTTTATTAAATGTTATTTATACACTTTATTTTGATGTAATTTCAGTTTACAGGAGTAATAGTAACAGGCCCTAATAACCCTGAAGCCATTGGCTCCCAATTAGAAGCATCGAAAGGTTTATAGTATAGATCAACAAAATTGATCTCATTAAATTTTCGCCATTCTACTTTCCTTTTATCCAGATCAATTATACGGTTAGCCATCAGATTGACAATCTCAATTCTCAAAGTATTATTGCCTTTTTTCAGGTATTGTCCTATACTAACCTTAAAAGGAACATGCCATAAAATCCCTGCCTCCTTACCATTCACCCATACTCTTGCACTTTCCCGGACATCGCCCAGATCCAGTACATAGTCATCTGCACTTTTTGCAGTCAGCTGAAAAGTAATACTGTATTCACCACTCCCTGAAAAACTACGTGCATTTTCGTCAGAAAGTGTTGTCCAGGAGATAAGGCTTGTAAGTGTTTGCGACTTGGGTAAAACCGGTCCCCCATTCGTAAATTTTAATTTCCATTTACCTGAAATCACTATTGGCACTCCTTCAGATTCTATGTACTTCCAGTTTCTGCTATTCAAAATCTTCCCTTTTGATGTCTGCAGAAACAGTGTATTTCCGGGATCTATTTGTACTCGCACCTTAATTTTGTCATTGTTAGCTTCAGTTTGAGCCAAACCATAATTACCAGTCTGAGGATCAAGGATCATTACCGAAGCCGCCTGAACGTTAAGAGGTATATAACCATCTACCTTTTGTGCCGTATGATTAACCAGGAAATAGTATTTGTTACCATTAATATCACGACGGATGAACTTAAGGCCGGATGCTGTAAGGTTCTCACCGTTAATGTTTTTATATTGAAGTGCCCTTTGCACATCTGAAGAAATAATAATCTGTCCAGTGCCGGTATTTGAGAGTCGCATTCCATTACCCGCATCAGTAAAAGTTAAAGAGGAGGTCATTTGTTTTAATTGTTGGCGACGCGCCACCAGATTCATCATTCCCGGGACATCTTCCGGCATTTTCTCCAATATGACTATGGCGCCCTGTTGTGCAAGTTTTAAGATATTGGTAAAAGTCTCAACCGGCATAAAAGAAGTTTGCGGAACTACTAATACCTGATAAGCAGCTCCTTCAGTTGAAACTTTTAATAACCCGTTTTTAACTTCACTCCTGCTGATAAGCATATCCGAAACAAAGTCAACAGAATAACCTCCATCCATAAGTTTCATAGCATTCTTATAAAATGGTGTTGGCTGTAACCAGTCAGGAATTGCATGAATCGTAAGCATCAAATCGAGTTTTCCTTCCGGTGGTGCATAATACCTGACATCTGAATAGGGCCAGTAAAGCAATACTTCGCTATCGGCTATACCAGACTGAAGGATTGACTGACAACGGGTAATATATTCTGTCAGGCCATTTATATGCGGCCAGAAACTGTTAGAGGGAGCAAAGTTTGTAGAAGCGTAGAATAACCAGCCAGGCCATCCGGCTTGTTTTGGAGAATACGTGATGCCATGAAAAAAGACATGATTAACTCCTGCCAAAAAAACCTTTTCCACTTCCGGCTTAGTGTGGGCCAGCGGTATTTTAAAGTGTTCTCCGAGCCATGTAAAGGTTTCGCAGGAAGTAAATGGTTTGCCTGATACATTTGAGGCTGAGGAAGCAAACTTCATCATTACCCTGTCAGGAGGTACATTCTTAGTGTCAATTGTATAATATTTCATTCCCGGAACAGGCACCTGGTTTATTCCAAATGATTCAGGTTCAGGGATATCAACGTTAGCATAAATATCCAGGATGTTACCAGGAAAGCCATGGGCCTGATTCCTGGAAAGACCGCCCTTGCCATTGGCCCATTCACGCCATGGGATACTAAAGTTTCCATAAACCATTTCAGCTATTGTAAGTCGATAGTCGGAACGGATTCTTGCTATCTGATCGCTACTGTCTTTGCTTACCAGTTCCTTCAGATGCAGCCTTACATCATATCCACGGCGTTTTTGAAATTCATCAAACAGTTTTGGAGAAAAATCAGCTCCATAAACCTCATAACTATCGTTAAAAAAAGAGCGGATACCTGCCTGATCGCTGCCAAATGCATCGTCAAATCTTTTCAGATATGTCATCAGTGCATCTTTCGAGAGGTGGTCCAGAACCAAACCCTCACCTCCGGGAGCTGCCCGTTTTACTACCTGTCCTGTATGTCCGGCAAATGCAGCGTATATTTCCCAATTCCCGGTTTTTGGGCTCCAGTTCAGATTACCGTTTTCATCGACTTTATCAAGAATATTTATAATTTCACCGTTACTGCCGTATGCAGTCAGCGCTTTAAGCGGAGCGCCAAGTTTCAGTTGCATTGAGTCCTGAACCATAATTCTTTTATCCAGTGTTTGCCTGGCCTGTAACTTATAGATCTGAATAACCAGTTTGCCAGCCGCATTTTCAGGACTGATTTGTGGTCCACCAAACGGCCAGCCCGTTCCAACATTCATATCTACTCCCATTCCCAGTCTGTTTGCTTTCTGCACTGTCACCTTAAGCATATTCATCCACTGAGGTGACAGGAAATTGATATATTTTGACTCATATCCTTTTGCTCCATAAATAGGTGTAATTTCAACACCACCTATACCAGCTTTAGCAAAAAGAGTTAATTCCCTTTCAATATTTTCTTTATCTACTGCACTGCCCATCCACCACCATCTGACCCAGGGATGCATTTCCTTTTTTATTTCCGGCCAAACGGTTGGCTCTGAACCGGATTTAATATCTGAGCTTCGATTTTGAGTACAACTGCTCAAAACCAAAATAAACAACGCTGTCAGAGCAAATAATCTTTTCATGGTTATAATTGTTGTCAGTTTTTGTAAGTATTCAAATTAAACCCTACGGAAGTTTCCGGATGTTCTCTGCTCTTACATGCCATGTCCCATCCTGTGGAAAGCCAGGGGTATTAATATTCGGCGCATCATCCCACCCACCAGCCATCAATGCTACCGCAGCAAGAAATGAACTGTTAAATGAGCCAGTTTTTTCATAATGTCGTCCCAGTGCATCTCCCGTTTCATGCCCAGTAGTAAGGTGTATCAACAAAATTAACTAATCATATGAGAAAACAACCTTCCCGTGTTTCTTATAGTCTCCAATTTCTGACAAAAAGGTTGCAGAATAATCCCGATTAAGGATTTTTAAGATTTGAGGGCTTATCTATTGCCGAAAATCCTTTGTTAATTGCCTGGATGATGATAATTTTGTTCCGATCTGTTTCACAATAATTAAATTCTAAACCATGAAAAAATATTTCCTGTTACTTGCTGCTCTCTTGTTGTTCTTAAACTGCCCTGCCCAGAAGTTTGACCAGCTGGCCAAAACTCCTCCTATGGGATGGAATAGCTGGAATAAATTCAATTGTGATGTCAGTGAGATTCTTATAATGCAGATGGCCGATGCCATGGTAAGCAGCGGAATGAAAGATGCCGGGTACGAGTATATCGTTATTGATGATTGCTGGCAGATAGCACGCGATGAGAATGGCGAGATAGTAGCCGATAAGGATCGCTTCCCCCACGGGATGAAATATGTTGCTGATTATATCCATTCGAAAGGACTTAAATTCGGCATCTATTCATGTGCAGGCAAGGCAACATGCCAGGGGCGTCCCGGAGGGCTTGGTCATGAGTACCAGGATGCACGCACTTATGCCAGTTATGGTGTCGATTATTTAAAATATGACTGGTGTAATACAACCACCCAGGACGCAAAATCTTCATATACAAACATGCGCGATGCCCTTTACACAGCAGGAAGACCAATAGTTTTCAGCCTGTGTGAATGGGGTAACAGTAAACCATGGGAATGGGCGGGGGCTGTTGGTAATCTCTGGCGCACAACAGGTGATATAAACGACTCATGGAACAGCATGATAAACATCTTTAACCAGCAGAAAGATCTTTCCAGGTATGCAGGCCCGGGCAAGTGGAACGATCCTGATATGCTCGAGGTAGGCAACGGAGGGATGACTACTGAAGAATACAAGACCCACTTCACCCTGTGGTGCATGCTTGCAAGCCCATTGATGGCTGGAAATGATCTTCAGAATATGTCTCCGGAAACAAAATCGATCCTCATGAATAAAGAGGTCATCACACTTAACCAGGATTCATTGGGTCGCCAGGCAATCTGTTACCGCGACAATGGCGATTACCAGATATGGCTGAAACCGCTGGCAAACGACGAAAAGGCAATATGCCTCCTCAACAAGAGTGATGAAAAGAAAACTGTCCTTGTTGATTTTTCGCTGCTTGCAAAAGCAAACGCCGGCCGGAGGTCAGGTTCAGCATCATTGCCCATTGAAAATTACCGTGTAAGAGATCTCTGGGAACATAAAGACCTTGTACTCAAGGAGACATCAGTCAATACTGACCTCGCTCCCCACACAGTAAAGGTATATCGCCTGATAAAGAAATAAGGTAAAGATCAGCTAACCGTTAAGGTAGTTTTCAGCAGGTCTTCGTCCCTTGAGGAATTTCCTACCATTACCTCGAAATCGCCGGGCTCCACAACGTATTTCATGTTGATGTCATGAAATGCCAGGTGCTCCGGTGTTATTTCAAAAGTGACGGCTTTCGTTTCTGTGGGCTTCAGTGAGATTCGCCTGAATCCCCTGAGCTCTTTCACTGGACGCGTCACGGAACTGACCTTATCGCGTATGTACAGCTGAACTATTTCATCGCCTTCAGTTTTACCGGTATTGGTTACTTCGACCTTCACCTTCAAAGAACCATTAAGCCTGATCTTCCCTTTGTCAAGGCGAAGGTTGGCAAACCGGAACTTGGTATAGCTCAATCCGTAACCGAAATAATACAGCGGTTTGTTATCCATTGATAAATATTCATTTATCTGGGCACTGGGTTTGAAATTATAGTACATGGGCAGTTGTCCGGCCGATTTGGGGACAGTGATTGTAAGCTTACCGGAGGGATTGACGTCACCAAAAATTATATCGGCTGCTGCTTTACCGGTATCCTGACCCATATACCAGCCCTCGATTATTGCAGGAACATTTTGCTCAATATAATTTATTGAAAGAGGTCTGCCGTTCATAAGATAAACCACAACCGGCTTCCTAAGGTCAACGATTGCCCTGACAAGTTCATCCTGCTGACCAAAAAGATCAAGAGTCATATTGTCGCCAATATGTGTTTTTGCCCATGCCTCCCGGCAAAGATGTTCATTTTCACCTATGGCGAGGATAACCAGATCAGCTTTTTTTGCAACACCCACGGCCTGTTTTATCAGCTCCCTGTTTTCTTCAGGTGATGGAAATTTTATTTCGTCTAGCTTCCAGTTAAAGAAGGGGATAGTTGCATTGGTTGTCAGCTTACAGCCCTGGGCAAATATGACTTCAGTCTTGGATCCGACCTTGCTTTCTATTCCGTCATACAAGCTCACCTTATGATAGGGTTCTCCGGCATAACCGCCGAGAAAGACATCTTTTGCACATGGCCCGATCACGGCAATTTTCCTGTATTTATTCTTTTTCAACGGTAACAATCCATCATTTTTCAGAAGTACTATTGATTCGCGAGCAGCTTTAAGGGCAAGCTCTTCCGAAGCAGGATCCTTGCTTATCTTTACTGCCCTTTCAAGATCTACATATGGATTTTCAAAGAGGCCGAGCCTGAATTTAAGTTCAAGCACCTGCGATACTGCATTATTTATTTCGGCCAGATCAATTTTACCTTCCTTTATAAGCTCCGGAAGAAATTTGTAACAGTTTGCCTGAGGGAATTCATACTGCACCCCGCTATTGAAGCCAATTTCCGCAGCTTTCTTCATATCCTCTGCGACATAATGCTTATTAAAGAGCTGATCAACACCATAATAATCCGACACAATCATCCCCTTGTATTTCCATTCTTTCCGCAATACATCCTTAAGAAGCCATTTATTGGCATGTGATGGCACTCCATCAACTTCGTTATATGAAGGCATAACACTGGCCGGCTTAACATTGTCTATGCACATTTTAAAGGGCGGCATATGGTAATCGCGGAGAACTCTCAGTGAATAGTTGGCAGGACCCTGGTTCTGACCGCCTTCTGACTGGCCATGGCCGGTAAAATGCTTGAGTGTAGCAGCCACATGATCAGGAGCAATTTTCCCGTCAGATGATCCCTGGAGTCCTTTGACGGCTGCACAGCCAAGCATGCCATTAAGATAGGGGTCCTCTCCGTATGTCTCTTCCACCCTGCCCCATCTTGGTTCACGGCATACATCTATCACGGGTGTCAGGGCATGGTGCGTACCTCTTGAGCGCATCTCCCTGGCGACAGTCGCATACACTTTTTCAAAAAGCTCCGGATCCCAGGAGCACGCAAGCCCAATTGCCTGCGGAAATGCCGTTACCTCGCGACGCATCATGCCATGCTGACCTTCATCGACAAACATAACAGGTATGCCAAGGCGCGTTTTTTCAGTACAATACTTCTGGATCTTGTTACGCTGCTCAACAGTTTCCTTAAGAGGCCAGAAAGCCGGGTGTACTGAGTTCGCACTTTTGCCGAAAGTGATTTTCATCTTCCCGGGATCATTAAGAAACTCATCGTTGAAATCCTCAACTCCTCCATTCCATAACCCCATTAGCTGGGCAACTTTTTCGTCAATTGTCATTCTTGACAGTAGATCCTTAACTCTTGCGGAAACCGGAAGTTTTGGATTTTTGTAAGGGGCATTTTTAAGTGCCTGCCCGGTACTTTTTCTATTTTGTTTTTTCTCAGCCATTGCCTGATAGAATATATTATTATTAATTGCTGTATGCTTTCCTGCGTTCTGCAAGCTCATCCTGCATCTGGAACTCAGTTTTCTTATTTATGCTATAAAACATCAGAACTATTATTCCGATGCCCAGGAAAACTGCAGGATAAATGCTGGTTATAAGACGTATGCCAGAAATTGTATGTGGTGTCTGAACGGCATTTGCAACATACCCGTACAAGCTCAGAAGAACACCTGATATTGCACCTCCGATAGCGAGACCGACCTTCAGCCCGATCATAATACCCGCGAATACAATGGCTGTCGCCCTGCGGTTGTTTTTCCATTCCGAGAAATCGGCAACATCAGCCATCATTGCCCACGGCAGAGGCATTGAGACGCCCCAGATGAAATTAAAGATGATCTGTAAAACAAGAGTCAGAACGATTGCCTTCGGACCAATGAAGAAAAACAATGCCGTTACAACAGTGGCCATGATCAATGCGCCCTTAAATACATCTCTTTTGCCAAAACGAGCAGCCAGATTTTTTGATAATATGATTCCCAGAATTGCAGCCAGCTGGCTGAATATATTTATGATACTGAAGGTGTTGCCTGCAATGTCGGCATTGGCACCAATCATACTGATCTTGCCGAGCAGGCCAAAGAGTCCTTTATCCAGTCCTCCAAGGAAAGATATCATGCTCTCCTTGTCGAGGTAGTATTTGAAGAAATAGAGAAGGATCCCGTTTCTGATGGCAAGGAAGATAAACATAAAAATAAACACCAGGAACATTATTACCCATGGTTTGTTTTTCAGAAGGTCCGAAATATCCTGCTTAAGCGATGTTTTTTGCTTTGGATCTGGTTTTATTCTCTCCTTAGTTGAAAGGAATGTTATTATGAAGAACAGAACAGCCAGTACGCAGAAAATACCCATGGTAACCTGGTATCCTTTGGCGCTGTTCCCCTGACCGAAATGGTTAACCATTGGAAGGGCAAAACCCTGTATAGCAATAGTTGCCAGGGTAACGACAATGAATCTCACCGATGAAAGACTTGTCCGCTGCACCATATCCCCGGTAATCACACCGCTGAGCGCAGAATAGGGAATATTATTTGCAGAATAAACTGTAAGCAGCAGGATATATGTTATATAGGCATACATTATTTTGCCTGATGCTCCAAAGTGTGGTGTGGTAAATGCCAGAAAGCCTATAATTCCGAAAGGGATAGCTGTCCAGAGGATCCACGGACGGAACTTCCCCCAGCGGGTATCTGTACGGTCAGCGATGACACCCATCAGAGGGTCAGCAACCGCTCCCCATAGCCTAGCCACAAGAAAGAGAAGGGCAGCTGCACCAGCCGAAATACCGAACGAATCGGTATAGAAGCTGAGCTGGAGCAGCATCATTGTCTGAAAGATAAAATTTGCGGCGCCGTCACCGAGACTGAAGCCGATTTTTTCCCTCATAGAAATTTTTTCTGCCATTTTGATTGTAATTAATATTGAATTACATGATTTTCGGGGAATGTTTGTTAATTATTTAACAGAGAACCTATAAATAGTCTGTGACTTAAAAGTCTCACCCGGATTCAAAACCGTCGACGGAAAATCAGGATGGTTTGGGCTGTCAGGAAAGTGCCCTGTTTCGAGACAGAGGCCTGACCTGTAGATGTAAGGCTTCCCGCCATGTCCTATCTTGCTTCCATCGAGAAAATTGCCGCAGTAGAACTGAACACCCGGCTGATCTGAGATGACTTCCATCAGGCGGCCGCTTACCGGTTCATACACTGAAGCGTCGACTTCCTCTTTATTATCAAGTACAAATGTATGATCATATCCTTTGCCATAAATAAGCTGATCATAGTTTTCAGCAATTCTTTCACCAACAGTATGAGGAGTGGTAAAATCGAACGGGGTTCCTGCCACCGGTCTGATTTCCCCTGTCGGTATTAAAGTCGAATCGACGGGAACAAAACCTGATGCCTTAATAACCAGCTGATGGTCAAGAATATTGCCATTACCAGCTCCATGCAGGTTAAAATAAGCGTGGTTTGTTATGTTGAGCACTGTTTTCTTATCAGTGGTACAGGCATAATCAATCACTATCTCATTTTTGTCGTTCCAGGTGTAGGTAACCTCAATATTCATATTCCCGGGGTACCCTTCCTCCATATCGGGGCTCTTGTAGCTGAACTTAACTGTCGGGAATTCTGCATTTTTAATTATTTCCGATTCCCAAACCACGCTGTGCCATCCTCCGGGTCCGCCGTGCAATGAATTGGGACCGTTGTTCAGAGCAAGAGAATATCCAACACCGTCGAGGGAGAATTTTCCCCTGGCTATCCTGTTGGCATACCTTCCGACCACTGCTCCAAAATAGGGATCACCCTTGATCATACCGTCAAAAGTATCAAAGCCGAAAGCGACGTTTTCCCTGGCGCCATTTTTGTCAGGAACTTCAATCCATGTAATCCTTGCTCCGAAGTTAGTAAGTCTGATCACATTGCCTGACTTGTTTTTAAGGGTCATCTGATATACTTCCTTACCCTTATAAGTGCCAATTAATTCCTTTTGAATCATTGATTTGTTTTTTGCTCCCTGATTGCAGCCACCGAAAATAAAAGCTGCTCCAAGAAGGGTTAATGATAAGAACCGGATTTGTTTCATTTTGATTAAATTTAATAAGTATCAGTAATCATGAATATTGCATCAATTTTATCTTAGATCACCCTCATCCCTCCCGAGTACTCGGGATTCCCCCACGGGGGAAACCTGGAAGGGGGTTATCAAAATAAATATCTTGTCATTTGCCTGCCGAGAATTCTGATGCCGGTAAACCATCGCTGTTGAAAAGTGTGCCGATAGCTCCGTTTCTCCAGCAGTATCTGACAAGAGCCGGTTCCTGTACTTTAGGTGAAGATACCCAGACTTCATTATTGACAATCTTTGCAACTGCGCTTACAAATGCTCCATCTTTTCCTGCAATTTCGAACTCAGGAATCAAGTCATTTTTTGATACCAGGGCTGATCCTGTGTTGTCAAAATGCACCTTAATTACTTTGCCGTCAGTTACCATCGATTTATAAACCGGTCCGGCACATGGTGTCTTAATCCCATAATCATTGTTGAGAGCCAGAGCAGCAAGCCGATCACCCACCTCCATCTTATAAGGAGGATGAATATTCATAACAGTTGCAATGTCAAGTGTAACAACCATTCCGGTATTCGGGGTGGAAAGCGATTTTGCCTGAGCTTCGCGCAGCAGGACGGACTCAGTGGAATCGATACCCGAATAAACATAAGGTGCAATCTGTACAAAGTAGAAAGGGAAATCCTTCTCTTTCCAGGAATCTCTCCAGTTCTCAATCATCATTGGAAAGATCTTTGCATACTGGTCAGCACGACCAACATTTGCTTCACCCTGGTACCATATTGCTCCCTTGATCCTGTAATTCACTATCGGGTTTATCATACCGTTGAAGAGCGTCGATGGTGAATAGGGTCCCAGTGCCATTGGCTTCTTTATTCCGGCATACTCATTTTTTGTCATGTCGAAAATGTAGAACTTGTTGCCTGTGAGTTCAGCCGAAACCTGGTATTTCCATTCACCGCTAATATCAATGGGTGCTTCCTTTCCTGCTTTGGCAGTAATCTTCATTGATCCCGGAGCACCCCAGATTCCTCCGCCGCCACCATTATCAAGAACTCTCACAGCGATTGTGCCGGCACCCTCTTTTACGGAAGCACCGGGTACAATATAATTCCTGTCTGTCTGGTAAAAACCGCTTGTTTCGGTTGCACCGACGAGCAGGCCATTAAACCAGGCACAATCCATATCATCGATAGGGCCAAGGGATAGTATCAGATCCTTCCCTGCCAGTGATGCAGGGATATTTACGACTTTCCGAAACCATACTACACCGTCAAGATCACCGGTGGCATCCTCGAATTTGGCAGGTAGCTTCATTGATGGCCATGAAGAGTCATTGAATTCAGGTGCTGCTGCTCCTTCATCGCCAAGACCGAGCGCCTTCCATTGGTCATCACCAGCAGGTTTAACCGCTACTGTCCGGTGCGACTGCAGGAATTCCTGATACTTTGCTACCAGCGGTTCTGCTTCCTTCATCGCATTCATTTCCTTTATAAATTCCCCACCGGCAGTAAGTGCGTCTGACGATGTCCATGCCTCTGATGGGGTTCCTCCCCATGCTGTTTCTATCAAACCTACCGGAACGTTCAGCTTCTCATAAAGCTTTTTACCAAAAAATAAAGCAGTGGCGCTGAACGGTCTTACATTATCCGGGTTACATACTTCCCATTTACCTGTGCAATCGTCAAGCGGAGAGGAAGATACTTTCCTGGTTACGGTGAAAAGCCTTAAGTTGGGCAATGCAGCATTCGCAATTGTCTTTACCGAATGCATTATAGTATCGCGGGGAGGCCATCCCTGAATCGGCATCTCCATATTCGACTGTCCTGAGCATACCCAAACCTCACCTACAAGAATATTACCAATTGAAATTGTCGTATCAGCTGTATTAATAACAATGGTATACGGTCCTCCGGCTTCGGGTGTAGGAATATTAACCGACCACTTCCCATCCTTGCCTGTCTTAACTGCTGCCTCTGCGCCCCACGACGGGGTAATGGTAATCTTCTGTCCGGGGTTAGCTTTTCCCCAGATCAGAGCATCAGTTTTTTGCTGCAAAAGCATATTATCGCTCAAAATTGATGGAAGCCTCAGCTTGGATGGCCCGTTATGGCATGCAGAAAACAGCATGACAAACAATAGAAGAATAGTTGCTTTTTTCATTGGTATAACATTTTAAAGTTTGATGTCATTATTAGTGAACCGGTATATTTATTTTAGAAATCAGGATGTCATTTTACTTTTTTTGAACTATCATCGGGCTGCCGTCATATTTTACATTTTCAGCCGGAGCTGCTTCAGGATTAAATGGAACCGGATGTTCTTCACTTACCCATATAATCCTGAATGTTCTCGATTTCAGCATTCCACTGAATTCGCCTTTTCGTTCACCAATTATAAGATTGCCAGCAACATTGTCATAACTGAACCTGATGGTGCTACAGGCACCCTTCTCATAATTGTAATTTATTCCTTCATCCTCATAAAGGGTAAATGCGCAATCTCTTCCGGTGTAAACGTACAATATAATCGGATCAGCAGGCTTTTCATCGGTATACTGAATTGCAGGACCAATGGGTATTATTGAACCCTCTTTTACAAATAACGGCATATGTTCAAAGGGTGCAGCCACATCAATCCTCTGCCCTCCCTTTATATATTTTCCGGTATAAAAATCATACCATCCGCAAGCTGAAGGAAATGTAACTTCGCGTGTTCGTGCCTTGTATGTATAAACAGGAGCCACCAGCAGCGACGGACCAAACATATACTGGTCTCCGGTATTTTCAACACTCTGGTCATTGCCGAAATCCATCACCATGGCGCGCATGATTGTATAATCGTTGAAATAAGTAAGTCCTGCCAGCGAATAAGTATATGGCATGAGGTAATACCTCAGCTTGTCATAATACACCATGCTATTATATGCCGGGTTCCCTTCAGGGGAGATATTGAATACCTCGCGATACGGGTACTGTCCATGACTCCTGAAAAGAGGACAGAAAGATCCGAACTGGTACCAGCGCGTATTAAGCTCCCTCCATTCATTCATATCTTCCGATCCTTCCTTCGCCCTTGTGTATCTGCCCTCAACTTCAAAACCACCAATGTCGAAGGTCCAGTAGGGTATTCCTGACATGGCATAATTCAGGCCAGCCATGATCTGGGACTTCATATCCTCCCATCGGGTTGCGATATCACCGCTCCAGGTTGCAGTAGAATACCTCTGCAGGCCAGCAAACCCTGAACGGGTAAGAAGGAAGACACGTTTGTCCGGATCAACAGCACGCTGCCCGTTATAAATTGCCATTGCATTCATAAGGGCATAAGTATTGAAGTATTTTGTCGATGGCCCAAGGAATGTCGGTGTCGTCAGTAGTTTCCTGTAGCTTATGCTGGAATTGGAAAGTATATCCGGTTCGGAAGCATCCATCCACCAGGCATCAAATCCCTTTGTATAGAGGTGTTCCCTGATCTGGTTCCAGAAAAGGTCACGCGCCTGGGGGTTGTAAGCATCATAGAATGACCCTATAAATCCTTTTCCTATCCAGTCCCTTACACTGTCTTTTATAGCCTGCCGGTACATCCATCCCTTGCTGTCGAATTCCTTGAAATGGCCTGTGGTCATATAAAATTTAGGCCATACGGAAATCATAATTTTAGCGTGAAGGTCATGTACCTGGTTAACCATCCCGGACGGATCAGGGAAGAACTTGGGATCAAATTCATGAGAGCCCCATGAGTCAACAGGCCAGTAGGACCAGTCGAGTACAATATTGTCGAGCGGAATATTCCTTTTGCGATATTCTTTGACAACACCGAGGAGCTCATCCTGCGAGTGGTAGCGTTCGCGGCTCTGCCAGAATCCCAAAGCCCATTTCGGCATTATAGGAGCTTTCCCTGTAAGCGTCCGGTAACCTCTTATTACTTCATCAGGATCCTTCCCGGCAATAAAATAGTAATCTATCTGGTCACCCATTTCCGACCAAAGCGACAGTTCATTCTGCTCGGCCGGAGGTACCGGACTTAATGCTTTCAGTCCTAGATAAGAGACACCGCCATCAGGATGCCATTCAATTCTGATCGGATATTTTTGGCCCTGTTCAAGCTCCTTTTCAAATTTGTATGGAGTAGGATTCCAGGCTGTTCTCCAGCGTTCGGGAACAATAAGCTCATTGTCGATGTACAATTTCGTATAGCCTGCATAATATAACCTGAAATGGTAAAGCCCGCTTTCCTTCGGTTCTATTTTACCAGACCAGACGATCTCCGAGTTGTACATCCGGAATCCCTGTGGAAAATTCTTTACTGTAGTAATATCCTCATAATCAATGGCTGATTCTTTTCTCTCAGTGAAGATCTTGTTCGTATCCGAGTTACTGTAATATGAAGCAGTCAGGGCTCCCTCTTCACCCTGCTTGTCGTACAGCTTAAAAAGATCCATCTGGGAATATTCGCGGGGATCGCCGAACTTTGTCAGTGAATAATTATCCCAGAGTATCCCGTAATTCAGGCTTGAGATGAGGAAAGGCACCGATACTTTGGTATTATACTGGTAGAGGCTTTCATTCCTTCCCTTCCAGTTAAACTCGCCGGACTGGTGTTGTCCGAGTCCGTAAAATGCCTCATAATCAGGTGAGTCAAAGACCTGACGCATCGTGTACCCTGATGTTCCCTCAACTGAAATCGGTGAGAATGATTTCCCTCCTCCGGCAGGTTCAGCGAGCAAAACCTTTCCGTCTGGATTAATAAAGGTAACCTGTCCCGTGGAGAGCGATACCTGCGCTTTCAGGGCGGAAGTCGAAAGTACAAGAGTATCTCCTGAATCTGAAATATTATACTTATCCCCTGTCAAAGGAGATGCAACGACGCAGAGGCTTTTATCTGAAGAAGGCTTTGTTCCCGGAGAAGCTATGACGTGAATGATCCTGTCGTTTACCGGCTCAAGCATCAGGAACCTTGTCCCATGACCGGTTTTATCTTTCAAACGGACAATAACTCCGCTTTCTGTCCGAACCCATGTCTTATGATTGCACGAGGAGAGCATAAGAAGGGAAATGATTATCAGCAGAATATTTTTCATAGGAGCAAATATTTAAAATCTCAAAACGCCCGAAATTATCCAAAGGAAGACAGGTTATTGTCCTGGCTCCGCTTCTGCCTCTATCTCCATCAACAAATCATCGCGGCAGATATCAGCCTCGATGTAAGTAATCGGCAGGGAAGGAAAGTGTTCACTGCAGATCTTTCTTACGATACCGAAATCTTCCTGCCGTTTGATATATACCCGAAAAAGAGAATATTTTCCATGATAAGGGAAAGCGCCGGGAATTATCTGGTTCAGCCTTTCCGTATCTATCAGCTTTTTAATATTTTCCAGAGTAACTATTGTCTGTTCTCCGACATCCCCCTTTCCCATTGTCTTCTGGCCAATGATGGAAGCAGTTCCTGAGATATGAAGAACGACATCGTTTCCGTCAGCCATAAGGAGTGCCCTCTCGAATTGCGGCGGGTGTTTAACCGGGTCACCTGCCTTTGTCTTGCCAATAAGAACCTGCTGGCCATAGTTGTAAGCATTTACCTGGTTGGGATTATCAACAGCTTTGATCTGCATCGATTTGCCAGGCTGAACTGCACAGAAATCGAGTATGACGCCGCCATGCTTCATCCCAACACCTGTTGCAGCAGGATAACCAGCTATTTTGCGGTATTTAGTATAGTAATCGTTTCTTACTTCATTGAAAGCCTGATAGTTCTGCATGCCGTTCTTCACGTCAAGTATATTCCCGATATAATTCCACTGACGCACCAGGTTATCAAGCGACATGTTTTCAGATGCCAGAAGGTCGGCCATTATTTCAAAAGCGTCCTCAGCAGCCCTCCTGGTATCATCCGGAAACATATAGCTACTGGCCCCTGCAGCCCATATTTCTTTTCTGTCACCTGATTCCAGAACAACATATTGAACAGACTGGTAATTCTTTGCAGTAAAAGTAGCAGCATTTCCGGTAATAAATGTTCCTTCGACAACGACCTTCCATGGTTTCTGAGGTGGGAGAGCTGATATATTTATAGCCGGAGTTGCGGAACCGAATTCATTGAAAAGCAACTGAAGCATGCTCTTCCTTATTTCAAGTGAACTCTCAAAATCAGGGAAATCGACAAAAACATTAAGCTTTACAGGAATATAACCCGAAGATCTTGATTTAACTATCTGATACAGGCATTGGTTCCATTCATCTTCGATTTTCCCCTCAACCGATGGAAGAGAAACAAGATATCTCTTTGGCATACAGATTCAGTCTTTTTGTTCAAAAGTAATATTTTTTGCATCTGCGCCGATCGACTTTAACATATTCCTTCCGTTAACCATGACCTTCCCGGTGATGAGTTCGGGCACGTTGAATGACCTCAGGCAATAATCATAAAAATCAGGATCTTTCTGCGGCAGAAGGAATGGTTTGGTTGCTTCGCCGTTTTCATCGAGCCAGGCAAAATAAGGTCGTGTGTAGAGACCGTCGATGCGCCGGCTGCTGAATACGAACCAGTGCGAACCGGAAGACCATGAATGATAGCTCTCAGAATTCCCGCTGTTTATATTTGCCATCCTCTTAAATGAACCGTCTTTAAGATTGAGCAGGAAAAGATCAGCCTCATTGTGCCAGATTGAGAAATTTCCATAATCCGACATGGTGAACATGATGTATTTCCCATCATGAGAGGGCCTGGGGAATGATATGCTTTTACCGGTTTTATAAGAGCTTATAAGGGTATCAATACTGCTCCCGAAGGATGCTGATGCCGGGTCAAAATCAATTTTGCAAAGGCTATACCTGATCTTGTTGAAATCATCAGGAAGAGTGCCCTTTCTTGCTGAACAGAAGAAAAGAGTCTTGCCGTCAGGTGAAAATGAAGGAAATGTCTCGAAACTATCTTCACTTGAGATCAGCTTACTGGTGATTAGCTTATTTGTCTTGAGATCATAGACAACGATATCAGATTTAGAATCCATTACCTCTATCCGCTTTTCTTTTGTGGTATGGAAAACCTGTGAGATTGCATTGACTGAATATGCAATATAATCACCCGATGGATGCCAATAGGGGTACACGCAATTTGATATTGTCTCTTTGGTCTTGGTATTCAGCTTTGTAACCGTGCCATCTTTAACCAGCACCGTACCGGCGATGTTTCCCCTCAGATGAAACATCATCTGGCCCGGATCATTATTATTAAATGAATGACAGTTCATACAATTCCCCGGGAGAAGCCGGTTATCAATTATTGTTTCTTCATCAAAGTTCGTCAGGTTTCTCTGATAAATTCCCATCTCACTCCATGACTCGTAACCGGGAGCAATAAGACGATAAGCCATATATGGATCGATAGCTTCTTTCTTAATATTTATTTTAAAAGGAAGATACTTTATCCATTTCCCCTCTTCCTTTGAGAAGAGAGTGACATTAATGCTCTTGTCAGAATATTTTTCCAGCATCCTGTGCCATTTGCCGACAGGTATCTCAATTGCATGCTTCCCATAGAATATGTTAATATTCTTTTCACACTCATAAACCGCAATCAATTTTCGTGTATTGCCGTTCAGCCTGAAGTTGAGAGGCGCTATATTAACCGGAATTGTAACATCAGCTATATCAGGAAAAAGCATCGGGGAGACGCTTTTTTCAGTGAAATGCCCTGGAATGTCGGAGCAGGATGCGAGCATTAATGCACCTGCGAATAATAGCATATATTTCGTATTCATCATATAACAGGTCAGATTAATCTCATTTCTCATTCTTTATATCGACCTTGCAATAGTGCAGGTAGTACCAGTATGTTCCCGAGAACTCTTTACTGAGAAGTTCCTGAGCATTATCTCTTGTCGTATAAATATTTGCATAAGCCTGCATTCTCAGCTTGGTGTCATTACTAATCTTATATGGAAGACCTACCATCGGGTTGTCGGTGGTAAGGCCAACGACATACATAATTGCCTCCTGGTAACCAACAGGTATACTGGCATATCCCAGGTCGTTCATCATTGGTACACGATCCATGAAATTTCTCAGGTCCTTGTTGATAAGGTAAAACCCCATCAGGTACTGGAACGCCATTTTGTTCTTCGGGTTTTGCTGCAGCAGCATGTTTAAGGCACCCTCCATAATTTCAGTCTTGAAGAAAAAATCCTTCTTTATTATCATTTTTCTTTTCTCGCCGTACTCCGGGTCACTATTGATAAGATCCTCGTTATACAGGAATTTCTCTGTTTTATGCGCCCAATTTCTGTAAAAAACAGTCCTTTCAAGCAATTTGAGGTACTTGCGTGCTACTTCATAATTTCCGTTTATCAGGTTTGTCTCTGCAAGCCTTTTTACTGAGCGGACTGATTTACCAAGGTCCGGAGTGGTTTCCATGCTTTCAAATGAATATTCCTGTGAAGCATTCACCAGACCAAGCTGGTAATAAATCTCACCGCCCATCATGGGAGCAACATACTCTTTAGCAAAAGAAGGGAAGAGTCCGCCGGCACCATTTTGTCTGAAATTAAACATCCTGTCTCCCATTGTGCCGGTCTTTGCCAGAGACAGGTTAAGCATTGCCAGTGAAAGGTTATTCCGCGGAGGTTTTTTTTCAGCATATTGGATAACGTCGCTCCATTGGTTCATCCGTACCAGGTAATCATATTTCATTATTTCTTCGGCCCTGAAATTAGCCCAGAGCTTCAGACCAAATATAACTGCAGGAATATAGAGTGCTACCTGGATGAAAATGGCTGCCTTGTAAATTTTCTCCTTTGAAGGCAGAAAGTAAACAATGATCATCAGTATTGCAGGCAGGGCGAACATGATAGGTATTGCCTTGGGAATCTCGATCCTGAGATCGTAATAGAATTCACTGAAATAGGCAAGGCCTATGGGCTCCTGAACAAGGAACTGCCTGGCAAGCAAGGGTATGCCTGCCGAAATAATTATAAAAATTAACAACTGCCAGATCTTTAATATCCTGAAAACCGGAGTATCGTTCGTCTTTCCCAGGACTCTGTTTTTCCTGGCTCTGGCAGCAGACAATATCTCAAATACAATAATAACGGCCAGCAAAGAGAGGAATGATCCCCCTGCCAGGCAGTAAGTGAGCGGAATGAGCACGAGTCCTGCTATGAACCTCCGGTTGTTTTCCTGTAAGTTGGTATAAATCCATCCTGCTGTCAGGGAAATCAGAACGCCTATAACGGCTGATAACGGGTAGAATTCATCGCATATTATCAGCATGGCATTAAGAGGAACCAGAAAGCTGACAATAAAAAATGACCTGTTATCATTAATGGTTGAAAGGATCCTGTAAGTTATCCTCTGTATTAAGAAAAGCAGGATGGTAATTATAAAAGGTCCCGCCAGCGAAACAAAATAGAATTGGGTGAGGAATTGTCCAAGCCAGCCTAAAAATCCGCCCGGCAGTCCCATTTTTGCTATAAAAACATCTCCTGTAAGTAGAAAAAGTTGCGTTTCCTCCTCAAAATGAAGATGATTGTTATAGAAAAAAGCGAAAAAGATGAAGATACCTGAGAGGAAAAGTCCCGTAAACAGATATTCAGTATATTTCAGCAGCTTTTTATCTTCCATTCTGATATAATTATACTGTTAAGCAAAACTACATTTTTTATCACTATTAACGGAAATTATTTGAAATTAATGGAGATTCTTCGCTTCACTTCGTTCCGCTCAGAATGACAGAAACTTCTTTTTTTGAGGAACTATCCTTGATACATATCTTTTTAATTATTTTGTTTATTTCAGGGGAGATTCCTCATTCATCCGCCAGCCGGCGGATTCATTCGGAATGACAGTTCATTTGTTATAAGGGGGGGAAGCATAGGCGATTCGCCTGAGCGAATCGCCTATGCTTCCCCCTATTACCTAAAACAGCCCTGTCATTCCGAGCGTCAGCGAGGAATCTCACAATCTTATTATTAATTATTTTTATCTCAATTTTTACCAAAATATCTATCTATTGAATTCATGTATTATCACCTGATATTCAATATTTTACCTGGCAACATATTTTACCTGTTCTGCTTTAAGGCTCCGGAAGGCTTTCTCTACGTCGAGAGGGTTGAATGGAACCGGTCCCTTCGCCAGCTCAGGAATATTATAAGACTTCATGAAGTAATCGTAGAAGTCAGGGTTCTTCTGCGGAAGTAGGAAGGGTTTTGAGCATTTCCCGTTCTCATCTATATGGGCAAAATACGGTTTGCCGTACATGCCGTTACCCCGTTTGCTCGCAAACACGAACCACCTGCTGTCCGACGACCAGCTATGGTATGTATCCGAATTGTCCGAATTGACAATAGCCAGCGTATCGATACTCATATCCGACAACCTCAGCAGATGAAGGTCGGCCTCCTTATGCCAGACAGGGAAGTTTCCATAACCGAATGAAGTGAAAAGAATGTATTTCCCGTCAGGTGAAGGTTTCGGCTCACTCACGGTCTTTCCTGTCCTGAACGAGGAAACCAGAGTATCAATCCGTGTTCCACAAGTCCCTGAAACCGGATCAAAATCTATTGCGCACAGACTGTACCTGATGGAATTATAGTTTTCAGGCATCCTGGCTGATTTTGCGCTGCAAAAGAATAACCTCTTACCATCGGTCGAAAAAGCAGGAAATGTTTCAAATTCCCTGCTTCCGGAGAGAAGAGGATTCCTGATGATCTCGTTCCTGACAATATCGAGCACTACCACATCAGAAATGGTATCATAGACTTCAAGCCTCATGTTGTTAATTGAGTGAAACTCAGGTATTATGACATTGGTAGAGAAGGCAAGATATCTCCCTCCGGGATGCCAGTTACCGTAAACGCCGGCTGATATTGTGCTGTCAGTCCTGGTATTTATCTTCCTGAATTTACCATCAATCTGGATCATTGTGCCGCCATCCTTATTACGAAGATGAAAGAATGAACGGGATGGGTCCTGCTGAGCATATGTATGGCAATTGATGCAACCACCGTCGATAAGATTGTTGTCAATTATCGCTCTTTCATGAAAGCTCTCCAGGTCGCGTTCGCAGATACTGAGCTTGTGGTAGACCTCATAACCCGGTTCTATAAGCCTGTATGACAAGTATGGATCTATTTTGTCAGATGAGACGTAAATGCTGAATGATTTGTATCTCTGCCATTTACCGTCTGAAAATGCAGCCACTGAAACAACTATTGAGCCATTTTTTTGCTCATTAATCAGTTTCTTCCACTTGTTGATCGGGATGCTGACCTTGTATCCCGATTTTATCCTTATACTGCTCTTTTTACCTGAAAGTGTCACATCGACCTTGCTGCACTTATCCGTAATCTTGAAATTAAGAGGAGCAATATTATATGGTATTATCACATTCACATAATCAGGATAAACAGGCGGATAACCATCGTTTTTAATTGCAATTTTACTGTTATGCATACAGCCCGGGAAAAAGCCTAATGCAAGCAGCAAAATAACTTTATAACCGCAAAGACTGCTAAGCGATCGCAAAGGCCACAAAGAATTTATGAGTATTGTCTTTGCGTGTTTTGCGCCATCTCTGCGCACTTTGCGGTTAAACATTTCTGTTATGTTACTCATAGAATTAGTTGAATCACTTATTTGGTCTTTATTGTTGCAAAATGATAATAAAACCAGTAAGTTTTGCCATATTTTTGCTGCAAAGCATATCCTTTGCCCTCGTTCTCTTCGAATATTTTAGTGTATTCTGCCATATCTTTCATTATCACGGGGCTGAATCCGAATTTTTCATAATCTTTATAATTGCCTGCCCCGGAAGTTATCCATATCAGTAATGCCTCCTGGTAAATCTTTGGAAGAAGCATATTTCCTGCTGAATAATACTTATTGAAGTCTTCTGCAAATGACCTGATATCTTTAGCAAGCAGATGGTAACAAAGAAGATAATCGATAGCCATCCTGTTTTCAGAATGATTATCAGCCAGCATTCGCAGTGTTGTTAAATAATCATTCCCTTTCTTTAACAGGTCTCTGACCGGGATGATAGCTCTCTTCTCAGTAATCCATTTCGATCCGGCGCATTCCGCTTCATTGAAAAGGTATTTTCTCCTGTCTGATGCCCATTTTTTGTGAAACATCGTTTTTTCAAGAATCGTGATAAATTTTCCTGCAACGTCATATTGACCATTAACGATATTTATCTCCACGAGTCGCTTCATGAGACGGCTGTTCTGAGCCCTCGGTGAAAATATAGTTCCAAGCATGGCTGAGTGCTGTGAAGCATTCAAATCGCCAAGCTGCCAGTAAACTTCATTGCTTAGCACGATTGTAAGGTAATTCTGATTTGCATTAACAGGGAGGAAAAGTCCTGCTGTCGCAGGTTGATAATGTTCCATAAGCTCATCCGGCATAACACCAAATTTGGACAGGGCTATATTTGTATAATAAGCTGAAAGATTATTATGCATTCCATATTTCCGTGATAAGTCATAGACCTTATCCCATCGGTTATGATTCGCTTCATAGTCAAGTCTCAGTATTTTTTCCATTGTAAAATCAGCAACATGAAGTATTCCGGGAATTAGAACAGATGCAAGAATGATAAGCTGGAAGGCCAATAAGAGCGAGGAATTAATTCTCCGGGTAATTCTTTTAATAGGTAGAAAAGCTGCCAATACAGTAACTATCAACGATATCAATGGAAGAAACTGAATGTATCCGGCATTTTTTGTCAAATCCGACAAATAGGTAAGAGCCTGCTTTGAAGTCAAAAGATAGGTGCCTCTCAAACCAAGAGAAAATAAAATTGGAGCACAAAGCATAATGACCAGGTAAATAATTATTTGCGGTTTAAATGACAAATTGCCTGACCTGAAAAGTTCATAACAGATAGCCGTTACAGTAAGAATATAAAAACTGCTGCCTGTAGCAATATATAATAAGCCGGTCATTATAATCCCGAAAATAATCCTTGATTTACCGGAATTTATCGAAATATAAATTAGTGTACAAAGAACACTTATAATAATAGCGATCACATTTGAGACAGGAAATGCAGGATCGCATAATGCTATCCAGCTGAATACAACCGGGATCAGTGGCAATAAGAAAGGAAGACTTCTATTACTAAGCTTTTTGAAAAGTAATCCTGCACTCAGCCAGAGCATTATAAGAGTGACAGTGATCACGATTGCACCACCACCGATGAGGTAATAGAATTGTGTCAGGAAATCTCCAAGATATGATGAAAGGAATGCCGGTTTATGAAGATAGCCAACAAAATGGCTGAATGTTAAAAGGAAGACCTGCAGTTGTTCAATAAAATAAATATGGTATTCATAGAAAATACTAAAAAAGACAAAAGTGCAAATGAAAAACAATGAAATAAATAATATCCCCGGAACATTAATTCGTTTTTTAATCATATTACTATTCCCGGACTCCATCAATCAAATTATTTTAAATCGCGTTTATTCAACTTGTTTATATCTCAAAAATATTGGATATCCCTTGTCAATAAGTCTTCCAGTTCATCATTAACATATTCCGAGTAAAAAGTCCAATTATAGTGCTTATCGAATTTATATTTGAATATCCTCTTTTCATGGGTGTTTTTCCCTTGGTCAAATTCCAAAGTTTCAATTACATTCCCTTTTTTATCATACTTATAGGTTTTAATGGAATTGCATTTCATTTGCTCATCATACGAAAAGATCTTTTCGACCTTTTTGTTCTTATAATAAGTATATTTAATATCCTGCAAAAGGCTATCCTTCATAGAATAATAGGAAATTTCTTCCACTAGTTCTTTCCTGTTGTATTTGTATGATTGTTTCCAGCTGTTATGGAAAACAGAATCAATATAAATTTCCCCTATAACTTTATTATTTTTATTGTAAGTGTGAAAGGTCAGAAACGCTACTCTTGCGTTCTCATTAATATTTGTTTCTTTAGTAATATTCCCGTTCCCATCATAGAGGTTATTAGTTTGCGATCCTAAAGTGCCATTGGATTTAATCTCTTTGGTAGCAGTAACTTTCCAGTGCTCGTTATAATAAAAGTACATGGTATAGCTTAAACTATCATTTAAAACATAACAGTCACGCGTTTGTTTATGGTTGAGTTTGTCATACTTGTATATCCATCTCCTTATGAGTGAGCCATTGGGATTGTACGAAGCCTGTTCCGTAACAAAACCTGCCTTATTAAATAAAATATCTGTAACATATTTACCGCTCCTGGAATAGGTGATTTCCGATAGCGATTTTACATTACCGTTCAGGTTCCATTGTTTCAAATCCTTAATTAAGTTATCCGATGCTTCTCTTGAGCAGGAAACAGATAAGGCTAATAAAACAATTGATAAACACGGATAGAATCGATTGTACATATAACTTCCCCGGATTTCAAACAAAAACTATCAAATGTAATAGTACTGGGCTATTGTTCATAATAAAAGTAGCTATCGCTTTTCAGCGATAGCTACTAATACCAAATTGAATTAAGAAGGTTAATAAGTATAACCCTTACGTTTATATAAGGCTATATTATATTGCTGATATTCGTGAAGGCTTAATTCATTTGCATTTATGTTGGTTACATGATATTTGCCGGCACCCGGCCATGGAAATTTAAGGCCTCCAAGGACCTCGAATGCATGGAAAGTTCCAGCACTATTCACGAAAGGTGCAATGATATTGAAAAAGCCCGAAGCAGTACTGCCGTCAGCATATTTACGCTTAAAGTTAGCAGCACCATTTAAATCCATAGTCATCTCATCAGTTGTAGTGGATTGATTATAACTAGCCGGGGTCATTGTCCACCAGGTAGGTAAAATACATTCCTGAGGTCCATTCCCAGCCAGATTTCCACATGGATGGTCCATAGCAAATACCCAGGTTTGTCCGGTTCCACCTCCAGTTAGCTGTTTCCACAAGGGATCCTTGTCAAAAAAGGCATTGTCATTTGCAGCTATAGTAAATGTTTTTGTGCCAGTGACTGAGCCTGTGCTCCCAGCGAAAAAAGCTGTATATTTCAAAGTGTAAGTACCGGCAAATGGTAGATAGATAGTATCAATTGCCTTATGATCAGTCCCGGTTCCCCAGTCCCAAAGCATTATGGCAGGAGTTTCATTAGTGAATACTACTGTGTTTGAACCAGCAGGATTCTGCGTGATAGTTATTTTCAGCTGGTCTGAGGTCAAAGCAGCTTCTGGATCTTGCCTGATTTCAATTGGGGTACACGCACCCATCAAAAGCACAAATCCTCCAATCAGATAAAATATTCTTCTTTTCATATCTTTTCTCCTTATATATTACTATTTGCAACTAAATGAATATACAGGCGCAGTACCGGTTTCCCAGCCAACGTTCTGAACCAGGATACCTTCAGAAAGCTGTACTTCCTTATTTGGGATCTGGAGGAATCCGCCGGTTTCAATCCGGAAATCAACTCCCTTTTTGACTCCCCAAACACCATTGTTAAAGGTGGTAACACCGTTCTGGCTTTCAAGGACAATTTTCAGCTGGTCAAGGTGGCCTTTACCATACCAGCGAAGCAGGTCATAGTAGCGTACACCCTCGAAAGCAAGTTCAAATCTACGCTCTGCTTTAAGGGCATCAAGCGAATATGCCGCAATTGGAGGAAGGTTAGCATTAGTTGGATCTGCCCTGTGCCTTACAGCATTGATACCAGCGACTGTTTCTGTAAGTTCTGAATGCATCAAAAGAACATCCGCAAAACGGATGAGAACTATATTCTGCATGTTATCCAGCTGAAAGTCATTTGTAGCACCATATAGATTTACGCTGTAGTTATGCCAGCCGGCTTTTGCTTTGCTGCCTGCAGTTGCAACCTTAACGCAAACGTTAATAGGGATATATTTTTTCTGCCAGAATCCTGTTTCATCCATTTCTTTATCATGCAGATCAACGCCAAGACCGTAGTCTGATCCATATCCTTCATTAGCCATATCCGTAACATCAAGGATTGATGCTCTTTTACGTACATCCAAATCAGACCAGTCGTTCCAGAGGTTTTTATTTACTGTACCCATTCCCCATCCATTTCCAATAACTCCTGTTGTATAGGCTCTCCAGCCGAAAAACAGGTCCATCTGATTGCTGTAATAAATACTTGTACTCCAGCTTGCAAATGTTGAATAATTCATAGAAAACATTGATTCCCAGTTGTTGCCGGTTTCCTTATACCATGATAAACTATTGGTAACAGCATATTTGTAGCTAAGGCTATCAGAATTAGCTGGAGTAATATAGGAATATGGCCAAAGGTCTTTGAATTCTGGCATAAGTTTATATCCGCTGTTATCCCTGCAGTCTTCAATCCAGGTTATTACTTCAGCTTTGGTAACTGAACCTCCTCCCACAAGAGGAAGATCTGTTGTTCCATAATAGCCGGTATAGAAGAGAAATACACGTGCCATCAAAGCTTCAGCCGTCCACCTGTTGGCTCGGCCTGCATCAGCAATTAAAGCTGAACTATATGGTACGCTCGGGAAACCATCTATAGCGGATTTCAGATCAGTAGCGATCTGTGCATACGTCTCAGCAGCCGGAGTTTTTGGTATGTTCAGCGGTTTTGTTTCGAGAATCAGCGGAACTTCGCCAAACATGCGGGACATGTCGAAATAAAACATTGCCCTTAGAAAACGTGCCTGTCCTTCAACTTTGCCTTTAGCAGCTGCACTGCCCCATGCAGGCTTGTCAATATTTTCCAGGATCATATTACAGCGGAAAATACCTGTGTAGTAACGTGTCCAGGCACTTTCAAACATATCTGAACCAGTAATTTTAAAGTCGCATATAGCTCTTGGATCCAGGTCGTTGTCACCACCGCCGCCAAAGCGTTCATCTGACATAAGCTCAGAAACGACAAACGGATATGCATTTAGGACCGATCCAGTAGGTACTGCAACCAAAGTCACATACGCAGCTGTGAGCGCCTGGTCCATATCCGTTGGCGTCTTATAGAAGTCGTTATTGGTTTTCTTTACAAGTGGAACCGTATCCAGAAAGCTATCAGAGCATCCTGCCAGAAGAGCGCCTGTAAGTAGTAATAAAAATATCTTTTTCATATTCTTCATCTATTTAGAATTTTAAGCTTACACCCAGCATAAAGGTTCGCGGAGCTGGATAATATCCTATATCAATTCCTTTTGCCCAGCTGTCAGTACCACTTCCACCTCCGATTTCGGGGTCCATTCCGGAATACTTGGTGAATGTATAAAGGTTCTGGATTGATGTGAAAAATCTTGCCTGAGCAAGCGGAATTGCAGGGAAGAGTTTTTTAAAGTCGTAACCGAGAGTAACGTTACTTATTCTCAGATAATCGCCATTTTCAATAAAAATATCTGAAACATACTGCCAGTTAATACTTGAACCATAGGTAAGACGAGGGTACTTATCCGATGTCCCGGCACCGTGCCACCTGCTAAAAATATCGGTGGTATAATTGTTCAGAGGACTGTCGGCCCAGCGACGCCAGCTGCGTGCTATCTGCTGACCAAAAGCACCGTTCGACATTAAGGAGAAATCGAACCCCTTACAAGATACTGAGAAATTTAAGCCGAGAATAACATCAGGGTTTGGATCTCCTATCATTACCTTATCGTGATAATCTATTACCCCGTCGTCGTTGGTATCCTGGAATTTCAAGTCACCATCAATAGCTGTCGGTTGAATTACTAAGCCTGCTGAATTCTTGTAGGAACTTACTTCGGCCATTGACTGGAAGACTCCAACTGTCTTGTAGCCCCAGAAATATCCGATCGGGAATCCGACCTGGGCACGATAAAGCTCTTCAGTTCCCTGTCCCAGAACGTTACCTGGCCCATGGAAAATTCCTTCCTGGTTGGCAATACGCAATACTTTATTTTTATTATAAGCAGCATTGACTCCAATTGAATAGTTCAGGTCACCAGAATTATCACTCCATGTAAGAGCCAGTTCAGCTCCTTTATTCGATACGTCACCTCCGTTAACATACGGAGCATTAGTTCCGTAAGATGCAAGCATCGAAGGATTTATGAGCCAGTCGAAAGTGGTTCTGCTGTACCAGTCGAATTCAGCACCCAATTTGTTTTTAAGGAAACGTGCATCAAAACCGATGTTAAGCTGGTCAGATGTTTCCCAGGTTACATCGGGGTTGGGAAGAATATCAGGATAACCGCCAGTGGAAACGATTCCTTTATCTCCTCCGAAGAAATAATTAACATTCGAGAAGGAGATGGTTGACAAGTACTGGAATCCGCTGATCGATTGGTTACCGTTCTGTCCCCAGCTTGCGCGCAGTTTCAGGAAGTCAATGGAGTTCTTGATATTCTGGAAAAAGTTTTCTTCAGAAATAACCCAGCCTGCTGAAACTGACGGGAAATATCCCCATCTCTTTCCTTTGGCGAAATTCGAAGAGCCATCAGCACGAAGGATAGCCGTGGCCATATATCTTTCCTTATATGTGTATGAAAGACGGCCGAAATAGGAAAGGATTCCACCTTCGCCCCATGGGCTTCCGCTAAGGCTTGTCTTACCATCAGAATAAATAACAGGAGTGTTATTAAGGTATGAGTGAAGAAAATCAGTATACAAAGAATTCTGATTTGATCCGCCAAGACTTTCTCCAAGTCCCCATTTTTCAGCTGAAGTACCTAAAAGGGCTGTGAAAGCATGGTCGTTGCCAAGTTTGAAATTATATGAAAGCGTGTTCTCCCATGTCCAGTTGTAACCAGCCGACATATTCTGGTTTACCTGGTCAGTAGTCCTGAATGATGTTGTACTCAGGGTATAGATCGGGGTATAACTTCTGCCAGTATATGCAGACATGTTATATCCAAATGAGGATTTGAAGACAAGGTTTTTAACAGGCTGAATCTCAAAATAGAGGCTGCCGGCAAGACCATAATTATTGTTTGCATTCTGTCCACGGTTATAGACCATAGAACCAATTGGGTTTGTCTCCTGGAGATTCCATGGAATTGAGTAATGATATGGGTAAGCAAGATCTGATTTATCTGCTGCATACATTGGCAGGAAAGGACTGGCAACGAGGCAACTAAAAACATCGTTCCAATACTGGTTCCCTGTTCCGATACCATTACTTTTTGAATAAGTATATCTTAAAGTTTCGCCGACCTTTAGTATATCAAATGTTCTGGCTGTGTTCTTAATTACTGAAAAGTCGGAATTCATACGGAAGGAATAACGTTCAAAATGTGACTGAACAGGATTTCCGATGATACCATCCTGATTAGAATGGGAAATACCCATTGAATAGGAAGCTAATTCGGATCCTCCTGTGATGTTGATAGAGTTATTTGAAACAGGAGCATTTTTAACAGTTAGCTGGTCGAGCCAGTCGGTTCCTGTCCATTCCCCGGTGATTATTTTATCCCAGTCTGGAACAAGGCTGGCGAAATCAAGAAGAGGCAGGCTGCTGTTTACTCTTGCCTCATTTACGATATTTGCATATTCCTGTGCATTCATTAACGGCAGCTTTTTGTATAGATTCTGCCATCCGAAACTTCCGTCGTAAGAAATATTTACTTTGCCTCCAGAAGCGGGTCTAACGCCTTTTTTGGTTGTGACAAGTATTACACCGTTAGCGCCTCGTGAACCATAGATTGCTGAAGAGGCAGCGTCCTTGAGGATATCGATTGATTCGATATCAGAAGGAGAGAAGTTATCGATATTCCCTCCCGGGACTCCATCGATAACATACAGAGGCTGCGAGTTACCGATAGTCCCCATACCACGGATGTTGACTTTAAATCCATCACCGGGTTGCCCTGTCGTCTTTATAATTGAAAGACCGGGTGTCTGACCCTGCAGAGCTGTCATTGGGGAAATTGTGCTCAGCTTCTGGATGTCATCGCCTTTTACCTGGACTGTGGCACCGGTTACAAGTTTCTTCTTCAGTGAACCGTAACCGATGACAACAACCTCGTCGAGACCCGTCAGGGCTTCCGACATGGTTACGTCAACAACAGATCTGCCTGTGATAGCTACAGTCTGCTGTGTGAAACCGATGAAAGTAAATTGTAAGGTAGTACCTCCTGAAGGTACGTTAAGGGAATACTTCCCGTCAACACCTGTTAAGGTCCCGACAGAAGTGCCCTGGACTACTACTGTTACTCCAGACATTGGTTGTCCACCTGCGTCCCTGACAACCCCAGTAACTGACTGCTGGGCTATCAGGCTCAGATTGGCCAATAGTAACAAAACAAATAATGCACTTCGTTTAAGCATAGTTTTGGGTTTTAGGATAAAACATTAACTACATTTTGGTTAAAAATTTCAGGTTTGAGGCGCGAAGTCAGATTTCCGCGCCGATCAATTCTTTCAAAAGTAAGAAAAATAATCATTGGAATTACAATATCAAATGTTAATGTTTAGGGGGTCATTTGATTTTTAAGGTCAATATTTCAAACGAATGCGGTTTCAAACATTACAACGAAATCTCCTATAAATCTGAATGGTAAGAAGATTAAGGAGCAAACTTTGAATTAATAGGGTTTGACAGGGTCAGGAAACTTCAGTATCTTTTTTTTCTTTGCCAACGGAATATTTTGAAGGAAGGACTCCGAATTCCTTCAGGAAATGTTTCCTGAAATATTTAGGATCCTTAAAGCCGACCCTGAACGTAATTTCAGAAACATTCAGCTGGCTTTTCTGCAGAAGAAGTGCTGCTCTTTTCAGTCTCAGTATCCTGATGAACTCCACAGGTGATTTTCCTGTAAGTGCAAGTATCTTCTTGTAAAGCAGAGTCCTGCTCATTCCCATTTCCCGGCTTAACTCCTCAACGGTAAAATCAGCAAGGGATATATTTTTCTCCACAATAGCGATGGCCTTCTGCAGGAACTGTTCGTCAAGAGAAGTGATCTCAATCTCGCTGGGTTCAATGTTCAACTTATTTTTGAAAAGCTGCCTGATATTTTTCCTGACTTTTACCGAATTGTCGATTTTAGAAACAAGTATCTGGAAATTGAAGGGCTTGGTAATATAATCATCAGCGCCAGCCTCAATTCCTTCAATCTGCTGTTCTTCAGTGTATTTCGCGGTCAGAAGGATGAAAGGAATGTGGGAAAGGGCTTTATCGTTCTTGACCTTCTTGCAGAGTTCAATCCCGTTCAGCCCCGGCATCATTATATCTGAGATAATGAGATCCGGGACAGTCTTGCGTATTTTTTTCAGAGCATCGCTGCCGTTAGCTGCCTCCATGATCTGATATTTCTTGCGGAGATTTTCCTTCAGGTAAAACCGAAGGTCATCATTATCCTCTGCAATGAAGATAACCGGTTTGCTATTCTCACTAGCAATATCACTGTTATAGCCTTCATCATTCACAGAACCGGCTCGCACCGGGAGGGAAGGTGTATTTTCTGTTTCAGGTGGCGCCTCAATATCTCTGACCGGAATTGAAACTGTGAAAATACTTCCCTTTCCGGGTTCGCTTTTGACAGTTAGATCACCATCATGGAGCCTGACGAACTCATTTACCAGCGAAAGGCCGATGCCATTCCCCTGTTCTGAAAGGCCTGGCGTTTCGATAGTATATGACCGTGTAAACAGGTCCTGAAGCTTCCCTGCAGGTATTCCGATGCCGTTGTCTTCGACATCAATAACCACTCTTCCCTCTTTCAATTCAATTCCGGAAGGATTGCCATAGACAGGAGGCACCTGCCTTATATGCACAGACACCCTTCCATTTTCATGAACGAATTTGAATGCATTCGAAAGGAGGTTGAATATGATCTTCTCAAGTTTATCCTTGTCAAAACTGGTCTGCAGGGTTTTAACTTCCGTCACGAAACTAAGTTCAATATGTTTCTGTTCACTGAGATCAACGAATGAATCAACCACATCCTTCAGGAAAGCAACAATATCGCCGTATGAAGGAGAGTATCTGAATCCCTGCATCTCAAGTTTCCTGAAATCGAGCAGCTGGTTGACCATTAGCAGCAGTCTTCTTGCATTCTGACTGATCAGTCTCAGGTTTTTTTCTTCAGGCTTGCCTTTCCAGGCGTTAATAAGATTTTCGACAGGCGATAGAATTAAGGTGAGAGGAGTCCTGAATTCATGCGAAATATTGGTAAAGAACTTAAGCTTCAGCGAGTCGATTTCATGAGTGTGCTGAGCCTCAATCCTTTCCTGCTCAACTCTCATTCTTGTCCGTTCCCTTTTCAGAGTATAAATACGAAGGAGTATCAGTGTGGACGTTCCAAGCAGAATGTAGAATATGTATGCGTACCAGCTTTTCCAGATTGGCGGCAGGATCCTGATTTTCAGAACAATCTCGCCGCTGTTCCATATCCTGTTGGAGTTGGTACCTCGCAGCATGAACTTATAGCTTCCCTGGTTGAGGTTTGAGTAATTGGCAAAATTCTTCCTCCCTTCCGTCATTATCCAGGAGTTATTAAAGCCTTCAAGCTTGTACGAGTATTCGGTTTTCTCAGGAAAAAAGTAATTCAGTGCCGCAAAATCAATTGTAAATGAGTTCTCCCGGTAACGGAGCTTTATCTCGGTTGTATTGAACAGTGGCTTTTCGAGAATTATCCTGTTGTCATACTTCTCTCCTGCAGAAATAATATTATTGAAGATGCGCAGTTTTGTAAAAACCAGCTTCGTAGCAATACTGTCCTCAGATATCTGGGCCGGATCGAAGCTGTTAAGTCCATCAGGTCCGCCAAAATACAGTATCCCCTTTTGTGATTTCACGGCCGCAGTTTCATTAAACTCCTTTCCCTGAAGCCCGTCACTGATCGTATAGTTTTTAAAATAAAATGAAAGAGAGTTATATCTTTCGGCCTGGCTTACGGTGAGCTTTGAGATGCCGTTCTTTGTACTTATCCATAGGTCATGATTCCTGTCCTCAAGGATCCTGAGTACACAAGCTGAAGGCAGTCCGTCGGACTCATAGAAAGCCCTGAAAGAGTTGGTTTTCCTGTCCATCAGATTGAGCCCATGGCCTGTGCACACCCAGAAGAGGCCCCGGCTGTCCTCGAATACAGATGAAATATGATTATCGCTTACAGATGAACTATTGTTCGGGTTATTAGTATAGCAGACTGACAAATTCTGGCGCGGATTAAAAAAGATAAGTCCGTTTGATGAGCTTATCCAGAGATTGTCATTCTTATCAGAGGTAATTGAGTTAAGATAATTGAAACATAGAGAACTGTTCTCTGAGAGATATCTTCTGAACTTCCCTGTCTTCCTGTTGAAAAGGTTCAGCCCGTTAGTCAGCGTTGCGAACCATAAATTATGCTGGCTGTCTTCACAAATACCCCAGACGCTGTTGTCTGAAATTGATGTTGAATCAGAACTGTTGTACCTGTAAACCGTGAATCTTCCTGTTTCAGGATCAAGGCGGTTCAATCCTCCAAGAAAGGTTCCGGCCCATATTTTATGCTCGGAATCTTCAAAAACCGAAACAATATAATTATTACTCAGTCCGGCTGGATTTCCCGGCGATGATCTGTAAACCGTAAAGCTGTTCCTTGTGGGATCATAATAATTCAATCCACCCCCGTTAGTGCCGATCCACAGTTTTCCCTTCAGATCCTCAGTTACCGAGTTGACATCATTGTTGGAAAGTGAGTTTTTTTCGGACGGATAATTCCTTATAAGCTGAAATTTCCTGATATCCTTCTTATAAAAATCTACTCCTTTCTTGGTTGTTCCTATCCACGATGTACCTGAACTATCTATATATAGAAATAAAAGCCCGTCGCTTGATAGCCCTCCTTCAGCATAAGGCCTGCTCAGGAGATTTGTGATGGTGAAATCATTCTTCCCGATCAGGAACAGACCATTGCCGTCAGTAACGACCCATATTGTTCCTTCACCATCCTGGCTTATACCGGATATCTGCAGGTTGGAAAAATTCGAATCAAGCAGTACCTGCTTATCATGCATCCAGGTCCTGGTCTTTATGTTGAACATACAAAGCCCATAAGAATCAGCAACCCACAGGATGCCTTCATTATCCGCGAACAGCTGCCTTACCGGGTTGCCTGCGCCATGGCTGAACCTTAATGACTCAAGCTTTTCAATGGAGCTGGAACTGATGCTGTATTTAAATATATACCCATTGACTGTTCCGATCCATACAGAGCCTTCATAGTCATGAGAAAGCGCAGTGATGTTATTGAATAATGAAGAGCATGATTGATCATCC
The DNA here is from genome assembly GCA_003142255.1 of Bacteroidales bacterium. Taxonomy (GTDB): domain Bacteria; phylum Bacteroidota; class Bacteroidia; order Bacteroidales; family VadinHA17; genus LD21. The sequence continues at coordinate 145,283 of PLLO01000012.1, read as the reverse complement.
AACATAAAATGTTCAATCGTTCTTGTCGTACAATTGTAAAAAAACAAGCCGCTGTGAGTTCCTATCCAAATGTTACCTTCTGAATCTGAAGTAATAGCAGTAATATAATTTACATCCTGGCAACCTCCTTTTGCTGATCCGATAAGGTTTATCCTCCTGAATTTGTATGTATTAATGTCAAGCACGCAGATCCCGCTCCTGGTTCCTATCCAGAGGTTCCCGTCATGATCTTCTGCTATGGCATTGATATCATTATCGGAAAGAGATGAGGAGTCGCTGTTGCTTTTCAGGTATAATTCAAATTCATATCCATCGTACCGGTTCAGTCCGGTGCTCGTGCCAAACCATAAAAAGCCGCTCCTGTCTTTAATGATGCACTTTATCCTGTTATCCGACAATCCTTCATTTACATCAAGGTGAGAAAATACAAAACGGGCCTCTTGCGCATTAACAACCGTGAAGGAGAAAAGCAAACAAAAGAAAATAATATTTAACCGGAGTTTCCTGGTCATTTAACTATCCATTTATAAATACCGCTGGCAAAATCTTTATTGAGCCTGACCTTTTATTTTTATTGTAGATGCAGGAAGAGGATTTGAACTCTCCTTTGAAACCGGCAGCCATACCATCATCTGTCCCGGGCCACGGTTATTCCACAGTGCGTAAGGAATAAGAGTGACCGGCTCTTCAGGCAGCGATTCTATTTTACCGTCAAGGGTCCTCTTTGTCTGGAAGCCTTTTGTCTTTATAACTTCAGTACCTCCAAGAAGGGTCGGAACAAATTCTGCAGTCAGAGGAGCATCCTTATTTATGACGAGGTTCCTTACATTACCATTATCGTTGTCGGGCCATTCTGCACAATAAATAACAGGACCCCTCTGGATGGCAATCTTGCCGGCATCATCCTTAACCCTTTCGTCTGCAATGACTTTTCTGACCGGCATGGGAAAATCTATTTCAATTCTGTCGCCCCTCTTCCATCGCCTTTCAATTTCAGCATAACCGTTTTCAATCTCCCACTCTTTTGTCTCACCGTTGACGGAAATCTTATATTTTTCATTCAGGTTGTCGTCAAATTTATAAAGCCCTCCCGGAATTGCTTCATTGAGAGCCCAATCCGGAATACGGATCATAATCGAGAAACTGGCGTTCTTCTCAGGATTTACTGTCACCTCCACTTTCCCATCCCACGGGAAACCGGCTTTCTGCGAAACCTGAACCTTAGTCCTGCCAACCGTTATGTTTGCATCATTTGAAATGAACAAATTAATATAAAGATCCTCATCCGTTACGGCATAAATATAACCTGGTATTGCAGGCACAAATCTTGCAATATTGGAAGGACAGCAGGCACAGCCAAACCAGGCACTCCTGGCATGCTGGCCGTTTGATTCTAGCGGATTGGGATAAAAGAACCTATCGGCCGATAATGAGACTCCTGACAACATCGAATTGTAAAGGGTCTTCTCAAGGATGTCAATATACTTTGCCTCGCCATGCAGCAGGAAGAGCCTGTGATTCGCAAAAATGTCCCCTATCGATGCACAGGTTTCACAGTAGGCCGACATATTTGGCAGGACATATGGGTCGGCAAAGCCTTCATTACCGCCTGTGGCTCCAATGCCGCCTGTAACATATATCTTCCTGTAAACGATATCTTCCCATATCTTTGTTATGGCATTAAGATAAGACTTGTCATTTTCAATTGCGGCAATGTCTGCCATTCCCGAATACATATAGGTAGCACGCACAGCATGACCTACGGCCTCAGTCTGGTCGATGACTTTTTTATTGGCCTGGTTATAGGCCTCACCCTTTGGCCCCCGCACGTCAAGGAAAAATTTAGCCAGATCGAGGTATTTCTTCTCTCCTGTCACACGATAAAGCTTCACTAGTCCCATCTCAATAACCTGGTGACCCGGGTAGACTTTCTCCCTGTCCCATCCGAAATCCTTATTGACCAGGTCGGCTGATTTGAGGGCAATGTTGAGAAGAGTTTTTTTGCCAGTTGCCTGGTAATGTGCAACTGCCGCTTCGTAAAGATGGCCCAGATTATATAGCTCATGACTGAGTACGGAATCCTGTTCCCACCTTTTTTTTGATGCCCATTCATGAAGTCCTTTCCCTCCATGCATTTCTGCAATTGTCCGGTTGGTATAGAGATAACCGTCGGGTTCCTGCGCTTTGCCGATCTTATATATTAAGGTATCCAGGTATACCTCAAGCTTCGCATCGGGATTTGTCTGAAGCGAATAGCTGGCCCCTTCTATTATTTTATATACATCTGAATCATCAAATGGATAAATAGTCTGGAATTTCCCTGTATCGAGCTTCCCGGCTATCTCAAAGTTCTTAACCCTGCCGCTTGATTCACAATAAGAAAATGCGATGGGTATCGTTACCGTCGAGTTCTTCTTTATCCTGGGAGCCCAGAAGTCATCGGTCACTTTCACCGAAGTGAACGGGACAGGCTGGATCGGGTAATCAGCTTTCCTTTGTTTTGAACATCCGGAAAATAGGATAAGCCCGGCCAGAAACACTAATAACTTTAATCCGTTTTTCATATTAAGAGTTAATTTTATTCAACGAAAAAACCTTATTCAATATGGGTATCTAAAAGCCTTCGTGCTCCCTGGTGACATCCTTTGTGCTCCTTTGTGGTGAAACTAAATCATTTAACCACAAAGGATCACGAAGGTTAACATGAAGGACACAAAGTCAAGAAATAATGTTTTTTATTATATTTTAGCAACCTCCGGTTCCCTGAAATTATTTCTATTTCTTCAATTCAAGTACTACGACTGATTTTGCGGGCATTTTTACTGTCAGTATACCATCCTTCAGGTTAAAAGAGCTGAACGATTCCGGCTTTACGGATTCAGGCTTATCAAAATCATTGTATGCAGCCATCTCCTTAGCTGTAAGAACTTCACCAGAGACCGTCTTGAAAGTATCACCGATCACGGGGCAGGTAATTGTAATCTCTTTATTAGGGTTGAGGTTTGCAAGTGAAATATGCATCTTACCATCTTTATCAACAGATGCTGATGCAGATATTGCAGGAATTCTCCTGTCGCCAACGACATAATCCTCGCACCGGAGATCGGTATTCAGAAGCTGTGCTTCCTGGTGCACCTTGAACATTTTGAAAACATAATAGGTGGGTGTCAGAACCATTTTGTCATCTTTCGTGAGTATCACCGACTGAAGGACATTCACAACCTGGGCAAGGTTAGCTACTTTCACCCTGTCGGCATGCTGATTGAAGATGTTAAGGTGAATAGCTGCAGTTATTGCGTCCCGGAGGGTGTTCTGCTGATAGAGGAATCCGGGATTTGTACCAGGCTCAACCTGGAACCAGTTTCCCCATTCATCAACAACAAGGCCTTTGGTCTTCATGGGATCGTACCTGTCCATAATGGCGGCATGTCCCCTGATGATCCTGTCCATGTCATAATTGAGCCTGAAAGTCTCAAACCAGTCATTCTCATCAAAAACGGTGGCGCTGCTTTTGCGGCCCCATCCGCCCGGAACAGAATAGTAATGGAGTGATATTCCCTGGAACATGCCCCTGTTCTTTGGTTCCTTCATAAGTGTTTCAGTCCATTGAAGATCATTGTCGCTCGCTCCGCATGCGACGCGGTAAAGCCTGTTTCCTGAAAAATCCTTTAGATATGTGGAGAATTGTCTCATAACGTCGCCGTAGAATTCGGGGGTCATATTCCCTCCGCATCCCCAGTTTTCGTTGCCGATAGCAAAGAATTTTACCTTCCATGGCTGATCCTGTCCGTTTTCCTTACGGAGCCTGGTCATAGGGCTGTCAGAGCCAGAGGTAAGATATTCAACCCAATCTGCCATCTCTCTTACAGTGCCTGAACCGACATTGCCGCTTATATAGGCATCGCATCCTACAAGTTCGGTGAGCTTCATGAATTCGTGGGTTCCGAATGAGTTATCCTCGGTTACACCGCCCCAGTTCGTATTTATAATCGATGCTCTTTTCTCCTGCGGACCGATTCCGTCTCTCCAGTGATAAGTATCTGCAAAGCATCCGCCCGGCCAGCGAAGATTTGGTATTTTCATCTCGCGAAGAGCAAAAAGGACATCGTTCCTGATTCCGTAGGTGTTCGGGATCTTCGAATCAGTTCCGACCCAAATACCACCATAAATACAGGTTCCAAGGTGCTCTGAAAAATGGCCATAAATATCCTTGCTGATAACAGGACCTGAATGGTTGGCAACTATAACCAGCTGGTTAACAGCAACCATATTTTCTTTCTGCGCATTTGCAATGACTGACGAAAATAGAATCAGGGTAAAAACTAATAGATACTTTTTCATTTTTGATTTATTAAAAGGGTTATCATGCTTTCTTCTTTGTGAACCTTAGAGTCTTTGTGTCTTTATGGCTATATTTTTGCCACAAAGGCACTAAGGCACAAAGGAACACAAAGGATTATTTTAGTTCTTTCTCAATAAACGATCCGAGTTTTTTATATTTTTCAAAGAGTTCATTATATTTCTTTGCTTTTGCCGGATTTGGTTTGTATTCTTTTTCAAATCCCCCGCCCATAGCTTTCTGTGCAGCAGGGATGTCTTGATAGATGCCAGCCACAACAGAAGCTGCCATTGCTGAACCCATGGCGCATGTCTGGTCCGAGGTTGCCACTTTGATCGGCATATTCAGAACGTCAGAAACGATCTGCATTACATAAGGATTTTTTTTGGCCACTCCCCCGATTGCAATCACGCCATCAATCCGAACGCCCTCCGATATGAATCTTTCATTTATCATTCTCGATCCAAAAGCGGTAGCTTCAACAAGTGCTTTGAATATCCTAGGTGCATCTGAGCCCAGGGTCAGCCCTGCAATTGCTCCTTTAAGTGACTGGTCGGCATCAGGTGTCCTTCTGCCATTCAGCCAGTCGAGCGCAATAAGAGCCGTTTCCTCTTCAGGAATCGATTCTGCCTGACGGCTCAGTTCCGCAATTATCAGGTCAGCACTCTCCTTACTTATCCTTTCCTTTGAGGTATCATCGAGCCATTCCATTTTTGCAATTATCTCATTCACAGGCCACAGCAGCAGTCTGCCGAACCAGGCGTATACATCACCAAAAGCTGACTGTCCGGCTTCAAGCCCCAGCATCCCCGGGATTATTGAGCCATCGACCTGGCCGCATATACCTGCAACAAGCTTTTCTCCTGATTTACTAAACGGAGCCACGATCATATCGCATGTAGAAGTTCCCATGACCTTTATAAGCTGGTAAGGCTGAATTTCACCTCCTATAGCTCCCAGATGTGCATCGAAAGCACCGGCACCTACTTTAACATCGCCCGGTATACCAAGCTTAGCAGCCCATTCGGCCGAGATTGTTCCAACCGGCACGTCGCAGGTATATGTCTCCCTGTAGAGATGCTCCCTCAGTCCTTTAAGGAGAGGATCGAGCTTTACAAGGAATTTCTCATCGGGAAGGCCATTGAACTCTTCATGCCACATTGCCTTATGCCCGGCTGAACAGCGTCCCCGCTTAAGCTTAAGAGGGTCTGTATTTCCGGTTATTAATGCAGGAATCCAGTCGCAGTGCTCAACCCATGAGAATGCGATTCCCCTTACTTTTTCGCTGTTCCTCAGAACATGAAGGATCTTTGCCCAGAACCATTCTGATGAATAGATCCCTCCTTCATATTTTGTAAAGTCAGTACCACCCCACGATCTTGCCAGTTCATTGATCTCGGCAGCCTCTTTTACACCAGTGTGATCCTTCCAGAGAACGAACATGGCATCCGGATCGTTTTCAAACCCGGGTTTCATAGATAAAGGAACTCCTTCCTTATCGACAGCCACTGGCGTTGAACCGGTAGTATCGACTGTTATCCCGGATATATTTTTAATAACCTCGGCGCTCAATCCTTTTAAGGCTCCTTTCACCGATTGTTCAAGCCCTTCGATATAATCGAGAGGGTGCTGGCGAAACCGGTTTGATGAAGGATCGCAGTAGAGCCCTTTTTTCCACCTTGGATAGTCAAATACTGAAGTGCCTTCAATTTTGCCGTTAGTTGTGTCAACAACCACCGACCGGACCGAATCCGTGCCATAATCGATCCCGATAACATATTTTTTTGTCATACCTGAAAATGTAAATTAATTTGATTTTTTCTGTCCATAATAGGCATCCTTGCCATGCTTCCTGAGATAATGCTTATCGAGGAGATACTGGTCGACAGGTTCTTTTTGCCCAAGAAGAACGGTATAAAAAGCCATCCTCGCGATCTCTTCAAGCGCTATAGCATTATAAACAGCCTCTTCAGCATCTTTTCCCCAGCAGAAAGGACCATGGCAGTTGACAAGAACAGACGGAATGGTAAGCGGATCAGCATCCCGAAGAGCTTCGATAATCACCTTGCCGGTATTGATCTCATAATCATTACTGATCTCCTTTTTAGTCAGCTTCCTGGAACAGGGAACCGGCCCGTAGAAGTGGTCGGCATGGGTTGTCCCGAATGGAGGGATCGCCTTTCCGGCCTGAGCCCATGATGTTGCATATGTTGAATGAGTGTGAACGATTCCGTTGATAGCATCATATTTCTTATAAAGCATCAGGTGCGTCGGCGCGTCGGTTGATGGCTTGTTCTTTCCCTCCACCACCTTCCCTTCCGGATCGATGACAACCATATCTTCCGGTTTCATTGACCCATATCGGACTCCTGAAGGTTTTATTACTATCAGTCCCGTAGATTTGTCTCTCCCGCTTGCATTTCCCCAGGTATGGATCACAAGTCCCTGGTCGACAAGATCGAGGTTAGCCTTAAATACACTGATTTTTAATTTATCAAGCATTTCGGATTAATAATTGAATTATAAAAAAATTTATGCTCAGTTCACATCGAGGTTGAAATAGAATCCATCAAGCACCAGCATCTTGTATCTTTCTTTTATGAACCTGAAATAGAAAGCTCCCCTTTTGGAAGTCACTTTTTCCTTTTCATCAAGTTTTTCAAGGACGTTCATTGTTATGATCTTCTTCCTGAAGTTCCTTTTATCAATTGTTCTCTGATAGATTGCCTCGTAGAGGTCGAGGAGCTGTACAAGGGTGAATTTCTCAGGAAGAAGCTCAAAGCCGACAGGTTTGATTTTAATCTGCGTCTGAAGCTCACTCATGGCATTATCGACCATAGCCTGGTGATCAAAAATCAGCTTCGGAAGTTCCTTTAACGACTGCCAGTGAGCTTCGTTCTTATCAGAAAGCTCCTTGTCGATGTCCTTTATCTTGATGAGTGACCAGTAAGCGGCTGAAATGACCCTTGCCTCAGGGTCTCTCTTCAGTTCGCCATAACTATGAAGCTGCTTCATATAAACATTCTTAAGTCCTGTGAGGCTTGTTAATACCCTTGAAGCTGCAGCATCGAGGCTCTCATCTTCATTGACAAACCCTCCGGCAAGGGACCATTTACCCTTTGCAGGTTCAAAGCTTCTCTTAATAAGCAGCAGTTTTATCTCTTTTTCAGCAATATCATAGCCAAAGATTATACAATCGACTGCAACATAGAACTTGCTATGCATCGAATATAATTTCATGGGTATTCCGTATTAAGTGATTAATTCAGAACTCTCTAGCTCATTCCTCCATCGAGGCGATAAAATACTTCGTTCCATCTAAGCTCTTTTCTGAATTCAGTCAGGTCGCATTTGTTGTTAATATGTACAAATTCGATACCGAGCATACCTGCAAAATCATCAAGGTATTCAGAATCAATAGCTGTGCTGAAACCTGTATGGTGAGCGCCTCCTGCAAAGATCCATGCAGCAGCACCTGTCTTAAGGTCGGGCATCGGAGTCCACAAAACGCTTGCTACCGGCAGTTTTGGCATATCAGGACACTTAACCACCACAAGATCATTTACGATCATCCTGAACCTATTCCCAAGATCGATTACTGAGGCGGCGACTGCCTTACCCGGAGCTGTTTTGAATACAAGTCTTGCAGGATCGGCTTTGCCTCCAATTGACAGCTGATGAATTTCAAGCGATGGTTTTCCGCTGGCAATTGTCGGGCATACTTCAAGCATATGTGCACCGAGGATTCTCATTCCTTTCGGATCGAAATGATAGGTATAATCTTCCATGAACGATGTTCCGCCTTTCAGACCCTGTGACATCACTTTCATTGAACGTACCAGGGCAGCAGTTTTCCAGTCGCCCTCAGCTCCGAATCCATATCCTTTTTCCATCAGCCGTTGTACTGCAATACCCGGAAGCTGTTTCAGTCCATGCAGATCCTCGAAGGTAGTGGTGAAAGCCTTGAAATTACCTGCTTCAAGGAATGCTTCCATCCCCAGCTCAATTCTTGCAGCTTCTTTAAGCGTCTCAGAAGTTGCAACTGCTTTGGTCATTTTATATTCAGAGCCATATTGGGCAACAAGTTTTTTGATTGCTCCGGCCGAAACATCATTGACCACTTTAGCAAGGTCTCCTATCCCATATCCATAAACCGAATACCCCATTTTTATCTGTGCGCTAACCTTATTGCCTTCAGTTACTGCCACGTCGCGCATATTGTCTCCAAAACGTGCGAGCTTCATATTGCGGCTGTCATCGAGGGCGGCAGCGGCCCTTATCCAGACGGCTATGCGGTCGACAGCCTCGGCATCCTGATAATGACCGACAACAACCTTCCTGTTCAGCCTGAGCCTGGTGCCAATAAATCCGAATTCGCGGTCACCATGCGCTGACTGGTTCAGGTTCATGAAATCCATGTCGATGGTATTCCAGGGTATATCGCGGTTAAGCTGCGTATGAAAATGAAGAAATGGCTTATTTAGGACCATCAGTCCCCTTATCCACATTTTAGCCGGAGAAAAAGTATGCATCCAGGCAATAATCCCGATACATTTTTTCGAATTGTTTGCCTCTGAGCAAAGCTCAAATACTGATTCAGGAGTTGTGAGAACCGGTTTGAATACAATTTTCTGAGAGATCACCGGTGACTTATCGAGCGAAGCTGCAATTTTTGCAGAATCGGCAGCCACCTGTTTGAGTGTCTCAGGACCATAGAGATGCTGGCTTCCTGTTACAAACCATATCTCCCTGCTTTTAAGTTTTTCCATATTAATTAGTTTTTAATTATTGATTTTGAATACCCTCTTTCCCGTCCCGCAGAGCGGGAAACTAAGACAAACTCCTTCCCCCTGTGGGGGAAGGTTGGGAAGGGGGTTTAAAAAAATAAAAATGATTCATTATTTTTTTCTTTTACCAAAAATAAATATAGAATGCAACGCAAACAGCTACAACTACAAGTGAAGTGACAATATCGACAACACTCCAGCTTTCGCGTGTTTCTTTTATCTGGTCAGGAGTTTGCGAGAAATAGGTCAATCCCTGTAATTGCTGTTCTCCGGCTTTCGGAGTAAACATACTGATGACTACCATTAAAGCCATTGTAAAGAAGAACAGGAATATACAGAAATGGAGCCAGTTGATCTTGAGGATGGCAAAAATACCAGTATGAAGTGAAGGGTCAGTAACCAGTTTCTGAGTTACCTGATCGAAGTGGCTGCCTGGATCGAAAACCATAAGGACAAGCCTGAAAAGACCTATTAAAGCACCGATCAATAATCCCCATTCACCTGCTTTTGGTGTGATCTTGCGGTTAAATACTCCTAAAATGAACACAGCAGCAATTGCAGGAGCAATCAGTGACTGAACATTTTGCAGATATTCATAAAGCACCGATCCGATACTTTTCATAATAGGGATCCAGACTAAGCCTAATATGACTACCGAAACAGTCGCAATACGGCCAACCACCACCAGTTTATGTTCACTGGCATCGGGACGATGGTGCTTATAAAAGTCGATAGTAAACAGAGTCGCTGATGAATTAAAGTGCGCAGCAAGGGAAGTCATAAGGGCAGCTATAAAACCAACAACTACGATACCTTTGACGCCCATCGGCAACAGGGTGCTCACAAGGCTGCCGTAAGCTTCATTATTATCAGTAAAAAGAAGAATACCCTTGGCTCTTAATGCCGCTGCTATAATACCCGGAATTAAAAAAATGAATACAGGCAGAACCTTCAGGAAGCCTGCAAAAATAGTTCCTTTCCGGGCTTGTTTCAGGTCTTTTGCAGCCAGAGCTCTCTGAACGATATGCTGATCGGTACACCAGTACCAGAAACCAATAATAGCAGCACCAAAAAATACACTGAATCCGGGGAATTTATCATACCATATATCGCCTTTGGGATGAAAGAGATGCATGTTGGTCATGCCGTTGCTGCTTGCATATTTTACAGTTTCGTGCCAGCCGTCGATAAGAGTTCCGTTTCCAACTTTTAACAGCGCTAAGATCAGAATGGTGAAAGCACCTAAAATGAGGATAGGAGCCTGTATGACTGAAATAGTCATGATGCCCTTCATACCTCCTAAAACAGTAAATATTCCGGTTATAAGCACCAGTCCCACCGCTCCATACCAGAAATTGATACCCATTACCGATTGCAGGAAAATACCTCCGGTAAAGGCAGTTACAGAAACTTTTGTCAGCACATAGCTTACCAGCGTGATAATTGAAAGAGTAGAACTTGTGTTCTTGTTATAACGGTTCATCAGGAATTCAGGCATGGTAAACACCTTACTGTGGGAATAAAACGGGACGAAGACCCAGCCCAGGACAAGGATCATCCATCCCTGCATCTCCCAGTGAGCCATTGCCATTCCGCTTTCTGCTCCGGCTCCGGAGAGCCCTACAAGGTGTTCAGAACCAATATTTGCAGCAAAAATTGCCGCGCCCACTGCAAGCCAGGTTTCACTGCGGCCTGAAAGAAAATAGTCACTTGTGTCGTCTTTTTTGTGCTTTACTACCCATAATACAACTCCAACAAGGCACGAAAAGAACATAATCAGGATGATCCAGTCTAATGTTGCCATATCAATTGCTTTAAAATTTAAATATGTTATTTATTCGATTTGGATTCGGTGGAAAACTGCATATTTTCATGTCCCAGGTATTACAGGATGCTTACCGGAAATAACTTGTTCCTTACAAATCTATTAAATTAAATTAATAAATGTAAAAAATACACTCAATAATTACGAACATGATTTTCCATTGGAAAATCTAATTAAATAAGGTTTATGAATCTGCTTTATATCAGTGATTTACAAAGAATCATAGCGATGATTTTTTCCACTCTGCCAGTGATGACTGTATAAATTCGATGATCCTCTGGTTATCATCCTTTCCTGTTCCCGTAACAGCAAAAGGCTCTCCGAATTTAAAATAGATCTGTTTACTGATATCAATCGGACCGAGCTCCTTGATTATTTTACCGTTGGCCCAGTAATCTGTTTTCAATGCAACCGGAACGACTTTTACTCCGGCTTTCCTTGCAAGCTTGACGCCAAGGGAATTGAAATCCTCGGGTCTGAAAACAAGGTTTCGGGTACTTTGAGGGAAAATGACGATTGAAATACCATTTGACAATAAATCCATTCCTCCGTTCATGACTGCCTCAAAATCTTTTCTCGGATCGGTGCGACCAACTATAATAGGATTTCTTGACCTCATTACATCGCCAAAAAGGGGATGGTTTACAAGACTATCCTTAACGACGAAGGTAACTTGCCTGAGAGGCGATATAATACTGGGCAGGATCATGGTCTCCAGCGTGCTCATATGGTTCCCGATAAAAAGAACGGGAGCATCTTCCCTGGCAATATTATCCATCCCCGAGATATGGAATATCCCGCCGGTTTTTTCGATTAATTTTAATATATAATAAGATGAATCTTCCCATGCCCTGGTGTCATAGATCCCTGACTTCGCCTGTTTCCTTGTTTTGAGTACAATGGAGGCATACTTCAGAGTGAAGTAAAGCCTGCTGTTCCTCCATAACCTGTCGCTGAATGTCAGTTTCTCCTTTTCAGGGGTATCATATCTGTCTGAATTGAAATATCCTTTCTGAATCATGGACATAATTATTTTATCTTCCCTTTTTTCACGAGGCATATCCCATTATCAAGATTTACCAGAGTATAAAATTAGAAAAACTGTTAATTATAAAGCCTGTTCTGCCTGGAAAATCATGTTATCAGAGTAGAAATATTTTTAAATTATAGACTCAGCTTTAGCTGGTAGTTCATTCTTCATATAATGACCGGCTGCAAAGTAAGGTTACCTGCTAAGAATAGGAAGTATCAGAAGAGCTGCTGACAAGCCTATCAGTACTACCACGGCGGTCCAGCCAATGATATTTGTGGCTTTCTTATTCACGTAAATTCCCATTATTTTTTTCTTGTTAATCAGGAGCATCATGCTCACGAGGACAACAGGAAGAAGTATCCCGTTTATTACCTGTGACCATAGCGAAATTTTGATCAGCGGTGCATTGGGGATCATGATAATCCCTGCCGAAATGACAAGTATACCAGTATACAGAATGTAAAACTCCTTGGCTTCATCCCATTTCTTATCGAGCCCGGCTTCGAAACCGAAAGCCTCACAGACAAAAAATGCTGTCGCAAGCGGCAATATCGTGGCAGAAAATATTGATGCAATAAAGAGCCCGAATGCGAATACCTGGGAAGCAAGGTTGCCTGCCAGCGGACGAAGCGAAAGAGCCGCATCCTTTGCGGCATTTATCTCAATGTGGTTAGGGTATAGGGTCGAAGCGCAAGCCACCATAATGAAGAATGCTACCACTACGGTTATTATACAGCCGACAATTATATCGGTCAGGGTGTAATTATAGTTCTGCATTTTAAGCCCTTTCTCAATAACTGACGACTGCATGTAGAACTGCATCCAGGGCGCTATTGTAGTACCTACAAGCCCGATCACCATAGCCATGCTTTTGGTACTGACCTCCATTTTCGGGTGAATCAGCGACAAACCAATATCATGCCAATCAGGTTTTCCCATAATTGCAGAAACGACATAAGTAAGCAGCGATACGCTGAAAATAAGGAAAATTCTCTCAGCGGTTTTATATGTTCCCTTTACAACAAGTAACCAGACCAGGATGCCGACAATCGGCACGGAAATATATTTACTCACGCCGAATACCTCCATACTGCCTGCAACACCAGCGAATTCAGTAGTGGTATTCCCGATTCCCGAAAAAAGCAGTCCAATAAATATCAGGAAGGTAATTTTAATCCCGGCATTCTCCCGAATCAGGTCAGCAAGACCCTTACCGGTAACGATACCCATCCTCGCATTCATCTCCTGAATCACGACAAGCACAACGAATGAAGGAATGAGCGTCCATATCAATCCATAGCCGTACTGAGCCCCTGCAAGTGAATATGTGGTTATCCCTCCGGCGTCATTGTCAACGCTGCCGGTTATGATTCCCGGGCCCAGGATCATAAGGAAAACTGCAAGTTTCCTGAATATGTTTTTCCTGTTTATTTTTTCACCTGCCATAATTCCCTGTTATTTTCTTCTCCTTTTTGTCCTTCTTTCGCTTATAAGGTCTTCGACAACGTCATCAACCACAACCATTCCCTGGAGCAGATTATCCTGGTTAATGACCGGTACTGCGAGAAGGTTGTATTTGGAAACTATTTCAGCGATGGCAGTAGTCTTCTGGTTATCATATAATGAAACAGGTTCCGATTTCATTATCTGATCTATGGTAATTTCAGGATCAGTGACGACAAGGTCACGGAGGTTGAAAGTGCCAATAAGCTTATCGTCAGGCTCAGTAACAAAAAGTGTATAGAGTTCAGCTGCTTCCGGCTTTTTCAGCCTCAGCTCCTTCAGCACTTCCTCGACTGTCCTGGTAGCCGTAAAGGAGAGATAATCGGTGGTCATAATGCTTCCTACCAGGTCGTCATCATATTCAAGCAGCTCCCTTACCTCTTTTGATGATTCGGCCTCCATCTCCTTCAGAAGGAGTTCGGCCTTATCATCTTCCAGCTCATCAAGGATATCAGCCACCTCATCGGCAGGCATCTTCTCGAAAACATCTGCAACTTTGTTAACAGGCAGGCTCTCGACGATATATATCTGGGCATGGGTTTCAAGTTCCTCGAGCACATCGGCAGCTTTTTCCTCATCGAGAGAAGAGAAGACCGAGGCGCTTGATTTTTTGCCAAGATCCTCCAGAATGTCGGCAAGGTCGGAAGGATGAAGTGTTTGAAGCTTTGCGTAGCTTTTTGAAAGCCTGATGTTGAGGTTAGAAAAGTCGATTGCCTGTACATCATCCCAGAGAATATACTTTGTAGGTATATTAATTTTAAAGAGCGACAATAATCTTTTAATCGGTGCCGATATTCCAACCCTGCGGAGAAGTCCGTCAATTCCGATATCAACGGCGACGGCAAATGTACCGGCAGGAAGAGTGGCGAGCCTTACGTCATTTACACGCACCAGCTTGCGGCCATTAAGGTCGACAATCTGCTTATCCAGAATATTTTCCCCCAGGAGAAGGCCGTTATTAACCTCATCAGAACCGAGTTCAATCAGTCCGGAACAGGAAACATTTATAGCTTCCCTGGCTTTCACTACCCGGAAAGAATTGAAGGAATAGAATTTTGTTTCCTTGCCAATTTTAAGCCTGACTCCTGTTACCAGCTGCTGGTTAGGATCATTCAGCCCTGACGGAACAGCACTGACAAGCAAATCCTTAATAGTGCCAATAGCATCTCCGTCGGCGCCAAATGCTTCTTTGCCAATTATTCCGCTTAAATAAAAAGTTGTGAGTGATGTCATAGTCACCTCCGCTCTATCTGATACAGGAGGAAGTGACCAGTGTAAAACCGGTTGCCCTTCTATACCAGGGTTCAAAAAATTATATTCGCCGGTTCGTCGTCCATTTAACCTCAAAAATTGATTTCGTTCGTAAAAGTATTGTACACATCTGGACTTTCCAAAAAATCTAAAATGTTTTTTCAGGTTTTTATTCTTCGGAATGCTTTAAATTCATCTTTCCAACATCTACTTTTACCATCTGGAATATTACCATTCAACCTAAAACCTGATTACCGACGTTCTAAATCAGAAGATTCGTCGCTGGCCCCTTTGCTCCGCTCAGGGTTTCAGCTCGGGATGACATGGTTGGCCAAAAAGAGTACAGAGGGTAAGAGCAGAAGATTCCTCGCTATGCTCGGAATGAGGAATCTCCATATTTCAGAACCAAATATGGATCGATAAAAAGGATTAAACTCACTCATACAGAATAAAATTCAGCTGACAGTGAAGCGAAGAATCTCCTTTTAATTTCTTATATTATCCGTTTAATAGTGATAATTTATTTCATCTCAATATTATGAACATTAAGCCGACAACTTTTATCGTGGCAGTACTTTGCTGCTTTTCGGCTGAAGGGCAGCAAAAAAACAATTCCGTGAATGAAATAGTCTTTAACCTTACGGCACCGTCATTGCCAGATGATTCCAGAGTCTTTATCTGCGGAAATATTCCTCAGCTTGCTGACTGGGATCCCTCAGTTGATAGTATGATATTTAAAGGTAACCATACCTGGTCAAAAACAATCCGGACCGATATTCAGTATTCTTTGGAATATAAATATACATTGGGATCCTGGCAAAAAGAGGGAGTTGGTGCTGACGGAAAACCTTTATCAAACTTCATTATTAAAGTGACAGGCGACACTGTAATCAGAGATAATGTTTTGTTCTGGTTAAATGGCGAGAACAAAAAAATAACAGGACAGGTGACCGGCAATGTAAAATATCACAGGCAGATTATAGGATCCGGTATTCCTGACCGTGATATTGTTGTATGGCTGCCGCCTGATTATGAAAAGAATGCCCGAAAACGATATCCGGTTCTCTATATGGAGGATGGTCAGAATATTTTCGATCCTGCTACCAGCGCATTTGGCAATGACTGGCAGATTGACGAAACATGCGATAGTTTAATCAGAAATGGAATTATTGAACCACTTATTGTTGTTGGCATTTATAATACAAAAAACAGAATGTCAGAATATACACCATGTAAAGAAGGTTCAGCTTATATGAAATTCGTTACTGATGTTGTAAAACCACTTATTGATCAGAACTACAGATCAAAACGCAATCGTAAATTCACATTTGCAGGCGGATCGTCTGCCGGAGGGACAATTACTTTTATGCTTGTATGGAATAATCCCGGGATTTTTTCAAAAGCTTTCTGCCTTTCTCCTGCCTTTAAAATACAGAATATTGATGTTGTGAAAGATGTTACAGGATACTCAGGGAAGAAGAAAGATATTACTTTTTATATTGACAATGGAGGAAAAGGTCTTGAAATGCAGCTTCAGCCAGGTATTGATGAAATGATGAAAGCGCTAAGCGAAAAAGGATATATAAGGAACAAGGATTATTTCTGGGTATCAGCTCCGGAAGCTGAGCATAATGAATCTGCATGGGCAAAACGAATGCCGAATGCTCTTAATCTTCTTCTCGGAGTTAAAAGTAAAAGGTCAATTAAATTACAAAAGGAATAATCGCTTTTCTGTCTTCAGGATAACCAAGGAAATATGACCTGTACCATTTATGCGATGCTATTGCCCGCGGAAACAAATTGGCAAAAGCAAAAATAAAGAAAGCCAGTCCTGGAATCGACCATGTTGCCAGGGCCCATCCTCCCCATTCAATAATTTCGCCGAAATAATGAGGAGATGAAATGAAACGGAATAGCCACCCTTGAGGGATTACGTATTCCTGAGGACTGCCGGCCCGCAATTTTCTCAGTTTTTCATCGGCGGTTTTGTTAATATAAAAACCAGCTATAAAAAAGATTACCCCCATAATAAACTGCCATGACAGCAGCCATGAATTCTCATAATGCCGGAGAATGAAAACTCCATATCCGTTCGCCAGTCCGTTCATGCAATTAAATAAAAAAGCCATTACCACCAGTATAACAGGATAAGCCTTATCTCTCCCTGACTGGCGGAAGGGATAGATGAAAGTCCGGTGAATATAATGTGACAGCCAGCAGATCAAGAAAATCATCTGGGGCATATTTTTCTGCTTTGAAATAACAAAAAAGAAAGCCATCAGCAATGGTGAAGGAACCTCCATTAGCAGCCATGCCCACTTGGACTTTATTGTTCTTCCCCATCCCTTCCTTAAAAACTTGCCATAAGGAGCCGAAATGAAGAAAAGAAGGACAAAAACTATAATAGCAAAACTAAAAATCAGGATTAAAGAATAATTATATAAGCTTATCATAGGCCCGTCTTTTAAGCGTTCTGACTCTATATTGATAAATATACATTATTATTAATCACTATTTATTGGATAATATATGAAATTAAAAGGAGATTCTTCGCTTCACTTCGTTTCGCTCAGAATGACAGATAATTGTGTTCTTGAGGGAGGGGTGGTTGGAGGCGATGCCTCCAACCACCCCTCCCTCTCTACCTCAACAAACCCCTGTCATTCCGAGCGTTAGCGAGGAATCTTTCAATCAAAGTTGGTCATCAGTTATTATTTATATGCTTAACAGGCTTTCAAAAAATATTAATTTTCATATATTTGCCCGTCACTAAAACCAACCAACATTGAGAATACTACAGGAAAAACTCTCAAAGTATGATGCCCCGCAGAAGGCTATGGAAGCCGGCATCTATCCCTATTTCAGGGCAATTGAATCGGAACAGGACACAGTCGTTACAATAAACGGGAAGAAAGTCCTGATGTTTGGATCTAACAGCTACCTGGGACTTACCAACCATCCCAAGATTAAGGAGGCTGCCAAGAAAGCAATAGATAAATATGGAACAGGTTGCGCCGGCTCCAGATTTCTGAACGGCACACTCGATATTCATATTGAGCTTGATAACCGTCTTGCCGAATTGGTCGGGAAAGATGCCGCACTTTGCTACTCCACCGGATTCCAGGTTAATCTTGGCGTGGTGTCAGTCCTTACGGGAAGACAGGATCATATCCTTCTTGACACGCTCGATCATGCTTCGATCATTGAAGGCAGCAGGCTCTCTTTCTCAAAAGTGCTCAAGTATGCTCACAACGATATGCATGATCTTGAGAAAAAGCTTAAACGCTGCACACCCAACAGCCTGAAGCTTATTGTTGTTGATGGTATCTTCTCTATGGAAGGAGATATTGTCAAGCTTCCCGAGCTTGTAAGGCTTGCAGAGAAATACAATGCAACAATAATGGTTGATGATGCTCATGCTATAGGTGTTATCGGGAAAAACGGTTCAGGAACGTCATCTCATTTCGGCCTGACAGACAAGGTTGACCTGATAATGGGCACATTCTCGAAATCGCTGGCATCACTAGGGGGTTTCATTGCCTCCGATAAGGATACCATCAACTATATCAAGCATAATTCCCGCACATTTATCTTCAGCGCAAGCATGACTCCTGCATCGGCAGCCTCAGTACTTGCAGCTATCGACATAATGGTCAGCGAACCCGAAAGGATAAGCCATCTCTGGGATATCACAAGATATGCACTCAAAGGATTTAAGGATGCAGGGTTCGATACCGGGAAATCTGAGACGCCAATCATTCCATTGTTTATCCGCGATGATATTAAAGCCCTGCTTCTTACACAGAAGCTGCTTGCTGAAGGAGTATTCGTCAATCCTGTTGTCTCCCCCGCAGTTCCTAAGGAAGACTGCCTTATCAGGTACTCGCTCATGGCAACTCACACAAAGGAACAGGTTGAGATTTCAATTGAGAAAATAACCAAGGTGGCAAAAGAGCTGGGGATACTGAAATAAGCCCCTAAATCCCCTAAAGGGGACTTTATCTGAAGTAAGAACATATGAACAATTGAAATTAGAATGTTGAAGTTTTTATTCTTAGTCCACAATTCGTTTGTTCTTCGTTCTTAATCCCCCTTCAGGGGGTTGGGGGGCTGATAATCATGAGTATGGGGGCAAGTCTACTTGTAAGAAATACAATTAAATTATGGGAAAAGTAATTTTTATAACAGGTATTTCGACCGGATTCGGTAAAGAGAGCTCCGAGCTTCTTGCAATTGCCGGTCACAAAGTATACGGGACTGTAAGGAAAGATTGCCAGGTAAGTGAAAAGGTCAATGTCCTGAAAATGGACCTTATGGATCCGGCTTCAATCGAAAATGCAGTTAAAGCGGTTGTGGAGAGAGAGGGACGGATAGATGTCCTTATAAACAATGCCGGCATGCATACCGGAGGACCAATAGAGACCTCTCCTGTCGAAAATATCAAGCTTCAGATGGATACAAACCTGCTTGGAACTGCGATCCTTACCAAAGCAGTCCTTCCTATTATGCGGAAGCAGGGTGGCGGAACAATAATAAATTTCAGCTCTATCGGCGGACTGATGGGATTACCATTACAGGGGTTCTATTCAGCAGCCAAATTCGCCATTGAGGGGTTCAGCGAGGCCCTCAGAATGGAAGTGAAGCAGTTTAATATTAAAATAGTGCTGATCAATCCCGGTGATTTTCATACCAACAATTCTGCCAACAGAAGAAATTTCCTTGCCCCGACAGGCCAGGATGATCCATATAAGGAGCAATATGCAACGACGCTTGCAGTTATCGAGAAGGATGAAGGCAACGGCTGGCAGCCGGATGTCCTCGCAAAAAAGCTTGTTAAGATCGTCGAATGCAAAAACCCTCACCAGCGCTATATTATTTCATCATTTGAGCAGAAGCTGGCAGTGGTTCTGAAGTACATTCTGCCGGGAAAACTGTTTACATGGATATTAGCGGATCATTATAAGATCTAACAGTAAGTAACTGCCTGCCGGAATAATTCCATCAGTCGATGTCCCAGGATTGGAATAACTCTTTCACAAAGGAAATAATTTAAAATATTCGGTCAGGATTTTATAATTGCCAGGAATAATTTCTTCAGCTCAAAACAATGAAAGAGGTTAAGAACAGGCAAAATATTATCCTTTTCATTTTATCTCTGATCTTGTTAGTAATACCTTCCGATATATTTATTCCCTACAATAAGCTTCTTCATTCCGAAAGGATCAATGGTGTCCTGTTTCCTGTAAACTATTTTTCCTCCCGGCTCGATAAGTAACGTGTAAGGCAGAGCTCCCTTCCATTCAGGATCGACAGCTTCAATCATTTCATATACATCATCTTTGTTGAAAATGTAATTCCTGTTTGAAGCCTGCTGGGTCTTAAGAAAGTTCAGGACTTCATTTTTTCTTTCCTGTTTGTCGGCACTGATAGTAATAAGCTCAAACTGACGTCCGCGATACATACGATCAATGATAACCAGGTCGGGGAACTCGGTAATGCACGGACCACACCATGTTGCCCATATATTGATAAGCCTCAGCCTGCCAGAGGAAGTATTACTTACAAGCTCTTTAATGCCTTGAACATCAATCTGTTCAAGTGTCACAGGTAACTCGGACCACTGTTTGTAAAGCCGTTGGGTATATTCATCCTTCCAGGCCCATTTGATGGAACACCCAAACACTTTGGTCACAGGATTTTTGATCGGATTTCCTGCAAGAACGGCATCAACAGCATTCCTTAAATCTTCTCCATTGCCCGTACCAGGCTTTTCTGATCCATCTACCCTTCCGGCATATCGTAATATGCGATTCCTGTCAAGAACAAAACAATGAGGAGTAGCAACTGGTCCGTAATCTAATGCACACTTCTGCTCATCACCATCATACAGGTAAGGAAAGGGATATCCTTTTTCGGCAGCACGAACCTTCATCTCTTCGTAGCTGTCGCCCATATCTGAATAACCCAATTCGGAATAATTCAAAGCTTTCTTAGAGTTAGGTGAGATCACCACAATGGCCACTCCTTTCGGTTTATAGTCTTTGGCAATTGAAATTATCCGGTCCTCATATGCCTGGGCGGTTGGACAATGATTGCAGCTGAAGATAACTACCACTACTGATGACTTCTCAAAACTGTTAAGGCTGTACATTTTACCGTCCACCCCTAAAAGATTGAAATCAGGAGCTTTTGAACCGATTTCAAGAGTCTTTGGTTCAGTATGGGTTACCTGCGAAATTCCACTGGTGGTGCTTATAAAAATCAGCAGAAAAATAAAAGAGGTTCGTAAAATAATTTTCATGATTTCAACTGTAAAAAAATAATCCTATTTTACTGTTTTGTCTAACGGTCTTCCCAGACTTTCGTACAGACCCTTTCTGCCTGTTTTATCCTTAGCGAGAATTTCGCCTGCATATTTAGCAACCTGTATGGCAACTGAACGAGGAACGACAACAACACCGTCACCATCACCAACTACCACATCACCCGGACAAACCAGTACTCCTCCAATAGAAACGGGCCGGTTAACAGATTCAATTTCATTCCTTCCGGGACGAATCCCTCTTCCTTTATTTCGCAGATAAAGAGGCACTCTTTCGAGCCCGACCTCATCATTATCTCTTGCACCTGCGTCTGTCACTATACCCACAGCACCAAGTCTGAACCAGTTCAGGATATTATTTGACCCGATCGAACCGATATCCTTATCCTCGACGTCGTCAATAACTATTGCTGAACCGGGCCGGATCAACTGCGTAAAAGCTTCATGCGACAAGGTATTATAGAAATTCCCCTCCCATTTTGAGAAATCTTCCCCAGGGGCCGGCAGTGCAGGCCTTTGAGTCGGAACATACCGGACAGTGATGGCAATGCCCCTGAAAACATGGGTGAAATCCTTTAAATCTACCCAGGCGGGATGGATTGCCGGATCAACCAGTCCTGTACCGGGTAAACCAACAATATCGAGTCCATCCGAAACATCGGCTACCCGCAAATTTTTATAAAGCTCAAGGATCTTTGCATCCTCCTCTGCAGAATATGTACGCGTTTCAATGAAATTCATTCCTTTTGCCAGCGTTGTCTTATCAAGGGCCTGTGCTTTTACCACAGAGAATACTGTCTGAAGAAGAATTAAAAACAATATCAGATTTTTCATAGCTTAGTTCTTTATTATTAATACTGAATTAAGATCACAAGTTAAATATTTATTCAGCAGAAAAAGGAGCACAACAACTTATTCGTAACGGTATAGTTTGACACGCTGAATAAATTCATTTGCGCCTCAAAGCTTCGGTCCGATAACAATGAACCTCGATTCGTACGGTTCAAGTACCAGCGGGAATCTTATGATGCCTTTTCCTGCTTTGACGCCTTTTAATGGTGAAATCTTTCCTGTGGATGGATTCCAGACCTGCACCTGGCCTTTTCCGGGTAATGCGGCAGTGTTTGACTGCGGTTTTTCAGACTCATTAAAAAAGAAATATATCTCCCCATCCTTAAGTGATCGGTGAATATATTTTACCGATGCGCAGGTATCGACAAATTTCACATCAGGCTTGGGCAGAGCTGCAATAACCCGTGGAGTGATTTCCGGTGTGGGTTCAATTGTGGCAAAGCTAAGGTCAGGTGCACCCCCCGGGTTAAGGAAGGTACGGTCGATGACCATCGATGGTGTGCGGCCTGCGAAGATCACTTTCCCTCCAACAGCCGCAAAAGCACGCAGTCGTTCGAGCATCTTTTTTTGAATCACGATAGAACTCGGTATTATAATTGCGCGATAAACCTGCCCGCTCAGATTTTTTATAACGCCGCCTTCAATCGTGAAGAGCGAAGCAAACGAATCGTAGTCAATATAATCAAAATCAATCTGCTTCTCCATCAACTGAGCCGTCAGACTGACCGTGACCGAATCTGACTCCTGATCGCCAAGCCACTCACTGTCTGTTGGGTGATAAAGTGCTATCTGTGCAGCAGGACGCCCTATCGCCAGCAGGTAGCTGGCACGGCTGACATACCAACCAGTAGTGGCTGGATTCGCGTCTGCTGAGGGCGCGGTATTCAGTCCGCGTATGTTCATATAATTGATGCCGCGAACAAATTGGTAATCAGTGACAAATTTCCCGGACTGCCCTATACCACCACCCTGTTCTGTCCATATCTGCGGCCGTCCGTACAGATGTGCTGCAGAGGATGCAAGCTTGGGAAAATCGGTGACTGAACCAGGCTTTATCTGGCTGAGATTATCAATTCCGGGAACACCGATATAGCGCAAGTCCCTGAAGAATGATCCTTCATTGCGTATAAGGTCTTCTCCACGGGAAAGGTTGATCATCAGCTCTTCGTGGTTAAGATGGACCATATATTCCATTTTGCGGGCTCTGCACCACTCTTCCATTGGTCTGAAGAAATTGTCGCGGAACATACCGCTCCACACATCCCAGTAATCAGCTTTGGCGCGTTTGGCTTCAGGAGTCAGTTCGCTGACAAAAAACTGTGCAATGTAAGGCTTCAGATCATAGCCTTTTTCATTTTGAAATGTCTCAAGCAGTTTTGGTGTCCATGGCATAAAGCCGGTGTAATCAGGCTCATCGCCGCGGAATCCTAGTATGGTCTTGCCAAATTCGTCTCCAACAAGCTTTTCGTATGTCTCGAAAATGATCTTCAGATATGTACGGGTAGCCTCCGGATTGAGATAATCGATCAGAGAGTATTTGCTGTCCTTGGCATTGGTGCCATCTTCACGATTAACGAACCGGGTCGGTGAGCTTCGGTATACATGACGCACAAAGGTAACTTCCCACATTCCCTGGTTGGGAGCTGTCCATTGGAACTGTCCGTTATCAGGAACAGGAATTACCTCACTCTGAGGTGTTGGTGCAGTTGCGCGCGGCGACACCCGCTGATTTGCCAGTATCCCCAGGGTATTGGGAGGAAGCGGTATTTTGATCGTCTGTCCTGCTGCTACCGTATATCGCGCATCAGCAACAATACCCTGCATTCCCAGGTCAGGATAGTCCCTGCTGATCATTCCTCCGGCAAAGCCATCAGGATAACCCGCGTCGCCTTCGATCCAGACCTTCATGCCAAGATTTTTGCACTCCTGCACTACTACTTTCACCAGGTCGAGGTATTCGGGCGTGAAATATCTTGGAAGAAGGCCTCTTGAGTTGTTGATCATATATACAGTGCCGCCGTTGGCATGGATCTGCTTAATATCTGCCACAATGCGTTCACTGGTCTGCTGCCCTCCCCATATTGCCCAGTGAATAGCTCCATACTCAGAAGGAGGATTGACAAAGCCTTTGGCTGCTTCGCGGACTGATGGTACGGTTATCTGCTGCCATGTACCCTGTGCTGAGACCAGATAAGGCAACAGCATCAGGATGACCAGACATACCAGATTGGTTGTAATCTTAGAAAGTTTCATTTTATCTTTTAAATATTATTCTTATTATATCATTTTGAATTTTTCAGACCAGACATAGTCTGTGGCATTGCAGGCATCAAACCGTCTGCTATCTCCACGGGCTTTGATTCGATCTTCAGGCTCGCACTTTTGAGCCCTTTACGCGTGGCAGTGATTGTTATTGTGCCGGGAGTCAGTGTGGAACGAATCGCAACCCGGTTTATGCCACACTCAGTATCGAGATACAGATTGTTTGTAGTGTTGAGTTTTCCGGCATTGAACCCTCCGCGCCAGATGACCGGCCCGGTGACGGTAAAATCAACTCTTTCTTCATCTGTAGGACAACGGCGGCCTTTTGAGTCCACAACTTCGAAGTCGATAAGGGCCACATCGCTTCCGTCTGCCTGCAGGCCTTTCGGACCGGTGTGAAGAGTAAGCCTGATTGCCTTTGGCTCACCAGCTGTCTGAAGTTCCTGTTGTGCAACGACCTTCCCTCCCATTGTGGCGACAGCTTTTAGCGTGCCCGGTGTGAAGGTGATATCCGGGAACGCATAAATATATCCTGTGTTTACTCCAGCAAGAAGTTCAGAGCCCTGAACCCTTTCACTACCCTTATATGGATCAATAAAATCATAGGGTTTATTCGAAACGCCCAGAGATTTACCGTTGAGGAACAGCTCAACCTGATCGCAATATGCAGCAGCAACATAAACGGTCTTTGTAGTTTTTTCAGGATAGTTCCAGTGTCCTATTATATGAATATCCGGCTTATCGTTCTGCATTACACGTGAGACAAAGAAGAGCGATTTGGGCAGGCGTACACCATCTACCTTGCCGCTCACCCTCAGAACATAGCTGCCCTGCTGGCGACCGTCGGCGTCGGAATCTGAAAAGTATATTGAAGCATATCCTGACCATTTGGAGTGCGCGGAATCCGGGTTGTCTATCCGGTTGATCATGTAGCTATTATATCGTGTGGTGGCAGCCAAACTAAATGTCTCTGAATTCCAGTGCCAGGTATCCACAGGACGGCCTCCGATTGAACCGATTTTGGGTTTGAAACCAAAGTGCGGCGGAGAAAATTCGTCCCAGATATTACGGCCAGCCTCATCACGGAAGTCCTCTGTCTCAATCAGAGGCGCCCTGTTGCGGCGAGAAATGCTGTAACCGCGGAAGATATCATCACCGGAAATTTTATCAGTCTGAGGGGCCTGACCGATCATGATGCCATACCATTCGCATATCGGAGTAAGTGCTTTGTTGGCATCAACCTGATCGTTGTCGCGGGTACCCATCGCACGTCCTCCATGGGGATCTAATTCTTTGCGCATAACCACCATCTGTTCCATCTCTTCGGGAGTCACTATAGTGTTGCCAGCCTCCCACAGGAGGATACTGGGGTTGTTGCGATAAAAGATCATTGTGGCATGCATAACCTCAGCCCTCTGGTCCCACTGCCGGCCTGTTACCAGCCGTTCCTTGTCGCCGGCAGGACATACCTCAACAATACCATACCGGTCACATGCCGAGACGTCGGACAGTTGAGGTGCGACATGCATCCAGCGAATATAGTTTCCATTGCTTTCACGGACCATAGCGGCATTGAAGTCGTGCATCCAGTCGGGGTATGCCCCGCCCAGACCGGGCCAGTCGTTGGCAGAGCGCTGTGCATAGCCCTTCAGCCAGAGGAATTTACCGTTGAGGTAAACACCGCCGGTACCAACACCTCCCTTAAACTCAGTTTTCCGAAAGCCGGTCCTTGTATCGCAAACGTCTATCACCTTGCCGTTCACGCTGAGCAATGAATATACATGATAGAGATAAGGATCGTCAACATCCCAGAGACGAACGTCGGACAGTTGCCCCGAAGCTTTGAATATTTCGGACTGACCAGCCACCAGATCGGAGGTATTGCCCTCCAGCTTTGCACGCACAATACCATCAGCATCCACAACAACTGCCGAAAGTGTGATCGATGCGTAATCGCCTGTCTCATTGACGACCTCAGCTTCCACTTTAACCTCAGCACTTTTACTCTTCAGATCAATATTTTCCGGATAAACATATACGCCGCTGGTCTTAAGATTGTTGTAGAGAGGCAGGGTCTGATAAATTTTACTCGTCATTATCAGCCTGGCATCACGGTTCAGTCCGCCAAAATTCGGATTGAAGTCCTTCGAATTCCATAAGAACGGAGTGCCGGTGGCTTCTTCTTTGTATCCCGGGTCATTGTTTACCTGAACGGCAAGTAGATTGTCCTGACCTCCAAACCTTACAAATTGTGTGATGTCGAGACCTAAGGGAGTGATGCCATTTTCATATTTACCTACAGGCTGACCGTTGAGGAAGAAACGACCGGCCTGCCTCAGACCATCAAACTGCAGAAAAACTTTCTGGCCATCAGCGCTGAGAGGCAGCGTGAAATGCTTCCGGTACCAGCCGATGCCCATCTTTTCGCTCTGGTCGCCGCCACTGTGACTGATAAAAGCGCGATACGAGTCAGTCTCATTCCACGTATGAGGAAGGCTCACACCGGCCCAGGCCGAGTCGTCAAAACCAGGCATCTCTGCACCGGTTGTATCGCCAAAGGCAAATTTCCAGGCGGGATTGAAGTTGTAGATTGCACGTGGCGAGGCCGGGATTTGAAATTTCGAGGTCTGGGCACCAAGTGGCATTGCGATCATGCTTAGTGCCACTAAGCAGAACATAAAAAGTATAGTATTCTTTCTCATTTTAATCTTGAATGAATTTTTTTCTAAGATCATCAACATGATTATTATTAATTTTTTGATGGCTTTTGAAGATGAAGATTAATTACAAGTTAATCTAATGGAGATTAATAATGGTATTTGGAGTAGTCGCCGGTTTGTCAGAAACTACCTTCAAAGCAGCATCTTTGAGATTAGTTGAGGTAGCGGTTATTTTAATATTCCCGGTTTTTTTAGTCGACTGAATAACAGCAAGCGCAAGACCGTTGAAAGCATTTCGCCGGCTGCTTTTCATGAGGGCCTTATCCTGCGGGTTACCGTTGTCAGTGCCGATCAGGACTCCCTCTCCTTCAATTTTAAATTCAACAGGATTATTTGCATCAGGGACTACTAATCCATTTTCATCAACAATTTCAACTCTTACATTTATAATATCATGTGCATCGGCATTGATTTCCTTCCTGTCTGCCGACAAAAGTATCGCTGAAGACTTAGATGTTGTCTGTACCACTTCCGAAACAATTTTCCCATTTTTTTTACCCACAGCCTTCAGGATACCTGCCTCATAAGGCACATCCCAGGAAAGATGAAGGTCGGATGTAGTTGGCGCGATATATGGACGGGCATAGGAGTTCCATCCGCCGGAATGTCCCTGCTGGGGAAAGACATAGGATTTTGCTCCAAAAGATCTGCCATTCAGAAAAAGTTCAACGGTGTCACAATTTGTATATGCAATTACAGAAATAACCTGACCTTCATGACCTGCCCAGTTCCAGTGAGGTAATAGATGAATCATCGGTTTGTTTGTCCACTGACTCTGATAAAAATAATACCCGTCTTTTGGAAAACCACAAAGATCGATGACCCCTGAACTTGAACTTCTGGTCGGCCAGAAAGCTTCTCCGAGATAATCAATCCCGGTCCACATAAAATCACCAATTACATAATCATAAACAGAGGTAAATTTCCATAATTCTTCAGCCTCGATCATACTTGTTTTGTAACTTCCTGAACGAAATGGTCTGCTGCCTGATGGTTGGGGACCGATAGAATACTGACCCCGCAGTCCGCCGATGGAGCCATTTTCTGTTCCTATCATTTTCCAGTCAGGATGGTCGTGCCGGTCGATGCTGTAATAGAGCTCCCTGCGTTCAAACCAGCGGTCGACATAATTATAACCAACTATATCCAGCATCTGAAGGAAAGGAAGCTTTGCAGGGCCGTCACCGGCTGCGATCCGGTCATTTGCCTGAGTAACGGGACGAGTGGGATCTTCCCTGTGAAATGTATCAATCAATTTCCTGAGCACCTCGCTGCCGTTATCCACAACCTGGTCAGGAACCTCATTCCCGGCGCTCCATATTACAACTGATGGATGGTTCCTGTCGCGGTGGATCATTGAAACCAGGTCAGACTGTGAACATTCAGCAAAATATTTATGATACCCGAATTGTACCTGGCCTTTTGCTTCAACCCACTCATCAAACGCTTCGTCCATGACAAGGAATCCCATTTTATCGCACAGATCAAGAAATTCGGGAGCCGGAGGATTATGTGAAGTCCGGATGGCATTGCAGCCCATTTCCTTAAGTATTTCAAGTCTTCTTCTCCATGCCTGCTCAGGAACTGCAGCGCCAAGGCAACCGGCATCATGATGCAGGCAGACGCCATTCATTTTGATATGCTTACCATTCAGTAATAAACCTTTGTCCTTGTCAAATTCAATTTTCCGGATACCAAATGTTGAAGTAAAATTGTCAACCGGTTTGGTTCCATCCATGATATATGATTGAAGCGTGTATAACGACGGGTTATCAACTGACCAGAGCAAGGGAGAATCAACCGTAAGGGACTGTTCGACATCCGACATGCCTGACGCGGCCAGAGAAAATGGCGTATCGACAGTTGCCACTTCCCTGCCTGAAGCGTCGTGGATGACAGACCTCAACAGGACATTTTTGGAAACCGCTAAAGCATTCTCAACTGATGTCCTGACAGAAATTGTTGCAGATGATGCATCAACTTTCGGAGTGGTAATATATGTTCCCCATTGAGCAATATGAACCGGGCCTGCAATATCGAGCCATACATGGCGATAAATACCTGAACCTGAATACCAGCGGCTGTTGGGCTGGATAGAATTATCGACCCTGACGGCTATTATGTTCTCCCCTTTTTCAAGAAAAGGTGTCAGATCATAGTAAAAGCTGGTATATCCGTAAGGATGTTTTCCCAGATGGTGTCCGTTTATCCAGACATCACTGTTCATATAAACTCCATCGAATTCAATCCGGAATTGCTGACCCTTTGAAATTGCTGATATGCTGAAATGTTTACGATACCAGCCTATTCCTGTCGGGAGATATCCACCGGCACCCTTTGTAACTGCATCTTGTTTAAATTCACCTTCTATACTCCAGTCATGAGGCAAGTTAAGCGTCCGCCAGTTTGTATCATTAAATCCGGGGGCTTCAGCATCTTTAACATCTGATTGAATGAACTTCCAGTTAAGATCCATCAGAAGATGCTGGCGTGTTTCAGGGGCAGCAGCAGAATTGAGAGATACAATCAGAAATGCTGTAATGACATTATATTTCATCAGCTTAAGAAGCGGTAACCTGTTATTCATATAACCTCCCTATTAATATTATTTGACAACTAATGCTAAATTATTTATAACTATATAAAGTAACTCTCATGATATTGTAACCGACGCCCAGTCTGAGGTTTCTTCCCTGTCCCGTATCATCGCCAGCCAACCTGCGGCCCGGGATCCATTTGCCATCCAGAAAAGTACCCTCTTCAACTGTTGCCAGTCCGGTTTTAAATTCAGGATTTTTTTGTGAAAGAGTAATTGACATACCAGTTCCTCCAATGTAAAACTCATCAGGAGCTGTCATAATAAATATGGCTGCTCCCAAATCAGCACTTCTGCTGTTCAGATTGAAGGGATCGAACCGTAGATCAGTATGGAAGATATAATCGCCGAACTCAATATTTTCCAAGGGATTATCCTTAATCAATAAAACTGCACCCATAGAATTCAGCCCCTGATGCTTTCCAATTAACGGCATAAGCCGGGAAATCATCTGATAACACTGCGAAAGTTCATCACCTGCCTGTATACGCCGTTCAATCCCAAAGGGCGAAAACCCTAATGCATCATGCTGCCCGACAGCGTAAATTAAATTGGCGGCTCCCTGAGCGCCACTGCTTGTTTCAGGAATAAATAAGGGATTGCCTTCGCGGGTGAATTGTTCAGCCATATAAGCAAAATCGGGGCGATAAAGGTCGGGGCAAAGTATGTCTATTGACGGGCAACCTGCATGCCAGATATCGAAAACCTGCGGGAGAGGTCCACCGCTTGGATAGGTGCCGGGCCATGAATGTTCGCGTTGCTTCAGCCAGGCATTGACGAACATTGGTATCGGGTACTCGGTTTTTCCTGCTTCAACTACATGATTAATATAAGTTGCATAATACCATGCCATAAAAACTTCGTCAGAATAAAAAGGGTAAGTAACCAATGCTTCATCCTGTTCTTTCTGAGTCATCGGGGGAACAAGATTCCGGACCGGCATCACAAGTCCTTTGGGTTTTCCAGGGCCAAATACCTCCTCCCAGGTTCCTGACATTTTAGATCCGTTGGCTTTCCATGCTTCCTTTAATTCAGGAACGAGATTGTCGCTGTTTTTATCAATATAGCTCATCAGTTCCTGCGGAACAGGTCCGTTGTAAGCTTTATTGGCAATGTCTGAACGGTCGCGGGAGTCGAGCAATACACCGGCTTCGTTTTCAACCTGGATCATAATGACCGTTCGCGAGGCGCTGTCGACTCCCTTGATGTATTTCATCAGGGCAGCAAAAGCATGAGCATCAGCATCACGGTTTTCTTCACTTAACGATGAAAGTAATTCGATCGGATCATTTTCATTAATATTTACACGGGGAAATCGCTTATAGTCCTTCTTTACCCAATCAGGAATATAACTTGACATGCCGTTTTTCCAGCTTGCAAACCAGATAAAGATCAATTTCAGATTATTCTTTCTGGCCTCATTTATTACTGCGCCAACTATATCAAAATTATATTTGCCCTCTACCGGTTCGATCATTGCCCATGAGACACCGGCTATTACTGAATTAAGATTGCTTTGGGACAATAATGGCCAGACCGGTTTCATATAGTCAGGGCTTGTTGCTGCATTATTGGTCAGTTCACCGCACAGGGCTATAAATGGTTTCCCGTCAACGATCAGCTGGGTAGTGTTACCATTTTTATCAAGATGAGGTATTTCCTTCTGCACCGTCTGAGTTTGCTGCTTGCAGGAAAATGAGACCAGGCAGATCAGGATAAATAAACAAATTCTTTTTGTCTTCATGATTCTTATAATTATATGGACTGGTTCAAGTTAGCGGTTATTTTTCACGGTCGGTTCATAGATAGGATTTATGTTACTCCAGTCAGACATTAAAAAAAAGGAGTAAAAGAGTTCATATCATTTATTAATAATTATCTGACCTTCTTTGACTTGGGCGTTAATACCTGAATAATCAATGTCTCGTACATTATCAACAGTTAGCCCTTTCTGAGCCGAAAGCCTGCATTTCCTGAATTTCACATCATATATGGGACTATCTTTCAATCCATGTATCAAACCCAGTGAGTTGACATTACCTGTTATATTAATGAATCTTACATTCCTGACGACAGGTAAAACCTTCGCAGGAGGGGCAACAGGCGGAACCATTCTCCATTCCATGTTAAACTCAAAAGCCTGCTTTGCGTCTTTGATCCGGATATTGCGATAAACAATATTCTCGACAACACCGCTGCGGCTGGGTTGGGTCTTGAACCTGATTGGTGCCCAGTTGCCGGAATCGACATCACAGCTAATGATCCTGACATTGCGAATACCGCCTGATGTTTCGCTTCCCATAGCTACGCCTCCATGTCCATAACCAAATATACATTTTTTGATAATGATATTTTCGCTTGGCCGGTTTACTCTTAATCCGTCAGCATCTTTACCAGACTTTATGGAAATGCAATCATCATTATCATCAATGTAGCAGCCTGTTATGGCAACACCATTACTCGAATCCACATCTATGCCATCGGAGCTCGGAATAGTATGTGCAGCCCGGATATCGAGGTTTTTTACTATTACATCCCTGCAATAGAGAATGTGAAGGCACCAGACCGACTGGTTGCGGAGATTAAGATCAGAAATACGGACCTTTGTGCAGTTCTGAAAACAGATAAGACGAGGACGGCCCAGTCGCGGCAATCTCATGATGCTATCGCGGGCTGCCTGTGAAAGCTGCCTCTGCTGGCCCTGCTGACGTCCGAAACCAGGCCATTCTGTTCCAGATCCGTCAATAGTGCCCTTTCCGGATAGTTCGACATTATTAACATCAATAATATTGATCAGAGCAGATGTCCATATCCTTTCCTCACCTTCCCACCGGGTATTGATCTGTGGATAATCTGCCTGGCTGACGGATCCTTTCAGAACCCCGTCTTTTTCAATATAGAGATTGACTCCCTGTTTAAGAAAGATAGCCCCGGTAATGAATTTTCCGGCCGGGACAATGACAGTCCCTCCCCCGTTCTTTGAGCATGCATCGATAGCAGTCTGGATAGACTGTGTATTCAAAGTTTTGCCATCGCCAATGGCCCCAAAACCCGTAATCTTATACTGTCCGGAAGGCCCTGACGCCACGGTATGTAAACTGACCGATATAAACCATACTGTCAGCAAGATGATTTTAAAATGACTTTTTTTTGAAATATTCATTATAATAAAAGGTATTGTGTAAAATCCATTAGGCTTAGTGTAATCAGATGAAAATTCAAATCAGCTCTTCAGCTAATACCCTTTATAATCTGTCTTCATTACGTTCAGGGTCTTAGGGATCCAGACAAGGTATCTTGAATCCTCACCCCATGTGTTTCCTGCCGAGGCAAAATCACAAAAACTTACTTGTTTCGGGTTCTTATATTCACCTTCAAGATCTGTACCCAGCACAAGCGGCGCCGTAAATGACATCCATACTTCTGGAGGTTTTGAAGCTGACGGCTTTAAATCGACATAGCCTTCCTGGTCGCGGATAACTGCTGATTCATAAATAAGTCCATCTTTGAACCTGGCATCACGGGCAAGAACAACCGGTCCTCGAATAATTGCCTGATGTCCGGCCATTGATGCAAGTCTGGCTCTCAGATCGAGCTTTAACTCTATTCTGTCTCCCTTATTCCAGGTACGGGTAATTTTTTCATAGGATCCCGGTGCGGCATCTGTTACTGATTCGCCATTTATGGTAAGGGAAGTGTTTTTGCTCCATGAAGGGATCCTTAGAGCAATTGTAAAATTCCCAGGTTTCTCAGGGTTTACTACTATTCCTATTTTATCGGAAACCGGGTAATCTGTTGTCTGGGTTATTGTCACCTTGTTTTTGGAATTGTACGGGATTGCGGCTTCTCCGTCACAATAGATATTAATGTAAATTCCATCAGATCCGTTCATTACAGCAAAGCGGGGCAGCATCATGAAGGCTCTCGGACCGTTTGCATTGCAGCAGTTTATATGCATCCCGCACTGTTCTTCACCCTCGTGCCTGATACCTCCCATCGGGCTGTATTTCGCTATCATCGAGCCATCAGATTTCATGGAAGCCAGGAGGGCGTTATATGCTGATTTTTCGATCTCATCAGCATAATCCGGATTGCCGGTAACCCGCAATAAATTGAAACACAACTTCATCCATGTCATGGTAACGCATGTCTCCATCGTATGATAAGTCGGTTCATCCTGGTACTTTGCCCCTTTGTACCAGCACTCAAAAGCGCTTCCGGATCCGGCAATGTTTATTTCCTCATCGATTATATCGCGAACGGCCATCTCGACGGTCTTCAGGTATGATGGTTCGCCGGTGATTTTATAAAGATCGAGAAGCCCGTCATAGCACGACATCATCTCATAAGCCTTCTGGCCATTTTCATAGGACCACCAGATGGCGGGATGAGGGAAACGCTCGGAAACGGGCACCCCGGAGAGCGCTGAAGAAATAAGCTTCGGGCCATCCGGAGTTTCCCATTGCTGAACAATATATTTTGCAAAATCAAGGTAACGGTTATCGCCGGTATGACGATATAGCGACACCACAGGCTCAAGAATCGAGCTGCTCGGCATTCCCCTGTAATTCCCCGTCCTGACAATGTCGGCCTTCCCCGGACCCACCTGGGAAAGCAGATGATCAGCAAGTCGCCTTGATGCAGCCAGGACATTTTTATCACCAGTTATGTCGAAATATGCAAGAAGTCCCAGCAGGGTATATTTTCTTCCCCAGATATCCCATTGCTTAAGGGCGGCAGCGTCTGAGTAATTGCCTATATAGCCATCTGGCATCTGTGTTGAGAGCAATCCTGAGACCGCATCATTGATTTTCTTAAGCAGATCAGGATCATGGTCATAATCATATGCAGCTATTGCTGACTGTATCCATTTTCCCCAGAATTCGCTTTGCCAGAGTCTTGTCTCCTCCTTATGTCTGAATGGTTCGACGAGGTAATCAGGATCCTCCGTTTTGATTCTTTTTTCTATACAAAGATTTATTTTCTCTCCAAGATATCCCATTATCCTGACTGATGAGGCCGGGAATAATTGAAGCTTATCGTTAACATGATTCTGAACGGGTCGATTTTTAACTGCATTCTGGCAGGTTAAAATGGAAGGGATAAAAATCAGGAAAAATATTACCGGAAATTTCTTCATCATAAAAATATTTTGCAATTCAATAATTCATTAATGCTTAATAGTTTAAACCCCCTTCCCAACCTTCCCCCAGAGGGGAAGGCGTTAAATCATCCCGCTCAGCGGGATAAGAAAGGGGGTAATTTTGAAACTATTCCTTCCCCGTTATCCATTCTTCAACAGGCTTCTCGACAGGAAGGGCCGGCGAGAGTATGTTCCTTAAAGAATATTTCGCGGCTTCCTTTTTCGAAAGCTGGTGGCTCCATGGCACTCTCTGTGAAATATCTGCTCCGGGACCTGTGTTTCCGAACTCGGCATAGTAAGCAGTCTTGTCGCGGGCGGTACCCTGCCAGTTTGACCATCCGGCTGGCTGAATGTGTGTCCCAAGCTCACATTTTATAAATACTGCCTTTGCATAATCTCTCCATGGACGGCCAAGATAAGCTTTTGCAACGCCATCGGCAGCTGTCAGCTTGCAGCCCGTAAAAACATAACCGAACTGTTTGCCCTGTGGTGTGCTTGCTGCCGTAATATATGAATTGCCCTTGCTGTTGATAGTGCAATTATTAAATAGAACCGTAGCCGGACCAAAGATAAAATCAGTAGTCCCTTCAATAAAGCAACTATCAAAATACTGGCGGCTGCAGAACCCGTCGGTAAATAGCGTATCCTGGTTCCCAAGGATGCGGCAGTTACGGAATACGCACCTGTCGCCACTGACATATAGTGCTATTGCTTGTCCTACGGGGCCTGCGCTGTTTTCGATTGTAAGGTTCTCGGCGTAGAAATCATCTGCAATAACAAGGAGAGTATAAGTATAGAAGGTGCTGTTCCTCCCGCGGTTGATCTTATTGAAAAAATCGCCATGAGTTATGATCGTTTTTCCCACACTTTCTCCAATGAGTGAGATTCGCGGGTTACAGGCCGGAACAATTATCTTTTCATTGTAAGTGCCATTCTTCACAAAGATTGTTATCCTCTGATCGGGATATGATCTTGATGCATCGATCGCCTTCTGGATTGTGGTATAATCGCCTGAACTATCCTGCGCGACGGTAAGTTTGTAAACATCCTGAGCAGTGGCAGGTTCGAAGCTCAGGAAGAGCGTGAAACTAATCAGGCTGATAAATTTATATACGAATTTCATTTTCAGATAATAATATTTAGAAAATCGGATTTTATTCTTTAACAATATGATCAGTGCAATTTAACAACATTTATTAATTATTCTAAATCTGCCCTTCTTTCATGATCTCTATGAGAAAAAGTAAATGTTAAATATTCAAGAAAATTTAAATCTTACAACATACTGTTTATAAAATTTTTATATAAAAAAGTTGAGATAAAATAAATGCAAAGCGAACTATTTTAATTGCGAGAGAACAATACAGCCTATTAAGCATATTTAAGTGACAGGTAATGACTTAAAATGACTAACTTGCAAAAAATCCTTTAACCATGAGAAAAATTCTAACCTTTTTGCTATTCATGGCCATATTCATGCCTCAACTTTCGGGTCAACAGGAAATAAAAGGCGTTGTGTTAGATGACACTAAAGAACCGCTTCCGGGTGTTTCGGTGCTGGTAAAAAATACTTACATGGGCACTCTTACAGATTTGAACGGCAATTACAAAATAACTGCCCAACCTTCTGATACATTGGTTTTCAGTATGGTGGGAATGATGACGATAAGAGAGTATGTGGGTAACAGAACTACTATTAACATAAATCTATCCTCTTCGACAAAACTGATGGAAGAGGTTGTTGTTATTGGTTATGGCACCCAGAGGGCAAAGGATCTGACTGCTCCTATCGTAACCATTAAGGGTGAGGATCTTAACCGCCAGGTGACATCGAATGCCATGCAGGCAATGCAGGGGAAGGTAGCAGGTCTCCAGATCATTTCAAGCGGTGTGCCAGGGAGCGGCCCCTCGGTAAAGATCAGGGGAGTCGGGTCAATCGGCGATTTTGCAAAACCTCTTTATGTTGTTGATGGCGTTTTTGTTGATAATATTGATTTTCTCGGATCCGGCGATATAGAAGATCTTACCGTTCTTAAAGATGCCTCGGCAGCAGCTATATATGGTGTACGTGCAGCTAACGGCGTTATACTTATCACCACAAAAAAAGGGACTACCAGTAAACCTTCAGTAAGCTATGAAGGTTATTTTGGGATGCAGGTACCTGTAAACATATTAAAGATGGCTACAAAAGATCAGTATACTGAACTTCTCAATGAAGCAAATGCTGAGGTCTCCGGTTATATTCCGAAAGATCCTGCCAATTATCCGACTAGCACAGACTGGTACCAGGAGCTTGTAAGACCGGCTCCAATGACAGGGCATAGTCTCGACATCAGCGGAATATCAGGTAAAACTTCCTATTCTTTTGGCGGAAATTATCTCTTCCAGGAAGGTATAATGGATACAAAGAACAGTTTTGGAAGGTTTAATATTCGTGGAAGACTTGATCAGACAGTAAGTGATTTCATGAAGATTGGGATTAATAGCATTATTTCAAGGTACGATAAAGTCAATCCCAATGAGGGAGCATTTTTCGGTGCTTATGTAAATCCTCCGGTCTATCCTGTCTATGATCCGGCAAACACGGCAGCTTACCCTGTTCTTTTTGGTTCTCCACAGACTTACGGATTTGGCAACCAGTATGGAAATCCTGTCGCTGCAGCATATTATTCTGATAATTCCGAAAAAGGCAATCAACTGGTATTCAGTGGTTATGCTGAGTTTTACCCTGTGAAAGACAAGCTGACTTTCAAGATTTCCTATAACCAGGATATAAGCAA
Source organism: Bacteroidales bacterium (assembly GCA_003142255.1). Lineage (GTDB taxonomy): Bacteria > Bacteroidota > Bacteroidia > Bacteroidales > VadinHA17 > LD21. The sequence continues at coordinate 107,870 of PLLO01000012.1, read as the reverse complement.
CTGGACAAGCCGGAGCTATACTCCGGCTTTCAATGTAGGCGGTTCTCAAGGTGTTTTAAAATCAAGTCTTTCAAAAACCTTCGGCAACTCTTCAAAACAGATAATTGATAATCTCCTTACATATAAAAATAAATCAGGCGATATTAATTATTCTATTATGGTCGGACAATCCACACGCATGGAGTGGTCGGAGTACCTGACAGGATCGGCACAGGATGTTCCCGGACTTGATGAACAGTCAAAATATATCGCTAACGGATCATTCAGGGACAGATATGCAGTTGATGGTGCGACACGATATAACGGTCTTTCATTTTTCTCACGGGGATTGTTAAATATAAAGGAAAAATACCTGGCTACTGTCACATTCAGGGCTGATGCAAGCTCTAAATACCAGAAGAAATGGGGTTATTTTCCCTCCATAGGTTTAGGCTGGAACATGACGGAGGAAGATTTCATGAAAAACCAGAAATTATTCAGCTATCTGAAATTGAGGGCAAGCTGGGGTCTTCTGGGTAATGATAATGTGCCGGCTAACTCGGCAGTAATATTGAGCCAGTCAGGCGCCGGAAGTTCCGGTATTTTCGGCGATGTACTTGTTGACGGCGTTGGTGCTCAGACTGTTGTACAGAATTATCTTCGCTGGGAGGTAGTAAATGAATTCGACCTGGGATTTGATTTTACTACTAAGAATAAGAAGCTATCAGGTACCCTTGACCTGTATCACCGTACGACTGACAATGTTGTCCTTTATGCTCCTATTGCACCAGGAGGAGGCGTTCCAGAACTTCTTGGGAATAACGGCAGCGTGCTAAATGCAGGGGTTGAACTCAGTCTTAACTGGGCTAAAGAGTTTAGTAATGGCCTTAAAATGACAATAGGATCCAATGCAACGACAATCCTTAACAGAGTCACAAAACTTGAAGGCCGTGAATATATTCCAAGCGGATATGTAAGAAGTGATTATACCACCCGTACTGCAGTCGGGCATCCGATTGGATCATTCTATGGTTATGAGATTGTGAGTGTTTATAAGACTGAAAATGAAGCGCTTCTTGATCCTGTTGACCAGGGAGTTAAAAATAAAGGGTTTTTCAAGTATAAGGACCAGAACAATGACAAAGTTATCAATGAGGCTGACAAGGTTTACCTTGGAAGCCCGATTCCATGGTTGATAACCGGTCTCGACTTCGGATTTAACTACAAACAGTTTGATCTGAGCGTTTCACTCCTCGGGCAGATTGGAAATAAAATCCTTAATGCCAAGAGAATGAACAGGGATGTCTTTGCCGACGGCAATTATGACCAGGATTTTTTTAAAAAACGCTGGACTTCCGATAATCCGTCAGATAAATATCCCTCATCGGTTGCCTATAACTATTCATTTATCCAGCAGGCAAACAGTTTCTTTGTTGAAGATGGTTCATCCGTAAGAATCCAGAATATACAGGTTGGATATAATACAAGTAAGATCAGGTTTATTCCAAACCTGAGGATTTATTTATCTGCACAGAGGCCTTTCTCATTCTTCACTTACAAGGGATTTACAACTGAAATCGGAGGTTCTCCCATCAGTTCAGGAATCGACAATTCAGTTTATCCGATGCAGGCAGTTTACACCTTGGGTTTCAAAGCTAACTTCTAAAATTTACAAAAATGATGAAAAGATTATATCTTCTTCTGATAGTCACCGGTCTCATGACAATTGCCGGTTGCCAGAAATTCCTTGATATCCGGCCGGAAGCGACACTACCTTCATCAGGTATAGATCATTCAAAGTCAGAAAATATCTTTCTTTCAGTAAGCGCTTCATACGCTAAGCTGCGAGACTACGGTGCTCATGTTTTTCCCTATATCGGCGCTTTTGAAATTGCTTCGGATAATGCCGATAAAGGCAGTACTCCGGAAGATAACCCCCCGATGCTTGAGATTGATAACCTGACCTATCAGGCAAATAACGGATTAATAAACGATCTCTGGACTGCATATTTTGATATTGTGAGCGGCGCCAATTATTCAATTTACCAGATGCCGATGTTCGTCAATGAGCTCATCAATGAATCAGACAAACAGTATGCACTGCAATGCCAGGGTGAGGTCAAGACAATAAGAGCTTATGCTTATTTTAATCTTACACGCCTGTTTGGCAGGGTCCCGATTATTGATACGCTGCTTACTTCCGAACAGCTTGGTTCCGTGACTCAGGCTACGAATGCACAGTTATACGATTTTATAGAAAAAGACCTTAAAGAAGCTATCGAGGTACTTCCGGCTGGTTATACAAAAGAGTGGGCCGGGAGAATCAACAAATACACCGCAATGGCGTTGAAAGCCAAAGTCCATATGTACCAGGGTGAGTGGGATTCAGTTGCTGTTCTGACAGACAAGATCATTGCTTCCGGCAGGTTTGGCCTGCTTCCTGATTTCCGTGAGGTCTTCAGCATGGACGGAGAGAACAGCCGTGAATCACTGTTTGAATTACAGAGCTCAACACTCGGTAAAACTGTTGGAGATCAAACATATATTGAATATGCATTTGTTCAGGGTCCCCGCGGTAACACCCCGAGCGGAATGCAGGGATGGGGTTTCTGTACCCCCAGCCAGAACCTGATAGACTTTTTCACCGGAAGAGGAGAAGTGATAAGGCCGGCGACAACGTTACTTTACAGAGGAACAAAAACACCTGAGGGCGACAGTATCAAAACCAGCTGTTCCAATCCTGTTTATAACGGAAAAGTTTATACTCCATTAATTTATAATAAATGGAATTATAACGGGTATGGATTTGATTATAATGTCCGCATTCTGCGCTACCCAGATGTCCTTCTGATGTATGCTGAGGCAAGAGTAAAGGGATCAGTTGCAGGTACGCTGAGCAATATGACAGCCGATCAGGCCGTTAACCTTGTCAGAATCCGTGCAGGCTTATCTTCCCTGAGCGGAGTAACTCTCCAGCAGATATGGGATGAAAGGCGTGCTGAACTGGCTCTGGAAGAAGACAGGTTCTTTGATCTCATCCGTACAGGACAGGCAGCCACGGCTCTCGCATCAAAAGGATTTGTCACCGGGAAACATGAAGTCTATCCAATACCCGGTGCCCAGATTCAACTTAATTCACACCTGACCCAGAATAACGGGTATAACTAAAATTTGAAATTATGTTTAACTAAATTTAATTAATTATGAAAAACAAATTCAACTATTTGAGAGTAATGTCATTAGGAATATTACTCGCTGGCTTAATGGGATTTACGTCATGCAAAAAGAAAGATGATCCTAATGCCGGTAAGACTGATCCCAGTACTATTGCTACCACCAATCTGGTTGCCTACTTCCCCTTTGATGGAAACGGAACTGAATCTATTGCTTCGCTTACACCTACTGTTACTACCGGTGTTACTTATGTAACCGGACGTCGCGGGCAAGCCTATCAGGGGGCCGATCTTGCTCATTTGCTTTATACTTTGCCAACTGCAAGTAAATTAAAAAGTTTAACATCATTCTCCGTTGCGTTATGGTTTAAATCTCCTCTCGTAACCGGTGACCCTGAACCTATCTTTTTCCAGATTGGTAAATCCGATGACTTAAGCTGGGGCAACCTTACTCTGTATCTTAATCGTTTGAGTGCAACTGCTGACTCTTTGCAGCTTCATGCATTTTTTCTCAAAACTGGCGTACTGTGGTCCGGTCAAAGTGTCGGTTATACAAATAAGTCTTTCATTATTAACGCATGGATGCACCTTGTTTTTGAATATGACGCAACAACTTCAAAATACAAAATATACAAAAATGGTGTTCATGTTCTCGCGGGTGCAAGTGTTGAAGATCGCTATGCTAATGATCAATCAGTTCCCCTGGGTAATTTAGCTTTTGCAAATGCCGATGTAATTAATATAGGGGCATGGCGTCCAAAATCTGAAGGCACCGCTACCGACGCCTGGATGGGCTGGTTTAAAGGTAACCTGGACGAACTTCGCGTTTATGACAAAGCTTTATCAGATACTGAAGTAAAAAGCCTGTTTGATGCTGAAGTTACGCAGCTCAATTAATTATTGCATATAGAAAAAGAGAGGATATGGCTAATGCCCCTCTCTTTCTTTTTCTTTTCTAAATTGGTCGGGAATGAAAAATTTCATTTTCTTATTGCTTATTGTCACAACTCTGGCATCATGCCACAAAAAACCTGACGATCCGTATCATGCAATATTGATCGATTCAATATATGTCAATCAAGTTTTTGCGGCCAATAACGCGACACTCAGAGATATCGATTATGCAAGAGTTGAAATAAACATCCGCTTTACAGAACCTGTTGACACCTTGCTTTTTGACCCGGAGAAAATCACCTTTACTGGTGGAAACGGAGTATCTTATACACACAAATTCGACAATAAGTCACAATACCTCACTCTTTTTCCAGGCACTCCACTTTCCCCTTTCTCTCTTTACAGGTTTAATATTGATCCCGGGCGTAACCTCGGAGGCACTATTTATGAGAGCTACATGATAACATTCCGCACCAGGCTTGATACAACACCCAAGTTCCCCTTAATATCAGATGACTCCCTTTTAACCCTTATTCAGAAAAAAACATTCGGTTATTTCTGGGATCATGCTCACCCGGTATCGGGACTTTCAAGGGAAAGGCTCGGTTCAGGTGAGATAGTTACTACAGGCGGGAGCGGTTTTGGGCTTATGGCTCTCCTTGTCGGGATCGAGAGGAATTTTATTACAAGACAAGAAGGATTTGAAAGGTTTAATAAAATTGTTACCTTTTTAGCCAGACCTGAGACCGACAGATTTCATGGCGCCTTCCCCCACTGGTTAAACGGCACCACCGGAAAGGTAATCCCATTCAGCACTAATGACAACGGCGGCGACCTTGTTGAAACAGCCTTTCTAATGCAGGGGTTTCTGACAGTAAGAGAATACTTTAAAAATGGAAATGCTGCAGAAATTGCCATGTGCGATGCGATAACCACCCTCTGGCAGAATGTAGAATGGGACTGGTATCGTAAAGACAACCAGAATGTCCTGTACTGGCACTGGTCTCCTGACCATGGATGGATCATAAATATGGGAATATCAGGCTGGAATGAGGCTCTAATCATTTATGTGCTTGCAGCATCTTCACCCACTCATTCCATTCCATTGTCGGTTTATACTCAGGGATGGGCACGCAATGGTGCGTATCCGATGCGTAACAACAATACCTTTTACGGTATTAAGCTGCCGCTGGGAGAGAATTACGGGGGATCGCTTTTCTTTGCCCACTATTCATTCCTTGGACTTGATCCAAGGAACCTGTCTGATCAGTATGCTTCGTACTGGACACAGAATGTTGCCCATTCAAAGATAAATCACGCCTATTGTAAAGCTGATCCGAACGGCTATGCAGGATATGCCGATAATTGCTGGGGGCTGACAGCCAGCGATATACAATACGGTTATAGTGCCAGCTCACCAACGAATGACCTTGGGGTAATTGCACCGACAGCTGCCCTGTCCTCTTTCCCTTATACACCTGAAGAGAGTATGAAAGCCCTGAAATTTTTCTACTACACAATTGGTGACAAATTACTTGGGGATTATGGTTTTTATGATGCTTTTGATCTGACCAGTTCCTGGTTTGCCAGTTCATATATTGCTATTGACCAGGGACCGATAGTCTGCATGATAGAAAACTACAGAACAGGGCTCCTGTGGAATCTTTTCATGGGGAATGCGGAGGTCAGGACAGGCCTGGACAAACTGGGATTTTTATACTAATTACCCATGAAAACATCACTTATGTTTATTGTTGCACTTACTGGTGCAGTTCTGATATCCTGCGGAAGTGGGAAAAAAGATAACAGAGTTAAAAATACAGGCACACGTCCGGCACTGATATCTGATGATTCACTCCTGACCCGCATTCAGTACCTCACATTCCAGTATTTCTGGGATGGGGCAGAACCGGTCTCCGGCCTGGCAAGGGAGCGTTATCATGTTGATGGCGATTATCCTCAGAACGATAAGAATGTAATTACCATTGGTGGTTCAGGATTCGGTCTGATGGCAATCATTACCGGAATTGAGAGAGGTTTTATTACCAGGGACATGGGGTATGTAAGACTCAGACATGTTGTTGACTGGCTCGCTAAAGCTGACAGGTTTCATGGTGCCTGGCCCCACTGGCTTAATGGCGAAACCGGCAGAGTGAAACCTTTCGGGCAGAAAGATAATGGAGCTGATCTCGTTGAAACATCATATCTTGTTCAGGGGCTCCTCACTGTCAGACAATATTTTATCAGTGGAAATGATTCAGAGCGCAAGCTGGCTTCAGATATTGACACTCTCTGGAGAGGAATAGACTGGAATTTCTTTACAAAAGGAGGACAGGATGTTATTTACTGGCACTGGTCTCCTGAATACAAATGGGAGATGAATTTCCCGGTCCAGGGATACAACGAGTGCCTGATTTTATATGTCCTGGCAGCTTCGTCACCGACATATCCTGTTGATTCCCGCGCATATCATAATGGATGGGCAAGAGGTGGTGGGATCATTTCTGATAAAAAGGCTTACGGGATACCGCTTATCCTGAAACATAATTATGCTGAAGAGTACGGAGGTCCTCTATTCTGGGCTCATTATTCTTACCTGGGCCTAAACCCGAAAGGCCTTTCCGATAAATACGCTGATTACTGGCAATTAAATGTAAATCAAACACTTATTAATTACAAGTGGTGTTCTGAAAACCCGAAGCATTTTAAAGGTTACTCTGAATCAAGGTGGGGACTTACAGCAAGTTATTCACCTGGTGGTTATGCTGCACATGCACCCGGAGATAAGAATGATCTTGGCGTAATTTCACCAACTGCCGCACTTTCTTCATTCCCCTATACTCCTGCCGAGTCGATGGCTGCTCTGAAGGATTTCTACTACAACCTGGGTGATAAAATACTCGGGGAGTACGGATTTTATGATGCTTTCAGCGAGCAGGCGAACTGGTACCCGCAGAGATATTTAGCAATTGATCAGGGACCCCAGGTAGTTATGATTGAAAACTATCGTACAGGGCTTCTATGGAAATTGTTCATGAGTTGCCCTGAAGTGCAGTCAGGCCTGAAAAAGCTCGGATTTACTTCGCCATTGTAATTTCTCAGGCCGGGCAGTTGAGATCGGCCGGTACAGGTTCAGGGGTAAAATGAATCTTGGTCATGATGTTAACCTTACTGAATTTCTGATAAAAGAGGCAGAGAGTTTGTAACAATAACTTTTAAATATATCTTTGCAGCCTTTCCCGGCCCGTAGCTCAGCTGGCAGAGCAGCTGACTCTTAATCAGCGGGTCGAGGGTTCGAGTCCCTCCGGGCCGACAAGTGGTGCAGAACAAGGATGAATGAATTCGATATTAAAGCTGCAGGCTGGGATATGAACCCCATCCACCGCGACAGGTCTATTGCTGTTGCTGAAGGAATCCGGAAAAATATTAACCTGAATGTAAATATGACGGCCCTTGAATTTGGTGCCGGTACAGGGATTACGAGCTTCCTTCTGAAAGATCATCTGAAAGAAATCGTTATGATTGACAGCTCATCAGAGATGGTCAGGATAACAAATGAAAAAATAAAATCATCAGGCGCACTTAATCTGAAATCCATTCTGTACGACCTCGAAAAGGATAGCTGGCATGGAGCAAAGTTTGACCTGATAATGACCCAGATGGTTCTCCATCATGTTTCGGATATTGATTCCATTTTCATAAAATTCAGTAAAATGCTCAACCCGGGAGGATATATTGCAATTGCAGACCTCTATCCTGAAGATGGTTCATTTCATGGTGAAGGATTTACCGGCCATAAAGGTTTTGACACCAAAGAATTGTCGGCCAGACTTAACAAAGCCGGGTTCAATATTATCGCAGAAGAAAAATGCTTTGTCCTCAACAAAAAAATCTCAGAAGCTGAAACAAGACAATTTGATATCTTTCTATTAATTGGTTCACATTCGTAAATTTATTCCAGTTGCTTTTAAAAATATACCATTAAAACCAATCAGAATATGGAAATAACATTTGACGGAGGCAAAGTCATTACGGCTCATTCACATGGCCACATTATAAGGACTGACCAGCCGGTTGCTGACGGCGGAGAGAATTCAGCCCCATCGCCATATGAACTCTTTCTGGCATCCATAGGAACCTGTGCCGGCATTTATGTAAAATCATTTTGCGATAACCGGCAGATAACCATGGAGGGCATTAAGATTATTGAGAGCATAGAATGGAACAAAGAAACCGGATTGCCTTTAAAAATAAGCCTCGATATAAAGTTGCCTGAAGGGTTTCCTGAAAAATACAAGGCCTCACTGATACACGTAGCTGACCTATGTAAAGTAAAAAAGACGATGGCCAGTCCTCCGGAATTTGAAATAATTACCTCACGCATCTAAAAAAATCTGCGGGAATCAGCGCAATCCACAAGGACTTTAAATCCTATGGGTCACGCAGATTGACGCAGATTATATCTCCCAAAAGGTATCTCTGATACCTCCGGTTTATTCGATGTACATGTTTAAAAGCTGCTCATAGAGCTCCTGCTTACCTGAAATAACATCAGGTTCTCCGTTCTTGACTGCAATATCCCTCAGCATTGCAAGGGTAAGCTTGCCTTTTTCAAAATCCTTGCCATGACCTTTGTCAAAGGATGCATATCTTTTCTTTCTCATTTTGAGATAATCGCTTTCATTCAGAACTTTATCGGCTATTACCAATGCTCTTGCGAAGGTGTCCATACCGCTGATATGAGCAATGAAAAGATCCTCCTTATCAGTTGAGTTGCGGCGAATTTTTGCATCAAAATTAATACCGCCGTTCTTGAACCCTCCGGCTCTGAGGATTACCATCATAGCTTCAGTGACCTCGTAGATATTGGTCGGGAACTCATCGGTATCCCAGCCATTCTGATAATCGCCTTTGTTTGCATCAATGCTGCCAAGAAGACCTGCATCAGCTGCTACCTGGAGTTCATGCTGGAAGCTGTGTCCTGCCAAAGTTGCATGGTTTACTTCGATATTCAGTTTGAAATCCTTATCGAGTCCGTATTTGCGAAGGAATCCGATAATTGTAGCTACATCAAAATCGTACTGGTGCTTTGTCGGCTCCATAGGTTTTGGCTCGACGAGGAAAGTGCCTTTAAATCCTATCTTCCGGCCATAATCACGGGCAAGTGATAGCATCATGCCCATATGGTCGAGTTCACGTTTCATATCGGTATTGTGAAGGCTCATATAACCTTCCCTGCCGCCCCAGAATACATAATTCTCGCCTCCAAGTTCAACATTTGCATGAATGGCATTCTTCAGCTGTGCGCCGGCATTGGCCACGACGTTAAAATCGGGGTTGGTTGCAGCTCCATTCATATAACGGGGATTTGAGAAAAGGTTTGCAGTAGCCCAGAGAAGCTTCACTCCGGTATCTTTCTGCATCTTCTTCATCACAGGAACGATCTTATCAAGACGTTTTTCAATCTCAAGGACTGATCCGCTGCCAACGATATCGGTATCATGAAAACAATAATATCCTGCTCCTATCTTTGTAATAAATTCAAAAGCCGCATCCAGACGATGTTTTATCTTATCATCACTTGGCATATCCTTCCATGAAAATGAATGGGTAGCATCACCAAACGGATCTGTGCCATCGCCACAGAATGAATGCCAGAATGCAACTGCAAAACGCAAATGATCCTTCATCTTTTTACCGGCTACAACCTGCTCGGGGTTGTACCATCTGAATGCCAGGGGGTTTTTCGATTTCTTGCCCTCGAATTTAATCTTCCCTATACCGGGATAGTACTCTTTTTTGCCTTTGTAAACCATAGTGGATATTTTTAAAATTAATACGTTATATATATTTTTGTAATCGCAAATTACGGAAAGTTTTAGCAAAGAACAGCAGGCGGACAACTAAATTTCAATCGATTTCAGGAATTTTTTCCATCTGCCATAGGCTTGCTCATAAGCAGCAGTTTTTGATTTATCAGGTTTAGTCACCCCGACAGTTTTGAGTCCTGCGAATGCCTCTTTTGCCGAGTTGTAATAGCCACAGCCAATACCTGCGCCTCGTGCCGCACCAATTGACCCGTCAGTATTGTACAGGTGGATCTCGGTGTTTATGATGCACGACAGGGCTTCCCTGAAGATTTTGCTCTGGAACATGTTGGCTGCTCCGGCCCTTAATACAGACGGAACTATTCCGGTCTCTTTCATGATGTCGAGCCCATACCTGAATGAAAATACTATACCTTCCTGCGCTGCCCTGAAGAGATGCGCATTTGAATGGGTATTGAAATTCAATCCATATATACTTGCACCTGTGTCTTTGTTACCCAGTGTCCGCTCAGCTCCGTTACCGAATGGCAGTATAGAGACTCCCTCGGATCCAATCGCAATTTTTTCAGCCATATCGTTCATATCATTATATGACAATGTATTGCCTGTATTCCGCCTCAGCCAGGAATTAAGAATGCCTGTTCCGCTGATACAGAGAAGAACACCGGCTCTTGGCTGAGCCTTGGAGTGATTTACATGAAGGAACGTGTTTACCCTTGACTGTTTGTCGTATTGTTTCCTATCTGTCACTCCATAGATCACTCCTGAGGTACCTGCTGTGGCAGCCACTTCACCTGGTTCAAGCACATTAAGAGAGAGTGCATTGTTCGGCTGATCCCCTGCACGATATGCGACTGGTATTCCGGCCGGAAGACCAAGTTCAGTTGCGATAGGTTTCAGGAGCTTACCCTGGATTGAGAATGAAGGAACAGCAGAAGCGAGTATTTCGTTTTTGAATCCGAAATATTTCATGAGCTCGGCTGAGACTCCTTCTTCTTTGAAATCCCAGAAAATGCCTTCCGAGAGTCCTGAATATGTGGTGAGAGCCTCTCCTGTCATACGGAGAGCAAAATAATCACCGGGCAACATTATTTTGTAAATTTTCGCAAACAGCTCCGGTTCATTCTCTTTTACCCATGCTAGTTTTGTTGCCGTGAAATTTCCGGGTGAATTGAGGAGATGGGAAAGGCAGAATTCCTCTCCAAGACCTTTAAAGGCTTTCACACCATATTCAACGGCCCTTCCATCGCACCAGATAATTGAAGGACGAAGAACTTTAAAATTTTTGTCGAGTACGACAAGCCCATGCATCTGGTAGGAAATTCCAATAGCGCCAATCTCTTTCTTTCGGCTTCCCAGCTGTTTGTTGCAGTCAGCAACAGACGCTTTCAGGTTATCCCACCATGTTTCAGGTTCCTGTTCAGCCCAGCCTGGCTTCTTTGCTATGATTTTCATTTCATCTTTCGGGTGAAAAGCGGTTGCCAGGCAGTCGCCTGTTTCACCGTCAATTACAGAAGCTTTTACCGAAGAGCTTCCGAGGTCAATTCCAAGTAGTAACATAGTCTTAGCTAATTAATTCAATATTTTATCATTCTAATCACCTTTCTCTCGCCCCCTTCCCCCTAAAGGGGGTTTAACTCTCAATATTATAGATAAATATTCTAATCGATTGAGAATCAGCCCCCCTTCAGGGGGGTTGGGGGGCCAAATTTTTCACCAATAAAACATTGTTCCGTCACTTTTCCTGTTAACGGGAAGAGAAGCCATCTGATACGGGTACTTTGCTGCTTTCTTCTCATCAATATCCACTCCTATTCCGGGAGTATCATCTATAAACAGGAATCCCTTGTCGAAATTAAAATTTGTTTTGAACACTTCATTCACTATCTCCTGGTGCGGCATATATTCCTGTATCCCAAAGTTGTTTATTGCCATATTAAAATGGATAGCTGCTGCCATGTTTACCGGGGAGAGGTCCGTCGCACCATGGAAACCCGTCTGTATATGATATACCGAAGCCATGGAAGCCACTTTGAGCAAATGGGTTATTCCCCCTCCATGCACCAGGGGCATCCTTATATAATCTATAAGCTGTTCTGTTATGAGGGTTGTGTAATCATAAACAGAATTGAAAACCTCTCCTATCGCAATGGGCGTTGTTGAATGGGATCTTATTAGCCTGAGCCCTTCCTGGAGCTCACCCGAGACCGGATCCTCGAGCCAGAAAAGATGATAGGGCTCAAGCTCTCTGGCAAGCCTTGCTGCTTCAACCGGTGTACAGCGATGGTGAACATCGTGCAGCAGGTGGATATCATCACCAAACTCAGCCCTCGCTTTCTTAAAAAGCGAAGGAATGAAATTCAGGTATCTGGCTGTATCCCAGTATTCTGTCTGAGCCAGACCTTTCTCTGCAGGTTCATAGGGCTTATTATCCTTCGAAACGCCGTAGGTATGCTCGATCCCCGGAATTCCGGATTGAAGCCTGATGGCCCTGAAGCCCTGTTCAATCTTCTGTCCTGCTTTCTCGATAGTCTCTTCGGCGTCCCTGCCGTTTGCATGGCAGTAAACAAGGATCCCATTCCTGCTTTTTCCGCCAATAAGATTATAAAGAGGAGTGTTCAATGCCTTCCCTTTAATATCCCATAATGCCATATCGATTGCCGAAACGGCTGTCATGGTCACTGATCCTCTCTTCCAATATGCACCCTTGTAAAAAAAGTGCCATATATCCTCAATATTCCGCGGATCTTTTCCGATAAGCGCCGGAACACAGTAATTTTCGAGGTATGATACCACTGCTTTTTCCATGCCATTAAGGGTGGCATCTCCAAGTCCGTAAATCCCTTCGTCAGTAAATATCTTAAGTGTTACAAAGTTCCTTCCCGGGGAACATACGATCACTTTAGCATCAGTAATTTTCATCCTACTCAGCTCTTCTGTTTAATTAACTTATATCTTTTTACCCTCTTCCCGACCTTCCCCCACGGGGGAAGGAGGTTGTTCTTGCCTTTCCCCCCTGGGGGAAACGGGAAAGGGGGTTAAAATTATTAATATTCTCAGCATCAATCATCAATTAAAATCCTATTGAATTTCCGCCATCCACAGGAAGCACGACACCTGTTATATATGAAGCTGAATCAGAAACCAGGAAGAGTGCTGCATCAGCAACCTCTTCGGGTTTTCCAAGTCTTCCCATAGGAGTCCTTGACAACACTTTCTTTTCCCGTTCAGGGTCCTTATCGAGCGCAAGCGACGACATGTTGGTTCTGATAAAACCAGGTGCGAGGCAATTCACCCTTATTCCCAAAGGAGAGAGCTCAACAGCCATTGCACGCGTCATGCCCTCGATGGCAGCTTTTGAAGCAGTATATGCGATTACATAAGGGATCCCATAAATCGAAGCCATAGAGCTTATATTCAGAACTGCTCCGGATTCCTGCTCCTGCATGAACCCGGCTACACTTCTTGTAAGGCTGAAAACGGATGTCTGGTTTGTCAGTATCACTTTCTGGAACTCCTCATCGGAAACTTCAGCCATTCCTTTTTTAAGATGCATACCGGCATTATTCACCAGGATATCTATCCTTCCGTATTTATCAATTATTTTCTGTACCAATTCCGGAATATCTTCAAGCTTCGTCAGATCGCATAAAAACCAGTCCGAGAGTTTTCCAAGGGTTGCGCAAGCTTCCTTCAGCTTCGCACTATCGCGACCGACAATTATCGTATGGATCTCATTCTTTACGAATTTGCGGGCTATGGCAAGCCCGATTCCTGATCCTCCTCCAGTGACAATTGCTATCTTTTTCATGTTACTAATAAGAATAATTAAAATCTGCTGCTGATTCCAGGAATATCGGTATAGCGGTATGCCTTATAATAATCAAGGTCATGATCAGCTTTCTCAACCCCTTCAGGAACCGGTCTTTTGGAAAATGTTTGGAAATAGAGGATACATGCATCCCTCCATATTTTTGCATCTCTTTCCTGCTTCACGAGCAAGGCTTTGACGGCCTCAAATCTTTCAGTATCAATTTTTGATTTTGAGAGTTCCCATTGATCACTCAGCCATTTTACCGAATCGACACCCTTTTCGTACCTAAGGCATAATTCGTTCCATAATGTCCGGCCGGAAGCCATTTTGTAATCCCATGGAACATGATGAAACCATAGCATAAGGTTTTCAGGGCATGTTTCAATATTTTCAAAAATATCCCTTACATGAGGGAAGTACTGATTTACCGAGTTGCTTCCTGTCGAGGTCCTGTTGAAGCCAAGGCCGATTGAATCGGCGCGGTTAAAATAGACAGAAGTCTGATCGGCTCTTCCCCGGTTCACCCATGGTCCGGGTCCGTAATGGTGGCCAGCATACATCTGGTGATGTAGTCCGAGAGGGGTCATATAATTAACTGTGATCTCGCGTGAATCTAGCATCATCCTGCTTATCCTGGCGACTGTTTCATTATCATTGGTAAAGGTCATCCTGATCCATTCATCGGCGATATCTGATGAATTCAGGTAAGGGTCCCATGCAAGCCTGCCGAATGCGTACCAGTTTGCCTGGGCAAAAGGATGCCCGTTCCAGTTACGCATATTGCCAATATTTGTTACACCAGCCATGGCAGTAAGCTGCTGATTTTCCAGGCTACCATCAATAACCTTTGCAACAATTGAACCCTCACCTTTTGCCCAGGTGTCCGATTTAAGGCACTCTTCAAACAGAGGGGCAAGGAAAACGAGATGAACTGATGCCCCAAGATATTCCTGTGTAACCTGGAATTCCATCATCAGCGGGGTTTGAGTCATTGCCCCAAAAAGAGGATGGAATGGTTCCCTCGGCTGAAAATCAACCGGTCCGTTCTTTACCTGGATAATGACGTTCTTCCTGAATTTACCATCAAGAGGAACAAATTCATTATAGGCCTGTTTAGCCCTGTCGTCCGGGACATTATTATCATAGACAAATGCTCTCCACATCACTATTCCGTTATGAGGAGCCACAGCATCGGCGATCATATTTGCACCGTCAGCATGAGTGCGGTTATAGCTCTGAGGGCCAGGCTGGCCTTCAGAGTTGGCTTTTACCAGGAATCCTCCGAAATCAGGAATGAGACTATATATTTCGTCAGCTTTTGCTTTCCACCAGGCAATAACATCAGGATCGAGAGGATCGGCTGTTTTCAGTTTGCCGATTTCTATCGGAGCACTGAACCGCGCTGTCAGGTAAACCCTGATCCCATAAGGCCTGAATACATTAGCCAGTGCAGCCACTTTAACAAGATAGTCCCTGGTAAGGACCAGGGCATTGGCATTGACGTTAGTAAGAACTGTTGCGTTTATTCCGATCGAAGCATTTGCCCTGGCATAATCCGTATATCTTGGATCGAGGCTGTCGGGCAGAGAGTTCCAGTCCCAAAGCGAGAGGCCCGCATACCCGCGTTCGACACTTCTGTTAAGGTTATCCCAGTGGTTAAGAATACGGATCTTTACTTTCGGAGAACTCACAATCTCAAGTTTTGATATATCCCGGTGAGTCTCCATCAGTCTCAGTAAGTGGAAGGTTCCATATAAAACCCCGGCATCTTTGTTTGCAGCAATCACGATGATCTTCTCATTCCTGTACTTTGTTGTAATAATAATATATCCCTCACTGCCAATCCCTGTAAGCTGTTTGTTCAGTTTCAGCGAGGAAATAATTGCCGAATTCTCAGGAGTACCGGCTACAATGATCCCGTTTCTTTTTATTGCAGACAGACGTTCAATATTTTTCCCAAGGAGACCGTTCAGACCGTTCTTCATTTCATTTGCAGTGACTATTGAAGAAGGCGAAGTCCCTTCAATTATCCATCCGCTTACCGATCTTTGATAGGATCCGAGAACCTGAGGATCTGAAATAAGATCATAACGTAACCATAACCGGTATCCATCATCGGCTTTTATGACAGGATTGTGTATAAAAAGAGTAAATAACAAAAGGTAAAGGATGCGATTCATATAATTATCTGTTTATTTATTATTATCACGATTGTTTTTGATTGACGACTCACGTATTAATAAGGTATGCTTCAGCACTATAGTACTAAGATTAGCCTGCTGGGTATTCTTCAGCTGATTTATAAGGGAAGTTGCTGCGATTTCACCTATCTCCCTTGCAGGGTAATCAACGGTGGTAAGGTTAGGCTGAACGACCTGGCTGATTGGTTCGTTATTGAATCCGACTACTGCTATATCCTCAGGAATCTTTATTCCGGCTTTTTCAAGTTCCACAATTACGGAAACGGCAGTGGTATCATTGGCTGTGAATAACCCGTCGGGTCTTACCTTCATCTTTAAAATCTTATCAGCAACTTCTATTCCAGCGTTTACGCTCATATCCGTAATAAACAGAAGATTCTGGTCAAATTCTACATTGTGGTCATAATGTGCCTGCTTAAATCCCCGAAACCTCTCCGAGTATACATTCCTGAGCATATTTCCTCCAAGATGTGCAATTCTTTTACAACCCTGTTCAAGCAAATGAGATGCAGCCTCATAACCTGCCTTATAATTATCTATTACAACATTCATGCAACCATGACAATCTGCTACACGGTCAAAGAAAATTACAGGGATGTCTTTATTAAATAAGATGTTGAAATGGTCAAGGTTTTTGGTTTCAAAAGCCAGAGACACTATCAGGCCATCCACCCTGCTGTTAAAGAGAGTAGAAACACATGACATCTCCTTCCTCCATGATTCCTGCGACTGGCTGATTATAAGCCCATATCCATTTTCGGAGGTTATTTTTTCAATGCCGGCAAGCGCTGAAGCCATGAAATGACTGTTTAGACGGGGAACAACGACTCCGATAGTGTTGGTATGCCTTTGTCGAAGGCTGCTGGCAAATTTATTATGCCTGTACCCCATTTCAGCGGCTGTTAAAATAATCTTCTTCTTGGTCTCCTTCCTGATATGAGGATGGTCCTTAAGAGCCCTGCTCACTGTTGATGGTGAAAGGTTCAATGCCTTTGCAACATCATATATTGTAACTTCATTACTACTTTTCACCACACTCTAATTTATTACCAAAAATAGAAATAAATGAAATATCATGAAACAAAATGGATAAATATCTGCAATCGGTTGCATTTTATTGTTAAAATTACTTAAACCTTTTGCTGTTTCGGATCTGATTGAATACTTTTATCAGTAAGATGACAACAAAAATATACAGGTTTCTTTTTATTGCATTCCTCGCAGTTGTATCTCTGAGTGAATCGCAATCCCAGCCGACATTCGGCACAAAATCTTTCATAGCCACAGACAAAGGTGCCCTTTCAATATATTCAAAAGGAACTGTGGCTCAGCTTGTTATAAGCTCAAATGACTGGCCGGGTGTAATAAGGGCTTTTACTGATCTGCAGAATGACATAGGCAAGGTTACTTCGTCTATTCCTGCCCTGTCGTCTGACAAGATCCCAAAATCCAAAGACATTATTATTGCAGGAACGATAGGGAGAAGTGACCTTATCAATGACCTGATAAAGAGAAAAAAGATTGATGTTACTGACGTTGAAGGAAAATGGGAGACATTCCTGATCCAGGTTGTCGAGAAGCCATTCCGTGGTGTCAGCCGGGCGCTTGTGATCGCAGGCAGTGATAAGAGAGGCACCATTTTTGGAATCTATGAAGTATCAAAGCAGATCGGAGTTTCTCCCTGGTACTGGTGGGCAGATGTCCCTGTCAGTCATAAAGATGCATTATATGCGCTGCCCGGCAGATATGTACAGGGTTCCCCCTCGGTAAAGTACCGTGGAATTTTTCTGAATGATGAAGCACCCGATCTTTCAAATTGGATAAGGTATAAATATGGCAGCGTTCCCCCCCGGGAAAATCCTCCGATACCTTCCAACGTTGCGAATTATGGTCACGAATTCTATACCAGGCTTTTTGAGCTCATGCTCAGGCTGAAAGCTAATTATCTGTGGCCCGCGATGTGGAATAATGCCTTTAATGAAGATGATACCCTGAACCCTAAGCTGGCCGATGAATATGGGATAGTGATGGGAAACTCGCACCAGGAACCTATGCTACGAGCGCAGAAAGAGTGGGACCGCCGTTACCTGAGAAGCATTGGCAGCTGGAACTATTCGAAAAATCCTGATCTTCTTGAATCGTTCTGGAGAGAAGGGATTAAAAGGAACCGGAATTATGAGAGTATTATTACAATTGGTCTGAGGGGAGCAAACGATACTCCAATGGCGCCCGGAGGACCTGAAGCCAACAAAACTCTTCTTGAAAAAATCGTTGATATACAACGAAAGATAATAGCCGGGGAGATGAATTCTGACGTCACAAAGGTTCCCCAGCTATGGTGTCTGTACAAGGAGGTCCAGGATTATTATAATGCAGGGATGAGAGTCCCGGACGATGTAACTCTACTGTGGGCAGAGGACAACTGGGGCAACATAAGGCGCCTTCCGACAGCCGAAGAGAGAAAACGAAGCGGCGGGGCAGGTATCTATTATCATTTTGACTACCATGGAGGTCCCAGAAGCTACCAGTGGATCAACTCAAACCCGGTTCCGAAAATCTGGGACCAGATGTCGCTTGCAAAACAGTACGGTGCAGACAGAATATGGATCGTAAATGTCGGTCACTTTAAAGGTTATGAGTTCCCGATAGAATATTTCCTGGATCTTGCATGGAATACTGATCAATTGACCGGTGAAAACATAGATGAATATACAAGGGATTGGGCTGCACGGGAATTTGGCCCTGAGTTTGCCCCGGATATTGCTGATATAATGTCGCTCTATACTAAATACAACGGGCGCAGAAAACCGGAGCTTCTTTCACCTTCCACCTATAGCATAACCAGTTATAATGAAGGAGAAAAAGTAGTCAGCGATTATAACTCGCTTGCAGCAAAAGCCGGGGAATTGTACGAAAAGCTCCCTTCAGATAAACATGATGCGTTCTATCAGCTTATCCTTTTCCCGGTCAAAGCATCTGCCCTTGTTAATGAGCTATATGTCACCGCAGGTAAAAATGATCTGTATTTCAGACAGGGCCGTGCAGCAACAAATACTATAGCAGATCGTGTACGCCAGCTTTTCAGCCAGGACACCAGTCTGATGGGATATTATAATCGTAGTTTTGCCGGCGGAAAATGGAACCACTTTATGGACCAGTCACACCTTGGTTATAACTCGTGGGCTGATCCTCCTGTAAACAGTCTGAGAGCCATAAACCTGAAGCAGGTTGATATTCCTGCCGGAGCAAAAATGGGGATCTCGCTTGAAGGTTCAGATGAAGTGTGGCCCGGTTCTGAGAACATACCTGCCCTTCCTGAATTTGACGTTTATACAAAGAAAATTCATTATATAGATATTTTTAACAGGGGAAACACACCTTTTGAATTTTCTGTATCATCGGATAATCCCTGGATAAGAGTCAGCAAATCAACCGGAAACATCAATGAGGAGGAACGGATTCTGGTTTCAGTGGACTGGGACAAAGCTGAGGGCGTACATGAAGCCGGAATTATAAGTATTTCGGGTGTCGGGACAACTGTAAATGTAAAAGTGCAAGCTTTGAAACCTGATCAACCGTTGCCCGGATCTGTGAATGGATTCGTTGAAACCGAGGGAGTTGTTTCGATAGAAGCGGAACATTATTCTAAAAACACAGCCGCAGGGAATCGTTACTGGAGCATAATTGAAAATTATGGACATACTCTTTCGGCATTGAGGGCAAATGCTCCTGCAGATGCCCAGTCTGCTTCTCCTGGCAAAGATTCTCCATGCCTCGAGTACAACATATATTTTTTTAGTGCAGGAACATTTGAAGTAAAGTCTGTTTTCTCCCCGACTTTGAATTTCATACCGGGACGAGGGCTTCAGTACGCTGTCTCATTTGATGATCAACCTGCACAGATCCTGACCCTGGTCCCTGAAAACTACAACGCTCAGAACAGGAATACCGACTGGGAAAAATCAGTAAGCGATAACTCCAGGATGAGTGCATCAAATCACACGATAACTTCTCCCGGTTATCATACTTTAAAAATATGGATGGTCGATCCCGGAGTCGTGATCCAGAAAATCATTATTAATACAGGTGGTTTAAAAACGAGCTATCTTGGTCCTCCGGAAAGTTATCACGGAAAATTGAAATAGTAACTAACCCTAAAAACAGAATAAGATGCAAAAATCTAAAAATCAACCTATTTCAAGGAGACAATTTGTCGACACCTCGGTAAAGGCAGCTCTTTTTTCTGCAGTCGCTTTAAAAGGTTTCCCGACAATCATCTCTGCGAGTGCTATCGGAAAGAATCCTCCCAGCGACAGGATCAACATCGGATGGATCGGTAACGGGAGGCAGGGCAGCGGTGACATTTTCGCCACGATGAGATTCGATAATGCCATGGTAGTGGCGGTTGCCGATGTCGATTCAAAGAGAATGGAACTCGCCAAGCAGCGGATAGAAAGCTTCTACTCCAGTAAAACCGGTAACAGCAATTATGCAAATATAAAAATGCATGGAGACTATAAAGAGCTTCTCAATGACAAATCCATTGATGCCGTTATGATAACGACACCTGATCACTGGCACTCACAGCCGGCAATTGAGGCAGCTCTGGCGGGCAAGGACATTTACCTTGAAAAGCCGACCTCTCTTACAATTGCTGAAGGAAGGCTCTTAAGCGATGTTATCAAACGCAAGAAGGTTATCCTGCAGGTGGGAACTCAGCAGCGCTCAAGCGCACAGTTCAGGGTTGCCGCCGAGCTCGTCAGGAATGGCAGGATCGGAAAGCTTGAAACTGTAAAGATCGGTCTTCCGGGAGACCCGGCCGGACCAGATGCACCTGAAATGCCGACTCCGGCAAATCTCAACTATGATATGTGGCTGGGATCAACACCGGAGGTTTACTATACCGAAATGAGGGTCCATCCGCAGAACAGCATCACTGACCGCCCGGGATGGCTTAGGTGCGAGCAGTTTGGCGCCGGGATGATAACAGGCTGGGGACAGCATCATTTCGACTCTGCAGCATGGGGTATGGATACTGAACTTACCGGCCCAATTTCAATCGAAGCAGTTGCAGATTTCCCGAAACATGGTCTTTGGAATGTTCACGGAGATTTCATGGCCAAGGCTGAATACAAAAATGGTATCACAATGCTCACAAGCGGAGGCTATCCCAATGGTGTCAGGTATGAAGGTACAGAAGGATGGATATTCGTTACCCGTGGCAATTACCGCGCAACTGAAAGCGACCCGATTCCTCAGGGCCAGAGTAATCCGGCTCTCTCGGCAAGCGATCCTAAGATCCTGACCTCGGTAATAGGTGCCAACGAAATACACCTCTACCATAGCGATTCACAGCAGGGAAACTGGCTCGATTGCATCAAATCGCGCAAAGAGCCGATCTCTCCTGTCGAAATAGGGCACCGTGCCTGCACAGTATGCCTTGTAACACATATCGCGATGAAGATCGGCAGGAAGCTGACCTGGGATCCGGATACTGAAAAATTTGTCGGCGACAAGGAGGCAAACAGCATGATTTCAAGACCGCAGCGTAAACCGTACGGAACAACCTATATCCATATGTAAACCAGCATTATAATGAGGAATATATTTAAATCATGGCTGCTTCTTCTGGGAGCAGCCATTATCTCGATGCCCTTACAGGCAACCAAGATAACTGCAGTAAAAGTCGGCTCAAAGATCAATGTAACAATAGACGGGAAATATTTTACCAGCTATATCTTTTCAGAAGATGAAAAGTACCCGTTCTTTTTCCCGGTAAATGGTCCGGTTTCTGGAGGATCCGTCACATCTATGAGAAATGCCATATGGCCTCATCACAGCTCACTCTTCTTTGGCTGTGACCAGGTTAACGAAGGGAACTACTGGCAGGAGGGTCTTGACCGTGGAAGGATCATTTCAGTAAATGCCCAGATACTAAAGGAGGGCGGCGATACATTGATCATAACTGATGAATGCATATGGAGCCGTCCGGGAGCACTCTCTCCTGTTAAGGACATAAGAAAATTCACCATTACGGTCCCATCGGCAACAATGACTCAGATTGATGCCGAAATAACTATGGAAATGCTTATTGATGTTCATATCAAAAAGACAAACCATTCTCTTTTCAGCGCAAGGATGGCTGCTGATCTCTCCGTGCAAAACGGAGGCACAATGATAAATGCCGAAGGAGCAAAAGGTGAAAAGGAAACCTTCGGAAAAGCCTCTCCCTGGATCGATTATTTCGGGAAAAGAGGTAATGCAACCGAAGGACTTGCAATTATGCAGCATCCCTCGAATCCCTGGTACCCTTCGCCATGGTTCACGCGCGATTATGGATTTATTTCACCTACCCCGATGTACTGGCCACAGAATGGTGAAGAGACTTTCATGCAGAAAGGAACTACGCTCCTCCTCCGTTACCGCGTCCTGGTCCATTCAGGAACAAGCACTGAAGCTGATATAGCAGGACAGTTCGAAAGATATAAGAACGGAAAGTAGACTACCTGTACTCACCCCCAAGCCCCCTCTCTACTTCGTAAAGAGGGGGGAGCTAAATTATTAAATATTATAATCTTACAGGATTTAAAATCGATTCCCATTCCCCCTCTTTGCTTTGCAAAGAGGGGGAAAAGAAGGGGGTGAGTACATGGTTATTATTTATCCAGGTAACGTTTTGCAAACTGGATAAAGAACGGCCAGTTCGGTCCGGTTGTATGCCCTCCTGAATGCTGCCTGAAAGCAACATCTCCATCCATTAATCCTGATTCAATCGCAGGCATTTCAGTAGTCCCCATTCCCTTCTTGCCAAGCAGTTCATAGACTGGACTGGCATAAGCACCAGCGAGGAACATTCCCTTACCATCGACCCATGCATCTCCGTTAGTCGGGGATCCTGAACTGATAAATACCGGACGGGGAGCACACATAGCTACGAGCTCATGAGAATCGACGGGAAGATCGTTCTGAGTCAAGGGATCTGCAGCATATTTAATAAAATTGCCAGCGAACCAGTGGTATTCACCTGATCCTGCAAGATTTTCAACCTGTTCGCCGAATATACGACGGTAAAGCTTTGTCCCTCCAGCTCCTGAAGAACCAATAAATCCTATTGCAAACCTTTCATCATATGCCATAGTAACGATAGCTGCCTTGCCATATCTCGAAAGTCCTTCAATCCCGACTTTCTTTGCATCAACAGCTTTGTCAGTTTCAAAGTAATCCATTGCCCTGTCAGCTCCCCAGGCCCAAGCCCTGAGTGAACCCCAGTCGTCTGGCTTACGGGGACCTCCCTTGTTCACAAGGCCAATGATTCCGCTTCTCAGTCCTGCTCCATTATCGGCCTGGATGCTTCCGGGGGCAATTATTGCATAGCCCCAGCCTGCTTCAAGAACCTGCTGCTGCCATGTCGGACCGGCCGGCATCTGAGGCCTGGGAGCGGTCGCCTGCTGACGATTAGCCAGTGCAGCTGCAGGTCGGGCACCTGTCGGGAAAATAAAACCGAATTCCATGATCACAGGTATTGGACCTTTTTCCGATGCAGGTGTTGCAAGTGTGAGGTCAATGTTTACATTTATTGAAGGATATAAGGAGTTATCGACATGTCCTGACAGTTTTTTGGTAACTACCGGTATTTTCCCAACAGTATCATTTGTGACACTTACCACCTCCCATGTAACTTTCGGAACGCTGGCAGGGACACGTCCATAAATCTCCCTGTCAAAATATTCCTTTATCTCAGGGCGGCGCTTTCCCCACCACACCTTTGCCGACTTTACCTTTTTCCCGTTATTCAGAATGAGCGGATCGGGAAGCGAGGTATACTGTGTTGCTTTTGCCTCATCGGTATTCGCTGCATTGGGTGCGGTTGGTGTACCCGACGGTCCCGGCCTTGTTGCCTTTATCCCGATAAGGTCACACATATCCTTATAATCTTTTTGTGTGAGCTGACGGATACTGTCCTGGGCCTGCCGTGAAAACTGCCCGAATGTTATCGTGCTAAAGAGAATGGCAAAACAAATAATGCTATATAGTTTTTTCATCAAATCACTTTTAAATATTGAGGAACATAATCTTTAACTGGCATCAAAATCATATAAGCTTTATCACTTTCTTCAGGATGCCGGGTTCATTTTTTACAGTTTTATTTTCTGGCTGATGACCGCCGACAGAAATCTCAAAATCACCAGGTTTTACTTTTCTCTGATTATCGTTGTCAATTATTGAAAATGCATCAGGAGAAAGTGTAAGAACTACACTTTTTGTCTCACCGGGGTTAAGGTGGATCCTGGTAAAGCCTTTGAGAGCATGGATAGGAACAGGAACATCGGCTGTAAGGTCTGACAAATAAAGCTCAACAACCTCGTCTCCGGCAAGTTTCCCGGTATTCTTCACATTAACGGCAACTTTGACTGAATCACCCATATTAACAGTTTCGTTAACCTTCAGTTTTTTATAACTAAAAGTAGTATAGCTAAGTCCGAATCCGAATGGAAAGAGTGGTTCTCCGGTAAAATACCTGTACGTCCTGTTTTTCATATTATAATCCTCAAAGGAAGGAAGATCGTTGACTGATTTATAGAATGTTACAGGAAGCCGTCCACCCGGGTTATAGTCCCCGAAGATTACATCGGCAAGAGCCTGTCCTGCTGCCTGGCCGCCGTACCATGTTTCAAGTATTGCAGGTATGTTATCCTTCTCCCAGTTAACAGCCAGGGCACTGCCATTGAGAAGTACCAGGATGACCGGTTTGCCGAGAGCGTAAATAGCCTTTATCAGGTCCTGCTGAACATCCGGAAGGTCAATCCTCACCCTGTCACCTCCTTTGAACCCATCAACAGTGACTCTCATTTCTTCGCCCTCCAGCTTTGGAGTGATGCCCATGCACATTATTATGACATTTGCCTTCCCGGCAACTTCAAGAGCTTCTGCCTTAAGCTCTTCCGGACTCTTCTGTCCCGGCATCCCGGCAGCCCATGGACAGCCCTGGGCATATAGAACCTCAGAAACTCCTGCAAGTTTTTCCTTAATGCCACGCAGAGGAGTGATCGGATCGGAAGGAGTCCCGTTATAATTACCAAGAAGCACAAAAATCTGATCGGAATTGGGACCTATGACGGCAACAGTACCGACACTTTTCTTAAGCGGAAGGATGTTATTTTTGTTCTTGAGCAGAACAATTGATTTAAGTGCTGTCTCCCTGGCAAGAGCCTTGTTTTGCTCGCAATCCACCACACTGTACGGTATCTTTGAATATTTTACCATTTCAGGCGGATCAAACATCCCAAGCCTGAACCTTGCAGTGAAGAGTCTCTTTAATGCAATGTCAATATCCTGTATGGTTATCAGGTTCTTCTCAAGTGATTCTTTCAAATTCCGGTAGACTGAAGCACATTCAAGGTCGGTTCCGGATTTAACGCCGAGTGCAGCAGCTTCAGCGGCTGTGGCAACTACCTTATGGCCGTTGTAGATATCGCTGATTGCGCCGCAATCTGATACTACATAACCGTCAAAACCCCATTCCGTGCGGAGAATTCCGTTCAGGAGGTTGCTGCTTCCGCAACAAGCTTCGCCCTTATAGCTATTATAGGCGCACATCACTGAATAAGCCTTGCCTTCCTTAATCCCCATTTCGAACTGAGGGAGGTAAGTATCCCTGAAATCCCTTTCATCAGTAATGGCATCAAATGAGTGCCGCTCAGGTTCCGGGCCACTGTGAACAGCAAAATGCTTCAGTGTGGCGATGGTTTTAAAGTATTTCGGATCGTCGCCCTGAAGTCCTTTTACAAACTGAACTGCAATTTTCCCGGTGAGAAACGGATCTTCGCCATAAGTCTCCTGTCCCCTGCCCCAGCGCGGATCTCTGAATATATTGACATTAGGTGACCAGAATGTAAGACCCTGGTATATTTTCCTTGAGCCGTTCCTGACAAACTCATGATGCTTTGCGCGAGCTTCATCAGAAATTGTTGTAGAAACCCTGAAGATCAGGTTCTGGTCCCACGTTGCACCTAACCCGATTGCCTGCGGAAAGCAAGTGGCAAGGCCTGCCCTGGCAACACCGTGAAGGCATTCGTTCCACCAGTTATACGCTGGGATGCCAAGTCGGTCTATTGCAGGCGCGGCATTCATCATCTGGCTTATCTTTTCGTCAGTTGTCATTCTCCCGACAAGGTCATTCACCCTCTCTTCGACTGACAAAGCCGGGTTCTGATAAGGAAATTCAACAGTTTGCTGAGCCGATAAGACAAAGGTCCCGGAGATTAATTGCAGAAGAACAAATAATCTTATGAGATTAAAGTTTTTAATTATCGTTTTCATCTTTATAATAAGTAATTATTGATTTCATAATTAGAAAAAACAAGCCACTATCCCCAATGTGGCTATTATGGATTTCTTTCGCCTAATTTCAGAAAATTCCCTGATCTGAATGGTTAAAAATAATTAATTCTTTTTCTTTTCTGACCTCAGATTCCTGTATATGCAATCTTTCATATCGCATAAATTGCATGTATAAGGCAAATGTCTTACATTCTTTCCAATACCGATCATTCCGCTGATCGATTTCTCCGGATCCATCAATGCTGAAGCTGAAAGCCTTATGCCGCAATAAGTTCCGGGAAGAAGCTGAAATAGCTTATGCTGTTCAGAGACATCCCACCCACAATACCCGGGACTGAAACGGTTTGTTATTTTCGTGCCTGATGAAGCCATCGATTTTTCAAGATCGTTTTGCATAAGGTCAGCAGCCGCTTCAACTATTTCACTTCCGACAACATCATAAATATAACCCTCCAGGAGATCGCCGGACTTCATTGCCCGTCTGCTTATTTTCCCTATCTCTTCGCCGGCAGTGCACAGGAAAAGAGCTGCAGATTCAGATTTCTTCAGCTGGCCATATATTATTTTTTTTATGTCGAAAGTGATGTTATTGACTGAAACTGTTTTATCAGGATCATTGAATAAGATATCATCAAATATCCTGTATTCAGCTTTTATTGAGCATACTTCAGCGGCTTCCTTCAGAGCTTTTCCGATAAGTTCACTGAAATGAGCTTCTGAATTTTCTTCAGTGTAACCCAATACCTTTTCAATCTGTGAGACTGTGAGCTTCAGATCCTTGAAATCGAATTGAAAAGTTTTATAAATCATGTACTTGAAATATACATTAAATTCTGATCTTTTTATTTTGCCCCTAAATCCCCTGAAGGGGACTTAAAATAATTCCTGGTTTTAGCCCCCCTTCAGGGGGGATGGGGGGCATAATCCTGATTCTGTCACAATTCTCTGAACTATTTCTTCCCATCCCAGTGTCATCAGGTGAATGCCGCTTATTCCTTTCTTATTCTTTACTTTATCGATGATCTCAAGTGCTATCCTGACTCCCTCTTCAGGAGCTCCTTCCCCCGCTTTCTCCATCCTGTTTAGCACACTTTGGGGAAGTCTGACACCTGGAACTTTGGTGTGAAGATATTCGGCTAATTTATAACTCTTAAGCGGAGTAACACCCAGGAGAATAAATACTTTGTCAAGAGCTCCCCTCTTTTCAAGCTGCTCAAGCCATGGATCAAGCAATTCCGGTTCAAAGACTAGATTTGTCTGGAAGAACTGAGCTCCGGCATTCACTTTCTTCTGGTCCCGGATTGCCTGCAAAACAGGGTCCATAGATAACGGCGAGATGGCGGCTCCAAGGAAATATTTCGGAGGTTCTTTCATTTTCCTGCCGTCCAGATAAATGCCTTCATCCCTCATCTTCCTCAGAATCCATAACATCTGGACAGAATCCAGATCGACAAAATTCATGTCACTTGTAGGCGAGGGACCTATTCTTGGATTATCGCCAGTGACACAGAGAATATTTTTTATACCAAGGCTGTTAATTCCCATAACGGCCGATTGCAATCCAGTCCTGGTAGTATCGCGCGCAGCAATCTGAAGTACGGGCTCGGCGCCATTATCAACTGTAATCTTGCAGCATGCCAGGCTCGACATCCTGGGTCGTGCCGAAGAGGAATCAGTGAAGTTGATTACTGATACCCAAGGCTTTACAAGGGTAATTTCATTTGCAAGCTTTCCGGTGCCTGAGCTTAACGGGGGAGTTATTTCGGTTGCAATGACAAACTTTCCTGACCGAAGCTTAGCTTCAAGTCCGGATACCGGTTCATTATATGCAGGTTTGTGATACTCAGAGTCTCCATTCCACCATTCAGGCTGACGAACTGTTTTGAAAACCTTATCCCAGGCCTTATCCTTCTTGTCCTTATCTCTTGAAAAGAGACTTTTGATAAAATAGCTTGTACCTGTTTTCCTTACCTGACTGACAATATCACCCCATGTTTCTGTGCCTGTTTTGCTCCAGTCGAGAGGAGGAAGAACTTCCAGGAGCTTTTCTTCCCTGCCGGTTTTAAGAGACCTGTTATAGATTGCATACCAGATGCATTTTCTTGTCTCATCAACATAACAGTTTTTTTCAGGAGTGACTCCGCCGCAAGGGCCGTTCCTCATTCCTTTCGGACACTCCATGGGGCAGATAAATGCAGTCTCCTGAAGCAGACAGTTTCCGCACATCCGGCATCCAAAGAGAGGGCCTTTTGCGCAAAGCTCTATCTTAGCCAGTAGCCTCCGTGAAAACTTCTCTTTTTTAAAAGGGTAAAAAGCGGGCTGCCATCTTCGGGCAGGATTAATGCCTGACATTCAATTATTTTAAAGTAGTTTAACTTAATAACTATTGACGGCTTTGAAAGTATTCGACAAACCTGACGGCATAATCATCCCTTCCAAGCACCAGGTCGGTAGCACGGACAGCAGCTGTGATTTTCTCGGGATTGGCGATGGGGCATGTAAGACCGTTATAAATTGCCAATGTCATAAAAGCGGAATTCAGTGACTCCCTGTCGGGCAGCCCGAAAGAAATGTTGCTTGCTCCCTGGGTGATATTGTGTCCCAGCTTCTGATGAATGAGCCTTATAGTTTCGAGAGTCACAAGACAAGCATTGGGATCAGCGCTCACTGCCATGGCAAGAGGATCAATAACTACATCTTCCCGTTTGATGCCGGTCTTTACAGCTCTCTCAATTATTTTTTCCGCAATTAAAACTCTTTTTTCAGGATCATGAGTTATCCCGTCATCATCCATGCAGAGACCTATTATCGCAGCTCCGTATTCTTTGGCAAGCGGAAGAAGATTTTTCAACGAAGCTTCTTCTCCGTTTACTGAATTTATAAGGCATTTCCCGACTGCTGCTTTAAGTGCAGCTTCAATTGCTCTGGGGTTTGGCGAATCAAGACATAACGGAACATCAAATCTTTCCTGCAGTCTTCTTACAGTCTCAGGCAGAAGCTTAACATCATCCACACCGGGGAAGCCCACATTTACATCAAGCACATCGGCTCCAGCCCTGATCTGTGATTCTGCCAGCTCCAGGACAAAATCAAAATTGCCTTCCTGTAATGTAGAGACCAGCTTTTTTCTGCGAGTAGGATTAATGCTCTCACCAATTATAATAACCGGCCCTTCGGTATCAATTATTACTTCTTTTAATCTGCCTTTGAGGATTGTCTTCATTTTTCCAGTTATTCTTACCCCCTTCCTAACCCCCGCCGAAGCGGGGCAGGCTTTCCCCCACGAGGGAAGGAACTAATCTTTTCCCCCTTGGGGGAAATAAGAAAGGGGGTTATTTTTTATATAATATCAAATCGTTTATAACTCTTATCAAGTTAAGTTATGAAACCAGTTTGTTGAGATAGTTGACTGCTCCCTGCGGATCGGGAGAATAAAAATCAGCTCCGATAAGTTTGCAGTAATCCATCGTTAACGGTGCACCTCCTACAAGGATTTTTGAGTCTGAGTATTTCCCCTTTATCGCCTCAACTGTCTTTTTCATATTCTCCATAGTAGTCGTCAGTAAAGCTGAGAGTCCTATTACAGCGTCAGGATTTTCACTGATCGATTTCAGGAACTTTTCAGTGCTGACGTCTACACCAAGATCGATCACTTCCCAACCGCCGCCCTCAATCATCATTGCAACCAGGTTCTTCCCAATATCATGCATGTCACCTGAAACGGTACCTATTATGAATTTACCCTTGCGTTTCGTCTCTCCCGACTGGAAAAATGGCTTCAAATGCTTCATAGCACTGTTCATGGCCTTTGCAGCCATCAGCATCTGAGGAACATATATTTCCTTTTTGCTGAACCTGTTTCCTACGATGGCCATGGCGGGTATAAGAGCCTTTTCGAGGATGTCACCCGGTTTCGCGCCACTGTCAAGAGCCTTTTTTGCCAGCTCATCAGCGCCATCTTCACCTCTCATATTGGGAGGGTATGGAGACAACTTATCCATTTTCCCAACCTCCACGCAATAGGAAAGCATTTTAAGAATATCGCTCATAAAAGATATTTTTTATTAATTCTGATTCGATTACGATAATACAAATATTTTCGTTTTGTCCTGCAAAAGACCATATTATTTCTAAATAATTCCTTATTGGATTTGACAAAATAACTGATAACTAAATAACCTGTAAAGTACGACTTGCTTGCCGATGAGTACGGCTAAGGTAAAAATAAAAGAACTGAGGTTTCATTGGGAAATCAACCTCAGTTCTCAAACCTAACCTAATTAACAGTAATTCTACCGGTTAATAACCTGTATTCTGTGGAAATTTTGGTCCTGATGTAACAAGGTCTATCTCAGATGTCTGTGGAATTGGGCGCAGTACATGATAGTCCTTTATGTACGGGGAAGCTTCAGTATTCCAAAGTGTTACTCTCTGTACCAGTGACTGGGTTCTGACAAGGTCCCACCACCTTACAAGTTCACCATAAAGTTCCCTGCTTCTTTCGTCAAGAATAAAGTCGAGAGTCACCTGGCCAGAAGTGATCTGCATTGCAGCAACAGAGCTGGCTAGAGTTTGTCCAGTGGGGTAACTTGCCCTGTATGCAGCTCTTGTCCTGACAACGTTTATCATATCTGCAGCATTCTGTAGCGTGCCTCCTCCTTTAAATGCTGCCTCAGCAGCTATCAGGTATACCTCGGCAAATCTCATGATAACCAGAGGTCTGTCTGAAGGGTCATTCATGTTAGCTCTTGAAGGATCGTTGAATTTGCTGAGAGCCGGGAAGAAAACATTAGTATATTTATTTGCTCCGTTTGCTCCGGTAGGTGTCAGAATTATACCCTTGAAATTAGCAACACGCGAAGCCGAAACTTCATAAGGAGGCATCCAGATTGCGGTATCTTTTCCTACCACGAGAGTACCTCTTGGTGTAGTAACATTTGCTGCTGTATTACATATCCATACGGTCTGGAACGATTTATCATACCTCGCATCATTGACTCGTTCAGCAAATGCCTGGCCATAAATATAACCGGTATTAGGTGTTGTACGAATAAATGGGCGCCCGTTAGCCACATCCCTTACCATTACAGTACTTCCGCCGGATGCCGGGAAGTTTGCATTCATTGTAGGATAATTTGGCCTGTAAAGGCTTGCCATTATGTTTATTTTGCCGCCGGATGCCTGTGATACCCAGTCGCCAAATTTTGCGTCATTGTTATGGTCGATACAAAAGATCGCTTCCTTGCCATAATCATTCCCGTCCTTGTTGACATCAGCATAATCCTGCCAAAGGTCGAGCCCATAGGTTGCCTTGTTTGTAATAAGGTCATTTGCAATGGTATATGCCTGGGTAAAATCGCCTGATTGTGCGGCAGTTGACCAGCCTCTTGTCAGGTATACCTTTGCAAGAAGGAATTTTGCGGCAGCGATTGTTGCTGCTTTCCCTCCGAAAGGAGCTGTCGGCGTTGCCGGCAAACCTGCTATGGCAGCATTCAGATCCACGATTACGGAATCATATACATCAGCAATCGGCTGGCGTGAGTCAGCTGTTGAAGCAGTCGTAAGGAATGTCATATGCAAAGGAACATCGCCGAATGTCTCTGCCAGGTGAAAATAGTAAAATGCACGCAGGAATTTTGCCTGAGCAACATAGACCTTTCTTGTATTGTCATCCAGGCTTACAGCCGGAGCCTTTTCTATTACCCCGTTCAAAGTATTTATGTCCTGATAGGCAATGGACCATAATCCTGACATGCCATTCAAATCAAGCCCGTTGTAGGTATAGAAAGTCTGGCCGCTGGCACTTCCTCCCATTTTATGCTCGTCAGTACCTGCAACGCATGTTGCGCCGAATCCTTCTGTTCCCCAGAGGTTTCTTAAATCTGAATATACACCTGCTATCCCGCCCAGAATTCCAGCCGGCGTTTCAAAAAATGTCGGTGCAATTGAAGATCGGGGGTTTTCCTCAAGAAGTTTCTGACAACCTGAAACTGCAAATAAAACAACTGCAATAAACAGGCATGCAGCTTTTTGAATATAATGTTTTTTCATATTGTAATTTTTTTAACAATTAAAATTTCAGGCTTAAGCCAAAATTGATCTGCCGGGTTGCCGGAGTGTTGGCATTGACAGTAATAGCACGGCTTGGTATTGAAGTACTGCCACCTGCAGAAGGCGAACCAACTGTACCGCCATATCCGTTTCCTTCAGGATCAGGTCCATATCCTGCCTTGACAAAAGGTGAATAAAGAACGCAAGGGTTAAGGATGTTCACGTATACCTTCAAAAAGTCGATTTTGGCTTTTTGAATAAGTGAGACCGGGAATGTATAAGACAGACTTATCGTTCTGACTTTTATGAAAGAACCGTCAACATATCCCAATGTGGATCCGTATAACGGATTGTCCCTGCTTGCATCCGGCCTTGGGAATGCATTGGTCGGGTTTGTTGGAGTCCAGTAATCAATCTTGAGCTGGTTGCGCCTGCTCTGCATGAACATCGGGAACCCGTTGGCGCCACCATCTGCAGTCAGATACGGAACAGCTACCATCATTCCCATTCTGGCGTATGCCATAGCAGAAAGCTCGATCCCCTTGAATTCGAAGTTAGTCGTGAAACTTCCGATCCATTTTGGCTGAAAGTTCCCAAGGATCTGCCTGTCGGCTGCATTTATCTTATGGTCTCCATTGAGATCCTGAACCCTGATCTGCCCTACAAATTGTACCGGAGTAATCTGGGCTGCCATGTCTGTGGCATCTGAGGTCTGCCATATCCCGATCTTCTTGAGGTCATAAATTACAGTCAGAGGTTGTCCTACAAACCAGCCGTTACCTATATCCATCTTAAGGCTTGTATCCTGAAGAGCAACTATCTGGGTTTTGTTTATACTAAACATAAAGTCAGTCGTCCATCTGAAGCTGTTGCTCAGTTCGACATTCACTGTGCTCAGGTTGATTTCAATACCTTCTCCTTTTGTCTTTCCTGCATTCACTATTATTGAACTGGCTCCGTTGCTTCGCGGGAGACTCTGGCTCAGAAGAATATCACGTGTCCGCTGATTGTAGACATCTATGCTACCTGTGATCCTGTTTTTCAGAAAACCAAAATCAAGTCCTCCGTTAAATGATGAAGTAGATTCCCATCTCAAAGATGGGTTTGGAAGACTAGTTACCAGAAAGCCTGTAAGTCCTGTAGTACCAAAGTTATAGTTAACTGTGCTTAACGCACCAAGCGTTGAATAGGGGTTGATACCGGCGTTTGCTGTCTTACCCCAGCCGGCTCTTAACTTAAGGTTGGAAAGAAAATGAAAACCTTTCATAAACTCCTCATTCATAGCATTCCATGCGAGGGCTACTGCCGGGTAAGTAAAGTACTTATTCCCCGGAGACAATACTGAGGATCCATCAGTTCTTAGTGACACTGTGGCAAGGTAACGATTGGAGTATCCATAGTTTATACGACCCATGTATGATACTGTACCGCGTTCCGTCAGATAGTTCCCGCTGGAAGTATAGGTGCTTGCGTATGCCATGTTGGTATTCTGGATCTGGTCTGCCGGCATGCCGAGTCCGTTAAAGCCGCTGGCTCTTGCATGATCATCCTGAATACTGAACAGTCCGGTAAAGCCTATATGATGCTTCCCAAAGGTTTTATCAAAAATAAGCAAGTGCTCAATTGTATAGGTATAAGTTTCAGTGTTGGTTACATTTGATGTAGCCTGGGCAAGTGTCTGCCCGGTATTGAATACTGTATTGGGACCGTAATATGATCCGGCCTGAGTCTGCGAAAAGTCAAGCCCTACATTTATCCTGTACTTAAGGTAATCGAGTATGCTCCATTCACCATAAAGGCTGTTGAACGTTCTGATCCTCCTGCTGTTGTTATAAATTGAATTGGTGAGATTAATTGTCAGCGGGTTAGCATAAACCATCTGATCTATGTTACCGGTCATCGGGTATGTGTTGATAGTTCCGTCGGCGTTGTAAGGTGAAACCAGGGGGCTCATGGCCATCATTGTTCCGACAGGGTTGCCGGCAACATTTGTGAAATTCAGGGTATTAAGTGAATTCAGTCCAACTTTTATTTTCTTGCTTATCTGGTGATCAATGGTTGAACGAAGATTATACCTTTCATATTTCTGATGAGGAATTATTCCTGTTTCGTTATAGTATCCGACTCCCAGGGAAAACTGTGTAGCGTCATTTCCACCGGTAACACCCAGTTCCTGATCCGAAGTAAAACCAGGCTGGAAAATAAGCTTCTGCCAGTCGGTATTGACACCATTAGTCAAACCAGTTTGTTCCACGGTAGTAAGGCCATAAGGATTGGTGCCTGGGGTTACTGTGTTTCCCAAAGCGGCCTGGGCTTTAAAATCTGCCAGTTCCTGACCAGTGAAAAGCCTCAGATCGCTCATAACATTTGTAATCCCATAATATGAGTCAAGGGTTATAATTGACTTGCCTGATTTACCTCTTTTTGTTGAAATAAGAATTACTCCGTTAGATCCCCTGAAACCATAAATAGCTGTTGCTGAGGCATCCTTCAGAATATCGACGCTAACAATATCACTTGGGTTAAGGTCATTGATACTGCCGCTATAAGGTATTCCGTCAACGACAAGAAGCGGATCGTTGCTTCCGGTAAGTGATCTTTCACCCCTGATTCTTATTTGTCCGCTTGAACCGGGATTTGAACTGTTACTTTGAATGTCGACGCCGGCAGTCTGACCTTTTAACTGGGCGATCACATTTGGTACCTGAACTGTCTGTAGTTTGGTTGAGTTGATTGATGCCACGGATCCTGTTACATCACTTTTCTTCACAGTACCATAACCGATTACAACAACCTCATTCAATCCGGTAACGCTCTCAGAAAGTGATACATTAACAACGGACTGGGAACCGGCCACGACTTCTTTTGATTCGTAGCCAATGAATGAAAATAACAAAACTGAATTTGGCGAGGAGACCGAAATTGAGAATTCGCCATCAACGCCAGTAAGTACACCATTTGCCGTACCTTTTTCCAGAACATTGACACCTGCCATTGGGTTATTGTTGGCATCAACTACTTTACCGGTTACATTCCTCTGTTGTAAATCACCTGATGAATAGGAATTTAATCCAGAGGATGCCAATACCCGGAATGTTCCGCCAACCAGCAGAAGGCTGCAAACTCCAGAGATTAGCATGATTTTTTTAAAGCATTTCAGAAACAAAATGCCTTCCGAAGGTTTTTTTACCATAAATTTGTAGATTAAGGGGTTAATTAAATTAAGGTGTTATCAACATGCATTAAAAGTTAGCTTCTTATTCCCGGAGATGCTGTTACATCTCCTGCTCCATTTTAATTAAATGACTATACCGATCAAATCATTGCATATATCTTTAATAATCAACTATTTATTTTATATTTATCACAGTTTTCAGATCAAAACCACTATCAGCAGTCATCAAAATTAAAACTATTTTTTAAATATTGCAACCGATTGCAGACATTTTTTAATAATCTCTTTCATTATATTTCAAACGTTAACGCTAATATTCTTTTAATCTATGATTTATAAACTCTCTTCCAAAATGAAAAAATTACTGATAATGATTCTATGTCCGTTTCTTAATTCAGCTGTCGCTCAGAATCTTCCCATTGGTGTCTTTCAAAATAGTTCTGATATCGGCAATCCTAAGAATAATGGTTCTGCCTATTATGATAACCAGAATCAGGTTTATAAATTAGCCGGTTCCGGGTACAACATCTGGTTTGAAAGAGACGAATTCTACTTTCTTTATAATAAAATTAAAGGTGATTTTATTCTGACTGCAAACTTTGAATTCAAAGGAACCGGAACAAATGCACACAGAAAGATTGGCTGGATGGTGAGAGAATCGACTGACGAAAAGTCATCTCATATTTCCGGGGTCCTTCATGGCGAAGGGCTGACAGTTATGCAGTGGAGAGTAGCAACAGGTTCGGCAATGCGGGATCCGGAGGATGAATTGTTTGCCAAAGGATCAGCTTATAACATAATCCAGATTGAACGGAGCGGAAAGAAATTCATCATGAGGGCTGCTCATACAGGAGAACCATTAGAGATTATAGGTTCCCATGATATGGAAAATATGCCCGAGGATATTCTTGCCGGCCTTTTTATCTGTTCTCACGACCCCGGTGTTACTGAGGAGGCAACAGTATGGAATGTCAGGATTGACAAA
Source organism: Bacteroidales bacterium (assembly GCA_003142255.1). GTDB lineage: Bacteria > Bacteroidota > Bacteroidia > Bacteroidales > VadinHA17 > LD21. The sequence continues at coordinate 71,429 of PLLO01000012.1, read as the reverse complement.
CCCGTAAGCGATGTCTATGATCCGGGAAAAGAGGGTTATCTCGGATGCAGGCTTGAAACCATGAATGTTTCAGACGGTAAAAGAAAAGTAATTTTTGAAAAGCCATCAAGGTTTGAAGCTCCAAACTGGATGCCCGACGGGAAACGGCTTCTCTTCAACATGGATGGTTCACTATACACTATTCCTGTAACCGGTGGCGAAACTGTTAAACTCAATACAGGCTTTGCCAATAACCTGAACAATGATCATGGCATTTCATTTAACGGCAAATTACTGGCTATCAGTCATTCCCGCCAGGGATTGCCAGGAGGAGGCTCCTCTGTTTATGTGCTGCCGCTGAAGGGAGGAAAGCCAAAGCTTATCACCGAGAACACACCTTCATACTGGCATGGATGGGCACCAGATAACAAGGAGCTGCTCTATGTGGCCCAGAGAAACGGAATACCTGTTTATAATATCTACAGGAACTCTGTTAAAGGGGGAAAAGAGGTCGCCCTGACAAATAATAAAATTGGTGAGCACGTTGATGGCTGCGAATATTCTCCTGACGGAAAATACATATATTATAATGGAAGCCATACCGGAAAGATGCATATATGGCGAATGAAACCTGACGGATCCGGCAGGGAAGAACTTACATCCGAGGAGTATAATGACTGGTTCCCGCACGTTTCTCCGGATGGCAAATGGATCCTTTTTATTTCATTCTCGGGAGATGTCGATCCCAATTCACATCCGTCGTATAAGCGCGTTATGCTCAGGATTATGCCCTCCGGAGGAGGCAAGCCTGAAACGATTGCATATCTCTATGGAGGCCAGGGTACGATCAATGTTCCATCATGGTCTCCCGACAGCCGCGAGGTAGCCTTTGTCAGTAACTCGGGGAAATGATAATAGGCATCTTAATATTGGTTATTTAAAAAAAAACTTTATTTTGTTGTCGGAAAAGTGAACGGATGATATTTTCAGGTATATATGCACTGCTGTCTGTACCCGTCTTCGGGGTTCTCTATGTATTTACCGCAATTAGTGTAATTTTCTTAATCCCTCTTACATGGATAAATGCCAGAGGGCCAGTAAGGGTAATTACAATGGTCTGGGCAAAAGCTGTGTTCATCCTGATGGGTAAGAATCTGAGAGTTTCAGGGAAGGAGAATATAAATAAAAATGAAAGATATATAGTCGTCGCAAACCATGCAAGCCTCTTCGACATTGTTGCAATCATTTCATTTTTTCCGCAGGTTTCGTGGTTCGGGCACGAACGGCTTCTCAAGGTTCCCATTTTCGGAAAATTCCTGAAAATGACTGATTATGTTCCTTTCAAAGAACCTACGGTTACAAATACCCGGCATATGCTACAACAGCTTATGGAAAAGTCCCAAAACCAGTCGGTGGCTCTCTTCCCGGAAGGAACAAGGACAACAAGCGGAAAAATAAACCCATTCTACCGGGGGTTTATCTACCTTTTTAAAACGAGGAACATATCAATATTGCCCGTCACCCTTAATGGTTTTTATGATCTTAAGCCTAAAAACAGGTTCTACATCAATTTCAGGTCAAAGCTGGAGGTTGTGATTCATAAAGCGATACCGAAAGAAGAACTAATAAATAAAAGTGACAGGGAAATCATAGACACCGTTAAAACCGTAATTGAATCGGCATATCATTAAAAAGATAAAATAAATGACAGAAGAGGATAAAGAAAAGTGGGTTTTCATTGTAAACCCTATCTCAGGTAACCTTTTTGGCAAAACGATGGTGCCGGTCATAGAAGAGAAGATCAGGAAATATAACCTCGATGCTGAAATCATTCTCACAGAACGGCCGGGCCATGCTACTGAACTTTCAAAAGCTGCCGTCAAAAGAGGTATAAAATATATTATTGCTGTCGGAGGCGATGGCACCCTGAATGAAGTGGCCAGGGCTCTCATCGGCAACAAGCAGGTGGTAACCGGAATTATCCCTGCCGGAACAGGAAATGATTTTAACCAGATACCCGGTTTCCCCGACCGGTTCACGGATAGCGACTGGGACATGTTTTTCAGAAAAAACGTTATAGGCCATGATGTCGGGATCGTCAATGATATGATTTTTCTGAATGGTCTGGGAATCGGATTTGATGCTGAAGTTGCTGCTCAGAACTATACTGAAGAAGGCATGGTAAGGAAAGGCGGCGCTGATAAATATATATGGCATATAGTCAAAACATTGCTGTTTTTCAGGGAGAAGAGGATGAACGTAAAGAGCAATGACACCAGCCATGAAATAGATTGCTTTATGAACACCGTATCAATTGGCCGACGTTTTGCCGGGAGCTTTTTCCTGACCCCTGAAGCCATTGCAAATGACGGGCTACTGGATGTATGTTCAATTGGTAAATTAAATCTTTTTCACAGGTTCAGGCTGCTGCTTCTGGTACTTAAGGGAAAACATATCAGGGACAAGAGAGTACATTATTTCAAGACTCCTGCCGTGAACCTGGAATTCCCGGTTAAGGTACCTTTCCATGTGGATGGAGAACTGAGCTTTGCAGATAAGTTTAATATCAGCATTATCCCGGGAGGTATTAATATCATTTACAATCCTGATGGCAACCATTTCTACAAAAGAGGATAAGGAAGTCAGATATATTGCTTTTTTTGACCTCGACAGGACTATAACCAAAGCCATCAGCGGAAGAGCGCTCGCAAGGGAAGCCCTCAGGAAAGGTCTCCTGAAAAGCTCCGACCTCGCCGTTGCCCTTTACTTCGGAACATTTTACAGGTTAAGGCTGGCTGATCCCGTCATGATAATGGAAAAGATGACAGGATGGGTAAAAGGCATGCCTCAGGAAACTTTGACTGACCTTTGCAAGGAGGTCTTCAGAAAAGTAATGCAGCCATCAATTCACCCTGAAGTTTTTAATGAACTGAGAATCCATAAGGAGAGTAATGCACGGACAGTTATTTTATCATCTTCGCTGGTACCTATTTGCAAAGCTGTTGCTGAATATCTTGAAATGGATGACATAATCTGTTCTGAACTTGAAATTAAGGATGGGTTACTTACCGGGAAGCCCCAAGGAAATCTATGTTACGGGGATGAAAAATTGGTCAGGTTAAAAGAGTATTGTGAAAAAAATAACACTGCTGTGAACGATGCCTGGTATTACGGGGATGCGATTATTGATCAGCCTGCGCTCAGTATTGTTGGGCATCCGGTTTGCGTCAATCCGGATAAAAAACTGAAGAGGATAGCAAAAGAAAATAACTGGAGAATATATAGCTGGAAGTAAACACTTTTATGAAAAAATATATTATGCGTAATTTATCAATAACATCAATTGCAATATTTATTTTAGCTTGTCTCGCTTCAAATATTTCCGCAAGTGATCTGTCTGAATCACAACGGCATAAAGAAAATTCTCTTAAGATTCTTGCCATCGGGGATTCCAATGGTGCACTGTCTGATGGATGGGTGACCCAGCTAAAGAAAATCCGTACCATTGTATCTCCTCCCCCGTTCGGCTCCGATCAGCTGGTTGGAGAAAAATATGCCGGGGGACTGGATCGAGTAAGGCAGCTTAATGAAATGCTTGTCTCGATGGCAAAAGTCGAGAAAATCTATTTCATTGATTCATTCCATATCCTTCTTCCTGTTTTCAATTTCCTCTCCGCCGACGGGGTTCACCTTAATCCTGACGGCCAGATGATGATTGCAAGGATAATCCAGGAAAACCTGAAATACTCTTTCGTGGGCAGGTAATTAAAACATATTGCCTAATTTTGGGAAGATATGCTGTGATGATACAGTCTGAATGTACAACTTCAAAAAAGTAACTAATGAAAAAACTAATCCTGTTCACCCTTCTGCTTGCACTGTTGGCAAGCTGCGGCACTGATCACAATAAAAAAATTGAATACCCCGTTACCAAAAAAGGAAATGTAGTTGATACAATATTTGGAACTCCGGTCCCTGATCCGTACAGGTGGCTCGAGGATGACAAATCAGATGAAACAGCTGCATGGGTTAAGGAGCAGAATGCACTCACGTTCGGATATCTTGACAAGATTCCTTACAGGGCGCAGATCAAAGAGCAGCTGAAAAAAATGTGGAATTATGAAAAATTCGGTATGCCCTTCAATGAAGGTGCATATACCTATTTTACAAAAAATAACGGTCTCCAGAATCAGTTTGTTTATTACCGGCAGAAGGACGGAGGTAAGCCTGAGCTGTTTCTTGATCCCAATACCTTTTCGGCCGACGGGACAACCTCCCTGGGTGAGATGGGATTCTCAAAGGACGGAAGCATGGTTGCATACACAATTTCAGAAGGAGGATCCGACTGGAGGAAAGTCATCACATTGAACGCAATAACAAAGCAAATAACGGGGGATACCCTTGTCGATGTTAAATTCACCGGAATAGCATGGCAGGGAAACGATGGCTTTTATTACTCAACATATGATAAGCCGAAAGGGAGCCAGCTTTCTGCAATGACTGACCATCATAAGCTCTATTATCATAAAGTCGGTACCAAACAGTCAAATGATAAAGTAGTGTTCGGCGCTGACCTGGTAAGAAGATATATAGGAGCTAACATTACAGAGGATGAAAGATATCTCGTGGTTACAGCTTCAGTCTCAACAACAGGCAATGAATTATATATCAAAGACCTGACAAAAAAAGCAGCCGGGTTCCAGGTCGTTGTGGGTAATTTTGAAAACAGTCATAATATAATTGACAACGAAGGGTCAAAACTCTTCATCCTCACTGACCTTAACGCACCTAATAACAGGATAGTGACTGTTGATGCAGGGAACCCGGGTGTTGAAAACTGGAAGGATTTCATTCCTGAAACGGAAAATGTTCTTCAGCCTTCGACCGGATCAGGATATTTCTTTGCAAATTACATGGTTGACGCTATATCAAAGGTTAAGCAATTTGACAGTACAGGAAAAATGATAAGGGAAATATCTCTCCCGGGAATAGGCTCAGCTTCAGGGTTTTCCAGCAAGAAGGAGGACAAGGAAATTTATTATTCTTTTACAAATTATACAACTCCATCCTCCATCTACAAAATGGATCCGATATCGGGTAATACGGGAGTATACAAGAAACCTGTAGTTTTATTCAACAGTGAAGATTTTGAAACGAAACAGGTGTTCTATTATTCAAAGGATAGTACCCGTGTTCCGATGATAATAACATACAAAAAAGGGATCATCCTGAACGGGAAGAATCCGACTATGCTATATGGCTACGGCGGTTTTAGTATCCCCATTACTCCTGGGTTTAGCATAACCACGGCTGAATGGCTTGAGCTGGGCGGAGTATATGCGGTGGCAAACATCAGGGGAGGAAATGAATACGGGGAAAAATGGCATCTCGCCGGAACAAAAATGCACAAGCAAAATGTTTTTGATGATTTCATTGCTGCAGCTCAGTATCTTATTGACAATAAGTACACTTCGCCTGATTTCCTTGCAGTAAGAGGCGGATCGAACGGAGGACTTCTTGTTGGAGCTGTCCTTACCCAACAGCCTGAACTGTTCAAAGTTGCTCTTCCGGCAGTCGGCGTTATGGATATGCTGAGATATCACAAATTCACTGCCGGGGCTGGCTGGGCCTATGACTTCGGTACGGCTGAAGACAGCCCTGAAATGTTTAATTATATTCTGAAATACTCTCCTGTTCAGAATGTTAGGGAGGGAATTAAATATCCCGCCACCTTTATAACAACTGGTGATCATGATGACCGTGTAGTCCCGGCACATTCATTCAAATTTGCAGCCCAGATGCAGGCAAAACAATCCGGTACGAATCCGGTTCTTATACGGATTGAAACAAAAGCGGGGCATGGAGCAGGCACACCCGTTAGCAAGACGATTGAACAGACCGCTGATATTTTCAGTTTCACCCTCTGGAACATGGGAATTAAAAATCTTAAATAACAGACTGATCATGGCAGAAAGAATTATCCGGTGTGGAATAGCAGGGTCGGGATATGCGGCAAAATTCCATTATGAAGCCTTGCTTCGCCTGCATTCGGTTAAAGTTAATATAACCGGAGCTTATTCCCCGACTGCTGAGCGGCTGGAACAATTCACCGGACCAAGGAGTCTAATGGCCTTTAAAAATCTTGATGAGCTGATTGATAATGTCGATGTACTTCATGTCTGCACTCCACCTTCAACCCATGAACAAATAGTGATCGCAGCTCTCAAAAAAGACAGGCATGTAATAGTTGAAAAACCATTCACGGGATATTTCGGTGATGGAAGCAAAGAATTCAGCGGTGACAGCTTTCCGAGGGAGAAGGGCCTTGAACAGTCACTTGCAAGCATAAAAAGAATGTTAGATGCTGAAAAGAGAAGCAAAGGGGAAATAATGTACGCTGAGAACTGGGTATATGCTCCTGCTATACAGAAAGAACGTGAAATGCTGGAGAAGACAAAAGCCCAGGTGCTCTGGATCCATGGAGAAGAATCACATTCCGGCTCACACTCACTTACCTATGGAGACTGGAAGTTCTCGGGCGGCGGATCAATGATCGGAAAAGGATGTCATCCTCTTTCGGCTGCATTATACTTCAAGCAAGCGGAAGGCAAGGCCAGAAATGGCAAACCCATAAGACCATTATCAGTTTCAGCCAGAACACATGCCATCACCCGTATGAAAGGATATCAGAATGAGGGTCACCTGAGAACGACATATAAGGATATTGAGGACTTTGCCGGTATGCATATTGTCTTTGAGGATGGAACCTTTGCAGATATTTTTGCCAGCGAGCTTGTTATGGGAGGAGTACATAACTGGATAGAGCTTAATACCAGCAATCACCGGACAATATGCAATATCGGCCCGAATAATGCCATGCAGACCTATACTCCTGATGAAAGACATTTTAAAGACGTATATATTGTCGAGAAAACCGAAACGAAACAGGGCTGGTCGTCAGTTTCACCCGATGAAGCATGGTTTACGGGCTATCAGCATGAGATGGAGGCTTTCTACAGATCAGCGGCATTCGGTGATCCGCTGGAAAGCAATAGTTTGCTTGCCGCAGACACTATTGCGACAATATATGCAGGATATGTTTCTGCAGAACGTAAAGGTGAAGAAGTTCCTGTATCTTTATTTTAAGAAACAAATCTCTCAGGCCTTAAATACTATAGTTTTACATTATTCATTTTTTAATCTGATCCAATGAGATTATTAAAAGTCATCTTCTCGTTTTTATTGATAATATCAATCTGCAGTTGTAAACAGCAATGGACTAACCCTCTTACCAAGGGATCTGCTTCCAAAATTCCTCATCTTGAGAAACACGGTACTGCAACCCGGCTGGTAGCTGACGGCCAGCCTCTTCTGCTTCTTGCCGGTGAGCTGCACAATTCCACCTGCGGTGGATTTGAATATATGAGGCCGGTCTGGAAAAGGATGGCTAAGAAAAACCTCAACAGTGTCATTGCATCAGTCTCATGGGAGCTAGTTGAGCCAGAGGAGGGAATGTATGATTTCAGGCTCGTCGACAGCATAATTGCAGGAGCTGGAAAGGAAGACCTGAAGCTGGTGCTGATATGGTTCGGAAGCTGGAAAAATGCCGGCTCAGTCTATATTCCATCATGGGTAAAAAAGAACTATGATAAGTATCCCCGTGTGAAAGACGATACAGGAAAACCTCTTGAGATCCTGTCAGCTTTTGGCGAAGCCTCATGTGAGGCAGACGCAAAAGCGTTCGCTGCACTAATGAAACATATCCGAAAGGCTGATTCAAAGAAACATACAGTCGTGATGATGCAGGTCGAAAATGAAATGGGGATACTTGATAATCTTTCAATTAAACCAGGCAATGCCAGCCGCGATTTCTCGGATCGTGCCAATGCGGCTTTCAACGGGCCGGTTCCTGAACAGCTTATAAAATACCTCGTTGGACATAAAGAGAGTCTTTATCCGGCCCTTTACAGGGCCTGGGAAGCTAATGGGTTCCGGACGACAGGCACATGGGAAGAACTTTTCGGGAAAGGTGAGTTTAAGTCTGATCCTAAAGAGTGGCAATTTATGTCATTTTATACTGAGGAACTTTTTTCAGCCTGGAATTACGGTCTTTATGTTGAAAAAATTGCTTCTGCAGGCAAGAAAGAGTATCCTTTGCCAATGTATGTAAATGCCTGGCTCAAGCAACCTGACACCTACTGGCCCGGATCATATCCCTCAGGGGGTCCGCTGCCGCAGGTTATTGATATATGGAGGGCAGCTGCACCATCAATAGACTTTCTGGCTCCTGATATATATGTAAATTATTTTACTACAGTCTGCCAGGATTTCACAAGGAGCGGAAACCCTTTGTTCATCCCGGAAACCAGGGGAGGAGATATTGCCGTTGCAAGGGTTTTTTATACACTTGGCGAATATAGCGCTGATTGTTTCGCACCATTCGGAATTGATAATGCCGCATTGGCAGAGCATGATCCCCTTGATGAATGCTACGCAATCCTGAAAAACATATCACCCTTAATTCTTAAGAACCAGGGCATCGGGACCATGAGGGGAATCCTCCTCGATACTTCAGCCCCTGAGCAGCAATTTGAACTGGGAGGTTATAAAATCAAGGCTGACATATCATGGTCACCTGACAGAAAGAGTGCCGGAGCAATTATTATCAAGACCGGGCCCAATGAATTCATTGCAGCCGGTAAAGGCCTGGATATACTGTTTTATCCTGAGGATTCTACAGCCAGGATTGGAGTCAATGCTGTTGACGAAGGTGTTTTTAAAAATGGCGAATGGATTCCATTAAGAAGGCTCAACGGTGATGAAACCCATGCCAGTACCTGGGATGGCACCGGTCTCAAGCTTCCATGGGATAAGGTAAACCTGCAAAAAATATCCATCTACCGATATAAATAAACCTGTTGTTAATTATTTCACAATAAATCAAGAGGTAATATGAATAAAATAAAATCCACATCCTGGTGCAATTGCTGCACCCTGATTCTGATAGTAATAGTTTCAGGCTTCAGACCTCTTTCGGGCCAGATACCTTATAATTCGCCTGACAAGGGCCAGGAGCTTATGAATGAGCCATATGACATCAGCAGTGATTTCCGCAGCTTCACCAATGCATATTACCTGGCAGATTCACTCTCATCCTTCAACCCGGAAACAGGGAAAGGTGAGATTAAGTATCGCCGCTATGAATACTTCACAAGGATGGCGTTTAACAACATGCTTGGCGTACTAAAGCCATCAAAGCCAATCGATTTCCCTGAAAATGAATACGCCGTTTCACCTTCTCTTCCATTTTCACTGGAATTTATCTCTGCAAGGACAATAAGGATCAGGGCCACATCGCGCTTTCAGGCTAAACCTGAAGATGAATCGCTGATGCTGGTAAACGGCCATGCAGATCAGGACAGAAGCTCATGGAAATACAGCAAAACAGCAGGCGGGTACAGGTATTCCGGTCCGTTCGGGACAGTAGAGATATCTTCATTTCCCTGGCGAATAGTAATTTATGACAAGAATGGCCGACTGATTACCCGTACGATTAACAATAATGACGGTGATTCGACTTTTACACCTCTGCTCCCATTTTCGTTTGTCCGCCGGGCGTCAGACTACTCAACCAGCATGGCGGCGGTCTTCTCCTTATCGCCTGACGAAAAGATCTTTGGCTGCGGTGAATCTTTTACCGGTTTCGATAAGCGTGGCCAGAAAGTCGTAATGTGGGCTGACGATGCAAACGGAGTACAGAACGAAGCAATGTACAAGCCGATACCTTTTTTCATGAGCAGCAGAGGGTATGGACTTTTTATGCATACCTCATCTCCTATTACCTGTGATTTCGGAAAGTATTTCAGCGGTATTTATTCGCTGATGATAGGCGATGACCAGGCAGATCTTTTCATCTTCCTGGGAGAACCGAAGGATATTCTGAATGAATATACCAACCTGACTGGAAAAGCAGCCATGCCTCCATTATGGTCGTTCGGTTTCTGGATGAGCAGGATCACTTATTTTTCAGAAGAACAGGGACGCGCTGTTGTTAACAAGCTTAGAGAAAACAGCATTCCTGCCGATGTGCTTCATTTCGATACCGGATGGTTTGAGACCGACTGGCGATGCGACTACCAGTTCTCGAAAACCCGGTTCAAGGATGCTGCAAAGATGATGGCGGACTTTCTGAAAGCAGGTATTCATACCAGTCTCTGGCAGCTACCATATTTCGTTCCAAAAAACTCACTATTCCCGGAAATAATTGAAAAAGGGCTCTTTGTCAAAAATAATAAAGGCAATCTTCCCTATGAAGATGCTGTGCTTGACTTTTCGAACCCCGCTGCCGTAAAATGGTACCAGGATAAGATTGCAGATCTGCTCCGGCAGGGAGTAAGTGTCATAAAGGCAGATTTTGGTGAGGCTGCCCCCAAAGAGGGTGTGTATTTTTCAGGACGCACAGGCTTCTATGAACATAATCTTTATCCTCTCCGGTATAACAAAGCCGTTGCAGATGTAACAAAACAGGTAACCAATGAAACAATAATATGGGGCAGGAGCGCGTGGGCTGGAAGCCAGCGCTACCCGGTTCACTGGGGAGGCGATCCTGCAAATACAAACACGGCAATGGCTGCCACGCTGAGAGCAGGGCTGTCAATGGGTCTTTCGGGTTTTTCATTCTGGTCGCATGATATAGGCGGATTCGTCCAGAAGAAACCTGAGGATATATATCGGCGCTGGACACCCTTCGGCATGCTTACATCGCATACGAGAAGCCATGGTACACCCCCGACAGAGCCATGGGAATACGGGCAGGACTTCATGAATGCCTTCAGGATGGCTGATAATATGAGGTACATGCTCATGCCTTATATATATGCGCAGGCGAAAGACTGCACAGAACGCGGACTTCCGATGGTAAGAGCACTATTTATAGAATTCCCCGATGATCCGGGTTCATGGCTTGTTGATAATGAATATCTTTTCGGTTCTTCGATGCTTGTGGCTCCATTGTTTGAAAATGTCACTAAACGCGATGTATATCTCCCTCAGGGAAACTGGATAGATTATCAGACCGGTAAAATATATTCCGGTGGATGGCACAATATTGAGGCAGGAAAGATACCGATCGTGGTACTTGTCCGCGAGGGATCCGTAATTCCGCACATTGCACTTGCTCAGTCAACATCGCAGATGGACTGGTCGAAGCTTGACCTTGTTGTTTATCCGACCGGATCGGGGAAAGCTTCCGGACTTGTCTGCCTGCCGGCAGATAAGGTTCTCCATACCGTAAGCCTTGTTAAGAGTGGCAGCGGGTATAAGATTGAGAATGATCCCTACTCCGGCAAGGTAAAATGGAATATCAGAAAGCATTAATTAAGATATTATCTTAAAATATATTTTCTTACTGTAATATCTCCATAAACGACGTCAAGGAAAGGCTTACCACCTTTGATTCCGATATTGCCGAACCCTGAAGCTGTGGAGATAAATGATGTGAAATCTCCGATCCCTGAGTTGATATACATTGTCTGGTCAAGAGCATCATACCTTACACCTGTGAGTCCCTGGAGCATCGCGTAGCTCGACATTGCCCTTGCGTACCAGTGTCCGCATTCATACTCATCGAACGGATTCCTGATTCTGCCATCGTACCTCTGGCGGGCAGTTCTGACTATTTCAAGACCTTTTTCAGTCTCTCCCATCATCATCAGATGGCATGCAACCTGGTATTCAAAGCCTGTCCATACTTCATCGCAATACACAAATGGAAGGGAAAGCCTTCCTCCTTTTGGCCAGGTGCAAAGCAGTAATCCTCCTTCATGGCCCAATGCATATGAAGGGCGCTGGGGATTGGAATGATCAGAGAGATCCTTTATAAAATTATATTTAAAAACGGAATTCAGGTGGCTTCTGACCTTTGCCGAGTCAATAACATTTTTCAAGCCACAAACCTCACCGATCCAGTCACCAAGGATTCCGTCGGAAAGGCAACCTGTCCCATACTGGTATTTCGGACCCTCTTCCTTAAGCAGCTTCATGGCTTCATCGGAAGAATACTCTGATGACCATGATCCTTTCGAAGCCGTTACTGGATCAGGAGCATTCAGACCTGTCCATTTTATTTTCTGAATGAAATATTCCCCACTGAAAAGATCTGATTCAATGGTCTGTTTTCCCTTCAGGTAAAGTCCTTCATATTTTGATACATCATGGCCAAGCGATTTTCCCATTTCGCAGTAAGCCTTCAGTGCGCCAAGATAGAAGCTGGTACACATGCCATCCGGTCCCCAGAACTCAATATCATATGTATTATGGTGTGGTTCTTCAAGAGTGCCTGTTTCGCGGGGGTCCCAGGTTCTGATTGCATAATCCATGCTCTCAGTCACTTTTGGAAAGATAGTCTTAAGCCATTCATTGTCGCCGCAGATATGCCAGTCGCGGTACACTTTCATTATGCCACCAAGCTGGCCATCAGATGCGGCATAGAATGTAGTTGCAACAGGTCGGATTGGTAAAGCCGCCCTGAAGGTCTGATGACCATCCTTATCCTGGTTTGGCCAGAATTCGGTATGACGCAACGTGCGTTCAAGCGCCGGGAACAAATGAGGAATTGCCTGAGCATAATTCCATACATGTTCACATGAGCCTGAACAACAGCCTGAGTTATCGCCGCATCCTTCCCAGCTCCAGAGTTTTCCATCAGTTTGCCGAAGTACGGTTGGTGATTTGAGGATTGTAAGATTGGCAGCTATTGCCTCAAGTACCTCAGGAGGCAAAGTACTGTTATAAAATGCCTTGCTGAACGATTCAGATTTCCCGAGAAGATCGTTGTAATTTGTTATCCAGTAATTTGCCACTTCACTTACCGATAAGAACTTACCTGAGTACCATGGCTTGTAATATGGATCATGACAGTTGCAATTCGGATCCGAACACACTTCATTATCCGGTTCCTTTGAATCCTGTCCGAATTTCATGTTTGTAATTGGAACATACCATGACATAAGCAGCCTGATCACCTTCGTCTCTCCGGGGTTTAATATAACAGGCACATAAAGTGATGCTCCCGGGGCATCATCTTCAACCGCAGGAGTGTTCCTGGTCGCCCCTTTCAAAATCGAATTCCAGGTAATTGTCAGCGGATCCCACCATCCTCCCCTGAACCAGCAATGATCAACAATAGTTTCGGCATCTGTTGTAAATATGGCAAACGATCCTTGTTTTTCAGGATTTTCCTTTGTTCCTTCTTCTGCGAGAACGAAACCACCGGCTATCGGCTTTATTGATGCTTTTCCACCGGATTGTTTCATAAAATTCGCTGAATTGTAAGAAAATACCGCTTCAACTTTTGAATGTCCTGTATTTGTGAAAGAATATTCCAATGCTCCGGCAGGAAGACTTGAATTATCTGCATCTGTCGGTATGAAAGGGCTCCAGCCTCTGATCGTGACCTTGAGAGGAATATCCCCGTCACTCAGTTCAACGGTAGCAAAAGGAAATCTTGCAAGGAACTTTGAGTTTTGAAACCTTGGAAGTCCATAGCTTGCCCCTGAGGAACCGTTCCCTGAGCCAGGCTGACCGAAGTGTTTCCAGTCAGGAACCTGGCCTTCAATGACTTTTGTTCCATTCTCAATTCCCTTCACCGAAATTGCGGCAAACATGCAAGGTTCATTGAAAACCTCAGGCCGGTTTCTGACTGACATATGGGATATTGCTCCGGTTCCCTCAATGCAGAACATTCCTGCTCCAATTCCGCCTATCGGGAAAGCGACTCTGTTCAGATTGTCTCCTGAATAATAACCGTTGAACTGGTGTCCAATATTCTCAGGAATGGAATTCTTTTGCGAGCAAGAACAAACTATTGCACTTAATATCAATCCAGCTACAAGACAAGTTTTATATTCTCTTATCATTTTATTAATTTTTACCATTAAACCTCTATACCACTATGCCTCGCGCCTTTATTAATTTACCTCAAGCTCGCGCCAGCCTGGAAGTGAAGGGAATTTGGCATGAGGCTCGGCCTGATACCAGAAGCAGACAGAAGCCATATCGGATTTCTGGGCAAGATATCTCCCCCCCTGATGCCATCCAAGGTCCTGTATTGTGACCTTAAGATCCTTATCGAAGCGGACCGGATCCATTATATGCCAGCGATATAAACCGAATCGCTGCATGACGCTATAATGTCCATCTCCCCTTATTACCTGGTGCAGGCCGGAATATGGAGTGCAGAACTCCGTATAATTATCTTCCTCAACTCCTGCATCATTCTTCTTTCTTGTATCAAAATCATATGAGCCGCAGAAATAGTCTTCTGTACCTGTCCCGCAAATTGTAGGGAATTTAGTGTCGCCATCGATGAAGAATTTTATCTCGCCTTCACCCCACCATCCGTTATTGTGAACGCCAACAGCAAGATATACTCCGACATACTGGCCTTGCCCTTTTATGCCGTCGATTATGGTATAATCTGAGGTCACTTCAGGATTCTGCCTGCGAAATTGTGCATGGAAATAGCCGGCGTCGGCAGGAACGTCGGTAAGGGTATAATCGATCTGGTAATAGAGAGTCATCTGGTCAGCATCCCCGATATTTTCCATTGTAATCCTGCATTTTTTCCTGAAGGGCATGGACCAGTAACAGTTAAAAGCACTCCCGGGATTTACACAAACTGCCAGGGAAGTAAGCTTTGCATACGTGCCCCAACCCATTCCGAAAAAATCGCCGACAGGCACTTCCACTGAAGGGTCAGTTTCGCCATCCCAGTAAATTCTTAAGATCGAGTAACGCCATTTGCCTGCCGGGGTCATCCATATATGCTGAATTGCTCCAGGTCCTTCTATATCAGCCAGGGTAAATGTCTCACCTGGTTTTATCCTGATATAAGGATTCACCTTCCATCCCTGTCCAAGGTCGCGGGCAGCATAAGTTGCGTTTGCAACATTGGGTTTATCCTTATCAGCAGGGTCGGCCATTCCGGCTTTTCCCTTTTCGCCGTTAAAGTTTTCGGGGCTGATTGACCGGGTTTTTGCATCAGATATCCTTGAAAGGTTGCCCATATTCATATCGAGCCCGTTGAATTTGTTCTGCGGAAAGGCCATGAATGGCAAAGAAAACATCAAAATAAAAATCAGAGTCTTCTTCATATAAATTAACATTAAGGGTTATTATTCAAAGTAACCTAAAATTAAACAATAGACGTGAATAAAATCTCCTGCGATGAAATCAATATCATATAATTAATTTACGGCCAGTATTATGGATTTAACTCAATGATATTGATCCGAATACAAAATTATTTGTAAGCTATTACTGTATTATCGGCTTTAATTTTTGATCCCTCGCTTTTCAGACGTGTACCCGCTGGAAGCACAGCAACCACCACGGCTTCATCTGCCGGCACCTTCATGCTGACGATACCGCGTTCATTTTTTGCCATGTATTTCTTTGAGACTATATCAAACAAGTCAATGCTGCTATCCGAGTACCGATTCACGGTTTTTGCTTCTGTAAAGGGATTGTAGTAAAGGTACATGGGGTACTTGTTTCCCGAATAGAAGTCAGTAGCGTTGCAGTCAAGTGAAAGAATCCCTTCAACATTGGTAGTGTCAACTATTGCACCAAAAATTCCAACGACCGAGGTGCTGTACAAACTGAACATGGAAGATTCGGGTTGTCCCGGCGCCCATTTAGGACCATCGCCTATAGCTACCGGAACAACACCTATGAGTGATTCCTTTTTGTAATCATCAGTCTTTCGCAAACCTTCGTAGGCAATTATACCATGGGTCAGATTTTTTAACTGCGGCAGCCACTGGCACTTCTCTTCAATCTGATCAGGATAGAACAGACGAGATGCATTTACCGCGTTCAGCATATATTTACCAATTGCCCTGGCAAATTGTGGTTCATACTTTACTATGGGAACAAGTGGCCACGCCATGGCTACTGAATTCATTAAGAAGGCATATCCACCGCCATCGGTTATGCTACCCTGTAGGCCATACACATCATAGTTGCCCCAACGCTCAGCAATCACACCCCATCCATATCTTCCATCCTTAGACTGGCAACCGTCGAAAGTCCAGTTAAGCAGTTTTGCCACATCGTAATCTGTACCGAATTCTGCATTCAGGCGCGCCGCAGTATAAGCTCCAAAAGGGAGCAAAATTTCATAAAAGCGGCTTTCCTTCTGGCCAAGCAAAGCCTGAGTGGCACTTTTTGCGCCTTGTAGATAGCGTTTGTCGCCAAATTTATAATAAGCGGAGTACAACACCCATGCGTGTCCACCAGCTGCATCTTGTTGCCAGGGAATATTGTTACTCATACCTTTCATTTGTGCGTAATCAAAATAGGAATAATCATAGTTAGCGTCCAAAACCGAGTCGGCTTTGAAGAATTGTTCAGCAATTTTCCGTTGTATTAATTTGGCATTCTCAACATTGGGAAAAAGCGCCGCAACTCCATAAAATAATACATTAGGATATACATCATACCACCAGTCGCGGCCATAACCTCCTCCGAGCATAGCCACATCCGGATTGGTGTTGTTCATTACTATATTCCAGTTATTATCACTATTGAAATAGTTTTGCGCCATCTTCACATAGTTAAATCCACCCTGGTTGGTTTTATCTATTCCCACTAATCCTGCACTTAGCAATGAACTCAGAGAGGTAAGCGCTTCATGAAACTCACCATTGTTTTTCTGGGGTCCCTGTCGTACGTCACCTATTGATGTATATAGTCCAAATGTCACCTGATCTATGTTCCTTCGTGAACTATCGAGCCAGATGAAAGGACCGATAGAATCCCTGCTATTGAAATTATAGACCAGACTGTCGAACTGCATGGCTTTTTTCTTCCAGTCGATGATCTTCAACGGCTGCGGCAATCCAGGCATCTGATCAATACGAGGTAAGGAGGTCTGAGCAACAGGTTCACTTGTTAGCCGACCGCAGGAATATAAAATCGTCAGTAATGTCAGAATAGTTACTAGGAACTTTACCTTTTTCATTTGTTTTCAGAATAAGATTCTTTCAAAATATTTTTTGCCAGCAGAATCGAGAACACCTGTACCACTGCAACAATTATAAGTGAGTATCGTAGCGCAAAAGTTTCCGAAACATATAATGCAAGAAAGATAAATAAACCCAATCCAATAACTCTACCTGCATAAAGTCCAAATTCATGATTTAAGATGTAAGCATATTCGTTCCGTTTTTCTCGTTTCGATACTATATCAATCACCTTCATCATAATTGGATAATAAGCCAGATCATACATTGGCTGATAAAACACCTTGCATAAGACAAATACTATTACACCGATCATCGAAAGTTCAACACCGTTAACAATGGTCCCAATAAGGAAAATTGTAATACCAGCGCCAAAAATCAGGATGCGGTGTTTCGGTTTGGCAAAACGCCCCAGCAGATATATAAGTATGGCAGTTAATCCTCCGCTTATTCCCTGTATCAATCCCAGGGAACCCTCCTTCCCGACATATTTCATGATAAGCATAGCGGGAGCTGTAACCAGGAAACCCTGAATAAGTCCCTTGAGAGCTGCCAGTAAGATCTGTTTGTTCCAGAGCCTGTCGAAATGGAAATAGAGAAAATCTTTCTGCTCCGGGTTTTTGAATTTACCATGGGCCAATGAAAAACAGGCCAGAATAGTGATCGCAACCACTATGAATGTTACAATACGATAGCCTGAGTAAATATTAAAAGTTATCCCTAAAAGCTCTTTACCGTCAATTGAGGCAAGCAAAGCACCTATAGCCAGTGGAACAATTATATTTGAGATAGTAAAAAAGAATGATTCCAATCCGAAAAAGTAATTACGGTTTTCATCCGAGGTAGTGTTTAGCGCCATCAGGTAGCGGTTGGTCCAAAAGAAGCCTGATGATGCTCCGATAAGTGTACCTGAAATAATCAATCCAACAATAGATATGTCTTTTATAAACATCATGCCTACCATCGACAAACCACTAAGCAAAATCCCAAAACTGTAAAGGTGAGCTACTTTAAAACTCTTCAGTAAAAACCCGTTAGCCAGTGAAGTAATGATTATGCCTGTGTACATTGCCACCTGGAAAAAAGCCACATAGCTGGTATCGGCAAAGTATCGCATGATGTAAGCAGCCATGAAGATTTCCACCACTGGCAATACCAGGGAATATAGCATATTTGTAATAAGCAGTACCCGCATATTGTATGGCATCGAGATGAAAAATCGGAATTCAGTAGTCAGTTTTTTTATCATTTCAGGTTTAGTCTGTTAAATCAGGGTTGAAAGAATTTCTGAGATCGAGAGCCTGGCGCCGCAGATTACTTCATCGCTTGCCCCATAATAAAGGAAGATGTCATCACCTTTCACATAATGGCCATTTGTAAATATTACATTCCCGAAAAATCCGGTTTGTTCATAAGGTACAATGGGTTCCATAACCGGTTCAGTGCTTCGTGCAAGAACTTTCGAAGGATCATTAATGTCGAGCAGAAGGGCGCCAAGACAATAGCGATTTTCCTTGTTAGCTCCATGATAGATTTCAAGCCAGCCTTCTTTGGTCCTAATAGGTGCTGCACCTGCGCCAACACGCACTGAATCCCACATGCCAGATCGCGAGGTGGCAATGCACTTATGCTTCCCCCAGTGGATCAGGTCCGGTGATTCTGCCAGCCAGATGAAGTTTCCGCCCAACTCAGGACTACTGGGTCGGTGCAGAGCATAGTATTTATTGTTAATTTTTTCTTCAAAAATGGCGCAATCTTTATTATGAGGTGGAAAAATCATCCCTTTACGGTCGAAATTCTTCCAGTCTTTGGTTCTGATCAGTCCGACCCCAACCCCAAATTCAGATACTTCGGTGAATGAAAGGGTATAGCCATCTGTCATGGTTGCGACCCGGCAGTCTTCAATGCCAAAGGTTTCCAGTTCATCTTTACCAAAGACAGGAAGATAACCATCAGGTTCATAAAAACGAATCCCGTCGTCGCTGCATACAAGCCGCAAGTAAGAGAGTGTTGTCAGGTAATCTTTTTTCTTATAGCTGATTATCCGTGGATCAGAAACATCCAGATCTGGATCATTTTTATCAAAGTTCAGAACTTCTATTACGCCTTTATTATTATATACAGGAAAGCTGATTTTGCCTTCAACCTGTTTGGGCCTTTCAGCCACACGCAACAGTAACCATATCTTCCCGTCAAATTGAAAAACGCCCGGGTTAAGAAGGCAAACTATTTCCATTCCTTCAATACCGGCTTTCAAATCGGCCGGACGAAGGAGCGGGTTTTGAGTGAATCGTTTTGCAATATCTTTCATTAGAAAACAAACTTATAGATTACAACTATCAATATCATTCCCAAATTTTTTTGCATATCGGGGATATTGATTTGTTTTAATAATACTTCACTGATCAGTAATAAATCCTCTGTAAGTGAGGCTTTAAGACTGTAAAAAAAAAAGTTAATTTAAAGTTTTAGCAACCTTAAATTAACTTCCTATTCATTTTACCAACAAATATTAATAACCTGGATTCTGTGTTATGGTACCTCCGGATTTATCAATTTCACCCTGAGGAATCGGATAGAGATAATTTTTATCCTGGAAATTTTTACCCAGTCCTGTTAAAAAACTTTTAGCTAAGTTCCATCGTTTAAGGTCATTGAATCGTTGTGACTCGAAACCTAATTCTACTCTTCTTTCCTGTATCAGCCATTCTTTTATCTGAGCTTTATCTGTGGAAGCGACGTTTCTGTCAGGAAGTGTACCTACGGGTGGATAAGTACCGGCATCTGTAACGGTTAGCCTTGCACGCTGTCTTATGCTATTGATAAGGGCAATGGCTGCAGGATAGGAGCCTGTCTCATTTAAAGCTTCGGCTTTCCAAAGCATTACATCTGCCCAGCGAATATATATTTTATTACTGGGCGCATCATCATTACCTTTATTGTCGCTATTTAATTCGCCAAACAACTTGTAAACATTTTGACCGGCAACATCTACGGTATAACCCAGTCTTGGATCGTTGGGTTCAAAGGCATTGATGAAATTAGCAGTGGGTGCAATAAAGCCCCATCCTGCCAAAGCGCAAAGGCCATTACCGCTTCTTGGCGTTGTTAGAGACTGGTGATCATAGGCTAATATCACTTCATTATCGGCAAATTCTTCCGCCACACTAAAATTGTCGAAATAATTGGCATTTAAACTATAATAGTTCAATGCTTCCATTGCAGTTATAATACTGATAACTTCTGACCATTTTTGATTGTACAATGCTACTTTTGCCTGTAAAGCCATCACTGCTCCTTTAGATACTCTCCATTTTTCTGCAGCATCTGAATATTTGCCATCAGGAAGCAAAGTTTTGGCATCGTCAAGGTCTTTGCTGATTTGTATATACACGTTGGCCTTAGTTTCTCTTTTTGCTTTACTATAAGCATCAGCAAAATTTTTCAAAGGCTCTAATAACATTGGTACATCGCCATATAAATTCACCAGATCGAAATAATAAAAAGCCCTTAAAAAATACACCTGTCCTAGTAGAGTTTCACTTGTGGGCTCATCAATACCAAGATCAGTAGTTAGCTTAGTATCCGTTAAATAACTGATAGCTTTATTAACTCTTGCTATGCCTGCATAATCATAACTCCATTGGCCATTAATACCAGCATTGGAAGCAGTAAAACTAAAATCGGAAAACTGATCCATCCATGCCTGATCGCCATCCGGGTTCCACTTTTTTTGCATATCACCCGAAGCTATATCCTGCAAAATAAAATCGTTGCGAAGCACCGTACCATCATCCCAGCCCCACTCACCAATGATATTAAGTGTACTGGAAAGAAGCTGGTAAGAAGAACGTACAGAATATATTACCGATCCATGTGTAGGAGGCACACCCTCAGTTATTATACCTATCGGAGTTTCATGCAAGTCTTTATTACAACTGACATTGCAAATTAATAGTAATGCCGCCAGTATTTTATAAATTGATTTCATATTCTTTCTTTTTAAATAGGTTATTTAAAATTTAATGTTGACACCAAATAAAAATGCTTTTGATTGGGGATAAGTACCCTGGTCAATCATGTTAACTGATTCCGGATCTAACCCGGTGTACTTGGTTATTGTCATCAGGTTTTGTGCAGACACATACAGTCTTACATCCTGAAACCCGGTGTTTGATTTCCTTAATAAAGATTTTAGCGAATAACCGATTTCTATGTTTTTAAGCCTTAAATATGAAGCATCTTCAACAAAAATACTGGACACCCTGCTGCTGCCATTATCATTAAAAGTAGAACGTGGGATTGTATTACTGGTACCCTCGCCATGCCATGCATTTAATGTTGCTACTGAGTGGTTAAATGGACGGGTATCATAATCAATGATCTTTTTAAGATCGTTGTATTTTTCTACACCGCTTACACCCTGAAATAATGCCGCAAAATCAAAGCCTTTATAACTGACTGATAAATTTAAACCATAAGTAAGCCTTGGATTTGGATTACCCAGATAGGTACGGTCAATATCATTGATAATACCATCACCGTTCATATCTTTAAATTTAATATCTCCTGGTTTAATTTCGGGATGAGATGCACCAGTTAAATAATCATCTATCTCTTTTTGGTTTTGATAAATGCCAGTCATTTGAAATCCGTAAAAAGCATTTAGCGGATGACCTGCTTCTGTTTTTGAAACCGACCCCATTATATTTGGTAAATTAGGATGTAATTTTTCCACAATATTTGATACTGAGGCAATATTGCCATTTACATTATATTTGAATGCATGGTCGTTATTTTTATACCCCACTACAAATTCAAACCCCTTATTACTTACAACGCCTGCGTTTACCATGGTTGGTTGCACATCCCCAACCATTTTCGGTAACATTAATGGCAATAGAATGTCAGATGTTGTTTTCTTAAAATAATCTGCAGAAAGATAAATTTTGTTTTTAAGTAAGCCCAGGTCCAATCCTATATTATCCTGTTGAGTAGTTTCCCATTTCAGATCGGGATTCCCATAACGTAGTAAAGTACCTAAAGGATCATAAATTGCAAGGGAATTGTAATTCGAAAGTCCCGATTGGTTGCCTAATTTTCCTGTACTGGCTCTCAATTTAAGGTCAGATATCCAACTGATATTCTTCATAAATTTCTCCTGCGATATTCTCCAGCCGGCAGAAAAGGATGGAAAAAATGCCTGTTGGTTGTTTGTTGCAAACTGACTTGAAGCATCTTCTCTAAGGCTGGCTGTTACAAAATACCGATTATCGTAATTATAATTTACCGAACCAAACAAAGAGAATAGTGCCCACTGCGATGCACTTCCTCCGTTCCAAAGATCCAGCGGATAACTCCCAAAATCAATATACTGAAAAGCTGGAGTTGTATAACCATACCTGGCCCTGGAAGCACTTATACCAGAAGCATGATTGTTAATGAATTCGCTGCCCATCAATACGTTAAAAGAATGCTTATTAATTATTTTGCTATAGTTCAATGTGTTGGTCCAGGTGATGGTAGTTTCCTGTCCTCTGTCTTCAGCCAAATTAGTAGGGCGATTTTGACGTCCGGTACCTTGATCAATTGTAGCACCTCCACCATCATCATCTCCAAAATTTTGATTGAATGCTTTATTATGAGTCATATTCAAATCAACGCCCAAATTGGTCCTTAGCTTTAATTCTTTATCTTTTAAAAAAGCAAATTCAGCATATACGGTACCAAAGGTTTTAAGAATGTTACGTTTATCGTTGGTAAAATAAGCAAGGGCAATAGGATTGGAACCAAACTCATATTTGTTTGCACCAGCGTTCCAGCTACCACCGTTTTCCTGGAGATTTTGTGAGTAAAAAGGCAAATCGGTATATGGATCTGCTGCAGTATAAGATGGGTCACTTTTGTCTTTATAAACAGCGATTACCGGTGGGCGGATAAAAGCATGACGGATGACACCGGGTGCATCACCGCTTGAGGACATTTTATCCTGTACACTATTAGAAATTTGCAGGGTGGTTCCTACGATAAAACGATCAGTAACATTGGCATTGATATTTGTTCTAAAATTATAGCGTTGATATTTGTCATGATTATAGACCACAATACCATCCTGACTATAGTATCCTCCGGAAATAAAGTATTCCACTTTATCGGAACCGCCACTGGCAGATAATTGCAGGTTTTGTGATTTACCTAATGTGAATAGTTCCTTCAACCAATCGGTATTCGCAAGATCGGTTCTTGATTTATCCGCTGTATAAGGATTTGTACCGGTATAACCTGAATTATTCCAGCTTTCTTCCATTTTATTCATATATTGTGTAGCATTAAGCATTTTAGGAAGATTGGCTACTTTTTGAATGCCGCTATAATAATTGATGTCAATGTTGGTTTTCCCTTTTTGGCCACTCTTGGTTGTAATTACTATTACACCACCAGAAGCTCTTGCACCATAAATAGCTGCTGCTGAGGCGTCTTTCAACACCGTCATCGACTGTATATCGGTTGTATTTAAAAAAGTTATATCGGTGGTTGGCAAACCATCTACAATAAAAAGCGGGGCGCTACTGCTACCAATTGTTCCCACACCACGGATAGTGATGTTGATGTCATCGCCCGGAGCTCCAGTACTTTGAGTTACTTGTACACCGGCAACTTGTCCTTGCAGAATCTGACCTAATTCGGCCACTTTTCGTTGCTCCAAATTAGAAATATCTACGGTGCTAACAGCGCCGGTTAATGCAGATTTTTTTTGACTGGTATAACCAACTACTACCACTTCGCTAAGTTGTGCAACATCGGATGACAAGGCAACATTCAGTGTCGATTGTCCGCCCAGGGCGACTTCCTGTGTTACATAACCGATAAATGAGAATTGAAGCTTTACTGAAGCATTGGGAACTTCCAGTGAATATTCACCCGATACATCAGTCATTGTTCCAGTGGTTGTCCCTGGAATAACTACGTTTACACCCGGCAAAGCTTCACCTGTAGAAGCGTCTGTCACAGTACCCCTGACTGTAACCTGTTGGGGGTTATCCATGAGATTAGATTTATTCTCTCCGTATCCTGATGCAGCTAGATTAAAGGTCAATGACAGGAACAGAATCACTATCAGATTCAAGTACGAGAGGATTTTGTATTTTTTCCATAAGGAAAAAACTGAAAAAAAAATTTCTTTCATAATTTTTCAAGTTGTTAGTTATAATTTGAGTTAATCATTATTAGTCTGTTTTGGAATTTCCAGCCTATAACTGTTTTTTAATTAATGATTTCATTCCGGAAAAACAATCCAAATTTGTCTTCCTTTTCAACTCTGTATAAATTTATTCATTGGCAATAGTTTTTAAGGTTGGTTAATTTTTGGTCAGATTGAATTCGTAATATTTCAGCTATTTGTCTTCTTTATAATCAGGATCCATGTCAGGGGTTCTCAACCCTGCCACTTCATCTGCCATAAGTATAAAAACATTCCAGCACAATCCTTTAGTAGATGGCCACCAGCTATCTGTTGTGGCCCATTTTGTCGGTATAAATTCTTTACTGAATGGCCACTGGGGATTGAGGTAAATCTCTGCCCACACCCTGTTTTCCATTAACATGGTTGCTTTCTCCCATCCATGCTTTAATCCAACTACATAGGCGCAATACTCCGCCCTGAACCAACTTCCGCCATTGTAATAAAACCCATCACTTTTCCCATTGCTGTAATTTTCTTCACCAAATTTTCCAAAAGGCTGATAATCTCCACTGAGATAGGCAAATCCTTTTGTATCCTTTGTTAACCTCAAGCAGATGGGTGCAGTGGTACCATATTCAGGGTGAGGTGAGTCAGGTACTTTATTTAGTAGGGGTATTTGATCCAAATGATTTTTTACCATTTCATCCGTTAGCATTGGCCTTTTGAATAACCATAAGGAAAAGAATTCCGGTTCCAGATCAGTAAGGGAAATGATGTCGGGAAAACTCCGGTCGAACAGTAAATGTTTTCTTTTGTCGTCATAAAAATTTCGATATTCTTTTTCAGCTTTTTGAATATACTCTTCGGAAATATCAAAACCCAATTCTTTTATTGTTCTTAATGCAATGGCCAGCATGCCCTGGTTAACACCCAGCCGGTCTGTTTTAGGATTAAAATCAACAATATCTACCTGACTCAAAGAAAAATGTGCCTCGCATTTTCCATCTCTGTCGGCATCAAATTCGTTCAGTACATAATCAACAGCTTTTCTTATTTTTTCCTGCGGGAGTGTAACGCCGAACCGACGTTTGTTCATCATTGCCCATATCAGCCATTCGATGGTGGCTTCATTGTCTTTTGCCTCTACCGATCCCATTAGCGGCGTGATAATAGTACCAATAGCGCCTTTTGATGTTTGTGTTTTACCCCATTGTTCCCATATGGCAAGGTTCAACTCTTTATTGTAAGTTGCTGCAGTAGAAAAAAAAGAATCCCTGTTGTACATATCCGGCGCATAATTCATATTGGGCACATTAAAAGGCGTAAAATCCTTTACATCTGTGATCCAGGTAAGCATATTGAAGTTGGCATACAACATTTTCTCTATAAGCGATCCTTTAAAGCCTTTCCCTTCGGCTAACCGAGACTGTGAAGAGATCATAAATTGTTGATGCGATTTCCATGGTTCAACAAAAACATAGGTAGTTTTCTCTACTTTTTCGCCAAGCGGAAGTATGTTGTAAGGCTCTTGTTGTGGTTGGTGTTCTACAAATTGCAGATCTTTTATCTGCAGCTTAGATTCTTTACCCGATAGTGTGCCAATAAACATGGATATACTATCATTTTCAATATAAGGCACTAATATGCTTCCTTTAAAAAGCGTCCATTCGTTTTCGACCGAAGGAAAGTTATCAATGTACTTTACGCCATCTTCCAGTTCAATGGTTTTTTGTCCGTTCTTAACTCTGAATAGTTTTAATGCGAGGGGTGTATTTCCTTTACATAAAAATGAAATGGTATATACTCTCTGATCTTTAAATGGTACAATAAATTCTATCCCGGCTCTACCTCCCGGATGGCCGGTTATTGAAATAAGCCCTTTCTCTTTCTCCACTTCCACATTGCCTTGTTTTTGATATTCTGTAGCAGCTTTTAATACTGTTTCTGTACCGGCATCAAGATTATACATTTCACCAAATGTTTGTCTGATGTAATGATTATTTTGTGCTCTGTCTGATAAACTGGCAACGGAAAATAAATTAGGATCAGGCAATTTGCGCATGCCTACAAAACCACCTCCACGTCCGCTAAACCGGCGACGAGTATTTCTTGTAAACTGATTTATATAACCGGCGTCTGTTAAAAACCCAACTACATTATTATCAGGGGTAATAAATCCCGCTGCAGGATACATCTCATGTACAAAGCCACCGGGAAAACTATCGTGTTCAAATGTTACATATCGCTGTGGCATTTCTGCAGGTCTGGATGTCTGCTGCAATATATAATACATTCCCGGCATTGATGCCTGAAGCAGCTCAACCGTCTTTTTTACAATATTGGAATTAACCACCTGATAGGTTACGATAACAGAAAGATTGGCATCAAACTCTTTTAAGTAAGAATCTCTTTTTAAAGTGATGCTCTTTTCATTACCTGTCCATTCCTGGCCTTTCCATTGCTGCATGTTTGCACAGGTGCTCAAATCAAGATTAAATATTTGCAGGGAGAATTCTTCAGTATTAGTAACCACCAATTGACTACCATTGTATATGTCAATATGAAAACCTGTTTGATCATCGCCTGCAACTTTAAGTGAAAGTTGCTGACTGATGGCTAATGAATAGTTTAATAAAGTAAACAGGCAAAGAAAAAAAACCGGTAACTTGTTTTTACGATGTAATATATGCTGAAATTGAACTTTCCCCTTTCCTTCAATACCCGGTTTCCGATCGGAAGGTCGCAGAAACGGGTTTTGCGGGAAGCGGTGTGCACTATCCATTGAAGGCAGTTTTGGGAGTAACAAAGTTACAACCGTTTGTATGTAAACTTTGTCCGCCCTATTCCAGATCTTGTCCTATATAGTACAAAATGATCCTGTTTCAGGATGAATCCACCTGTTTACAATTACAACATAAAAAAAGTTGTTGGTTAATATCCGAAAAGCGGTCGATTCCGGTGTGGATTAGTTCTACTTAAAGAATTTCTAGTTTACCACAGGTTTGTTGCGATAGTCTGAAGGAGAACAACCATAAGCCTTGTTAAACAGGTCATAGAAATGAGTTCTGCCGGGAAAGCCGGTATGGTCGATAATTTCGCTCACAGTCATTGTGGTTGATTTAAGAAGGATAGCTGCTTTGCTTAAACGTCGCTGGTAAATCAGGTTGTGGGGAGTGATTCCCAGTACTGATCTGGTTTTATTGTATAAGGAAGATTTACTGATAGCCATTTTGTCACAAATCTTATCAGATGAAAGTGTCTCATCATCTATGTTCTCATCAATATAGCATAGTAATTTTTGAAAAAAAGGATCAGATATTTCTTTTACCAGTGTTGGATTATCATCCTGCTTTCCGAAACGATTTTTAATACTGTTTCTAAATTGAATGAGCTTTTCAATGCGAACTTTTAAATGTTTTGGATGAAATGGTTTTGGGATATAAGAATCAGCTCCGGCTTTCAAACCGGTAATTCTGTCTTCTATTTCAGCTCTGGCTGTCAGAAGGATTATCGGAAGGTGACTGGTATCAAAGTTCTCGCGCAATTTGCAACATAGTTCAATGCCATCCATTTCCGGCATCATCACATCTGCAACTACCAAATCGGGTCTTTCGGATAAAACCTTATTATAAGCCTCAAGGCCGTTCCCGGCAAAAAGAATATTATAATCAGACTGTAGAAAATCCCTGAGCAATATTAAAAGTTCAGGATCATCATCAACCAGCAGGATAAGAGGTTTTCCGGATAATATTTCGGAATTTTCAATAGCCGTGTCAGGTTTTGCTTCATCAATGAAACTGATTTCATTCAGTATATCTGCCGGTTCATTCAGAAATTCTCCCTGACTTAATTCATGAACATCAGGAAAAATACAAATAAACCTTGTTCCTTCATCAGGCTTGCTTATAAAACTAATAGTCCCCTTTAATAGTTCGATCAAACCTTTTGTTACAGCAAGACCCAACCCTGTGGAACGATATCCCGGGAAACTTCCTTTTTTCCTGGCTGAAGAAATTCCGAATGGCTCAAACACCTTTTGGTAGTACTCAGGCATTATTCCTATGCCATTGTCTTCTATTTCAACAATCAGAGCTGATCTATCTGATTTAATGAAGACTTTAACAAAACCGCCGGGTTTATTATATTTTATTGCGTTCGAAATCAAATTAGCTGCAATACGCTGAAACTTATCTGCATCTGTCCTGAACTCGAACTGAGGATCGGGAGCGATGACTTCACAATGAATATTCCTTTGTTGTACAAGTAGTTCGAAATCGGATACAACTTCGCGTATCAGATCAACAGGTTTTGTCAGTTTTATATTTAAAGGTTCTTTCCCTATTTCCAGCTTTCGGAACTGCATAATTTCCAAAACCAGTTTCTGAAGCTTTACACTGTTATTAAATACCTTTAAAAGAGGTGCGTTTTTAGCACTATTCCGCGTATCTTCAAGCAATTCATGAACGTGTGAAATGATGATAGTAAGAGGAGTGCGAAACTCATGGGCCACATTGGTAAAAAATTCTATTTTATACTTTTGTAATTCTTCTTCTTTTTTCTTTTTGAATTCATGCAGAGCTGCCTCTTTCTTCCTTGCTTCCCGTCGGCGGTAAGCCATGAATAAAGATAATTGTATTCCAATAGCCAGCAGAATATAACACATAATTGCCCATGATGTCAACCAGTAAGGGGGATTAATGATTATTCCTATTTCCCTGATGTCCTTCGACCAGTTTCCATTTTCGTCACTCACACGTATCTGAAGTGAGTATTTACCCGGTGCCAGATTTGAAAAGCTGATGGGTAAGTTCTGTTGATTGATTATCCATTCGTCATCAAAGTTAATCAACCGGTACGAAATCCTGTGCCGCTCCTGACCCCAGTAAACAAGAGGCGAAACATTAAATGAGATAGAATTCTGATCGTATTTCAGCTTTATATTGTTCTGGTGATTTATACGGCTGGTAAGTAGGCTTTCTTCCCCAATTTCCACAGGAATATTCCTGATTAAAAACTGATTAATTGCGACAGGGGGGAAATAGGAAGAAAACACAATCTCATCTGTTTGAATAATATCAACTCCCTTTGTGCCACCTGCATAAAGCTTACCTGTTTCCTTTTCAAAAAACGAAGCTCCATCACTGAATTCAATATTGATCAGACCGTCTTTAACATTAAAACTCCTGACGTTCTTTCTGTCTTTGTCTATTAATGAAAGTCCCTGATTGGTAGTAACCCACAAATTCCCCTGTTTATCAAGCTGGATAGCATGAATACTCGTGTTAGAAAGGTCTGGTTGATTTGCTAACCCGCCAACCCTGACTGAATCGGTGGATGTTGGCAGTAAATTGAAAATGCCATTGCTACTGCCACACCAGATATATCCGTCAGGGTCTGTAAATAAGGAAAGTATATCATCATTCTTTATAAAATCAGGGTTTGAAAATGAGGAATATTGAGCAATTACTCTCTTAGTTATTGTATTGAATCGATACACACCAAACCCTCTTGTTCCTATCCAGAGAATGCTCGCCTTTTCTTCAGCAAGAGCATACACTATTTGTTTTTGAGAACCATTTTTATCAATGCTTTTATCGAGAATTAATTGTTCGAAACTGGTAGGCACTGAAAGGTTCTTTTTATTAAGCTCAACCATGATAACCCCATAACCGCTGGTTCCGAGAAAAATCCGATGATCACTGTCTTCAAGTATGCGGTACACCGATGCAAAGCTTAAAGGATTGAAACTTTTAAAATCACGAGGGAAATTGCGAACTGATTTATAATCATCCGAAACAATGTCAATACCTTTTCCATCAGTTCCAACCCAGATGGAACCATCATCACACTCATGAAATGAAAGTACTGAATTGTTGCTTAAACCATCCTTGACTGAAATTCCCCTGATGTGATTTCCATTAGCATCAAACACGTCTATACCACCTCCTTTGGTACCAATCAGGATATCTTTTTTACGAGTCACAAGAATGCTCCTAACGATGGGATATGCCAGCTGATCTGATGAAAGGCACTTATTCGGAAATTCAGCTAACTTAATGGTATATACTCCGTTCCCATCAGTCCCTATCCATAAAATACCGGGATCTGATTCATAAATGCTTAAGATACGTGTTGCTATAGGATTATTTCCATACAAATCTGAAAGTACGCTAAGTTCTTCAAAATTACTGGTGAGCAGATTGAAACTGTAAATTTTGCCCTTTTCTGTACCGACCCAAAGCTTATTTTCTTCCTTCGAAAGGGAGAATGAAGTAATTATATCGCCAGGGATCCTGAGTTGCTCAACCTTCCTTGATTCAATATCCACCATCAGGGCAGATCCGGCGCGTTGAGTAATAAGTATATATGGGCGCCTGTTGATTAAGACTGACATTGATGATGACAGAATCCCTGTCAATG
This sequence comes from Bacteroidales bacterium, assembly GCA_003142255.1. Lineage (GTDB taxonomy): Bacteria > Bacteroidota > Bacteroidia > Bacteroidales > VadinHA17 > LD21. Next base: position 40,823 of record PLLO01000012.1, on the reverse strand, counting down.
ATAGTTGCATAACTTCTTCAAGCCGATTGCCTGATAACATAAAAACCTGATTACTTCCTGTAATGCAGTATGCATGGTCGCCCGCAAAATGAATTCTTTTAATATTGAGAGAAGAGGGTTGCGAAACATTTTCGAAAATGATTTTTTTGAATTGCATTGTTACAGTGTCAAATCTGAAAATACCATTTCCGAATACTGAGGCCAGTGTGCCATAAATGTCTGAATGACTGATTGCAATGTCATTTTCATAGTTTATCTGCTCCGATTCCTTTGTAAAATAAGAGGTAAAACGGTCATGGATATTATCATATAATGCCAGCCCTTTGTTTGTGAACATCCATATTGGTCCTGATGAACAGGGGTATAGCTCCCGTATAACGTTATTATGAATAGAATTAGGATTATTCCCGGGAAGGTAAGTAACTATATTGCTACCGTCATAACGGTTAAGTCCGTTCCATGTACCAAACCAGATATATCCTTCTGCATCCTTTACAATTGTATTTACAGCACCGTTTGATAAGCCTTCCTGACGTGAAATGGAATGAACATTTTTTTTGTATTCCGCATTCAGTGGGAAAGATAACAAAAAGAGAAATGTCAGATAAATAAGCTTCTCTGTCATTTTGAAGACGCAATCAGAAATCAACCGACGATTTAGTAAAGTTAGAAAAAATGGACAATAATGCGAATAAATGGACAAAGATAAAACCGGAATTAAGTCTGAATAACTCTGTTACACGGTATGTGTTAATCCAGCCTGCAAACTTAATAAAAACTCACGCAAAAGAGGTTAAAAAATCCTCCCCTGACCGATATCGCGGGCTGCACTTGTTGCATTAGTTGCATTGGGTTTATCCTTGTCAGCAGGATCGGCCATCCCGGTTTTCTTCATGATATTCTGTTTTAGAATCTAGCCGTGCAAATATATTAAATATTATAAATTTAGAATTTCTATGAAAAAATTTAGCCGTCGCAACACCCTGATTTACACTATCCTGAAATTCTCATAAAAAGTATTTATACCAAGATATTTCTTCAGGAAAATTTTTGCTTTATACCTTGCAGATAGTCTGTTAAAAGACATGTCGTGATCGAATGTCCAGTTCTTCCGTTTTATATGATCAGCCATGACCTTCGGATGCGTGCCGGTAAACAGGCTCAGAGAATCAATGGATGAATAATCATATGAATCGCTTTTGTTTAGGATATTTTTCCTGTCTGCCTCTGTGTAAAACGATGTAGAATTTTTTAGTTTATTCATCATTATCTCAGGCTCCTTTACCCAACCATAGTGATAAATAAAAGCATCGACTGGTTTTACGTTCAGCTTTTCATTATCACCTTTCCGGAATCCCTGGGCATCTCTGAACGAGTAAATAGATTTGTCGTTTCTTATAACCCTTATCTCATTCCTGTACCATTTGGGAGAGATTCCCACATAATCATAGGAACCATAAAAATGCTGGTAATTGAAAAGCAATCCGTCAACCTCGCGATTATCTTTCCATTTTCCCATTGCCGAATAAACCGGATCCAGATATTTTTCATGCATTACTTCATCACCCTGAATATAAAAGGCCCAGTCCGAATCGTCAGGAACACTTTGAAAAGCTTTATCCGTTTCAATGGCGAACACTTTGCCTCCCTTCTTCATTTCCGGGGAATCGTCCCATGTAGTTTTTATTATCCGGATTTTCTGATTATCAATACTTTGGATAATCTCTTCCGTATTGTCATCCGAGTTCCCAACCGCCACGATAAAATCATTGCAAAGAGGCAAAATTGATCTTATTGCCTCCGCGACCGGATAATCAAATTTGACAGCGTTGCGGATGAATGTAATGCCGGTTACTTTCATGAACGATCAAATTTATTTTACTTATCTATTCTGCAAAATAAGCTAAATGATTTGATAAAAATTCATAATTTTATTAAAGCGTATTCAGTAATCCCTCAAAACATATGAAAACAAAGGTATTAACAGTTATATACATCCTTATTGGGATTACATATACAGTTCTCGATTCGCATTTATCATCAATACCAGGTCTTGTTCTTAAAGGTTCGATTATTCCTTTTTTGATTATTATTTACCAGTTGAATGCGCGTCAGAATTTTAGAATTACAATTCTTGCAGCGCTTCTCTTCTCCTGGGCAGGCGACGTAATTCTATGCTTCTCATTTATTCCGGGGCTTGCATGTTTTCTCCTTGCTCACGTAATGTATGTAATTGCATTCTTGAAGACAAGCGGGAAAAGTGAGCTCATAACGAAACGCATATATCTTCTGTTTCCGGTAATACTTTATGGCGCCGGACTTTTATGCCTTTTGTACGATAATCTTGATGGGATGAGGCTTCCTATGATAACCTATACAATGGTTATTCTTACAATGCTTATTGCAGCAATCAACAGGTACGGGAAAGTTAGCCGGTTAAGCTTTATACTGGTTCTTGCCGGAGCCGTCCTTTTTGTAATCTCAGATTCACTGATAGCATTAAACAAATTCGGATTTCCATTTGTGTTTTCAGGGGTTGCAGTCATGACAACTTATATTGCTGCACAATACCTGATTGTGACCGGGGTTCTGAAACAATCAGAAAAAGAATTTGTATGATCAGAACTTCAGAATATTTCAGAGCAGCATTTTAACAGCGGTATATCCAAAGAAAAGGGCAAAGAGACATAGCATTATTCCCATAGCTCTTACGAACCAGTTCAGAACATTGATATTTATTCTCTTCCTGAATTTCACCAGCGTCACTGTGAGCAAAAAGAACCATAGGACACTCCCAACTGCCAGAAAAATTGCATAAAAGAGGCTGGTTGTAAGATGATTATAATGTGTAACCTTAACATGTCTTTCAATGCGGTTTTCCTTCTTCATCATTTTCAATGTGTCAAACTGCAGGTAGGTCGGGATTTTTGGCTTTTCAGTGATACCGCCATCAATTTTTCCCATCTGGTCGAGGCTCTGATCCACTGAGGTACTGAGACCGCCAGTATCAAACCCCAGGGATGCAGCAAAAGATAACATAATGAATGAAGAGATCATCCAGCCAAAGAAAAGGGTGGGGTTCAGAAAATTAAGCATGAAGCCTGTATATATCGCCCCTTTGTGTTTATTATCCTGCTTATCGGCAAGCCTTTGCTCCTCATCAATGTGTTCAGGATCAAATTTTGTACGGACAATCCTGTACCCTACATAAAAAACGAATAGAGCTCCGGCACCAAGGATATATGGAATTACACCTTTATAGACTGAAAAAAGATGTGTTATTCCATAAACGGCGATCAGAACATAAATAAAATCAGCTACTGCCGAACCGACTGCAAGAAGATTACAATATTTGAGCCTTCCTTTAAGGGCATTTGAGGTTATAAGAATACTGATAGGCCCGGCAATAGGCATCGAGAAAAAGAAACCGGCCAACAGCCCTATTATTGATATAGTTATAAGATGTCCTGTCAATGCTATATCCTGAGTTAAATAATTTATACTCCCCTTCCTTAATGAATCCGGGGTCAAAAATAATAAAAACCTATGAAAATAAAATTTACTGTTTCACAAGTTCCACCCGGCGGTTCAGAGCCTTTCCCTCCTCTGTCTCGTTAGTGGCAACGGGTGATGTTGGCCCATCACCGCAGGCCTTCAGGCTCGTACCGGTTGCAGAATACTGTAATACAAGCTCATTTGTAACAGCTGCAGCCCTGTCCATGGAGAGTTTCATATTTGCATCGAATGTTCCCGTATTATCTGTATGCCCGACAACATATAATTTAAGACCCGGATTTTCTTTCAACAGTTTCGCAATCTCCTGCAGGGTCGGTTGAGATTCCGGTTTCAATGTTGCTTTCCCGGTATCAAAATAAATGCCATAAACAGCCACCTTCCCGGTCTCCTTAATGCTGCTTAACATACTGTTGGCATCAGCTACAACATCCTGTTTCATTGCCTCTTTCTCAATAATATGTATATTGTATGAACCATTATAGCTGGCATATACATTTGCCCACACTTCCATCCCGTTTTTAACCACTTTTAATACAGCATTCGGTCCGGCATCATCATATTCATAGACGACCTGTCCGCCGATTTTTTTTGCTGCATTGCAATAATTCCTGATAGTTTGCAGAGGACTTGGAGCCTGAATGTTTTCATTAGGGTCATACATAACTAAAAGAGAATGGCCCTCAACTATCTGAGTTTTACTGGCACTGATCCTGAATTCAAATCTGTCGAATTGCAGATCTTCACACCTGTAAATATGATAGCCAGGCATCCTTGTAAATAAAGCCGGATCTTTGCAGCCTTCTCTATCTTCCTGTGCTATCAGAGGGGCTAATCCAGCCATTAGTACAAAAAGTGAGCAAAATAGCTTTTTCATAATTGTGGTTTTTAATAATTAAAAGACTTTTCAATGCTGATGATCTTTTTATCGATAACTTATCAGCATAAATTTAAGATAAATAAATGAATGGGTACACTCCGGATAGAATTTATGAGACTCCCCATAACTATATCCGGAAAATGAAGCATAATAACTGAAACCCGGTCTGCAACAAAAAGCTGAATTAATCAATACAATATGCCTTTTAGAATTTTTAACAGTATTCTTCCGGATACTGATACTGCTTCCATTTAAATAGACTAATTTTATATTCCATAAATTATAAACCATAAAAATGAAAAAAATTTCCATGTTCATAGGTTGCTTAATCCTGATATCGGGCAGCGTTGCCTTGAAGGCTCAGACGGGAACTTCAATGTACAGGATAGCTAATAAGTTCCATGTCGACGGAGATGGCGGCTGGGACTATCTGAATGCAGATGAGTCGACTGGCAGAATCTTTATTTCACACAGTACTGTCGTCAATGTAATTGATGAAAAAGACGGCAAGCTGTTAGGTACCATCCCAGACACCAAAGGCGTTCATGGCATTGCTATTGCCTCTGATCTGAATAAAGCATTTATAAGCAATGGCAGAGACTCTTCGGTGACAATAATCGATCTCACCTCACTTGCCTTCATAACTAAAGTTACTGTGACAGGCCAGAATCCTGATGCAATAATATATGATCCATTCAGTCATAATGTATTTGCTTATAATGGAAGGACAGCAAATGCGACCGTGATTGATGGATCGGCAAACAAAGTCATTGCAACAATCAAGCTTGATGGCAAACCAGAAAACTCTGTTTCAGACGGGAAAGGCAAAGTATATGTAAATATTGAAGACAAGAGCGAGATTTCTCTTATAAATTCAAAAACCAATCAAGTTGAACAGACATGGAGCATTGCACCCGGTGAAGAAGCCAGCGGGCTCGCTCTTGATAATGAAACCCACAGGCTTTTCGCTGTTTGCAGCAACAAGCTTATGATTGTCATGGATGCCTTGTCAGGCAAGGTTATAACCTCGCTTCCTATCGGTAACGGATCAGATGGTGCTGCTTTCGATCCTGCACTAAAACGCGCTTACAGCTCAAATGGAGAAGGGACCTTAACTGTAGTCCAGGAGATCAGTCCTGACGAGTTCAAAGTACTCGAAAACGTTCCTACCCAGCAAGGGGCCAGAACAATTACTGTTGATAAGAAAACACATCATGTATTCATGTCAACCGCAGAATATGAGGCTGCAACTCCATCTGCAGGAAATACAAACCGCAGGCCTGCAGTAAAACCTGGAACATTCACGATTCTGGACGTAGCTCCTGTAAAATAAAATACAAGGTAATGTTGAAATGTACATTGATTATTATAAAATATTAGGGGTAGATAAAAACGCGACACAAAAGGATATTAAAAGCGCATATCGGAAGATGGCAAGAAAATTCCATCCCGATCTGAATCCGAATGATAAAGACGCCAAAAAGAATTTCCAGCAGATAAATGAAGCCAATGAGGTTCTAAGCGATCCTGAAAAGAGAAAAAAATATGATCAATACGGCGAGGATTGGAAACATGCCGACGAATTTAAAAATGCAAGCCAGTATCAGGATCAATCGTCGGAATCGCACAGACAAAGATATCAGGGTGCTCAGGATGAGGGAGAATTTTCTGATTTCTTTGAATCATTATTCGGGGGGTTTGGAGGTGCCGGCAGAGGCAGACAGGTAAAATACAGAGGAGAAGATTACAATGCGGAGCTTCACCTTGAACTGACTGATGCCTATGAGACTCATCAGCAGACTTTGACGGTTAACGGTAAAAAAATAAGGATCACCATTCCTGCCGGAATCGAAAACGGACAAACAATTAAAATTCCAGGCCATGGAGGGCAGGGCGTAAACGGAGGGCCGAATGGTGATCTTTATATCACTTTGATGATTGCCAATCATCCTAAATTCAAACGGTCAGGCAATGATCTGTACACCAAGGCCGATCTGGATCTGTATTGTGCCGTACTGGGCGGTGAGATCACAATTGATACGCTGAACGGCAAAGTAAAACTGAAAGTAAAACCTGAAACACAAACAGGAAGCAAGATAAAATTAAAAGGAAAGGGATTCCCTGTCTATAAAAGCAAAGGACAGTTTGGAGATCTTTACGTGACATACACGGTTAAAACTCCCACCAACCTTACTGAGAAACAAAAAACATTATTTACTGAATTATCAAAATCCCAATTTTAAAAGTCAACCCGATGAATAAGGTAAATTTGATACCTGCAGATGAATTTTGTGCCAGTCATAGCATTGAGATTTCCTTTATCGATTCTCTTCAGGAGGCAGGCTTGATAGAAATTACCACTATAAAAGAAACAGAATACATTCAAGAAAGCCAGCTTAATGAACTGGAGAAGATTGTACACCTGTATTACGAGCTTGATATCAACCTTGAAGGCATCGATACAGTTATCCATTTGTTACAACGGATAAATGATATGCAGGATGAAATTACTCTTCTCAAAAACAGGCTTCGCTTATATGAGTCATTTTAGTTTTTGATGAATAATCATGATCAGCAGGATATTTTCTGAATATCACTGCGATTATTCCTGACATTAATTAACAACACTAATCGGAAAGGCTAATCTTCCTCCAACCAGGTTGTTATTTTTTCCATATCTTTTCTATTTCTTCCAAAGTCTTTCCCTTGGTCTCCGGAACCAGTTTCCATACAAACAGAGCAGCCAGGATTCCCATTACACCATAAATCCAATAGGAAAAACCATGGTTGAACAGGGAAGTCAGCCAATGGTTGTCATTCATAATAGGAAATGTAAGGGAAACCAGCCAGTTTGCAATCCATTGTGCAGACACTGCGATTGACATGGCTCCACGAACGCTGTTTGGAAATATCTCGGAAAGCAGAACCCATGTCACAGGTCCCCAGCTCATGGCAAAAAAAGCTGTATATGAAAGCATGAAAATCAGTGCCATCATACCTTCATTATGGGTATAGAAGGCTAAGCCAAGTGATATCATGCTGACTGCCATTCCCAGTGCGCCAATAATCATAAGCGGCTTCCTTCCGAATTTATCAACAGTGACAATGGCTACAACGGTAAAGATCAGGTTAACACTGCCGACAAGGATCGTCTGCAGCAGCGACGAATTAGTTGACGCTCCCATATTCCTGAAAATATTCCCGGCATAGTATAACACAACATTAATCCCGACAAACTGCTGGAAAACAGATAGCAGAATACCGATAAAGATCACAAGAAAACCAAATGAAAGCCATGGGGCGCTCTTTTCATGAAGTGTGCCTTTAATTTCTTCCAGGATAGCTGGTGCACTATTTGTGCCCGAGATTTTATTAAGCACTTTAAGCGCTTTGTCCTCTTTGCCTTTCATTACCAGATAACGAGGAGTTTCCGGTACAAATAACAGAAGAATCAGGAATAACCCTGCAGGTATGGCTCCTGATAAGAACATCCAGCGCCATCCTTCGTTTACAAGCCATATGTCGTTGCCCTGCTTTGCTATAAAATAATTGACAAAATAAATAACCTGCATCCCGAAGATAATGGCAAACTGGTTAAATGAAACCAGCTTCCCCCTGCTTTCTGCCGGAGCTATTTCTGCAATGTACATTGGAGATATCATTGAAGCTATCCCTACTCCAATACCGCCGATTATTCTATAAAAGAAGAAAGAGAAAACAGGCAGGGTACCGAAAATATTAAAGGACTCCGGTTTCCAGGCACCGATAGCCGATATGAAAAAAGCAACCGCTGCGATAATCAGTCCATTTCTCCTGCCAAGCGATTTTGAAATAAAACCCGCAAGTGCGCCACCTATAATACAACCTATCAGTGCACTGGCAATAACAAATCCCTTTATTATATCTGCTGTGCCCTGCAAAGCAGATCCTTCGGTAGGAATAGATTTCCCCAGAAAATGTACAGCCCATATTGTGACAATCAGGACGAGTCCGCCACTGAACAATCCTCCTTTTTTAAAACCCAGCAGCCTGATTATCTGACCCGATACAACCAGTATTACCAGATAAATACAAAGTGCCATCAGCAATTTATACTGGCTGATGAGCTTAATTGTATAATCATGGTTCGCCGGATTGAGAATTTTTGTGATAAACAGTTCAACAAGCGATTTTTCAGCACCGTTTACTACAGCCGTATCATAGCCGAACAATAATCCCCCCAGAGTAGCAACTAAAGTCAGGGCTATTATATATACTGGATTCCCTTTATTTGAGTAAGTTCCGGTGGACTTTGTAAAGGTGTTCTCAGGTGTCATTATATTATTTTTTAAATTATTATATATGCAAATGTATTAAAAAACAGATACTATCTTTAACCTGATCTGGCTTTTATCAAAACCGGAAAAGACAACATTGCGTATAATGATATCTTTACAATTGTTTGAGCGCCAGAATTAACATTTAATAAATGGAATCAATAAAACACCCATTGCCCTTAATCGCTGTAATTTTTTTAGTTCTCACCGGATGCAGTAAAGTTGATACGTCAATTTCTACATCATTAAAGATCCGGGTTATAGATAAACAGGGAAACTCAATTTCGGGAGTCGCAGTGAAGCTCTACAGTGCGCTGGAGGATCTGGAGCATCAGGAGAAACAGACAGGATTGACTCAAACTTCTGATTCAACAGGAGAAGTGACGTTTGTGGATCTGCAGCCATTAAAATATTACTGGCTGGCTGAAAAAGGGTGTATGAATAATATAAATGGAATAACCACTGCTGACAAACTGGAACTTAATAAAACAAGGACGGTTACTTCTACTCTTATAGAGACCGGCACATTGGAATTAATTAATCAGTCATCAAACCAATACCTGGTATATGTCAACGGATCACTTCTCCTTACGGCTGATCCACTTTATTCATGCACTTATGAATATGTTCCTGCAGGATCCTATTCAATAATTGCTTCGCAGGCAGGCGGTTCAACAAACAAGACATTTAACGGTAACATAACCTGTGGCAGCAAGTTTTCGGTCACATACCCCTGAATAACACAGATGGACAACCTGGTAATACTGAACCTGTATTATGTTCAGTATGTGAGATATTGCCTGTATTTAAAATAGTAATAATAGATTCTCCGGTACTGGAGAGGCGTTAAAATGCATTTGCATTTATCAGGCGAATTTGACATGATATTTGCTACAGAAGGAATGTAATATTTCCCGACATCGTCCCTCATTGTCCCAATATACTTGCAGGTATCTATAACCTGGTTCAGAAGATCAGGATCAGCATATGTATCACATATAAAATCACCGCTCTCAGCACAGTTTTTCTCACTTGCCTGCTCCCGGCCTCCAGCTGTCTCATGAGTCGACAGAAGCCCCATAAAATGTCCCAGCATTGTTGTCAGAGAATTTCCGCTCAGGTAAATCTTGTCCAGGAAAATATAATTACTGTCAGGCACATCAGGAAAATATGTAAACCCATAACTATTTAAAGATCCCAGCTTAATTGAATCAACCATGAAAAGATTGATCCTGTTATTTACTGCATATTTGACAAGGAGTTCTTTCTTAAGATTGTTGTAGGCAATATATGAATAGTTATAATCATTGACATAGTCAATTGTATCAATAAAGAAATGAATTCCAACCTCTTTGAAATAACCATTAGCCAGTTCAACACTGTTATAAATGCTTCCCTGATTCACTCCTGCATTTCCTTTTATATTCATTACTATATGAACCTCAACAGGAATATTTATATGAGTAGTAATAGCCTTCAGATCAAAGGACAATAAGTTTTCATCTTTGTAATTTTTGGTAATTTCATTCAAAAATGACTGAGTCGCTGTAACACCATCAGGCAACTGGGCCGAGACCATATATTGGATCAATATAAGCGAAACAGCCAAAACGATAATTCTCTTCTTACTCATAACCGGATACTTTTTCACCATTTTTTTCATTCATTATTGTTGAACCTGGAGATGTCGCCTACAATTTTCATTTCTGTTCTCCTGTTCATCTGGCGTCCCTCCGGGTTGTCAGAACCATCACTGTTTTTATTCGGTGCTATCGGCATGCTCATTCCGTATCCTTTTGCGACTAACCGATCGCTTGCGATCCCTTTCGAAATGAGATAGCTTACAACGCTTTCAGATCGCTTTTGCGACAGGTCCATATTGTAAAGTTCCGTTCCTATACTGTCCGTGTGTGAACCGATCTCTACGACTCCGTTCGGAAATATGTCAAACAGCGGCAGCATCATCGTATCAATTGTCTGCTTTGCCGACTCTGTCAGATTATACTTATCAAAATCATAATAAATGTTTACCTGTATTGTGACTTTTGGCAGATATGGAATTAATGCCGTACTGATGGTTACAGTGTCAGCGCATTTTAAATTAAATGTATTCACAGCTACTTTCTTTTCAAAGTAGCCATAGTTTTTTACCAGTATTTTATAATTCTTATCCTTATCGAGCTCAAAATGATAGTTCCCATTCTTGTCTGTTGTAGTCTGGGCAACTAAAATTGCATCATCTGCATTTTCATCAGGCAAATAAAGTTCCACCGGCACATCATTTAAAGGAGCATTGTTTTCCGGATATTTAAGTCCGAGATGATATTTTTCATTCAGCTCGTCATAAATGTCATAATTTGTAGAATTTCGGACCGTCCCGTGAGAATAAACGCTGACGCATTCACTGATATTGAAAGAGTATATATCGTCGCAGCAGGTGCCGTTATCGAGAGTCATCGAACCGGGCCTGTTTGATGAAAAAAATCCTTCCTTATTGTTTTTAAGAATTGAGAAAAAGTAATCGTCGAAGGAGGAATTTATCGGCCTTGGTAAAGGAACAGCATCAGTCCATTTTCTTAAAGAACCTGTCGATTTGTATATATCAAAGCCTCCAAACTCATTCTTTCTTCCTTTTGAGCTGAAATAAAGTGTCTGTGTCGAATTATCGTAAAATGGAGAACATTCATCACCAATGCTGTTTACTTTATTCGTGAGATCAACGGGATCTCTGTAGACCTTCAGCTTTTTGTCATATTCAGTATACCAGATGTCGAGTCCTCCCCTTCCCCCGGGCCTGTCTGAAACAAAATACAGAATCGTATTTCCGGTTCTCAGGTTCCTGCCGAGTGCGGGCTGAGTTGATGTATAATTTTCACTGTTTATCGGATATGGGAGCTTTTCAGGCGCCTGCCATTGATTGTCAGCCCGACGGCTTACAAAGATCTCGCTGATAATTTCATTCTGCCAGTTTTTCCGCGACCTTGTAAAAAATAAGCTCGTGCCATCAACCGATATAGCCGCGTTCCCGGTGTTGAATTCAGGATCATTTATTACGCCTTCGAGCAGGCCGGTACTTTTCCATTTTCCATCGACCCGCTCTGCCTTGTAAATCTGCCTTACAGGACCTGATTGTTTAGAATTTTCAGAATAGACTGCCCCGTAATAAATTGTACTATCATCCACCGGGAACGGAGAGAAATCAATATCCTTATGATTCAGAATATCTCCCGGGTGAGTGACAGCGATTTTTCGATCGGCAGTCAGGTTGTTCTTTGCCCATAGAGAGCTTGCCGAGTAAATCGCGGCCAGCTTCCTGTAATTGAATCTGTCGCTTTTACTCCTATAGAATTTTTTAAACTTGTTGAACGACTCAATTGCATTATCGTATTTTTCGAGATTCATGCAAACCACTCCCTTGCTATAATACGCCAACGGATATTTACCGGGATTGATACTAATGACGGAATCATAATACTGATCTGCCATCTTATAATCTCTTGTTTCGAAATATAGATTTGCCTGCCTGTAGAGCAGTTTAATATCCTTGCTTTTTTTATCCGCATGCCTTCCGGAATATTCATCTGAATCCTTAGATGCCAATGCAGGTATATTTGCTGATTGAATAATAATAAAGGAGAGCAGCAAAATGAAATCCATTCTGAAAAAATCCAATATCCTGTATATCATTTTTTTGTCATCCATTGAACCGGAGTTTTTTAATTTATGATATAACATGGCAGACTTGTAATGTTCCTGGCACGGCTTTTACCCGTATATATCAATGACACCTCAAACGCGCCGTTGAAGTTTGTTACTTTATGCAACGGGGAAATATTAAAATCGTAAGTCAGCCCAATGTTGAACTGCTTTAATTCTGCCCCTCCGCCTAAAATAAAAGCATCTATGTTACGGACTGGATTTAACCGCAGCATCATGACTGCATATAGTTCTGTTACCGGCAGATTTGACTGTAAAATCGAATAATCTCCTACACTGCCAATAAGAAATTCATTTGCTCCGGGTGTGTAGCTGTAAAGAATATCCGGTTTCAAATCAATCCTGGCGTTGACCGGAATCAATACCTCGCTGCTGAAATTTAATTTCATCGGGAGCCGAATGCCTGTCGAGGAGGTCGAAAACCTCTGCACGGGCATGTTCATATGACTGACTGAAATGCCTGCCGATGGTATAACTTTATTTATAATGGTGCGCCAGAATATTCCCGCATTAAGGTCCAGGTACCTGAGCCTGTCGTCCAGGTTATTTTCAAGATTAGGTAATGTAGCATCGAAAAACTGACTCAGCTGGTTAAACTGTGAACTGAAGGTCAAACCTTCAAGATTAAATGATTTTAAAACGAATCCCGGCTGCAATCCAAATGTAAACTGTTGATTATTAATTATCTTTGAATAGCTGACAGATAGCATGAATTCGTCTGCCAATAGATTAAATGACGATGACTGATCATGAAGTATCAGTCCACCTATGCCAAATGAATGGCCTGCAATGTTCACATTCTTATCGACCGAAGTAATGAATGTTTCATAAGGGATCCCGACTTTTGCCCACTGGTTCCTGTAAATATTCGCAACTCTGATATCCTTTCCTGACATCCCTGTATTTGCAGGATTTATCAGAAGCGGAGCAGCAAAAAACTGTGAGAAATGAATATCCTGTGCCTGAACACATATCATCTGAGAAAACAGAATAATAATAACCAGATGCAGTAAGCGTGATCGCTTAAATTCAATTTTATTTGATTTATATGTCAGGCAGGGCTGCATCGGGCTAAGTTAATTTGTAATTAATCAAAGGATCCATTCGTTTCATTTTAATAATAAGAATTCTCCCTTCCTTTCAAATGTATATCCGTGAATGGTTGTGGCCTTTACCGCGTATTTATAGGTATCTATATTTTGAGGATGACCATTCACATATCCGTTCCAGCCCTGCTGAACATCATTCGTTGAGAAGACAATTTCTCCCCACCGGTTGAATATTTTCAGTTCAAAATTTGCAATGTTTTTTTCTTCAAACCTGAACATATCGTTGTTTGAATCACCGTTTGGAGTGAATGCTGAAGGCGCTTCAAGATAGAAATCTGCAATCACAGTAATATTGAATTTTTCAAATAGATCGAAGCAGTCACTCTTCGTTTCAACCATATAGAGAGTCGTTTCTGTAGGATTAACCCATGGATTATTGCAGCTCAGACATGAAATATTAACATCAGGCGACCATGAATAGCTTACATTGCCTGCTGAAGCTGAAACTACCAGCTGGATTTTTTCGCCGAGGTAAATTGTTGTGTCACTCAGAGGTGATCTGCTTATATCAAAGGGCTGGTTTACCAGAACCGTTTTCTTGCGGCTTGCTGAACATGCATCGTAATTCGTAACCACTGCTGTATATGTTGTCGAACTTGATGGATTGGCTGTTACAGTAAAGGATGAGGTGCTGCTCAGCCCTGTCGACGGAGTCCATTTGATTTTCATGCCGGCATCATTACTGACACTCAGGGTTACGGAAGTTTTCCCCGGGCACAGAACTGAATCACCTGAAATTGAAAAATCAGGAGTTGGATACACTGTAAAATTCTTAGCCAGGGTATCAGTGCAACCGCTGCCATCCTTTGCAACGAGCTTGATATTATAATCTCCTGTTTTCCCGAAAAGGATATTATTGAAATTATAATCAGTTGATGACCTGACATTATTGACATACCAGTCCCAGGAACTTGAATAAACTGACATATTCACCAGGTAAAGTTTATTTCCGAAACAAATATTCAGAGTACTGTCGCTGCTACTGAATTTAGCCTGTACTTTTGAAACCGAGATCGTATCAAGTATAAGAATCGCATTGCAGGTACTGTTTATCAGCTGGACTGATGGGATAATTTTCCCGCGTGAAGTGTACCTGTGGGTTGTCGTATTGACTGTTGAAGTAGTCCCGTCTCCAAACAGCCATTTCCACTGTGTAACATTCTTTAATGAATCAATCTTAAAAGAAACAGCATCATTATAGCATATTTTAAGGGGAGCAACGCTGACATATGCCGTTGGTCCCGTAATTGAAATGTGTCTGGAACGGCTCGCCGAACAACCATTTAATGTCCTGACAGTTAGCCGTGCAGTGTAATTTCCCGGCTTTGTAAATGTATATTTTACATCTCCTGAGCTTCTGTCAACAAGGGTATTTGATCCGAATGTCCAGAGAAAATCGACAGCGGGGCTCCCGATTGTATTATTATGTATAAAGTGCAGATTATCAGGATAACAATAGAAAGTGCTGTCTCCAACCGTGAAATTGGCATCTGCCTTTTCGACACTGATATAATTTGATTTTGTGACCTTGCCGCTGCAGCCGTCTTTCAATGCTGTCAGCGAAACGGTGTACATCCCGGTGCTGGCATATGTATGCTTATTTGTAGTGGCCGATGTTGTTCCATCTCCAAAGTCCCAGTACATATTTGTCAGGCTTGAGTCTGCAGGAGTAAAAGCGACAGTCTCTCCGGCGCAAATGGCATTGTCGTTTGCCTGAAAATCACAATTTGCATCTGTCAGCGAAGTCGGGATAGCATAATTGCTTGAACATTTATAAGCATCATATACAGTGAGGTTAGGATAATATGTCTGCTTTTTATTACTCGTATAAGTGTGCGCTATAGCCAGGCTGTTTGTGCTGTCAGAAGTTTTGTCTCCAAAATTCCAGATCCAGTTTACAATGGTTGTATCTGTGGATGTATTTTTGAAATTTACAGACAGGTCCGGAATACAGCCGGATTTTTTATCGGTTGTAAAGCTTCCTTCAGGTCTGAATATATGAACCAGCTTTTTAGAAGTTTCCTTACATCCGTTATCTGCCGTGACAACCAGCTTTATCGTGTCATTCCCCTTTGAAGTGTAAATATGATCATAAGTTTTCAGGAAGGTTCTTCTTGGTGGAGAATCGTCTCCAAAATACCACAAGAAACCTTCATTATAACAGGTTTTGATATAATCAATGGATGATGAAGCATTCAGATGCACAGTATCGCCGGCACAGAGTATGGTATCGCTGACGGTAAAAGCAGACTTCGCGCTGCGAGCCTGAATGAGTTTTGTCCGGGTCAGCGTACAGCCCGAGGAAATATCAGATACAGTAAGCTTTGTTGAATAATCCCCGCTTGCCGGAAAGAGATATCTCAGGGAATCAATATTATATATAATTGCAGTATCAATATTCCATGTTAGTGATGAGGCAGGTGTAATACCGTTTTTAAAATGATAGACCAGCGGAGTATCGCAACTGAAAGATCCGGTGAAATTGCCGACTGGTCCTTTAATTTTCAGGATGTTGTGCTTTGTGGTATCGGAAAGACATCCGTTATAGTCGGTCTGAAGACTTATATTCTTATATCCTGCAGTGTCAGTATATACAGTAATGTCAGTATCAGGCCTGGATGTAAAATTAAGGTCAAAAAGATTATTCGATTTAAACCGCCACATATTTACCACTGAATTGTTGCCGGCATCCCCGGTAAGATGAATAGTTCCCCCATTGCATACTTCCTCCGGCATGACGGTAAAATCAGGTACCAGTTTATCGCCTGCAACAACCCTTACAATCTCAGAAGTATCATAGCATTTGCCGCTTTTAATAATTTCTGAGATATCGTACACCCCGGGCCTGGTAAAAGTGTACTTTACCGGTGAATTGGTTAATGCGGTGATTGAATCTTTCCCGAATTTATAAGTGAAGGCATCAATCCCGGATACCGATTTGCTGCTGTCGGAAAAGCTTACCTGCAAAGGAACGCATCCTGAGACTTTATCAGGCACAAACCGGGCAACGGGCAATGCTATGGTAACCACGTTTGTAACAGAGTCATAGCAAACACCGCCGTTGGAGGCCACCAGCTTGAAAGGCAGGCTGATTTTGTTAATTTCATGATTGTAAAGCTGTTCGTAAGTTTCAGCCGGAAGGTCTTTCCGTGTAATCATATAAGAAGTGACCTTTTCATTCGAAATCAGCTTGCCTGACAGATACCAGTTAAACTTGTCGGCATTTAGCGAAGCATTTACCAGGTCGACTTGAGATGGCACTGCGCAGAACAAATTATCTTTCAGCGTGAATGCTGCCTTAATGTAGCTTTTGGCAAAGGAGGCAGAAACACTGTCGGTGCAATATGAATTTTTGCCATAAATCAATTTAACGTCGATTTTGCCCGAGCCTGCCACCTTGTATATTATTGAATTTCTTCCCGGGAAAGTTGAAGTTATATTATTATCGGTGATGATCCAGGTATAATCAGGCAGATTGGCAGTGGAACAAACAAATTTGTAGGTCCCGTCACAAAGATAGGATGTACTGACTATATTATTCTTAGCATCGTAAACAGATAATGTTCCTTTTGCATAACCGATTGTGATATATGACTGCTTAGTCAGTGAATCCGTACAGCCAAACTGATCTGTTGCCGTTAATTTAACATTGTAGCTGCCGGCTGAAGTGTAAATGGATGAGTTGCTTAAATCGGTAGAAGTCTTCCCGTTGCCAAAATCCCATTTATAGCTCATCATGGAAGACCCTGTTGTTAAATTGGTAAAGGATACATTCACCGGCGGTGAGCAGAAGAAGGTGTCGGAGGTGGAAAAGTTGACATTTGGCTTATCGGCAACAGTAATAAATTTATCAGATTCATAAATGCTGTAGCAGCCGTTCTTATCAGTGACTTTAAGAATTACGTCATAAGTACCGGTTGTATTATAGGTATATTGAACTGATTTACCATCGGCATAATCCCCGTTTCTGAAATCCCACGAAGTATTAATAATGTCTGATTCACCGGATGTAGATGTGCTAGTGTAATTAACCACCAAAGGGGGACATCCATACGCTTTGTCGGCACTGAAATTTGCAGATGGACCACCAAAAACTGTAATTGTTGTGCTGGTGCTGTCCCAATTAACTCCATCAGTAACCTTGAGCGTTACTTTATATTGCCCGGCTTCTGAATATAATTGTTCTTTTACCGAGTCGTCAGTTGCGGTAACAACTGCACCAAGATCGAAATTCCAGATGTAAGTAATTCCAGCTCCATGAGTGGAGTTATTATTAAATTTTACTATTGCTGGTGCACATTTGCTTAGTTGAGAATAGCTGAATCTGGCCGTAATGCCATAGGTTGAAGTAATAATTACCTGTGAAATCAATATGACCAGACAATATTTTAATCCGTGCTTTATCATTGAAGTCATCAGGATTGTATTTAACGATACCAAAATTCTTTGCTACCGCACCGTACTTTAGTGGACGCCGATTTGGCAGGTATGCGGTATTCGAGCATAACTTCATGGGTTCCGTATCTGCTGTATTTCGAAAGGAGGCTTTGATCATAGGCATACCCAATCCTGAAATATGGTGAGATCATTACTCCGCAAAGCAATGTCATCTCACGCGAAGTCCGGCATGTCAACCCGATATCGAGAATTTCCTGCGGTCCCTTATTAAGTGGGCCGGTAATCATTTTTGCCGGGCGTTTTATTCGGATGAAGACATTCCCTTCAACCACAGTAAGATTATACCTGTTAACTACCTGCATTCCAAAACTATATGAAAACATCAATGGATTATCGTTCCTATAAATAGCATAGGCGTAACGATGATTAGTATTGAGGAAAAGGGTATCGGATTTGCTGATCGACATCAGGTGAGTTGAGGAGATGCCGGCAATGAAGTGAGCGTTTTGAAATTCAAATCCCACGTTCACATCGGGCTGGTTAATTTTATTATAATAATTATAGAGTGAAGGATCGCCGGCAGTTTCAGCCTCAAGCTTAGAAGCATCCAGTGTGCGTATAAACATGCCTCCCGAAAGCCCCAATGATAAAGCCCATTTGTCTTTCTTCGCAATGCGGAATGCATATGTCAGCATCGGATTGAAGGATTGTGTAGCTCCTATCTTGTCATCCACAAATGACAATCCGAATGCTGAATGGATGGCATCAAAATATTCTGATACCTGGACATTCAATACTACAGGAGCTCCATTGATGCCCACCCATTGATGGCGTGTGTTGCAAAACAGATACAGGTAATCGGTCCGTGCAATAAAAGCCGGATTGTAATTGGCCCTGTTATTCCAGTGAGTGGAAAGGCTTATATCTGTCTGCGCCATTGCCTCTATGCCCGACATCAGACAGATAGTTGTCAATAAATATGCATATCGCCTCATTCCCATCTCTTCATCTTATTAAGGTAACATAACCCTTCCTGGTATGCATCTTTTGTTCGCTGTCCTTGTAATAAACCAGGTAGAAGTACGTGTCCGGATCAGCAGGCCGTCCGTTCTGCCTCCCGTCCCATCCGTTACTGCCTTTATAAATTTGCAGCCCGTTCCTGTCAACTATCTTAAGATCAAATCCGGTCATAAATACATCATTCATTCCATCCCCGTTTGGAGAGAAAACGTTAGGAATGAAAGGCACCACATCAATGTATTTTGAAGAGCTGTCTATACAGCCGTGTGAGGATAAAGCCTTAAGTTTAATCAGGTAAGACAATGTTGTATCAGAAAAATCGTATTCATGCTGAATTGATTGACCTGTTTCAGAGGAGCCATCCCCCATTTTCCAGACATACTGTACATTAGTCTCTCCGGGAGAAGTAACGGTAAGTGTCTTATGGTTCCTGTCAAGGGCATCAGGAGAGAGAGAAAAACCAACTGCCGGAAGGGTGTACCCTGTTACATTGAAAGTTACAGACTTTTCGCAACCGCGTGTATTTGTACCTGTAACGAGGTAGGTTCCGGGCGATGATGCAACAATCGAATCATCAGTGGTTGCTTTAGTCCACAAATAACTATCGCCCCCTGACGATGCCAGGAGAACTTTCCTGTTCCACCTGTATTTTACAGCTCCTGACGCAGAAAGCACAACGCTCACATTTCCGCAAATTGTAGTATCGCCCTTCGTTAAAAAGGGCCAGTACGGGTCCTCAAAGATTGTTTTATATATGGTATCAGATATACATCCTGTGCTTGACCTCCCAAGCAACCAGTAAATTCCTCCTGGAGCCGATATTTTCTGGGTCGCCGTTTTCGAACCATTGCTCCATGTATAATCGTATGCACCATAAGCTTTAAGAGTGGTACTTAGTCCGTGACAGTAGGTGGAATCGCCATTGATACCGACCAGCGGGGGCGAAAAGGATTCAACTTCCCTAGTCAGCGTGTCCATGCATGTAGATGGCGGATTGCTGACAATAAGAGTCACTGTATGCATACCCGAAGAACTAAAGGTATATGGAGGGTTCTTAAGGGCTGCGGTATTCCCATCATCAAATATCCAGTTGTACAATAAAGTGCCATTTGTCTTCGTGGAGAGATTGATAAACTGAACTGTATTGGAATTACAGTCAAGCATAAATGACCTAAAATCAGATTTAGGGATATACTTGACAACCTTTGTCTGAAGAGTAACATGGCATCCTGTGGCTGAAGTTAATGTACAGGTATAAGATGTTTTCTGGTCAGGGACCTTCAGGTCAATGATCCGGACAGTGTCAACCAGAGTGCCGCTGCTATTCTTCCATTCGTATTTTTCAAACCCGTCGGGTGCGGTAAGAACTGCTGAAGTATCGTTTTCACAGAATTTTGTCGTAATATACATTGGATGGCATTCAGCTAAAAAATAAGCATAACCAAAATGGAAATGTTCCCTGCAATCTGCTGCCATAAACTCAACGGTAATAGTTTGTCCTATATATTTCAGGAGGTTTGCCCCTACCGTGGTCCAGTCTCTCCATTGAACAGGGACATTCGAACCTGAAGGTATGTATGTCTTAAAACCCTTTACATATTTATTTGATGCATATACCTCGTAATTAGAGCAATCCGGAAGAACATTGCCATTGCTGTCGTACAGCGTAAGCTTGAAGCGGGGTTCATTAATTTCAGTGTGAGTGACGGCATATTGCAACACCAGGGCAAATTTAAGGATCAGGAGAGCATTGCCCGAATCAACGGTCATTGTATATCTCAGGCTTTGATTCCAGCATCTGGGACTTCTATCGGAGCTTATGAGCTCATCGCCCAGCCGTGCAGAATACTTATAACCTTTGGGTATTTTTCTTAAAGCATATCCTGTATTTGCATCATATGCAGAAGTATCGGACATAATGGTGTGTCTTCTTGAAACAAAGCCTGGCGCCGGATTAGTATTTATCCACATTGCATCTGCAGCTTCGCTAAACCTCCAGGTATACCCTGTCCAGTTATTAAAATTGCCAAGCTCAAAACCCAGATTTTTGCAATACGGAGTCTGTGCATACAGCGAATTTTCCGTCCATAGGCAGACAAGACAGAAGAAGAGCAAGGTTTTACAAATTTTCATTTCACGTGGCCGTTATAACCAGGTTATACCCAATAAAAATATGAAAAATGGCTGGACTTTAATTAAAATTCAACTTTATTCCATTAAAACGAATGCGCCCCAGTAAAACGGATCATATTTTGCCCTCATATCTTTTTGTGTATCCAGGAAGGCTTCACGTATGTCCTTTACCTGTAACAAATTATTATAAAACATTCCCATGAACTCAACTGTTTCCTTATCGGGGATCTCCCAGAGACTCATTATAATAAATTTTACACCTGCCATTTTGAGGGCCCGCTGCAATCCGTAAACGCCTTCGCTCCCTTTAATATCACCCAGACCTGTTTCGCAAGCTGATAAGACTACCAGGTTGTTTTTACGCATATCGATTTGTGTGACTTCCTGTGCCGTCAGTACTCCGTCATCGGTTTCTCCTTTCTCGGTTTTGACCCATACATCGTTAGCTCCTGCAAGCACAATTCCCGACCGCATTAATGGATTTTCATTATTAACAAAACTGTTTACCCCGAAACCTCTTGTTGCTCCGCGAAAAGTTATCTTATCGTATTCAACATCCTGTTTTTTTTCTTCAAACCTTACTTCATTTGGATCAGCAAAAAAGAACCCATGAGTTGCAATATGCAAAATGTTATATTTCTGGGCATTTTGTTTAAAGTATGTTTCAGTTGCGCTATTGTCTGTAAGATAGCTGACATTAATATGTCCTTTCCCAAGGATACTATTGACTGCATCTCCTTCATCTTTTGTGCCTTTGAGGTAACCCCAAACCTGTGATCCCGAGTTATTCTGTCCATATTGAATACCACCAAAAACCATGGCTGACAGATTATTATTCACGGAAGACAGGCTTGATACGGCACTATTCCCGGTACTCTCTTTGACCTGTATCTGATATTTATCGCATAAATAAACGTCTTTCCCGTTGCTTATTGCAGGGAAGGAAATTTTAAAAAGCAGCCCGGAAGGTGAAATATATACATTTTTTGCACCACTCAGATATTCTTCAATTGGCTTCCAGATAAGATTATAAAGCCTGTCATCCTGCTTATTTGCCGTTCCGTAGATATCATTGATATAGCTGACATCATTCCCTCCATTTTTGCCAATAATATCTTCCAGCTGGCTTTCAGTAAAAAGCTTAACCATTTCAGGATATTCTGAATTGGACCGTACTATCAATGCACAATATATTACTGCATCGCCGCCATCCTTTTCTCTCTTCTTAAAGTCGGTGAACTCTATTGCTGCCTCATCCGGCTTCAGGCTGTTCCTGACATCCTCCCATGTTATTTGAATGCCTTTCCTGTAATCGCTGAAATCCTGTGAACTGACCACAAGTGATTTTTCGAGATCATTTGCCTTCTTTTCCAGAGCAGACAGATCTTTAGTGCGCATATCGACAGGCGTGGAATAAAGAGCGGATATTTCCTTCTGCAGGGCAATCCACTCATCATATTCTTTCAATAAAACAGGATCGTTGCTGCTAAGAATCGCCAACCGCATAGCTGTGCTCGACTTGAGCATCAATCCTTTGTTAAGCAGTATATTGTTATAAGCATAACGCGTGATACCCGGATTCTTTCTTTTTCTTGTCAAAGTATAAGCTATAAAAGAATCCATATCGGGCAACCTGGTCTGATAATACAATTCTTTCTCACTCTCTGACAGGAAGGAAAAATCCCGTAAAGTTTTGTGATTTATGACATTTATGTATTCAAGAGTAAGTTCTTCTTCAGCTGCAACATCGTCATTGGATGCATACGATACAATTAACGATTTTAATACTTCAGCATACGCCGGATGGTATGGTCCAACCGCTTTTTTCAGATTGGTTGCTTTACCTAAAATCCATTCCACCATTTTTCTTGTTATGCCATCACTAGCCCCATTGCTGTTAAAATCGGCATTTGAGGCCATAACCTGATCGACTAAGTTGATCTTTATCGGGATAATCAACGGTTCGAGGGCAGGATGGGTTTGCTGTTCTCCGGTTATGGGTATTTCTCCTGATATTCCCATCTTATTCATCATGGCAAGGATCCTGAAAGAGATATTAGACTGGGATGTCAGGTCGTAAAACATCTGAACAGACTTCTTTTTATTACCTGTAAAATTATACCATAGGGCAAGATTATTCATAATCGCAAAGCCATAAGGATGAGGCATCTGGCAATTAATTTTGAAAACAGAATCGGCCTTTAATAATATCTTCCCGGAATTAAGTAATCGTTCCCGGCTTTTATTCTCCTGGTTTGCATAGTATTCTTCTGACAGGTAAACCGATGCAAGATTATTCAACACCACTGCAAAAGCAGGATTATTCTGCTGAGCATCATTCTCGAGTATTTTTTGTGCGTCAGCAACAAGCCTGGCTGCAATACTGTAATTTCCCATATCGTGATATAATGCACCTAAATTGTTAATGCATATACCTGTTTGTATGCTCTTCGCTTCCGGGCTTTTCGTATAAATATCGACAGCTTCGACAAAAAACTTCTCGGCAAGTTTATAATCTCCGATATTATAGTAAAGAACTGCAAGATTATTCAAAGCTGAAGCATAATTGGTGCTTGATGGACCATATTCATTTTCACAGGAAGAAACTACTTCCTGAAGCATGGATTCTGCCATTGGTAAATTACCTATATCATTATGGTAAGCAGCCTGGTCAGACTTATTTATTATAATTGCACTCTTCGACTTCTCACCATTGCTTAAATAAATACTTTCTGCCTTTTTAAGATATTCCTCTCCCTGTTTAAGATATACCATATCGTTTACAGAACAGCCCATATCGTAACAAACACCTGCGTAACAGGAAACTGTTTTTGCATAAGCCGGACTGTGAGCGCCATACACTTTTAAGGACTTTTTCTCAGCTTTTTTGACCTGTGTTAAAGCTTCTTCGTAGTCGCCTGATCTCCGGCAGATTATCGAGGCATTTTCAAGGGAAGTGATATATCCCGGATCATCATTTGTCTTCAGCGATTCTCTCAGCGTGACCTCTTTTAAGATGTAATATTTTGCCTTCTTAAAATTCCCGAGGTAAAAATGAGAAACAGATAGATTATACAGCATACCTGCATACTGGAGGTTATTCTCCCCTGTAATGCCCCTCATTAATGCTGCTGCCTCATCGGTATAATACAAAGCAGAATCATACCTGCCATTAAGCATATATTTCATCCTTAGATTATCTGCTTTTATCCATGGTTGAGAAGTACAGGCAGACCAGGCTATTATAGAGAAAAAAAGGAAGGCTTGAATTCTTTTCACAAAAATCGGGATTAATAATTTCATAAAAATAACGAAAATGCTTTACTTAGATTTTACGTATTATTGATTTATTTAAACATAAGCCAAATATGAAATCCCGGTTATTTATTTTATTGCTCCTGTTATTCTCCGGAATAGCATCAGCTCAGGATACAATTTTTGTAAAAAACGGTGAAGTAATTCCTGCGACAATTGTCTCGAAAGATAATATGGAAATAAAGTACAAGAAATTCGGGCAGCCTGAGCCGGCAGGAATTTATTCAGTGTTTGTCAGTGATATCAAAAGCATTCATTATAATGACGGTATAATTGCAGACTATACTGTTCCTGTTGAAAACGGTATCATTAATAAACCACAAACTCCGTTGGAAATGGCAGGCAAGATGGGAGTATGGAAAATAAGTTTCGGTATCAGCGGAAGTTACTCCAACAGGAATGGATCTGATAACCTTTTGCTGTTCTGGCAAAACTGGAACGGGACCAATACCCCCGAAATAAAATGGAAGCCTGTTTATTACTCTTTAGATCTGAAGACTTCCTTTGTAATAGGTCAGGCAGGAAGAAACATTATAGGTGATGAGCTGCAGCTGATTTTTATCCCGAAGGATGCAATTTATTCAACAAACGATGATGGATCAAATGAAATAAGTTTAAGATCGTTTTATTACAATATCATATTATTTTACGGTCATACTTTAAATCATAAGAAAAACCTTATAGCTATTTTTGAACCGGGCTTCGATATAGCTTTTATGAGCGGATACCTGAAACTTGCCAATGAAAAATATGATAATTCAGCAGATTTTGGAGCAGGACTTCATCTTGCTATCGGAGCTGACTGGATAATTTCAAGAAGAGTACAGGCAAGCTTTCGGGTTGGCCAGCGGTTCATGAAAATCGAAGAGTCGCATAAAAGCAGCACCAGTTCAACCGGGTGGTCAACATTCTATGTTAATTATCCTTCAAATAAAGACCTGGTAAGTGTTAAATGGAACGGACCTTATGCAAGCCTGGGATTATCCTGGTCTTTTTATGCTAAATTGAAAACAGGCCGTCCCGAATAACACAGTGGCCTAAAATCTTACTGCAAGTCCTATCCCGTCGCCCATTATTCCGAAATTAAGTTTGCAGGCGACCGGTTTGTTTATTGCGGAATTATAAATTCTTACCGAATTACGGATCTTATGCTTTCCTGATGAGGCCAGCACGATACCCGAAATAATTAAAGCGCCGGAAATGCCCAGCCCGGTTATAGTGATTGCTTTCCCCTTCGATTCATCTTTCATACCGTTTGATACTTCGGTTGCAATAAAGCATATCACGATAACCCCACCAGCGCACCCATTGCTAAGATTACATAAAGTTGTCCCGGAGTCATATAAATCTATCGCCTCGGGGTAATCTTCCATTAAGGTTTTGACCTTTCGTACCGATTGTATCTTACCATCTGACAAGACATATCTTTTTTTGCACTCAAGTGTCTGAATGGTATTGGATTGCACTGGTATTGCTGATTCCTGTGTTACCGTTTCCTGAACTCCGGCATTTTTATCCGGCACCTCTTTAGCTCCCTTTTTATATTTGATCGTGGCTATTTTGTCCTTTCCGATCGAGTAAAGGGGCCCTTCCGGATTTTCATATTCACGGTATTTGACCATGTCGGTGCTCTCTTCGACTATATTGGCTTTAATCTCTTTCCCGCTTTTCAGTATCAGCATGTCCTGGGCCATGGCAGATTCACCAAATCCGGATAATAAGAACATAAGCAACACAATAACAGGGATGGCTTTCTCTTTTCCTGAGAACTCTTCTCTTAATGCCATGCAATAATTTTAATTTTTGATTTCTGAATTTGGTTCGGATAAAACACAAACATCTGCAACCATTCTTACTTATAGTTAACCACCTCCTCTATTTTCTTTCTTGTCGAAGCAGATGAAACAGCATCGATGTTCTTGTCAATATTTCCGATTCTGAGAACAGATATTGCCTTGTAACCATCAGGAATTCCCAATGCCTGTTTTTTGGTTAAATTAATATTGTTCACCGGACCGCCATATATGTGAGCTCCAAGCCCGAGACTTTGAGCAGCTACAAACATATTTTCAGTTGCCAGGGCGCAATCAAAATCAACATTCATCCCCTGCTGGACGGGTTCCTGCCCTGAAACAATTATCAGAATATTTCCTGCTGTGGTA
Organism: Bacteroidales bacterium; assembly: GCA_003142255.1. GTDB lineage: Bacteria > Bacteroidota > Bacteroidia > Bacteroidales > VadinHA17 > LD21. The sequence goes on along the minus strand of PLLO01000012.1, from coordinate 14,260 downwards.
TTTGGAATGATCTCTCCGATTAAAGTATTGTCTTTAACTACAGTGAATTTCCACAACTGGCTGTTTCTGGCACTTGGTGCTTTCAGGCCGCATTTCAGTATAAGTTCAATATTGCTGTCAGAAACAGGTTCCGTCGTAAACTTCCTTGCTGTATAACCGGACAATATTACATCAATTACACTATTACCGGTTGTCTGTCCCGACAGCATACCTGTTGCCAGTGAGAGTACTAAAAATACTGAAATAAATGTTTTCCTTTTCATCTCTTTTTATTTTAAACTTGGTTAAATATTTAACAATAATATTATTCAGGGCACCTCATCTGATTATTCCGATTCGATATTTGTAAGCAAAACGGTAAGGTTCCGAAATCGGGTTTGAAAGTTAATAATTATTAGTTATTAATACAAGATTCCAACTTCACTGTTCTCTTAACAGATAAGCACAGGCAGAAGCACGTATCAGTGCAAACGAGGAGTGGCGCCACATATAATTAAGGTGATCGGGGGGAAATCCTTATTATATAATCAACTGGCCGGAGTTGGAAGTACTCAATATCTCCTGGACTATTTTTGTAACACTGCGGAAATCTATCTTCCCTGTGTTCATCATAGGCAACTCTTCAATAACTATAAATTGCCTTGGAAGAGCGATAATGGGTAACTCACTCATCATCTTCCTGAGTATTTCAGTTTTGTTTACCTCTGCAGAGACTGTAGCAATTATTTCTGATCCTTTTTTTTCATCCGATACCTCAACAACACAACAGGAAACTCCCGCCGGCAGAAACTTCTCCAATGTATTCTCTACCTTAACCAGAGAGATCATTTCCCCTCCAATCTTTGCAAATCTCTTAAACCGTCCGGCATGCCAGAGATAGCCATCTTCATCGAAGAATCCCATATCACCTGTATTATACCAGCCGTCAACGATGGCATCAGCTGTAAGCTCAGGATCATCATAATAGCCTTTCATTACAGAGTCTCCTTTAACAAATATCTTCCCAACTTCCCCGGTTTTACATTCTTCACCAGTTTCAAAATTCACTAACCTTACCTGAACACCGTGGATCACTTTTCCGGTACTCCCGGGTCTGTTGAACTCAAGTGAGTTAATTGAAATAACAGGAGATGTCTCGGTAGCCCCGTACCCCTCTAGAAGTGTCACTCCATGCTTATTCATGAATCCTTCTCTCAGGGAATCCGGACACTTATCTGCTCCTGCTACCATTAACCTGACAGTTTTGAAATCCCCGGGTTCCGATTTCTGCAGATATCCCCTGAAGAAACTTGGAGTGCCAACCATTAATGTTGGTTTTTCATCACGTGCAATATTACTGATAGTCTGAAAATCCAGCGGATTGGAATAGGCCACCATAGTCATACCGTAATAGAATGGCACCCAGAGGTTTGCTGTTAAACCAAAAATATGGAAGAAAACAAGATTTGAAAGAATGATATCTGATTCGGATAATTTCTCATAGTTGCCAAAATTTATAATGTTTGAAGCAATATTCAGATGGGTCAGCGGAACTGCTTTCGGATCTTTTTCACTTCCACTTGTAAATAAAATTGCAGAAGTGTCATTTTCATCTCCTTTATGAATGCTATTGAGAATCATATTAACAGGCAGCTTGGATATCAACGCCGCCTTAAGTTTTTCACCGGTGGTGACATTTTCCATTATATCCTCAATCATTATCATTCCTTCAATTACCGGGCAATTAATTTTTTCAAGTAATGCTTTGGAAGCGATAATTGTTTTGAATTTACATTTCTTTTGTGCGTACTTTGCGTTCTCCTCAGCCTTTGTCGAATAATTTATCATTACCGGTATTCTGCCACTCATTAATGCTCCCACTATTGCCAGTGCACAACCTGCAGAAGTTGGAATCATAATTCCGATGAACCCCTCATCATACTTCTTAAATTTTGAATTAAGTATCAGTGCGCCAATTAAAGCCGTAGAATAAGTAATATTTTTCTTTGTTGTTTTGTCAATAACAGCGAGCTTTTTGGAATGTTTCTTTGCCATTCGGACAAATTGCTGATGGAGTAGCATAATTGTAAGTGTTAATTATAGTTTCATAAAAAAGGTTCAGGGGCCGAATATAATGAATTATGTTATAATTTAAATAGCATATATAATTTCATTCGAAATTTGTCGAATGTTTTAAAGTTATGTATCTACATGATCTAATGTTATTTATAAGTTCTGGGGAGAATTTTTCGGAAAATGTAAGGACCTCCGGTCGAAAATCTATCACCTATTCCCTGCCTGCCGGCTGGCAAGCTTCACCCTTCCGAATACAAAATCCCGCAGATCATTTAACTAGATGTACGATCTCTAAACCAACTTATGAACTATCTATCGACAAGACATTTTCTATTTTACCTGGACAAATCAACCAAGTCCAGACGAATGCTAACTCATGTTACAGGCATGGAACTGTGAATGATGTAACTTTTTTCAATAATTGTGTAATCCCACACCTTTTTATTAGCTTAACTTTAAAAGTTTTGATTCCGAAGTATTAAAAGTTAAATACAATCATACACATACTGCAATGAAAAATTTTACATTTCCCAAATCTCCAACAGGTATTCAGGGACTAGATGAAATTACAAATGGCGGTATACCCAAAAACCGTCCTACTCTATTACTCGGGAATACTGGAAGCGGAAAAACCATTTTGGCCATGGAATTCCTGGTAAATGGAATTGTACTGTTTGATGAACCTGCTGTGTTTATGGCGTTTGAAGAGAAAAAGGAAGATCTGGTGATGAATTTAAAATCATTAGCCTACAACCTTGATACACATATTGCGAATAATAAAATATATATTGAACAAGTACTGATTAATCCTTATGAAATGCGGGATACCGGCATGTATGATCTTGAGGGATTATTTGTTAGGCTTGAACAGGCAATTCATAAAGTAATGGCAAAGCGTGTGGTACTTGATTCGCTGGACAAACTTTTTTATGGCCTTGATAATAAAATACTCCGTTCAGAATTTCTAAGGCTTTTGTCCTGGTTGAAAAAAATGAAAGTAACAGCAATAATTACCTCAGAAATTGGAGATCACTTTCTTACGCACATGGGAATAGAAGAATATGTAGCCGATTGTGTAATAGCACTGGATAACCGTGTAACCAATCAAATTGCAACCAGGCGATTACGGATTGTTAAATACCGTGGTTCTTTTCATGGTAACAATGAATATCCTTTTACAATTGATGAAAAAGGAATATCTGTTTATCCAATTATCAGTGAAGCGTTCCAACAGGAACCAACTTCAAAAAGAATCTCTTCAGGTATTAAAGATTTAGATGAAATGCTGGGTAAGAAAGGCTTTTATGAGGGAAGCAGCATTCTTATATCAGGAACGGCTGGTACAGGAAAAACAACCACGGCGGCTTCATTTGCATATAGTGTTTGCAAAGCTAAAAAACGTTGCCTTTTTTGTGCATTCGAAGAAGCCCCAAAACAGATAATAAGAAATATGGGATCCATCGGATTCCATTTAGATCCGTTGGTTAAGTCAGGAATATTAACTTTTTATTATTCAAGGCCTACTTTACAAAATCTTGAATTGCATTTCCTTGCTATTAAGAAAATAATAAATGAAATAAAACCTGCTGTCGTTATTCTTGATCCAATTACAAATTTAATGACCGAAGGTCCAAACAGCGATATCAGGTCAATGCTCACGAGGTTTGTTGATTTTTTAAAAACACAACACATCACAGTCATGTTTACTGCGGCTATAACAATAGGATCAATAGAACGTAATCCGAGCGATGAAGGCATTTCATCAATGGTCGATACATGGATGGTGGTTCAAGATATAGATATAGATGCCGAACGAAGCAGAAGCTTATGTGTTATGAAATCGAGGGGTATGGCTCATTCTACTGATGTGCGTAAGTTTAAAATTTCAACTAAAGGAATTACCTTATTACCTATTGTTGCAAACAGTAAAGGACCTTTGGCAGTTTCCAAAAGAAAAGCCAAAGAGCATGGTAATTTATCCACATCAAAAGAATCTATTTGGGTTAAAGAAAACTCCCCTCAATGAGAATACAAAATAAAATGAAAGTCAATACACAAGCTCTAAATGATAATGGGGGAAAATATATTCTTTGCTTATTTGTTTCAGGCAAATCACCTAACTCTGCCCTCGCGGTTGTAAATATTAAGGCTATTTGCGAGAAATATTTAAAAAACAGGTATGAATTAGAGATAATTGATATTTACCAGCATCCGGATTTGGCAATTACAGAGGAAATAGTTGCATTACCATTATTGATAAAGAAATTTCCAATACCGAAAAAAAGGATAGTTGGCGATTTATCAAATACTGAAGAAGTTCTCAAAGGACTTGGCCTTGTTTAATTAATTCGAACTTTATTTTAATGAAGAAATATAAGTTGTTTTGAGCTTTAATGCTTGGTATATTCCTGCTATTAAAATGGAATATAGTAAAATTGGATATTCCTCATACATTCTCAAGATTATGTTCACCAATCCTTCGATAGAATATTAAGTTTTTTCAGAGAAATCTATTGACATCAGTCAAGACAATTCCACTGTCATGTAATACCTGGGTACTTGGGAGACATGAAAGATCCTAAAGGCGGTGTGCGACATTGTATTGAAGCGTCACCCTCTAAAATACAAAATCCAGCAAGACGTTGATCTTGCTGGATTTACTGATTATCCGGAAAATAATTTTCCTGGAATATATTATTACTTTATTTAGTTATCTCAACAACTGCATATTTTGAAATTTTCCAGAACAGATCGGGATCTTTTATATCAATAGATATAATTCTTTTGTCTTTGTCGCGTATAAACTCATATGAACCAGCAGGATGCTCAGAGATAAGCTTGGCACTCTTTGAATTAACCAAAATTGAATTCATTTTAGTGACGTCGATCTGGACAAAAGCACTATCAGGTAGGGTTCCGGTTAAAGATTCCGTTTTACCAAGTCCGATAAATCCTCCTTCTTTCGTTAGAAGACCCTTAGCTTTTAATTCTTTAAATGTGCCACAGATATAAAAAGCCTTATTCATCTCATAAGTCTGGGTATTGATTTTCTCATCCTTTTTTGTAATAGTATCCTGCATAACTACAACCTGGGTATTGAGCTGTTTTACCTCAAAATTCTTTTCAACCAGGGAGGTCTTCAGTTCAGAAATTTCATTTTCATTCTGTTTCATCGAAAATTCGAGCTCAGATATTTTAGTTTGAAGAATCTTTATTGTTCCGCCTGACTTCTTTAGTTGAGCATTCAGGAAGGCAATTTTATTTTTGTTCTGTTCAAGGAGTGTATTTATGGTTTTTATATCTTCCAGAACCTGTAGTCTCTTGTTCTTGGATATTTCAGCATTCGATGAATTAACAGTGATTAATTTCTCTTTTTCTTTTATCATTGCGATATTCTTTTCAATATCATCGAAAGTCGTTATCCATTCGTTTATCACAGAATCACGGGCATTTACTTTATCTGTAAGGGAAGTCTTTTGTGTTTCCATCAGATTAATCAGCTTATTATGCCCGTGGTTATAGAGTGAAAAAACGAGTATCCCCGCAAACAACAATATTATAAAGCTGATTATTGAAGTAGTGACAACCCCTTTTTTTACTCCTTCATCTCTGATTTTCTTTTCAATATCATTTTTAGCCTTTTCATCTTTGTTGATTCCTGTATTTTCATTTACAGGATCAGTTTTGCTGTTTTCATCATTTTTCATATTCTTTTGTTTTATGTTATTAAATATAAATTTAAAGGTAAGTTCTTATTTAAGTTACGATGTTACATAATTATTGAAAAGAGTTGCATTATTCACACTACACATATAAACCTCAAAATCCAGCACCAATTCCCTGCCTGCCGGCAGGCAAGCGTCAACCTCTGAAAAACAAAATCCCGCAGATCATTGATCTTGCGGGATTTGCAGTTTAAAGAAGTGGTGCCACCAGCCCCCAAAGAGTCTTTATGCAGTTTGCTGATTGGCCGATTAAGCGGCCGTTTACGTATATATTCAATGTAGCCATAAATACTGCACAAATAACTATATTTTAATATATTATGATCATTCTATATGATTTATTCAGAAGATGCCAGTGCGTAAAATGAAAGAAAATGCGTCAACGAAAACGCCAGCAAGAGAAAAATTAAGGTCACATATTGTGATCTTAAAGAAATGAATATTATTTTTATAAGGTAAGTTGCAATTTGTTTTAGAAAGTATTCTCCACACACAGGCAAATATTTGACATTAGTATGCTGAATAAGTCATAATAACCAGAAATCATGTATATCCGGATAAATATTATCAAAATAATTTTGATGAACTGCCTGCCATTCATCATATCATGTCAGCCGGAGTCTTTAGCCAATACTTCAGGAAGCACTGATCCCTCCAAAAACAACCCGATATACGCACATTTCACTTTTGATTATGGAGTGAAAGGTGTTGCACCAGTTGATATGACAAATTCGGAATTGACCGGAGGTACACTGACAGAAGAAAGCGACCCTGAAGATAGCAATAACCTTTGCATTAAACTCAATAAGACATCTACCATTCCTTCGGATCAGGTTACAATGTATAAAGACTTTACGGCTATAACGGAGGGTATTGTTTCTGTTGAAGCAAAGGTAAGAGTTACAAACATATTATAAACTAATAAATAAAAGCAAATGAAAAGAATCTTATTTTTAATGTCTATGATGTTAGTGTTAACATTAACATCTTTTGGCCAAAGAAAGGTTAGGGATATTGAACAAATTGACATATCATTTGGTGTAGCGGTTTTTGAACCACAATTTTCACCTAAGGTTGGTTTTAATGGAAGCGGGTCCATTGGTCACTACTATTTTGATATTTCAGATAATTTGGGATTGGGAAATGGTAATAAATCGAATTTTACCTCTTCGATGATATATTCAAATAAAATGAGTGCAGGTGTTATTAATGTTGGATATAATATCAACATACTTTCCTCAAAAATATTGTTTGTTACACCGATGATTGGATACGGATATTCAAGAGAAATTTATCAAAGCACAAGTTATGTTGGATATTGTTATCGTAATTTTCATTCTTATATTAATTTTGCAGTAATTACTAAAGTATATATAAAAAGGATTGGTGTATATGTAGGAACAGGAATAATCGACAGATTCAAATTTGGATTATCATATAGGATTATCATATAGATTCACACCTGTCCCATATTCGAAAAGTCATCCGGGGGAACATTAAAATTGACTTCTGACGAGACCCAGACGAAAGAATTTAGCAATAAAGAACTCCGTGAATAACAGTAGCTGAGTTTTTTTATTTAAAAAATGTAATAATGTTTAGGTTTTTACTTATAATAGATATTCCGATTGTCTGTAAAAGCCGAACATATTGACCACTTCTTGACGGTTATATTACATATTATATAAATGACTTAATTACAACCTATTAACTTCAGCTTTTGGTGGTCAATCAGGTCTGGCTTACTATGGTCAAAGCCATTGGCTTTTCCAGAGAGATCACTAAATATCGCTTAAATCAAAAATCCAGATTAGGTTATTAGACAGACTCCCGTTAGCTGTAAGGTTTTCAACATAATACCGTGATATCCAACGCGCAAGCAAGAGTTTGGTGGTACATCCCTGCAACCGTCTCTTCACCGCCAAACACATGCTTTTTTCCAACCCTGGCTGATGCTATTATGTATAGATTGGTATGAAATGCTCATCGAATAGAATTAAAAGGAGAATCATTAAGAAAAAATAAATCGGTAAAAAGGAGTAATTTTACTTTACAAATCCACCCTTAAAAAGGGTAGTTCACTTATTGTCGGAAAGGTGGCTCAGTTTGTCCGGAATAATCAGTAATCAAATAAAAATACTTAACCATGAAAAAACTAATCCTGATTATCACTTTGTTTGCCCTGCCATTGCTATGTTGGTCACAAAAAAACAATTGGAACTCCCTCAATAATCAAGCATTAAAATACTACCAGGAAGGCAACTACCAAAAGGCAATTGAATTTGCTCTTCAAGCCCGTGATGCTGTAGAAAAAATATTTGGCAAAGAAAATAAATACTACGCCACCATGTTAGACAACCTGGCAGTGTTTTACACAACAATGGGTAATTACGCAAAAACGGAGCTGCTGTATATTGAGGCAATGGCCATTCGTAAAAAAGCGTTGGGTGAAGACCACCCCGATTATGCTATATCGTTATTCAATCTGGCACTGTTTTACACTGAAATGGGTAATTACGCAAAAGCGGAACCGTTGTTTATTGAAGCATTAGCCATTCGTAAAAATGTGCTGGAAAGAGACAACCACTATTATGCCTTCTTATCCGGCCTGGCAAGATTGTATACTGAAATGGGTAATTACGCAAAAGCGGAGCCGCTGCATATAAAATCAGTAGCAATGTGTAAATTTGCGCTGGGTAAAAACCACCCCAATTATGCTGCCTGTTTAATTAACCTGGCATATTTTTATCATACAATAGGTAATTACGAAAAAGCGGAGCCGCTATTTATAAAATCAGTAGCCATTTTAAAAAAAGCGTTGGGTGAAAACCACCCCGATTATGCCACCTCTTTAAACAACCTGGCAGTGTTTTACACAGACATAGGTAATTACGCAAAAGCGGAGCTGCTGTTTATTGAGGCAACGGCCATTCATAAAAAAGCGCTGGGTGAAAACCACCCCGATTATGCCAACTCGTTAATTAACCTGGCATATTTTTATCGTACAATGGGTAATTACACAAAAGCGGAACCACTGCTCATAAAATCAGCAGCCATTTATAAAAAAGCGCTGGGTGAAAACCACCCCGATTATGCTATCTCTTTAAACAGCCTGGCTTTTTTGTATAAAACAATGGGTAATTACGCAAAAGCGGAGCCATTGTTTATTGAGGCAATAGCCATTCTTAAAAAAGCGCTGGGTGAAAACCACTCCTCTTATGCTGCCTCGTTAGGCAGCCTGGCAGTGTTTTACACAGACATAGGTAATTACGCAAAAGCGGAGCCGCTGTTTATTGAGGCAACGGCCATTCATAAAAAAGCGCTGGGTGAAAACCACCCCGATTATGCCAACTCGTTAAACAACCTGGCATTGTTGTACTATAAAATTGGTAATTACGCAAAAGCGGAGCCGCTGTTTATTGAGGCAATAGCCATTCGTAAAAAAGTGCTGGGTGAAAACCACCCCGATTATGCCAACTCGTTAAACTCCCTGGCTATGAACTACTACAATATGGGTAATTACACAAAAGCGGAACCGCTTTATAGGCAAGCCAACGAAAATCTCAACAATCAAATACGCCAAAATTTCGCTTTTATGAGCGAAACCGAAAAGGGACTATTTGTGAAAACGATAGAATCCAATTTTAAAATTTACAATTCTTTTGCCCTGCGCTACAAAAGCCAAAAGCCGGAGTTTGTAAGCTTAAACTACGACAACGAACTGGCCCACAAAGGCATGTTGTTATTAAGTAATACAGCTCTCCGGCAGGCTGTTTATAACAGTAACGACACCATGCTAATCAATATTTACGATCGGTTTATTAATATCCACAAGACACTTTCAAAACTTTATGTTACACCCATTGCCGAACGTACAATGAATATTGACAGTCTTGAAAACGAAGCCGATAATCTCGAAAAAGAATTAGCAATCAAGGGAAAAGACCTGCCCGGTTTCGAAAACCTGACAGGTTTAGCCAATGCAAAATGGCAGGATGTGCAGCTAGCACTTAAAACCGACGAAGCAGCAATTGAGTTTGTAAATTTTCAATATTATGATAAAAGATGGACAGACAGCACCTTTTATTGTGCTTTAATATTGCGAAAGGAATATAATTACCCTAAAATGATTTACCTGTTCGAAGAAAAACAATTGCAGGAGATAATATCAACACCGAAGGCAACCAATAATGCAACTTATATTACACAATTATACAGTAACCGATCAACCCGGCCTTCAATGAATAACCAATCTGACTCTCTAAACATGTTATACCGTCTTACATGGCAACCTATTGACAGTTTATTGAAAGGCATTAGCACAGTATACATAGCACCAAGCGGATTGCTTAACAAAGTTGCATTTAACGCCATACCTGTTACCGATAGCACTTATTTATCTGATAAATACAACATTACCTTAGTTGGCAGCACACGGGCACTCACCCAGGCTAATAAAGCTGAACTGCCTTCAAGAGGTAATTTTAGAGCTATTTTATATGGGGGAATAGAATATGACCTGGATAGCGTAGAGATGATTGCATCAGCCCAGCAATATAAGAATTCACAATATGATCTCCTGGCCAGCCGGAGTGTTAATATTCCCGACGATAACAGGGGTGTTACATGGTCGTATTTACCTGGTACGCTTTCCGAAATATCAAATATCGAAAAACTTTTTAAGTCTAAACAAATCTCCTGTACATTATATACAGGGAAACAGGCAACCGAAGAATCATTCAAGAACCTGACCGACAACGGGAAATCGCCCGAAATGATACATATTGCAACACACGGTTTCTTTTTCCCTGAAATAAAACCTAAAAATGTTGAAACGGAAAAGGTTGTTTTCAGAGGATCAAATACTTCCAGTATTTTTAATGAACCTGCATTCACACATTCGGAAAATCCTTTACTTCGTTCAGGAATTTTACTGTCTGGTGCGAGCCGTACATGGCAAAATCAGCCTGCTATTGAAGGAGTGGAAGATGGAACACTCACTGCATACGAAGTATCGAACATGAATTTATATAACACGCAGTTGGTAGTATTATCAGCCTGTGAAACCGGGTTAGGAGATGTAAAAGGGTCTGAGGGTGTATTCGGTTTACAACGTGCCTTTAAAATGGCTGGAGTAAGGTACATTATCATGAGTTTATGGCAGGTACCTGATTACCAGACATCCGAATTAATGACGCTTTTTTATACAAATTTGTTAAACGTGATGAGTATAAAAAATGCTTTTAGTACAGCCCAACGAACCATGCGAAAAAAATATGATCCTTTTTACTGGGCAGCTTTTGTATTAATAGAATAAGAAGCCCTATGCATTGTAAGCTTCCCTCCGCTTTCATGCACATCTGCAGCTCGCACTTGCCTCCGCTGCTACGAAAAGCTGCAAAAGAGCCTTTCAGCCCTGCCCTGCCTGTCGACGAGATTTAGGACTATATGACAAGTTCTCATACATCTGGACAGTTTTAAAATTAACCCTACATATAACACGGACAATAAAGGTAATAAGCTTGTCACAGTTTTTGAATAACTTACAGAACAACTAAAACAAAATCAAAGTAGTTTAATTTCATCCAAAATTGCCCCAGGGGTTTACTCTGGGGTTTTTGTTTTAATAATTATCTAAATAAAAAGACAGTAAATTGTAAAAGCTGGACATGTTAACCATATTTAACCGGTCATATTAACATTAACATATAGAACTAAACAACAAGCACTTAACTCTGGCTTTTGGTGGTCAATTTGATCCGGCCAACTATGGTCAAGGCCACTGGTTTTTCCATTATGTAAAATCAATCACTGAAAAAACTGAATCCAGAATGACTTACAACATTAGTAGCCTCAAAAAGAACAATAGTTACTTTGCGAATGGGATTCTGGTGTCCAACGAAACCAATTAAAATATGCCTGCCACTAACACGGACAATAAAGGTTATAAGACTTGTCACGGTTTTTGCAAACCGTTCCTGGGACATATAATCCAAAAACCCTGAATCATGTAAATGTTTCAGTATAGTTTCAGTAATAACAAACAAAAAAGCCTCGATATTGTTGTATATCAAAGCTTTATTTGTTTATTTAAGTTGTTCTGTCAGGGCTCGAACCTGAATTTTTCTGATCCAGAGTCAGACGTGTTCAGTATGTGGTATTATTTCCCATACCATATCTCCACGAAAAGATGGGATGGGATAATTTCAAAAGTCTCAAAAACATATTATTTTATCATCAAATCCATCAACAGTTTTAATCATTAGTTATTCGGATGATTGATTATTAATGCTTTGCAATTGAAGGTTCTGGTGCTATTCCAACCAAATAACTTCTTCTTGATATCAAAACTTATTGTTGTAGGGAAGGCAATAAATAATAAATAATAAATATTTATGCTACTTTTGAAGCCACAATGAAAATAAAATCAGTATTTCTTATTCTCACGATACTTCTTGGCATATTTATTGCTTAATCGGCTCAGGAATTACTTCCAACCTTCACAAAGGGCAAATAGTTAAGCACGAATATTTTACGTTATTATATTCTGAAAACTGCAAACAAGCCGAATGGCTTTATTATGAACTTGATAATTTTAGAAGTAAATTTTCGTTATTATTAAATTAAAAAACATAAAACAATATACAATAACAAAACTTACACTTTATGATAACAACCATAGTTATAATACTTTTAATGCTTTTTATTGGTATCCGCTTCTCAAAGAAATATAGGAGAATACGACACCGACAATGGCATGTAAGAGAGTGGTTAAAAACAATAAAAGCCAAATTAATAAACATTTAGAAAAAAACATGATTTTCGCAATGATTTCCTGATTAATTGCAAAAGCCGGACCCATTGACCATATTTAGCCGGTCAGATTATAAAAAACATATATAACTAAACAACAAGCATTTAACTCCAGCTTTTGGTGGTTAATAAACTCCGCCTAAAGGTGGTTAAAGCTACTTGCTCTTATGATATGGTAAGAATCATTATGTTACCATGGATGTTGCAAGACAGAATTTATTGAATTAAAATAGAAAAATGTATTTTTAAAAAGTTTATAAAATGCAGGAGCTACCATTAAACAAAGCATTTATGCTGTTGGAGCCGGGCCCGGTTGTGCTGGTTACTACAACCAACGGAGGGAAAAATAATATTATGACGATTTCGTGGCATATGGTTATGGATTTCACTGCGCAGTTTGCCTTACTGACAGGAGCATGGAATTACTCTTATGAAGCCCTCGTGAAAAATAGAGAGTGTGTGATAGCCGTCCCAACAGTTGACATTTCTAAGAAGGTCGTTGAAATCGGAGGGTGTTCTGGCTCTGATACTGATAAATTCAAAAAATTTAAACTCACACCACTTAAAGCAAAGTCAGTTGAGGCACCGTTGATCAAAGAGTGTCTTGCAAATATAGAATGTCGTGTAACGGATTATATCGAAAAACACAATATTTTTATTCTTGATGCTGTTCATGCATGGATAGATGCCGACCGAAAGGAACGTCGCACGATACATGCCAATGGAGACGGAACATTTGTAGTTGATGGTCGAACCATAAGTTATCGCGAATTGATGCTTCCAAAACTTCCTTTGGGAGTATAAGTTATGATTGATAGGTCCTATATAGTAAAATAATTTATCCTTTAGAAAACCGGCATACAACAAGCAGTTGACCCAAAATTTAATTTTTTAAACCTTTATAATTGTAAAAACCGGACAAACTGACCACATTTGGTTGGTTCGTTTACATTTTACATACACAGCTAAACAACAAATACTTAACGCCGGCTTTTTTAGTCAATATAGTCTGGCCAACTAGGGTCAAGGTCGCTGATTTTTCCAGTTATATTACAAAAAGAAATTATTATGGTAGAAAATTAATTCTACCATAATAAAACACTCCTTAGTTGTAGTTAATTTTAAAATGAAAGGTTAACGAATCTACGCTTTACCAAGTATCCTAAACATCCCGGTTCCGCAAGTTGGACATTTACCCTTCATTGCTTTTCTGCCATTTTTCATTGTAACTTCAACAGAATCTTTAATTTCTTTTTTAGACTTACATTTTACGCAATATCCTTCCATGATTTAATTAATTTAGTTATGATTAATCTGTTTCATTACAAATGTAAGTTTTTTGCAATATGTTTGCAAATAGTAATCGCTAAGTAAGCAACAAATAGGGGTCGGCTCATGAAACGGAAGTCGCCGGACGTCTCCTCCAGGATAAAATAATAAGTTTTATTTAACGAACCTTTTTTGTTTCTGGTAGAAACTATGCTTTACAAATATCCTTTTTGCCAGGGAGCAAAAATGTTTAATCAATCATTCCGGATTGGGCTTTTGAGCCGGAATGGTAGTGACTAACTCCATTTTTGTATTGGAAAAATTCTTAATCAATGTTTTCCCCTTAAAGACTTCTTCATTTCTTCATTAAAATTTTCACTGGTGTCCGGTTAAGGACG
>PLLO01000008.1 GCA_003142255.1 Bacteroidales bacterium | reverse complement strand
TTAAATTTCTATAAATTTGATATGCAATACGGTATCAGGGAATTTTATTAATGTCAGATCATAGATATCGTGATTAATTTCATGTTGGTTCGTCCATTCTCCTTTAGCCTCCCATCCTAAATACAGTTGCAGGACTGGCGGCTCATACAGATTTGCATGGTTGAAATCGGCCAGATCCTTAGTGTAAGATAAATCTACACTTTCATTTTCTCTGAAATGACAAATATAATTACCCGGTTTCAATCCACCCGATACCGGACAATTCTGGTCGTAATTCAATTTACCGCTGCCATTGTTTATTTTATCACTGTCGTGGTAAGCTATCCCCTCTCCTCCCAGATCATAAAATGCAAGCTCTACTATGCCCGGAATTACCTGAGGTCCTTTCCTGTTCAACGAATCTGCAAATGGTTTGCCTTTATAGTCGGCTGGGATCTGTGCATTTGTATAACAGCCAATAACTGAGCCTGTAAAAACAAGACTTAATAAAAGCTTTAATGCAAGTGAGGTATTCTTCATCTATTAGTATTAAGGATTGATTTAAATAAAACGAAATATCGAAATATTTAATTTCTGACCAATTCTATACCATTCCCTGAACCAAGGTTGCGGGAATACTTTTTCTCGGAAACATTATTCCAATGCTCATGCACACCCAGGCTTTTTAACTGTACATTATCTCCATTGGGAGCATAGATGGTTTTTGAAGGAGGATTCCCGGCTAGTGCTGCTTCATGAAGATAGCTGTCTGAATTTTTCATATAGCTCCTGTCACCTATTTCAGTATTGAAAAAGTCCCAGACTACCGATTCTATTGCGACATTATCAAGAGACAGAAAAATACTTGAGGGCCAATTGTTGTTGAAAGGCTCCATTTGCCATTTTTCAGGTGCCGGATCAGCATCTTTGGACCCGTAAATAGCATCGACCATATAGAGTAAGGTTTTTTGACCAAGTTCGTTATGTCCCATCAAATCTATAATAGGATTATATACTCCAGGTCCGCGATCCGACTGACGGATGTAATAGTGTTCCTGTTTGTTGATACTGCCAAAATGATTTTTCCCGCATGAGGTAATGCCCGCAACATTATGCCCCTTAAACAGTGCCATATTGATTATATAGTCAGCATCTGTAACACATGTAGCTATACTTGTTCCACAGGTGTTTTTTACCGCATATGTAATTTGATTCTCTTTCCACCTGACCTGAATCCGTCCTTTTTTCCCATATCTATCTACGAACTTTAATCCTGGAAATTCTTTCTTGCAGGGATCATAAATATTATCAGTAATGTACCGGGTTCCGTCAAATACAGTAATACAACTGTCCGGCACCCCGGCAACATCCACTAACTGACGTATCATGGCGAGAACTACCTGCGGAGTGGCATTAATTGAGTTCTCCTTTTCATAACTCTCATAACTCTTCCGGGCAGTGTTCATATTGATTTTAATCACTATTTTTTGACCTTTGGAATAGTGCAGATTACTTTTATTATGGTTCTTATTGAAGAACACGAATAAAGCGTCCCAGGCTTTTTTGTCACTCTTCTGACCTGAAATCAGACGCAACGAAGAGGAAAGCATTTTTTCGATCCCCTTCTGATCAGTAAAATTATAATCCCAGTAATGACCGGTTTGTCCATCCCACGATGTCACCTTCTTATCATAAGTCCAGACAACCCTTCCGGGAAAAATACCACGGGCCTCGCCAATTGGTGTTTCATTGGAATTTCCAGAGGTATTTGCTACTGATGGGATTACCGGCTGGCTTAAAACAAACATAAGGGCTATGGCCCCGACTACAAGAAGGAGTGCCGTCTTGGAATACTTTTTCAGGATTATGCTGGCTTTAAGTTTTTTAAAAATAGTTACTGATCCGATAACAGATAGAATCCAGATAACAAATGCGGAAGCGATCGGGAAAACAGCTCGCTGACATGGATAACTTGCCCGGCTTGGTTTAGGTATTACCCTGACCAAAAACCAGATAACTGACAATAGGCCAACGAAAAAGAGGCAAATTTTCTTAAATCTATTCATTTTGTTTTAGTTCAATAAATACTTATTTGAAAAGATCCAAATTAAGAAATCTCTGATAACAATATTTAAACAACCGGTTCCCATCCCTTTTCATACTCACGTCCCCATAATTTCCGGGCATCAGTATCACCTATAATATGACCATTTTCAGGATCGATCTTCAGATCGTGGCCCACACGCCAGGAGATATTTCCTAACTGCATGGCAACAACACTTTTATATCCCAATTCGACATCACAATTTGGACGACGATTATTTCTTATTGCATCAAGGAAGTCCATGACGTGAAGGCTATCCATTCCTAAACTTGGGCTTGCAGTATTTCGTCCCTGCAAATCATCCTGGGATATAAGAGAACTTACCTCGTTAATTAATTTACCATCAAGATCGTACACCTTGTAGTTATCTCCACCAGTATCCAGGCTTCCTTTTTCACCATAGAAAATAATTCCACGGTCAGCTCCTTCTATTTTTCTTCCGTTTGAGCTTCTGCATTCCCACATCAGGGAAACTCGGCCGGGGTAATCCATGGTAATCACTTGTGTGTCGGGTGTTTCCCAATCATCTTTATAATGGTATCTGCCACCAACAGAGGTGACTCGTATAGGAAAGTCCACACCAAGACCCCAGCGGGCAACATCAACTTCATGAGTTCCGTTATTCAATGCTTCACCAGTTCCCCAATGCCAGAACCAATGCCAATTATAATGAATCAAACCATCTTTATATGGAACATGGGGAGCGGGGCCCTGCCATAAATTATAATCAAGCCAGGAAGGGACAGGTCCCGGTTTCAAAAAGTTATCTTTGCGTGTATTTGTGTACCATGTTTTTGCCATATAGACCCGGCCTATGATTCCATTGTGCAATTGATTTATCCCCTGCGTAAGGACCGGCGCTGAACGACGTTGTGCACCCATCTGGACTACGCGGTCATATTTTCGTGCAGCCGCGATAGCAATTTCACCTTCCCTGGGATTATGGCTCAAAGGTTTTTCCACATATACATGTTTCCCGGCTTTACAACCCATTATAGTGAGAGGAGCATGCCAATGATCTGGAGTTGCAATATAAATTGCATCGATTGATTTGTCATCCAATACTTTGCGGCAATCTTTTTCTGAGGTGGGAGTATTGATTTGTTTTGCATCCATAATGGTTTTTATCGCCTTTGGGATAGCTCTTTCATCAACATCGCAAACACATGCCACTTCGGCATTCTTTTGAATGGCAAACGTTCCCCCCATGCTTTTTCCACGGCTGTTTACTCCAATAGTGGCTATACGAATCCTTTCGTTAGCCCCTATGATATTCTTATAACTTCTGGCATCAAAACCAAATGCAGTACCTCCGATTGCAAGGCCGGCAGATCCGGCAGCTACTTTCTTAATGAATACCCTGCGTGAATCTTTCATCCTATTTTGATTTTTGATTATTGAATAGATATTTTAATTCCTATAGCTTTTTAATTTTAATGTTCCTGAAAGAAACCTCAGATCCATGATCCTGTAAAAGGATACGACCCTTATCAACACTGCCGAAAGACGGAACAGCATCTTTGAATTTACTTTGTTGCAAAGCCTTCATATAAGCTTTACTCCCCCGGTCATATTCGACGATTTTTACACCATTAAGCCAATGCGCCACATGTTTGCCCTGTGATATGATCCTTGCTGTGTTCCACTCACCAACAGGCATTACTTTCCGGTTCGCCGAAGGAGGGATCATGTCATAAAGCGATCCACATACACGATTACCATTTACTCCAAGTTTTGCATCAGGATTTACGGCATCATCTAATATCTGATATTCAAGGCCCAGTAAACCACCTTTTTCATATTTGGAAAAGAAATATTTTATTCCGCTGTTTGCACCAACAGTGACTTTAAAATCAACCATTAATTCAAAATCTGAATAATCATCAAGGGTGACAATATCACCTCCGCCGTGCGAGTCTTTTGAGGGGATTACGGTAAGCACTCCATTGTTAATTACCCATCCGGTTGAAGGAAAAGCATTTCCGTTGGATCTCTCCCACCCTTTCGATGATTGCCCGTCGAACAATAATACCCAGCCTTGTTTTACTTCTTTTTTGGTCAGTACCGGTAGTTGTGCCGACACCATACTCATTATGAAGCAAATACCAAGAATTGAAACAAACATTCTTTTTTTCATCTTATTTTACATTTTAATTTTAATTAATTCCAGATAACATCACCTTCACCTTTTAAAAATTTAATTTTTTGCTTTTTAGTATCATACTTAATAAGTCCGACAGAATCAATCGAACGTAAAAAAACTGAAAATTCTTTTGTCACGACGTATCCGGGAACTATGAGTTTGCCCCTCTTCGGTAATTTCGGAGGGTTTCGAAATTCAAGACCTTTCAGGTCAAACTCGGTTTTTGCCTTCTCCTGGGCTATAGTAATATTCCCCCAATGATTTCGTGTACCAACATTTTTTAATTCCAGATAATATACTTCTTTATTAAGTTCCTTTGCACTATTGAAAAAATTCCTGGCATGAGTAACCGGGACTCTGACATCAGTTTCGCCATGAATAATATAGACAGGTGTTAAAAGATTCCGAACGGATATAATTCCGCTTCTCGACTGATATGCTTCAGGATTTTGATCAGGCGTACAACCAATCCACGAAGACATTTCATCCCGAAATTCTCCAATACTATCTCTCCTGTACCAATCGGAATAATCGCTTATTCCACAGCTTATTACGGCACTGCAAAATAAATCAGGGAACTTCCCCAGTATTTCATATCCATTACCTCCGCCACCGCTGCCTCCGGAAAAGTAAACCTGTGCCGTATCGGAAATATATTGTCGATAGTTCTTAACAACATATCGGTAAGCATCATAGAAGTCATACAGTTCATAACCATTGCAATCCGGATTTCCTGAAGAATATTTTCTTCCCCGCATATCAACCTGAATCGTCAAAAAATTCTCATATGGATTTTCAGTTTTTTCTGTGGGGGCAGTTACAGATTCATGCCAGCCATGTGCAATCATTAAAATGGGAGAAGGTTTGTGAGGCTTATAAACAACAATCGCAAATTTTACAATATCAGTTATTGTAGATTGAATCTGGAGAAAATCAACATTCTTCGATAAAAAAAATTTGCTTATCTGGTCTTTCCCCAAGTCACCAATTTGAATATTCTTAAAAAGAGAGTCAGGGATGCCATCCTTTACAACATTTATTGCTGCCTCTGATGGAAGAACTTTAAAAAGAAATTCAGCATTGCTATCAGCTTTTAGCTTACTTGCTGTAATGAATATGATACAAAATGATAAAAATCCACAAATCATTCTTGTTCTCATAATACGGATATTGCATTTTACTATGGTTTTGCACTCATGCCCATTTATAATTTCTATTAGAAATTGTTTAAAAGTTTCACTGCCGAATCCTTGCAGCCGTTCCTGAACTTTACGACCTCTTTTACCCTGGAGAGATCGTTACCTGTTAACTTAATACTATGGGTTAATTCCCCCTCTAACATAATAAAACTGGGAATGGGTTCAACTGACTGATATCCTGAAATGGTAACGTTGGTGGACTGAATCATGCGGATCAGAGGCTGATTGTTTGTCGGTATATCCACGTCAAAATTATTTATCCTGATATCGTGGCAATCATCCAGCACCAATGCAGGCCGAGCATCGGGGGCAAGTAAATTGAATATAAAATTCTCCATCACAAGGTTCCTGACATGCCTGATATACATTCCATAAGCAGGCACACTGTAACCGAACACTATATTGGCCTGTGGATATGAGTCTATCTTCTCGGGCACTATCGCAGTTGCCTCAACCATGGAACCTTTTCCCTTGGAATTGAAAATAAGATCCCTGACAATAACATTTTCAATGATACTTCCCGGAATTCCGGTGATGGAACTGTTCAGCAGGGTTTCATCTGTAGCGGTGATATTACTGATCAAAATATTCTTAAGTGTCCCGGGGCCCTTACGGCTTCCTAACCTTATAAATAAAGGGGTCTGAATGCCTGTCATACTTACGTTGTTTATGGCCACCTGGTCCATAAATCCACCGTCAACTACCTCAAGAGCAATCCCGACTTCCGCAATTGTATCGGTATCACATCCTTTTAGAGTTGAGCGTGGGGGGATTTTAGCAGCCTCAATTGGCCAACGTACCACACAGTTGCTGATAGTTATATTTTTGAATCCGCAATAGCTGCTTGTACCAAATTTGATGGCATTGCAGTTGGTACCAATAATACAATTCGTAATGGCCACATTTTCAACAAGAAAATCCGGATTTTCGCTTTTCAGGCATATTGCATCATCCTCACTGTCGATAGTGCAATCGGAAATTGTTACGTTCTTAGCAAAGATATCAATCCCGTCATTGTTCTGGTTTACGTAGGAATATATGCGCACTCCATTAACCCGAACCCCGTCACATTCATAGATTGAAAATACCCATGTGGGGGAATTGATCATACTGACATCCTTGACCGTAATGTTCTTACATTTGAAAAGTTTAACTATGCTATGCCGGGGACCTTCTGTGGGGAAATATTTGGCATACCCTTGTCCGTTTATGATACCCTGCCCGGTAATGGAAGCATATTCAATTTGATCGGCATAGATTATCGCTCCGGTGAAAGCCTTGGGATCCGTATCGCCCAGGATTACTGCTCCCTTTTGAATACTTAGGTTGACACCATTTTTCAGAAAAATAGTATGGGTCAGGTAAGTCCCCTGAGGAACTGTGACAGTACCACCCCCGGTGATGGAACATTGATCAATAGCCCTTTGAATGGCTTCCGTAGTAAGCGTTTTTCCATCCGGAACAGCTCCAAAATCAAGAATATTAACATCTGCTCCCCTGGAACATATAGTAAAAAAGGTGAACAATAAAACAAGATAGATTTTCATTTCAATGGTGTTTAAGTTATAGAAGTGATTGATAAGAGTATTTGTCTGGAATATTTTGAATATTACGCTTGATTCAATCGTGAAATATCCCAGTGAATAAAAAGATTTCCTTTCAAAATTCTGTTTTATTTCCTTTTCAAAGCCTCGTCCTTAAGTGCCATCAAAGATTTTGTATATTTTTCCAGCGGGACAGCTTTCATGTACCATGTCGAAAATATACCATGCTGCCCTTCAAAAAGATATTGCTGTGCAATGACAGCTTCAGAATATGCAAGGTCAAGATTTCTTATCAATATATCTTTATCTGACTGAGTCTTGTAAGCAATTAAAAAATGATATAGTGTTTTGCTGAGGTGGGTCATATAGTAACTATACAAACATAAATTGTCATTAAAAAAGGTTTGTTTATCCGGATCAAGTTTTAACATCATTTCAGAACAACGGGCCGACACATTTTCAAACTTCGGAATAGTGAGCTGCATACCAGCGAGCATGGCATCCACCTGGTTACCGGCATTATTGTCTTTCAGATCGATTCGGAAAGTCCGGCCAGGTGTGCGTTCATATCCTATTTCACTTAAAGGATTAAGATTTGGGCTTGTTCCAGAAGCATAAAAGTTTTTAATGATCTGATCAAAAACCCTCTGATATCGCAGATCCTGAAAGATGAACTGGCGATCGAGCCCGGGAAATTCGGGCTTTTTAGGTTGCCAGAAGGCATTAAAATAGTCTTTATATAACTGCGCTATTTCTTTTGAATATTTCTCACCAAAATATTGTGCAGAATAATCAATTATAAACTGATCTGAGTTATAAGCATCGTAATCCCACAACATTTTTGAATTAGCAGAAAGTTCCAGTACAAACTCGCGCAGGTTGCCTCCATTAACAACCGAGAAGTAAAGCGGTGATTTACTATTGACATAACGGTAGTTAAATTCCATTAGCCAGGGACCTTCAGCAGGAGTGACATGAGCTCCAGTTGATGAAAATTGAAAATTCATATAATATCCCAGCTTAACCGGTTTACTCATATCAAAGTTTACAATATCAGAATAAGGATATGGGTCACGGCGGGCAGCAACATAGGTCCAGATCATATTCTCACTTACAGGAGGCTTAAGATATCCTTTAGCCATCAGGTCAGCAATTTCATCATAAAAAGTTATGCGTACATAAGGATCCTTTTCTCCTGTCACCTCTTTTATCAGATTCAGTTGAATCTGAATCATCTTGTTAATAACCTCAGCTCTCTCTTTATCATCTTTTGGAGCATCTTCAAAAACGCTCCAGAATGGCTGGTCACCGGAACCTCTGAAAGCAAGAGTCCACAGGTTTTCAATTCCGCTTTTTTGTACTGTTTCGGCATTATATCTGAAGAAATCGAGGATTGCCTGTTCGTTTGACAAAAGCAACTTTGGAGGCTCTGTCTTCCTTACTTCCTTCCAATAAGAATCCCAGGTGCTGAATGATGTATTTAGTCCGTTTGTATGATGTGAAGTAAGAATTAATCCGTGATTGTTTACCTGATATGCCTCTGCCGACATCTTGTAGCCAGGCCGGACAGTGGAAGATAATTCCACCGTATTAAATTTGAGCCTGAGCACTGTTTCAAGCCATATATTATCATTTTTCTCAGAGTTAGCTCTCCAGGGACCAAAGAAATCAGTATCATTATGGAGAAAGGTTCTGTACCGGACCTGTGGGGATTTGAAGAAAAAATCGGTAGAGGCAGGGACAACAATATTATCCTTTTTTACAGGAATCCAGGAGCTCCAGTAAAGCAACGGAGGAACACCCAGGATCTTTTCGCTGAAAGTAAAAATTGCATATATTGTTCCCCTGAGGTCATAGCCTTCGAGGTATATTCGGTTGGTTTTATAATCGGCGTACACATGGTGAGATTCAAAACCAACCAGTTTTCTATTTTTATCAACCGGGGCATTAATTGCTCCTGAGGCACGGTTCATAATTACAATTGTCACCTGAGAATAGTCTTTATCCAGCTTCCCGATGACAACAGGATTGAAGCCCATGACATTAAGAAAATCCTTCTGCAGGGCTTCAAGTGCAATTTTTAACGGGGCCGGTTCCTTTTCTGAAAATACAATCCTGATTTTATTCTTAGTCAGCATTATATCAGGAGGAGTAAAATCATTACCCGTTAGCGGAAATACGAAAAATACCGGCAAGACAAAAAGTAATAATAGTCTTATCTTATAATTTCCCTTTAATTGAAGCATTTTCATAGTTTAATTGAATTTGTTAATTTTAATAAAATATACAAGATCAGCGCTTCAGGTGTTTGCAATATATGACACAGGTTAGCAATAGCTTATAATTTACCTGTCTAATTCGTACCATTAATATTTTTAATTGCATCCCCATTGACTTTCTCATCTGTTTTTATAAAGCTTTCACTCCGGATATTATCAACCGTTCTGACAACAATATTTTCCGTTTCATTACCTTTGAAGTACAGCCAGGGGATTTTTATAGTTTCAGGGAAATCGATATTGACCAGGTTTGCCTTCTTTACATTATTAAAATCCAATATACAATCACCCTTATGTACATCATTTGTCTGAAGATTGTTTATATACAAGTCTGTAACATCATCGAACTTAATTAAAGGACGCATGTCATTCTCATCAGTAATGATCGTAATGTCACTCATCTGAAGTCCTTTCACATGTCGTATAAAGAATCCGGAAACGGGCATCGGCCCCCACATTTTAGCTTCGGGGTATGTTTTAATCTTTTCGTCCAGTACTTTTTGAGCCAATTCTTTATTCCCTCCACCTTTTGTCATGATCAGAATATTGTGAAGCATTACATTTTCAACATAACATCCGGGGATAGCGGATATTGAAGAGGCCGTACTTGCACCATAAGCGACTATATTTGATATAATCACATCTTTAAGTGTCCCGGGTACCGGAACAGCAACTTTCTGTTCACCTGCACCCCTGTTTGCAAGTCTGATAAATATCGGGGTACGAACTCCGTCCATGACGATATTTGTAATAGTAACACCCTGCAAATTTGCCCCGTCAACAGTTTCAAGTGCTATCCCGCTAATTGGAGCTAACTCATATTTATAATTAGCAGGATCAATAAAGGAGACTACCGTTTTTGCCAGTTCATCATCAGTTTTTGCTGTCTTGATAATTGAATTGCTAAAAACAATATTTTTAAAATCGCTGATCGATTCTGTTCCTATTTTAAAACCATTGCAAACGGTTGTTATTATACAATTTGTAACGGTAATATTCTCACAAACTTTACCATAATATTTAGGATTTCTGTTTTTCAAAACTATTGCATCATCATTCGTATAGATGTCACAATCAGAAATCCGGACATTGCTACATGCCTGAATGTCAATGCCATCGGTGTTTGGCCCTTGTAACGGGTTACGGATCTTTATTCCGCTTACATGAACCTCATCACATGCCAGTAAATGTAATGTCCAGCTTTCAGATCCTCTTAAAGTAACATTTTCGATATTCACATTCTTACATCCTTCAAGCATCACAAGGTTACCAGGTGTGGGGCGATTATGGGCAAATGTCCTTTCCCCCGGCCCGAATGTCTTTTCCCCTGTTGGGATCCAGAATGAATGACCCTGACCATCTACCGCCCCGTTCCCGGTTATACCTATATTTTGTGCCTGAAAGGCTCTTATAAGACTGCCTGGCTTATAATCTCCGATTTTTGTGCTCCCAAGTAGGACTGCGCCATTTTCAAGATATAGTATTACATTGTTCTTTAAAAAGATTGTTCCGGTAAGAAATACACCTGTTGGTACTGTAACTGTTCCGCCACCGGAAGCCGAACAATCGTCAATTGCTTTTTGAATCTGGTCGGTGCATAAGGTTACACTATCGGGCTTAGCACCAAGATCCATTATGTTGACGTTTTTTGCCTGAATACTTTGTGTCAGGCAAGAAATTATGACTATTAATGAAATGGCTCTCATTGTGTTTATTTTAATTGAATTTAATGAACTTTGATAAGAATACCTCCCCTGCCTTCTGGACTAGCATCCCGGCAGGGGAAAGGTACTCTATCCAAAACCAACCTAACCTAGCCTGATATATTTATCGGTCTTGAACCTAATCTCTTCAAGCACTTCCTGAAATCATCTCCTACTTGAATTATTTTGTACTTAATCAGCTTTTATAATCAGCATTGAATTATGTAGAATATATTGAATGTCATGAATATTTTATTCTGACCCTGTCAACGATCGTTACATGCTAATTATTAATTATAATCGCATTCGCTTTGACTTTTTCATCTGATTTTACAAAGCTTTTACTCCGGAAATTATCAATAGTCCGGACAATAATATTTTCTGTCTTATCACCCTTAAAATAAAGCCAGGGTATCTTTATAGCTTCTGGGAAATCAATATTGACAAGGTTTGCCTTCTTTACATTATTAAAATCCAATATACATTCGCCCTTATGTACATCATTTGTCTGCAGATTATTTATATACAAGTCTGTAACATCATCGAACTTAATTAATGGACGCAAGTCATTCTCATCAACAATGATTGTAATGTCACTCATCTGAAGTCCTTTTACATGTCGTATAAAGAATCCGGATACGGGCATCGGGCCCCACATTTTAGTATCGGGGTAAGTTTTGATCTTTTCATCCAATACTTTTTGAGCTAATTTATTGTCTCCACCTCCCTTTGTCTTAATCAGGATATTTTTCAGCATTACATTTTCAACATAACATCCCGGAATTGCAGATATTGAAGAGGCTATACTTGCATCATAAGCAACAATGTTGGAGATAATTACATCTTTGAGTGTTCCGGGAACCGGAACTGCCACTTTCTGTTCTCCGGCACCTCTGTTTGCCAGTCTTATAAATATAGGCGTCCATACACCTTCCATTACTATGTTTGTAATTGTAACACCATGCAAATTTGCTCCGTCAACAGTTTCAAGCGCTATTCCGCTTGACGGAGCTATTCCGTAACGGCTATTGTTCGGATCGACATAAGAAGCAGCTATTTTCGCCAGCTCATCATCAGGTTTTGCTGCTTTTATAACTGAATTACTAAAAACAATATTTTTAAAATCGCTGATCGATTCTGTTCCGATTTTAAAACCATTGCAAACAGTTGTTATTATGCAATTGGTAACGGTAATATTCTCGCAAGCTTTACCATAATATTTAGGATGCCTGTTCTTTATTACAATTGCATCATCACGCGTATAAATGTCACAATCTGATACCCGGACATTACTACATGCCTGAATGTCAATGCCGTCGGTATTTGGTCCGTGCAACGGGTTACGAATCTTTATTCCGTTAACCAAAACTTCATCACATGCCAGTAAATGTAATGTCCAGCTTTCAGATCCTCTTAAGGTTACATTTTCGATAATCACATTTTTACATGCTTCGAGCATTATAAGGTTACCTGGTGTCGGGCTGTTATGAATCCATTGAGGCGCTCTATTATAAGGAATCGCCTTTCGATCTGCAGGAGTCCAGAATGCTGAGCCCTGTCCATCAATTGAACCATTACCCGTAATTCCAACATTTTGTACCTTATATGCTTTGATAAGATTACCTGGCTTATAATCTTCAATTTTTGTGCTCCCAAGCAGAACTGCTCCATTTTCGAGATATAGTATTACATTGTTCTTGAGGAAGATTGTTCCGGTAAGAAATACACCTGCAGGTACGGTAACTGTTCCGCCGCCAGAGGCCGAACAATCGTCAATAGCTTTCTGGATCAGATCGGTACATAAGGTAACACCATCAGGCTTCGCACCTAAGTCTATGATGTTAATGTTTTTTGCATGAAGACTTTGTGTCAGGCAAAAAGTTATTATTATTAATGATATGGCTCTCATAGTGTTTTAATTATAATATCGCTTTAAAACAGTTCATGATACAGTCAAGCTGTAAAAATAATATACTCATGTTAAATTGCAGGATCGCTTTTGCAAATCAGTATACAATACTTAGATAAGCCTCAATCCGGAATTATCAGTACTATTTCAGGTAATGGGAAGGATTTTCGTCCTGCCATTCGTTTACTCCGTCACGTATTCTGTTTCTGAAGGTCAATGTGTCTTGAGCATAGCATGTATTCCCATCCAGATTAACATATTTATAACTCAGAACAATCTTTCTGCCCTGAAGCAATTTTGCCTTGTTAAAAGTACTTGCACCATCAGGCATTACCGTATATGATGATCCGACAGCATTGCTTATAGAAATATTTGTCCCATCCAGGGTCAGACTCATTTCGCTTTTTGATGTTGTTATATCACTAAATCCATTTGTTGTCAATATATTTGGCGCAACTGTAGTCAATTTCCAAATCTTATTCTCAGGTGTTGGAATAGCTGTGGGATATATTATGGTATCTATCACATTCCCAGATGGATCTTTTATGATGGTTACACCCCCATGCCAGTAATTGCCAAATAACATATTTTCATATTTTATGCCGATTACGGAATATCTCAAAGGATCAAGAATAGTATCTGCATCAGCAGCGGTGATGTATAGAGGCAATGCATAAGTCGCATTTATTGTTGCTGCATCGGCCAGAAAACTGATTGAGTCAGCTTTCAAAACTATAGAACCCGCGTGCTGACCTGATTTTATTACTATTTTATTATTATCACTTAAAGTATAGTAATTTGTCGGAAGTGGTAATAATGCAGTAACCGAACTGACTGAATTTTTAATATAGGTTGCGCCACCTTTCATTGCTGTGAGTATTTCGGGCTTAATCAGAGTGTCTTCAATTGAAAATGTAACATCCCGATCACGAGTATTTTTCATCACACCGGATAATGCCACTCCAACCTCAACATTCATCCCTTCACCAACCACCATAGTACGGACGTCAAAGGGGTATGCGAAATACACTGCGTCATAATCAAAGTCATTTATATAATCCTTGTAGCACGAAACCAGTGCTATCGAAAGAATGAGCAAAGCAAGTATTTTTTTCATAACCACATTTTTAAAAATTATTTATTCCAACCATCCCAACCTTCGTTCTGAACCAGTTTATTCATCCTTAATATTTCACTATATGGAATAGGAAGATAAGCAGAAGAAAAAGAACGTGTTCCAACCTCGAAATTCAGATCGTATGTAAAAGTTGCATCGGCATTTCTTTCAATATAGGCTCCGTGTACAGTATTGTTAAGTTCTGTTAAATCAGTTGTCCAGCGCCGGAGGTCGTAGAATCTCATACCCTCGAAACAGGTTTCTATCCTTCGTTCGTTTTTAACAAGTGCATCAAACTCAAATGCACCTGAGTTGGCTACTTCGGTAAGGTAGCCATCTGCAGCGCCGGGAACGGCAGGCGAAAGGCCATTAGCCCCATCAGGGGTTTTTCTTGCCCTAACGTACTGGATAGCTGTTTTAGCAGATATACCATACCTTGAAGCATCTGTTGGTCCAACAACATGGTTCGCAGCTTCAGCAAATGCCAGGCACATATGTGTCCAGCGTATGAAAAACTTGGAATGAGGTTGTCTTACTACCGTAGGATCTGACCAGTTCAATCCCATGAAAACAAATTTTTTGATATAATAGTTGGTTCTGCTATTATCCGATTTAAGGCCTGATGCATCTTTACCCCCATTGATCCAATTCTCAAAAGTGTACATAACTGCCCCGGTGTTATTCACTTTAGCCTGAGCTGTGTTATAAAAAATCGTACTGTAAAACCTTGGGTCACGGTTTTTGTAAGGATTTGCCGGATCGTAAATGCCCCGGTTTGCCGGGTCGTTAATCGGATATCCGTTATTCATTGGGAAAGAATTGACAAGTTCCTGGGTGGCGCCTATTACACCATTTCCCTGGAAACCTCCGGGATAAAACATCCTTTCCATTGCTTCCATATCAGCATTGGCTGTAACAAACCGAGACGAAATAATAATTCCCGGAAAATTCGGATTGAACCAGTTTACCTGGGTGACAGGATTAAATCCATTTGTAACGGTGCCATCAATTTTTAGTTTAAAATCCATCACTTTTTTGGCATTAACAGCTGCACTGTCCCAGCGTGATATCAGATTATCTGGATTGAATCGTGGACTTGCCCACGTAAGATATACATTAGCCTTAATTGCCTTCGTGGTGATACCATCCATCCGTCCCCAAAGTTGTCCCCCTGCATAAAGAAGGTCAGGAGAATTCGCAGGAAATAAGAAGTCGCGATGTGCAATTGGAAGGTACTTGTAAGCTGAATCGCAATCGGCAATTATATGATTAACACAATCATCATAAGAATTTCGCTCAAGATTTATGTCTTTTGTAACATCAAGGGGTTCAGTTATGATTGGAAATCCTAGCATTTCTCCATTTGTTCCTTTACCGCCGAATTTCTGAAGCAAATCCCACTGGAACCATGCGCGCAAAGCAAAAGCTTCACCCTGAAGGCGATAGCGAACGAGATCGTTCAGATTCTGATCAATTATATAATGAGTATTGAATCCCTTCCTGTCTTTTAAAAATAAATTTACCAGATAAATTGCTTTGTAATCCCTGTCCCAGTAGGTAAGAAACGGATCTTTGCTTGTCGTAAGTGTTCCTTTGGCCAATCTGAACAAAGTATTGGTAGAGCTTGTTATTTCGGCATCGTCAGTTGCTCCATCAAGGTAAGTACCTTCATTGTCATTATAGTTCCTGGGCATATAATCATAACACCTGCCTATCAATCCCTGTACCATTTCCTGATATTTCCACAGATCTTCGCCCGACCGGTCACCATTTGGATATGGTTCCAGATAATTTTTACATGAACCAATAAACAATAGTATTATCCCTGTCAGTAATATTATTTTTTTATTCATAGCTGTCATATTTAAAAGGTCAATTTTATTCCACCGGTGAAAGTCTTATACAGAGGATAAGTTGAGACTCCCGATTCTATTGATTCAGGATCAATATCTTTAACTTTTGAAATAGTTAGTAAATTGGCTCCTCTGATAAAGAGACGAGCGCCTTTCGAACGGATTGTCTGCAATTTATCCGGTGGAATATTATAGGCAATTTCGACATTCTGGATTTTAAAGAAGCCTCCTTTGGTCAGCCAGAAATCGGAATTGATGAAGTTATTGTTGACTTTATAATAAGTCAACCTGGGATATGCCCCTCCTATATTGTCCCTGACAAAATTAGAATAGTTATTATCTCCCCAACCGTTCCAGTAATATGAATTTGTCAGAGGAATATCATAAAATGCACATCCGGTGCCAATAATGGTCATCTCGAAATTATCATACCGGAAATTAGCATTAAGAGCATAAAAAAGACGTGGTGTTGTATGACCAACCGTGCTTATATCATTATCATCAATAAAGCCGTCATTGTTCATATCCTTATATTTTAGGTCTCCCTGGTGGAGCACTGCATCAAAAAGCTGTGGTGTTACCAATGCTTCTGCATCACTCTGGAATTTGCCCAGACAGGTTAATCCTCTGAAAGCGTCAACCGGTTGCCCTGTAAGGTCTTGATAACCGAATGAATAATCCGGTTCATTAAATTTCACGTATTTTGAATTCTGAATGGTCGCATTGCCTCCGAAGGAGTATTTAAATTTACCGGAGTTTTCAGTATACTCGATTCCAGCCTCCAGTCCAAAGTATCTTATTTTATTGTAGTTGAACCTTGGCAGGGCACTCGAAATACCAGCAACATACGGAGTGTTGGACAGGGATGTAATTATTCCATCATGAAGATTATTGTAATAATTTACTTCCAGAGATAACTTATGATTGAACATCAATCCATCAATTCCTATGCTGATTTCCTTCTTGGTTTCCCAGGAAAGGTCAGGGCGTCCGATCCTGTTTGGATAAGCTGTCCTTACAACAGTCTGATTTGTAGTCCCGAACCACTTGTTTGAAGAATAAGGACCGAATGAAGTACCGCTTCCCAAGGTCCAGTTATCCCTGTAAAGGAATGGGGTCAGGAATGTTTCATCACCGATGATCCCTGCCTGTGCTCTCAGTTTCAAATAATTTAAAAATTTAATATTCGACATAAAGCCTTCTTCGGAGATGATCCAGCTTACTCCTGCCGAGGGGAATAACCTGTATCTTTGTTTAATATCGAAGCTGTATGTGCCAGCATAATTCAATACTCCCTGAATAATATATTTATCCTTATAGGAATATAAGGCTGTTAAAATTCCGTTTTGCTGGCGTTGAGATTCTTTAATACCGTCCCTTGACATTTTATATAACACATAAGTCAAGGTAGATTGAACATAATGGGGGCCAAAAGATCGCTGATAGTTCAGCTTTTCATAGAACGAAGTACGATTGTAAAAATAATCGTGCAGATCATTCAAACTTGCATCAACTACTCCATTATGAACTTTATTAAATAAGATTGTATCGTTACCTGTAATGGTTTTTGCAGGAGTTGCTAAATATGCGATGTAATCTTCGGCCTGGCCCAGACGCACGAGGTTAAGCGCATCAAAACCAATAAAAGTCTGAGAGCTAAGTCCTGTAATGAATTTGGACAAATCATAGTCAATGCTAAATTTTACGGTGCCTTTTCTGCCTGTTTCAGTATAATACCCGTTACCGATGAGGTTTCCGATCGGATTTACCGGATATACGGAGCTGACTCCAAACCATGGGAATTTTAAAGAAGGGTCGTTGTTAGCATATACGGGAAATGCAATCGGGGGTGTATTATTAATATAAGGTAATACGGAGGTTAATTCTACGATATCCGTCAATGAACTGCTTTCATCGGTAGCATATCCAAAATTGGCAGAATGTCTCAAGGTAAGATCAGCATTAATATCAAGCGACACGTTGATCTGGTCATTAACCTTAATGTCAATATTCGAACTGGCGGCAATACTGTTATAGTCTGCCTTCGGACCAATCTTATAGATATCTCCTTCACCGTTAAATCCAAAATAGGAGGAATATTTTACGACATCGTTACCACCGCTTGAAAAGAGATTTGCCCTTGTGAAGGATCTTGTATTTTTAAGCATCATTCCTCTGAAATCGACACTTGGATGGTACAAATCATATGGATCGTTCTTTGCATAAGCCAGAATATCATCATCAGAATAAACAGGCGCCATTCCATCGTTCCCTCTAGCAAGGTTATTAAGTCTTGCATAATCAGCTCCGGAAACAAATTCAGGCATTCTGTCAATTACACTTACGCCTTGTTCAGCGTTAATATTTAGTATACGCTGGTTCGTTCTGCCCCGTTTGGTTTTGATGAGAATTATGCCGTCAGCACCTATGGGACCGTACATGGCTTTTTCTACAATGTCTTTAATTACTGTTACCGATTCAATCTCCTGCGGGTCGAGTATTATTTCTGTAATATCTGTGGGAATATTATCGATTATATAGACCATATTCCCTCCCCTGGCTGTTACATCAATTTTGTCAGTACCGTGATAAGTCCCCATCTTCTCTTCAAAACTATATCCAGGAGATCCATTTAATTCTGTAACCTGAAGCCCGGGCACCAGGCCAGTTAAAGCATTTCGGATATCGGTCGAAGGATATTTCTCTAATTGATTACTGCTGATTATTTCGGCACTCCCGGTAATATAACGCTTTTTCTGAGTAGTAAAGGGCAAAGGAATATCATCATCGGAACTCATATAAAGCTTTGATTTCTTTAGTTTTATCGTATTCTCACTAATTATGTCCTGAACCAAAATGACACTTTTTTCATAATTGGGAGCGGAAACTGTCACAAAACCATTCAGATATCCCTTTAATGAGCAGGTACCATTTTCATCAGTTTGGGTAAAAACCAGTCCTTCGCCGACTGAAACATTAGCATTTTGTACAGGGGTTCCATTTTCATCAACGACTTTCAGATTAAAACTTACAATTTTGACATTTTTTGCCGGATCTCTCTGTGCATAAATTTTATCTGATAGTAATACAAATAACAGAAGTACACCTATATATCTGTATATCCAATATATATATTTAAATCTCATAATCTTCATTTTTACAGGTTAAAAGTTACCACTGTGGGTTTAGGCTTGTGTCGAAATTCTTCATTTTAAAATAATCCTCGCTTTTGAATGGAATGTAATACATTTCATCTTTCCAGTTGCTTTGACGGTTAGCGGGCAAAGCTATACGAGTATGTTTAAACCCTAAAGGATAGGTTGCACTGACAGGAACTTTTTCGATATTCATCCCAATAAGCGGGCCTTTCATTGTAACAGGCGCATCCATCCAACGGCGGATGTCGAAGTAGTAATTCCCTTCAAAACATAATTCAACAGTACGTTCGTTTTTGATCCTGGTCCTGAAATTCTCTTTTGTATCAGTGAATTTGGGCAAGACATCGGGCTGACCGATCCTTGATCTGATCAGGTTAACCGCCTGTACTGCAGTAAGAGTAGCTCCCGGAGCAGGGTTATTGGGTCCATAAGCCTCATTGGCAGCCTCTGCATAATTCAGATATAGTTCGGCAAGCCTGATAATAGGATCGGTATGAAGCGGGGACACTCTATTCTTGGTACTTTGCCCACCCCAGAGTTTTCTTTGATAATATCCTGTGTTAGAAATACCTGCGTAACTGTGGTTAAGAAGTTCGGAATAGGATATCACTCCACTGCCGTTTACCTGATAGTAAATAGCTGCAGTTACGTAACCGGGAATTGCCGCTCCGTTATAAATAATGTCTATATAGAAACGGGGATCCAGGTTCTTATACGGGTCCTGTTCTTTATAATGCCCAAGGGCAGTAGCTGCATCTCTGGCTGCCTGAGTATCAAGCGGATCGCCCCATTTGGTTTCGAATTTGTCGACAGTGTTCTGGGTAGGATTGTCGCCTGACATATTACCAGTACTGGCGGCAAAAACTCCGTTAACCAGAAATGACGCATAGTCGCTGTTATAAGCGAGGGGACCTATCGCCCATCCCCACAACTCCTCGTCTGAATAATTAGTGCCGGCAAAATTTAGTTTATAATCAGCAGCGCTTAAAAGGAAATAGCCATATTGCTGAGCAACCTGAATTGCATCCCAGTTAGCTTTTGCTGCCTCTTCCCATTCCGACACACCAACCTGGTTGTTAAGCGGGCTTGCAGCATATAACAATACACGGCCTTTTAAGGCTTTGGCAGTCACTCCGTTTGGTCGGAACTGGTCAGGATGGTTCAGGTGCCCTACCCCGCCGACAACCGGATTATCCCTGCGCATTCTGTTTGCCTTTTCGAAATATGCCGCAGCAGTATCCAGATCAGCGGCAATACTCATACAAGTTTCGTGTTTAGACAGACGGGGGATATCCCAATCGTCGTATGGCCCTATCACTTTGGTGATATATGGCATTGGTCCCCAGAAACGGAATAAATTGAAATGAGCGAAAGCTCTTATGAAGTGCATCTGACCAATTAAATCGTCAATTTCTTCCTGTTTGACATCTTTTAGTGCACCAATATTTTGCAATCCTATATTACAGGTCCTAATGATCAAAAAGCTGGTGGTAAGTTCATAACGATCATCATTGCCACCTCCGTAGAACCAGCTAACTGTGCTCCCGAGCGTACCCGCCTTAATTGTATTTCTTGAGTTTAACCTTCCGCCATCGCACAAATCGGTGATCTGATCAAGACTAAACTTTTTGGGACTGGCAGCCATATTAAAGTTGAATGCCACTGCTATATTATAATTGTTTATTCTTGTTATACCCTGATTTCCCGGCTTCCCATTATAGACTGCATCAAAGAATAATTTAAAATTATTATAATTTGAAAATACGTCCTGCTCAGTAAAGTTGGATTCCGGTGCTTTATCCAAATACTTTTCACATGAGGAAAGAAGAATTGAATAAAATGCTATACATAAAAATAAAATATAATATTTTTTCATAGTAGTCGAATTTTAGAATTTAGAATGCAAACTTCACCCCAAGATTATATCGGCTTAGCTGAGGATAAAATCCTCCCCCTTCACTCTTTACCTCAGGATCAAATTCTCTGAGTAATTTTGTAAAAGTAATTGCGTTGGTTGCATTGATATAGACAAGGACATTTGTGATGCCGGCAATCTGTTTAAGAAATCCTGAATTAATATTGTAGCCTGCATATATCTCTTTTAACCGCAGGTAAGAAGCATCTCTCCAGAATATACCATCGAATACATTACTGCCCCATGAATGAATAGCGTCACCTCCATCAGAAGAGGTGAAATGTAAAGTCGAATGGTTAACATCCTGATTGTCGGGTCTCCAATAATCTAATTGTTCAGAGTGTACACGGGCAGAGCCTTTATAAAATTCAACCATGAATTCCGGACCAAATTGTTGATATTTGCCAGAATTTCCTTGAAACATAAAGTTGAATTCGAATCCTTTATAACTAAATCCACTTGAAAACGAATAGGTTATAGGAGGGTACATCTGCCCCTTAATTGGATAGCTGTCAAGAGAGCTTATTGCCCCATCGGAATTATAGTCTAGAAATTTATAATCTCCCACGAATAGTTTTTCAAGTAATACAGGCGAAGGATTGATATGAATATCATTAATCGAGGTATAATATCCTGTGCCTGTTCTTATAACACCTTTTAACTGGGCACCTAAAGGTTTACCCGCTGCTTTGGTATATTCCGGTGCATAAATGGGATCATCTTTGAATAAAATGCGGTTTTCGTTGAATCCAAAATTTCCTTTAATAAAATAATTAATTTTGTTAGCTGTCGTTTTATTAAATTCAATCTCCAATTCTATCCCGTGTTTTTTCAAACTACCAAGGTTCAGATCCTTAAAAGAGTTACCGATTAAAAAGGTAACATTCTGGGGCGTTAACAACATTTTATCACGGTATTCGTCGAACAAATCGACGTTAAATGTTATCAGGTTATTAAAAACGCCAAGTTCGATCCCAAGATCTTTTTTTCGGGCCTCTTCCCATTGAGCTGACACATTTGCTCCCAGATCCTGGTATATATATCCGTTAGCATCTGAATAATAGTCGCTTATGTAAAGCCACCGGTTTGCTGCATAATCGCTGCCAACAAGGCCATCGGAATAGCGAATCTTAAGCTTGTTCATCCATGGCATGGCATTTTTAAAGAACTTTTCTTCAGATATCACCCAGCCGATTGCACCCGATGGGAAAAATCCGTATCGGTTAGCAGGTGCAAATCGTTCAGATCCTGTATAGCCAATGTTTACTTCCAGTAGATATTTATTTGAATAATTATACGTTGCTCTTCCTACATAAGCTGCATTATAATACGGGAATTCAGTTCCGAGATCTTTTTGCTGACGATTCATTAAAGCTAATCCGGAAACATTATGTTGCCCGAAAGAACGGTTATAATTCAGGGATATCTCGTAATAGAGATCCGAGTAAAAAGCATTTCCTCCCGAAGAACCCGAAATAAGACCTGCTGTTGAGTTTTCCATTCCGCCTACGGTAATGTTGAGAGGAGCCGGATTAAAGTATTCAATACCTTGTCCATCACGTTCCCAGGGATTTTGATCAACTTTCCCGTCACCGTTTGCATCAACACCTACTCTATCCCATAGAATTCTATAAGTCGGGATAGAATAACTGGCACGCAAAGTACACATATCATAATATGTATTAAAAGATACCTTAGCTTTTGTGGACAATCCTTTAAGAAGAAAGTCAAGCTTTTGTTCTAAAATCAGGTCTGTGAACAATTTTGAGGAGAGGTATCTTTCAAAAGAAGGTTCATTTATATTATTATATGGGTTTGTGAACCATGAGCTTGAA
The DNA here is from genome assembly GCA_003142255.1 of Bacteroidales bacterium. GTDB lineage: Bacteria > Bacteroidota > Bacteroidia > Bacteroidales > VadinHA17 > LD21. Next base: position 134,009 of record PLLO01000008.1, on the reverse strand, counting down.
GACATCGCTCTCCTGGCACCTGATGCATCAGGATAATCAGTGTCCGGAATCTGATCCAAAACCCAAGCAGGGTAATAAGCGGGGAATTCAGCGCCTGTTGTCCCGTAGAAGGCTTTCCAGTTTCCATATGTGGCGACCATTGGTGAATTTTTAATTCCCACTTCACCTCCAAGATTAAGCGATAACTGAGTTGTTTTGGTCAGGGTGAAATCTATATTCGTTCGATAATTAAATCTGTTGTACCAATAACGTGAGTCGCGATACCCTTCTTTAGCTTGTTTAAAAAGACTGCCTTCGTACATGTATCCTAATGAAGCGAAATACTTTATAAAATCAGTTCCTCCAACGACACTAATGTTTGCATTTTCTGAAGGAGCAAATGCTTTATCATTTACATCAAACCAGTTGACATTAGGGTATTGCAAAGCTTTAAGGGGAGAGGAAGGATTGCGATATTCATTAAGGATATCTCTGGAGGTTAACATGGAGAATTCCTGGTTATTCATCCTGGCTACATTCAACATCGACATTGTAGTGTACGAATCAATAAATGAAGGAATCCTTGTCGGTACCTGTACCCCGGTCGCACCGGTAAAAGTCATTTTAGGTTTGCCTAAATAGCCTCTTTTAGTGGTTACAATAATAACTCCGTTTGCACCTTTTGAACCGAATACTGCAGTTGCCGATGCATCTTTCAGTACTGAAATCGTATTTATCTCATTCGGATCCATATCCGTAAAATCGCGTTCAACACCATCGATCAGGGTAAGTGGTGCAGAACCATTCCAGCTGGATAGTCCACGAACGATTATTTCGGAGGCATTACTTCCCGGTTCTCCTGACTGCTGGATCGTTAATACTCCTGAAAGTTTACCGGTAATTGCATTAGTAATGTTTGGAGATCCAGATTGAATAAGTGCTTCGGATTTTACCTGTGAAATGGCTCCCACTACACTTTCTTTCTTCTGGGTACTGTAACCCGTAACTATAACTTCGGAAATTTTTGTCACCTCCAGTACAAGTGCGACATTGACAGGAAAGCCAGGAGTTGCAAGTACTTCCTGAGTGGTGTAGCCGATAAAAGAGACAAGAAGTGTAACTGCCTGTTTATTTAAAACAGGAATCGAAAAACTACCGTTAATATCTGTAAGGGCACCTAAGGTTGTGCCTTTCACCAGAACGGTTACTCCGATAAGTGCATCTCCGGTTGCCGCTTCAGTTATTTTACCAGTTATTGTTACTTGCTGTAATTCCTCAACATTGTTAATTTTTTTATAATCTGTAGGATCCTCATCAAGTAATGAAATTACTATTTGCCGGTCATAAATATTAAATGAGTTTCGTGTACCGGTAAAAACCTTGTTAAGTACCGTCTCAATACTATCATTATCAGCGATTACGGAAACTATGCGATTAACATCCAACGTTTTTTCATTGTAAATCAGGATATAGTCGGTATTTTGTTCTATTTCCCTAAAAACCTGACTAACAGGTACGTTGTCAAAATCAAAGGTCAGTTTTGCAGGCTGAGAATAACTTTTAGCTGAAACAGTGGTAATGGCAATTAACGAAATAAAGGCTAACAACTTCATTCTCAACAATAATTTATTTATACTTTCTTTCCGAGAGCATAATAGGATAAGCTTTTTTTGCATAGATTTGTAGGGTTTACATTTAACTTGTGTGAACAATTTTTTAAGGCCGGAGGGTTAGCAGACTCACCGGTCTTTTTTATTTCCTCATAAGCATTTTATTTTTGTTTACTTCCGATATAAATATTCTCATTTTCAATCCTATATGATATTCTTGTAAGATCTGACAGGGTTCTTAAAACTTCAGATAACGAATTTTTCAAATCGAGTTTTCCGGTTATGAGGTCATCAGTAGAAAAAGACTCATTATAGATGAATTTTACGTTATAATATCGCTGAAGTTTATTGAATACTACAAACAAACTCTCCTTAGAAAAAGGTAACCACCCCTTGATCCATGCGGTATAAAACTCCATATCGGGTTCATCCTTTACTATAAGAGTCTTTAATGCTTTATTATAAACTGCCTTATGTTCCGGGGTTATTATTGTCTCTTTTCCCGTTAAACTTAAAGTATTGTTTCGTGAGATCGCGATTTTACCTTCCTCAAGAACGGTAGTAATATCTGCATCTAACTTATAAGCTGACAGGTCAAACCTGGTTCCAAAAACTTTAATTGTCACCTCCCCGGTATTGACTAAGAAAGGCTTGGCCTCATTATGTGCAACATCAAAAAATGCCTCACCATCTAAAAATACCTCCCTTTTGTTTCCAGCGAAATGAGTTGGAAAGGCAAAACGGCTTCCGGCATTTAACCAAATTTTTGTACCATCTTCAAGTTCGATAACTGATTTCTTTCCAAACGGCACAACAACTTCGTTATACTGTAATATAGCCTTGCCATTATCCGCTTTAGACATGGGAATAACAGTATCACTATTTATATTGATAACATCATTAGCAGTATTAAAAGTAATCTTTGATTCTTTTTTCTTCAAATCAATTGCTTCACCATTAGCCAGCATTAATTGTGCATTTTTTTCGTTTAGAATCTCAGAGTTTGCAAAATGAAATTTCGATTTTCTATTGAGAAAGTACCAATTTCCAACTCCAAAAATCGAAAGGAATAAAATTAAAACAGCGGCATAGCGGAGAATAGTCCTGAAACTGTTTGACTTATTCTTTTTCTGTAATTCCTGACTATAAAAGAGGTCTATGTTCTGCCATAGAGAATCTGCTTCATCCTTTGAAACAACATCCTCCTTTTCCTGTAAGCTGAGGATGATTTTCCTGGCCAGGCTTGCCTTCTCTTCAAAATCATGATGTTCTTTCAGGAAAGATTCCCATTCTTTTATATTCTGACCCATTTTTATAAATAATATAAAACTCCTATCCTGGATAAGTTCTTCTATATCATAATTCAAGTACTTTAAATCCACGCTAAATGATGTTTGTTTGAATATATAAATTGCTTTATCTACTACTTCAATATTATATAAAGACAAAATTCCTTTATTTGTGGACTCAGGTAAAAGAATATTTTGCTTAAAAATTGAATTTTATTGTATAAATGGCTGATTATCAAATCCGAAGATATTTCTAAATCTTTACTAAATTTTAATGACCATTTTGAGGACTTATATTATCGAGGTGGGTATTTCAGCTAAAGATAATTTGCTGAGTTTTATAAAATATAATTAGCACACCGAAAGCAAATACTTTATAATTTTAGATGATCACGAGATTTGTCTTTTGTATCCGACTCTCTTCAAATGCTTTTCCCAGTGATTTCAATGCTCTGTACATCATTTTCCTGGCAGAATCGTAATTCATTGACATTATCTCGCAGATCTGATCATATTCGAAATTACAGTTATATCTATAAAAAAGAATCTCCTGTTGCTTGGGACTAAGCTTCTTAAGAGCCCTGTGTATTAAGTTTTTTTTCTGGATTTCATCCTCCCGGTTGATCAACTCATCTTCTGATGAAAATACAGTTATTAAATCAGCCCTTTCATTGTACTCATATTTATCCAGTCTTTTATTGAATTCAACAGACTCCCGAAGTAGCATCCGTTTGAGAGATTTAAATAAGTAAAACCTTATATTATTTGTGAATCCCAGATTTTTTCGCGAACGGATTAAATTAAAAAAAAGTTCCTGTATGGAGTCTTTAATTTCGTCTTGGTTGTTAGTGAACTTTTTCCCATATCTGTAAAGATATTGTATGTTATCATGGTAAATTTTCGATAAAGCATAAGGCTTATCTGCTTTGAAATCATCCCATAATTTAACATCATCCAGAATTACGGTAAAATTGTTTTTATTCATCGGATAAATATAAACTGTCCAGCCGACTTTAACATTATTTTTCATGTTTTCTTAATCATTTTTAACAAATCATATTAGTTTTTCCGACTGCTTACTTTGATTTATATCTGAAGGATTATTTTATAATACCACTTTTTACAAACTTAGCAGTATTAGGTTCTTTGAACAGGATAAGCGTCTGGTGAACCAAACGGTGTATTAAGAAAAACATAACATCATATTTAATTCATTATCTTATTTTTGCAAAAAAGGTTTGAGTGCCTCTTAGACTTAAAGCAAAAATCCTTCCTTTTTAAAAACTGCCTGATAAAATCAGGAATATTCCGGAATATTCCCTGATATTCTTGCTTAAAGTTTCTTTCTAAAGGAATTAAGTCGGTTAGGTTTTCCTCTCATCAGCTTTCAATTTGATTGTAGGCAGTTTATTCATAATAACAAAACAAATAATGCCGCCTAAAAGTAATCCGATACACAAAATACTTAGATTGCTTTGCGTTCGAAATTTCTCTTGATTGATCATATGTTCCTGAAGTGGATTAATCGATTGAGAAAAGTTCTGATTCATAGTAAATAAATATTAAAATTTCACCTTTAATTGTCTCAAGGACATATCCATAATGGTCAAACATATTTACTGTCTTATTTAAGTGCTTACGAGTAAAAGTCGGGCAGTCAAATCTAAACCCTTGCTCCATTGCGTAAGTGAATGGAATTCCAGTTTTCTGTTTATCCATTTCATATAAACGCGCTGCTACAGCTTCGTTTTTCTGAATCATAAGCTTGGCAGTATTTCCAATTTGATATTTTTCCTTTTGATGTTGCTTTTTATAATTTTTAGCACAATCCGGATGTGCTTTCCTGTTTCCATGGTCATTATCATCCAATGGTTTTTTGCATCTATTGCATAACCTTTTGGCTATAATTTGATAATTATGAACTTCTTCCATGATAATATTTCGTTAGTTTTTTGATTATTAAAAAGTCCATAAATACTAATCGCTGCCAGTCATGAACCAATTCTGCAATGCCCGCCTTGAAAAGAAGAGTTTCCTGCCGCCAGTGCGTTTAATAAAAGGTATCTGATGACGGGAAGTCATTTGGTATAGGGAATGGCGACTGTACCCAGTAAGTTCACATGCCTCCTTTAAATCGATTAGATCATATTCAGATTTGCTACTATTTCCTGTGCCGGTACTCCTGGTAGTATTCAACACTCGTCCGAAAACAGTGTAATTCTTCTTGTAAAATGCCGGATTGTTTCTTCCTGTAACTTTTGTTACCGGACCTGGAATAAATGATTCTTCAAAATCAAAAAAGGATGAGAGTACTTTTAAATACAGTTTCCCGGTCATGGTTGACGTATCAAAATTTTCCTGGAGCGAAATAAACCTTATCCCTCCTGACACCAACATATTAATTTCATCAACCAATTCAACCGTAGTAAATGTCCAATCGTTTAGCTTATATATTATAACAACCCCAAATTCGTTTCTTCTTAATCGGGTCAAAACCTCCGTTTTAACAGGCTGCGATTCTATTGTATTTGTAACTTCTGAAAATACCTCATAATCCCAACCTTTCATTTGAGTAAAATTTATCAATTGGATAACCTGACCAGGATTCTCCTTTTCATCAATTCTTTTTCCTATATAGATAGCAGCTTTCATTTCCCAAATTGCTATCTGCTAAATTACTATATGCATAAGGTTGACAACTTCTTTTTCTACCAATCTTCTTCTGCAACCACTGCAACCCATTCATAAAAAGCGCTTCATCCTAGCGGTTTTTCGCTATACTGCGCATATGCCATTGTATGAAAAAGATTTATTTAGAGAGGGAATCAATAGAGAAAAGTCCCGTCAAAAACACTATAATGTTTCGATAAACGCAATTGTAATTATCCTTTTAAAGATTAAAGGTTACTATAAATCTGGTCCTCGAAATCTGCAATTGCATCCAGCCCCAGGGACTTTAGATAAATTTCTGTCGTTTTCATGCTCTTGTGCCGAAGTGATTCTTTGACCATCATAATCGACATTCCTCTTCGAAACATGAACGAGGCATAGGTGTGTCTGCTCCAATAACTTGTCAAACCTTCGATCCCTATTTGCCTGCCAATAATTTTCATATCCCTGTTTACATGCGCCCTGACTTTATGAATCCTGTCGAGCTTTTGTTGTTGTGTGATATGTTTATTTACGTCCAGGATTGGAAACAGGTAACTCCTATCCGGATCATAGTATCTTTCAATGATCTCTTTTATTTCGGGTCTAATCGGGAATATAACCCTGACAGGCTTTTTTGCCAGCTTTTTACGTTCGTAGAATATATTCCCGTCCTGCATGTTTTCCGATCTCAAATAGACCACGTCTATAAAAGAAATCCCACGTCCGAAGAAAGAAAAAACGAAGATATCCTTTGCCAGTTGAAGATCAGGGAAAACTTCCAGATTCAGTAATTCCTGCAGTTTATTATCATCAAGAGCCCTTGGACTTGTTTCCGTACTGAACTCACTCACTCGTATTTCACGGAATGGATAATATTCGCTCCTCACCCACCCCTTCTTTATTGCATACAAATATAGTGTCCGGGTAGTCCTCAGGTAATTGTTTATGGTATTATCTGTAATCCCTCTGTCGTTTTTTAAGTAGGAAATCCACTCTTCCAGTACTTTTGGCGTCAAATCAGATAGGAACAGGTCTTGTCCCTTTCTGAATGTCTTAAAAACGCTTAAAACCCCTTTAAACACCCTTGAATACCCTTCCCTGCTTTGGTCGTGTAATTCGTTAATCCTTTCGGTGAAGGCATTGAAGACTGTTACCCTTCCCCTGCTCTTTCTCCCGTATGCATTTATAAACTGATCAGGAGTATAATCAGGAATGCCATCTTTTATAAACTGATCATGGATATCCTGGGCCTTCGCTTTGTATTTAGTCAGGTATGAGTTTATCAAAGTTCTGCCAGGTGATTTTTCAGTGTAATTGCTTGTCACTGTTTCAGTTTCGTCATCCCATTCGTCTTTTGAACAATAGTATCCTGTAAATAAATATTTCCGATAGTCTCCAGAAGTGATACGTAGAACAATAGGGTGTCTACCAGATCTATTCTTTTTGATGGTCAGAAGGTTAAATCTTACAGTACTCATATATTATCGACAATTTAAAGTTTACAATTAGGTATACAGTTTAGTATACAGTAAAGGTACAAATAAGTACAATATAAAACAAGAGCAAAAGTATTATCTAATTTATTATCAATGTATTACAAAATAATACAAAATAATAAAACCGTCTAAAAAACGCATGGGGTGCAAGGGGTCGTCCGTTCAAGTCGGATCACCCCGACAGGGTTTCAGACGATCTGAAAACAATAAGTACATAGTTTAGTATATAACTCTTATACTAACTGTGTACTTCTTTTTTTATCTGGGTTGAACATGATTTGAACTATTTTGAAATAAAATTCTGCTTTCTTAGTTCTATCGCATATTACAAACTATAATGGGAAAGCCAGTGACCTCGCAGATTTATAACAGTTTACTAATTAAAGGGATGAAAAGGTAGCAATTGTATCAAATTAAAACCTGCTTGAACTTCAATAATGCGATCTTTATAGAAGTAGAAAAAAATGTGCTAGAACCTGGACAGTGCTTTCGTAGCATCTTCTATGCTATACTTAGGCACCATTTTTTAAGATGACCTTATAAGATAGCTAATTAAAAACAAATCCATTATTCTTAGAATAAGGAGAATAAAAAATATATAATGAAAAAATCTTTAGGCTATGCTCTTAATGTACCTTGAAAAGGTATCACAATTTAAAATCCCAATTTTCCCATCTATCCTTTTGGTTAAACTGATTTTTTGTTTATCAAGACTAGCTAGAGTTAAATCAAGGATCTCCTTATTAGAAAAATTTGATAATAAGACAGTTTTAATTTTAATTCCTTTTTGATCTATCAAGTATTGATAACATCCTTTATCAATATCGAAATATCCTATAATGTCTCGTCCTGAAATAGCTTGTCACCTAAAAACTATTCTTCATTTATTCGTTATATGTTATGGAACTATCGTTCCTTTTGCCAGTGGAAACAAGAAGCGGTATTGATTGCCTATTATATCAGGTTCCGATAGTTGCAGAGAAATTCATGGTCCCATGCGGCGTATTCCAGCGGAGTCCAAAACCGTCAGGTAACACTGTTGCCTTCGACTCGAAATTGACCGATTTAACCTTCAACCCTTCTGGTAACCGGATGTGCAAAACAGCCCAGGCAGCAGAGGAGTGTTCAGTAAAGGTTATCTCACCTGTCACTTTCGATCCTGTTGAATCATATTGCATTTGGTAAGAGATCTTGCCAAAGTGTGTACATGCATCGGTAATACCAACCGGGTTTCCTGAACCAAGCCATTCGCGAGCCGTTCCCAAAGCAAGGTTTAGGCCATCTCCTTTTTCCAAGACCATCATATCACGTATAACCCGGACAACTGCTACCGGCGTCCAAAGGTGTTGTCGGTCACCCGAACACTTTGTGGTACCCGGCTCCTGACCACGTTCCTCACACCATGTGTATAGAGGTGTGCCATGATTGAGCGTTGAGTATAGATACCTTACAGCTGCATCGCCGTTGCCCTGTGCCAGATTGACTTCAGCAATGTTGTCAAGGGTGATAGCGACCCACGAACCATCTGCCATCCATCCAGTATGGATCGGTTGACCGCCCTTGCTAATGTTCGCCTCGATTTTTCGTAAAGTGCCGGTAACCAACATGTGATCTGGTGGCAATAATCCGCATGGGGATACAATGTTGAGCGCCCCCCAACTGCTGCCGGAGGTCTTGCCAGGTGCACCGGGAATCCACCGATAGTCCTGTTCCTTAATCGCGCCTCGGTCAAGGGCGATAAGCAGATCATTGTAGGCAGTTTCGTAGATTTTTTTCAATTCAGACATGTCGTCTGTTTTTCGGAGGATTTCAGCCACTTCAAGAGAACACCGATCGGCATACACTGCCCATATATTATGAGGGAAGAAGACTCCGTAATTGTCATCGTCATTCATCAGTCCGCAATCACCAAAGCCGCGTGGCATAAGACCGTAAGTAAGAGGACGTTCGCCGTCGCCTTTCCGCATCCGTACCCGCTGCCGTTCCTGCCACCGTGAACTGGCGACCATGCGAGGATAGACATCGGCCAAAAACTTCTTATCACCCGTCAAACGATAGTGTTCCATAACAGCCCATGACTTGAATCCTGAGGCACACCACATAGAATGCATCCAACCGCGTTTATCTGCCCAACAACCGTCGGACTCCTGCATTTCGAACGAGATCGAAGCACCTGCGAATGATTCTTTATGAAGTCCATTTTGATCCAATGCCACTGCAATGATAAGGGGCTCACCTGAGTTACCTGCGCGATATACTTCCGTACCAGGTACACCAATGATACGGCCATCAGCTAGTGGCTCGCGCATGATGAATAAATCGGCGAAGCAAGCTTGATAGGCGTTCGACACGCCGACATCGGGAATACTCAGTTTGGAAGCCTTCCCCAAGAGGTTGCTCCACTCTTTTTTTCCCTGTTCCATTTCCTGTGTCCAGTCTTGTTTGCGCAGGGCAGTCAAATCAGCCTCATACCCGTGATAAGGACGGACGAGCCAGCCCTGACGTTTTTCACCTGGCTTCAAGTTCCAGACGAGTATAATGTTTTTCGGTCCCGGGGGAATTCCATCGGACTGGAGGGAATAAGCATCAGCACCAAGGCCAAGGATCAACACACGATCGGCACGCTCGTTCCAACCGGCAACGAGATTGTCACCCACGTCTCGCGTTGGATCGAGCCATGCGGGGTTCTCTCCCCAACTGCCCGAATCGCAAAGCAACGCAAACTGATGAGGCTTCGAGTCGGTGTTGACGAGATCGATCTGAACCAGCGCTGCGGTAATTCCGCTTAGAACTTCCAATCGTACTGAACCGGAAAAGTCTTCGTAGACGTTCTCCAACCCAGGCAAAACGCCATCGAGCCGCGTCCAACGACTGCTTGTAAATGACTTTCCGTCAATCTGCGGGGTGATTTTAATACTCCACGATGTTTGCGGTACCCGAAAGGAAAGAGGAGGAAAGTTTGACATCGACAAATTATCGTAAGTCCAACCCATACGTAGACTACCCGTTTGAAGGTCGAGCAGTGTCCGGTTACTCGCATCTGGCCGGCCAACAGTAATTCGGTGCGGAGTGGCAAAGGCGTAAGAGAAATCAACCTTTTGTCCCTTATCTTCCGACTGGTAGTTGAAGCCTCGAAAATCAAGGTTCTGATTCAACAAAGTCGTCGGTGTAGACACTGACGGCTCTGCCGTCAATGTACCAACTTTTCCAAAGGCAGCTGCACCAACGACAGCTACTGTACCGATTTTCAACACCTCACGACGTGATATACCTTTTGATACTCGTTTTTCATTCATGATTTGTACAATTCTTTAATTAAGGCCACTTCGAAAAAATACTTTCCCGATGCCAATATTTAAATCAAATGTACTTGTTAGTCCTCTTAAAACCTATTTAACCTAAATTATTCATAAAAAAGGGGGTTTTGTTCTTTAATTACAACTTAATCAGTTATATTTAAAGTGATTACAACAAATACACCCCTTTGTATAATGATAGACAAAAAAACTGAAATTTCCACCACAGAACTTAACCTTTTTCCGATACAAGGTAAAAATATTGAACTTAGTTTTAGTGGTGATCGCATAAGTAGAGATGGAGGATTATTACTTCTTCGTGAGCTTGACAGCTAGCTAAATCTCTTATCATCAGCGAGTAACTGTATACATAACGAAAGGGACCAGCGTTATATTGATCATTCAGTTAAAGAACTATTGAGACAACGAGTTTTTCAGATAGCAGCCGGTTATGAAGATTGTAACGATTGCAATGATCTACGTGAAGATATGATATTTAAAATGTGTGCAGGCCGATTACCTCAGAGTGGCAATGATTTAGCATCTCAGCCTACAATGAGTCGATTGGAAAACACAGTTAAAAAAACCGATCTTTTTCGACTGGGCGAGTGTTTGGTGCAAAAGCCGGACGGCTTGGTTCTTCGTCAAATTTGGGGATGTTTTAACCTGATTGAGACAATATCACTTTCTTCCGCAACAACTCAAAGCTGGCCCGTCCATGCATTTGCCGCTTAATGCTCTTGATTCTATTGACATGTCCCTCCACAGTTCCGTTGCTCCAGCTCATGTTGATCCCATTTTCAACAGCCTTAATATCGCTCAACAGACCTCTGGCAAAGGTTCTCAGTCCGGCTAGTTTGTATTTCGAGTGCTTAATAAAATCAATCCATTTTCTGATATTACCGCATCCTCTTGCCAGCATTGATTTAAAATTCTGGACCAGTTTCCGGACAATTCTTAGTTCTGTAATATTATCCAATAACGTTTGTAGGTAAAATCGCTCATGGTGATCGGATATGTCCATTAAGTCAAAACCAATATATTTTGCTAATTTTCTGGAGCTTAGTGGTTTTATATATGGAATTTTAGGCTTATGGTTTACTGGATACCCAATAACTTCTATATTACAGTTTTCCTTGATGAGTTTTATATTATAATAACCCTGCGTCTTACCGCCGTTATATCCCAGCTCTTTTATCTCTCTAAATATGTCAATTAATCTATACCCCTTTTCATTCAATCTGGATACAATAAGATTTGTAAATACTTCTATGTTTGTTGATTCAGAACTTTTTCTGGGAGATAATGATTCTTGATTAAAATATGATTTAACAGTATTCCGACTCATTTTCAGGTCTATTGAGATTCTTTTGATTGGAGTGCCTTTGACCTGAAGTTCCTTGACCTTTAAAAAGGTATCCAGTCTTTGATCAAACTTAGTGGCAATTGATTCTTGATCCATCGTAATATGTTGAGTTTCTTTCGTTTCTTCTTCTATGCTTATAGACTTCTTTTCAGCGAGCTCAAGGATCTCATTGGTCTTGTCAGCTATCAGAGTCCTTATTCTTTTACTTATACTTTTGAAATAGGCATCTAAAGCATTTGATAGATTCATTAATAGATGAAATCGATCGGCAATTTGAATAGCATTTGGACACACTTCAATAATTGCTGCAGCATAAGAACTTGCCCGATCTCTGGTAATAATCTTGACATCATTATATTTTAGTAACCAATCCTTTAATACCTGGCCATCTCTCGATGGCAATAACTCAATGGGTCTGGAGGTTTCCATATCAATAAGTATCGTCCCATAACTTACCCCTTTCCGGTATGCCCAGTCATCGACACCTAGCACCTTTGGTTGCTGAATATCCAAGAGTTGTTGACTGTGAGCAATCCTGGTAATCGTCGAGCTACTAACTGCAATGGATAGCTGTTTGGACATGATACTTCCCAACCTTCCTGTTAACTCAATAGCAAAGGAATCAAGTATTTTTGCTGCTCTTTTCGTTCTTCTGGCATAAGGTACTATGTCGGGGGTTTGTGTTCCGAAAAGACTTTCCGGTGACATCGATCGTTTCCACATCGGAACTTTCGAGTCTTCAAGAGAATTTCAGTTCTGTTTTGGAAAACCGGAAGATCAGAAATCGTTCTGAAATAGTAATCGTGAACTCTCTTGCTGTATTTGCCACAGACAGGGCATTTTGATCTATGAGATTTAATTGCAGCATAGATCCTGATAGTACTCTCAGAGCATTCGATTTTTTTCAGATTTAGAAAAGGCATAGCGATTAGTTGTTTTATCATCTCATGTAATTGTTTATCAATTACTTAAAGATAATAAACAGGCTTCGCATTACCAAAGAAAAGAATAACTTATATTCCTGTATATCAAATAGTTATTAACAATGAGATGTTGATTGTTTATCCCCAAATTTGACGAAGAACCAATATGTTCGGCTTTTACAGACAATCGGAATATCTATTATAAGTAAAAACCCGAACATTATTGCATTTTTTAATTGGTTATTTCTTACGAACCTTTTGAACTTTTTCAAATGCATATACTTTAAATCTATATGATAATCCGAATTTGAATCTGTCGATTATTCCTATTCCTGCATATATACCAATCCTTTTTATATATACTTTAGTAATTACGGCAAGATTAAGATAAGAATGAATATCGCCATACCAATATGCATTCCATATTGCGCTTTCATAAATATCTCTTGAATATCCGTATCCAATCAGTGGTACAACATACCATATTTTTGAAGGAAGTATGCTGATACCATATCCAAAATTAAAAACTTGTGCAGTCATTTTATTTGCATATGTCAATCCAGTAGAACCACCCGCTTCTTTGCCATTTCCATATCCCGTATTATTTGACCAATCAACATAGAAATTATTACGGGATACGTTAAAACTAAATCCAACAGTAGGTGAAAATTGTGGTTTAAAAACCGTTACGCCCAATGATATGTCCATTTCACTAATAGCAGTAATCTTTCCATGACCAAATACACCTAATGATACCGTTTGACCAATATACTTTTCCTGAACAGCATGCTTTTTTTGAATAGTATCCTGTTTTTGACCAAAAGAAGTTAATGTTAACATTAACATCATAGACATTAAGAATAATACCTTTTTCATTTGCTTTTATTTATTAGTTTATAATATGTTTATCATTAGTGATGCTTTAATATTTCGTTGAAATTAAATAAGTTAAGTTGTTCTTTGACATTTTGTTTGATTTGTGTTTTTGTAAGTAGCTCATTTATTGGAGTTTTGGACAGTATTACCTGAGTAATCTTTAGAATCTGTCTTTATTACATTACCATTTTTATCTTTCCATACAAAATTACCTGCATAGTCTGTTGAACCTGTCGCTACAATATTGCCGTATTGGTCTTTGACTACGGTATTCCCTGCGTAATCTTTAGAATAAGTGAGTTCTTGGCTGAAGCCTATGACTACAACTAACAAAAATATTAATGTGAAAATTAATTTTTCATGTTGTGATTTATTTAAATTTCGTGCTTACTCTAATCAGTTTTCAGCGACCCTCTCGCTCACTCTTTTATCTGATGTCGGTGCAATGCATGACTTTTAGTTGTTCAGCCCGTTTAGTCCGCTATGTCGTTTTATAAATTTATGCATAATATCTCAATAAACGCAATCAGTTGTGCATATTTCAACGTTAATCGAAATTCGCACAAGATTGCAAAAGCCGGAGGGAATGACCACATTCAGCCAGTCAGATTGTCTTTATCATACAAAACTATATTACAATGATTTAACTCCGACTTGAGGTGGTCAATATAATTCAGCCAAAAGTGGTCAGGGGCAATGGCTTTTCCAGCTGATAGCCTTATAAATGAGTCGGATCACCCCGACTTCTCCCTCCTTGGTCCGCAGAACGAAGGAGGGTTTTTTATTTGATGGCGTCTTATATTGAAGCTAATGGATTCCCGGGTTATGAAAATTTTCTTGTTTTCGCAATGAATAATGGCTAATTTTATCATTGATAATCTAAACCGTAATAATCTTTAAATGACCTCAAATGGCAGACAATAAGCAATCTTTTCATGAGACGTTCAAAGTCTCGGGCGATGAAATATTAGCCAAAATTAAGGAGATAATAAAAGAGGGAAACGCCAGAAGGATTATAATCAAAAACGACAAGGATAATACCATCATGGAATTTCCCCTTACTGTCGGAGCCATAGGCGTCCTTCTCGTACCAATTTATGCTGCCGTGGGAACCCTGGCAGCCCTGGCAATGGATTATACTATCGTCGTGGAAAAACGAGAAAGCACCGAAAAAAAAGATTAGCGAAAACCAATTCGTTTACCCTTTTCCAGCTTTTATAATGAGTTAAAATATTCCATAAGTTTTGCAACGCTCTCAGGCTTGTCAAATTTAATCTTGTCCGACTTAATATGCTCCTTCAGAACCCCGGCCTTATCGGGGAAGAGTTTCAAAAACTGTTTCTCATTGGTGAAATCAAACCATTCTTTTCCCCTTCGGATCCAGTAAACAGGCCTTGGTACCACAGTATAATCAGAAGGCAGCTTCAGGTTCCATTGTACTCCATCAAGATTGACAGTTGATAAATAATCAGAAGATGCAACCTGCGAAGTACCTCCGTATCCAACAGGTTTCCCGGGAGGAAGCAGGCTGCTTTTATTCTGAATATAAAGAGAAGTCTGACCTGCATACAAAACCTCATAGAAGGATTTACCGACCGGGACAAATTTGCGACCCTCAAGGGTGATGGTATCGACCATTTCCGGATTTATAAGGTCGTAATACTTATCACCTTTGATAAAGACCATCTTTTCGGTTACTGTATTGTAATTCATAATCTGGGTTTGTCCCTGGCTGTTTTTCATCCTGATAGTGCCGGATACAAACTGGCTTATAAGATACTGAGGCATTGAACCTTCTGAAGTGACCTGAGCCGAAACAAAAACAGAAAAGCCACAGAGGATGAGTGAAGTAAAGAATTTTGTAAAGGAATGGCTATAAATCTTTTTCATTTTTCAATCGCTTTATTCCATTAATACATTTCTTTGATAATCATAAATCATACCGGAAAATTAAATAAAACCCTGCTATTTCAAATTATTTAAAGAATTATTCGACGTATTTTCCAAGGTTTTCCCATTTCACTTTCCATTTTCCGTTATGGGGGAACTGATCCGAAACGCACATTTTTGCCACTGCCGTGAGGAGACCTCCATTACCGGGCAGATAAATTGCCAGCCTTGCATCCTGATAATTATGTCCGTTAATCAGATATCGGTTCTTTGGAGCATCCATCATCATGAAATCGATAGCCTGCTCACCCCTGCCGATTGCTGCTGCCGACATTGCCAGCATGGGGAAATCCCACCCCCATGTTGACTTCCAGTTCCACTTCTTCATGATGGTGTCAAGAGAGTTTCCAAGTATCCTTATATCGACCAGCTTTGTCTTTGGCAGCACTCCATATATTCCCGAAACAATGGGATGGTCACTCATATATCTCGGATTGCTGTAAGAATCCCTGGTATCTTCAGAGCAGAGGTATAGTCCGTCACTGACTGCCAGAGGAGATATTTTTTTTGTTATATCCTGCCATAAGGGATCGGCTTTTTCTCCAAGCCGCTTCTTCCATTCCTGTGCAGTCTTAAGTCCCCAGTACCAGTAAACAGTCTCGAATGCAGGGTTTATGGTAGTCTCCCTGTTCAGGCTCTCCTGGGCAGGAATCAGGACAGGACCAAGCGTATATTTACCGGAAGCGCTGTCATACCAGGCATACGATGCCATGAAATCAGCTGTCTCGAATACAATATCCTTATATCTTTCAAGTATCTCCTGCTTGTTCACTGCATTCGTGTAGAGCAGTTCTGCAAAAAATATTGGATGCGGCTGCTGCCATATCAGATAGGTCCCAACATTGCTTGGACTCTCCCTTCCGTCCCTGTCAGTCATCTTTGGCCATCTTGCGCCTTTATAACCCTGATGCAGTGCGGTTTGACGGGCATTCTGAAGAATATCACTGTAATACTTCATCTGTCTCTCCAGTATATCTCCGTGATTCCAGAGTGCAAAATGAACAGCATGCCACCAGTGCATCTCGAGGTGAAATTTTCCAAACCAGCTATTGTAGGTAAGTCCAGTTTCAGCCGGAGGAAATGATCCGCTGCACTGTATCCTTGTAAGGTACTGAGAGAGTATAACTCTCCTTTCAAGATCAAAAGCTCTCGGATCGGTGCATTCTGAAAAATCAGCTGCTCCTCCTTCCATCCAGAATTTTTCCCAGCTTAACCTGCTTGCTTCATGGGCGGTATCAAAATCAACCGGTTCAATATCATTCAGATCCTTGCTGAAGCTGCATGAGAATTCAAAGGTTGAATCGGCGCGGTTCGGCTCGATAAAATAGAGATGCTGTGAAGCCTGTTTTAAAATACCCTCTTTGTGAAGGAGCTTCACATAATACTTATCAGAATCCTGGCTCCTTTCGAAAATAGTCTCACCCGGATTATCGGCTATTATCTTAGTAATGTGCTTTTCAGGTGAATTGAAATCATATCCGTTCGGATCGGATGTCCCAAGTGGGAAGTTTATCTTCACCTTCAGTCTGCCCTCTCCTATCATTTTTGATTCAATCCTGGCTGAGACCATATCCTGATCGGGATGGCAGATTGTAAGCACTTTTACTGGGGTTCCATCAATTGTAAAATTGCTTTCTATGGTACCTGTCCATGGGTAGAGGGACTGAGCATTATTCTCAATATTGCCTATCACTGCTTCTTTCCCATCTTTAGTAAATAGCTGCAAACCAATCATTCCAAGATGAATCCGATGCGGATTTGCCCTTAGCCAGCCGGTTGCAGCAGCTTTTCTTTCACCGTCGCCTGCCTTGAACTGGTGAACATAATCAACATCTCTTCCGTGGACTCTGTAAGATCTGTAAACATCTGACAGGTTATAGTTTTCAGGGTTCAGTCCGGTATGCCATCCCCACTCCGACATTGTTCCCAGGGATATCCCCCTTGAATAAAATTCAGGGAATGTCTGCAAACCGGTCACATCAACAGTAAATGCAAACCGGCCATTCCCGACGGTCAAAGAATTAAGGCTGTCGATAACGCTGTTATGAACATTATGCCTGGCGACAAGGGCAAAGCGGTCTATTTTAGCTTCTTTATCGCAACTAATAGAAATCAGCACTATTACCAAAGGCAATAGACAAAAGGATGTTTTACGCATAGATTTTTCCCCTTAAAACAGTAAAGTTAGAGATTTTTACCTGTTTTTGCACGGGATCCAGATTGCTTTTTAAATTCAGGAGATCATCAGGCCCATGATAATCAGGGAGAGTCCTGCTTTCAGTAAATCTCTTTTACGTTACTATTTAACTGTCTTTCTTTTAATGAAGATAAAATCACCGCCTTCATCGCCGACATTCTGAATAGTACCGTACTGAGGCACATTCTCGCTGTTGTTGATAACAGCAATTCTCATTTTTGAGAAGAGTTCTTCTGAAGGAAGATATTCGTTTGTATTCTCTTTCAGGCTTTTAAGCAGGTACTGGAAAAACACGCTTTTGTCAGGAACCTCTTTCATGTTACCGCTGGTTATTGCTTTGCGGCTGTTAAGCTGGTAAAGCATCTCGATTGCATAAGTTGCGCTGAAGACAGCCCTGGTTTTGAAGATAGCACCGCTGAAACAGGCATCAGCAATAAGGAGGGTATGTTTGGTTTTTATTGCCTCAATATAATTTGTAAGGTCAGTATTAGGTATCCAGTTTACAGGATTGTTCTTTTCAGCATCCCTTGGGAACCAGTACCCGACGCCCATTCCCTCATCCCAGTAACCGTGACCAGCATAGAAAATCAAAAGGTTATCGGCAGGTGTTATTTTTGACCTGAGCTCATGCAGTGTACCTATTATCTTTCCCTTGGTCTCGTTCTTGAGCAGGATCACGTTTTGCGGATCAAAATTATAATCTTTGGTCAGGGTAGTATAGAGCTCGGCAACATCTTTCACAGGTTCATCCAGCTCGGGAATGGTAGGATCGTCGTACTTTTCATTCCCGATCAGAAGCGCAAAGTTACGGGCTGCATCAAAACTGTATTCAATAGTTACGCTTTTACTTATGGTGTCGTCGGCAGCATAAACCTCGATCTTTAATTCATTCATCCCAAGCTTAAGGGATACCGGTTCATCGACCTGGAAAGAGCAATCGCCCTTTTGTATAATCTGGTTTGCCAGGTAACCGTTAACGAACGAGCCGTCGCGATAGATCATAAGCTTTTTTATCGGTGCAGAGGCCTTTACACATGCCTTTAAATTATATTTATCACTGGGAGTTTTAAATGCCGATGTTGCCGGCTGAGTGATAGTAATAGTATATGTGTTAAAAGGTTTTACGGGTTTAGCAGCTTCAGCAGTAACCAGATCAGGCAGCGCTATGGTGAGTCTTTCGGCATAGAACTGTAGCTTTGAGCTGTTGAGCGCAATATCAGTGGCAATTACTTTGACAGTGTTTTTCCCGAATGCCTGGGGAATCTCGGCGAGGAACTGGCCGTCGGCTGACACTTTTGCCTCAATGCCGTTTACCATAACCGCATAAACGCCACCGGCATCTTCAACCTTTCCTTTCACTATCAATGTGCGCGTATCTGATTTTATGAGTGAGTCTTTCGACAGTGCGGGTGATTGCAGGGTTATAACCGGAGGAGTAATATCTGCCGGAGCACGGCTTGCGTCGGTAAACGATCTTTGCTCAGTCCCTTTTTTGGAAATATTGAGCTGCTGAACGCCCGATTTGCTTTCGGAGACCTGAGAAAATCCGGAAAGCGAAAAAACAACTAATAATAAACCTAATGATGCCCTTTTCATAATGTTATTTATTATAGAAACATAGTTTAAAACCTTACTCCAACTCCAAAATTTACCCATGACGTACCTTCCGAATCAGCTGATGAAAAGAATGGTTTCTTTATTGCAGAATAGCCTAAATAAAGGGCTGTTCTTCCAATTCCTGCAACAAGCCCAAAATCATATCCATAGCGCATGCTTGGCTGATATTCTCTGGAAGGGTCTGTTGATTCTTGGTCTCCGGTAGCAATACCGAAAAGAAGATGGAGCTGAAAATTGTTATTATTTACTATCCGCTTTGAAAGATCCAGTCCAAATGCAGATGAATTATAAGTTTTTTTATCAAAAACAGCAGTATAATTCTTTTTTCCGACTTCAAGGCCTAATGAAAATCCATAGTTCCCCATATAACCTAAACGACCCCCAAATAGAAAATAATCGGTACCTGTGGCAATTGCTGCAATTATATAAAATCTCTCTTTTGACCAGTATTTAGGATCAGATTTATCATGGGAATTCTTTACTTTCGGAGTATTGTCTATTAACAGTTCTGCCCGCACAGAAAAATCAACCGATTTTACTTCATCCACATCCTTCAGCACATCCCATATAACAATGTAGTTGTCCTTGCCCCCCTTCACAGCATCTCCAACATCGCCAATAAGGCTCTCGAGCTTTGATTCAAGTCCACCGTTTATCTTGGCTGATACGCTAACTTTAAAGGTCTGGTACTGGGTGGAATTGAGGATCTTATAATGGATCTTTATCAATTCTCCGGCCTGCTCGACTTTAATGCTGTCGACGGTCTGGCTTTGAACAAAAGGAAGCAATCCGAAAAGGAGGAGAAGGGAGAAGGCTATTTTTTTCATGAATATTTTATTATAGAATATTTTATTTCCTGAATTCATATCGGATAAAAATATTATAATTTATTGGAGTCATATTTCAAAATCTTAATCCAAAACTGAGAGCTAAAAAATTAAGTTTACTTAATGCGGACTCAGTCTGTGTATCTTCTCCTAAAGCGAAAAAAATGTGTGAATATGTTAACGCGAAGGTAGATTTACGCAAGCAGCATGCAAAACCAAGTTCACCTATAGGCTCATATTTGATTTTATAATCTGTATAACCCGAATACACCTCTTTGATAATTGCTTGACCAACTCCCATTCCGATCATCATGTGCATCTGAAAAGATTCTTTGTTGATAATTCTCTTGGTGAGATCAAGAGTTATGTGCTTTAAGTTGGGTCTACTAGTGTAACCACTATTCGGTATTAATACAGCTTTTCCAACTATATATTGGACCGAAAATCCGAAATTACCCATATAACCAGTCCGAATGCCGAAACCGGGTCCCGGTAGTTGAGCTGATGCCATAATGTTGAAGTTTTTTTTATGGACTTTATCTTTCTTGGCCTCTTTTAAATTCAGATTAGTGTTATCCCTGATCAGTTCAGCTTTCACTGAAAAATCAACCGATTTGACTTCATCCACATCTTTAAGTACGTCCCACAGAACCATATATTCGGATCTTCCTCCCACGACATTGTCGCCAAAATCGCCAGAAAGACTTTTAATTACGGATTGCAATCCTCCGTTAATTGAACATAAAACAGTAACTCTGAAAACCTGGTTTGGATTTGAATTCAGGATCTTGTAATGGATCTTGATCAGATCTCCTGCCTGTTCAACTTTAATACTGTCGACGGTCTGGCTTTGAATAAAAGGGAGCAATCCGAAAAGGAGGAGAAGGGAAATGATAATTCTTTTCATGAAAGACAATTTTGATTAGCAAACTGCGCCTTAGGAAATATTACCACGAAATACTGTTCTGAGTTTTAGGTCATTAATGTAAAGTTATAATTGTTTTGTACAAAAGCCAATAAATTAAACATTTATTATCTGTACAAAAACATCAACATGTTCAACCGGTTAGAATTTTATTTTTGGATTAAATAGTATCAATAGAAATGACTATATGACTATGCCTTTTCGAACCTATTGATTTGTATCAGTCGAATTATTACCTTTGGTAAAAGGATGGTTTTCAGTTATTAACTAACAACCAAAGCCATGAAAGCATTAAACTTGATTGGGTGGTGTTCCCTTGGAGCAGGTATTCTGATTATTCTTCTTGCAGCGATTTCACTTCTGACAGGGAGTGGTCTGTTCGGTATCAGTCATGTTGTAAATTATTTTACTGTGGCTAATAGCTTCTTCCTGATCACAATTGCTCTGTTCATAGTAATGAACAGATGCGAATGCAATAAGAAGTAAAAAGGCGAAAGGCAAAAGGCAAAAGTAAAAAGGCAAAAGCCGGGAGTCAATGGAATATAGTGTGCAATAATTAAAAAGATTATTGCCTGATAAACTATTAAGATTATTTTTATGCCGTGTTCATGATAAGGAACGAAATTCAGAAAGAAGTTTACAGATGGATGCGGAAATAACTATCATTGGTGCAGGCGTTATCGGACTTGCAATCGCAGAAAAAATATCAGGCAGCAACAATAATGTTTTCGTAATCGAAAAACATCCGACATTCGGACAGGAGACCAGCAGCCGCAACAGCGAAGTAATCCATGCAGGAATATATTACCCCAAGGGAAGCCTTAAAGCACAGTTATGCTTGGAGGGCAAGAGCCTGCTGTACGATTATTGCCGGAAATATGAAATCCCGGTAAATAACTGCGGAAAGCTGATTGTTGCAACCTCCCGCGAAGAAGTTGCTGTAATCGAGGGAATTAAAAATAATTCTGCCCTTAACGGCGTCGACCTTGAAATAATGGAACAGGATCAGATCGCTGCTCTTGAACCGAACATTTTTGCACTTAAAGCACTCTTCTCCCCTACCACTGGAATAGTTGATACCCATTCGCTGATGAAAAGGCTCGAGATTAACATCCTGAACCAGAGAGGTCAGATCGTATATGGCAGCGAAGTAACGGGCATCAAAAAAATTGATGGAGGCTATGAGATCACTCTCCTCGATACCGACAAGAAAAATTACAGTTTTACGTCATCCCTCGTGATTAATTCAGCAGGGCTTACTTCCGATAAGATCTCAGAGATGGCGGGAATGAATGATGAAAAACTCAAAATAAGTTTTTGCAAAGGGGAGTACTTCAGGGTCAAGCCCCCGAAAAACAGGCTTATAAGCCGGCTTGTTTATCCGGTTCCTCACACTAATATGGAAGGAATAGGGATACACGTTACAATCGATATGGGTGGAGGTGTAAAACTAGGACCTGATGTAACTTATCTTGAATCAAACGTTTACGATTATCGTGTCGATCCGTCCAAGCAGGAGACATTCTGGAAGTCAGCAAAAAAATTCCTGCCTTTTCTTGAATACGACGATATCATTCCTGAAATGGCAGGCATAAGACCGAAAACACAGAAGAAGGGAGAGCCGATACACGATTTTTATATAATGGAAGAGAGCTCCAGGGGAAACCCTGGATTTATAAACCTCATAGGCATGGAATCGCCAGGGATGACATCATGCCTGTCAATAGCAAATTATGTATACAGGCTTATTAAATATTAGAAACAGAACCTTATCAGAACCACTGAACTGAAACTATCGGATCCGGAAAAAATGAAAACAAAATTCTGCTTCAGACTTACATTTCCGCTCACGATTCTGCTGCTCCTTAACGGAATTCTGAGCGCACAGCAAGTTGGTCATAATAACGGCTTTATTCCTGAAGTCGGGCAGAAAGGCAAAGATGTTGTATGGGTACCCTCACCTCCGGAATTGATTTCCGTTATGTTTTCCATGGCGAAAGTCACTCCCGACGATTATGTCTTTGATCTTGGATCAGGCGATGGAAGGGTGGTCATTTCGGCGGCAAAGCTTGGGGCACATGCTCTCGGAATTGAGTACAATCACGACCTGGTGGAACTCTCTGTCAGGAATGCTGAAAAGGATGGGGTAAGCAGCAAAACGGAATTCATTGAGGGTGATCTTTTCAAATGCGACTTATCAAAAGCAACTGTGATAATCCTGTTCCTCCTGCCTGATATAAATAAAAAGCTCAGGCCAAAGTTACTTGACCTTAAACCAGGGACAAGGGTTGTTTCCAACACATTTGCCATGGGCGACTGGATTCCTGATAAGGAGATAATTACTGAAGAAAATCCCAATGGATGGAATACGGCATATTTGTGGATTGTTCCGGCGAAAGCAAGTGGTGAATGGAAGATCGGAAATGATATTCTGACTCTGAAGCAATCGTACCAGGTAGTTCACGGCTGGCTGACCTCACATGGTATTACATTCCCGGTTTCAGAGGGAAAGGTTAATGGCAGCAGTATTACTTTCAGGATTGATAAACATCTATATACCGGCCAGGTTAATGGGGAAAAGATGATTGGCACACGAACTACAGAAGGCAATTTAAGCGACTGGGAAGCCAAAAAAATGCAACCCTGATTCACGCTGCCTGACTAGTCCTTCATTTTATTTTTCAGCAGCTTCTGAAGATCAGCCATTTCATCCCTGAACCTTGCAGCTTCAAAGAAGTCAAGTTCTGATGCAGCCTTCTCCATGCTTTTCTTTGTTTTCTCGATTGCCTTTCCAAGGGCCTGCCGGTTCATGTATTTAATAACCGGATCAGCGGCTATATCGGGACGATCAGGCTCCACGTACGCCTTAACCGCAATGCCTTTGCTTGTGAGACCCATCAGGGCAGATCCTGTTTTTCTTACTATCTGAGCCGGCGTTATGCCCATAGCTTCATTGTACTTCAGCTGCTTCTCTCTTCTCCTGTTGGTCTCGTCTATTGTCATCTTCATGCTTCTGGTAACTGTGTCAGCATACATGATTACCTTGCCATTCAGATTACGCGCAGCTCTCCCTGCAGTCTGAGTGAGTGATCTCGATGATCTCAGGAAACCCTCCTTATCAGCATCAAGTATTGCGACCAGGGAAACCTCCGGCAGGTCGAGTCCCTCCCTGAGAAGGTTTACGCCAACCAGAACATCAAATTCTCCGGTTCTCAATCCTTCCATGATCTCGATCCGTTCAATTGTATCAATATCGGAATGGATATACGTGCACCGGATCTCATACTTTAAAAGATAAGCTGCAAGCTCCTCAGCCATTCGCTTGGTTATTGTAGTTACAAGAGTTCTCTCCCCTTTCCTGGCTCTTTCCCTTATTTCATCCATCAGATTGTCGATCTGGTTGAGGCTTGGTCTTACCTCAATCGGAGGATCAAGCAATCCTGTCGGTCTGATTACCTGGTCGACAAAGACTCCCTCGCTTTTCTCAAGCTCATAGTCGGCAGGTGTGGCGCTCATAAAAATAGTCTGGCCGGTAAGAGATTCAAATTCTTCAATTCGCATAGGCCTGTTATCAAGTGCTGCCGGAAGACGAAAACCATATTCAACAAGTGTCTGCTTTCGTGAATGATCTCCTCCGGACATACCTCGTATCTGCGGAATGCTGACGTGGCTCTCGTCAATGATTGTGAGAAAATCTTTTGGAAAATAATCAAGAAGGCAGAATGGCCTTGTTCCCGATTTCCGTCCGTCGAAATAACGCGAATAGTTTTCGATCCCGCTGCAGTATCCAAGTTCCTTTATCATTTCAAGATCGTAGGATACCCTTTGCTGAAGCCTTTTTGCTTCCTCTTTTTTCCCGATATCGTTGAAATGAGTAACCTGTAAAACCATATCATCCTGAATCTGGCTTATTGCCTGGTTTATCCTGTCGCGGGTTGTTACAAAAATATTGGCCGGGTAGATGATATATTCACTGAGAGTATCTATACTGTTTCCTGTAAGGGGATCAAATGTCTGTATTTCTTCAACCTGGTCGCCTAAAAATATAACCCTGATTGCAATATCAGCATAAGCAGGGAATATATCGACCGTGTCTCCCCTTACCCTGAAGGTACCGTGTTTGAATTCCATCTCATTCCTGGAATAGAGAGAGTCCACCAGCTTGCGAAGAAAGGGGTTTCTCCCTATATTCTGACCGGTCTTTAGCTGAACTGCGTTGGAATGGAAATCTTCGGGATTTCCGATGCCGTAGAGACATGAAACAGAAGAGACTACTATAACATCCTTCCGTCCCGACAATAATGAAGATGTCGTGCTTAACCTGAGTTTTTCCAGGTCTTCATTGATTGAGAGATCTTTTTCTATATAGATGTCTGATACAGGAAGGTAGGCTTCAGGCTGGTAATAATCATAATAAGAGACAAAATATTCAACACAGTTCTCAGGGAAGAACTGTCTGAATTCGCCATAAAGCTGGGCAGCAAGCGTCTTGTTATGACTAAGGACAAGCACGGGACGCTGCAACTGTTCAATTACGTTCGCGATCGTAAACGTTTTACCTGATCCTGTCACACCAAGCAGTGTCTGGAACGGGACCCCTTTACGGAGGCCATTAACAAGTTGTTTTATTGCCTCAGGCTGATCTCCCGTGGGAACAAAATCCGATACAAGTTTAAAATCCATTTACCAGCTTCACTTTTCAGACTATTGCTCAGAATAAATCATTCCTAACATGCTATATGCCATAAGTGAACATTAGCAGAATTGGATTATTTTTTATTCCTTTAGTCTTGGACAAAATCAAAATTAACTTTCTTTTCCGAATTGATAACAGGTTTTCGTTATATATGGCCGAAAACGATAAAGGGATTCAGGCTGATCGCCCTGTTGTTCGTTTATCTTATGCCTCATGCTTTACTTTCGGCACAAAACTTCAATCTAAAATCATATATGACCAGTGATGGCCTTGCACACAACAACGTGAGGGCAATGGTCAGGGACAGCTCTGGATTCCTATGGATAGGAACATGGGACGGGTTGAGCAGATTCGACGGACATGAGTTTAAAAATTATTTTCACAAAACAAACGACTCAACTTCATTGCCTTTCTTTTCAATTTACGAATTATGTCTCGACAAGTATAATAACCTCTGGGTTCTTACCGACTGGATGCAGGTAGTTAAATATAACAGGGCAAGTGACAATTTCTCAGTCATGAAAAAAATAGACACTGTCTCAGTTGAGCAGGTGGTTTTCATGAATACTGATTCCAACGGTAACCTGTGGATTATTAACAAGCATCAGCTGATCAGGTGGGACGAAAAAAAGCATGAGAGTAAAATATACAGGCTGACTGACAAAGAAGGTAATCCTTTCACCTTTGACGGCCGGTATCGTTCAGTGTGCCAGGTTGGCGATTCTGAAATATGGTTAGTTGGATTAAAAGTTCTGAAGTTCATTAAGGCTGATGATAACACTCTGTCCCTTGACCATGAATATCCCCGTAAGATGCTTCAATCTGAGAGATTGATCGACTTTGACTATGTAAACTGGGATGAGTTTTATTGTTCGCAGACAGGCTCAAAATGGATTTTCTCAAATACAGGCCTCTACAGGATGGATGAGAAAGCCGGAGCCTTTAGAGAAGACAGGGGAAGGATACCCGCAGGTGAGTTTACGGGAAAGCCATTCTTCTGCTGGGGCTGGAGGGATGATGGCATATATATTTTCAACACCAGCAAAGGAAAGCTTAATCATATTCCCTACTATGTAACCAGGATGCCCGGGGCTATTCTCCCCGATGACCAGTCGTCGTTTTGGTTTTCAAGCACAACCAGCAGCGGTGTAGCGCAGGGTTTGAAGCATCTTGTATTTACCCCTGAAATATTCAGAAATCATCTGATAACCGACCAGGACTCTGCTGCACCAGCTGTTTATTCAGTTATTATGGATAAAGATGAGAATATCATGACTGGATTAAGGGGATATGATCATATTTTGAAATTCGGGGCTGATGGGAAGCAGACGGCTGTTGATAAGCTCTCTCCGGCATTATTTAAACTGGCAATGCATATCCGATCAATGATCCCGGTCGAAAATGGAGTATGGATCGGTTACATTGCTAAGTTACTTCAGTTCTATGACTATAGCACCGGCAGATTTATAAACTATTTTCCGGATGTCAGTACAACCAGGACCATTTTGCCTGATAAGAATAATAATCTTTTCATTGGTACTTATGACCTGTCGCTTTTTTCACCATCTACAGGAAAGACGGAGGTATTATGGCGATCCGGGAACAGCTATGGAATATTTAAGATGTATCTCGGTAAAGACGGGATTCTCTGGGGAGTTATGGCAGGAAGCAGGCTTTTGAGGTATGACACCCTGACACATGAAGGATCTGTTATTAATTTAACAGTTGCTCCATGCAACGTTGAAGACATAATTCCCGGCGATGACGGGGAACTTTGGCTCGCGCTTCTGGGTGAAGGTGTCTGCTGCTACAATATAAAATCAGGAGCCTGCAAATATTATACAACCTCAGAGGGTCTGTCAAATAATACTACATACAATCTGCTTAGGGACAAATATGGCAATATCTGGGTATCGACAAATAGCGGTATATCGAGGATCAATCCATTTACCGGTAAGATAAGAAGTTTTGGGCTAAATGACGGACTTGCCATATCAGAATTCAATTCGTGTGCAAAATTCATGAGCAGTCAGGGTGAATTCTTTTTCGGGGGTATGGGAGGCTTTGTAAGGTTCTTCCCCGACAGTATTTCCATTACAGAAACACCATCGCATATTCAGCGGATACTGATCACCGGGCTGGAAGTTTCAGGCTTGCCACGGCATCTTCCAAAGCCTGTTGAAGAGTCAGACACAGTTAAATTGCTGATTGGCGAGGATAATTTTTATTTTACTTTCACGTCGACTGACTTTATCAACTCCGATAAAACCATTTTCAGGTACAGGCTGGCAGAGATTAACAAGACATGGATTGAAACAGGAGCGCACAACCGAAATATAAACTACTCGAACCTTGAACCGGGATGGTACCATCTGATGATTGAAGGAACTGATTCAAACGGTGAATGGTCTGTATCGAGAAACATTGTAATACGAATAACACCTAAATTTTACGAGACCTGGTTCTTCATCATAATGGTTGCCATGCTGCTGGTCGCAGGCCTTGCCTTTTCAATAATATTCTACATCCACAATGTCAAGCAAAAAGAGAGGCAGAAGCAGTATGAACTAAAGTTGCAATCGCTTCGCGGACAAATGAACCCGCATTTTATCTTTAATTCCCTCAATTCAATTAATTACTTTATTTCAAATAACGACAGGTTATCTGCCAACAGGTATATTGCCGATTTCTCACGACTCATCAGGTCTATTCTTGCCAATATGGGCAATAACTTCATACCATTTGAAAACGAAATAAGCTCAATCGAGGATTACCTGAGAATTGAACATCTGCGGTTTGGAGATAAATTTGATTACAAGATCGAGACCGAAGAAGTTGCAGGTATGACAGAAACACAAGTTTGTCCCGGTATTGTTCAGCCTTTTATTGAAAATGCGATATGGCATGGAGTGCGAGCCCTCGAAAACAGGAAAGGGTTTATCAGGATCAGTTTCATCCCTTCATCAGACGATGGACTTAAATGCATAATTGAAGATGACGGAGTCGGAAGGGTGTTTTCAGCAAACAGGAGGGATATTAATGATAATCACAAGTCAAGAGGAATCAGTATTGTGGCTGAAAGGCTGCAGATAACAAGTAAACTCAGGAAAACCAATTATAAGCTTGAAATCAATGATTTGTACCCAGGCAGGTCTGAACCCGGGACAAGAGTGGAAGTCGATATACCGGTAATTAAATCTTAAAAGTGACTATGAACAATGCAATCCGTGCAATTGTAATTGATGATGAAGAGCCCTCGAGGGAAGCATTGAGGAATTACATTTCCGATTTTTGCAGCGATGTTGAAGTTGTCGCTACTGCTTCGTCCGTAAAAACAGCTTTTAAAGCAATTCAGAAGCATAAGCCGGATCTGATATTCCTTGACATTGAAATGCCTGACGGTAAAGGCTTTGACTTGCTGAATATGTTCGGGGCGATCGATTTCAGGGTAATCTTTGTAACGGCTTATTCGGAATATGCAATTAAAGCATTCAGGGTAAATGCGATAGATTACCTCCTAAAACCAATCAAGATAGATGAGCTTAAAGATGCTATTGAAAAGATAAAAGCAAGTAATGGTGATACTCAGTCTGAGAAGCTGTCAGTAATCCTCAAGGGAATGTCTGACGGAGTGTTTTTCCATCCTACACTTGTAGTATCAAACGTAAAAGGTTTTGAGGTACTGAAGATCAATGAGATAATAATGTGCAAGGCAAATGGTTACTGTACAATTTTTTATCTGACTGGCGACCGGAAAGTTAACAGTTCAAGGAATCTGAAGCAGTTCGAAAATCAGATTATGGATTACGGATTCATAAGGGTTCACAACTCTTTTCTCGTTAACCTGCATCATGTCAGCAGTTTCACCAAGCAGGGCGAAATTATTCTGACAGAAAATAACAAAGCCTTTCTGGGCGATAAGTACAAAGTTCATTTCATGAAGGTATTAAGCAAGAAATAGACAGGAATATCATAGTTTTCTCCCACAGAAAGCACTTATATATTCCCTGGCAAAACAGCGTTTGTTAAATATAAAGGGGGGTTTATTAGCTCAGAAGGCACATCTGTTAAGTTTTTACAATCAGAGAAGTTTCTTTTTGTACTTTCAGCAAGTTATAAAACAGTAAAAGTGTTTTGTGTTGAGTTTTGAAAATGTTTTCCCCGGCCTGCATTGATCTTTTGCAGGCATCAAATAAAAATGAGCCTCTCCCCGGGGCTCATTTTTGCATTCATAAAGTATCTGGTTATTATCCGAGATATCCCTTGAGCAGTCTGCTTCTGGATGTATGACGCAAACGTCTTATTGCTTTTTCCTTGATCTGACGGACGCGTTCCCGGGTGAGCCCGAATTTTTCTCCGATCTCTTCGAGTGTCATCTCCTGGCAACCTATCCCAAAAAAGAACCTGATTATGTCTCTTTCCCTTTCAGTAAGGGTTGCAAGCGCCCTGTAAATCTCTCTTGAAAGCGATTCATCCATCAGAAGCTTGTCGGCCACCGGTGAGTCTGAATTCGTGAGAACATCAAGAAGACTGTTGTCTTCTCCTTCAATAAAAGGAGCATCAACAGAAACATGTCTTCCGGATACTTTCAGGGTATCTGTGACTTTTTCTTTCGGCAGTTCCAATACATCGGCAAGTTCTTCAGGAGAAGGAGTTCTTTCGTATTCCTGCTCAAACTTTGAAAAGGCTTTATTGATCTTATTGAGAGAGCCGACCTGGTTAAGGGGCAGCCTGACAATTCTTGATTGTTCGGCAAGAGCCTGCAGAATTGACTGCCTGATCCACCATACAGCATACGAGATGAATTTAAATCCCCTCGTCTCATCAAACTTTTCTGCGGCTTTTATAAGCCCAAGGTTGCCTTCATTTATCAGATCCGGCAGGCTTAAGCCCTGGTTCTGATACTGCTTGGCAACAGAAACAACAAAACGTAAATTTGCTTTGGTTAGCTTTTCAAGAGCAGTCCTGTCTCCCTTCTTTATCCTTTGAGCCAGTTCAACTTCCTCTTCAACTGATATCAACTCTTCTTTACCAATCTCCTGCAAATACTTGTCGAGTGAAGCACTCTCCCTGTTTGTTATGGATTTGGTAATCTTTAGCTGTCTCATCCGCCTAATAAAAATTTTTGCAAAGGTAATTCTTATATATCTAATAACAAAATATAACTGGTATTGTTGTACAAAAAGGAGGTATTTTAATAACCCCCTGTATTACAGCATATTATATTTAAATTATTAATCTCCCCACTTAATGTTAAAATGTGTCCCGTCGGGCTGGTAACCTTCGATAGTTTTCAGATTGCTTTCATTATTAGTAGCCTGGCGTACTTCATCAGGAGTACTGACTTTTTTACCATTGACGCTCAGAAGTATAGTACCCTTTTTAAGACCCATATCCTTAAACTTGCCGTCACCCAGGTCTATTATTCTGACTCCATAATCGATATTGAACATCCTTTTGTCGTAATTGCTCAATGCTTCAAATCGGGCACCGAAAATTTCATCAACCCCCATTCCCCTCGCAACTACACTTATATTGCCTGAAATATTTTTCAACGTTACGGGAACAGCATTCTCTTTCCCATCCCTGAAATAGTTAACCATGACCTTGTCGCCGGGACGATGTTTTCCTACCTGTTCCTGTATATCTGCCCTGGTATCAATTGAGATTCCATCCATTTTTGTAATAATGTCGTCCTTTTTAAGTTTTGCTTCTTCTGCAGCGCCTCCTTCAATTATCTTGGTTATTAACACGCCTTTTACTGCTGTCAGATTCTGTTTTTCAGCGACTTCGGGACTCACTTCATCCATCTGTATCCCTATCAGTGCTCTCTGTACTTCACCATACTTCCTGATGTCATCAACCACCTTGCCTACAATGCTGACCGGTATTGCAAATGAGTAACCTGAATATGCACCGCTTGGAGAAAGTATAGCCGACGTTATTCCAACAAGCTGGCCTTTTGTATCGACAAGCGCACCTCCGCTGTTGCCAGGATTAAGGGCAGCATCTGTCTGGATATAAGACTCAATACTGTAGCTGCTGTTGATCAGCTGGAGATTCCTTCCCTTTGCGCTGACAATACCTGCAGTCACCGTCGAACTAAGGTTGAAGGGGTTGCCAACTGCAAGAACCCACTCTCCCACTTTTAACTTTTCAGAATCACCATATTTTAGGAAAGAGAGGTTATCGGCCTTGATCTTAAGAAGGGCAATATCAGTACTTGGGTCGCGTCCCACAACTTCAGCCTTGAATTCCCTGTTGTCATTGAGCTTCACTTCAATATTATCAGCATCCTCAATTACATGGTTGTTGGTAATAATATAGCCATCAGGTGAAATGATCACTCCTGAACCGTATCCTGATACTTCCCTGGGACTGCTTTTGTAATTGTCGCCATAAAAGAACTGCATGAATGGATTATCAGGCTGGTCTACTTTTGCAACAATATGTACATGTACAACAGCATGAACGGTCTGCTCAGCTGCATAGGTAAAATCAACTTGTCCCTCAGCCATTTCAAAGGAGGTAAGCAATGGTTTTGCGACAGGAGAATCGATCACTGAACTATCCCTGGCAACCGTAGGTGCCGGTTTACCGATAATTTTTGTATAAGCGAATAATGAAATGGCTCCACCCAGTACTGCCATTAATAATGCACCAAATAAATACTTGCCTTTCATAATTTGAGAATTAAATTTTAAAATCATTTTTTTACCCTGGTTGAAATCAACTTTTATTCCTCTTTAAAAGATTCATATATTTACAACCATTTTACGGTAAATTTGTTTTACAAAGATCATGCAATTTTTCAATGATCTTCAATAGTTTACAATGATTTAACAACAATTTAACATTGATGAATATTACTTTTAACAAATACCAGGGTGCCGGTAATGATTTCATTATCATTGACAACCGAAAGGGTGTAATTAATCCCGGCGATGAAAATATTATTAACAAACTTTGCGACCGGCGTTTTGGCATTGGCGCCGACGGGTTGATACTTGTATCGGATGCAAGTAACGGTGATTTTGAAATGAAATACTTCAATTCCGACGGTAAGCTTGGCTCCATGTGCGGAAATGGAGGAAGGTGCGTGGCCCATTTTACAAAGAAATCAGGCATTGCCGGCAATAAGCAAAAATTCCTGGCATTTGACGGGATCCATGAAGCCACAGTCGATAATGATATTGTCCGTCTCCAGATGGCTGATGTCAATAACTATAAGATCATCAATGGCAGCTATTTTCTGAATACAGGTTCTCCACATTATGTTGTTTTCACTGAAGGTGTAGAAAAAATGGACGTCTTCAATGAAGGGAAAAAACTCAGATGGGCTCCTGAATTCGCTCCGGGCGGAACTAATGTGAATTTTGTTGAGATTATCAATGATACACTGCATCTCAGAACGTTTGAAAGAGGTGTTGAAGACGAAACTCTTGCATGCGGAACCGGGATTACTGCATCTGCCATCGCTTCAGTACTGAGCGGACGATTTGTCAGCGCCCCTGTTAAAGTAAAAGCTAGAGGTGGAAACCTTAAGGTCGAATTTGATGTGAAGGATGGGAAAGTGACCAATATCTGGCTTACTGGTCCGGCAACCTTTGTTTACGAAGGAACTATAAAAGTGTAATATAAAAGATGAAAAAATTACACAGAGGAAATCCGGAGAAGCTCAGAGTTCCACTGAGAAAAACCTCTGTGTCACTCTTTGTAAGTTCTTGGTAAACCTTAAATAAATTCATATTACTATCAGGATATCCTGAATGATTAAGGAAAAATTATACGGTAAAACACTCAACGAACTGATCCCTGTCACAAAGCGATTAGGAATGCCCGGGTTTGCTGCCAGGCAGATTGCCGACTGGTTGTACAAGAAGGAGATCTCTTCAATCGAAGAGATGACCAATCTTTCAAAAAAAATGAGGGAGATACTATTCAATGATTATGAGGTAGGCCTCTCTGCTCCGATCAATTCAGCCGAAAGCTCCGATGGTACTAAGAAATATCTGTATAAAGTCCTGAACGATAAATATATCGAGACAGCATATATCCCTGATGAAGACCGTGCCACGATTTGTGTTTCTTCCCAGGCCGGCTGCAAGATGGGCTGTATCTTCTGCATGACCGGTAAACAGGGCTTCCAGGGAAACCTTACCTCAAATGAGATACTCAACCAGTTCAGGAGCCTTCCTGAGTTCCGGAAACTCACAAACATGGTCTTCATGGGTATGGGTGAACCGCTTGATAACATAAATGAATTGCTTAAAAGCCTTGAAATACTGACAAGCGACTGGGGTTACGGATGGAGCCCGACAAGGATCACCGTCAGCACGGTAGGTCTGAAAAGCAGCATAAGCGAGTTTCTTGAAAAGAGCAGGTGCCATCTTGCTGTCAGTCTTCATTCACCGTTCGACGACGAGAGAAGAAAGCTGATGCCCATTCAGAGAACAAACTCGGTTAAGGATGTTCTGGATATCATCAGAAACTTTGATTTCAAAGGCCAGACCCAGAGAAGAGTATCATTCGAATATATTCTCTTTAAGGGAATGAATGACACACCACGGCACATAAAAGAGCTTGCAAGAATACTGAACGGCATCAAATGCAGGATCAACATCATCCGGTTTCACCATATTCCAGGATCTGAATTCACCAGCCCCGGTATCAGGGAGACCATTGAATTCAAAGAGGCTCTGAACGCCAGGGGTATCCTCACAACTATAAGGTCATCAAGGGGAGAGGATATTCAGGCAGCATGCGGACTCCTGTCCACCCTCGAACAAAATAAAGAGAAACAGTCATGAGCAGAAGGGCGCTCTCTTTCCTGTTCCTTTTTATCCCACTGGTTTCATTATCACAGGAGAAATCATTCAGGATGTTCCTTTCTGATTCTG
Organism: Bacteroidales bacterium; assembly: GCA_003142255.1. Taxonomy (GTDB): domain Bacteria; phylum Bacteroidota; class Bacteroidia; order Bacteroidales; family VadinHA17; genus LD21. Next base: position 99,410 of record PLLO01000008.1, on the reverse strand, counting down.
CAATGGAACATGCTTCAGTATCCTTCAGCATCATTGATGCCGACAGCGGAAATTCAGTTTTTGAATACAATCCGGATAAAAGCCTCATTCCGGCTTCAATCCTTAAACTTGTCACATCGGCTGCTGCCCTTGAGATGCTTGGGCCTGATCATACTTTCAAAACATCGGTCGGATATACCGGTTCTTTGAACAGGCGATCGGGGAAACTTATTGGCGATATTATTATAAAAGGAGGAGGAGATCCGGCACTGGGATCAGACAGGTTTGACAATTATTATGCAGGGTTTACGGAAAAGTGGGTCACCGAAATTAACAAGCTGGGAATTAAAAAGATTAACGGCAGGGTAATAACCGATGATTCATATTACGATTATCTTCCAGTTCCGGCCAAATGGCTTTGGGAAGATGCCGGTAACTATTACGGTGCAGGAGCCTATGGCCTTTCCGTTTTTGACAACACCTATGAAATACATTTCAGGACATCGCCCGACAACCTGAAGCAGTTAATAACCGGCATTACGCCTGAAGAGTGCAGATTTGAATTCACAAACTGGCTGGTTGCTGCAGGAACAGCCGACAAAGGATATATTTTCGCCGCACCCTATAGTACAAACGGCTGGCTCGCCGGCTCTATGCCTGTTTCTCCCGATGATTATGTCCTTAAAGCATCAATTGCCGATCCGCCGCTTATAATGGCAAAGGTGATAGATCTGAAGCTAAGATCCTCCGGTATTTTTGTTACCGGTAAGCCAACCACCACCAGATTAATGCAATCCCCGGTTATCGGAGTATTTAATCCTGTTGCCGAGATAGTATCTCCTCCGCTGAAGGATATCATAGATACACTGAATCATGAAAGCGTTAACCTGTATGCCGAACACCTTGCAAAGGAAATGGGAAAAATTTTCAGGAATACCGGTTCAACGGAAGCTGGTGTTGAAGTCATAAAAGAATTTCTTTCAGGAACAGGGATCAATATTGAAGGACTGTTTATCGAGGACGGCAGCGGCCTCTCCCCTCTTGATGCGGTAAACTCAAAGGCAATGACCGGGCTGCTTTTTTATATGAAAAATAAAGGGGAGTATTTCAGTGAGTTTTATTCATCGCTCCCGGAAGCCGGGAAAGAGGGAACGCTTAAAAATCATTTCTCCGATCCTCTGTTCGAGGGAAGAATGAGGGCAAAAAGCGGATCAATGACAAGGGTCAGGAGTTATGCAGGTTATCTTACGACTATATCTGGTAAAAAATTGATATTCTGCATTATAGTTAATAATTTCTCAGGACCATACCAGGAAATAATTTCCAATATCGAGGAAATATTGAAGGAGACAATACAATCTAATTGATTTTCTATGAATAATAAGGTTGCGGTAAGAAAATGCAGTGAATATGACCTCCATGAGGTATATGATCAGATTTCGGATATCTGGCAGAAATGTGAAGGTCCGGATGTTTCCGGAAAAAAGGTTCTGCTAAAACCTAATATCCTCATCGACAGTGACCCTTTAAAAGCAATCTGTACTCATCCGGTTGTCGTTGATGCTGCAATCAGGTTTCTCCAGTCAAAGGGCGCAATTGTACTTGTAGGTGATTCTCCGGGTGCTATGGTCAGGGGGTATAAGGGCGAAAAATCCGGTATCTTCCAGGTAAGCCAGAAAGCCGGAGCCGAATGGGTCGATTTTTCAAAAGACCCTATGGAAATAGCCCTGAAGAAAGGAAAGGTGAGGATCGCCTCTGTAATAAAAGAAGTTGATCTCATTGTCTCCCTTCCGAAATTTAAAAATCACGGTCTGGTTTATTTCACCGGAGGAATAAAAAACACTCTGGGTCTGGTTCCAGGCTTCACAAAAGCAAAACAGCATGCACTGCACCGCGACCGGATATCTTTTTCGGAATTTCTGGTCGACCTAAATGAAGCAGTCATGCCTCAGTTTTTTATTATGGATGGAATTGTAGGAATGGAAGGGCCAGGACCAGGACAAGGGACTCCTGTAAAAATAGGCCTTCTGCTTGGATCATCCAACCCTCTCGCTCTCGATATTGTTGCCAGCAAAATAGCCGGTTATAATCCAAACGATATTCCCACAAACGCTATCGCCCTCAGCAGAGGATTATGGATGAAGAGTGCTGCTGAAATAATTTTTGACGGACCGGAACTGGAATCATTAATAAGGAATGATTTCAAAAAGATACCTCTTGACGGAAGCGAAAATGTAGTGATCAGATTCCTTAAAAACAGGATGCATTTTCTGAAGAAGATGGAGAGAAGGCCCGTTTTTATTCACAAAAACTGCATAGGATGCCTTGATTGCATCAAGATATGTCCTGCCAATGCTATTGCCATGCATCCAAAAAAGAATAACTATGTAGTCCTTACTGACATCAAATGCATAAGGTGCTTCTGCTGCAGTGAAGTATGCCAGAGCAAGGCAGTTGAGATCCGGAGAAAGTTCTTCGGTGCCTGAATGTTCGGACTACCAGAAAATTTACACGTCGATTTTTGCGTACTTGGCATGAGTTTCGATGAACTCCCTGCGTGGCGGAACATCATCGCCCATGAGCATTGAGAAGATACGATCAGCTTCAGCAGCACTATCAATGGTAACCTGCTTCATAGTTCTTGTCTCAGGGTTCATGGTTGTTGACCATAGTTGTTCTGCATTCATCTCACCAAGGCCTTTGTACCTTTGAACAGCCACTGAAGATTCTTTACCCTGACCCATCTCTTTTATGGCAGTATCGCGTTCTTCTTCTGTCCAGCAGTATCTTTCGGATTTCCCTTTTTTAACAAGATACAATGGAGGCATTGCGATATATAAGTATCCTCCTCTGATAAGATCCTGCATATACCTGAAAAAGAAAGTCATGATAAGAGTATCAATATGAGACCCATCCACGTCGGCATCGGTCATACATATTACTTTATGGTACCTCAGGCCGGCAATATTAAGTGCTTTGCTGTCTTCATCAGTACCTATACTGACGCCCAGGGCAGTAAATATGTTTTTTATCTCTTCGCTTTCGTATATCCTGTGCTGCATAGCTTTTTCCACATTCAGTATCTTACCTCTCAAGGGTAAAATAGCCTGAAATTTTCTATCGCGGCCCTGTTTAGCTGTTCCACCTGCAGAATCACCTTCCACGAGGAATAGTTCACAAACAGAAGGATCTCTATCGGCACAATCAGCGAGTTTCCCGGGCAGTCCGGATCCGGAAAGTACATTTTTACGTTGAACCAGTTCTCTGGCTTTTCGTGCCGCGTGACGGGCTGTAGCTGCCAGGATGACCTTCTGGACTATTACCCTTGCATCCTTAGGGTTTTCCTCGAGATAATTGGTGAGCATGGTGCTGACAGCCTGGTCGACGGCGCCCATCACTTCGCTATTGCCAAGCTTGGTCTTAGTCTGGCCTTCGAACTGTGGCTCCTGAACTTTTACTGAGATAATAGCCGTAAGTCCTTCACGGAAATCATCACCGTTTATATCAAATTTCAGCTTGGATGTGGCACCTGAATCTTCAGCATATTTTTTTAATGTCCTTGTAAGGCCTCTTTTGAATCCTGCCAGATGTGTTCCGCCTTCAATTGTATTGATATTATTCACATAAGAATGGACATTCTCCGAGAAAGAGTTGTTGTACTGCAGGGCAATCTCGACAGGTATCTCTGTTTTGTCGTATGTAATATGAATTGGCTTTTCAATGATCCTTTCCCTGTTCGAATCTAGGTATTCAACGAATTCCTTCAGTCCAAGTTCAGAACGGTACTCCTCATATCGCGGTTTTCCGCCATTGCCGTTCTCAACCAGCTCGCGCATATCCTTAAGTGAAAGTAAGATACCCTTGTTCAGGAATGCCAGTTCCCGCAGACGTGCAGAAAGGATCTCAAAGTTAAATTCAGTCGACTGGAATATTGTATTATCCGGTTCAAAGTATATTATTGTTCCCGATTTATCTGACTTGCCAATTATTTCGACTTCGGTAACAGGCTTCCCCTTTTCATATTCCTGTTTATAGACATTACCTTCTCTCATAACAGTTGCTGTGAGATGTGAAGAGAGGGCATTAACGCATGAAACACCTACACCATGAAGCCCGCCTGATACTTTATAGGAATCCTTATCAAATTTTCCTCCGGCATGCAAAACTGTCATTACCACTTCAAGGGCTGATTTTTGTTCCTTTTCCATTATCCCGGTAGGAATACCTCTTCCGTCATCAGTTACGGTAATAGTATTGTTTTCATGAATAATAACATCAATTTTAGAACAATATCCAGCCAGTGCTTCATCTATTGAGTTGTCAATAACTTCATATGCAAGATGATGCAAGCCTCTTACTCCAATATCGCCAATATACATTGCAGGTCTTTTCCGTACAGCCTCAAGACCTTCCAGCACATGGATACTTTCAGCAGAGTAATCACTGCTATCCTGCAATTTTTTTTTCTTTTCTGTCATTTTATAAACTGTTTTTGAAATCTTCCTTCTTATGTTAAACACCCTTAAAAACCCGGTAAAGAGAATTCGTCTTTCTCAAAATAAACTGACAATAAAACCGACTTTCGGGGAAGTGAACCGGAATATTTTTTTATAACCGCCAGCTGTCAGAAACAATCTCTCTTTATCCGTTATAAATAATTGATAACATGAATATTAATTATCGATGCAAATATACATATTTAAAACGGTTTTTGGGTAAAAAAATGATAAAAAATATGTATAATTATTAACAACGCCAGACCTTTAGGATAGCCCCTGTCCCGCTAAGGCGGGACTGCCCCCTGAAGGGGGCCTGATTCGCTGGACCAAATTGAATATATTAACCGATTTAGCCCCCCTTTAGGGGGGATGGGGGGCTTTCTACAAGCTATATGTGAACCCTGCCATGAATAGGAACCGCTGGGATGGATACCAGGCCCATTCATAATACCGGTTAAAGGAAATATTATTCAATTTGATCCAGAAGGAAAGGATTTTGGAGTATCTGTATTCAGCACCCAGGTTAATGTTCACATGAGCCGGCGCCTCAAAAAGGACATTCGGCAAAAATATTCCTGAAGCAGTTGCTGCAAGCGTGCGCTTTCCAACAACAGTCAGATCAGCATTGGCAAGTATCTTGTCCCTGAGGTTGTAACTGGCTCCGGCTTTCACATCCCAGAGTGGCATGTTCCATGGCTTATCGAAAGTTGAGAGTGTATATTTGTACCAGTTTGCCTTTCCTGAATAAGAGATCTTATCATTTATGACACCATTCATCTCGCCATGAATATTGAAAACCTCTCCATCGTCGTTCAGCGGAACAAAAAGGTTCCCCATTTGCGGTGAAAAAACGCTATAGGGGTCAACAATACTGGTATAGAGAAGCATATCATTGACAAATGAGTATGAGGCAGAGATCAGATAATTTCCTCCGATACCGTTATTCCCCTTAAGACCTGCTGAAACTGCCAGAACATTGCTGGTATTCTTTAGCTTGAATAATGTATCTGAGACCAGGTATGGATTAATGTCAATGATATGTTTCGGATCATTCGTCTGGAGGCTGCCGTTCAGTCCTGCAAAGAAACTTACGTAAGAGGGAACAATACTGAAGCTGAAACTTGCATCGGGATAGATATGAAATACCGGTGATGCCGTCATATTCTTGTCAAGCAACAACTGCAGCCCGGCCTTAAAGCTCCACTGACTGGTGCTCTTTTTAATGAAGGGACTCACGGAAGCAATATATTTTCCTTCTGAATAAATCTGGGATGAAGGTTTAAAATATTGGATATCAATATCTGACCCGGCATAGAATCCTTTAAACATTGTCGCCATCGTACCTGTAAAGCCTATATTATGCTGATACCGGTCGCCTGATACAAAAAAGAGGTCATAGCTGAGGTCAAAGTCATAGGAAAAAGAGGCTGAGTCGAGTGTCAGTGATCCGAATGAAATATGGGCTCCGGCATCCTGGTAAGAAAACCTGATATCCTTTTTTGACGGGCTGTAATCTACTATGCTTGTATCATAACCATATGCGTATCTTGTCTTCTGCATGTAATCCATCGAGCCTTCGAGATAGTTTCCTTTGAGGAATCGCTTCCCAAACAGCGAAACATCATTATCCATGTACCCTCCGAATACCTTATCATTATTATCCAGCTTCAGCTTGCCGTTTGTCGAATAATGTCTTGCAATAAGCCCGATTGCCCCCTTCTTGGATCTTTCATTTGCAACACTCACTTCTGCAAGCGGAGTCAGGTAATTGCCAAAACCAAGCTTCAGGTAGCTTTTATAAAGTTTGGTAAGAGGGTCAGAAATCAGGGATGCCGCCTTTATTGGACTTATAGTGTATTCCGGTGAATAAGGCACAGTCTCAATTTTGTATTTAAAGTCGGGCCTCACCCTGGAAGTATCGTTAAGTTCGGGAAGAAAGCTTCTCTTTGTTGCATCAGTGAGAGACGGCTTGTACGGGTTATAAAGGGTAACCTCCCGTTTCAGACTCTGCGGTTTTGTCTGGGCTGCTGCCGGTAAAAGAAACAGGAGAAAAAGGATATTTATGATTAAGGTTCGTTTCATCTTCAAAGTGTAATTTCCTGATTAAAACTTTTTTTCTCTATAACGTTTTAAATAAGTCAGTTATCTGATATTCAGTTTCCCTGGTTCATTGAGTCGAGCTTTGACTTCACTTCATCCAGTATTCCATCGTTATCCGTCGAATAATTGTCGCGGAGGCTTTCAAGCGTAGCTTTTGCCTGGAGCTTATCGCCTTTCTTCAGGCTAACGTCGGAAAGAAGCAGGAACATCCTTGCCATCCAGTATTTGTGAGGTGAGTTCTGGTCAATGAATTCGGTGATTACTTTTTCCGATTCGTCATACTGATTCTTGCTATACAGCAGTTCAGCAACCATATACTTTGATTCTGCACCTTCTTCGCTGACCACTTCAACCGCCACCTTGCGGAAATCGGTAAGCGCCTCATCGAAGTTATTAAGGCTGTAATTTGCCTTGGCCCGCATGTAGAGAGCCTCCCTAAGAAACTCTTCAGGGATGCCGGCACTGCCTGTCACTTTTTCGGCTACATCTATCGTTTTCCTGGCATCGCCAAGCTGGTACGCCGATCTTAACTGGCCCTTAAGCGCAATTATCTTGTTTTCGTTATTGACAGCAGCCTTCTCAAGCTTGCTGTAATAATCAAGTGAGCCATTATAATCCTCCTTATCATAGCAGATTGTTGCAGCGGCTATGAGCGACTGCTCCGTAAACTGGTTATTTGGCGCTCCGGCAACTGATGAGTACATTTTGATGGCCTCATCACTGTTTCCTGCTTTCGCGAGGCATTCTGCAAGATAGAACTGAGCATTCTGCAAGAAGCTGCCATTTGGGAACTGACTTATATAATTCCTGAAGACCTCAGTAGCCTTGTCGTACTTACCTGATATATAAAGATTCTCACCCGAATTATACAATAAAGAGTCTTTTTCCGCCATATTTATATCACCATATCCCTGAAGTGACTTCACATAAGCAAAATAGGCTTCAATATCATTCAGGTCGGTATATGCATTCTTCAGTCCTGTCAGAGCGTACCTTGCCTCTGGTGTCGATTTGTAGTTCTCAATCACCTTCTTATACTGGGAGACGGCTTTATCATTCTCACCGATGTTATTATAGAGTAATCCCAGCTGCACCATTGCTCTCGGGACAAACGGGCTGGCGGGGAATAAAGAAATGACAGTGTTGAAATCTGCTTCACCCTTGCTGTGATCTTCCAGGATAAGGAATGCCCTTCCCCTTTCGAAATAAGCATCGGGCAGATAGGACGAGGATGGATACCTCAGCATAAGTGACGAAAGGACATCAGTTTTTCCCTTCTGATCGTTCACCAGGCCGAGGGCGAATCCTTTCTGGTACATTGCATAGTCTGCATCCAGCTTTCCGTAATCAATAACCTTGTCATAATAGGTTATTGCCTCCTGGTAATTGGTAGTGATATAATAGCAGTCAGCGATCCTGTTTCTTGCATCTGCCATCACATCGGACTTGATGTTTGCTACATCACCTTCAAATGTTTTAAGTTGTGTAAGGGCATTACTGTAATCCTTCAAATTGAAGAGAGTGTAGCCGAGGTTGTATCTTACAAGAGAATACTCGCTCAGCTTTGACGAGCCGGGAATAGCCATGAATTCAGTATAACCGGCTTTTGCATTTTCATATTGGCCCAGCCTGTAGAGAGCCTCGCTTTTCCAGTATACTGCTCTTGCCCGAAGCCCTGTATTATAGCTTCCGTATTTAAGGGATTTGTCAAACATATCGGCGGCTGCCTCAAGCTCAAGGTTCTTGAAAAGCTCCAGTCCCCTGAAAAAAGCAACTTTCTGGTAAGCCTCTTCAAGCTTGCTGTCCTTATTTCGTATCTTATCGAGTGAAGCCAGGGCAGACTTATAATTTTTATCCTGCAGGAAAGTTGAAACCAGGTAGTTGTAAGCCTCGCTTATCCTGTCCGAACCCGGATATTGATCGATATAACTCTGGAAAGCAGCAATTACCTCTCCGAATGGTGAATAGGAGGTCTCATAGGTAAGCATCGCATAGTTGAAGAGCGCATCTTCTTTTATTTTTTTGTCAAAGTTCAGCTTTGATGCTTCCGAGAATCCCAGCTGTGCACGCTTCTTGTCGCCTTTCTGAAGATAGCTGGAGCCGAGAAGGTACCATATATTCTGGCTCAGAAGATCCCCCCCTGCCCCTATTTCACGAAACAGGGATATTGCCTTATCAATATCACCGGTTTTATAATAGCAGTAACCAAGCTGGTATTTGTCTTCCCTGCCACTGATCTTTGTCCCCGTTGCAAATTTTTCGAGGTAAGGGAGAGCCTCGGTATAATTCCCCTTGTTATAATAAGCATCACCTATAAAACGGTAAAGCTCAATAGTCCTGTCCTTAGGCGCCGATTTCAGAAGATCGGGAGCTATCTGCAGTATCTGGTCATAATCCTTCTGAAGGTAAAGTATCTGGACAATATAGAAAGGAACAATGCTTCCAAAAGTCTCATCATTTTTCAGTTTGGTAAATCCCTCAACTGCAGTCTGGTACATCTGCTGTTCGTAAGCTATTTGCGAGAAATAATACACAGCCGGAGGAGTATACTCAGTATCAATATCCTTTATCTCCGAAAACATTAAGAGCGCTCTCGGCTTATCTCCACGGATATAAAGCGAGTATCCAAGCCTGAAAAAGTACTCCGGAAGTTTTGCGGATGTAAGCTGCTGCCGGTTTACCAGCTCATAATATGTAACTGCTTTCCTGTAATTCTTATTCTGGTAAAAATAATCGCCCAGTGCAAGGTTTGCATCGTTGATACGGGGGCTCTCAGGATGTGTCCTGATAAATGTGACCATCCTGTATTCGGCATCAGGGTTGAAGAGGTTCAGAGCTGAAAGCGACCTGTAATATTCCGCGTCAGCAACTGTCAGAATGTCTGAACCGTCATTATTCCCGATATATGAATCAAACAGCCTGATGGCAGCAGGATACTTTTCCTTGCTGAAGAGCTCCATCGCCCGGGTAAAATCAGAGCTTTTTGTGAATGGTACCTGCGAACCGGCCCGGGTAATAAAAACAAACAGTAAAGCTGCAATCAAAATGAATCTTTTTCTGTTCATAACTTATTTGTTTTGGCTTTGTTCAGATTAAACAATTATTTTGCCGGAGACTCGCCCGGTCTCATAACAGTTTAACTGTAAGCCATATATATTATATTTCAATATTTAAAACCAACAGCAAAAATACAATTATTAAACGCCTGCTGCCGGCCTTTATTACTGATTTTATCAACATCGGCGGGTTAATTATCAATTCTTTCCTTATTTTGCACACGAAACATCACAGAAATGTCTGAAACACTTCCCCTTGACGTTATTATAGAGCTGAAGGATTGCCATATCTGGCAGCAGGAGAATCTTGTTCTTTCCAACGTCAATTTCAGCGTTGGCAAGGGCGAATTCCTCTATCTTGTCGGAAAAGTCGGAAGCGGAAAAACAAGTGTAATAAAGACACTTAATGCTCAGCTACCATTGAAAAACGGTACCGGAATAGTTGCCGGCTTCAACCTTTCGAAGCTTAAAAAGAAAGATATACCGTTGCTCCGCAGGAAGCTCGGAATTGTATTCCAGGATTTTCAGCTTCTGATTGACAGATCAGTGCATGCTAATCTGGAGTTTGTACTGAAGGCAACCGGCTGGAAGAACAAGGCCGAGATCGATGCCCGGATAGCCGAAGTTCTTGAGAAGGTAGGCCTTGGCACAAAGGGATACAAGATGCCTCACCAGCTGTCGGGAGGCGAGCAGCAGCGTGTTGTAATAGGAAGAGCGCTTCTTAATGATCCCGAAATAATTCTGGCTGATGAACCTACAGGGAATCTCGATCCGGAGACCTCGGAAGGGATCATTAAGCTGCTTAAGGATATTAGTTCAACCGGAAGAGCAGTAATTATTGCTACTCATAATTATACAATCCTTAAAAAATTCCCTGCCCGGATAGTCAGGTGTGACGAAAACAAGCTCATCGAAGTTAAAAATGATGAGGAAATCGAATTGGAAAAGCTATAAAAGCTGTAAAGGCTGTAGAAGCTGTATAGGCGATAGCGACAGATATTATAGAAATAAAGCCTTTAAAGCCTTTAAGACCTCTAAAGCATTTTCATAAGTGTTGTCACTTTAACATTCTGACAGGCCAGGGCAGACGGTTACGGTAAATCCTGTAGTAGGGCATATTCGTGCTTCCGAATGATTCCATGAAGGAGGCTATGGATGGGATTGACGAACCGGCAAAATCAAGAATCGTTTTCGTACCTGCCGATTCCCTGATTATTTCATTGACTACATAATATCCGGTACTTTTTTCACGGCTGGCAGGTGTATTGACCACAAAAAGCATAGTCTTGTTTCCCTTTATCTCGACAAGAAAAACGCCGTAAATAAGTTTCTTCTTGAGCGACCTGACCCCTATGATCCTTCCTTTCCTGTTCTTAAGGCAGAAGTTCATCAGGCTTTTCAGCCGCTGATAATCATGGGCCTTTATCCCCCTGACTTCCTGTCCTTTATTTACGATAAACAGATCAATGAGCTCATCCGGCGTGACATCACTTACCAGATCAGGCTTTTTCCTGGAGGCCTTTTCGATATTCCTCCTGCAGTGTTTTGAAAAGCCATTCAACAGTTTTTCATAAGGCTTCGACAAATCAAGCTCGTAGTTGGCTTTTAATGTCACCTTATAATGATCATTGTCTATCCTTTGCCCTACGCACAGATCAATAAGCCTGTAGAAAAAGGGCATATAATCAAAGAACTCGTTCAATGCTCTCTGAAGCTGAATATCAGGCGAAAAAGCACCCAGTTGCTGAAGGAAAACAGGTGTAGCTATATATTGTATTCCGTACTTTTTAAAACCCGGTATCGGGAATACGGCATCGTATTCATCATCGGTAAGAGCGTCCCATTCAGGCGACATAATGTCGAGATACCACGAAAAGCCATATGGCTTCACTCTTGGTGAATCCTTAATGCAATCGTCCCACTGCTGATGGTCTATTTCGTTATGTCTGAGATAATTTATCATGACTGCTGCATCTGTAACATTGATTCAAAAACCTCGCGCCACTCCTTCCATTCGGGTGTTTCTAGAAGGGAGGTATTGTGCCATAAACTTACAAATTGTCCGCCAGCAATCCTAACCTGATCTATCAAACCGGCTATTACCTCCTTCGAAGCTGAAGGATCAAGGTTTTTATACTGGTAAAGCGTTGCATCCATAACCTGGAATGGCACTATTTTAAGGTCAGTATGCCGGTCTTCAGTCAAATCATAAAAGAAAAATGGTCTTGCAATCCCGGCCCTGAAGCCCGGTTCATCAGGAAAGCCCATTGAATAATCTTCCCTGATTCCTGCTTTTATAAGATCCCTGTAAGAGGATGGAAAGGATAATCTGATGTAATGAAACCGTGATGAGCTGATATCCTTCCCTGTTATGCTTTTTAGCCGCTCCAGTTCCTGTTCAAGCAGGTTATATCTGCTATGTGACTGGTATGATGGGTGCAACCCGGATCTGAATCTGCCAGAGATCCTGTTCACAAGCAATCTGTATTCTTCATTCTTCCATGAAGGGTTAATATCATATCTTGAATGATCGCCTGACGGGAAGAAGAAGATGGCCTCTGCCCTGTTTTTTTCTATTACCCCGGTGATATAATCATAAACCTCAAAAGGATCTTTCTTCTCATGATTCACCACTTTATAACGTTCGCCGGCATTCCCATCCCCGGTTGTCAGGTCGCGGATCAGACCGCCGAAGCTCTCCAGAAAGTTCTTGCCAAGAAAGGCAAAAGGCTGATCGGAATCGATAGTCAGAAGAGCCCTGAATTCATTCCTCCTGAAAGCAATCGTCTGGTATCGATTCAGTAAAGCTTTTGAAAACTCCCTGGCCCAGAGATCCACAACAGGTATTGTAAGAAAATTGTTTTTGAAGGCAAGGGAAGAAGAAGCCTTAAACCTGCCATGCTCATCTGGCTGAAATTCAAGATATTCCTCGTACCGGCTTACAATATAAAATGAAGCTGCAAAAATATCGAATGGCAAATCTGCTGCAGGTTCCTGGAAAAATACCGGTAACCCTTTCCACTCTCCTATTAATATTTCCTGGGGACTGATTCCGGTTTCAAAAAGAAGCGTGAATGGAGAAATCCTGAAAGCTCCCGGAATAACTTCATCTGAATAATTAATTACCGGATGCTTGCCGAGCTTACGCCTGTCGGTGACAATTTCCCATGAAAGACCGAGAATATCACCAAGGATGATTCCTGCAATGTAACGCAGGCGCGGAACATTACCCTTAGAATATATTTTTACGGGACGGGGATCCATATCTACAAATTTAATAATTAATTGATTACCTTTGCGCCATTATTAATTAAGTGATTTCCAAGCAGCGTATCCCTGGCATTATGCCAACTCATATATTGAGCTCATTCAGCCGGAACAAATTTTCATCGCTCCCGGAACCACACACTAAACTTTTATTATGAAGAACTTTGAAGAGATGGGATTTACTCCCGGTATCCTGAAAGCAATCAGTGCGCTTGGCTTTGAACAACCAATGCCAGTTCAGGAGAATGTCATTCCATTGATGCTTGGCGACGAATGTGATATTATTGCGCTGGCTCAGACCGGAACCGGCAAAACAGCCGCCTTCGGGCTTCCGCTTGTACAGGCTACAGACACTGACACAAATGAAACTCAGGCTCTGATCCTCTGCCCTACAAGGGAATTATGCATGCAGATTACCAGCGACCTTGCCGATTACTCAAGGTTTACGGGTAAGCTGAAGATCCTTGCAGTGTATGGCGGTGCAAGCATAGATAACCAGATCAGCGCTTTGAGGAAAGGCGTTCACATAATTGTCGCCACTCCTGGCAGGCTTATCGATCTGATTGGACGTCGCGCAGCTAAACTATCGTCCGTAACCACGGTAATACTCGATGAGGCAGATGAGATGCTTAATATGGGATTCCTCGACAGTATAAATGAGATCCTCGAAGAAGTTCCCGCTGGTAGAAGAACCCTTCTCTTCTCGGCTACTATGTCAAATGAGATTGCTGCAATTGCCCGGAAATATATGACTGATCCGGTAGAGATAACGATCGGGACAAAAAATGCCACGGCTGAAAATGTAACCCACCAGTATTACCTGGTCCATTCTAAAGATAAATATAAGGCTTTAAAAAGGCTTGCAGATTCGGAACCAAATATTTACGGGATAATTTTCTGCCGTACCCGCAGAGAAACCCAGGAGGTTGCATCTATGCTGATCGAAGACGGGTATAACGCTGATGCTCTCCATGGCGACCTATCGCAGGCACAGCGGGATACGGTAATGCAGAAATTCAGGGTCAGGAATCTCCAGCTTCTTGTGGCAACAGATGTTGCAGCCCGTGGACTCGATGTGGATGACCTTACTCATGTGATCAACTATTCACTGCCGGATGATCTGGAAATATATACGCACAGAAGCGGAAGGACAGGCAGAGCCGGGAAGAAAGGAATATCAGTTACCCTGATCACGCCAAGAGAAAGGAGTATCATCCGCCAGCTGGAGAAAAAAGTGAAGAAATCTTTTAAATCTCTGCCAATTCCCACAGGCAGCGAGATCTGCAGCAGGCAGCTTCTTCACTGGGTTAAGAAGCTCGAGACAGTGGTTACCGAGCACCAGGAAATAGAAAAGTTCCTGCCTGAGATTGAAGAAAAACTATTCCAACTTGACAGGGAAGAGCTTTTAAAGAGGGTCATCTCTCTTCAATTTGACCGGTTCCTCGATGATTACAGACATGGCGATGATATTTATTCGCCTGAAGGTGGTCGTGAAGAGAGCTGGGAAAAAGGCAAGAGAGGTCCAAAAGGATCTCCTGATGCAAAATACAAGCGCCTCTTTATAAATCTCGGAAAAACAGATGGTTTTTATCCGGAACAGCTTATTGAACTGGTCAATAAAAATACAAAAGGCAGAAAGGTGCCTATAGGTCAGATTGACCTTATGAAGACTTTTTCCTTCTTTGAAGTAGAAGAGCAATATTCCGATGAAGTAATAGTAGCATTGAATAATGCTAAGTTCAACGACCGTAGGGTAGCAGTGGAAATTGCTCAGGAAAGACCCGAAAAGGATGAATTGGGCAACAGATCTGAAAAAAGAAAGGCAAAATGGTCCGACAGAAGGCCTGACAGGAAATCAGACAGAAAGAAGATTGATTACCAGGGGAAAAGATCAGGAGGATTCAAAAAGGATAAAAAAGCGCACAAAAAGAATAAGTGGTAACAGTAATGTATACCCGGAAGTTTTTCCACCTTATTCCGCTGCATGAAGCGGCTTAATCGGTTTTGTCGATTTATTTCGTTCTGAGGATGTAGTAATACATCAGGGAGATTCCTCATTTCGCTTCGCTTCATTCGGAATGACAATTCATTTAAATTATGGAAAGGAAAAGAGGAGGCGGTTCGCACATAGCGAACCGCCTCCTCTTTTCCACAATGTTCCCCATCCTCAACCTGTCATTCCGAGCGATAGCGAGGAATCTCCTTATTAACTTAAACAATAGCTCCTTGAAACTCTGTGGTTAATAACAAAGAATATAACTTGCCTATCACTCCCTGAAGAACCAGAAATCTATCGCTTCAGGAAATCATCATAAAGAACCTGAAGGTAAGCTTTGCCGAGCATGCCGGCCGATTCGGGATCTTTACCATCCTCGACTACCGGCTTTCCGGGTTTATGATCATAAATATACTTTGAGCTGTCGGTAATAAATCCGAACCCTTCATTGAACGTGTAAAATGCAAATGATTTTGTCCCGTCCGACAGGAGGTCTTTGCTGAAAGGGTAATTACCATCGAGGCCCATCTGGTGAAGAAGAGTCAGCGGAATATCGACCTGATCACCGGTTTTAGTGATCTGAACTCCATGTTCTGCAAGTGCACCGCCAAGCCATATCATTGGAATCTTAAAAATATCTTCCGAATAAACGAGCTCGGCATTTGAATTTCTGCGGCAGTGGTCGGCTACCAGTACAATAAGAGTATTTTTCCACCAGTCTGTTCCTTTTGCCCAGTCAAGAAATTCACCGAGTGACTTGTCGGTGTAATAGATCGAATTCCTGAATTTTGTAAGATCATCATTCCCCTTGAAAACAGGTTCCATGGGCACTTCAAAAGGCTCATGGCTTGAAAGAGTAAGAACAACTTTCAGGAACGGCTGTACTGCGATATTCATCGAGTCCCTTAAAGCTCCGAGAAGAATATGGTCGTGAACGCCCCACTTGGAATTATAGAATTTCGGATCGAAATTCTTCATTGTGATTATCCTGGCAAATCCATTGTTGATCACAAATGAATTGAAGTTTGCAAAATTGATCTCGCCTCCATACCAGAAAGAGCAGTTGTATCCAAGCCCGCTCATCTTTTTTACGAGACTGGGCAGCGATTGTGTTTTTTCAGGCGATTTCATTATTGAATTGGCAGGTTGAGCCGGATAGCCGTCCAGAATTGCAGGCATGGCTTTGTCAGTCCTGTTGCCGGAAGAATAAAAATGTGTAAACACGACACCTTCCTTAATTAACCTGTTCAGGTTTGGCGATGTAAGTGAATCGCCCCCAAGCGGTCCGATCAATGAGCTTCCGAAGCTTTCCATCACTATTATCATGATATTCGGACGGTCGTTGTTCAGCAATTTCACAGGCTTGCCAGTATCACTTGCAAGTGATCTTACACTCTCTTTGGCTGCAGCAAGGTCTCCAAATTCATAAGGGTTTTTTGTCGGTTTCCTGTTTATTACGGAGCTGCCGAAATTCCATACCACATTCACTGCCGTATGGTTTACGAAGAGATCTTCACTGAAATAAACCGTTCCTGCATTTATCGGAGCAAGTCCCGTTCCGCCTCGTATTGGAATTAAGAGCGATCCAAGGAGAAGCATGAAGAACGGAATTGCGAGATACCAGAGCTTCTCCCTGTTGAACCCGCCAAACAACCTGAAAATATACTTTCTGTAAAGGAAGATAAACAGTGCAGAAAGCAGCAGTATTCCGGCAACGACAGCTGATATCTGCATCAGCGTGACTGATGCTGCAGCCTCTTTTGGCGTTTTAAGATAAAGCATCACCGTATAATCCATCCGGAAACCCCAGTACTTGTACAAAAGAGTATCAGGAACAATGATGCATGCCGAAATTAAAATCAGAACATAAGTATACCATTTCATGAAAACCCTGTACCAGCTTCCGTTGAAATAGGCGCCCGGAATCATAAACAGGACCGGGACAAGAAAAATATATCCTGTCGTCGAAATATCGAGCTTTAGTCCATGGAGAAATGTTGCTGCAATAGAATCTATACCGAATTGTGATGCTTCCTGGTAATGAGTGAAAATGAAAATCAGCCTGGCGGTCATGAAGAAGACCAGCCAGAAAAGCGCATATGAGAAGAGTGCTGTAAGTCTTTTTTTCATTTCAACCGAGATGAGGTTTCCTGTTGTTTTTAAAAAATCCGATAAGTGATGCCGTTATGATCACCATACCGGTTATGGTGAGCCATTCAGGCTTTTCGCCAGGAACAAGAAGCCAGCTCAAAACTGCACCAACGACCGGGATAATGAATTTCCAGAGATTAAGTTCAGAGACTTTCACGTTCGGCCTCTGCAAAAGCTTGTACCACAAGGAGAAGGCAAAAGCCGACATGAAGCTTAACCATATCAGATCAATCCAGTATTCACCGGGCTTCGGCACTGCCGGCGCAGTCTCCACCAGCAATGAAAAAAGAAAAATAATTATCCCTCCGATAAATAGCGAAGCCGAGCTTAGAACGAACGGGTTTATCCCCTTACTCCTGAGCGAAACCATTACATTGCTCGTTGCAGTAGCAATATTTGCACCAAGGATCATCAGTACACCAAGAATCTCAAGTGTACTGGCGACTTTAAAGGCCTGCCTCCCGACACTGATAAGGATAACGCCTGAAATACCAAGAACTATTGTTATTATCTTCCTCTTTGTAAGACGCTCGCTCTTATTCATCAATGCTGCAACAACGGCAGTAACGAGAGGCTGGGAGCCGACGATAACCGCGCCAAGAGCTCCCGGAACAATATTAAGGCCCTGGTAGAAAAGAATATAATTGCATAATGTCTGAAGCAGTGTAACCCATACGACGATTCTCCAGTGTTCCTTTATCATCTTAAAATAAAGAGCCGGCTTGACAGTAAAAGGGAAAATCATTAATCCCGAAATAATGAAACGTATTCCGGCAAAATGAAACGGAGTGTCATATTGAAGGCCTATCTTGATGCCTGCATAAGCAGTCGACCATAACAGACAGGCAATGATTGCCCAGAAAATTGTATTATCTCTTTTCCCCACCCTTCAGATTTGGCGTCAAATATCAGAAAAAAAATTATTTATACATCATACTAAAATCAATCGCTGAAAGTACTTTTCACACTTTTAAATACTGCTCCATAAATTGTATATTATTTTATAGTTTTGTACAAGGAGAAGGAGAAAAAATAATGAAAGTAGCCGATTATATTGCAAATCAACTCTTTAATTCAGGCGTTCGTTATGTTTTTGGGATCCCCGGAGGACCATCAATTCCATGGATGGAAGCATTCAGGGATTCCGGGATTGAATTCATCCTGACGTCACATGAATCGGCTGCCGGCGTAATGGCCGACGTAACTGCCAGACTTACAGGCATACCTGGAGTATGTCATTCCACGTTTGGTCCGGGTGCAACAAACATTTCCACAGGTGTCGGGGGCGCCCTTCTTGACAGGTCTCCGGTAATTGTGCTGACGAGTGAAATGAGCGATGAAATGGCCGGCAGAACTGCACAGATGAACATAGATCATCAGAGGCTTTTCGGTCCGGTCACTAAAGCCACTTTCCGGCTTAATCTATCCAATATCAATGAAGTGCTGGAAAAAACGTTCAGGATATGCAAGGAAGAGTATCCTGGACCTGTGCATATCGGGCTGCCTTCAGGAATTGCCGAAATTGATTTACCTGAGCTTCCGGTGAGCTTTCCGGGCACAGGTACTCAGGAACCCGACAATGAGACAGAAAAAATAATTGACTTGCTTCAGGGATCGCGCAGACCACTCCTGGCAGTCGGTCTGACGGCAAAAAGGCTCGGACTGGGCGATTCCCTGAAATCATTTCTTGAAAACAATGATATACCGGTACTCCTCACTCCTATGGCAAAAGGCATTATCCCTGAACACAATCCCTCATACGCAGGTGTCCTTTTTCATGCCCTTAGCGATTACCTTAAGGAGATAAGCGATAAGTGCGATCTTGTTATCGGTTTGGGTTATGATCCGGTGGAATATAACTATGAATCGTGGATGCCCGATGTGCCTCTTGTTCATTTTGATACCCGAAAGGTTGACATGCCTGCCGGAAAAGCTGTTTTCCAGTATGCCGGAGATCCCGGAGAGTGGTTCCGGCTGCTGGAAAACATAAACTCATCCGCCGTCATTTCACAAAGAAATGCTATAAAAGGGGTACGTGATGAGATGCATTCAGTATTCAATGGATTCACAGGTCACTTTGGTCCTGCCGCGGCAATAAAAATTCTACGGGAGGAGCTTCCTGAAGATACTATTCTGACAGCCGACGTAGGATCACATCTTCATCTTCTCGGGCAGTTCTGGGAGATGGGTGAAAAAGGCAGATTCATAATTTCGAATGGCTGGTCGGGAATGGGATTCGGAATCCCTGCCGCTATTGCTGCTGGTATTATTTGCCCGGAATCGACTGTTGCATGCGTAACAGGCGACGGCGGATTCCTGATGATGGCGGGTGAAATGATAACCGCTAGAAGATATAACCTGCCGGTTATTGTGATCGTCTTCTCAGACGGCGAGCTCAACCTTATCAGGCTGAAGCAGTCGTGGAAAGATATCTCTCCCTATGGGACGATCCTGTACCATGATGATCTGTTCGGTTCAGATGCTTTTCTCGGGATAAAAGTTTTGACTGCCTCAACTTCAGAGGGATTGAGGAAAGCTATAAACAGAGCTCTTTCCATGAACGAACCCGTAATAATAAATGCGGTAATTGACCCCGAAGATTATAAGTGGATGATTGTGAAGCCGGTAACCGGTGACCGGTGACCGATCTATTCTATGAAATTCTCTTTTAGTACAGAATAAATACAGCTGTCCTTGATGACCCCGTTCTTGATCACATAGTTTTTAAATGTAGCTTCAAGGGAGTAGCCGGCCTTCTCCAGGACGCGATGGGAGCCAATATTATCGGCGAAAGGCTCAGCATATACTCTTATTATGTCGAATGTCCTGAAAGCATAAGCTGTTATGGCTTTGAGGGCTTTTGTGGTAATTCCCATTCCCCAGAATTCGGGGGCGATAAAGTAGCCTACTTCTGCATTTTTTCTGTAGATATCTGTCTTCGGAGTAAGCCCGATGCTTCCTGCAAGCTTGCCATTAACAATAATTGCAAAATACCTTTTTGGCCCCTCCTGTTCAAGAACTGAAGAGAGCCACTGTATGGCATCGTCAATGGAATAAGGATTCGGAAACATATCGCGAAGATTATCCGCAATATTTTTATTATCAGCAATAACTGCCAGCTCTCCGGCATCGCTGATTTCCCAGGGTCTGAGTAGTCCCCCGTCGAAATGAACTTCCATTATATTGTTTGCCTATTTTTTAGGCTTGGCTGCCTTTGCCGGTTTTGCTTCCTTTTCTGATTTTTTAGCTCTTGCCGGTTTTACCTCTTCCTTAACTGTTTTGGCAGGTTTCTTAACTTCAGCCGCTTTCTTAGTTTCTTTAACCGGTAAACTCTCCTTCACCTCTTTGGCAGGCTTCTTCACTTCAGCCGCTTTCTTAGCTTCTTTAACCGGTACACTCTCTTTCACCTCTTTGGCAGGCTTCTTCATTTCAACTGCTTTCTTTGCTTCTTTAACCGGTACACTCTCCTTCACCTCTTTAGCAGGCTTCTTCACTTCAGCTGCTTTCTTTGCTTCTTTAACCGGTACACTCTCCTTCACCTCTTTAGCAGGCTTCTTCACTTCAGCTGTTTTCTTTGCTTCTTTAACCGGTACACTCTCCTTCACTTCTTTGGCAGGCTTATGCTCTTTTACTTCCTTTGAAGGTTTGGTCTCTTTAACTTCCTTTATTTCTTTTGGAGCCTTGTGTTCTTTTACCTCTTTTACTTCCTTAACTTCTACTGCCTCAATAACTTCCTTTATAGGCTTCTTCTCCTTAAGAGGTTTGGTTTCTTTAACTTCCTTCACCTTTGCCGATTTAGCAGATTTAATTGCCGGCTTATTGATTTTTTTCCTGAGGCGCCTTACACCATAGGTTCCAAGAATAATCTTGCCTCTTCTTGTTTTTTTATCACCTTTTCCCATATTTATCGTTTTTGAGATTTTCTAATAACCCTTAGCGGGTGGCGACAAAGTTAATAAAAATCTTTACTTTTAATATATAGTTCAGCTGAAGCATTAAACAAAAGCTGATTGACATTGAGATATACCATGGATTAGATTACAGAAACAGTTTATCAGATATGAGAAGAAAAGAAAGAGAAATAAGTGACATACAAGAACTTGAGGCAATAATTAATAATTGTGACGTCTGCCGGGTGGCCTTTGCCGATGGCAATGTTCCATATATTGTCACAATGAATTTCGGATATTCCGGCGAAGATGGTAAAATCTATTTTCACTGTGCAGGGGAAGGCAGAAAGATAAATATGATCCGTAAGAACAATTATGTATGCTTTGAGATGGATACAAATCATGTATTGCATGAGGGTAGCAAGGCTTGCGATTTCGGGATGTCGTACAGCAGTGTTGTCGGCTATGGACATATCACAATTGTCAAAGATCCTGTAGAAAGGATTTCAGGATTGAATCAAATCATGTCACATTATACGGGTAAGGCAGAATTCTTTTACAAACAGGATTTACTTGAGAAAACCATGGTGCTAAGACTTGATATAAGGGAAATGACCGGAAAGAGGAAATGATGTTTTATATTTAGTACGCCTGATTATTTTCAGGAAAGTGCTCTCCAATCAGGACTTTCCTTCAAAAAAAGACTAAATTGCAGCTAAAGTGATAAAATAATTCTATGCAGACATTAAACGATTTAAGACTGGCTGTTCTTATTGATGCAGATAATATCCCTTACAGCAATGTAAAGGGAATGCTGGAAGAAATAGCCAAATATGGCACTCCGACTTTTAAAAGAATTTATGGTGACTGGACAAAGCCTACCGTATCGGGTTGGAAACCAGTACTCCTCGAGAATGCAATTACTCCTGTACAGCAGTACAGCTACACCCAGGGGAAAAATGCAACCGACTCTGCAATGATAATCGATGCAATGGATATACTCTATTCCGGGAAAATTGATGGATTCTGCCTTGTATCAAGCGACAGCGACTTTACACGTCTGGCCACAAGGTTAAGGGAAGCAGGCATGAAAGTTATCGGCATTGGCGAGCGTAAAACGCCCAAACCCTTCATTGTAGCATGCGATAAATTCATTTATATTGAGATCATTAACGCTTCAACTGCAGCCCAGGAACCGGTGGCAGTAAAGAAGAGAAGAGGACAACCAGTACGATCAAAACAAAAAACCGAGGAGACCGAGCAGCAGATCCAGATCAGAAAGGCAAAGAGTCTCATAGCTTCATCAATTACCGACCTGGCAGATGAAAACGGATGGGCTTACCTTGGTGATGTCGGTAACCTTATCCTGAAAAAGCAGCCTGATTTTGACCCCAGGAATTTTGGTTTTGCCAAGCTTACACCGTTGATCAGATCGTTCGATTTTGAGATCGACGAAAGGGATTCAGGGATGAATAATATAAAGCATATTTATATAAGGAACAGGAAGCAAGGGTAATGGAACTGACCTGAACCTGATTCTTTAACCCTCACAAACCAGGCAGTTTTTTGCTATAATTTCATAGAAAACAGTGTGAAAGACCTGCGCGAATACAATATATTATGCTCTAATATTTTTTGTTTCAAAAAAAAAACATGACCTTTGAGACTGTTTTAATAATACATTAATAATTGAACTATGAACATTTACGTCGGAAGTCTTCATTTTAAAATGAATGAAGCAGAATTAAAAGAATTATTTGAAGAGTATGGAGAAGTTACATCTGCAAAGATCATTTTCGACAAATACTCGGGAAAAAGCAAAGGATTTGGTTTCGTAGAGATGACCAACGACGCTGAAGCTAAAAAAGCCATTGAAGAACTCAATGGGGCTGAAGTACAGGGAAGAAATATCATCGTCAACGAATCTATCGAAAGAACTGACAGAAGAAACAATTTCAGAGGTGGAGATAACGACCGCAGAGGCGGCGGCGGCGGCGGCCCAAGAAGAGACAACAGATAGGACCATTCAATACCTGCGACTATGAAAGGTACTGTAAAATGGTATGACAGAGTTAAGGGTTATGGATTCCTTCAGACAGAAGACAATAAGGATATCTTCGTTCACAGATCAGGGCTAGAGGTTTCGCATACCGATCTTCAGGCGGGACAAGCTGTTGAATTTGAAGTGGAACAAAGAGAAAAAGGTCCTGTTGCCGTAAGGGTAAAAAAAATTGAATAATCTTATCAGGCTTATAGAGAGGCTGTATTGACGTACAGCCTCTTTTTTTTTAACTCCATTTTAAACTATCTTTAGAACCACTTCTGAAGTTACATTCGCCTTGATAAGAATATTACCATAGATGAAAAAATGAAAGATTCTTTTGCTTCAAAATTATCAGTGCTTGTTTTATCTGTTTCATTTGGCCTGACTCAGATATCTTATTCACAGAACCTTGAGAACGGCTTCCGGAATCCGCCCGAGTCAGCAAAACCCAGAACATGGTGGCACTGGACAAACGGAAATATTACAAAAGAGGGCATCACAAAAGATCTCGAATGGATGAAACGTATCGGCATTGGTGGTGTACAACTTGCCGATGTCGCAGCAGGTCAGGGTCAGAGCGTTGAAAAGAAGCTTCTGTTCGGGTCACCTGAATGGCTGGACGCTGTTCACCATGCTGCATCTGAAGCCGACAGGCTTAATCTTGAAATGACAATTTTCAGCTCTCCCGGATGGAGCCTTACCGGAGGTCCATGGGTCAAACCTGAACAGGCAATGAAGAAACTCGTCTGGAGCGAGGTGAATATTAAAGGACCATTTGATTTTAAGGGTCCTCTCCTTCCTCTACCTTCCATTGAAGGTCCTATAAGGAATATGTCAAGATCAGCGCAACCCGGGAAAAATGACCCTCAGTTTTCGAGAGACTGTTTACTCCTTGCATTCCCAACCCCTTCCAATGAAGACGAAATGCAGCAGCTTAATCCCGTGATTACCACCCCGACCGGCATTATCAGTGGTGAAGCTTTTATGGATAATGACCTGAACACTTCGCAAAAAATCAGTGCAGGAAAAGATAAAAAGACCGTCTGGATAGAATTTTCATTTGAGAAGCCATTCGTTGCACAAGCACTGACTCTTGCCAGCAGAAATGGTATTCCCGTCGGTAAACTTAAAGTAAGCGACGACGGAATTGATTTCCATACAGTGGCTGTTTTACCAGGGCCACAATTGTACCGTGCCGGCAAGGTTGAGACTATCTCTTTTAAAGAAACATCAGGCAGGTATTTCAGGCTTGAATTCACCGGTGCCCCGATGAAACCTGCTGAGGTAATGGCTGAAACCGGCACTCTTCCTGATTCAATATACTCTTTCAGTGAAATCAGGCTGCACAGTGGTGCAAGAGTCAACAGGTGGGAAGATAAAGCAGGCTTTTTCCACCTTTTTAATTATGATCCGGTGGCATCGACGGATGTGTCAGCCCTCTCCGCAGTAGATCCGTTAAAGATCATTGATCTGACATCCTCAATGCAGCCTGACGGAAGTCTGACCTGGAAGGTACCTCCGGGAAACTGGACCATCATGCGTTTCGGCTACTCACTTACGGGCTCTAAGAACAGACCGGCAGTATCAACCGGTTCAGGTTATGAAGTTGATAAGCTTAGCAGGGAAAATACAGAAGCTTATATAAGGAATTATACAGATCCAATCAGGGAAGCCCTGGGGCCTCTCTATGGAAAAAGCCTTCAATATGTTGTTCTCGATAGCTGGGAAGCCGGTATGCAGAACTGGACTGATAAGATGATCGGGGAATTCAGTAAAAGGAGAGGATATGACCCGACTCCTTACATCCCCTGCCTGGCAGGCCGGGTGATCGGATCAAGTGAGATCAGCGACAGATTCCTGTGGGATTTCCGCAGAACCCTTGCAGATATGTTTGCCGAGAACCATTATAAAACAATTACTGAATATCTCCATAATCAAAACATTAAGACATACGGGGAAGCATCCGGTGTTTCACTTGAAATACTTGAAGATGCCCTCTTGTGCAAGAAATATGTCGATATCCCAATGGGTGAGTTCTGGTACAGGGCGCTCCATCCGGAATTAATGTACTACCAGGATATACGGGGTGCTGCATCAGCCGCACACATTTACGGGAAGAAGATCGTAGCAGCTGAGTCATTTACCGGAGGAGGCTTTGAATCTCCTTATACGCTGAAGAAAATCGGTGATTACTGGTTCACACAGGGAATAAACCGCATTGTCTTCCACACATCTGCCCACCAGCCTCTTGATTCAAAACCTGGCAATACAATGGTAGGAACTCATATCAACAGGAATATTACATGGGCTGAACAGGCTGAACCATTTATGAAATACCTGGCACGCGTATCCTTCATGCTTCAGCAGGGTCGGTCAGTGGGCGACCTGGTATACCTTCTGAACGAAGGAGCTCCTTCAACAATGCCAATCTGGGGCAGTGGCCTCGATCCCGCTCCGCCTGAAGGATTTGATTATGACTATATTAATGCCGAAGCCCTGGTGAACAGTATGTCGGTTGATCAGAAAGGGAGATTCGTATTGCCCGACAGCGTGAGCTATAGATTGCTCGTGCTTCCCAATACTGACCAGATGACTTTACCTGTTCTGCAGAAAATCCATGACCTGGTTGCAGCGGGAGCAACAGTAACCGGCAAAAAACCTGTCAGGACTCCGGGACTTACCGGTTTCCCGGCTTCTGAAAAAAAATTACAGGAACTGGTTTTCGACCTGTGGGGCGATCTTGACGGTATCAGCCGGACACAACGTTCCTTTGGCAAAGGCAGGGTGATCTGGGGAATGCCTCTTTCCAAAGTTCTTTCAACATCAGGCATCTCCTGTGATGTTGAATTCAGTATTCCGGCAGATAAGAAGTTATCATGGATACACAGGACTAGCGAGGAAGGTGAAATTTATTTTATTGTTAACGGGAACGATACACTGCTGAATGGGGAAATAAGATTCCGTGTAGCAGGCATGGAACCGGAAATCTGGAATCCGTCGGACGGTTCAATTGTTCAGGCAGGATATACACTTGAAAAGAATAAAACTGTAGTACCATTGCATTTATCTGAGAGACAGTCTGTTTTTATCGTTTTTCGCAACAAGGCCAGATCGCTTATGAGGAATATTCCGGATCAGTTGCCAACAGTAATTGATACCTTACAGGGTCCATGGGAAATATCTTTCCCGGCCGGAATGGGAGCCCCCGAAAAGGCATTAATAAACAGGCTGGAATCATGGACAGCAAATACTGACGAAGGAATTAAATATTTTTCAGGCACTGCAACATATTTTAAAACATTCAACGCTCCCAAAAGATGGTTTCAGCCGGGAACTAAACTATTGATCGATCTGGGTAAAACAGGCGACATTGCAGAAGTGACGCTAAATGGGATAAAGCTTGGAACTTTGTGGAAACCGCCTTTTGAAGCTGAAATTACAAGTGTTCTGAAAAAGGGAGAAAACAAGCTTGAGATAAAAGTCACCAATCAGTGGACAAACAGGCTGATTGGCGACCAGAAGGCTGCTCCCGGCAAAAAAATACTAAACTCTCCCCTCTTTGTATTTCCGGGGAGGAAAATGGATGATTCAGGACTGATCGGGCCTGTAACAATTTTAGTAAATAAGACAATTAATAGTAATTAACTGAGTAATTTTAGTGCCATTATCATGTTTTACAGTAAAATCTCCCTTATAACGGGATTATTCACTTTGACAATATTTGCCTAATCGCTTGAAAATAATAAAGATCATATTGATATCTGTCTTACTGGTTGCAACAGAACTGATTTATGCTCCGGAAGCATTCTCTGATGTGAAGACAAATGTGATCAGTTTCGATTACTTTTCACAGGCTGATGGTTTGCCGAATAACCAGATACAATGTATTTTCCAGGACAAAAATGGATGGATATGGCTTGGTACCAGCCAGGGACTTAGCCGGTTTGACGGTTATCGTTTCGTTAATTTTGTTCATAACCCGGAAGATACAAGCAGCCTCTCAGGTGAGCTGGTAAGGGTAATCTTTGAAGACAGTAAGGGCAACCTTCTGATTGGCACCGAGAATGGCGGTTTAAATGTTTTTGACCGCGAAAAGGAGAGGTTTTTTCACCCTTATAAAAACCTTCCTGAGTTTAAATCAAAAGAAATTTCTGTCAATTCTATAACTGAGGATCATGAAGGCAACCTTTATATAGGAACAGACAGAAACATTCTTAAAGTTGATAAACTCGGACACCTGTCTGTGGTCAGACCTCAGGTCAGGGATCTGACAGATGGTTTCTCAGGGTATTTTATCCGGGCGCTTCAGTTCGACAATTCAGGAAACTTATGGATCGGAACTACTAATGGACTCTTCCAGTATCATCCTGATTCAAATCTTATTGAGACAGTTTCGTTTCCATTATTAAATGAGCAATCAAGAGAAGTATTTGAGGTGTTTAAGGACGACGATGGACTACTGTGGATCGGCACCTATTCCAATGGCATACTTATTATTGATCCTGTTACAAAATCAGTTCACCATTTAAAGCTTGACCCCTATTCTAAGCGTACTGAGACAATCAGGGCAATATCAAAAGGTATCCTTGGTGATTATTGGATCGGAACCCGCGGTGGCCTCTATATTTATTCAAAAAACAAGGGTGTAACCGGATTTTTCAGACATGACGACAGAGACAAAAGAAGCCTGGCCAATAATTCTGTTCTGGAAATCTTTCATGATGCCCGCGGGGAAACCTGGATCGGAACCCGTGGCGGCCTTAATCTGCTGGCAAAAAGCAAGCAGGTTTTTCATAGTTTCAGTGCTTTGCCAGATGATAACCATTATCTCAACAGCAGCATTATCTATGCGTTCTGGATGGATAAGAAAAAGAGGATATGGGTTGGTACTGAAGACGGAGGAATAAATATCTATGATCCGGATAAAGGGACATTTCAATACCTGACAGCACAGGATAACAATCCAAATTCCATATCGCAGAATTGTATCAAAGCTTTTATGGATGACAAGAAAGGTAACTTATGGATAGGAACTTTCTGGGGCGGGATCGATGTTCTGAATATGGAGTCAGGAAGAATTAAACATTACCGGCATTCACCAGATAAGCCGCAAAGTCTTTCCGATGACAGGGTTTGGGCTCTATGCCTTGATGATGACGGAGGAATCTGGGTTGGTACCTCTGTGGGTATTGACAGGTTCGATCCTGAAACAAAGTCATTCAGCCATTTTCCTAAGCTGGTGCAAAACAGCCAGGTTTCCTGGATCAGTATTGATTCGGACAGGAATATCTGGCTTGGGACATCTGATGAGATTGTTATATATGACCCCAATAATGAAAGTATAATAAGGTATAGTGAACATCCCAGGGCATTTCTTGAAGATTCTGAGAAGAGGTACTGGATCGCAACTATGGATAACGGGATAGCTCTTTACAGCAAATCAGAGGGAGCTTTAAAGTATTATAATACACGTGATGGCCTGTCTAACAACCAGGCACTTAACATTCTTGAAGATGACGATCATTATCTCTGGATAAGCACGTCCAACGGGTTGTCGAAATTTGATACAAAGAATAACCAGTTCCGGAACTTCACCAGCAGAGATGGATTACGAAATGACCAGTTCACTTATGGAGCAGCGTATAAAGCCGATAACGGGGAATTGCTTTTTGGAGGCATTGCAGGATTTAATATGTTTAATCCGCATGACATACTTACTGATGATCTCCATGTGCCATTAGTATTTACAGGGCTCAGGGTCTTCAATAAACCTGTCCCGATAGGCGACGGGAAGGATGCTATTCTGAAAACCAGCATTTCAGAAACTTCGCACCTGATATTAAAAAACGATCAAAAGGTTTTTACCCTGGAATTTACTGCACTTGATTTCGTTAACAATACTGGCAATCTGTACTCATATTATCTCGAAGGATTTGACAATGGATGGAATGAGCCAAGTACAGCACGAACTGCAACTTATACAAACCTGAATCCAGGTGATTACACCTTAAAAATAAAGAGAGTCCTTCCGGGAAATACCTCAGCTGACGAAGAACTTATGCTCGATATCACTATACTGCCTCCCTTCTGGATGACATGGTGGTTCCGTACTTTGATGATTTTGGTGATTATTACATTGTCCTATTTTCTCATCAGGTTTATTGTGAATCGTGAAAAGATCAAGAATGAACTCATTTTTGAAAGAACAAAAGCAAAAACGCTCCATGAGCTTGACATGCTCAAACTAAGGCTTTTCACTAATATTTCACACGAAATAAGAACTCCGTTGACCCTGATCCTTGGTCCTCTTGAAAAACTGATTTCTAAAAAGGTACCGGAGGAGGAAGTATCTTCACATCTGTCTCTGGTATACCGTAATGCTTTGCAACTTAACACCCTGATAAACCAGTTGCTCGACTTTCGCAAGCTTGAAACGGGAAATCTAAAACTCGAACTGATCCAGGACGATATGGTCAGGCTTGTGTCGCACGTTGTTCTTTCCTTTGAAGAATATGCAAAGGAAAAGCAGATAACTTTAAAGTTTCATACACTTAAAAAGTCAATCATCGCACTCTTCGATCCGGATAAGGTGAAAACAATACTTAATAATCTGATTTCCAATGCCATTAAGTATACCGGAAGCGGAGGGACAGTTTCTGTTCACCTTTCACTTGTATTTTCTTCCAACGATGAAGATTCCCTCAACAACCAGCCTGATAAACAATATATTGAAATTTCAGTAAAAGACACAGGTAAAGGAATTTCAGAAAGTAATATCAAAAGATTATTCACAAGGTTTTCCCGTATTGACTCAATAAATGAAAGTACCGGAACCGGCATAGGACTTGCGCTGGTTAAAGAACTGGTAAAGCTTCATAATGGAGACATCGATGTTATAAGTAAACCCGGCAAAGGATCGAAATTTACAGTCCGCCTGCCTTATGAGACAGAAAAACTGGTTGAGACCGGCACTGATATTCTATCAGATAAATCATCAGATACGGGTAAAAATGATTTGAAAGATGAACACCTTGAGGAATCCAACGCTCAGATAATGCTTATAGTTGAAGATAATTCGGATGTGAGATATTTTATCCGCAGTCACTTTGAACCCATTTATAAGATATTTGAGGCAAAGAACGGACAGGAAGGCTGGGATCAGGCAGTCAGAATCATCCCTGATGTCATCATCAGCGATATACTTATGCCAGATGTTGACGGATATGAATTCTGCAGGCGCATTAAAAAAGATGAGAGAACATCGCATATACCAGTTCTGTTGCTGACCGCATTGAATTCAAAAGAGCATGAGATAGAAGGATTATCGTGCGGAGCTGATGATTACATAACCAAACCATTTGATATTTCCATACTTCAGACTAAAGTGGAAAATATGCTCCTGGTACGAAGGGCTCTAAAAGAAAAATATACAAGCGAAATAATCCTTAAGCCATCAGATATAACTATTAGCTCGCCTGATGAACGGTTTCTAAGGAAAGCAATTGAGGTTGTAGAAAAAAATATCTCCAATGCTGACCTTGATATTGAACAGTTTGCTGTTGAAGTAGGTGTCAGCCGGATGCAGCTTTACAGGAAATTCAATGCACTTACCAATATGACTGTCAAAGAGTTTATCAGGAGCATAAGGATGAAAAGAGCAGCCCAGCTTCTTTTGGAAAAGAAACTGACAATAACTGAGATAGCGTATGCAATAGGATTTAAAGATATGTCGCACTTCCGAAAATCCTTCCACCATGAATATGGGATGAGTGCCTCAGAATATATCAGACAGAATCCTAAAACTTAAAAGAATTGACTTTTGCTCTGATTCTTAATACTTCATTGCATTTCAATGAGTAACAGAGGCTAGTATAGATTTTATTCAATTCCCCGATATAATTGTACCTGCTTTTTGGGAATTATATCCCGTTCCGGGAAACGAGGCACCGGTATTTGGTAAAAATCAAACTGCTTATCTTCAGCGTTTAGCCTAACTTGTTTCATGTTTAGATACAGGTTTGATCCAACCGGAGATCTTTTAAAGAAATTATCAGGTTAGTTTAGGTTAAGTCAGGTTGGCTCCTTCATTCGATGAACCGGGAATCTTCTTCCCGGTTCATTAAATGAAAACATACATTAGGACTGATAAAAGCATGTTTTTATGATATGCCGAAGTTTTTGATCTTCCTTATCTTCCTAAAATCAGGCCTGAATTGATAATTACATATTGAGTTGCGTAAGCAACTACTAACATATTTATAATTAATATAATCTTTTTTCGAAATGAGGAAACTTGGTAAACTTCTGGCAATTCTGGCAATTATCACACTGTCATGCCATAATAAGGAAAATAATATTGCTTATATAAAGGTTATTGATAAGGATCAGGGCATTAAAATGCCACTTATCGCTGAACCAGTTATTCCTGACAATACGGTAAATATTACCGATTTCGGCGCTGTTAGTGACGGCCAAACCCTGAACACGAATGCAATTTCAGATGCCATTGATGCAGTCTCGAAAAAAGGCGGCGGAAAGGTGGTCATTCCAAGGGGGCTATGGCTTACCGGTCCGATTATTCTGAAAAGCAACATTAATTTATATACTGAAGAAGGAGCGCTCGTGATATTCAGCTCTGACAAAAATCTGTATCCTATAATTGAGACGATCTTTGAAGGAAATAATACGGCCAGGTGCACTTCCCCAATCTATGGGAAGGATCTTGAAAATATCGCTATCACTGGGAATGGTATTTTTGACGGTACAGGTGAAGCCTGGAGACCGGTCAAGAAAGAAAAGATGACTGAATCGCAATGGAAAGCGCTGATTGAGTCAGGCGGGGTCACCAGCAATGACGGCAAGATATGGTACCCTTCACAATCATATCTGGATGGACAGAATATGAGCTCAATGAATGTTCCGGATCAGACTCTCAACCTGAAAGACTTTGAAAAAATAAAAGATTTCCTGCGTCCTGTTATGGTAAGCCTTGTCAGCTGTAAAAAGGTGCTGCTGGATGGACCTGTTTTCCAGAATTCTCCGGCCTGGTGTCTTCACCCTCTTATGTGTGAAGACTTAACGATACGAAATGTGACTGTAAGAAACCCCTGGTTTTCACAGAATGGAG
Organism: Bacteroidales bacterium; assembly: GCA_003142255.1. Lineage (GTDB taxonomy): Bacteria > Bacteroidota > Bacteroidia > Bacteroidales > VadinHA17 > LD21. Next base: position 67,301 of record PLLO01000008.1, on the reverse strand, counting down.
ATGGACTTGATATCGAATCGTGCAGGAATGCAATTGTATACAACAGCAGTTTTGATGTCGGAGACGATGCCATCTGCATAAAATCAGGCAAAGATGCTGACGGAAGGAAAAGAGGAAAACCTACAGAGAACCTGGTGATTAAGAATTGCATTGTCTATCATGGCCACGGAGGTGTAACAATCGGTAGCGAGATGTCGGGCGGAGTTAAAAATGTTTATGTTTCAGGATGTACCTTCCTTGGTACTGATGTGGGTCTCCGGTTTAAAAGCAATCGCGGCAGAGGCGGCGTTGTCGAAAATATCTTTTTCACTGATATAAATATGATAGACATCCCAACCCAGGCAATCTCCTTTAATTTGTACTATGGCGGGTTATCGGTATCGGAAATGCTGGCCCAGGGCGGAAATGAAAAATCAGAAGCTGCAAAAGTCCCTCCGGTTACCGAGGAGACGCCTATGTTCAGGAATATAACTATTAAAAACCTTAACTGCAGGGGAGCTTCCCAGGCAGTTCTTCTTCAGGGATTGCCTGAACTCAACCTTGAAGACATTAAGCTTGAAAATATTGTTATTCAGTCAGATAATGGATTTGCGTGCATTGATGTCAACGGGGTGACCGTTAAAGGGATGAAACTGATCCTTAAAGATTCTGCATCCATGCAGTTCCTTAATAGCCAGAATGTCAATATTGAAAAACTTGATATTCAGGCAAATCATAATCCCTACATAATAATTAAAGGAGAAAAATCGAAAAATATTACAATAAGATCTATAAATCCCGGGGATAAGATCAAAATTGTCATCGGTGAAGAGACCGATAAAAAGACAATAAATATTTTGTGACGGACCCGGCTGAATAATATTGGCGCCGGCGTAACTAAAGAAGAATGTTATTCTGGTCCTGACAAATGGCACATGAGAAAATTGAACCTGATATTTGGGAAATATATCCCGCTCGGGGAAACAATGCACTCCTGTTTGGGAAGAATCTTAAGGTCCTTTCATGAGGTATAAAGTAACTTGCAGATAAATCGTGTTGTATAGAATGAATAAATCTTATCGTGACCTTAAGAAAATGAACAGGTTCATTATTTTCATCTCAATTGGATTAATGCTGGCAATACTTGTATTGCTTTTACTGAGTTTTTAAATATTAATTGATATATAAATTATTCTTTAACCAAAACTCCTAATTATCTATGAAAAAAGTTTTAAAAGTATTCCTGATGATAATGTTCTTTATAACATGTACTTCAGGCATCTTTGCACAGAGAGCGGTTACTGGAACGGTGCTGGACACCGATAAGCAACCAGTTATTGGTGCAAATGTTGTTGTAAAGGGGACAAACGTTGGAGCTATTACAGACATTAACGGAAAGTATTCCATTAATGTACCTTCAGCTTCAAGTATTATTGCAGTATCATTCATCGGGTATGTACCTCAGGAGGTTATAGCCGGCAATAGTACGGTTGTTGATTTTACTTTGGAGACCAGCGCTTTGGCACTTAATGACGTAGTCGTGATCGGTTATGGAACCGTCAATAGAAGAGATATAACGGGCTCTGTCTCGTCAGTACAGGGTAAAGATCTGGCCCGAATTCCTGTTTCAACTGCTGCAGAAGCACTGACAGGTAAAATGGCCGGCGTGCAGGTTGTCACTACTGAAGGATCTCCTGATGCAGATGTAACTATCCGTGTCCGAGGAGGAGGTTCCATTACTCAGAGCAACTCTCCTCTCTATATTGTCGACGGGTTCCCTGTCAGCAGTATCTCTGATATTCCGCCATCAGAAATCCAGTCCATGGATGTCTTAAAAGATGCCTCTTCAACTGCTATCTATGGAGCACGTGGTGCCAATGGGGTTATTATTATAACCACCAAAGGTGCTACTGCAGGCAGAACGAAAGTTAACTATAATGCATATTATGGTTTTAAAAAGGTTGAAGATCACTTGAATTCTTTAAGTGTTGAGGATTACGTTAAATGGCAATATGAATATGCTCTGCTATCCGATAATCTTACTAATTATGAAAAATATTTTGGCCAGTACCAGGATATTGATTTATTCTCCGGGCAACCCAGTACTAATTGGTATAATCAGGTTTTTGGGAGAATTGGAACAACATTTAACCAGGATTTAAGCATAACAGGAGGATCTGATAAATTCAAATATGTATTTAGCTATTCCGGCATAAACAGTAAAGAGATCATGCTTAGTTCGAAATACAGGCGCGATAATATTTCACTGAAAATGGATCATAATCCTAACGAAAAAATTGGACTATCGTTTAATCTGCGTTATTCCGATACCAAAATATATGGCGCCGGAGCAACAGATCAGGCAGGTGGTACACCAACCGATTCCAGGGTAAAACAAACTATGATTTTTGCACCTATCCCATTTACATCAATGGGCGATTATGAAGATGAAGAAGTATCATCTTCGATGGTAAATCCTTTAGCCGCAGTAAGGGATAACGATCGTCAGCAATTAAGAACAAGGTTTAACATGGGTGCAAGCTTCTCATGGAAAATTATTGATAATCTGGAGTTTAGAACTGAAGAAGGGCTTGATTACTATGTTAATAATGATGACCGGTTCTATGGAGTAACTACCTATTATGTAAAAAACACTCCTACTGCAACATATCAGAACATGCCTGCATTGGAGTCATCTTCAGGTACAAGCACTGATTTAAGAAGTACAAATACCTTAAATTATGATTTTAAGCAATTCTTTGGAACTTCCGGGCATTCACTCAAACTCCTGATTGGACAGGAAGTGCTTATCGACAAGTCAAATACATTGTTTAATCAGATTTGGGGATTCCCAACAACCTATACTTCCGATCAGGCATATAAACTGGTAAGCCAGGGCTTTTCAAACAGATATACAAATACTTACAATCCTGATGATAAACTGCTCTCTTTCTTTGGCCGTGTCAATTATGATTTTAAAAACAGGTATTTGTTTACAGCAACTTTAAGGGCTGATGGTTCCAGTAAATTCTTAAAAGGAAATAGATGGGGTTATTTCCCTTCAGCAGCTCTGGCATGGAAAATATCCGAAGAAGAGTTTATGAAAGGGATTTCATCAACTTTGGATCTTCTTAAATTACGCTTCAGCTATGGTACTGCTGGTAATAATAATATCCCGGCGAATCAGATCGCACAGATTTTTAATTCCGGTAATTCTTCGTGGATTAACGGGTTTACTTCTTTCTGGGCACCATCTATAATAATGGCCAACCCCGATTTGAAATGGGAAACTACTTATACACGTAACCTTGGATTGGATTATGGCTTATTTAAAAGCCGGCTAAACGGTAATATTGAGTTGTATTACAATACAACCAAAGACCTTCTGATTAATTTCCTTGTTTCAGGTACCGGATATAATTCTCAATACAGAAATATGGGTGAAACTGAAAATAAAGGTTTGGAATTTACATTGAACTGGGCAATCATTGATAAAGAAAAATATGGGCTTAATTTTGGCTTTAACATTGGTTTCAACAGGAACAGGATTGTCTCATTAGGTACGATGAACGACTTTGGCCAGGCTACAGGATGGGCATCAACCGAAATCGGTAATGACTACTGGATTGCAAAAGGAGGATCTGTTGGCCAAATGTACGGTTATCAGGTTGAAGGCAGATATGAGGTTTCAGATTTTTCGGGCTATGATGCAGTATCGGATACCTGGACGCTAAATCCAGGCGTTGTAACTGATAAGGATGTTATAGGGACAGTACGCCCTGGCAGCTTGAAACTGAGAGATAATACTGACGACGGTGCTGTTACTGTTGCGGATTGTAAAGTTATAGGAAATGCAAATCCAAAAAATACCGGAGGTTTTAACATCGATTCCCGTTTCTATGGCTTCGATCTGTCAGCTGCATTTAGCTGGAGCTATGGGAACGACATCTATAACGCCAATAAAGTTGAATATACTACTGGCAGGTACCAGTTCCGGAACATGATTGATATAATGGCTGATGGAAAAAGGTGGACCAATGTGGATGCAGATGGAAACCTGGTCAATGACCCGACAACTTTAGCAGCCATGAATGCAAATACTACCATGTGGTCGCCTTATATGACAAGACATGTCTTTAGCGATTGGGCTGTTGAAGATGGTTCTTTTCTTCGTTTAAATACGCTGTCTCTTGGATATAGCTTGCCTTCAGAAATAGTTAAAAAAGTTAATATCCAGAATGTAAGAATTTATGCTTCAGCATATAACGTATTTATACTGACAAAATATTCTGGTTTCGATCCTGAAGTTTCATCAAGAAGGAATACTGTTCTAACCCCGGGACTTGATTATTCGGCTTACCCAAAAAGCAGACAATTAATATTTGGGTTAAATCTTACTTTTTAATCTGTCTTAAGTAAATGAATATGAAAAAAATATTATATATACTTGGTTTGGTTTTCGCGTGCTGCTTAATTTCATGCGAAAAATTTCTGGAAGCCCCTTCTCAGTCAACACTCGATGAATCACTGATATTCTCGAATGCGACTCTGGCCGCTTCGGCAATTAATGGAATAAAAGTGCCCTTCGGGGAGACCAATTCATATAGAGGCAGATTTCTGACTCATTATGGTTCTAATACCGATATTGAATGGATTAATTCAACATCAGCTAGTGCCAAGGGAGATTTGTCGAGATATGTCAATTCTTCTATCAACACAGACATGAATACTACAAATAACGCGTGGGCCATGATGTATTCAGGCATTGAGCGTGCAAATATCTGCATCAGGGGATTAAGAGCTTATGGAGCTCCTGCTGCAGGTAATGAAATGGGACAATTATTAGGCGAAGCACTAACTCTCAGGGCTGTCTATTATGCAGATCTTGTAAAAGCCTGGGGTGATGTCGTAGCCAGGTTTGAACCTGTTTCCTCAGAAACCATGTATCTTCCGAAATCGAGCCGTGATGTTATTTACAAGCAGCTCATTGCTGATCTGGGAGAAGCTTCAAGTTTAGTGGCATGGCCAAGTACAACTATAACTGATAGAACGGGTACAACTGAAGGGATTAATAAAGCATTTGTAAAAGCATTTCGTGCACGTCTCTGTCTTGCAGCAGCTGGTTATTCTCAATATCCGGATGGGATAAGAATAAGTAACGATCCTGATTTGACAGTGGCAAAATTATACCCGATTGCTTTACAGGAATGTCTTGACGTAATCAGCAGCGGGAAAGTGCATCTTGAAAGTACTTTTGAAGGATTTTTTCGGAAAGTTTGCCTGGAAAATATAACTGCCGGCGGAGAATCTTTATGGGAAATAGGATTTGCCGATGGACGCGGCCGTATGGCTTATACTTATGCTGTAAAGCATAATACTGCTGACCAGTATACCGATCAGTATCAGGGAGGTGTCTATGGTCCTCTTCCGAATGTATTCTACGATTTTGATGTAAAGGATACCAGAAGGGATGTCACCTGTGTTCCTTATATCTGGGGAACTGCTGTTGGTGGTATTTCAAAACAGGTTATGAATGAAGGGGCAGGTTCTTCTCCTTCTGTTAAAACATGGGATTTTGGGAAACTGCGTTATGAATGGATGACCAGAAAAGTTACATCAACAAATGATGATGGATTGAATTTTGTTTATATGCGTTATGCTGAGGTCTTGTTAATGGCTGCCGAAATACAAAATGAACTTGGAGACCTCAGCGCTGCACAGGATTATTTGAAGCAAATCCGTAAAAGAGCTTTTGCATCAGCAGATTGGCCTTCTAAAGTGGATGCTTATGTTGACGCCATTACAAGCAAGGAACAAATGTTCGATGCTATTGTTAAAGAGCAGGGATTTGAATTTTGCGGTGAACTTGCACGTAAGCAGGCATTAATCCGCTGGAATTTATTGAAAACAAAAATGGATGAGGCCATGACCAAAATGGCTAACCTCAGTAACCGGACAGGTGAATATTCCGATGTTCCTGCAACGATATACTACAGGTATGCTGCCAATGGAACATCACTCGAGTTTTATGGATTGAACAGAGGCGAAACTTCGGATATGACTGCAAGCTATACTTATAATGCATTATACGTCGATCCGACCAAGCTGGATGCCCCAAAAATTGCCGCTCTCTACACAAACAATCCCGATCAAAAACAGTTCTGGCCAATCTGGCAGGTATTCATCGATGCCAGTAATGGCACGCTAACAAATGATTATGGTTATTAACAATAATAAATTGTTATCTATGAAAAAGATATTTATAAATATTGGATTATTTATCGGGCTCTCTTCAATGTTCCTTCTGAATTCATGTAAAGAAGATATTGTCCCGGTAGTTGATCAGCTTTCTTTTAGCAGGGATTTTACACCCGTTGGCCTCTCTTCTGTAATAAGCAATGTTACAACGGTTACTTTGAGTTGGTCGCCCGTAAAAAATACTGACCACTATATTCTTGAAACATATAATGGCGCTGATTTTATTGAGAGCGCATTGATCCAAACGGATACTATACCAGCGCTTCCCGGAACAGTTAATGTAATGTCATTACAGTTCGTACTGCCTGCCGGAGATACGCAGTTTACCACAAGAATTAAAGCTGTAAGCTCTCTGACTGGAGTTGAAGACTCAAAATGGGCTTCAACAACATATAAGTCTGGTCCGGAAAACCTGTTTACCAATTATGCAAGCGAATTGTCTGGTTTAAATGCTTGCACTGTAAGGTGGAAGCCGGGGTCAGCTGCAACCGCTCTTCTGTTTGTCAATGGAACCATTGAGACTTCCTATCCGATCACTGCTGGTGAAATGGCAGCAGGTGTTAAAGTCCTTACCAGTATCCCAAACGCCAAATATGAAGTCCGCCTGATGAATGGTACATTCGTAAGAGGGAAAAGAAATCTTGCTCTTGAAGGTAATGTAATGCTTGCTTCCGGGGATAATCTGCTGACTGCAATTATTGCTGCAAATCCAGGTGATGTGATTCTTTTACCGCAGGGAGGGACGTTCGTTTTTACCGGTAATGCCATAATTAATAAAAGCATTAAAATCAGGGCAATATACAATACAAACCTGCCGACTCTGTATGTAGCTTCAGGAGCAAGTACAACTGCGCCTATGTTCCTTATCGATCCGGCGCTGACTCCCTCTGATTCTATAGTTTTCCAGAACGTAACCATTACCGGTTATATAAACAACAATTCACCTGAAGGCATGATTACAGGAGTCTATGACCAGGGAACTGCAAATGCCTGTAATATAGGAACCCTGAGATTTGAAGGCTGTGTACTTAGCCATTTCAGCAGACACTTGATTCGGTTAAGAGGAACTGCAACACAGTATATTAACAATTTTATTGTCAACAATTGCACTTTGTTCGATTACAGCACCAACTCTACAAGCTACGGGATCATCAGTTCAAACACTGCAACAGGGACAATTAATAATATAACTTTCAGTAATTCAACTATCTATAATTTCCTGTCGTATCTGGTTTTATATTCAAACAATACAGCATCTACCAGCATCGTTGTTAAAAATTGTACCCTCAATCAGATTACATACACTACAGGAAGCACAAGCAGGTATATTATTGATGCAAACGCGACTACATTAAGTAGTGGAATAACTATTCAAAATTGCATTTTCGGAAGCACTGCAGCTGCACATACAAATGGCGTAAGGACTTCCGCAACATTGACAATCAGCAATTCTTATCGCACTACTGATTATGACGATTTTTTTACGCCCGCAACCTCTATTATGAGCAGCCTGACTGCTTATTCAGGAGCATCAACTGCCTTATGGGTAGATCCTTTAACAACACATGACTTCCATTTTCTGGATGCAGGTTTTGTCGGTAAAAGCAACACCGGCGATCCGCGCTGGAGACCTTAGTTTATTGAGGTTAGGTTTAGGTTTGTTTTGTATCATCTTCTCAGACCGGGAGATTTTTCTCCCGGTCTTGATGATGATTTTAGAGCGAGATATTTATCGTTCTGCAATACATAGTATGATTAGCCACAGAATAATTCCAATACGAAAATTATGCTTTCGGGGACATGAAAAAAATCACAATTCTTTTGTTGTTTGTTTCAATAATGACAAAAGGGAATGTCTATTATGTCGCAGCTGACGGAGGAGATACCAATAGTGGCACATCTTTGTCATCTCCATTTAAAACAATCTCTAAAGCTGTCGGAATTGCCATAGCTGGAGATATTATTTATTTACGGGGAGGGACGTATGCAATCTCTGCTACGATCACTCTCACAAAAAGCGGAACAGATAAAATGCCTATCCGTTTGGAAGGCTACTCCGAAGAACGACCGTTACTTGATTTTTCAGGAACAATTTTTGGGACGCGCGGTATTGACTTGAGAGGAAATTTCTGGCATATCAAAGGTTTGGATGTACGAAAAGCAGGAGATAACGGTATATTAATATCAGGGGCCTATAACACAATTGAATTTTGTTCATTTTTCGAGAATATGGACTCAGGTATGCAATTGTCGGGAGGTGCACATGATAACCAGATATTTGATTGTGATTCGTATTGGAATGCTGATCCAACAGATTATGGCGATGCTGATGGCTTTTCTTGTAAATTAGATGTAGGGACGAATAATAGTTTCTATGGTTGCAGGGCCTGGCTCAACGTTGATGATGGATGGGATGGATATTTGAGGGGCAATGACGATGTGAGTACCGTTTTAGTAAATTGCTGGTCATGGATGAATGGTTATTTTAAAGATGGAACAGATGCAGGCGCTAATGCCAATGGTAATGGTTTTAAAATGGGGGGCAGTGATGATAAAACCCTGAAACACAACTTTGCACTGAAGAATTGTGTTTCTTTTGACAATAAAGGCAAAGGATTTGATCAGAACAGCAATGTTGGTTCTATGGTTTTATACAACTGCTCTGCTTATCGAAATACTGGCGATAATTACAGTATCTACAAAACGCTTGCTGCCGGGAAAATATGCACTATAACTAATTGTATAAACTTTGAGGGTAAAGTCACCTTAGGCAGTTTTGTCAATCAAACAACGAATAGCTGGATGGTTCCTTTTATTGTAACTAATGACGATTTTGTTACACTGGATACCACAGGTGTGTCAGGTGCCCGTTCTTCCGACGGAAATCTGCCAAAGGTGAATTTTTTCCATTTGAATGAGTCAAGTGACCTGATCGATGCCGGAACTAACGTTGGTTTGGTTTTTTCCGGATCTGCCCCGGATTTGGGTGCTTTTGAACATATTGTTACGGCTATAGAAAAAATTGATGAATATTACAACAAGCTAAATCCATTTTTCTCAGGGGATAATCTGGTCTTCAATTTTAATCAGAAACCTGACGGCAATATGATATGCAAACTCTATGACTTAAAAGGACAATTAGCTTATCAAACCCAAATAGATGCTAATGTAAATCAAATTAACTGTGGCGGGCTAATCAATGGATTATACATTTTAGAATTATCACAGGGAGACAGACAGTTTGTTTTTAAAGTTATCAAGTAAGATATCATATGTCTTGTAAATATTCTATCCGGTAATTCTTGCAGGAAGTCTTTTTAACAGACGAAGAACAACACAACTGCGCATTTTTTAATACATTGGCAATTATCTTAAAATTAAATTTCAAATGTTCAGGACGGGTTTGTTAATTATGTTCATTTCTGTCTTATCACTAACACCAAATCAAACGATCATGAAACAAAAAAACAATGCAGACAGCAAATCTGCAGTCACCGAATGGATTGTCAGCAATCTGAAAGAAAAAATGAAAGTTGTCGGGAAGCCTTTAACCATGAAATGCAAATACGGAGAAGCTGTATCCTTTAACGGATCTTCCGATGGAATTCTTCTCGAAAGTATGCCTCTGGCTGGTCTGGAACAATTTACAATCGAATTGATATTCCAGCCACAGAGCGGCGGAAATTTCGAACAGCGCTTTTTCCATTGCGGTGAAGTTCAGAGTGACAGGGTCCTCCTCGAATTAAGGGCAACACCTGCAGGATGGTATTCAGATGCATTCATAAAGACAGGCGATGATCAGATGGCTTTGATTGATCCAGGTCTTCTTCATCCGTTTGACAGCTGGTACCACCTTGCCTATATAAATGATAATGGTAAATTCTCTGTATATGTAAATGGCAGGAAAGAACTTGAAGGGTTTCTGAAATGTGCCCCCCTCAAAAGCGGAAATACATCCCTGGGAATGAGACAGAATGAGGTTTCATGGTTCAGGGGATCAATTTACGAGATCAGGGTCTCTCCGAAAGCTCTCAGACCTGATGATTTTCTGAAATACTGATTTTATGGACAAACTGGTCCAGGAGAAGAGAGATGTTATGCTCCGGTCAGCAAAATATCACGATGCTATAAATTGCTTTCCTGTGAAAGCTAGAATAGTTGTTTTTAACTTTTATGTGATGCATTAATCATGAGGAAGAAAATTTCGGATAGGTATGATAAACTCATCATTATGAGTTTATTTACCATATTTTTTTATATGCCATTAAACGGGCAGGTAAAAGTAAATGATGAAAAAAAAGCAATTATCAGCACAAATCCGTTTTTTGATAGTGTTCATCACTGGTATGATATTCATGACGATGGGAATATTGTCAACCCGGTAGCAAATCAACCGAGATACAAGGAATCGGAGATAATCAAGATTGCCGATAACATACTTTTATACCAGAGAAACAATGGCGGATGGCCTAAGAATTACGATATGCAGGCCATACTGACAAGCAAGCAGGTGGACAGTCTGGTTAAAACCAGGAATATCTTGCATACCACTTTCGATAATTCAACGACATACACACATATTGAATATCTGGCCCAGGTTTATACCCTTTATAAAGTAGAAAAATATAAAGAGGCTTGCTTAAAAGGGATCAATTTTGTTCTTTCTGCCCAATATCCAAATGGTGGCTGGCCTCAATATTTTCCCCTTGAAAATAATTACAGCAGGAGAATAACATTCAACGACGGTGCATTTTTAGGTATAATTGAAATGCTGAAAAAGATCGTTGATAATGACCCGAACTTTTCATTTGTTGGGGACAAAGTCCGGAAAGAAGCAAGCCTCGCTTATGAAAAAGGTCTGGAATGTATCCTGAATTCCCAGATTGTTGACAACGGCCGGCTTACAGCCTGGTGTCAGCAATATGATGAAATTAACCTAAAGCCAGCCTGGGCAAGAGCTTTTGAACCGCCGAGTATCTGCAACGGGGAAAGTGTCCCTGTGGTATTATTCCTGATGAACCTCGATCATCCCAGTCAGAGAATAATTGAATCTGTCCAATCTGCGGTAAAATGGTTTAACGATTCGAAGATTTATTATACCAGGGTTAATACAGTTCCGGCTCCACCTGAAAAATCACAATGGACAACCAGTACAACTGATCGGATCGTTGTGATTGACTCCCTCGCGCCACCAATCTGGACACGCTTTTATGAACTTGGAACTGATAAACCCTTGTTTTGCGACCGTAACAGCAAATTCCTTTATTTGCTTGCAGAAGTCAGCCGTGAAAGACGTAGTGGATATACATGGTATACTTATGCCCCAAAGATGGTATTGGATAAATACACGGAATGGCAGAAAAAAATCAATGATGATCTTTTCCTGAATCCTGTTTTGGGTGGCGATTATCCTGATCCGTCAGTCCTGCGAATGGGAAATGATTATTACCTGACTAATTCTTCGTTTAATTATTACCCGGGATTATTGATATGGCATTCTACCGATCTTATTCACTGGGAAAGAATATGCCATGCTTTGCACCAGAATGTTGGTTCGGTCTGGGCACCTGATCTGGTCAGGTATAAAGACACCTATTATATTTATTTCCCTGCCGGCGGAACAAACTGGGTGGTTACCGCCCGATCGCCTGAAGGCCCATGGACGGGGCCGGTAGATTTGAAGTTAAAGGGGTTTATTGATCCGGGTCATGTGGTTACACCTGAGGGGAATCGTTATCTGTATCTTTCAAAAGGTTATATTGTTCAGCTAGCTGAAGATGGATTATCCATTGTGGGAGAACCAAAACTGATTTACGAGGGGTGGAAATTCCCTGAGACATGGAGCACCGAGTGCTTTTGCCTTGAAGGGCCAAAATCGACCTTTAAGGACGGATATTATTACCTGACGGTCGCTGAAGGAGGAACATCTGGTCCGGCAACTTCACATATGGTGGTTTCTGCCCGCGCAAAATCTCCTTTTGGTCCATGGGAGAATTCACCATATAATCCTGTTGTGCATACCGATAACCGCTCGGAACGATGGTGGAGTCAGGGACATGGCACTCTGGTTGATGATATCAGTGGCAATTACTGGATTATGTTTCATGGCTACGAAAAAAATTTCCATACCCTGGGAAGACAAACTTTAATATTGCCCGTGGTTTGGACTGCCGATCATTGGTTCCATATTCCTGAAGGAGTTAAATGCAATGATTCAATCCGGAAACCTGCAGGGTTATCTTCAGTAGATGGCAAAGTTCTTTCGGATGACTTTTCAGGAAATAAGTTAGGATTACAGTGGCAGTTCTATAAAAGGTATTCTCCCGAAAGGATTTCTCTCGATGGAGGTAAAATGGTTTTAAGAGCTGAAGGAAACTCGTTCGACGATAGTTCACCATTGCTTGTAAATACTGCTGATCATAAATACGAAATAATGGTAGAATATACTATTGATGCTGGTGTAACGGCAGGCTTATGTTTGTATTATAATGAGTTGGCTAATGTTCATGTTGCAGTTGATTCTGCCCGGTTTACTGTTTTCATTCAGAAGAATGCAAAAGGCAGGGAGGAAAATCTGCTTGGGAATCATGGTTTTCTGAGAATCCTGAATGACGAAAACGAAGTAAGTTTTTATTTTAGTGCCGACGGAATTAAATGGACCAGGGTTGAAAGGAGCCTTGATGCTACTGGTTATAATCATAATGTATTCGGTGAATTCCTGAGTCTCAGGGCTGGCCTTTTTGCTTTTGGAAAAGGGAACGTGATATTTGACAATTTTTCCTACAGAAAGTTATAATTATGAAATTAAAATCCTTTGTGCTCTTGCGGTTAAACAAAAAAGAACTTAACCACAAAGGATCACAAAGGAAATCAGAAAGTAACACAAAGGGAAGAATTTTACTTCTTCCCTTTAGATATGACCTTCCCATTTATTAAATCAGTTTCCAGGGTCTCCTGTATTCATATTTCATCAGTTTCGTCGCGGCACCGTCAGTATCGTTAACGAAAGTCTGAGTCTTAGGATCCCAGTAAATAGTTCTTTTAAGATCGCAAGCGATGTTTCCAAGGTTGCATACTGTGCAGCTGCTATGGCCTATCTCAACCGGGACGACAGGATCCTTGCGCGAACGTACCGATTCGATGAAGTTCACCTGGTGGGGTATTTTTGTCTCATAAGGCACATTAGGATCAGCCTGTGCCGTGGCCGGAGGGTTGAATTTTGGATCGGAAGCATTGAAAAAACCTCTTGCAACTTCTATCCATCCGCTTTCGCCCCAGAACTTGACGCCTTTGGTCTTCTCATCATTGAATGGCTCTGAGGTCATAACTGTTCCTGAGGCGTATTTGAATTTCATGAATTCCGTGCCGTCGCCAATCGGTGATATTTCCACAGGGCCGTTTTTATCCATACCAAGTCCCCACTGTGCGATATCAAACATGTGAGCGCCCCAGTCAGTTGTAAAACCACCGCCAGTCTCCTTGTACCATCTCCATGCTCCCCAGAATTTTTCATCTTCAGGAGGATCAAGAGTTATCGGAGGATCGAGCTGGCTGTTGAAGTGGATGGGCGTTGGCAACGGGCCAAGCCACAGATCCCAGTTCAGATCTGACGGTATCGGCTCTTCCGGGAGGTTATATGGAGTCGGAGGTGCCCCTACGTAGGCATTCACAGTTACAATTTTCCCAATGGCTCCGGTCTGAACCAGATTGACGGCATGCTGGAAGTTGGGATCGGATCGCTGCTGGCTGCCGAGAGCCAGGATTCTTTTATTTTCCCTGACAACCTTCATCAGTTGCTGTCCTTCAAAAATGGTAAAGGTCATCGGCTTTTCGAGATAAACATCCTTGCCTGCCTTGCATGCTGCGATGGCCACCATTGCATGCGAATGATCGGGTACGGCAATTACGACTGCATTAATATCTCTCCTGGCAAGAAGTTCCTGATACTTTTCGTAAGTTTCAACTTTTACCTTCTTCCCTGCTTTCACATAGAATTCATTCACTTTCTTCTCAAATCGTCTGCGCTTTACTCCGTATACATCGCAACCGGCTACCACTTCTACACCAGGCAGGTTTATGAAACCATCCAGCAGGAACATCGACTGTCGGCCCATGCCTATAAAGCCGAGCTTAATGTCCTTTGAGACTTTCTTTGATGTGCATCCTGCGAAGTAAGGAACTACTGCAGCACCTGCAACACCTGCAACTGCAGTGCCCAGGAAGCGGCGCCTTGACCATTGGTTTTTACTATTTTCCATAAATTGGTATAATAAGGTTTATAAAATTAATATGTTATTTCCCCGAAGAACACCGGAAGGTGCTGATCGACCAGACTAATTTATAGAATCTTTTTGAAGTAGGATAGTTTTCGACCGGTATTTAATAAAGAATTGAGGGTTAAAGCCAGTGGTTAGTGTAAACTTGTCAGAATCTGCCGAAAATAGAATATTTCTCAGTGTTGCAGAAGATTGATGAATAGAGAAAGAGAACCGGGTTGTTTGTTTCAAGCTTTCTTTCAAGGTGAAGCACAGGCTCTCCCTTTTTAAGGTTAAGGAATCTGCTGATCTTCGGCGATGCCTGGATTGCCTTTATCCTCTGCTCTCCCCCCTTTATCTCAATATGATAATGCTCACGCAATATCCTGAAGAGTGACCTGTTTTCGAACTGCCTTGAAGTGATCCTGGGAAGATTCATATTCGCTATGTGAGTGATATCGTAGAAAATAGGCACACCATCGAGAAACCTTAGCCGTTCCATGTATATGCAACCTGATTCTTTCTCAATCTCTGAAAGCGGGAACATGAAGTTATCAGGCCACGGAACCAGTACAGGCTTGACTATTATTTCAGTCTGAAGGTTACGGTTACCTACGGCAGAGGTTGTTCCGGAAACAGAAAGAATACCGATCTCCCTTGGAAGGTGGTGAACAATACTTCCTTTTCCCTGATGCTTCCTTATATAACCATCATTGGAAAGCGTGCTTAATGCCTGCCTTACCGTCGGTCTTGTCATCCCGTAGAGCTGGCAAAGTTCATTCTCTGAAGGAAGCAGGTCTCCCTCCCTGTACAGACCGTCAGAAATATGTTTGCGCAGAATCTCATATAGCTTTTGGTGCCTTGGAATATTCTTTACCGGTGTCATTGTCCTGCAATTTTTTTGTAAATATATTATATTTCACTTGTAAATACAAGTTATTTAAATTATTTTTGTACCTGCTGATTTATAATAAGATCAGATTTAATAATAAACAGTTTAGTTCTACTTATAATAACAAGCTGATTACCAATTGAAAATGCTGAAACATAATAAAAACCTATAAAAATCCGACAATGGCAATACCTGTAATCATGCCAAAACAAGGGCAGTCAGTTGAAACCTGTATTATAACCCGCTGGTTTAAATCCAGGGGCGATAAAGTCTCTTCAGGCGACCTGCTCTTCTCATACGAAACAGACAAAGCTGCATTTGAACTGGAATCTCCAGCCGATGGCATTCTTCTTGAAACGTTCTTTGACGATGGCGCTGAAGTGCCGGTATTGGTTAACGTGGCAGTGATCGGTCAGCCGGGTGAATCAACAGCTGAATTCGTCCCGGGAGAAAAGGCAGGCAAAAAAGAGAATGCTCAACAGGTGTTGAAAAATGAGCCTGAAGCAATAAAAGCCGGATCATCAATAAGTGCTGCAGCCAGTTTACCTGATTCAATGATAAAGATATCACCCAGGGCAAAAAAACTTGCTGAAAGCAAAGGGATTAATTACGCCATCATAATCGGGTCGGGACCAAACGGAAGGATAGTTGTTAGCGATATTGAGGCAGTTCTTGAAGGTTCTGCCAGTTCTCCCGCAACTAATGCAGGGGCTGGCGTTGAATTCTCCGAACAACCCCTGAGCAACGTCAGGAAGCTTATTGCAAAAGCAATGCATTCTTCGCTGCAAAGCTCGGCACAGCTGACTCATCACATGAGCGCTGATGTAAGAGGCTTGCTTCAGGCAAGACAAACAATAAAGAAAGGCTTAGCCTCCGGCACTGAAAAACAAGACATCACCCTTAATGATATGGTATGCTGGTGCGTCATCAGGGCACTCCGTAAATTTCCGGAAGCCAATTCTCATTTCCTGGGCGATACCATTAAAACATTCAACAGGGTGCACCTGGGAATGGCAGTTGATACACCCCGGGGACTGATGGTGCCTGCATTAAAAAATGCTGACGGAATGAACCTGCCGCAGCTCTCCAAGGAACTAAAGCAGATTGCCGAATCATGCCGGAAAGGAAACATCAATCCTGAGCTGATACAGAGCACTGCTGCATCATTCACGGTATCAAACCTCGGTAATTACGGAGTCGAAATGTTCACTCCAGTTATTAACCTTCCGCAGGCAGCTATACTCGGTGTCTGCACAATAATCAACCGGCCCGTAGACCTGGGCAACAGCACATATGGCTTTGTCCCGTATATTGGTCTGTCGCTCACATACGACCACAGGGCCATCGACGGAGGACCGGCCACTTTATTCCTTAAGGAGATTAAAGAACAGATTGAAAAATTCAGTTATTAATATGCCCCCCATCCCCCCTAAAGGGGGGCTAAATCCCGGACATTTAAGTCCCCTTCAGGGGATTTAGGGGCAAATAAAGGACATGAAAAACAACAAGATATAATTACAACGTAAAATGCCTAAAAGTCAGAACATTAACCCGAAAGTAGTACGGAAGCCTCAATTCATTGAATTTGGCAAGATCCCCGTAAACCAGTATAACAAATCAATTGAAGAGGAGAAGAAGAACTTCAGCAATGACGACTTCGTAAGGATCTTCCGCGATATGGTAATTATCCGCGAGTTTGAAACCATGCTGAACCTCATAAAGACAACAAATGAATATAATGGCATAGCATATAATCATCCGGGGCCGGCACACCTCTCCATCGGACAGGAGGCCTCAGCCGTCGGTATGGCATACAATCTCACTGTTGAAGATTATATTTTCGGATCACACCGCAGTCACGGAGAGATCCTTGCAAAGGGATTATCATCCATCAATAAACTCGATGAAGATACCCTTTACAGGATAATGAGGAACCATTTTGGCGGTGGAGCTCTTAATGTCGTTGAAAAAGGATTCCAGGGCGATATTAAAGGTCTTGCAGTTCATTTCCTGCTGTACGGCGCTCTGGCCGAGATATTCGCCCGCGAGAATGGCTTCAACAAGGGACTCGGAGGATCTATGCATGCCTTCTTCACCCCGTTCGGAATATATCCGAACAATGCTATCGTCGGCGGATCGGGAGACATCTCGGTCGGAGCTGCGCTTTATAAGAAAATAAACAGGAAGCCGGGCATTGTTGTTTGCAACATCGGCGATGCATCGCTTGGCTGCGGACCTGTATGGGAAGGCATATGTTTTGCCACCATGGACCAGTACAAGACTCTCTGGGATGGTGAATACAGGGGCGGTTTGCCTCTTATCTTCAACTTCATGAATAACCTGTACGGAATGGGCGGACAAACCATGGGCGAAACAATGGGCTATGGAATTCTTGCTCGTATCGGAGCAGGCGTCAATCCTGAAGAAATGTATTCTGAACGCATCGACGGATATAATCCCCTGGCAGTCATAGATGCTTTCAAACGCAAGAAAAAGCTGATTGTTGAAAAGAAAGGACCCATATTGCTCGATACTCTTACCTATAGAATCAGTGGACACTCACCCTCCGATGCTTCATCTTACCGTTCGAAGGAAGAGATCGATGCATGGCAGAAAGAGGATTCCATCACTGAATATGGCAATCTCCTTTCAGGCGCAGGTATAGCATACAAAGATCAGCTTGAAGATATCAGGAGGGAAACAGGAGAACTGATGACCCATATCCTTAAGCTGGCTATCGATGATGAAATATCGCCAAGGCTCGACCTGAAAAGCGATCCCGATGCCATAGGTAAAATGATGTTCTCCAATGGATCTGAAATAATGATGGAGCCTGGCACTCCCGAAGTACTTATTCCTCTCGAAGAAAATCCGAGGGTGAAATCACTAAAAAACAAGGAGAGGTTCTTTAAGGATAAAGAAGGCAAAACTGTCTCAAAAGCAAAACTCTACCAGCTGCGTGACGGTATTTTTGAAGCGATCATCGACCGCTTTTACAAGGATCCAACTCTTGCTGCATGGGGTGAGGAGAACCGCGACTGGGGAGGTGCATTTGCCGTTTACAGAGGACTTACTGAAGCTTTGCCATACCACAGGCTTTTCAATTCACCAATATCGGAAGGTGCTATTGTCGGCACTGCAATCGGTTACGGGATGTGCGGCGGAAGGGCGATTGCCGAAATAATGTACTGCGATTTTCTTGGCAGATCGGGCGATGAAGTCTTCAACCAGCTTCCGAAATGGCAGGCCATGAGCGGAAACATTTTAAGAATGCCAGTTGTAGTAAGGGTTTCAGTCGGTTCAAAGTACGGTGCCCAGCATTCACAGGACTGGTCATCACTGACAGCACACATACCCGGATTGAAGGTTGTTTTCCCGGCAACTCCGTATGATGCCAAGGGCCTGATGAACAGTGCACTGCAGGGTACTGATCCTGTAATATTCTTCGAAAGTCAGAGAATATATGATATCGGTGAGATGTTCCATGAAGGAGGAGTTCCTGAAGGCTATTATGAAATACCCTTTGGCGAACCGGATATTAAAAGAAAAGGCGATGACCTCACTATACTTTCAATCGGGGCTACTCTATACCCTGTTATTAAAGCAGCAGATATACTGAAGGAAAAATATGACATCAGCGCTGAAGTCATTGATGCAAGAACACTGGTACCATTTAATTATCAGCCTGTCATTGAATCAGTTAAAAAGACAGGAAGGATACTTCTGTCCAGCGATGCATCCTCAAGAGGATCGTTCCTGAAGGAGATGGCCCAGACGATCACTGAGCTGGCGTTCGATTATCTAGATGCTCCTCCTGTTGTTGTCGGATCGCGCAACTGGATCATTCCTGCACATGAAATGGAGCAGTACTTCTTCCCGCAGCCAGACTGGATCGTTGATGCCGTTCATGAAAAAATAATGCCGCTGAAAGGACACACTTCAAGTCACGACTTCTCAGCCGAAAAGTCTGTTGCATTGAATAAAGAAGGGGTTTAATGAAACAATATTTTAACCGGTTCCAACTTGCACCCTTTGCAAAACTTTGCGACCTTTGAGTAAGTTTTTAAAGAATATTATTATTTAATCATGGAACAAATAGTTGACAGCATAAAGGGAAAAGCGGGCTTCATAATAGATATGGATGGTGTCATTTACCATGGCAACAGGCTCCTTCAGGGAGTGGTCGAATTCCTTTCCTGGCTCGAGAATTCGGGAAAGAAATACCTTTTTCTCACCAATTCAAGTGAAAGGACACCAAAGGAGTTGCATGAAAAGATGGAAAGACTCGGTATAAATGTTGAGGAGGATCATTTTTATACCAGCGCTCTTGCCACGGCAAGCTTCCTTTCTAGCCAGAAAC
This sequence comes from Bacteroidales bacterium, assembly GCA_003142255.1. Lineage (GTDB taxonomy): Bacteria > Bacteroidota > Bacteroidia > Bacteroidales > VadinHA17 > LD21. The sequence goes on along the minus strand of PLLO01000008.1, from coordinate 47,557 downwards.
CTAACGGAAGCGTATATATCATAGGGGATGCCGGATTGATACATGCTCTTTACAGTGTGGGCTATTCTATCAATAATGTAAATCCCGACTATGTTGTTGTGGGAGATACTCACCAATATAATTTTGAAAACATACAAACAGCTATTAACCTTGTTCTTAAAGGAGCACGGCTTATTGGTACCAACTCCGATGTAAGCGGACCTGTGGAAAATGGGATTGCACCTTCAACCAAAGCCCTGATCGCTCCTATTGAAATTGCAACCGGAAAAAAAGCATACTTTGTCGGGAAGCCAAATCCTCTCATGATGCGTATAGCCCGCAGGATGCTTGGTTTAAAGACAGAAGAGGTAATAGTTATCGGCGACCGAATGGATACCGATGTTAGGTGCGGGCTGGAATCGGAAATAGATACTCTCCTTGTTCTAAGCGGAATAACCAAAAGGGAAGATATAGACAAGTACCCGTATCGTCCGCAGTACATCCTAAATGGGATTATTGATCTTGTTCAATAGTTTTTTCCATGAAACAATTAACAAAATTCAAAAAGGAGCGTAAGGAGGTTGCCCGTTTCATGCGCCGTCTTTACCGACAGGGACTTACCACCACATCCGGAGGGAATATCAGTCTTCGGCTTTCTGATGACATTGTAATAATCACCCCGTCGGCAACTGACAAGGGCCGTATGAAATGGAAAGAGGTGGGAATTATGAATCTCCTGGGTGAGAATCTTACTCCCGATCTTAAACCGTCGATTGAATTTGCACTTCATCTTGGAATTTATAAGAAGAACAGTAACGTTTCAGCTATTGTCCATGCGCACCCGGTTTTTGCAACATCCTTTACAGCGACAAAGTGCAAAATAGATACCGATCTTACAGCCGAGGCAAGAGCTATATGTGGCACTCCCCTATTTGTACCCTATGCATTGATGGGTACCCAGGAACTTGCAGATGTTGTGTCTCAGGAGGCTGCCGAAGCCGATGTAATGCTACTTGAAAACCATGGTATACTTACAACGGGACCAACACTTTTAAGCGCTTTTGATAAGATTGAAGTGCTCGAGAATGCCGCAAAAATTTCACTTATCGTTGAAATAACAGGAAAAAAGAGGGTGCTGAGCACACCAAGGCTTCGTGAAATTGAAAGAATGTTCAGATGATAAGGGGTGTGCTTTTCGACATGGACGGCGTACTTGCCGACTCCGAACCGTTCATCTGCCAGGCCGCTATTATAATGTTTGCCGAAACCGGGCTTAAGGTAATACCTGATGATTTCAAGCCTTTTGTGGGTACCGGTGAAAACAGGTATATAGGTGGCGTTGCTGAAAAATACGGACTGAAAGTTGACATCGAAAAGGCTAAAGCCAGAACTTATGAAATATACCTGTCGATAATCCGGGGAAAACTAAAACCTCTGCCCGGGGCAATTGCTTTTATCAGGAAGTGTCGCGATACCGGGCTTAAGACGGCCGTAACCACAAGTGCCGATGCCGTAAAAATGGAAGCCAACCTGAAGGAGATAGGTTTACCATCTTCTGCCTTCAATGCGACAATCAACGGACTTGATGTCGAAAACAAGAAACCTTTTCCCGATATTTACATTAAAGCTTCTGAAAGGATTGGCCTGAAACCGGAGGAGTGTCTCGTTGTCGAGGATGCGGTAAGTGGCATAAAAGCTTCAAAATCAGCAGGATGCAGATGCCTTGCAGTAACAACATCTTTTGACAGGTCGAAACTTTCTGAGGCTGACTGGATTTGCAGTTCTCTTGAAGAAGTACCGGAAGAGGCGCTTGAGTGGTAAAAAGCTTAAAAAGGAAATTCCGAAACCATGACAAATAAAATTATTAAATCGTGAATAAAAACTTTATTTCTGACTTTCCCTGGATCGATGAAATGAAAAACAGGATGAACGGCATCCCTGTTCCGGAATACCGTGAGGTGAACGGACATATTCATACTCCATATTCATTCAGTGCCTTTGAAAGGCTTGAAAAAGCCTTTACTATGGCAAAAGAAGAAGAGATTGCCGTACTTGGAATAAATGATTTTTTTGTTGCTGACGGTTTCGAAGCATTCAAATTGGGATGCCTGAGAAATGATATATTTCCTCTCTTCAACATTGAATTTATAGGGCTGCTGAAGAAAGAGCAGAAGAAAGGGATCAGGATCAACGACCCCAACAACCCCGGAAGGATCTATTTCAGCGGCAAAGGATTGGATTATCCTTTTAATCCCGGCTTCATGAAGAAGCTTAAGCTTAACAGAGTGATCAGGGAAAGCCAGGAACAGATCAAAGCAATGATATCAAAGCTGAATGGCCTTATCGGAGGAATAAATCCATCTCTTAAAATAACTTATGAAGAGGTCAGGAATAGGTTTGCAGAGGAGCTTGTACGTGAGCGCCATCTTGCAAAAGCCATCAGGATCCTTGCAGCCGAAAATTATCCTGAGTCTGAAGAACAGCTTAAGTTTATTGAATCATTGTACGGAGGCAAGAAATCCAAAGCAGGAATTAAGAATCCTGCAGCTCTCGAGAATGAGATAAGGTCAAATCTTCTCAAGACCGGAGGTGCTGCATTTGTAAAAGAAGAAGAAAGCTCCTTTATTGAGCTTAAGAAAATAATAAAGATAATTCATGAAGCCGGCGGAGTACCCTGTTATCCTGTTCTGCTCGATGATCCTTCGGGCAAATTCACTGAGTTTGAAGCCGACAAGGATAAGCTCTTGTCGTCTCTCTCAGATCTCGGAGTAGGATGCATTGAACTTATCCCCGGGAGAAATGACTTTTCCATGCTTAAAAGTTTTGTTGAGTTTTTCGATAAGAATGGCTTTGTAATTTTATTCGGGACGGAGCATAATACACCGGAAATGGTACCGCTTACTGTCACTGCAAGAGGAGGTAAACCGCTTGATGACTCATTGAAGATAATTGCATGGGAAGGTGCATGCGTGATTGCAGCTCACCAGTATCTCAGAGCTCACCGCAGGCAGGGATATGTTCTTTCCGACGGGACTCTGAGCAACAATCAGAAACAAGACCTTTCAAAGCTTGGCAGACTGGTAATTGAGTATTATTTAAACAGGAAACAATATGAACCGGGAAATTAAAGATCTCATTGAAATCTCCAGATTTTACGGCACCGATAAGGACTTCGTAATTGCAGGTGGCGGCAATTCATCATTCAAGGATGAAGAGACGATATGGGTTAAGGCAAGCGGACAGCCTCTGGCAACCCTTACTGAAGACGGGCTCGTTGCACTCAGCCGGGAGAAGCTTCATGAAATATCAGGCAAAACATATTCCGAAGACCCTGTTGAAAGGGAAGATCAGGTCAAAACCGACCTCTACAAAAGCATACTCGACCCGTCACAGAACAGGAGACCTTCAGTCGAAACATCCCTCCATGAGATTATACGGTATAAATTCGTTGTTCACCTCCATCCTACCCTGGTAAATGGTGTTCTGTGCAGCAGGAATGCAAAAAACATGACACTCCAGCTCTTCGGCGATCGTGTACTTTTCGTGCCTTATACTGATCCGGGCTATACACTTTTTAAAAAGCTTGAAGCAGAGATAATTGAATACAGGAAGAAATTCGGGGAAGATCCTAAAATAATCTTTCTCGAGAATCATGGTGTCTTTGCCGGTGCTGAGACAACGGAAGAGATAAGGAACATTTACGGCGAAATTATTTCCACCATTGAAAAGCGCGTCCCTCAGGTATCTGACATTGAGCCGCTTCCCTATATCCCGATCATGAACAAGGTTCTTCCGGCAATAAGGATGATGCTCTCGGACGATAAACCAAAGGTGATCCGGTACCGCCATAATACTCTTATAGCAAAATATTATTCAGCCCAGTTTGAATTCCATAAGATATCCCTTCCGCTCATACCTGATATAATCGTCTATTGCAAAGCACGATACCTTTATATCGAGCACTCTTCGACGGCAGAGAAGATCCTTGATTCATTCAGAAGCCAGCTGCCGAGATTCCAGAACGAGTATGGATTTCTTCCCAAAATTCTGATTATTAAAGACATGGGGATATTTGCCATCGACGATAATTATGTGGCAGCTGAATCAGCTCTTGACGTATTTGAAGATTTGATTAAAATAAGCCATTATGCACTCCAGTGCGGCGGAATTAAGTTTCTTACACCTGACCAAGTCGAATTCATTGATAAGTGGGAGGTTGAGAATTACAGGAGAAAGGTAGCAAAGTCTGCCGGAGGCGAAAACAGGATGGCAAACAGAACAGCCATTATAACAGGCGGAGCCCAGGGATTTGGTGCCGGAATAGCAGAATCGCTTTATAAGCTTAACATGAACGTCGTGGTCGCCGATATCAATGAAGAGACGGGACAGGCATTTGTTGCCAGACTTAATAGTTCTAAAACTACCGGAAGAGCAATATTCATTAAAACAGACGTATCGGACCCGGACTCGGTAAAAGCTCTTGTCGCTTCGACTGTCAGTGATTTCGGCGGACTCGACCTAATGGTAAGCAATGCCGGTGTCCTCAGAGCCGGCAGTCTCGATGAAATTGAACCGGATGTTTTTTCAAAAACAACAGCTATTAATTATAATGGTTATTTCCATTGTGCAAAATATTCATCTGAAGTGATGAAGCTGCAGAACCAGGAGAAACCTGATTATTTTACAGATATTATTCAGATAAACTCCAAGTCAGGGCTACGGGGCAGTAACCATAACTTTGCATATGCAGGTTCCAAATTTGGTGGCATAGGCCTTACACAGTCTTTTGCACTTGAGCTTGCACCATTCAAAATCAAGGTAAATGCAATATGTCCGGGCAATTTTTACGAGGGTCCCCTCTGGTCCGATCCTCATAAGGGACTCTTCGTCCAGTACCTGCAAACAGGAAAAGTTCCCGGTGCAAAGACAATTGAGGATGTGAAGAAGCATTACGAAGACCAGGCTCCGATGAAAAGAGGCTGCAGACTCGAGGATGTTGTCAAGGCACTTCTGTATATTGTCGACCAGGAATATGAGACAGGTCAGGCATTCCCAGTGGCCGGAGGACAGGTAATGTTAGGATAGGCGACAGACGAGAGGGCGAGACAGGGGTGGGTTAATCCATTGTAAATAAGTATAATATTATATGAAAACAAAAGCAGTAAGGATATATGGCAAAAAGGATCTTCGCCTTGAGGAATTTGAGCTTCCGGAGATGAAGGATGACGAGATCCTTGCCCATGTAATTTCCGACAGCATTTGCATGTCGTCTCACAAGGCAGCTCTCCAGGGCGCCGACCATAAGCGTGTTCCTAAGGATATTGATGTCAACCCCACAATTATAGGCCATGAGTTTGCCGGAACAATCATGCAAGTCGGCAGGAAATGGCAGAAGAAGTTCCGCCCGGGACAGAAATTCTCCATACAGCCTGCAATGGCACAGACCGGTTCACTTGATGCCCCGGGTTACTCATTCAGGTATATCGGCGGCGATGCAACGCATGTTATAATCCCTAATATTGTAATGGAAGCCGATTGCCTTCTTCAATATGATGGTGAAGCATTTTTCCCTGCTTCTCTGTCAGAACCCATGTCGTGCATTGTCGGGGCATTCCATGCCAGTTACCATATTCCTCCCGGAACTTATAATCATGAAATGGGTATCAGGAAAGGGGGCAAGATGGCATTGCTTGCCGGCGTCGGACCGATGGGTCTCGGCGCAATAGATTATGCACTCCATAGCGACAGAAGACCGGGTCTTCTTGTAGTAACGGATATTGATGACAACAGGCTCTCCCGGGCTGCATGTATCTTCACTCCGGAGCATGCTGCAAAACAGGGGATCAAGCTCCTTTATGTGAACACAGGAAAAATGAACGACCCTGTAAAGCATTTAAAGGAGTTATCAGAAGGAACCGGCTTTGATGATGTCTTCGTATTTGCACCGGTCAAGCCCGTGGTTGAACAGGCTGATGCAATTCTCGGATTCGACGGATGCCTCAATTTCTTTGCAGGTCCGACGAACCCTCAATTCAGGGCTGAATTCAATTTCTACAATGTACATTACGCATTTACACATATTGTCGGCACTTCCGGCGGCAACACCGATGATATGCGCGAATCGCTTAAACTCATGGGTGAAGGGAAGATCAATCCGGCGGTCATTATAACACATGTTGGAGGGCTCGATGCAGTGGTCGATACTACTCTGAACCTCCCACAGATACCAGGAGGCAAGAAGCTTATATATACCAATGTCTCGATGCCGCTGATTTCTCTTTATAAGCTTGAAGAGGCAGGCAAAAATGATCCTTTCTATGCTGAGCTTCACAAGATCGTAGCAAAGAATGATTATATATGGTCGCTCGAGGCAGAGAAGTACCTGCTTGCAAATGCACGGGAAATATAATTATCATAGCTCAGGCAGACATCTGTCGCAAAACCTACTGCAAGGGAAATAATCTCCGACCACTCCTTTTCCTTTAGATTCCCCAGTTGTTCAGAAGTAATCTTATTCTTATAAATCGAGGTTATCATACCTGCATTAAAATTATCTCCTGCGCCGATGGTGCTTACAGGTATGATCTTCCGGAGAGGGAATTTTCCTGAGAAAACGGGAGTGCGTACGTAGACTCCCTCAGTGCTGACACTGTATACAAGGAGAGGACAATAGTTCTTTACGATCGAGTAAGCTTCATCTGCGCTCCCGGCACCGAAGATATTCCTGAAATCTGTATCTGAACCTCGCACTAGTCCTGCCATCTTCATATTTTCTATTATCAGCGGCTTCAGTGCATCCAGATCATTCAGGTGCGACTCCCTGAAATTCGGATCGTAAATGACCAGGGCCCCTTTATCCCTTGCACCGGCTACTAATTGCCTGAACCTGTCACGTATCTCTGACCATACCGAATAAAATGATCCGCATAATAGAATATCTCCATTTTCAACCACAGGGTATTCCGTACCAGTCTTCCCGGGGTGATGGTTTTTATAGAAAGTATATAAAGCATCATTATTCTCATCCAGGAAGGCGAGAGCAAGAGTAGTATTACCGTCGCTGTAACGATTTATATATGAGGTATTAACGCCATTTTCAAGAAGGAACATGTCAATCAGGTCTCCTATCTTGTCTACTGCGAATTCACTTATAAAAGATACTGGCAATCCCGCCCGGCCCATAGAAACGACGCTGTTTAGCATCGATCCTCCTGCCTTTCCGGCCTGCGGCGATCCATCCTTGAAAATGATGTCGAAAACCGTCTCTCCTATCCCATAGATTTTTCTCATAAACAAGTTATATTTGTTAAGCTAAAATAAGAAAAAATCATGAAAGCGATGATGCTCACCGGTATCCGGCAGATTGAGATGAAAGAAGTTCCTGATCCTATTGTAGCCGGACCTGAAGATGTTAAGATAAAAATGAAGGTCCTCGGCATTTGCGGATCGGATGTGCATTATTATACCCAGGGAAAGATAGGTTCCCAGGAAGTCGTCTACCCTTTCACGGTAGGTCATGAAGGTGCAGGAGTGGTTGTTGAAACCGGGTCTGCTGTCAAAAAAGTTAAGCCAGGCGATATAATTGCAATTGAACCTGCTATGCCCTGCCGGGAGTGTGACCAGTGCAAATCGGGAAGGTATCATACATGCCGCAAGCTCAGATACCTGGGCTGTCCGGGACAGGCAGAGGGATGCCTCTCTGAATACCTTGTGATGCCTGAGGAAAGCTGTTTCCCATTGCCTGGCAAGCTGACTGCTGATCAGGCGGCCATATCGGAACCCCTCTCAATAGGTGTCTATTCTGTAAAACAATCAGGGAATATCAAGGGAGCAAGGATCGCCATTCTCGGCTTCGGGCCGATCGGTATGAGCGTAGCTCTTGCAGCACAGGCAGAAGGAGCCGGGAAAATATATGTAACCGATAAAATAGACGAGCGCCTGGAGATAGCTTCGAAAATAAGTGTAACATGTACACTTAATCCGGAAAAAGAGAATATCGTCGAAGAGATCAGGCAGATAGAACCTCTTGGGCTGGATGTTGTTTTTGAATGCTGCGGTCAGCAGGAGGCACTAGACCAGGCCGTCGACATCGTGAAACCAGGAGGGAAAATAATGGTAGTAGGGATTCCTGAATTCGACAGGTGGTCTTTAAATGTTGAAGATACAAGGCGGAGGGAAATATCGCTGCATTTTGTGCGCAGGCAGGTCGATTGTGTCGAACCGGCCCTTGAGCTTATGCAGAGTGGCAAGATCAACATTGGCCATATGATCACTCACAGGTTCCCTTTTGGCAAGGCGAAGGAGGCTTTCGACCTTGTGGCTGCCTACAGCGATGGAGTTATGAAAGCAATGATAGATTTCTGATTTAAAAATATATTCTTATGCCAGTACTTAAAAAAAGTGAATCTGTTCCCGAAAAAGTAAGCCCTGTGCTGGAGCGCAGGCTTGTTCATCTCGACAATCTGATGGTGGTAGTATGCGATTTCTCAAACGGCCCATGGGCACAACCAGATAAACCTCATAATCATACTCACGAACAGATTACTTATGTTGAAAAAGGTGAATTGTATTTTTTCATCGGGGAAGAAAAACATCAACTCGTTGAAGGAGACCTTGTATCCATCCCGTCAGGAATTTTTCACACAATTCAGACCATCAGCAAGAATGTCAGGCTGATTGATACCTTCACTCCTGTCCGTAGCGACTTTATTAAAAAAGGATAATTATTTAATGTAATCGCTGATAAAAGCCTCCCTTGGCTTATAAACTGTCTCTTCCCATATTTTGGACTTTGACCTTTGAAGAGCCTGTGACTGATGGCCACGGTAAGGAACGGGATAAATGATCTTTTTGCCTTTTGATTGGTTTATAGCAGCAAAAACAGAGGCCGGTGGGCATGTAAGATCTATCATTCCTATCTCTGCAAATATTCTGGCTTTAGATCCTCTCAGTAAATTCGCATTATCAAAATATGGCAGAGCTTTCTGCATGTCTTCCTTTGATGCGTCAGTCTCGAATGGCTGTGGCCAGCCTCCTCTTCTTCCGGCAAGAGCACCCATAAAATCACACATTGCCGGCACGATGGCTACTACAACACTCACCCTGTGATCAAGACCGGCTGCAGCAAGAGCCTGACCACCGCCCTGGCTCTCTCCTATCACCAGTATTCTTTTACCATCCCATTCCGGTTGTCTTGTCAGAAACTCTATGGTCCTCAGGAGTCGCAGATACATTCCCCTGAAATAAAAATCATCCCGGCTGGTCACTCCCTGCAGAAAATAGTTTTTGAGTTCACCGCTTTCGAGCCCGTCATAATAACTCTCCGGCTGGCCATCCAGCATCCCGTGTGCATTAAGGTCAAAGCAGATAGCGCCCTTTTTGGCATATTCAATAGCATTCCGCGGTTCTGACCTGCACCATGAACCTTTGACTCCGGCAGCATGCACAAGCAGAACAGCAGGCAGTGATCCGGGAGCTGCCTGAGCCGGTTTTGCATAATAACCATGTACCGGTTTTGGTCCTGTACAGTTAATTTCAATATCAGCACATGAAAAGCCGCTTACGTTATCCTTGTCTGCAACTGGAACTGATTTTACTTCAAAAGGCAATGCCTGCAAGGCTTTCTTCTGTCCGTCCCAGTAAGAAATAAAATCTTTCGGGCTTACGGCTCCCGGCTTTAGCTTCACTGGATCAACCAGGATCCCGATGCTTGAAATCGATCCCTTCGCTCTTACTTCAACAATTACAGAGCAAGGATCTCCGAAAAAACCGCTATAAACCAGAATGCTGTCTTTGCCAACAGGTATCGCTTTATCCTCAAGTTGCTGACTGTTGTTTTTCAAAACCTTAACATGAAGTGAATCGCCTGCCTGACTTTCCGGGAAGGCATAGACAGATATCTTTTCTCCTTTCTTATATATCCCTGCCTTCCTTGTTTGTTTCAGAAGGATCTCCTGAAACTGTGCAGATGCTGATAATCCTGTAAATATCAGGATAATAAAAGAAAACAGGATGATTCTTTTCATGGTTCAAAATGAATTATTAGTAATAGATCCAATTATAAAGTTATGAATTTTAAAATTAGAGTGGAATTTTAGAGGTAATAGTGTTTGTATTTTTGGCTCTGAAAGAGTCAAATGTGAATAACCCATTGCGAAACCAGAGGTGACAGCCACACTCCACGGATCGGCTCTGAAAGAGCAATATGTCAATACCTTGATAAAACTTCAGAAATAAATTACTTCGGGGGCATGAAATCTACACTACCTGGATCGGCTCTGAAAGAGCCAAATGTGAATAACCCCCGGTGCAACCGGGGGTGACGATCGCACTACCTTAGCAAGCCCTGAAGGGGCTTAATATCATAAGTAAGTCATCTTCCCAACTATGGAAGACAGGAAAAAGAGTAAAGTGGTTTGTTGGTTTAACTGTTATTATTGATTTCCGGTATCTATAAAAAATTTCAAAATAATATTCTAATTTAGTTCATTATAGATTACTAATTATTAATGATGGATAAAATACTTGTTATCGGCAGTTCCAATACCGATATGGTTATAAAGACTGAAAAGATGCCTGCTCCCGGGGAGACAATTCTCGGCGGAACATTTCTGATGAATCCCGGCGGTAAGGGAGCAAACCAGGCAGTTGCCGCAGCCCGTCTTGGAGGAAAGGTCACCTTTATAACAAAGAGAGGCAATGATCTCTTCGGCAACCAGGCAGTAGGTCTTTTTATGAGAGAAGGAATTGATACTCAATATATAGTAAAAGATAAGGAACTACCCTCGGGAGTAGCCCTGATAACTGTCGATGCGTCTGGTGAAAACAGCATTGTGGTGGCGCCGGGATCAAATGGCAATCTGCTGCCGGAGGACATTTCCCTGAAACTTATGAAATCAAGTAAATGCGCTATCCTGCTCCTTCAGCTCGAGATACCTGTAAAAACAGTAGAATACGCCGTCCATATCTCTTCGGAATATGGCATTAAGGTGATACTAAATCCCGCTCCTGCCACCACGCTTCCAGATGATCTGTTTAAGCACATATGGCTGATCACTCCAAATGAGACCGAAGCGGAGATACTGACCGGGATCAGGGTTCATGATGTGCCATCAGCCGATGATGCAGCAGAATCATTTCAGAAAAAGGGTGTACAGAATGTAATTATAACGCTTGGTTCTGCAGGCGCATATGTCAGGTCAGGTAAGTATTCTGGCATGATTCCAGCCATCAAAGTTGATGCTGTCGATACAACGGCAGCCGGTGATATATTTAACGGAGCACTGGCAGTAGCCATCGCTGAAGGGAATGATCTGGAGGAAGCTGTTCAGTTTGCGAACAAAGCTGCTGCAATATCCGTCACAAGGCTTGGTGCCCAGGCATCTGCACCATACAGGAAGGAGATTGACCCCTAAATCCCCTAAAGGGGACTTTAAATCCATCTAAGATTTGGATTTCAGCCCCCCTTCAGGGGGGTCGGGGGGCAGTTAAAGGCAGGCTGAGATACATATTTAATTATATATCAATGTATTATGAGACAACTATTAATTATTTTTTCAATAAGTTTGCTACCTTTCTCAGGTTGCATAAACCAATCTGGAAAACAGCTAAATCAAACTGTAAAGATCATATTCGATACCGACATGGGACCCGATTATGACGATGTAGGGGCGCTCGCATTCCTTCATGCGATGGCCGATAGCGGCAAAGCTGAGATACTTGCAACTGTTGCTTCCAACAAGAACGAACTGGTTGTTCCTTCAATTGATGTCATCAATACATATTTCGGCAGACCGGATATTCCAACTGGTTCACCTAAAACGGCCGGAGCAGATATGGGCGCTGCACAGCACTGGCCCGATTCTATTATCGCAAAATACCCGCACAGGATAAAATCAACTTCAGAAGCTCCCGATGCAGTTACTGTTTACAGGAAGGTGCTGAATGCCCAGCCTGATAAAAGTGTCACCATTGTCACTGTCGGGTTTCTTACCAATCTCTGCAATCTGCTTAAATCGCAGCCCGATGAAATCAGCGGCTTCACAGGAAGGGAACTCATCGAAAAGAAGGTAGGGAAGCTTGTTTCCATGGCTGGATGGTTTCCCAAAGGCCGGGAGTTCAATATTTTTATCGATTCAGCTTCATCGAAATATGTATTTGAAAACTGGCCGGGTGAAATAACCTTTACTGGCTTCGAGACCGGCAAGGAAATCAAGACCGGACTTAAGCTCGTTGCTGCCGGTATTAAAAATAGTCCAGTGAGGGATGTCTTCAGAATAAGCCTGCCGCTTTCGCAGGAGGACAAATACGGAAGGATGAGTTGGGACGAGACAGCAGCTCTTATCTCTGTTTACGGAACCGAGAAATTTTTCAATACTGTTCATGGTACTATCAAAGTAAGTTCCGATGGCAGCAACACATGGGAGGATAACCCGGCCGGGAAACACTCTTACGTGGTAATGAAAGTTCCGGCAAATGAGATTGCTGATTTTATCGAGGCACGTATGATGCATGTCCCGATTCCTCATTCATCTGAAGCCACGGTTGATGAATTCCTTAAGATAGATGCCGGCGTACTAAGGGACAAGATTGCCGGCGGCTGGGCTGGCAAGATGATCGGCGTTACCTATGGAGCCCCTACCGAGTTTCATGCATTGCAGAAAACTTTCGAAGATTCCATCAGGTGGAAACCTTCCGATATAAAAGGAAGCCTCTGGCAGGATGATCTCTATGTTCAGCTTACTTTCCTGATGTCGATGGACAGGTTCGGAGTTGATGCTCCGGCAAAGAAATTCCAGGAGATGTTCGCCAAAGCCGGATACCCGCTCTGGCACGCCAACATGCAGGCCCGCAAGAATTATTATGATAGCATATTCGCGCCATTATCCGGAAACCCTGAGTATAACTTCCACGCCGACGACATAGATTTCCAGATAGAGGCCGACTATATCGGCTTCATGTGCCCGGGAATGCCTGTGAAAGCATCAGCAATTGCCGGCAGGATAGGGCATATAATGAATTATGGCGACGGAGTATATGGCGGAATATTTGTTGCTGCACTTTATTCACAGGCTTTTTTTGAAAAGGATATTAATCTCATAATCGAAAATGCGCTGAAATCGATTCCGGAGGAGAGTGACTACTCCAGAACAATCAGAGATGTCATAAAACTGCATCGACATTATCCTGATGACTGGAGATCGGCCTGGAAGGACCTAGAGGCAAAATGGGGAGATGTTGATATATGTGGTGCCGGCGATCCGTTCAATATTGATGCCAAGCTGAATGGCGCATATATTGTAATGGGACTGCTCTACGGCAATGGAGATCCGCTGAAAACACTGGAGATCACAACACGCTGCGGACAGGACTCTGACTGCAATCCGTCCAATGCCCTTGCGGTTCTGGGTGTTTTGATTGGGTTCAGTAATCTTCCGGAAAACATGAGAAAAGGCATTGAAGCAATAAGCGAATCAATCTTTATCAATACAAATTATTCATTCAATAAAGCTGTGGAGAGCACTTATAATTATGCTCTTGGATTTATAAATGAGAGCGGTGGAATTGTCTCCGGAAAGAAAATTAAAATTAAAATCCGGCAGCCGGTTCCCCCTGATCTTGAGGTTTCATTTCCCAATCTTGTTTTCGACAGCAGGATCTCTGTCTTTGACAATGCTGCTATTAAATTAACGGGAAAATGGAAGAACCAGGATGTACCTGCCGGCAAAAATGCAAAATGGATTGTTTCGGGGAAAAAAGGCGATGAGATTCAGATAACTTTTAAGGGATCAGGCATATCCATCACCGGCAATTGGGTGGCCGATGGAGGGAAAGCTGATATTTATCTGGATGGCGCTCTTCACCGGACTATTGATACTTATTATAATTTCAGTAACCAGCAGCATATGGATGTCAGCATCTGGCATGCCTTCGGCCTGAAACCGGGAACGCACTCCGTAAAAATAGTAGTAAACGGAGAAAAGAGATCCGAATCAGCCGGGACGAATGTTTATATTTCAGAAGCACTTATATTTAAAACAGAACCAAAAAAGAGCGACAATTATAAATTCTCATTTGAATAGAAACCCACCCCAGACCTCCGCCGGTTGGCGGACAAGCTTCCGCTATCGCGGAATCTCCGTTACACTCCGATCTCCCAGGAGGGGATTCTTTTGGATTACTTTTATCTTTTTACTTTTATCTTTTATCTTTTAAAACATGTTTATACCTCAGTCGTACTCACTCGCAGTCATTCTCTGCATCGTCACAATGCTCTGCTGGGGCTCATGGGGGAACACCCAGAAGCTGGCCGGCAAATCATGGCGCTTTGAACTCTTTTACTGGGACTATGTTCTCGGAATAGTCCTCTTCTCGCTTCTGCTGGGATTTACCCTTGGAAGCCATGGAGAAGGGGGAAGAAGCTTTATCACCGACATTTCGCAGGCAGGAGGAAAAAATATCCTCAACTCACTTATAGGGGGAGTTATATTCAATGCTTCCAACATACTGCTTGTAGCTGCAATGTCGATAGCCGGAATGGCAGTTGCATTTCCTGTTGGTGTGGGAATAGCTCTTGCATTGGGAGTAATAATCAATTATCTATTTGCACCGCATGGGAATCCCATTTTGCTGTTCGCAGGTCTGATTCTTATTGTAGTTGCTATATTAATCGATGCAATCGCTTACAGGAAGCACTCGGTGACACAACAAAAGGTCTCAGGCAAAGGGATAATGTTGTCGGTGGCTGCCGGAGTACTTATGTCGCTATTCTACCGTTTTGTGGCAAGCTCAATGGCGACAGATTTCGCTTCTCCTGAACCGGGCAAGCTCACCCCGTATACGGCGCTCTTTTTCTTTGCAATAGGTGTATTCGTAAGCAATTTTCTCTTCAACTATTTGCTTATGAAGAAGCCGATAGAGGGAGCTCCTTTATCTTTCAAGGATTATACTGCAGGAAGCTTTGGCGTTCATCTTACAGGAATTTTCGGAGGGGTCATCTGGAACATCGGAATGGCAATGAGCATCCTTGCCTCCGGTAAAGCAGGTTTTGCCATTTCATACGGTCTCGGCCAGGGAGCCACACTCATTGCAGCCTTCTGGGGCGTATTTATCTGGAATGAATTCAAGGGCGCGACTAAACCTGTAAGCACCCTAATATTGCTGATGTTCCTCGCATATCTGGCAGGGCTTGCATTGCTGGTTGTAGCCGGTGCCTGAAAATGTAAAGGTCCTACCTTGCCGTTATCACTCCCTTCAGCCTTATATCGGATGATGATGATCCAACAGACAGGTTTATCCTGCCTTGTTCAAGCACCCATGACTTTCCAGCTGCATCCCAGTATGTGAGGTCAGATGCTTTAACCGGGATAGTCACAGTTACAGACTCCCCTTTCTTAACCGGTATGCGTTTGAATCCTTTAAGTGCCTTTGCGGGTCTTTCAACCTTGGAATCGGGGAACGAAGCATACAGCTGTGCCACTTCATCACTGTCAAAATTACCGGTATTTTGCAAGGTGAACGATACATTAACCACCTCATCCTTAGTGATACTATTCTTATCGGTTTTTAACCCTGAATATTTGAAATCGGTGTATGTCAGTCCATAACCGAACGGGAACAACGGAACATTTTTAAAATACATATAGGTCCTTCCGTTCCTGATATTGTAATCAAGTATCGGTGGTATCTGGTCAATTGAAGAAATCCATGTCTGCACCAGCCTGCCAGCCGGGCTTACCTTCCCAAAAATGACATCAGCCATACCGTTGCCTAGCTCCTGGCTTGACTGGCTAACCTGGAGGATTGCCGGGACATGCTCCTTAGACCAGTTGATTGAATAAGGAAAACTGCAGACCATTACAAGAATAGTCTTCGGATTGGCAGTCATCACCAGCTTCACAAGGTCTTCCTGCTCGATTGAGATTGCCTGCCGGTCTACATCTTCGCGGCCGTCACTCGGAACATGGCTTACTCCCCAGCCCAGACCATAGCTTAACGGGTGGTTGCCGATGCAGACAATTGCAGCATCGCACTGTTTTGCAGCAATAATTGCCGAATCGGCTTTATTGCTCATAGCGAATTTTACCGTCACATTATCACCAAGGGCGTTCCTTATTCCTTTGAGTATTGAGATCTTGTAAGGTGGCGTGCCGGCGTACCAGTCTGAAATAACCATATTTGCGGATGGACCAATTACAGCAATCGATTTTATCTTTTCTTTCTGAAGAGGGAGAAGTCTGTTTTCATTCTTAAGCAAAACTATCGATTCGGCCGTTGTTTTTCTTGCAAGCTCTTTTGCTTCCGGTTTTGTCCATGGCGGAATGGTATCGGATATTCCGATTGCCGCATATGGATTCTCAGGTGAGTCGTCAAGCATTCCAAGCTTCAGCATAACCCTCAGGTTCCCGTAAATGGCATCGTCAATATCCTTTTCAGTTATCAGTCCTTTGTCAAGAGCCTCTTTCACTGACGCCCTGTAATCATCAAGGAACATTGTAATGCCCGCCTTCAGGCACTCTGCCGCAGCAACAGCCAACGAGGGATAATATGCATGGGTGGTAAGCAGTTGCTTGAAAGCTCCTCCATCAGTTGAGATAATTCCTCTCAAACCCCAATCGTTCATGGTGACGTTCCTAAGGACCGGGTTAACAGTACAGGGAATTCCATTATACTTATTGTAGGCAGCCATGAAAGCCTGGGACCCGCCTTCCGTAACACCTTTGAAAAAAGCGTAGGAATAGTATTCCCGAAATAGGCGTTCATCGAAATCAGAGCTGTTGTATGCGCGGTTATTTTCGTTACTGTTTGCAAGGAAATGCTTCATAAGGGAAGCTGTTTTCCAGTAGGTTTTATCACTCCCCTGCAATCCCTTTACATAGGCAGTCACGAGGGTTCCGTTCAGAAAAGGATCTTCTCCGTAGCACTCTTCTGTCCTGCCCCACCGGATATCCCTTCCCATGTCGGCGTTGGGAGCAAACACGATGAGTCCTGCCGTACCGAATTTTTTATTCTGTGCCAGGTAGCGGCACTCCGTTGCCTCCTGATCAGCAACCTGCTGCAAAAGATCGGGATCCCATGTAGCCGCAAGGCCGATTGACTGAGGAAATGTAGTCGTTGGCGAAGCCTTGGGTCCCCTGACGCCCCAGTTTGCAGGGCCGCTGTAGGCAAGACCATGCAGTCCCTCAATGGTATGAGTTCCGGATATTCCCAGACGGGGAATTGCAAACCTTGTGGAAAGGCAGTTTAATTTCTCATCTGGTGTCATAAGGGAGATGAGATTTTTAATACGTGCATCTTCCGGAAGACTGGTATTGCGGAATGGATAAGTCTGGCCGTATGTTATCAACTGGAAAGACACCAGTACAACAAGCAAATTAATCTTCTTCATATTTCATTAATATTAATAAACAGAAACCTGTTTAAATAAGCTTGTTCATAGCTGACCGCCATGAACATATCAAATTTAACATTTTTCCGGGAACGTCCCCTTCCTGATTAAAAATGTTACCTGATTGAAATAGTCTTTTTAAGGGATACGGTTTTTCCGTCAGTTGATATACCTTCTATTTTAATCATGTAGTCAGAAACAAAATCGGAACTCCAGAATTCAACATGGTATTTGCCGTCATTTCCGGGTTTGACGGAGGGATTCCAGTAAAGGGTATTCCGGAAATCCGGAACCCTGCTGTTTCCAAGGACTTCCGTCGAATAATCAGGAGCATTAAAAGATGCCACCGGCTGAGCAACAGAATAAGGAATCCTTACTGCATTGGCAGGGATTGTCATGTTCTTATAATCGGTCGATTTTGTTATTACGTTCACAATGCCCGGAAACTGGTAATCTCCAACGACATATTTTTCACGGATAGCGTCAATTTTCTCCACCAGGGCAGGGTCCATTTTGCCAATAACAGCCGGGTCAGTAAAAATAACGCCATTGACCATCATAACCGGCTGTTCCTTATAGAGCCTGTTCCTTAGAGGGTCAACCATATACAACTCATATCCGGACTTGTCGTTCTTCAGAATGACACGTGGCAACAATTCAAAAAACACCTCCTCCATTACCGGAAGGCTTAGATAATCGTCAAGTCGGATCTCCAGTCCAGGTTTACCGTAGAACCTTTTTACCTGCAGCGGGGAAGAGAGAGGTTTCTGAAAAGCTCCTTCTGATGTTATCCCGTATATCCTTGCAACCTGAAAATTAGAGCTCCATTCCGAAATATATGAAGGAGGAGCGTGACTAGTGTTGACATCATCACCTCCTTTTTCCGGAATAAGGTCTGAAAAAGAGGTCTCCATAATTATTTTATAATTACCAGCGCTGTTGCCCGGTTGAATCACAATGTCTCTCATCTCTTCATCAATAGGTAAAGGAAAGCTGAAATTGCCATCAGAATCTGTCAGGGCATAATGAAAGAGCGCCACCTTGCCGGGAATGGAAAGCAGGACAGGCTCTCCAAATGGTGCAGGCTGCTGATCATTTTTTATCAGCTTGCCGGACAGGTAATGATCTTCTGATTCCTGTATATTTCTGAATTGAACTTCATTTGAAGCAAAAACCGAGCTCCACCTTATCCAGTTGCTTTTCAGGTCGTTAAGAAGGCTGTCGATAGCATCTGAGGAAAGCTCATCTATTTTTTTGTCTTTCAGGATATCCCATGGCAATTCGCCAAATTCTGATCCGAACACAAGGTACCCGCCTATATCCCGTGAAGCAGAATCGACAGTCAGAGGAGATACTGATATGCTAAGGTTCCCTCCTGCTAGTGCATTAAATTCTCCCTCATTATCTATCTCAAGAGTAACTCTGCTCCTGGGTTTATAAATATCCTTTGATTTAACCGATATTTTCTGCTTTTCATCTCTTGCAGCAGAATAGATGAACCTTTCGCAGATCGGATTGATACTCTGATCAAATAAAGTAATATGATTTATCCCCGTCATAAGAATAGAGCGTGAGACTTTTATTCTGGTATTTTCTCCATTCAACTTCTCGGGACAGGCAAGGTTGATATTACCACGTGTCTCTATGAAAAGAAATACATTCTCATTTCCGGAATTTATGAAATCTTTATCAGCATTTATCCGGATCTCAAGGCTGTCGGGGTTATGGTTATCTATCTTAACTGATATCCCTTTTGAACCGGGAAGAATCGCACTATCCCTGATTATTCCGTACTTCCCTGATATGCCCCTGAAGGGTTTGCTGCTGATTGCATTATATATCCTGATATCCTTTGTGAAGCAGTTTCCGGGAAGGAAATTTTTCATCCACCCGGTATATGCCCTGATCGTATATAATCCTGAGCTTAACGTATCCGGCAAAAGGATCTGTCCCGGACCATAGCCCTTTTTTATCTCAAACCGTGCTTTTATTATTTGTTTGTTATCGGGCGAAACTACCTCAACATAAACCAGCCGGCTTTTAAGCGAAGTTGCCAGGCTCTGCCTGTCGAACGCGTAAACATTAAACCATAGTTCTTCACCGGCAATATATTCATCCCTGTCGGTATGCAGATACACGTCCTCCCAGGGAACTGATTTGCAGTAACTGGTGAATTTCCTGCTTATATAATCCGGCACATTTATCCTTGCCTGCCCGAATGAACTCTGAAAGATCAGAAGGAAGAACAGAATAAGAAAAGCCGGTTTGCTATTTTTTTTCATCCAGTTGAAGTGATGGTTCTTTATTTATCGTCGTGCCAGAAAGAAGGTTCAGTACCCGATCCTCGCCCGATGCATGATACACATTCGAATTTACTTGTCACGATCCTTTGAACAGGGACAGAATCGGGGTAAGTAATGATAACCCAGAGCGAGTCATTAAGACGCGGTATGGTTGTGGTCCCCGTATAAATTCCAGTGGGACAATTATAGTACATCATGTTCTCCCCGCTGAAGGAGTCCCTGATAAAAATCCTTTTTGAGGTCACGGAGGAGACGCAGAAATAACCAAGCACCTTTTTGGTAACATCGTCGAGGCAATAAACATTGCTGGGAATTGAAGCCGGTACGATATCATAAAACCCGCCTGTCGCCTCTGTCATATTTTTTATTTTCTCCCAATAATAAAACTCATCCTCATTAAGGGAAAACTGGTTCACCAGTATGCTGTATTTCACGCTCAGCCTGTCGACAGGATTTGAAATTGTCAGAATGGGGAAACGTGATATTTTCCCATTTTCAAGGGATGAAGAGTTCTTTATCAGTATTCCTTCTGAATTCTGTGATATCCAGCATGTCCTGTTAAGAACAGTATAATTATGAGGAAGGCTGAATTCCCAGGTTTCATTGTACTCCCACCTGTAAAACCTGCATTCCCCTGCCGGATCATGAGTATTGAGAAATATCTGGCACCCTTCCACTATACCGTAGCCGTTCTGATTGAATAATTTCTTCTCATAATAAACCGAGTCGACAGGAGGAGCAGCTACCATCTTCATGGGGTACGAATCATAATTAAGGTTTTCCATACCTTTGTTTGTAATTATATGAAGAGTATATGTCCTTCCGGGAACTCCCCTGAAGTTTGCAGAATCCGTAAGGTATGAACCGATCCTGGATCCTTCCTTCAGAGTATAACTTCCGTTTGCATCATCTGTAATCCAGACCGTGCATCCAGTCATTCTCACTGCTTTATTGGCACTCCAAAGGGGGATTGATACCGATAAGTTTATAGTATATGGTCCCGGCCGGTCGGTAATGAGCCCTTCAACTACAAGAGCCTGCTCACTCTCAATATTTTCAGGAGTGTAGCTTGTGACACAACCAGCAAGGATCAGCATGAATAAAAACAATATGGCAGGCCGCATATAATTCATAGCCGTTAAAAGTTAAAATTAAAGGTCACCGTCGGAATCGGTCTCCCGAAAATAGAAAGCTTATATCCCTTAATAATTTCCTGGTCTCTCTTGAAATACACGGAATAAACATTATCTCTTCCAAGGAGGTTATAGACCGAGAAAGTGAGATCAGGGTGTGCTGCTCTCTTCGATTTCAGGTTGCCGCTTATTTTGCATGATACGTCCAGCCTTGAATAATCAGGTATCCTGTATTTGTTCCTTTCAGAGTATTGCACAACAAGGTTATCCCTTATCCTGTAAGTTGCGACTGGATATGTTATTGGGCGACCGGTACTGTATGTATAGGCAGCCGAAAAACTCAGCCGGCGTGAAAAAAGATAGTTATATGTAACCACAAGGTCGTTGGGCTTGTCGTAATTTGCAGGGTACCAGTTGCCTGAATTTATCATCTCCCCGCCTGACTTGCCAGTGCTTCTGATGAATGTCCTGGCAAACGTATAGCTGAGGCTGTAGCGGACCTTTCCTTCAGTCTCTTTCAGCCCAAGCTCCAGTCCATAGGATTTTCCTCTCACATCGATTGTTTCCTGCTCAATGTTTTCTATGAATGTAAGAGTCGTACCTCCCTTATAATCGATCATGTTCCTGATCGTTTTATAATATATTTCTGCTGATGCCTCGAGCTTCTTGTCAAACATGAACTTATATAAACCGGCTGCGAACTGGTCGCCGATCTGCGGCTTCAGGTAATAACCTGACAGTTTCCATGTATCGGTTGGCGATATCGACATTGAGTTTGTAAGGAGATGTATATACTGGCGGGTCCTGTTATAATTAATCTTCAGGGAACTGGTCCCTGATAACCTGAAATTCAGTGATAATCTTGGTTCAAGGCCGGCATATTTGCCGGATATTGCACCACGACGATAATAAAGAGTATCATATATTGATGAACCGCTTCTGGGTATTTCAGGATCATACATGTAAACTGTCTGGGGGCCGAATGATAAAAATGAAGAGACTCTCATCCCGGCATTTACAGAAAGATAATCAGTGAGGGTTATCTTATCCTCCAGGTAAAGAGCGGTCTCGAGGGCCCTCTCATTTTCTATTGAATGAGAGACAACTGAAGAAGTTGGGCTGGCAGGTCTGTAGCTTCCGGGAAGAACTGAATACATAGTCATATCGAGCCCGAAATTGAAGTTATTGTTACCCCTGAACAGGTTAAAATCAGCCAGTAATTCAGTACTGTTGAGCCTGTGAGACCGGAAATATTCTTCGGTCTCAACCTCTCTGTCTGTGACATTGTACTTATAAAAGCTGTTATTAATGGAGAAGTTTGATATGAACCTGCTGGTGAAGAAGTGCTGCCATTTAAGAAGTGCAGTGGCGTTCATGTAACCATAAACTGCATCGCTGTTAAACCTGCTGTTGTCGTAGGAATGATATGCAGATAGCTCGAATTTATTTTTCTTGTCAGGATTCCATGTCAACGAACCGTTCATATCATAAAACAAAGCCCGGCTCTCACGTATATCAGGATTCTTTATCAGTCCGAATATCCAGTTTGAATAGGTAGTTCTTGCTGCCAGAACATAAGAGAGTGTATCCTTTATAATTGGACCCTCAACCATCAGACGCGTTGTTATAGGGCTTATTCCCGCGCTGCCTGAAAACTTATTTGGATTGCCTTCGATGGTAACTATGTCGAGCACTGAAGAGATCCTTCCCCCGTACCTGGCAGGAATTCCTCCCTTGTAGAGCGTCACATCCCTGATTATGTCGGAATTGACTGCCGAGAAGAACCCGAAGAAATGGGAAGTGTTGTACAGCGGGGCACCGTCAATCAGAATAAGGTTCTGATCGGCCGACCCTCCCCTGACGTTAAACCCTGCAGAACCTTCACCTGCCGACTGAACGCCGGATATAAGGAGAATGTTCTTCATCAGGTCGGGTTCTCCAAGGGAGGTGGGAGTCAGCCTGAATGAAGAAAGATTTATCTTTTCGGCACCCGCCTCAAAGCGCTGGAGAGTGGTATTCTTTTCGGCTGATATAAAAGTCTCTTTCAGAGGTATAAGCATACCCTTCATATCAACATTCATCTCGCCAGTGCCGAAGAGATTCAGGTTGATCTTTTTTTCCTTCATCCCGACAAACGAAAACTGGACCTCATATGTTCCACGCGGAAGAGTAATCGAGTAGAAACCATATTCATTTGAAATTGTTCCCTTCGACAGCTTTGGAACAGATACGGTCGCTCCTCCTATCTTTTCATGTGTATCACTGTTAGTGACATATCCCGAAACGGAGACATTGCCAGGCCTGTTCCTGTCGACCTTATTCCCGATCTCAACAAACATGTTTTCAGTCTTCTGCTGTTCACCGCCCGATTCAGCAAAATATGCCGTTGGTATGTACAATTTAACATCTTCATTAACTACATCGGGCCGTTTGACAGCAAAATCCCTTGTTATAACTATATGTCCCGAATTGTCAATAAAAAAATGAAGCGAAGTGCCATTGAACAAGCTGGTCAGAACAGATGGCACAGTAGTACAGCCAGGGCAATCTGATAGTTTAAGATCAGCTATCCAATCCTCCTTATAATAGAACTTAACAGGGAGTAAGCTTTCAGCTTTTGTAACAAATTCCCTGAACGACTGAGCCTTAAATTCCCATGTAACAGTATATTTCTCCTGAGCTGCCAGCCGGCAACAGAGGCACAGGGTTATAACCATGATACAAAACTTGCTCCGCATCAATAGGAATTAATATTTCAGAGAGTCGTAATACCTGATCACAGGGACGAAGCTATCGGGGTGTTTAATCGATACCTTCAGCCGCTTCTCCCTGATAAAGTTCCTTATCTGCCCATTCTCTCCGGGGACCAGGTTCATTATATCTTTCAGTCTGTTTATTTTATAGTCTTTGCCATCCAAAACCAGAATCATATCCATAGTTTGGTTGAAATAGCCATTGCTATTGTCCTTGATTACAGTTGCTATGCTCTTTTCATATTTGGCATAGAGGGCTGATTTACCTTCGTACAGTACATTGAAATAACCGCTTGAACCCAGCAGCGAATCACCACTGAAGTTTCGAAAACGGTACTCTTTATTCTCAAATACCAGCGTGAAGCTGTCGACCATTTCCTTGTTCAGCTGAACTATCACATCAACGTTCTTGGGTGTCATGATCTCGTCAGATAAAATGTCGTACCTGAGCTCCAGGTTTCTGAATATATGGTCGTTGAATGATAATGAACCCGGCAAGAAAATGTCAGAGAAAAGGTATTGGTTCCCATCAAATTTATGGTACTTGTTAGTCCAGAGGATACCGTTGTAAAGGATCTGTCTCTCTTTAAGTGTATCCTGTACACTTAAAGAAGATAGTACTGATGAACCTGTGGTGCATGGAGCAGACAATGCTGACACGGTGAGCAAAGAAGCAAACAGAACAATGATTCCTTTCATAACTAATAGCCTCCAGCTATTGAAGCGGCTTGCTACTCCACTTTTATTGATTTTTTGAAGGAGATGCTCCTGCCGTCATTTCCAACTCCCTGGATGTTGATTAAATAATCTGAAGCAAAATCCGAACTCCAGAATTCAACCAGATATTTGCCGTCTTTACCTGGTTTGAGGGAAGGATTCCAGTAAAGAGTATTTCTGAAGTCGGGTACGTGATTGTTCTTCTTATCTGCGGAAAAGTACTCAGGTGAAGCAAATGAATAAACCTGATCAGCCACGCTCCATTGAAGGCGGACAGCATAATCAGGAAGGCTTATGCAACTGAAGTTTCCAGATCTGGTAATGACATTTACGAGGCCATATATCAGGTAATCTCCAACAAGATATTTATCCCGCACGGTTTCAATTCTTTCAATCAGTTCAGGATCTAGGTTTGCTATCAACGATGCATCTTTTACCACTACCCCGTCAATTAAAAGCATTGGGGGAGCCTGGTAAATGCTGAAGTCGACAGGATCGGCAATTGTCATTTCCCATTCCGATTTCTTATTTTTAAGATATACACCGGGGATAAGCTCAAAGAAGACTTCCTGCATTATAGGCAGCTTAATGTAATTATCCATCAGAAGCGTATTATCGGGTTTGCCATAAAAGCTTCCGGGTTCAGAAGCCACTCCCTGCTGTTTTAATATTTCTCCAATTGATGAGGTATTGTATATTTTCCCTACCTGGTAGTTCACACTCAACCTATCTGATAATGGAGATGAATTTACAGAGGGTGACTTTGTTTCAGGAGTCACTGGAAAACTGAGACCAGGGAATGAGGATTCAATTCTTATATTATCATTCCTTCCCGGATCAGCAGGTTGTATCACTATATCCTTGTCTGAGAGCCACTCGGGGACCTCAAAGCTGAATTTACCATCGATGCCGGTTTTTGCATACTGAAAATAAGCTTCTTTGCCAGGTCTTGATAGGAATACATAATGCCCGGTATCGGGAGCCATATTATTCTTGTCCATAAGAAATCCTGACAAATTATGATACTCATTTTCCATCCTGTATTTAAGGCCCGGGACCTGGCCGGCCAGGATGATCTTCCAGTCAAGCCAGTTGCTTTTTGCGGTGGCCAGAAAATCATTTATTGTTTCAAAGGGAAGAGAAGCAAGTTTCCTTCCCCTCATAACTTCAGGAAGTGTACCGAACTCCGTACCGAAAACCAGGTAATCGTCAATTCCTCCATTGCTGTCATTGTTTGACGCTGAAACAGAGATGCTAAGATCTGATTTCTGAACAGCACCCGGATCAATCTCAACCAGTACTTTACTCCTTTTATGTACAGAGCCCGGTGCGTTTATCGATAAGGACTCATTATCTGTTGAAGGTGTATATAAATATCTTTCAAAGATGGGTTCACCGGCTGAATTAAACAGAGTCACCTGGTTAATCCCCGGCATCAGTGACTTCTTCGGAACAGGAATCATGGTGGACGCACCATAAACTCTTACAGGTTCATTGAAGTTGATCACCCCGTGAGTTTGAATAAAAAGATAGCATGTGCTTCCGTTGCCGAGCCTGAAGCTCTCATTAGCACTGATCGCAATATTAACAGTATCACGGCTTGAGGAATTGATATTTACGCTGAACCCTTTTTCGGAGGCCTGGGAATTTGCTGCCGTCTCATTTACGCCGGCAACTGCACCGCTGCCTGCCATACCAATAATTCTGCGGGAACTGATGGAATTATATACGCTAATCTCTTTCATGAAGCAATTGTCCGGCAGAAAATTCTTCATCCAGTTTGTGTATGCCCTGAGAAGATATTTACCCGTGCTTAGCGTATCAGGCAGTGAAATGATTCCCGCACCGGAACCTTTTTCAATTCTTATCTTCTTCTGTATGACTGGCAGGTTGAGAGAGTTAAGAAGTTCCACGTAAATAACACTGCTTTCTTCATAGAGACCGAGACTAAGCCTGTTAAAAAGATATGCATTGAACCAGACTGGTTCGCCTGCAATGTATTCATCCCTGTCGGTATGCACGTAAACTTCCTCCCTGGGTACGCTTTTGCAATACTTAATGAATTTCCCGGCGATCTCCTCATTGACAGCAGCCTTGCCCTGCCCATCTGCCAGTAAAGGCATGAGTGAAAGGAAAATGAATAATATTGATCCTGTGTACCTTGTCATCATTATTCAATCATTATTTACTGTCATCCCACCATAAGGGTTTATCTTTTGTTCCCCTGACCGTACAATCAGCACATCCTTTAATCCTGGTAAGGATGTATATAGGCGGCACAACAAGCTCGTCTGACTCAATGACCCATCTTTTCCAGTTAAGGTCCGCAACAGCATTAAGGTCGTTTACTGTATCCGAGGGACATTGTGAATAAAGATACGCCAGCCCTCTGAACCTGCCTGAGATATACATCCTTTTCGAGCTCACAGCTGAAACGCTGAAGTAACCTAACACATCCTGAGTAGGGTCTTCAATGCAAGTGACATTTCCGGGGATGAATGATGGTGTAACATCATAAAGCGATCCAACCTCATCTGTAATCGTTTTTAGCTTCTCCCAGTATTCAAATTCATCTTCACTAATGGAATACTGGTTCAGGAGCAGGCTGTACTTAATGCTGAGCCTGTCACTCTCCGGAGATATAAAGATCAGCGGGTAACCGGTTATCCGGTTCTCAGTAAGTATTGAAGCATTCTTAATATTAATGACATTTGAGTTTGCGGAGATCCAGCAGATGTTGTTTGGGACATAATACGGAAGCTGGAACATCCAGGTCTCGCTATAATCCCACCTGTAGAAATGGCATTTATTATCCGGATCGTGACTGTCGAACCAGACCTGGCAGCCTTCCCTGATGAAGGCATCTGATCCAGGATTATACTGCTGTTTTTCATAATAAATGGTATCGACAGGAGGAACAGGAACCATCTTCACCGGAACCGATTCGTAGGTATAATTGCTGGCGCCGCTATTATTCGTTCTGATAGTGAGCTTATATTCTCTACCCACCACTCCTGCAAAAGCTGAATCAGTAACATATAAACCGTTGCTCTTCTCATAAAGTGGTGTCATATTGCCAAGGTCATCAGTAATAATTACTGAACATCTGGTGTAAGGAGTTCCGGTTGTTTTGCTGGAAAGTGAAAGCGCTTTTGAAAGCTTGACTGTATTATTACCGGCCTTGTTGGTTATTAGTCCCTCAACGACAAGCATATCAGCATTTTCATTCGTCTCAGGAATGAACTCCGTGATACAGCTTCCAGAGAAGAGCATCATGGCAAAAAACAGAATATACCTTGCCGGTCTCATAGATATTAAAAGTCAAAACTAAGTGTTACAGAGGGTATTGCCTTGCCGAATACCGACAGTTTATATCCCACAACCTTATTATTTATATTATTGAAATACTCCGAATATACATTTTGCCTTCCCAGGAGGTTAAATACTGAAAATGTCCAGTTTGGATTGGCGAGCTTGTGCGATCTCAGGCTTCCGCTAAACCTGAATGACATATCGAGCCTCGAATAATCCGGGATGCGGTATTTATTCCTTTCCGAATAATAGATAATATATATATCATTCGTGTAATATGAAGATACAGGATAGGTTATTGGTCTGCCGGTACTCCAGGTATAGTTTGTCGAGAAGCTGAAGCGGCGCGATAAGAGATAATTGAAAGTCACCACAAGATCGTTGGGCCTGTCAAAGTTGGCAGGGAACCATTTACCCTTGTTTATGATCTCATCATTGAATTTTCCGGTGCTTCTGAGGAATGTCCTGGAAAAAGTATAGCCAAGG
Source organism: Bacteroidales bacterium (assembly GCA_003142255.1). Lineage (GTDB taxonomy): Bacteria > Bacteroidota > Bacteroidia > Bacteroidales > VadinHA17 > LD21. The sequence goes on along the minus strand of PLLO01000008.1, from coordinate 19,488 downwards.
CTCCAGCGCACCCTCCCCTCCGGTTTTTTAATCATCAGTTCAAGCCCATATGCTTTTCCCTCAACGTCCACAAGGCTCTGTTCAATGTTGTCGTTCATAACAAGAGATGTTCCACCTTTATAATCAACCATGTTATGTATTGACTTGTAATATATTTCTGCCGAGGCTTCAACGCTTCTGCTATGGAGCATCTGGTAAAATCCAAGGGCGTACTGATCTCCGGTCTGCGGTTTAAGATAATAATCGCACAGCTTCCAGGTATCTGTCGGAGCTATGGATGCGGAGTTCGAAAGAAGATGAAGGTATTGCCTGGTACGGTTATAATTTATTTTAAGTGAGCTGCTGTTTGACAGTTTGAAATTCATTGAAAATCTAAACTCCGGGCCGCCATATAATTTTGAAATGTGACCTGCGCTGTATGAAACAGAGTCTGTAACCGACGACCTGCTCTTTGTAAATTCCGGATCATAAAGCAAAAGTGTCTCAGGGCCGAATGCAAAAAAAGACGAGAATCGAATGCCGGCATTCAGTGAGACATATTCATTCAGAACAAACTTATCGTCGATATAAAGAGCAGCTTCCAGGGCTCTCTCCTTCGCCAGTGTTTCAGACTTGACGATTGATGAATCACTGGCAGGCTTATAGCTTCCGGGAATCACTCCATACCATGTGAGGTCAGTGCCAAAATTAATTTCATTTCGTCCAAGGAAATAATTGAAATCGGCTTTCAGGCCCGTGCTGTTTATTCTGTGTGACAGTATAAATGCTTCTGTGGTGCCGCTTTCACCGGATACATCATACCTGTAATTGCTGTTATTCAGAGTTACAAGGGATAAAAACCTGCTGCTGAAGAAATGACGCCATCTTGCGATTAATATGCTATTATCGTAGGAATATACTGTATCGGAACTGAATCTGAAGGAATCATGGCTCAGGTAGCCTGAGAAATCGAGCTTGTTATTCCTGTTGATGTCGTACGTGTACTTGGCATTGATATCATAGAAGAAGGCTCTGCTTTTTTTGAGATCCGGGTCATCAATAAGCTTGAATATCCAGTTCGAATAGGTGGTCCTGGCCGTGATGATGAATGAGCTGGTGTCCTTCTTTATAGGCCCTTCTACAACAAAGTGCGTGGTTATAGGGCTGATACCTGCGTTCCCCTTGAATTGCTTCAGGTTTCCCTCCCGTGTGCTTATATCAAGTATTGATGAAATCCTTCCACCGAAGCGGGAAGGAATACCGCCTTTGTAAAGTGTTACATCCTTTATTATATCGGAATTTACTGCAGAAAAGAAACCAAAGAAATGGGATGTATTATAAAGAGGGGAGCCATCCATCAGTATGAGGTTCTGATCTGCAGAGCCTCCCCTGACGTTGAATCCTGCTGATCCTTCGCCGACTGTCTGAACGCCGGGAAGCAGCAGTACGCTCTTAATGATGTCTGATTCGCCCATGGATGTGGGCAGAAGACGGAATGAAGTAATATTGATCTTCTCTGCTCCCACCTCGTACCTTTTCAGCACCAAATTCCTGTCGGCCGAAACGACTGTCTCCTTAAGCGGAATGAGAGTACTGTTCATGTCAATATTCATTTCACCCGGACCATTCAGGTTAATATTTACCATTTTCTCCTTCATCCCGACAAAGGTGAATTGAAGCTGATGGGAACCTCTTGGCATGGATAGTGAATAATAGCCATACTGGTTGGAAATGGTTCCTGATGAGAGTCTCTGGTTAAAAACTGTAACCCCGGCTACCGGTTCCTTCGTATCTGAGCTTGTGATGTAACCCGTTAAAATCGCATTGCCGGGCTTGTTCCTGTCAGCCGGATTTCCGATATTGATGTATGCAGAGGCAGAGGTCTTCTGGTTATCCTGGTCACTGTAATTTGATGAAGGTATGAAATTAAGTCCCGGTGAAGCTTCGGAGCCGGTAATTTTAATTGCGAAATTCATTGTTATTATTACGTTGCCGGAGTCATCAATATAATAAAAAAGAGATTTGTTGCGGAACAGAACATCAAGTAAGTCAGATAACAGAACAGGACCTTTGAATTCCCCGAGTCTGATATCGCTCACCCATTCGTCCATGTAAAAGAACCTGAGGCTGTCCTGGCTTTCTGCCTTTGCCGCAAAAGCCGTGAAACTCATACCGGAATAATCCCACCCTATTTGAATATTCTGCTGGGCTTCAGCTGCGCTTGCATAAAAGAGCGCAAGAAAAATGAATAATATTTTAAGCTTAGCTCTCATTTTACTAATGTCCAAGTTTATCACAATATTCAATGAGAGGCACAAAGCTTTCCGGACTCTTTCGTGATATTTGAAGTTTATTTGTCCTGATAAAATTTCTGATTTGCTGTTTATAGCTGCTGTAAAGCGCAATTACATCATTCTGGTTACTGACAGGATAGGCTTTGCCGTCTTTCATCACGTAAATTTTCTGTGTCAGATCAAATTCATCATATTTATTATCTACTGCCAGAAGAAGAATGACTTTCCGGTATTTGACAAAGAGGGAAATATTTCCCTGGTAAAGCAGGTTGACATAGCCATTCAGGTCATTAAGGCTGTCTTTGTCAAGCTTTAGGAAACGCCATGATTTATTGTTATATACAAAAGTGAAAGATTCAACAATCTGCTTGTTCAACTGAATGATTATATTCCGTCCTGCTTTTGTAAGGAGTTCATCGTTGCAGATGTCGTACTTTATGCTGCTGCCCGGGAATGACTTCCCGTTTATAACTATTGTTGCCGGAAGGAAGGAATCGGAAAACAGGAACTGGTCGCCTCTTACCCTGTAAAAAAGGTTTCTCCATATCCTGCCATTGAACAGGAGTTGCTTATCAATTGTATCCTGTGTCACCTGGTATCTCCGGGCGACCGGGCGATAATCATTTGATCCATATAGAGCTGGTGATAAGAATATTACCAGTGATAGAATAAAAATTAAACCAAGATTCCTCATGAAAATAATCAAAAGCAGGAAATTTGGCCGTATTAAACAGGACTAATATAAAGGATAACCTTGTTTCCGGTAAAAATCTTGCTGAAGTCAAAAAAAACGAACAAATTTAATTATTATTTCACAAGTTGTTCACTTTTGCTGCACATCAAGAACATTTAGTTTCATTTTCCTGTTCCCGAGTATTCCGGAATATTATTTTGATTGTTGCAGGCTGAAGGCTATAGATTGCAGGTTGTGGGAATTATTCCTCCGGTTTTTTCAATCCTCTTACAGGCTTATCTATTTTTTCAATATCGGGAAGTGCATTTTTGTTTTCCGTGGCTTTCAGCTGCTCGAGCTTCCTGCTGGCAGGGACTATCCTGCTTTCCCAGGATCCAACCGCATCATTATAGCTTTTAAGTGCATTCTTCAACCCTCCGCCTATCTTTTCGAGATGGTCGGCAAAGGTCGTTACCCGGGTTGAAAAATCTTCAGCTGCATTCATAATCTCCATCGCATTTTCCGTAATGTTATGCTGCTGCCACGACATTGCCACTGATTTCAGAATGACAATGAGGGTGGTAGGTGTAGCAAGAATTATCTTATCGTTCATTGCGTCCTGGAGAAGAGTCTTGTCTGTCATCAGAGCTACATTAAATGCCGACTCTACCTCCATATACAAGACCACGAAATCAGGAGCATTCGGGAATTGTGACCAGTACTGCTTCCTGCTAAGCCTGGTAATATGATCCCTTAACATTTTGGCATGTTTAGCAAACAACAGGTTACGGGCAGCTTCGTCGTCGGTTTCGAGAGCTTCAAGGTAAGCATCGAGCGGAAGTTTTGAATCGACCACCACATGGCCGTTGCCGGGAAGGTTTATTATCATGTCGGGTTTCAGGATTGAATCATCATCGTCTGTATAGACCTGTTCAATAAAATCGCAATGAGCCGACATGCCTGAGAATTCGACTGCCCTTCTGAGCCCTATCTCCCCCCATCGTCCTCTGATCCTTGGGTTCCTCAGTGCATTTACCAGAGCACCTGTCTCCTTCTGGAGGGAAGCATTTGTAGTCTGCAGATTTGAGAGCATTTCCGTGACCTGACCAAAGGTCTTTTCAGATCCCTTTTCGAGCTCCTCTATTCTTTTCCTGTAACTGTCAATGGACTCCCTTACCGGCTTCAGCATCTCTTCGATTGCACTTTTGCGCATGTCAAGATCGCCTTTTGAAGCATTCACCTGTGCTTCGAGCTGCGGCTTTGCAAGATCCAGAAATTGCTTATTATTCTGCAGAAGGGCATCTGAAGCAGCCGATTTAAAAGTGTCGAGCATCGATTTCTTCACCTCCCCGAGACTCTTATCCTGTGCATCGAGGTTGGCCTGAAGGACACCATTCATACTTTTTATCTCGTTGAGCTCCTCAGATTTCTTCAGAAGGGATTCGCGATACCTGGCATTTGAAATAAGCCAGGTAACCAATGCTCCGACAACACATCCCAATGCAATATATAAAGCAACTTCCATATCAAACTAAATTTTGCTGATCTTCAAATTTATAAGTTTTCGCCTTACCATGCCGATTAAAATTGTCATTTTATTAACTTAGTCACTCTAAAACTTATATCGTGAAATAAATATTCGTTAAATTAATTATTTCTTTAAAAGAGGTAATGACAAAAAAAATTGAAAATATGAAAATAAAAATCGCAGACCAACCCACTTTCATTAAGGAGTGGGATAAGGAAAAAACAGTACTGAAGACTGAGAGAATGCTCAAGCAGATCGGTGAGCTTCAATATAAGATGTATGCACAGAACAGGTACAGTCTGCTGATAGTTTTCCAGGGATTGGATGCATCAGGTAAGGATGGAGTGACAAAAGGCCTGCTTAAATATTGCAATCCTATCGGTCTGGGTATACACAGTTTCAAAAAGCCGACAGAAGAAGAGTATGCCCATGATTTTTTGTGGAGGGTCCATAATGTGTGTCCGCATAAAGGGGAGACAAAGATCTTCATCAGGTCTCACTATGAAGATATACTTGTGCCTTCAGTCCAGAAATTCATTCCTCCCAAAGTTATCGCTAAGAGGTACCAGCTGATTAACGATTTCGAAAGAATCGTTGAGCACAATGAAACATGGATCCTTAAGTTCTTCCTGAATGTATCAAAAGAAGCTCAGAAGGAGAGGCTTATGGAGAGAATTGAACTTAAGGAGAAGAACTGGAAGCATAAGGACGGTGACTGGGATACCAGGGAGAAATTCGATGATTATATTGCAGTCTACGAGAAGATAATAAATACCTGCAACGAGGTCCCATGGTATATAGTTCCAGCCGATAAAAACTGGCAGAAGATTTATGCAGTGGCAGAGGTAGTATTGAAAACCCTGAAAGAGCTCGACCTCAAATGGCCGGAGCTTGTAAGCGAAAAGTTTGCCAAACAGGGGGAGCAGCCAAGAGTTGATAAGTCCAAGGTTACAGGATAAGTCAATCAGTTTTATTTGCCAGTACATTCTTTTCAATATACTTCCTATATTTACCCCGCACCAAACCAATCAGTATGGTCTATGATTACATTGTTATAGGTTCGGGTTTCGGGGGAAGTGTGGCGAGCCTCCGCCTGGTTGAAAAAGGATATAAGGTGCTTACCATTGAGCAGGGGAAGCGCTTCAACCCTTCCGATTTTCCGAAGTCAAACTGGAATCTGGCAAAGTACCTATGGGTACCATCATTGAGATTATTCGGGTTTCAGAAACTCTCTTTTTATTCCACAGCAAGCATACTCAGCGGGACAGGCGTAGGAGGCGGAAGTCTGGTTTATGCCAACACCCTTTATATACCTCCCGATGAATTCTTCAGCAATGTTTCATGGTCCAGGTTTGGCAAATGGAAAGAGATACTTGAACCATTCTATGATAAGGCATCGTTCATGCTGGGACGCAAAAAATACAATCATCTCAATCGCGAAGACCTTGTTCTAGAAGAGGTCTCCAGGGAGATGAATGCCCATGACACATTTGAGTCGGTTAATGTAGGTGTAAATCTTGAAGGTGAGGATGATACTGATCCATATTTCAATTCATTGGGACCTCTGCGTAAAAAATGCACAGAGTGCGGCGGATGCATGGTTGGCTGCAGAGAGAATGCAAAGAACACTCTCGACAGGAATTACCTTTGGTTCGGTGAAAAACTAGGGCTTGAGATACTCCCTGAGACTAAAGCAGAAGAGATAACCTTTAGCGACGGGATCTACACGATCCGCACAAGTAAGGTCACTTCATTCTTCCGAAAGAAAAGGATAGAATTCAAATCAAAGGGTATAATTGTTGCTGCCGGGACGCTCGGCACTCTCGAACTTTTACTTAAGCAGAAATATAAATATAAGAGCCTTCCGCTGCTTTCAGATATGATTGGCTATGAACTGAGAACCAATGCCGAAACTTTGTGCGCTGTCTCAGGGGTAAAGGGAAAAATGAATAACGGACTTGCTATAACTTCAGTATTCAGTCCCGCTCCGCTGACCCATGTGGAGATAGTGAAATATCCTGATAATTCCAACGCAATGAAATGGTTCTTCGGCCTTTCTGTACCCGGTTCGCAAACTCCGGCAGGAAGGACTCTTGGTCTGATAAAAAAGACTTTTACTCATCCGATCCAGTTTCTTAAGACAGTTTTCAATTTCAAATGGTCGACAGGTATGGTAATATTCCTGGTCATGCAGACAATAGACAATGCCATGAAGATGGTATGGAAGAGGACTATTTTCGGGGGGAAGATGAAGATCGACAACAGCGGTCAGAAAAGGGTGCCTGCATATATACCTGTCGGACAGGAGGTTATGGAGCGATATGCCAGGAAAGTTACCGGCATACCACAGAATATTCTCCTTGAAGTTTTCTTTGACCGGCCTACAACCGCTCATATACTTGGAGGATGCCCAATGTCGGAATCAGCGGCCGCGGGTGTTGTTGACAAAGAGCTGAAGGTATTTGGCTATCCTGACTTTTACATTATGGATGGATCCGTAGTTCAGGGAAATATAGGTGTCAACCCTAGCCTCACAATAACGGCTATGGCAGAATATGCCATTAGCAGGATCTCTGCAAAGGAGGGATTGAAGGAAAATGAAATATCGGGACAACTCATACAACTTGAAAAAGAATGGAAAAAGAAGAGATCGGAGTAATACTCGCAGAACAAAGAAAATTCTTTTTATCAGGAGCAACACGTGATACAGGTTACAGGCTTTCGAACCTGAAAAAGTTAAGATCGCTTATACTAAAGTATGAGAATGAGATTAAGGAGGCTTTGAACCGGGATTTTCATAAACCAGAATTCGAAACGGTCGCCACCGAGACTCGTTTTGTTCTTGCTGAACTAAATTATACCATCAGGAATCTGAAAAAATGGTCAGGACGAAGAAGAGTCAAGACACCACTTGTCCATTTCCCTGCTCATTCCTATGTCCTGCCACAGCCTTATGGCCAGGTACTTGTAATGTCGCCATGGAACTTCCCTTTTCAGCTTTCAATGCTTCCGGCAATGGGTGCTCTGGCTGCAGGCAACTGTGTCGCATTAAAAGTTTCTCAACAGGTACCGGAAACCGGGAAGGTTATCGAGAAAATACTCAGCAATTTTCCAGGAGCGCTTATTGCAGTTTTTCCGGGTGATCATTCGGTAAGCGAATATCTGCTTGACTACAAGTTTGACTATATTTTTTTTACAGGAAGTCCCAGGGTCGGAAGGCATATAATGGAGAAGGCTTCAGTTAACCTAACGCCCATTTCGCTTGAGCTGGGGGGTAAAAATCCCTGTGTCGTTGCAGCAGATGCGAAGCTCAATTTTGCAGCAACACGTATCGCATGGGGCAAATTCATCAATGCCGGCCAGACATGTGTTGCTCCCGACTATCTGCTAATTGACAGCAGAATTAAAGATCGCTTCCTGGAGATATTGTCAGCCAAAATAAGGGATTTCTATGGTGAGAACCCGGAGGAGAGCAAAGATTTTGCGAGGGTCATCAGTACTTCGAGTGCAGAAAGACTTACATCACTGATGAAATCAGGCAAGATTGCAGCAGGGGGAACTGCCAACATTGGAAACAGGTATGTGGCTCCGACAATTATTAAAGATGTGAAACCAGGTGACCCGGTGATGCTTGAGGAAATTTTCGGTCCGATACTGCCGGTTATTGAATATCAGAACATAGAAGAGGTTTACAGCATAATCGAAAAGAACCCAAAACCGCTGGCGACCTATATATTCACACGTAATAAAAAACTTGTCCGCAGTTTCCTTGCCAGGACTGAGAGCGGTTCTGCATCTATTAATGATACGGTAATGCAAATCGCATCACCTTACCTTCCATATGGAGGAATAGGTCCCAGCGGAATTGGCAGGTACCATGGAAGAAAATCGTTCGAGACTTTCTCAAATATGAGGTCGGTGCTTGTGAAATCAAATCTTGTGGATATTTTTGCAAGATATCCGCCTTACACAAATTTTAAAGAGAATATTATAAAACTGCTGTTGAGATGAAAAACTTCTTTATAATACCGGTGGTGTTATTGCTGACATCCTGCACTTCAAACAAAACGGAGTATGTGATAGGTGTCGGAGACAGGATCCATCATGACGATTTTGAATATTCAGTTTCAAATTATATGGTCTCAAGGTTCCTGAAAAATGGCACCGATACGCTTAAAGCAAATGGCATGTTTTACGTGGTGACATTCAGGGTTGAAAACAGGGCCAGGAGGGTTGGACATAACTGGGATAACAACATAGGCTATATAATCGACGAACATGGAAGTAAATATGATAACCTTCCTAAGGTTCAGCAGTTCCTTGAAAAATCTCATCCCTTCGGATATATTGACAAATACAATACTCCGGCAGGAGCTTCAGATTCTACTTATCTGGCTTTCGACCTCCCATTTACGGTTACAAGACCATTTTTGATGGTAAGAGGAGAAACCCTGATGGGAGATGTATTTAACAGCGGAAAATTCAGAAAAGTTATGATAAGATTATTCTGATAGATAATTATTGCACAATATTCTTAAAATATCAACCTCATGATAAAAAGTTATTTATTAATACCGTTGCTTCTGCTCTTCGCATGCAGCGGACCGCAACAAAAAAATGTAACTGCCGGAGCGCCATTCGACACATTTAAGACGGAAGGAAAAAAGGTTGTCGTATATACGACAGCCGACAGTTCTGACTTCCGTCTCTCCCATACCGATACTGTCATCTTTACTGCACCTGTGAAGACATCCGAAAAGCATATTTATCTCTTTGCCGATCCGACAAAGACATTCCAGTCATTCCTCGGTATAGGTGGAGCACTTACTGACGCAGCTGCCGAGACATTTGCCAAGCTTCCTGAGGAAAAACAGCAGCAGCTTCTGACAGCCTATTATGATATTCAAAAAGGGATAGGTTATTCACTTGGCAGGACTAACATCAACAGCTGCGATTTCTCGAGCGACAGCTATACATATGTTGATGAAGGCGACAAAGAATTAAAATCGTTTACACTGGCTCATGACGAAAAGTTCAAGATGCCCCTCATCAGAAAAGCCATTACAGCTGCAGGCGGCAAACTTACCTTGTTTGCAAGCCCCTGGAGTCCGCCGGCATTCATGAAAGATAATAACAATATGCTCCATGGTGGTAAACTTCTGCCTGAGTTTTTCCAGTCATGGGCAACCTACTATACAAAATTCATCAAGAGTTATGAGAAGGCTGGCATTCCAGTCTGGGGAATAACCGTTCAGAACGAACCGATGGCAGTTCAAAAATGGGAATCGTGCATCTATTACGCCGAAGATGAAAGGGATTTCCTGAAAAATTATCTTGGCCCGACAATGGAAAAAGAGGGTCTTGGCGACAAGAAAATAATTGTATGGGATCATAACCGCGACCTTATTGCCCAGAGAGCAAGGGTTATACTTGATGACCCTGATGCAGCGAAATATGTTTGGGGAATGGGATTCCACTGGTATGAGGACTGGAGCGGTGGCACGCAGATGTTTTCAAACCTCGGCATTGTCCACGAGACATATCCCGGCACTAACCTTCTCTTTACTGAAGGCAGCAATGGTGATTTTGACACAGCGCGATACTATGACTGGAGCCTGGCTGAAAGATATGGAGAGGCAATGATCAATGATTTCAACAATGGTGCATGCGGCTGGACCGACTGGAACATATTACTTGATGAAACAGGCGGGCCGAATCATATCGGCAACTTCTGCTTCGCTCCTGTTCATGGAAATACAAAGACAGGTGAACTTATTTTCACACCGGCCTATTATTACATTGGCCATTTTTCTAAGTTCATCCGCCCGGGGGCAAAAAGGATAGTTAGTACTGCAAGCCGCAGTCAGCTTATTACAACGGGATTCATAAATGAAGACGGAAGCGTGGTTATCATTGTGATGAACCAGAGTACGATAGAGGCCAGATATGTTCTTTGTGCTGGAAAGGGTGAGGCTGAAATACATATTCTGCCACATTCGATACAGACTTTGGTGTTTTAGTCGTAAGTCAGAGAGTATATCATAATCCTTCTCCGCTGCCTTTTGGCTGCTTTCTTTTCCTGGCAAGCCAGTAGATTCCTTTCATGACAAGATTGTCCACATTCTTGTTCGAGAAAGTCAGAGATAGCTCTGCATTGGTATTGTGTTCATAATCGATGTCATTGTGCCCCATATTGATATAGAGCATGCGGTAATTCCTGTTCGTCCAGATTACCGGGTAATATCCGCTATGCCATATTTCATTTAGCTTCGGACCGGTACCAAGAGGAAAGCTTGAAGAGTCTATTGATGCAAGTATCCTGATATCCGGATTATTCCTGAGATCATTCTTCCACTTGTACCATTCGTTTGGCGAAGAGGTGAAAGTACGCGGAAGGTGTCTTACTGACGGGTTTCTTTTGTCATCGATATGCAGAACAGCCGACGTGGGGCGCCAGGTATTTCCTGAATATTCTCCCGACCCGAGAAAAGTATTATGATACCAGTCCCAGTTCTGCGGAAATGCAGTCTGGTTCATTGCGAAAGCAGAAAAATGGAACCCCATCCATGCACCTCCTGACTCCATGTATTTCTGGAATGCTTCCCGTTGTGAACTCTTTTCCGGTCTTGCATCAAGGAAAATCACAACCTGGTAACCCGAAAGGAATTCCAGATTCATATTATCCCAGTCGTTTGTGGAATCATATGTAAAATTACATGCAACTGCCATTTTTGAGAACCACCTGTTAGCTTCGTGAACAAAGCTGATATGTCCCTGATCATTTTCGGCCTTGTAAAAGGCGATCACCCTGAATTTGGGAGTTCTGAACTTCTCTGCACCAGAAAAAGCCTGGCAACAAAACATTAGTAAAAAGCTTACAGTCAGCAGACGAATGAAACCTGATCTGAATGAAAATGGCATAACTTTCCCCCTATTTTTAAATTTTCAATGCTAATTACAGAAAATCCGGTACTCCCTCACATGGTTAAAAATGAAAAATATAAACTATATGAACAGTAATATCAACAACTGGGCAACAAAAATCCTGAGGAACATCACCAGCGGATATATTGTTGCATAAGCGACAGCGGGTGCTTCTGACTGAGCTATGCTGCCGGCAAATGCAAGGGCCGGAGGATCCGTCATACTACCGGCGAGAAGACCACAAATCTCAAGGTAATTCCTCTTGAGTACAAACCTCGAGAAGATACCTGCGATAAGCAGCGGAACTATAGTAATGATCGCTCCGTATCCCATCCATATAAATCCATCTCCCGACACGAGGGAAGGGATAAACTTCTCTCCCGATGCAAGTCCTACACTTGCAAGGAAGAGCACTATGCCGATCTCGCGAAGCATCAGGTTGGCACTGGGTGTCGTATATGAAACCAGCTGCAACTTGTACCCATATTTGCTAAGCAGCAGGGCTACAATCAATGGGCCTCCTGCCAGTCCAAGCTTTATCGGATTGTCAATACCAGGTATTCTGAAAGGAATGCTACCGAGAAGCACTCCAAGAAGAATGCCGATGAAAATGGGAATTATATTCGGCTCATCAAGCCGCCTGATCGAATTTCCAATCTCCTTTATTACCTTATCAATTGAACCCTCATCGCCAACCACTGTAAGCTTATCACCCATCTGGAGCCTCAGTTCCGGAGAAGCCACAAGCTCAATGCCCGACCGGTATAACCTTGTAATGTTTATGTTGTATTTAGCCCTGAGATTAAGAGATCCAAGCCTCTTGCCGAACACCTCCTGCTTAGTCACCAGGAGCCTCCTTGAAATCAGCTTGCCAGACTTTACTGAAAGATCCATACTGCTCACCATGCCAATCTGTGCAATAATTGCAGGGATGGCTCCCTTCTGAGCGACTACAAGGACAATATCATTTTCGTAAAGCACGCTATCTGATCCTGCGGGTATCAGGTCGCCTTTATGGAGTATCCTTGAAATTACGAAACTATGGTTAATGGAAGGCATGATCTCACGAACAGTTTCACCAATGACCTTCCGGTTGGTAACCTGGATACTTACTCTTTCAGGAATCTGCTCTTCGGGATGCTGAACCTTGTCATAGAGTTTACGCTCTTCATTTACGTTGATCTTAAAGAACTTTCTCATCATCAACATTGTAAGTATGATCCCAAGCACACCGAACGGGTAGGCAACGGCATATCCCAGGCCGATAGGAGGAACTTCTCCCCCTCCGGATACCTGTACCAGGGTCTGCTGTGCTGCTCCCAGTCCCGGAGTATTGGTGACTGCTCCCGACATGACACCAACGAGCATTGGCATCGACATTCCAGTTGCAAAATGGATGATCACCACCGTTAACCCACCCAGAAAAACAATTCCAAGGGCAAGAAGATTAAGAGTCAGCCCTCCCCTTTTGAATGACGAAAAGAAGCCGGGACCAACCTGAAGGCCTATTGAAAAAACGAAGAGTATTAGTCCGAAATCCTTTATGAAGTCGACGATCTCGTGGTTGGCTGTAAAACCGAAATGACTTGCAGCAATACCGGCAAAAAGCACAAATGCTATTCCCGGGGATATACCGGATATCCTTATCTTACCAAGAAAAACTCCAAGCGATATTATCGCACTGTAGATCAGGATAGTATGCGCAACACCCTGTTTAAAAAGCAGATCAGACAGCCATTCCATGTCAAGGGAATTTGTGCAAAAATAAGAAAAAAGAGCTTCTGGGAAATACATTTCTTATCGAACCCCTTGAAACAATGAGAAATTAATTTTTTTCTAAATATGGAATATAATAACTTTGATGGTGTCAGAACCAAATCAATAAATATATAGCCATGAAGAATCTACTGATCCTTTTAGCAATTCAGTCTGCGCTGATCATTTCTTTAAATGGCCAGATTGTGTCAAACTATACCTGCAAGCTCGATAATGGCATAGTTATAAGAACAGAAAAGTGCTGGAACCAGGTCTGGGTTTCCCAGGCTTTCGCTCCCGTAAATCCTGCCGACAAGGTTCCTTTGGCCATAAACCTCAGGATACTGGGAGACCTCACCTCAGGCTCCTCATTCAAGCTCTTAAGTTCAGGAAAAGAGGTGAAGCTCCAGAATGCAAAGCCTGGAACCTACACCATGAAGCTTATCTTCAAGCTGTCAGGGAAACCGGGATCTCTCAGCTTCGACGTAGAAAATGTTACAATCAAGGCAGAATCCAAAACAACCCTTTCGGTGACTCTGTATGACTTCCAGATCCAGATCCAGGAGACTGCCGGAAGTCAGGGTGGCTTATCTGCCTACGAATTGAAAGTATACAGGTACAAAGGCAATGTGGAAGATAACCCGTTATTCGGAGTACCTTCGCTTTACATGAAAGGGAAACACGATACGCCTGTCACTCCTGATAAAGTCACAAACAACAGGGCCGGAAAGATAAAACCAGGTACCTATGATATGGCAATAAATCTTGGCGTTTCTGGGCATACCCAGAGAATCTGGCTTGAGAACTTCATCATGAAACCTGATGTAAGCTATATTGTCACAACCAACCTTAATGCAGGGGTAATGACCTATGCAGGAACGAACAAGGATGTAAAGGCTATCCGTCTCTATCCTGCAGGCACAGCCGACAAGCAGACAGGGACGCCAATGCCTGTCAAAAATCTTGAATTGATCAAGTGCGATAACCAGACAATGACAACGGCCTGCCCCCCCGGATCATATGATGTTCTGCTTGACACTAAGAACGGGACAAAATTCGAATGGCGGAAGAACCTGGTGGTCCAGACAGGTACGAGAATAGGGGTTAAGTGATACCCTGCGATCGTTAAATAAAGAATCCACCCGGAGTGTGAAAGGGTGGATATTTACAGATAAGATGTAATTATACTTTAATTACCGCTTCTTTGCAGGAAGGATAATCTGTATAGCCCTTTGGACCAGGAGTGTAGAACAGATCGAATTTAAGATCTGACGATAAGGGCCACTCATTTCTGAGCCTCTCAACAAGGTCGGGATTGTTAATAAAGGGACGACCGAAGGCGATAAGATCACCCTGACCATTCTGCAGGTCGGCCTCTGCCCTTTCAAGGCCATATCCGCCAGAAAGAATAAGAGTGTTTTTGAAAAGCTTCCGGACAGCACTTTTTATTTCAGCAGGTACGACTGGTGCTCCCATGGCCGAATGATCAACAATATGAATATATTCAATTCCAATCCTGTTCAGCTCCCCGGCCAGGTATTTGTAAGTGGCATCTATCTCTGGATAAGGCTTCATGTCGCTTGAAACACCGTATGGAGATATGCGGATTCCGGTTCTCTCCTTGCCTATTACTGATGAAACAGCTTCAGCTACTTCAAGAACAAAACGGCTCCGGTTTTCGATTGATCCTCCATAATTATCAGTACGTATATTACTTATGGGTGAAAGAAACTGTTCGAGCAGGTATCCGTTTGCTGAATGAAGTTCCACTCCGTCAAATCCTGCTTCAATAGCATTGAGGGCTGCAGTTGCAAACTCATTTTTTGCGTGGGTAATATCACTGGCAGTCATCTCAGCCGGAACAGGGTAATCCTGCAGCTGCTGCTGGTCAGTCCAGATCTGTCCTGCTGCCTTTAAAGCCGAGGGAGCAAGCACTTTTGCCCCATGAGGAAGATTAAGCTGATGCCCTATGCGTCCCGTGTGCATTAACTGAACAAATATCTTCGCACCACCTTTGTGAGCATCAGTGGTCACCTTTTTCCATCCTTCAACCTGGGCCTTACTGAAAATACCGGGAATTCGTGAATACCCCAGACCGTTGGGCGATGGTGATGTCCCTTCGGTTATAATGAGACCAGCTGATGAACGCTGACCATAATACTCAGCCATGAGATCATTCGGGATATTTCCTATAGCCCTTGACCTGGTCATGGGCGACATTACAACTCGGTTCTGAAGGCTTGCGTTGCCAAGCTTGTACTTTGAAAATAATTTATAATCCATAATAATTAGTTTTGACATTAGTTCAGACATTAAACAATAAAAAATCATTTGGGTTCATTCATACTATATGAAAATTGTACATTTTTCATATATTCAATCTCCGAAAAAACTGAATTTTACCTGAAACAAAAATGAGAATAAGACACTTCACACCATTAATGACCGCGCTGATAACAGCCCTTACACTTAATTCCTTCTCACAGGCTATTGATCCCGTAAGCAGGCCGCTCCCGGCATTTTCAGAAAAATATAACAAGAGCATACTTGGCAAAAATGTTTTTGTCTTTGAGCCCGGAATGGATATGAAGGAAGTACAGTCGCTGATCGATTCAATTTTTGCCAGGCAGTCGGCCAGAAGAGGTGAATTCACTACAAACAGGTATGCCCTTCTCTTCAAACCAGGCAAATATGACCTCGATATTAAGGTGGATTATTACATGGAAGTGCTGGGGCTTGGAGCCTCTCCCGAAGATGTTGTGATAAATGGAGCAGTGAGATCCAATACCACTCATGGCAACAGCGTACTTACAAATTTCTGGCGGTCAGTTGGTAACATGACTATCGTTCCCACCGTGAATTCCACTATGATCTGGGGAGTATCACAGGCTGCCCCGCTTAGAAGGGTACATATTAAGGGGAACCTGCAGCTTTATGACAAGGGTTATGCCAGCGGAGGATTTCTTGCCGACTCAAAAGTTGATGGAACTATCAACTCCGGTCCTCAACAGCAATGGATCACCAGGAACAGCGATATGGGAAAATGGGTTGGAAGCAACTGGAATATGATGTTCGTGGGAGTTAATGGTGCACCTTCCGAGGAATGGCCGGAAAAGCCATTTACAAAAATAAAGGAGACCCCGGTGGTCAGGGAAAAGCCATGGCTTCAATACAACAAAAAAGGATTTGGAATAAGTATTCCGGCAATACAGATAAATAGCATTGGACCTGAATGGATTAATCATGCAAAACCCGAAAAAATGCTCTCCCTTAAACAATTTTACATCGTGAAGCAGGGGGTTGATGATGCCTCAACAATAAATTCAGCCCTGAGAAAAGGGAAAAACCTGCTTATAACCCCGGGAAGATATTTTCTTAAGGAGAGCATAAAGGTGACCACGCCCGGAACAGTAATTTACGGTATCGGAATGGCCACGCTCATTCCTGAAAACGGCAATGCAGCCATTGAAATATCTGACGTTGATGGAGTTATCGTCAGCGGATTAACACTTGATGCCGGGAAGGAGCATTCCGAAAATCTTTTCGTAGTCGGGGAACAGGGATCGCAGAAATCCCATAGCGGCAATCCCGTATTTCTTTACGATATTTTCATCAGAGTGGGCGGACCTGCTGAAGGATCGGCAACATCTTCGCTCGTAATAAACAGCAATGATGTTATCGTTGACCACACCTGGCTCTGGCGGGCCGATCACGGGAACGGTGTTGGCTGGGATCGTAACAGAGGGGCAAACGGGCTGGTGGTAAATGGCAATAATGTGACAATATACGGGTTGTTCAATGAGCATTTCCAGGAGTACCAGACACTATGGAACGGTAATAACGGGCGGGTATATTTCTACCAGAGCGAGATGCCATACGATCCGCCAACTGCAGATGCCTGGAAGCATGACGGTGTGAATGGCTATGCCTCCTACAAAGTGGCAGGCAAGGTAACCAGTCACGAAGCTTGGGGATTAGGTATATATAACGTCTTCTACAACGCACCATGTATAGTTGATAATGCCATAGAAACACCAGCTGCACTGGAGAATAAGCTGCACCACATGATAATTTTCTGGCTTAACGGCAACAAGGAGAGTGTGGTGAAGAGTATCATAAATGGTAAAGGGGCGGCTGTAAGCGTTTCGAACAGGAAGTCCGTGATGGATTGATAAGGAGTCAGGTATCAGGTGTCAGGAAAACGATAACAATAAATATTTATATTTAACGCCATAAATGATAATTGAATATTGCATTGAAATTTTAGCAATCCTTAATATAAACCAATAAAAAGATACTATGAATAAGATTTTAAGACTTGTTATACTGCTATTGCTGGCAGGAACAATGGCATACGGCCAGGAAACAGGATTCACCTTCACAATGAAAAAAGAGCTTGCCTGCACTCCTGTCAAGAACCAGAATTCAACATCAACTTGCTGGTGTTTTTCTGGAATTTCCATGTTTGAGTCGGAGCTGCTCCGGATGGGTAAGCCGGTATATGATCTGTCAGAAATGTATATTGTAAGACATACCTACGAGAAAAAAGCTGATATGTATGCCCGTATGCACGGCAACTCCACATTCGCCGGAGGAGGCGAGTACGGAGATCTTATTTCAGGATCAACCGAGGTTGGACTTGTTCCTGATGCTGTATATCCAGGTCTTAACTATGGGGAGGTAAAGCATAACCATGGTGAGATGGACGGTGTCCTGAAAGGATACATGGATGCCCTGATAAAGAGTCCAAAGCTTACAACTGCATGGTTCGCAGGTTTTAACGGAATTCTTGATGCATATCTCGGCAAGATACCAGCAACCTTCACCTATGAGGGTAAAAACTATACTCCAGCATCTTTCATGAAGGAGCTTGGTCTTAACCCAAGTGATTATGCAATAATAACTTCATTCAGCCATCACCCCTTCTATAAGCAGTTTGTTCTTGAGATACCCGACAACTGGGCTGCCGGTTACTTCTATAACCTGCCTCTCGATGAAATGATGCAGGTGATCGACAATTCTGTAAATAACGGATATACGGTAGCCTGGGCCAGCGACATGAGCGACAGGGGCTTTTCCATGAAAGAGGGCGTCGCAATTATACCAGAAAAGAACTGGACCGATATGACGGATGCCGAAAGATCGGCTGCTTTCAGCGGTCCTCATCCAGAGAAAGTTATCACCCAGGAATTACGCCAGAAGGAATTCGATAATTATGCCACAACCGATGACCATGGGATGCATATCGTAGGAATAGCTACCGACCAGTTGGGGAACAGCTATTACAAGGTCAAGAATTCATGGGGCGTTATGGGTAAATATGACGGGTTTTTATATGTATCGAAGCCTTTCGTAGCGCTGCGCACAACGAATATAATGGTAAATAAGGCAGCTATCCCGGCAGCTATTGCAAAGAAGATGGGGTTATAGGATAGATTGTAAAATCGTGCAATCGTAGAATTTGTTATGCTATAATTAAAAAATAATCCGGCCCAATTAGGGTCGGATTATTAATAATATCTCTTTTGAAAAATAAAATTCTCCTTCGGTCCTGCCTCTATTTGGACTTAGCTGGAACAGCTTCGGTTTTTTGAGGAGCTTCCATTTTGGGAGCATTCTCGTCGAGCCATTTCTTCTGTTCCGGAGTAAGTAATTTTTCAATGGCAGCCCTGTGGGCTTCGCGCATTACCTTCATCTTTGACTGCATATCTTCGGCCAGCTTCTTCATTTCAGTCTGCTGGTCGATGCGCATCACTGCAATATCTTTCTTCTGCTTGTCTGTAAGGTTGGGGATATTATCCATCATCATCCTTTGGTGCATCACACCCTGCATCCAGGGACCCATACCCATACCATGGTGTTGCATTCCCCTGCCCTGCTTCATCATATTCTGCATCATTGGGCACTGGCACATTCCTCCCTGCATGCCGCCCATCATTCTGCCGCGATCCATTCCTCCCATGCCGGGCTGCATCATGCCGCGACCCATTCCTCTCATGCCAGGTCGCATCATTCCGGGTCCCATTCCCTGCTTCATTCCCCGCATCGGCATTGAATCAGAGTTCATCATCAATGGCATTTCCCGGTTCATCATCATCCTATGCATCCTGGTGGTGTCCATCCTCATACCTCTCATGTTTTGCTGTGCAGTGAGAGTTAAAGCGCCTGCCATTAAGAGCATCAGAGCCATTCCTGTTGTTTTTACCATCTTATTCATATTCCTGTTTTTAAAATTCCCAGTAGAAAACTTTATCTATTAGACAAAGATCCAGGGAAATTAATTCCAGGGAATGGAACATTAATTATTCATTAACACTAGTGTCCGGTTAAGAATC
>PLLO01000004.1 GCA_003142255.1 Bacteroidales bacterium | reverse complement strand
ATTGAGGCAGTGAAGGATGCCGGATACAGGACAGACAACGGCTTGAGGCTCGGATGGCCCAGAAAATCTGTACCAGCAGCCAGGAGAGGTACAATGTCCTTTCAACCTGTTG
This sequence comes from Bacteroidales bacterium, assembly GCA_003142255.1. GTDB lineage: Bacteria > Bacteroidota > Bacteroidia > Bacteroidales > VadinHA17 > LD21. The sequence goes on along the minus strand of PLLO01000004.1, from coordinate 8,821 downwards.
AAGCAGTAAGTTCATATACTAAAAATGTCGAGTTTCTGGAAAAGATTTTTACTGATGCAATAGCCTATGCTGCCATTGAAAAGCCTGTTGATTTCAATCTCAGGCTTGATGCCATGCGAGGACTCTTCGACGGCTCAAAAACGCTATTCATAAGCGCTCCGGAAGCAAAAGGCATTATTGAGGCGATATTATTTGCAAAACGATATGGAGTCAAAAAAATAGTGCTGACGGACGCAGATGAGACGGCCTGGGCAGTAAAAGATTTCCTTAAGAAAAATAATATCCCTGTTCTTCTCGATAATCTCTTTTCTCTTCCCAAATATGATTACAGTGATATAAAAGAACCTTTTAAACTTCCGGAAATGTTCGAAAAAGAAGGAATAATAGTCGGACTTACATATTCGAACCAGGCTTATGGAAATCTTCCTTTTGTCGCCGGAGAGGCGGCCGCTTATGGCCTTACAAAAGAAGAAGCATTGCAGACTGTCACCCTGAACACTGCAAAGATCCTTGGTATTGATGATATTACAGGATCAATCGAACCTGGGAAAGATGCAAATATTGTCGTATCAACAGGCGATCTTCTGGATATGAGGACCAATAATGTCGAGCTTGCTTTCATCACTGGAAGGAATATTAGTCTTGACAACAAGCACAAGCAGCTCTACAAGCGATTCGAGGCGAAGTATGATAATATGAAACAGTAAAATCCAGGTAGATATCGAGCCTTAAATTTTATTTCTCTTTTAGGAATTCCTTAGTTGATTCAACCGTTGCATAGTTTTTAAGCGTAGCAAGCGTCGAATAATGTACATCTTCAGCTTTTATTAACCTGTCTCCATATTTAAGGTCTTTTGTAGCACATGCATCATGAATCAGGATGCATTTAAACCCGTAATCGCTTGCTGCTCTTGTTGCTGCTTCCACACACATATGTGTCTGCATGCCACAGATAATAAGAGTATCGATCTTGTTTGATTTTAGGTAATCCAGCAGGTTTGTCCCTACGAAACAGTTGACTGCGTCCTTGGAAAAGATATTTTCACCTGGCAATGGTTTTACTATATCGTTAATTGTCCCCCCGGGTTCAGAATTGTGTCGTACATGGATAACCAGAAATTTTTCATTTCTGAACCAATCAAGCAGTTTTGCTGCATTTTGTGCTGCTTTTTCAGGTTCAACAAGAGGTAATTTGCCTCCCGGGAAATAGAAATTCTGGATATCTATTAACAGAAGAGCAGATTTTTGTCCAAATCCATTGAACGGAAAAATAAAAAGTACAAATGACAGTAACAGTAAGAGTTTTTTCATTGTGAAAACAATTTAATAACGCAACTGTTTTGATTACTTTCAAAGTTATCAAAAAAAATTTCGCCTATGGTTGATAATGTTTATTATATAATTAACTAATCTGAGGATCATTAGCGAATATTGTCCGCCGTTGCACCATTGTACCGTTGCGCAGGCGGTAAGGCTATCGGAAGCACCTATAATTGCGTCACACTCATCGGGCAGGTATTTTGTACCGGGACTGGAGAGAGATCTGCCTGACGCTAATTAATAATCTGAGATGTAAATCAGTTTTATTAAATTTTAATGAATATTTTGTTTTTATAGAGCCAATAACAAAGGTACCACAAAGCTGCCCAAACACCCAGACTTGTTATTATTTTCACAGTCAGGTCACCTCCCCATGAGAATAATAAACTGCTGAAGGGAGCGACAATTTTGCTGAGCAGCCTGGCACCCCCGATTTCGAAAAAAATGTAAATAAAAATGCTGTTCATACCAACAATTATAAAAAATCTGGAACCAGTGGTGAATAGCTTTTTTATATCTATCAGCCAGTAACTGAAACAAAGAGCCAGAATGGTCCATCCTCCGCTGGCAAATACAAATGAAGATGTGGCGATCTTCTTAATGATTGGAGTTATATTCAGCAGATCAAGAGAATATCCGATAATTAAAGCTGAAACTCCGGCAACAAGCAATATTTGAATTTTCTTTTTCGCTGTTCTGTCACTCATCAGAAGCTTGCCGCAAAGTACGCCCCAGACAGTATGAGCCGTTGTTGAGACAAAATTTAATGTCGCCCAGGTGCTGGCCTTATCCACACCTTCTATCTTATTATTAACCCACGCCCCGAGATTTTCGAAGTTTACCCATGGATGATTAAATCCTTCCACAGGGAAAAACCTGTAAGCCAGATCTATCAATAAAAGAATTACAAGTGTGAAAATCAGCTGAAACTTAAAGCTTTTTTTCATTATCAGGAAAGCCACAAGATATGTTACTGACAGTTGTGCAAGAACATTTTGAAACTGGAAAACAAGGCTCCCTTCAGCGATAAAATACAAAGCCCATCCGAAAAACAACAATAAGAATGAACGTTTAAATGCATGAAGGGTAATTTTCTTGTTGCTGTCGCCCTTTTTTTCCCTGTTCGCTACAGCAAAAGGAATAGCAACCCCTACAATAAACATGAAAAAGGGTTGTATCAGATCCCAGAAATGTAATCCATGCCATTCATGGTGACTGAGCTGAGTCCCAAAGAATTGCATGATGCCATTATTAAATTCAAAAAAATGTTCATAAAGCAAACTGGCTTCACCTGCCAGCAGAAACATTGTAAATCCGCGAAAGAAATCCACCGAGGTTACTCTGTCGGCCAATGGAGAACTAATTGGTTGCACATTTGCACTCATATTTCTCTGTTTTAATCTGCTATTTGCTGCTCTTATTCATCTTTACAGGAATTCTTTCACTGAAGTCAGGCAAAGGTGTTACCAGATTGCCTACATCTGACCAGTCAGAATTCATGATGCTCATGGAGAATGACATGGCATCTGAATTTATTTTAAAGACTTCTCTTGAAATGCCAAATTCCATTTTTATTGTATTGCCTTCTTTAACAATATAACCCGGTTTGATTGCTTTTTCATTATCAAAACCCATAAATGGCCACCCCGGATCTCCATTAACCAAATCTACTTTACTGGGTGCAAACCATCCGCCATCCCATAAATTCCCTTCACATCCATAATCAACGCCCATTTCTTTCATAGAAAACCCTGTTGAAACAGTATTATCAACATCCATATACACGCCAAAGATGTGATCTATTAAACCGGCATTTTCTGCAATTGAATCAAATTCGACATATATATAAATGTAATTGGCATCATAATCAACTTTTGCAGTGTCAATTGCACCCTTACCTGACAGCAGGAAATCCGGGTATAATACTCCTTTCCAATCGTCGAATGTGCCATCATCAAGATTAACGACAGATGGCTTATCCACCCTGAGTACAGTATGGAAAATGTATGATTTCCCTTTGAAAGTTCCATTCATGGTAATTACATAATTACCTATTGCTGTATAAGTATGCTTCACAGAATCACCGGGAACAACAGGTGAATTATCTCCAAACTCCCATGAAATATCTGTTGCTCCTTTTGTTGCATTGGCGAAGGTGACAGTCAGACCATTATAATATGAACGGAAATCCAATGGTGGAGTATCTTCGAGATTATAGCTACCCTCTTTACTGCACGACATAAATAAAAGCAATAGAAATGCAGTAATGCATAATTGTAATATTTTAAAGTATTTCATAGTATTAAATATTATAAGTTAGGCAAACAAAGTTTGTTTGTACTGATCTCGCTTGATGGAATCGGGTATATCAGCTCAGGATTATTGAATTGGAAAAGAACCCCGGGTTCAGCAAGACCAGGCTCACTTCCGGATGGCACACCATTATAGGTGTCAAGATGGAAACCCCAATAATTGCGTACAACATTCTTACCGCTTCGTAAAAGGTCAAATATCCGGTGTCCCTCAAATGCAAGTTCAATTCTCCTTTCTTTCAGAACTATATCAACAATTTCACCAGTTGTTATTGATGCATCATCATACAGGTAATCATCAATAATTTCACCTTCAGGAACAATCAGCCGGTTTTCAAGCAGCGTATTTAAGTCAGCAACAGCATTGGGAACATCTGATTTCCTGGCATATGCTTCTGCTCTGTTGAGGTAGATTTCAGCAAGGCGGAACATTACAGGAGAACTAAGGGTGGGTGAACCGTCCTGTCCGGAAAACTTGCTGATATAGAACATATTGACTCCATTCTTAATAACACCGGCATCTGTTACAATATATTTCCATCGCTGATCAATGTCTTCCATACCTGTTCCAATACCCATATCTTCCAATATTGAAGTACTTGCTCCTTCCTCTGCCCAGCAATTGTTCCCGTTAAAGATCATTGATGCCACTGAACCATTCAGCTGATCGTCGATCAGGTTGAAAGGGATAAGCCAGATACTTTCTGATCCTGATTTTGCAGATGCAAAATATCCCGGAAAATTTTCAGCTGTTTCAAGCTCAAACATTCCCGAGCCTATCAGTTTGTCAGAATATAAAATGCAACTGTCCAGGTCACCTTTATAAAGATAAACGCGCGAGAGCATTGACCAGACTGAGTAGATACTTGCAAATCTATGGTTGTCATTATTTCTTTCAGAGGGCATTTCCTCACTCATAACAGACTCGGCAGTTTTCAGGCTGCTGATAATGTATTTATAAGTATCCTCAAGGGTAGCTCTTGCCTTAGGCATATTGTCCGATTTGCTTTCCCGGATAATTACACCGGGCTGTAGTTTATTTGCATTGCTGTAAGGTTTTGCAAAAAAGCGGACAAGATTATGAGTCGCAAACGCCCTGAGAAAATAACTTTCTCCCTTTAATTGATTGGTGATAGCATCATCACCCTTCAGGTCGGCCATTGATATTGCAACATTTGCCCCATAAATAATTTTATATGACATTTCCCAGAAAGAATTTATATTGGACTTCTCAGCACTCCTGTCCTTATACCTGAAACTATTAATCAGGTCGTCCTCTGTTTTGTATGCACAAACAATATCATCGCTCGCAAAATCACTCATCTGATAATACTGGCGGAGATAGCAATTGTTACCGCTCGACTCTTTAAAAATGGCATACAAACCATTAACAAGGCTGGATAATCCATCGGAGGTAGTAGTAATCTGCTCACCGGTAAGGGCATCCTGAGGTATTACATTAAGATCGCACTCTGTGAGTGTTAATGCAATAAGCAGCAGTCCTGAGTATTTTAATATCTTTTTCATATAGCTATTTTTCATATTGTCAGAAACGAATATTCAGGCTTAAAATATACTGCCTGTTATTTGGGTATTTAAATTCGGCATACCCCGGGAGATTCCCGGATCCCGGATCAATTGAAACTTCAGGATCCTGTCCCCAGAAATTAGTAAAAGTATAGACGTTATCCGCGGAAAGGGAAACTGTCATGCCACTGAGTTTTATTTTTGATATCACCTGCTTAGGAAGTTCATAGGAAAGGGTAATATTCCTCACTTTCAGGAAACTTCCGTCATCGATGAAACGTGTCGAAGGATCAAATGAATTTCTTGCGTTCTGAGGCAGCGGTTTTGTAGCTATATCACCTGGTTTCTGCCATAGTTTATAGTCATCTCGTGGCATCATGACATTAAATTGCGTTTCCTGCAGATCATGGTCGACATACCTCCTGAAGTAATTAAATATCTTATTGCCCGATAAAAAGGAAAAATTGCTTCTCAGAGAAAAAGCCTTGTATCTTAACTCAGTAGCAAATCCTCCCTGAAACTTAGGCATCGGTGTGCCGTATTCTATAGATCTGGCATCCTGGTATTCGTGTGTTGTTTTTCCATCTTTTCCAACCCATAGCATCGATCCATTAGCCGGATCGATTCCGTAAAATTCTTTTGCGTACCATGAATAAAGAGACGATCCATTATGGTATATCTGGGTCACACCATATGAATTCGATGTAATTATAGTGTCACTTCCAAATCCCGATAATTTATTCTTGTTATAACTAACAGAGAAGTCCGCTGACCAGCTGAAATCGCTTGTTTTTATAATAGCTGCGGTCAGGCTTAAATCAACTCCGCTATTCATGTCTTTACCAATGTTTTGCCATTGTGTTCTGAAGCCACCTGAAGGAGGCAGTGCCCGTTCAACCAAAAGATCTTTGGTCATGTTTCTGTAAAGATCAACTTCAATATCTATCCTTTTGAACAATCCGAGTTCAAGTCCTGCATTTAGCTGATCCGTCTGTTCCCATGTGAGGTCAGGATTTGCCATTTGAGTCGGAACTGCTGCCGGCTGACCATCATATTGTGAAGAGAAACTGAACATTTCCATGTAGCGATACGGACCAATATCTTTCATCCCTGTTTTACCCCAGCTGACCTTAAGTTTAAGATTCGAAACTGCAGAGATGTTTTTTACAAAGTCTTCATTACTGATTAACCATGCTGCAGATACACTGGGAAACTTTGCAGTTCTTTTATTTGGTGCGAATTGTGAGGATTGATCTATCCGGTAAGAAGCAGACAGGAAATACTTTTTGAGGTAATTGTAGTTCACCTGCGAAATGAATGATTGCATTACAGACCTGGTTGGCGAACCGCTTATCAGGTATTGACCAGAGGCAACCGATGGAACTCTCAGCCCTTCAGGGATTCCCATTCCCGACCCGGAGATATAATCATCGTTCCCGCTCTGGGCTTCAAATCCGATCAATCCGCTTAAAGAATGACTGGTTCCTTCAGCATTAAATTTCAATAGATTCGTTGTTATGCCGCTATAATTAAAACTGCTTCGGGAGCTCACATAACCTGATCCAAAATATGAAAGATTATCTGCTGTTTTTGAATAATAAGTATTATCCATACTAGAATAACCGCTTAACCTGTTTGAAGTGGAAAATGTCAACCACTTCAGGATATTCACGCTTAAATCTATATCGTAATCAATACTTAAAGACTTATTGCTAAGTTCAGAATTTTCTGCTGCCTGGATTGGGTTGATTTTGTCTTTGGACCATATACCTTCAGCAGTTTTGAAACTTCGGGCCTTGCCATTCTCATCATAAGGGTTATCCCAGGGCATGCTGGTGTATGCGTAATAAATATTCATATAATCTGTGCCAACATTTTTTGATCCGCTTATATTAATGTTGTTAGTCAGGGTAACTCTATCGGAGAATTTATAGGTTGTATTTGCCCTGAGGTTGGCTCTTTTATAATTGGAATTAATAAAGGTGCCTTCTTCATCGTAATAACTGGCTCCCAGATAATATGAGAGCTTATCACTCTTGCCCGAAGAAGATAAAAAATAGTTTTGTATCAGGGCAGGTTTAAAGGTTTCAGATAACCAATCTGTATTAACATCAAGCAACGACAGAGGTCTTGCAGCTTTGAATTTTCTGTCATCCACAACAAATTTCTGAGGATCACGGAAATACTCACGATGATAAGCATATAAAGTTTTACTATCCATCATCTCTACATTTCCATGATCGGCTTTGCGGAATCCGCTGACTACCTTGAACTCGAAACTGGGTTTAACAGACCTGGCTTTTTTGGTCGTAACAACTATAACGCCTCCATTTGCCTGTGACCCATACATTCCTGTTGCACCTGCATCTTTAAGAACTGTTAAAGTCTCAACATCATTGGGATCAAAAGTTCCGCCTATAATTCCATCCACGACATAGAGGGGACCCTGCGGTGCACTGAAAGAAGATATTCCCCTGACTCGGATTTCAGAACTTGCTCCAGGTGCTCCGGAACTATTGATGACCTGGATACCCGATACTTTTCCCTGGAGCATGGTTCCAATGTCACTGGAAGTAACATCCATCAGTTTATCGGAAGAAATCGTAGTTACAGCGCTAGTGATCTCATTTCGTTTTTTAGTATTGTATCCCATCACCACAACACTTTCGAGCGATGTAATATCAGATTCCAGAATGACATCAATAGTGGTTTTATTTTTAACGGCTATTTCCTGGGTGATATAACCGATAAAACGAAATACCAGAACATCTTCAGCACTCCTGGCAGTAATATTATAAGTACCGTCAGGTCCTGATACAATGCCCTGATCAGTTCCTTTAATCAGGATATAGACGCCTGGCATGCCCAGGTTATCTTCTGCCGAGATTACTTTGCCTTTTACAGGTAGTTGCCCGTAAATACTTGTGAAGGCTGTTATTAATACTAAGAACAACCCTGCTTTTTTAATTTGCCGGAAAAACAATTTCATAGGTGAAAAGGTTATTTTTTAGGGAGAAATTTAATTTTTATAGCATTTCAAGTTAAAACAAATTTATGAACTTATCTAAAAAGTTTTTTCTTTTACATCCTTATAGAATTCTAAAGTTATGAAAGTTTTTTTTGTTCAAAGATTTTCATTGTGGAAAAATAAGTGGTCCTGACCGCCATTGGCCCGATCAAATTAACCATCCCCTATTTAGTCCAATGAGCAAAATGAAATAAAAGTCGTTGGGGCGAATAGCGCTATTTTTTTAAAATGTAAATCCAGCAAGATCAGTGATATGCGGGATATTTTAATCTTTCGACCTCCTTCCTCCCGTTGCCCGATCCGCCAGTGGGCTGACAAGCGCCACTCATTGTCAATTGTTCATTGTTAATCGTCAAATGATCTCTTGTACGTTTGTACTATTGTATTACTACTATGTTACAACGTTATCTCCCACTTCCGCTGTCGCGGAATCTTCGCTTCGCTTCGATCTCCCCCTCTTTCTTAATGACCTGCAAGACCTTCATAACTTGCAAGACAGCGAGTCCCGATTATTCGGGACGAGCAAGACCAAAAGACGGCGACCGAAGGGCGCCTCTTCAGGCTTCTTGAATTCAGAAAAGCTTTTCAGGAACTGTGCTGATAAGAACACTTATCAGAATACTGGAATTAATTT
>PLLO01000014.1:370-363227 GCA_003142255.1 Bacteroidales bacterium | reverse complement strand
CTGCTGCAGGCTAATACAGACACAGTTGGGATAACCGGAGTATTGAATGTTAAGAATAATTTAGTTGTGAGCGGGAACATTAAAATTTCCGGAAGTACCGTTCAGGACACTTCTCTGGTTACCGATATGGATGGTAATACCTATAAAACGATCAGGATTGGACAACAGATCTGGATGGCTGAAGATTTAAAAACCAGTAAATACAACGATGGTACTGCAATACCTTTGGTTACTAATAATACTGAATGGGCAGAATTGACCACACCTGGCTACTGCTGGTATAATAATGATGCAGCTACCTATAAAGCTACTTATGGAGCTTTGTACAACTGGTACACAGTAAACACAGGCAAACTATGCCCTACGGGCTGGCATGTGCCAACCGATGCCGAATGGGCAATACTGATAACCTATTTGGGAGGTGAAAGTGTTGCCGGCGACAAACTAAGAGAAACCGGCACAACAGGAGCTACCAACGAAAGCGGTTTTACAGCTTTGCCAAGTGGGTACCGCTACGACAATGGTACATTCTACTACATTGGCGACGAACTTGGTGCCTGGTGGTCGGCTACGAAGCTCGATGCGTCGGAATTATTGCGCGGCGCATGGTACCATTTTTTGATCAATAGTGATCCAAATCTACAATTCTATAACTTGGTTGCCGGCTTGAATGCCCGATGTCTGAGAGATTATTGATTTATTTGTTTATTTGACTATTTGATTTATTAATTTTAGCCAGGATCATAGGTGTTCGGGTTGCTCTCATTATCAGCCTTCTATGTAATAATAACCGTGCTAAGTCCATTCACCAGGTCCCCTTCGGGGGACTTGTTTGAGTGGGCAAAAATTAACTGAAAGTTTTTGATTCAAATCAGACAAGTTCTTTTTGTAATACCGGTGAAAATCCATTTGAAATCAACTTATAGTATTTATGCTGAAGAAAGGTAATGGAATCAGTATTCGGAAGATCGATGGTGTGTATGATGAACCTTAACCTTTTATGATTGAAGAGAATTGCAATTGTTGAGATGAGTGATACCAGTCCTTTTAGTAAATAAAGTTCTTTTTTATTATCGCTTGCCAAAGAAACCGGGAATGAAAAAAAACATTTGTTGTTAAAATTAATCGACAATAATTTTTCAAAGTAGAATGGAGATATGCTCTTTATAAACTTCCAGCCAGCCGAGCTTGCAATCCAGCAGGGTGGACAAATTCCTGTTTTTATTTGAAGGATCTCATTCAATCTGTCATATCTGAACCTGTTTACATCTGCCTGAAAGGTATTCGACAGGAATTCTGCCTGATTCTTATGATACCATGAAAATAATTTTCCCGTGCCAACGGGGCATTGATGAGATATTCCATGGAATACTATTTCTAATTGTTTATGCTCAACCTCTTCTTTTAAATATAGAAAAGTTTCATCCTCAGTAATCATATCTTTATCCATCACAAGATGTATTGTAATCGGATCGGATCTGAATAATTCCCGGACACTTTTAATTGTTTCAATAATTTTTCTCCCGTCAGAAGCCCTTAGATCATGAATACATAATGCAACTTTTTTCATAGGTATTCATTAACAACCATTTCGTGGAGTTTCGAAAATGTAATAATCGGTGAGCCGAGTTTGACCGAAGGAGGCACAACAGAAATCTTTTTTACATTCAGGACCTCATTTATAAGTGACGCTAATTCCTCAGCGGTATTAAAATTATAGATGTGCTGATACTTATCGGCATTCTGGCCTAAAAAACCTACAGGGGTTGAGAAAATTGGAAGTCCTCTGGAATAAGCTTCCAGAGAGGATAGTGAAGTGGTTTCCGTTTTTGACGCAAGAATATAAGCATCTAACTGATCCAGATACGGCACTACGTTATCCACAAATCCTGTAATTCTTGCATCAACATGGGGATATTGACTGACTATTGTATCAGCAATTGGGCCTTCCCCAATTAACAATAATCTGATATTCTTCTTATTATATTTCTTCTGATAAATATCAGCCGCCGTGAATAGCATCTCAATACTTTTTTCCGGGTCGAGCCTGCCACAAAAGCCAATTGTTATAATCCCATCATTATGACTTTCGTCCCTGTACGATTTTTCATTTATAAATTTTTCGTTTAAAGGAGGAGGCATATATTTAAATTTATTGAAAAATTTATTACTGAGGATCTTTTCAGAATTATCAAAGTGGTATATAGCAGCATCACAATATTTTAACACCAACCTTTCAACAAGAATAGCCACATTTTGATAAAACCATTGAAAACCTACGTGGATTTTGAGATGCAAGCACCATAAATCGCCATCGAAACTATGTTTGGTGTAAATTACAGGATATTTATTCTTTGACAAACGGGCAGCCCTGAGTCCAAGGGGGCCAATTGTATGAATCCACACAAGTTCAGGTTCAAATTCATTCATGGCTTTTTTCATTCCGCGCGGCAAAGAGAAATTAAATTTATCAGAGCTGAAAATCTTCAGGTTTTTAAATTCCTTAACTTCAGCCGTATGGTTTATTCTCCTGAGTTTTCCCGGGTTCAAAGGCACTGTGGTAAATACTAATAATTGCGCTTCCCCTGTACAGGCACATTCCAATAATTCATTTATGTATGTGGAAACGCCATCATAATTATAAATTGAACCATCCGTTACATGAAGGATTTTCATATATAAGACAGATAATCTGATAGTTTAAAAAATATATGCCGAATATCCTTCTTAAACTGACCTACGAAATCATTCTTAGTGGAATGAATCAGGAGTACAAATTGCAATTATTTCAGTGTTTCTATATCTAGAATTTGAAATGAGTTAGGTTTTACAGGTGGCCTACGGTTATCTGCAGTAGGTGCTGACTCATATTCTGCAGTTGTAAGATACAAATGGTGAGTGGTTTTGTTAATGGCTATTGTTTTGGCCCCTGGTTGCGTAACAATAGTTTCGAGAACTTTGAAACTATTGCTGTTTTCTTCCTGGACTACAGTTATTGATCCTTCACCATTAGATGAATATGCACGCTTTAATTCAGGATCAAATGCAACTCCATCGCAGCGGTCTCCAATTGGCAGAGTAGTGATAACTTTGCCGGTTTCAGCATCTATGACTACCATTAACTTATTGCCACAAACACTGAATAAGCGATGATTCTGATTATCCAGAGCTAACCCGCTGGGTTCTTCACCGGGGGCAATTGGCCAATGTTGCTCTACTTTTAAGGTAGATGCATTAATGACATTGATAACGCTTTTATCTTCGATGTTCACAAAAATCTTCCCCTTCCCGTCAGTTGCCGAGAATTCGGGTTTCCCGTCAAGGGGTATTGTAGCAACCACCTTATTTTCTTTAGCATCGATTACAGTCGAATTGTTGCTTCTGCCGTTGAAAGTAAAGACTTTTTGTGAATAGGGATCATATAAGATAGCATCAGGGTTTTGGCCGGTTACCTGTATCTTTGTAATTACTTCAAAGGTTTTAAGATTAAAAACGGTAACTGATGAGTCCCGGCCATTGCTCGTGAAACCTTTATTCAGATCATTAGCAATAGCAATTCCATGAATGCCTTTTGTATCTGGTATTGTACCGACCAGTTTCCCGGTTTTAATATCAATGGCTTGTGCAACAGTTGCATGTGAAACAAATATTGTACCGTTGACTTCATCAACGTTAAGATAGTCCCAACCTCCTTCGCCCTCAACGTGGATTTTGTTTGCAATTTTGTAATTCGATTGAGCGATTAAGGAAGAACTGCTAATTATCAAAGCAGCACAGCTGATTATAAAAATTGTCCTTTTCATAAAATAAAATATTACAAATTAGTTGGTAAATGAACTTTAACCAATAAAAATACTCTTCAATTATGAAGTAATTCTGGAGAAATATAAAATTCGATCACAATTAAACATTTTCTTTGCTGAAACTACAGAGTGATTTGCCTGACATTGATCTTGAACTAACCAGGTAAATAGGTGTTCAGGTTGCTCTCTTAATTAGTTATCTGTGTAATAATAGCAGTGCTAAGTCCATCCATCCAGGGTTAGTCCTGGGTGGGTGGATTTATATTGAATTTTATCATTTTTTCTCTGAGACCTTAATATCAACGTCTTTGTATTTTATCTCAGGCTCTGTTTTTGCAGGTTCATCATCAATTTGTGATGCTTTTTTGAACTCCTTCATCCCCTGACCAATACCTTTCATCAACTCAGGAATCTTTTTCCCACCAAATAATAACGCAATTACGGCTATTATTAAAATAAGGTGCATCGGGCTTGTAAAATCCATAATAATTTAATTTTTATGTATGTTATTTATAATCACCAATATCTAATCAATCACCATTACACTATGCCTTCCCGAACTCCTTCATATCCTTTCAGATTCATTTTATGAACTTTGTGGTCTTCTGGCCACCAAATAAGCGCAAATTCTACTTTATCAATATAAACGATAGAATTGACGTCAAAATTATAAATATATTTCAATGTTCTCAATAAATACGGCTCTTGGTGGTCAAAATGATCCGGCCAACCAAGGTCAAGAACACTGGCTTTTACTGCAGGACGAAACTATTAAATTGTTCAATAAGGAATAAATTTAATTGATAAGAGGCAAAGAGTTTCGCTACCCAATTATAGTACTTTGAATATAAAAAGCGGCGATTAATGTGGAATAAGTATGTCTCGTATCAATGCACTTTGGAAGTGTCAATTCTCTATAAAAGGCAAGTGCCGCCTTTAAATTTCTATTAACATATTTGAAGTTTTGGACTTTACCCCACCGTTTTCACCACTTATAAGTTAAAAGAAACTCTTGCAGATTTAATAATATAACTTAAACTTAAAGTAATGTCAGAAACGAAAGATAGTTCTTTTACGGGATGGACATTTTTGTCGGATATTGATATTATCGAATTCCCGTATCAATATCTATATTAAGTATTGTCTTATTTTGTGGAATTATTGAGACTTCGACAGGCAAGTTGCTCCTACCAATTCCATTTTGCCCATTTTCCAGAATAACCAGATAATTTCCATTATTAAGCTCAGTTCTGTACGAGCCATCCAATGCCGGATTTATCTGAGCAATTTTCCTTCTTCCGTTTGTTGTCCAGATACTAACAGGATAAGCTTTATATGTCTCAGCTGTTGGCAGGCAACCCGGATCTGGAGGGATTGTCTCAACAGGACAAATTGGCCCAATGGAAATTACTCCTTCAAGTGATCCGTTTCCTTGATTAATCTGTTTATCACACCCTGAAATAAAAAGCAGACCAGCCAGGAATGCTATATTAAGGCTAATATTTATATTACATTTTATCATAGTTCAAGAGGCTGAATTAAAGTGTTCAATAATTATGCCAAATAACCTTTTAATATCTGAGTTTTGTTATACACGCTCATTCCACTTTGCATTTTACAATAATTTAGTTAATAATATAACCAAAACTTAATCACAGACCGAGTAAGAAAGATTATAATTAACTTTGTAATGGGAGATGAAGGGATATTGTAATTTGAAACCATTAAAATGATTATCTATGGATATATTCATTATAATTTTTATGTTTAACTTTCATATGATTTGTAGTTGGTGAAAGTCAGTCTAAAGCATTGTGTGAGTTTATATTTCAAAGGATTAATTTCAGAATGCGTTTGTGACTAACTGGTCGTTAGCTGTAAAGCAAAGTGCGACAAAACCAATATTATACCATGACTTCTGATGCACAAGCAAGAGTTTTGCAGTATTTTACGTTTGGTTATAGAAGCAATAAGATTTTTTTCATGGTTATCAGTCAGAATCTATTTTGTAATATTGGAAACTTTATTGAGATTCGTGTTATTAATTAAAAAAGATGATGGATCTATAAGAAGTATCATTAATAATTAACTTTAGGAGATGAAAAAGGAAGTAAATGATATTCGAGGTCTGGCCGAAGTGCTGGGCTTGTCCATCACTACTGTTTCACGTGTGCTTAACGGCAAGTCAATAAGGTATCGAATCAGTGCAACGACCCAGCAGCGGGTAGTACAGGCCGCCAAGGAATACAATTATAAACCCAATAAACTGGCCAGGGGATTGAAACTGTCCAAAACAGATACCCTGGGTCTTATTATTCCCGACATTTCTAACCCGTTTTTTGCTGATATTGCACAAAGCATTGAAAAGGAAGCTCGTTCCAAAGGATATTCATTGATCCTTTGTGATAGCAGGGAAGATCATCTTGTGGAAAAAGAATTGATCGAATTGCTAATCAGTCATAAGGTGGAGGGTATTATTATAGCACCAATGGGAACAGATTATAAACACATTATTCAAACATATGATTCTGGTATGCCTCTCGTGGTGGTGGACCGTTGTTTTCCTGAAATCGGGCTTCCCTTTATTACGTCTGACAACTACCAGGGCGGAATTGATGCGGTGAACTATCTGATTTCTATGGGGCACCGGAAAATTGCCTGTATACAGGGCATTCCGAAAAGCCGCCCTACAGTTGAAAGGGTTAGGGGATACAATGAGGCTTTCCGAAACAATGGCATCCCTGTGGATGACAGCCTGATTGTCGGTAATGACTACAGTACCGAGAACGGTTATAAGCAAACCCGGATCCTCTTCAGCATGGAGGATCCACCCACGGCCATTTTTGCTCTAAGCAATCTCATTGGACTAGGAGTGATCAAAGCAATAGATGAAATGGGGTTGAAAATACCCGATAACATTTCATTGATCTCATTCGATGAACAGCCATATTCCGCTTTCCTTGGAACCCCCATGACCACCATTGACCAAAAAAAGAGTGAAATGGGCCAACTGGCTGTGGATATCTTGTTAAAATATATTACCAATAAGGAATACCGGAAAAAGGTTGTCCATATGACTTTGAAAACAAACTTGATAGTTAGGGATTCAGTTAAAAAGATAAATTGAAAGGTGAAAAAATGATTTTTTTACTAATTGCACAAACGTTAGAGTAAATAACTATTTTAGAAATAAATATTTATAGTAAACTCTTATTCCTCAACCGCTGTCCTCTTCTTAATCACTCTGTTATACTTAGGATCCTGGTCAAATACCCATAATTGTCATACATATTCTGAGCTTTTCAGCCGTTCTAAGGAATATTGATCGGATTGCTGATAATAATTTGAATAGTAGTCGAAAGATGCATATTATAGATCTGGGGTTATGCCACAGGATCTTATTCATAGCGGTATTTAGATAGGTTCTCAATTAAATCATTATCTACCTGATTATATTTATTATACAGAGCTGATAAATCTAAATCTCATGTTCCTGTAATTAGATTTGGAGTTATAGATGAAAAATAAATAGAAAAATAATTGCAAATGATAATTAAATAAATGTATTTTGTGAACAAACGTTTGCGCATGAAGATATCCTTACTTACTTTATCAAATTTAATATAAAATCAATTTTATATATGCAATTAAGGTGTGACAATTTAAATATAAAATGATAAATGATCTTCAAATGGCAATAAGTTTTGAAGAAGTCCTTGAAACTTATAATTATGGATGAAAATAAATCATCATTTTTTAATAACGTTTTTATTCCCAATTATTAACCTTTAAACCATAAATTCTATGAAAAAAAACAAACCTGCCAGGGAATTGTTTTACAGTTCTCGGGGAAACACATTACTAATCATGCTTTTTACGGTTATTCTCTGTTTCACAGGAATATTTCAAGCTCGTGCTAATGCTGAACTTCAGCAAAAGAAAATTTCTGGAGTTGTGATCGACCCAAAGGGATTGCCTCTGTCAGGGGTCAATGTTGTTGTTAGTGGAACAACTCTCGGTACTATGACGGATGCAGAAGGAAAATATAGTATTGAGATTACGCCGGAATCAAACAGTTTGACATTCACTTTTATCGGGATGATAACTCAGGAAATTGTTATCGGGACAAAAACACAGATTAACGTAACAATGGCTGAATCAGCTGTTGGGTTGGACGAGGTTGTGGTAGTTGGATATGGTACTCAGAAAAAAGTTAGTATGGTTGACGCTGTTAGTAGTATTTCTACAAAAGAAATAACGCAAAGAAACGCTACTAATTTGGACGAGGCATTGCAAGGGAAATTGCCCGGATTAACCATTCTCAACTACGGTGGAGCTCCTGGTAGCGAATCAATTACAATGAGAATAAGGGGTATAACATCATTAAACAGCAGTGACCCTTTAATTTTAATTGATGGTGTGCCCGGAGATTTAACAAGGATTAACCCCAATGATATAGAATCAGTGTCCATACTCAAAGATGCTGCATCTGCAGCTATTTATGGTTCACGTGCTGCTTCAGGTGTAATACTTGTAACTACAAAGGCTCCTAAGGAAGGAAAATTATCAGTAACTTATAATGGATACTTTGGCATGGCTCGTTCCAATAATAATCCGGTGCATATGGGCGCTGTCGACTATATGAATCAGCAGAATGCTGCTTATGAAAATTCTTATGGATACCAGTATTACACCGATGAATATATTAAGGATTGGCCTCAGAATCATGCTGTTGATCCTGAACATTATCCTCTGCCTAATACCTGGTATTCTGACATGGTTAAACCTGCACCACAAACGAGCCATACGCTTACAATTAGTGGAGGTACAAAGAGTGTAAACACAAGAGTTTCAGTTCGGTATCAGGATGAGGATGGAATAATGCCGAATTTTAATTTCCAAATAGGAGAGTTAAGGGCTAACACAAATTTTAATGTAAATAAAAAATTGAGTTTTAACACTAATCTTGACATTAGAAATACTACCAATAAACAACCCTATAATGCATGGGGAAGTGGACCAGGAAGTTGGATGCAGTTGAATTACCGGATCCTTCAGAATAGTCAGTGGGCAGTGCCTGTTTATAAGGATGGCTCTTATGGATTGTCAGTTGACAGTTATAGTCCCCTGATATTGGCTAAGGAAGCTGGACTTTCAACAGATAATAATACTTATTTAGTTGGGATATTTAAAGGAGAATATGAGATAATTGATGGCTTAAAACTGAGTGCACAATATTCTACTCAGTATACCTATGATGATAATGTTTCATTTGCAAATAAGTATTATTTTCAGGATGAATTGCATACCGACAGAGTTACTTTTAACAACTTAAACTATATGAATGATGCAAGAGCATTGTCCAAGGAAGACGGAATAGATATGCAACTTACTTATAACAAAAAATTTGGTAATCATCTTGTTAGCGGTATCCTGGGTTATTCACAAATACATTATATTTCTAATGATCTGGGTGGATACAGGCAAGGATTTTATAATAATGACTTGCAGACACTTTCATTAGGCTTAAATGATGCAACAAAGAATTCATGGGGTGATAATTCTGAATGGGGATTGCGTTCCTATTTTGCACGTGTAAATTATGACTATCATGGCAAATATTTGTTCGAGGCAAATGCAAGGTATGATGGTTCATCAAGATTTGCAGCGGGTCACAGATATGGATTCTTCCCATCATTTTCATTAGGATGGCGTATTTCAAATGAAGACTTCTTTACGTCTTTGAAAAATACAGTAAACGAACTTAAATTAAGAGGTTCATGGGGAAAGGTAGGTAGCCAGACGGTTGGTTTATATAGCTATCTCAATACATATAGTCAAAGCAACTATATATATGGAGGAGCTCTTGCTTCCGGTTACCGACAGACTGACCTTGCAAATGAGAATCTGTCGTGGGAGACAACTACACAGTTTAACGTAGGTCTTGATGCTAGTTTATTCAATAGTAAAGTGAATTTCTCTGCAGACTATTACATAAAGACAACAACTGACATATTACTTCAATTACCCATACCTTCATTAATCGGGCTTAATGCCCCAAACCAGAACGCTGGATCCGTTGGAAACAATGGATTTGAGTTAATGTTAGGAGGACGTCAGCGTTTCGGTCATGTTGACCTTGATTTAAGCATTAACGCAAATTACAATAAGAACAAAGTACTTAGTCTTGCAGGTACAGGCCCTTATATTTCGGCATATGGTAATAGCGACTGGAGGACTATAACTGCAGTGGGATATCCAATTAATACATTTTATGGATTTGCAACTAATGGTTTATTCCAGACACAGGCTGAAGTTAATGCCTATGCAAAATGGGATGGTTCAGTAGGTCCTGGTGATGTAAAATATGTTGACCAGAACAAGGATGGACAACTTACACCTGATGATTACGTAATGCTTGGTAAGGAGATGCCTGATTGGACTTTCTCATCAAATATGTCAGCTGCTTGGAAAGGATTAAAATTAGAACTCTTCTGGCAGGGAGTTGCTGGATCGAAAAAGGCCATTACGGGAGCAATTCTGGAGCATGGTATCTGGGGAGGCTTCTGCGAAAAGTTGTATACAGATTATTGGACACCTGAGAATACTGGCGCTGAGTTTCCAAGGCCTACAAAATATACTATGAAGAATGTCCAGATGTCTAGCCGAACAGTGGTTGACGGAAGTTACCTGAGATTAAAGAATATAAGACTTTCATATGATATACCTAAGAATATTTGTGATCGGATAAAGATTGCCTATATTAATGTATATGTACAAGCTACCAACTTGCTAACATTTGCGAAGTTGAATATGTATTATATTGATCCTGAAGAGGTGGGCCGAGGTGTAGAATCTTCCTACCCGCAAACATCTGTTACGACAATAGGTCTAAATATTAATTTTTAAGAAATGAAAACGATGAAGACTTTTAAAATATTAATTTGTATTAGTATACTGTCATTATTGATGGTATCTTGTGAAAAGGACCTGCTTAATACTGTTCCGAAGGATAAGTTAACCTCTGAACTATTCTGGAAAACAGAGCAGGATGCACTCTATGCTTCTACAGGAATCTACTCTATCTTGGGAGATCAGTGGAGATATTGTTCTATGGATGGTTATTCTGACATTGCTCACTTTATACTTCAGTGGAGGTCTGAATCAGCAGTTGAAAAAAACACCTTCGCTTCAAACGAAAATGTGCCTACCAACGAATGGGCATACTATTATAGTATAATACAGGCGGCAAACTCCTTCCTCGAGAACGTTGATAAGGTGCCGAATATGGACGCATCGTTAAATGCACGATTAAAGGGAGAGGCAAAAACCTTAAGGGCTTTTGCTTATATCAATTTAGCAATGCTATATGGCGATGTACCACTGGTCACTAAAACCATGAGTATTGATGAAGCAAAAACCATAAGCAGAACAGCTGTTTCATCAATCTGGGATTTTATATCAACAGAACTAACCGCTGCGGCAGCAGATTTGCCTGTTACACAAACTGACAAAGGAAGAGTAACCAAAGGAGTTGCACTCGGATTAAAAGCCAGAGCAATGCTTTATGCCGGAAGATTTTCTGAGGCAAGGAGTGCAGCAGCAAGTGTTATGGCACTCAGTGTTTATCAGATCAACAATTCATATGCCCAATTATTTGATTATGCCGGTGAGAATTCAACTGAAATAATGTTTGCAAGGCAATATGCTAAAGACATAGCCCCACATTCTATATTCTATATGTATACAGCAAACAGCTTATATACGCAGCAATGCCAGTTAGTACCAACCAAACAATTAGTTGACGCATATTTAATGAAATCTACAGGTTTGCCAATCACTGATCCTGCCAGTGGATTTGATCCTTTTAATCCTTATGCCGGCAGGGACCCCAGATTATCATATACAATTTATGTAAGTGGTGACACCCTCGATAACGGAAAAATACTAAATACCCTACCAGGAAACGGAACAGGAGATGATATTAGGAGTTCTGCGGAAAACGTTACGCCGACTGGATGGTATTTTAAGAAATATGTCAGCAAATCAGATTATTTAACGCCATGGAACTGCGGAGTAAACCTTATCTATCTGCGTTATGCTGAGGTTCTGTTAACATACGCGGAGGCAAGCATTGAGTTGGGCGGAGCTAACATAGATCAGTCAGTTCTTGATGCAATAAATGCAATCAGGGGAAGAGCAGATGTTAATATGCCTAATGTTGTAACTACTGATCAGGCAAAACTTCGGGATATTGTTCGTCGCGAACGTATGATAGAGCTGGCAATGGAAGGACATCGTTTATACGATATCAGGAGGTGGCAAATAGGTCCCTCAACAGCAGGTTCCGTAAAGGGTATGACTTATAATGATCCTGCACATCCCGGAACCCTTGTAACAGTTGAATTAACAGGTTATGTTAAAGAATTTAATGCCAGCAAACATTACTTGTGGCCAATACCATTTAATGAGATAGAACTTAATCCTAATCTGGTGCAGAATCCTAACTGGTAGGATTACAACAGGTATCAGGTTTGTTATTATTACTGAAACGCTCGCATGCGCTTCTTAGTTTTGGATCATATATATCACATATATACAAATAGATAGAAATTAATTTAAGTTTTTTTGCCTTGGGAATCATACTTATCGACATTAGTTCGCACTATTTGTCTTATGATATTGATTCTCAAGGTTTTTACTAAATATATATAATATATTTTATTGACAATCATATATATATATATTAATAACTATTTTAACTTTCAACCCTAATTCGCATTAGTTACTAAATATAAAATTATATGAGAACTAATTTAGTTATTACGGTATGCTTTTCCCTTGCATTTGCATGTTCGGTTCATGCACAGTTTAGTCGTATTACTCTTCAGGGCTTACAAATACCCGGACCCGATTGTCTTAACTTTAATGAGTGGTTTCCAATTACATGTCCGGTGGGCACCCATGAACTTTGGCTGGCCGATGCAATTAACTGGCGGACCGAACGACGTATCCGCATAGGTTATAGCGGCGCCCGCTACGAAATGCCATCGCTGAAATGGATACAATCCAGTTTTATTCAGCCTCAGATGATGATCGAAGATAGATATTTCTATGATCCTGAGAAACATCAGTATACAGTGGACCGCTATCTCGATGATCTGGAGAAACGTTATGGAGGCATTGATGCGGTTCTCCTCTGGCCAACATATCCGAATATGGGAATAGATAACCGCAACCAGCATGATATGATCCGTTCTTTACCAGGTGGTATCCCTGGTGTAAAGCAAATGATAGCTGCCTTTCACAGACGCGGAGTCCGTGTACTTTTTCCAATGATGATGTGGGACCAGGGGACAAGGGATCCAGGGATGCCCTGGCCAGAAGCTATTGCACAATTGATGGAAGAAATTGGGGCAGATGGCATCAATGGTGATACGCAGGATGGTGTTCCTCTGTCCTTCATTCAAGCTTCTGAAAAAATTGATCATCCACTTGTTTTCGAACCGGAGATAGGTGTTGCGTATGATGAGGCAGATGCATATAATCTTATGTCGTGGGGACAGATGTACGTAAAACCATTCCCGCCTGTTCCATTGATTGACAGATCCAAGTGGTTAGAACCACGCCACATGGTTCATATAACTGATCGCTGGAGCAAAAATAAAACTGACCACCTTCAGTTTGCTTTTTTCAATGGATGCGGTTTTGAGAGCTGGGAAAACATTTGGGGTATATGGAATGACATAACTCTACACGATGGGGAAATGTTACGCCGTATGTCAGCGATGGAACGCACCCTGGCTCCATTCCTTATCAGCCAGGACTGGGAACCTTTTTTCCCTATGTCTAATCCTGGAGTATTTTCAAGCCGCTGGCCCTTAGGTGATAAAACGATATGGACCATTGTAAACCGGAATGAATATAACATAACAGGTTATCAAATGGAACTACCCTTTCAGGAAGGTATGCGTTACTATGACTTATATCATGGCAGCGAACTAACTCCTGTTAAAAATGGGAACAAAGTCATTTTAAGTTTTGAACTTGAGTTAAAAGGATTCGGTTGTGTTTTGGCAGTTAAGGCTGCTCCGGACAGTTCTATCCTGTCTCTGATGGCAAGGATGAAAGGATTAACGGCTCTCCCACTGGCAAGTTTTAGTAATGAATCCAAAATTCTGACACAGCGAATACTACCTATTGAAAGAACTAAACCATCACCCAAAGTTCCGCTCGGCATGATAAAGATTCCTGCAGGAGAATTCAATTTTAAAGTTCATGGTATTGAGATAGAAGGCGCCAATGCCATAGGGGTTGATGTTCAATATCCCTGGGAAGACTTTCCACGTCAGTATCATCAGCATATTATGTCGTTAAAATCATTTTGGATAGACAAATACCCGGTAACCAATGCCCAGTTTAAGATTTTTTTAGATGCAACGAATTATCATCCGGTGGATGACTTAAATTTCTTGCGCGATTGGAAGAATGGCAGCTATCCTGAAGGCTGTGCAAACAAGCCGGTTACCTGGGTATCATTAGATGATGCAAGGGCTTATGCTTTCTGGGCAGGAAAAAGATTGCCGGATGAATGGGAGTGGCAATATGCAGCTCAGGGAATAGATGGTCGCCTTTATCCCTGGGGTAATAGCTGGAATGAAAAAGCTGTCCCAATACCTGATAAAAGCCGCACCATGCGTGGGCCAGATCCGGTAGATGCACATCCGGATGGCGCAAGTCCTTTAGGTGTCATGGACCTGGTAGGCAATGTTTGGCAATGGACGAATGAATTTACTGATGAACATACACGTGCTGCAACTCTGCGTGGTGGTAGCTATTATCAACCTCAAGGTTCGATTTGGTATTTTCCACATGCCTATAGACTGGACGAACACGGCAAGTATTTATTAATGGCACCATGTAAAGACCGTTCAGGTTGCATAGGTTTTAGATGCGTTCAGGATGCAGAGTGAACACATGTGTAAAATCTGAATTATAAAAAATGATGAAAACTGATAGCCAAACCAAGAAAATTGTCAGAAAAGATGGCAGGAGCTCTTCTTCAGTTTATGAAGACCGGTAATCCGAATGAGGGAGGATTGCCTCCATGGCCAAGATACACGCCTAAAAAAGGTGAAACAATGGTTCTGGACGATGTAAGTGAAGCAAAAAATGACCCCGACCGAGAAGGCAGAAATTTGTTCCCTGTAAAAGAATAATTGGAGTGACTTCTAAATATTTATGTAATAGGGTTATATTCCGGATTAAAGTGTTGAAATGTAAGATTTAATAACTTTTAATGAAGAATTATGAAAAACTATATTTTCCTTATTGTTTTAATACTGATTTTTGGTTCAGAAGTTACCACTTCCAATGCACAGACTGAACCAAAGGGAATTCAGGCAGCCAGTGCTGTTAGTATCCCGGCTTCAGAAAAACTTGGCTATATCGCCTACGATCCGTTGCCGGTCGCCGAAGTGAAATTCTATTCTGAATCACTGCAACGCGATGCGTATATAAACGTTATTTTACCAAGGGGTTATAAAAAATCAAAATTGAATTACCCTGTCCTTTACCTGTGCCATGGATATACTTCAAACTACCATGAATTTGAATACATAGGAGTGCCTAAGTACCTGAATATGTTCGATATGATAGTGGTCATGGTTGATGTGGGCAATTCATTTTATATTAACTATGCCAGGTCAGATGAGGGTCAGCACAATAATTACGCTGATCACGTTTGCAAGGATGTAATTCACTATGTAGACACGCATTACCGTACTATTGCTGACAGAAGGGGACGCGCTATCAATGGAATTTCAATGGGGGGTTTTGGGGCTATCTCACTTGGGCTGTCACATCCCGATCTCTTTTGCTCAATTGGCAGTCACAGCGGAGCTCTTAATATGGCCGCAAGTTTCAGGCAGCAGCTTGAAAAAGGGGCGAATGCTTTAACTACCAGTCCTCAGCAACTCGATACCCTAATGCGTTACAGGGACATTAACATACCGGGTTTTTCCACTCAGAAAGAGAGGACTCCTAAAGGACAACCGTTTTTAACTGCAGAGGATATTGACAAAGTGGATCCTTTTAAACTGGTTTTACAAATACCTAAAGAAAAGCTACCACATATCTATATTGATTGCGGAGATAAAGATTTTTTGACATCTCAGTCTCAGGACTTTATTAAGCTGTTAACGGAAAACAATATCCCGTTTGTATATGGCCGGTCATCAGGCATTCATGAGGAAGACTACTGGGGAAGGGAAATATGCATATCCATGGCGGTACAATATGAAGTAATGCTCAGAAATATATGGGGCAGGAAGTTTGAAATATATGATGCCTGGGCCAAAAAGACAAACCAGTAGTTCTCAGATAATGGTAGATTCTCTCAAAGCCAGGTGGGGCAGATGTAAAATTCACGATATATAAAGGAGTGGGCCATGATGCATGGATTCCAGCCTACTCAGAGTCAGGGTTGTTTGAATGGTTCCTAACAAAGCAGAAAAATTACAAACTTGGTCAGCCATATTAATAAAAGATATTCAGTACAATATGGAAAATGATTGTTTCATAGGTTTTGTTTGGATGGTTAGTTTTGGATTTGGGGGTTTGAACCAGGAAATATCAGGAATGGTATTCCCTGGTTCTTTTAACATTGACCCTGCCAGATCTGACAATTCTGCAAACTTGCCAAGAGAAAATGTATAATTTTCATTCCATGAAAAACAAAAAATATGTGAAAAACACGAGACGATTAAATCAATTTTTCAAATATGACCTTCACCAGACATTTTAAGATTGGAGAAGATTATTGAAAGGAATAATAAATCTTACTAATAAAATTGTTAAGATGAGATCAAGTAAAATTATAGTAATAGGAAGTTCTAATACCGACATGGTAATCAAAACAGAAACACTCCCCTTACCTGGCGAGACAAAATTAGGAGGAGATTTCTTTATGAATGCAGGCGGCAAAGGTGCCAACCAGGCTGTAGCAGTGGCAAGGATAGGAGGCAACGTTACATTTGTTACAAAACTGGGTAAAGACATTTTTGGGAGATTTGCCATTGATAGCTTTAAAAAGGAAAACATTAATACCAGATATGTACTTATTGATGAAGAAGCACCATCAGGTGTTGCATTAATAATGGTTGATAAAGAAGGAGAGAACTGTATAGCAGTTGCTTCCGGAGCTAATGCTAAGCTATCGCCAAGTGATATAAATGCGATAAAAAATTTAACCGAAGCTGAAATAATCCTAATACAATTAGAGATCCCGATAGAAACCATTACTGCTATAGTAAATAAGGCAAAATCAAATAACCAGAAGGTAATCCTTAATCCGGCCCCAGCTCAAAAGCTGGACGATGAATTGCTGAACGGTTTGTTTCTTATAACCCCAAATGAGACGGAAGCCTCCTTGCTAACCGGAATAGCAGTGAAAGATGAAGTAACTGCCTCTCATGCTGCCAGTGTTTTACTTGGCTTAGGTGTTCAAAATGTAATAATTACTATGGGTGCATCAGGAGCTTATGTGCTTTCCGGAGAGATTTCAAGGATGGTTCCGGTTAAGTCTGTTAAAGCTATCGATACTACTGCGGCTGGTGATGTTTTCAATGGAGCACTTGCAGTTGCCCTTTGTGAAGGTAAAAATATTGAGGATGCAGTTGTTTTTGCAAATAAAGCGGCAGCAATATCTGTGACACGAATTGGGGCACAATCCTCAATCCCATACAGAAAGGAATTATTTTGCTAACAATTATTATGGTGAAAAAAATTAAAGCTCTCAAAATTTACATAGCAAGAAAAATACTCATCTTCAATACTATTTTTAAGTTTATAGAAAAGAATCCCTTGCAAGAAAACAGTAATCCATATTAACTAATTAACTAATTAACAGTATAAATATAAAATCTATTAAAATGAAAAAGCTAAAGACAATTACAACGATTTTAATAACCGTATTTCTTTTTGTGAATTCCGGTTGTAATAAATCTAAATCGGGACCGACATCAATTCCTGTAACTATTAAATTAACGAAAGAGGTACTCCAGGACAAAATTAAAGGAGGTTGGGCAGGACAGACCCTTGGTGTGACATATGGCGGACCCACTGAGTTCAGGTATATGGCAAGGTTCATTCCCGACAGTATAAACATTCCATGGCCAGACACCAGTTATTGCAAATGGTGGTTTGATAATCGTCCGGGACTATATGATGATCTTTATATGGACCTGACATTTGTTCAGGTTTTTGAAGATGATGGCATTGATGCTCCAGTCGATAGTTTTGCAATGGCCTTTGCCAATGCTCCATACCCTTTATGGCATGGTAATCAGGCTGCCCGATATAATATACTGCATGGGACAATGCCTCCGGCCTCCGGATATTGGAAAAATAGTCCACATTCTGATGATATTGATTACCAGATTGAATCTGATCATGCCGGACTTATGGCTCCAGGTATGCCAATTGCAGCTTCACAGATAGCTGATAGGATAGGTCATATCATGGCTTATGGTGATGGATGGTATGGAGGTGTGTATGTCTCTTCAATGTATTCACTGGCTTTTATAACAAGTGACATTAATTTCATCGTAAAAGAAGCACTGAAAATGATACCACGGGAAAGTGAATTCTATCAGTGCATGAATGATGTAATTGGCTGGAGTGAACAGAATAAAGACTGGAAGCAGACATGGCAGGAACTTCAGAAAAAATGGGGGAATGATATCACCTGCCCTGATGGATATTCCTCTCCTTTTAACATTGAATCAAAGATGAATTGTGCTTTTGTTATTATGGGATTGTTATACGGAAATGGAGATATGGGCAAAACATTGGAAGTATCGACTCGCAGTGGTGAAGATTCCGACTGTAATCCATCAACTGCAGGCGGAATTCTTGGTGCAGCTTTAGGCTATAGTAAAATTCCAGCAAAATGGCTGAATAATGTTAAAGAGGTTGAAGACAGAATTTTCCCATATACAAAGCTCTCACTGAAGGATACTTACGGGTTAAGCTTCAAACATGCACTGGAAATAATACAGCGGAATGGGGGAAAGGTAAATAAAAACAATGTGGTTATTAACTGCCAGAAACCTTCACCTGTCAGGTTTGAAAAAAGCTTTGAAGGTATTGTCCCCGTAAAAAAAGAACTCATCAACCAATCTTTAACAGGAAAGGGTTATAAATATGACTTTGAAGGGAATGGAATTCTTATTTCCGGACAAATTAATACTCAGAATACTGTTAATGCCAATAGCCCCAGTACATATGTGGGAGATATTGAAGTTCTATTAGATGGGAAACACGTGGATGCAGTGAAGTTCCCTGCAGATTTTCATTCACGCAAGCTGGAGATTTACTGGAATTTTGATCTTTCACAGGGCAAGCATAAAATTGAACTAAATCTGAAAAATCCGGATAAGGATAATATTATCAAGCTTAATTATACCATCGTATATGCTAAGAAATAGATTTTAATTTCCAGACCACGTTTAAACAATAATCTCTAAATCATAAAATTATGTTTATTCCACAAAGTTATTCACTGGCTATCATCCTTTGTATAGTAACAATGTTATGCTGGGGATCGTGGGGCAATACTCAAAAACTTGCCTCACAAAAATGGCCCTTCCAGTTATTTTACTGGGATTATGTAATAGGTGTACTTCTGTTCTCATTGTTAATGGCATTTACAATGGGCAGTATTGGAGAGAATGGGAGGGGGTTCATTAGCGATATTTCACAGGCAGACAGTAAGTCAATGATGTCCGCATTTCTTGGAGGAATAATATTTAATTTTGCAAATATTCTGTTGGTAATTGCAATAAATATATCCGGGCTCGCTGTTGCATTTCCGGTTGGTATAGGGCTGGCTCTAGTAATTGGTGTATTCGTAAACTATATTGCAGCTCCCTCAGGAAATCCTTTTCTGATTTTTATCGGAGTATTGCTGATTGTTATTGCCATAATTATTGATGCCTTAATCTATAAAAGGATACCAACTAATGGAGAAAAGAACAAGTCAATGGGCAAAGGTCTGCTCTTTAGTATCCTTGCTGGAGTATCGATGGGTTTCTTTTACCGGTTCGTTGCAGCGGGCATGAGCCTCGATTTTACAAATCCTGAAGCTGGTAAAATGACACCTTATACTGCAGTTGTTATATTTTCTGTTGGCGTTCTGATCTCAAATTTTCTATGGAATACAATAAACATGTATTACCCTTTTTCAGGTGAGAAAACTACATATCGTCAATATTTTTCATTGGGCATACCGAAGTTACACCTTGTTGGAATTCTGGGAGGGGCGATCTGGTGCCTTGGAATGTTGTTTAATATTCTGGCAGCTGAAAAAGCAAGCTTCGCAATCTCATATGGCCTTGGGCAGGGGGCAACAATGGTTTCTGCTGCATGGGGAGTATTTGTGTGGAAGGAGTTCAGGGAAGCAAAAGGAAAGAATACTGTAAATGCAATGACAACAGCCATGTTTATACTGTTTATTATTGGACTTGGACTTATAATTTTAGCTAAAGTGTGAGGATGAGGAAGAAGATAGTTGTATTAGATAGTCGCAAACATTGATCATATTGCGAAGTTGAAAAAGATACCAGTGTCCGGCGAAAATGGCGGGGACGGTATCTATTCAAAAGCATTTGGAGGTAAAGGGTTTATTCAGGCACTTGCAGCGACCAGGGCAGGAGGAATTGTTACTTTTCTCTACAGTTTGGGTGGGAAAATGTTCTTACTGGAGAGTTAAGGATTTGAACTGAAATATGCTCTGAATGTGGGTAGATTTTCAAGATCATTAATCGTCAGTAGATTAGAACCTCTTTTTCATTGTTCTGATAATTATCTACTTACAATACCCTGGTTTTGCCAGTACACCGAATAGTACACCAGATACTTAATAATACACTGAAAGAGGGAATAGAACCTAATTCCTACTATATTGATAATGAATAAATTACAAGATCCTGATTTTGCCAGTACACCGAATAGTACACCGGGTACACAAATCATACAAAGAACTTCAATTACAACAAATATAATCATTATTGCCAAATTCCTGATAGGTAAATAATTGCTTTAGCTTATGTTAATTTAATCAAAAAACAGCCTTTTTGTGATATAATAATTATGAAATGCTTGTTCCTATCTGGAAAATAGACATATACATTGAAATCAATATCAAAGCTACTATGCTGCCAACAAATATAGTGAGAACCGGTTCGAGCAGACTATTCATAGTTTTAACTATAGCTTCAAGTTCTTCGGAATATTGCTTAAATAATTGATCGTAGATAGTATCCATTTTGTTTACTTCTTCTGCGACTTTTGTTAGAGATACCATTGGCAACTGAGGCTTTCATTGATGTGACCATGAATATCCACAACGTTGCCAATTGTCTTGTTGAGAACTGGACATCACCTGAGGTCACGGCTTTTGAAGCGAAGAACAAATATGACCACTGCCGAATTTAGACTTCGCAATGAAAAGTAGTTCTGGCAATTCCGTACTACATTTTAGCAGTTGATTAATAAGGGCTATTAGTCTTTGTTATAATAAGTTTATAAGCATTTATTTCCTTATCTTATTATTCCTTTTCTTCTGGGGCTGGAAATCATTTTAAAAACATCTTTGACTGTCATAATGTGCTATTGATTTATCATTTTATATATTGAATAGTATTATAATCCTATCTTAATTTTGTACATGAGATTCTGGCGCCTTTGCTAATGAAATCAAAATAGTTGGTGCAGGTTTCGATAAAGTGGCATATCAATGTAAAAAGATTGAAAAATTTGAAAAGGGCATGAATCTAAACTCCAGGATTATGATCAAGCATCTGTCAGGAATAAAAGTATCAACGGTGTTGTTCTTATCGCTGTTCTTCTTAGTGTCAAAAGTATCGGCAGAAAAATTAATTACATATCCGGCCCCTGAGGGTTACGTGAAGTCGCCATACTTTACTGTTACAGTAAATGGTAAGCCATCTCCGGTATATGATGCCAGGATAAATGATCCTGATAATTGTGGATACACCTACTTTGATTTTGAGGGTACAGTTCACGTAATTGTGACTGTTCCGGCCGGATTTGAGAGTGTAAAAATACGTCCGCAATCAGCGGGTATAAAGCCAAGTGTTAAGGGTAATAAAATTGAATTTGATATGACATCACCCAAAAAGCTATGCCTGGAATTAAACGGTAAACTAGGTTATCCGCTGTTCATTTTTGCCAACCCTTTAGAGATCAACCCCCCGAAAGCTAATGATCCGGGTGTTCGTTATTTCGGACCCGGTTTTCATGACGCCGGCAAAATAGATATTAAAAGTAATGAAACAGTATATATAGCCGGCGGTGCAGTAGTGAAGGGATATTTTACTGCAACAAATGCCACAAATATCAAAATTCTTGGAAGAGGTATTATGGATGCACATGAAAATAATTCCAACATGATATCCATGAGGGATTGTAAAAATATCCTTGTAGAAGGGATATTCATAATTGATCAGCCTGCGTATAATTGGACCACCATTTATACCTCCTGTGACAGCGTCCTGGTAAAAAACATGAAGATCATTGCCGGTGATAACGATAGTAATGATGGTATTGATATTGTTTCAAGCCAGCAATTTACAGTAGACGATTGCTTCGTTAAATGTCACGATGATTGTGTGGTAATTAAGGCCTTGGGAACCACCCGCAGAGATTCCAGGGATATTTTAATCACAAATTGTTTAATATGGAATATCCAGGCATATTCAGTTCAAATTGGACCAGAGCTCCTCGCTTCGGAGGTAACTAATGTGCTAGTAAAAAATTGTGACTTCATACATCCTAATCACATCGAAAAAGATCCCGGTCATATATATTATTATTATTGCGGTTCAATAGGTATCCTGAACGGTGATTCCTGCGATGTTCACAATATCAGATATGAGGATATTCGGATAGAGGACCCGACTGCCAAGCTGATCAGCCTTAGAATAATGAAGACCCCGTGGAATAAAGATAAAGGCTTCGGGAAAATCCATGACATTTATTTCAAAAATATTCATGTAATTGATGGGAATCCTGCTCCAAGCGAAATTATATCAACCGGCTTAGATGACTTCTATAACACCAAAGTCAAACCAGGCAAATTAATTGAAAACGTGACATTTGAAGATTTTAATATTCTTGGCAAAACAATAATGAATGTCCAGGAGGGAGGATTTATTGTTTATCCATCTGTCGTTAACCTGAAATTTATTAAGTAATACTGTTGGCTTCCCCAAAGCAGGTCCGATTATAAATAAAGTATAATCTGCCTCTGTTACCTGTAATTCAAAACCGGCCAGATCCACCTTTCATTTATAACCCCTTGTTTTGTAATTGTTTTGTCTTTTAAAAAAGCGATATTGAGTATTTACCAGACATTATATTTTCTGTATTCTAGCATATTTTATTAATCACTTTTTTTGATAGAATAGTCTTTTTAAATAACTCCTTACCTGCTTCATCAGTAATTGTCAGACTTGCATTTTCTTCTATTTATGGAGTCCATCTATGAAGTATCTTATATCATAGAGAAAATCGCCGAGATATATTTATTCCACTAGGAGATGCCGCTTTCTATTTTGTTTCATTCTAAATCTAGTAAATTAAAAAGCTGTAATTTTGGTTAAATATTGCAGTGTGATGGAAATTCATTTTATTACTTCTTTAGTGATATGCCAAATGTATTACCTGCTGTTTTAGCCTTATTGTAATATTTTAAAATCAAACTCTAAGGGATCAATTAATTTGAATAGGAAATACAATAATAAACGATCTTGTTTTCTGGGAAATTTATCTGATATAAACACGATGAGAAACTTTTACTGAAGAAAAACAAAAAACAGGAAGAACACGTAATGCTTTTCGAAATTTTGATCTTATTTTGCACAAGGAAGAAGTTGTTTTAGATGACGCGATGGACCGATATGGAATGATGATCTTGTTTATGAAACGATTAGAAGAGCTAATGATTTTTTGCTATAATATACTAATTTTAAGGGTAGCATCATATAAATTCATAATATAATGGACAAAAAACACTTCTATAAATATATTACTGTCAGCGAACTAGACCGTAAATGGGGAGTTTACCTTGGAGGTGTAGGCTGTACCGATGTAAGCCAACAAATCGAATATCCTTTGACAAACCATCCAGTTCACCATTATTTTCACTGGGATACCGGTAGGAGGTTGTCTGACTATCAAATCTTATACATCACGAAAGGAGAAGGCATTTTCGAGTCGGAAGCTTCAGGCTCACGTTCTGTAAAAGCTGGCGATATATTTGTTTTGTTCCCTGATATCTGGCACCGTTTCTGTCCGGATAGAAACACGGGATGGAGCGAATATTGGATTGAATTTAATGGCAAGTTGATCAATCATTTTCGTGAAGAAAAGTTTCTTGATCCCCAAAACCCGGTTTTAACTATTGGAGTAAATGGTGCACTAATCGATAACTTCATTCGGATAATCGATTTGGTAAAGGAGGATAAATTAGGCCTCCAGTATCATGCTTCAGGATTGATCTTTCAAATTCTTGGACAAATCTTTGCTATTAAAAGATTCGATTCAATTGAAAAAAACAGCTTGGAAAACCAAATTCGTGAGGCAAAATTAAATATTGGTGAAAAGATGGATGTTAAAATTTCACCGGAAAGTCTTGCAACTGAATTGGGATTAGGTTATTCCTTGTTTAGGAAAGAGTTTAAAAAAGCAGTAGGATTTTCTCCTGCACAGTATCATATACAATTGAGGATTAACCATGCCAGAAACTTATTATCAACAACAAACTTGCCGGTTAAACAAATTGCCCTTCAATTGGGATTTGATTCAAATAATTACTTTTCACGGCTTTTTAAGCGAAAAACAAATATGACCCCTGCCGAATTTAGGCTTCGCAATAAAAAGTAGTTCTGGCAATTCCGCACTACATTTTAGCAGTTGATTAATAAGGATTATTAGTTTTTGTTATATTAAATTTAAAGCATTTATTTCCTTATTTTGTTATTCTTTTTCTTCCGGGGCTGGAAATCATTTTAAAAACATCTTTGATTGTCATTTTGTGCTATTGATATATCATTTTATATATTGAGTAGTATTATAATCCTATCATAATTTTGTATTTATGAGATTCTTGTATTTGATGAGGTTAATCAGAATGTGTTTATCTATTCAGGGTAGAGCGTGTGATGCCGGCTTGTGTCATTTATAAATTTATAAAAAGAACCAGCATGGGAAAAGTTTACGAATGTCTCAATGACAAACTAATAAACGGTACTGCAAAGCTCGACAAAAATTACGATGAGAACGTCGCCCCACTTTATGAACTGGGGAATGGAATCTATCATTCCAGTACGTAATCCGTCAACTGGGGAGATGTCGAACAATATTTTATTTATTTTATTTATAATAGCCTTAATACTGAACCTAAAACCTTATTCGTATGAAGAAATCAAAGTTTTATCTTCTGATTAGCACATGCAGTTTGTTATTCTTATTGCATGTTCAGGTGTTTGCGATGCAACAGTCGATCCCCATATCAGGAGAAATTACAGATGCGAACGGAATGCCTCTTCCGGGTGTATCAATCATCGTCGAAGGAACAACACTCGGTACCATAAGCGACGGTAAAGGACAATTTTCGCTTTTAGTCCCTGAAGAGAGTTCTGCACTGCGCTTTTCCTCTATTGGGTATGAAACCCAAAGAATCGTTATCGGTAAACAGCGAACGTTCAGCATTACGATGCATGAAACTTCTACTGCTCTGGATGAAGTAGTAGTAGTGGCTTACGGCTCACAGAAGAAAGTATCCGTAACAGGAGCTATTTCAACGGTGCAAACCAAAGAATTAAAGCAAAGTGCAGTTGCCAACTTCTCCAATGCGTTGGTCGGTCGTTTGCCTGGTTTAACTTTGTTACAAACAACTGGTAAACCCGGTGAAGATACTTACAATATGTATTTGCGTGGAGTTGGAACGATGAACGGATCAGATCCTTTGATCCTGATAGATGGGGTGCCGCGTAGTGATATAGGCATGTTAAATTCCAATGAAATAGCATCCGTTTCTGTTTTGAAGGATGCTTCTGCAACATCTGTTTTTGGTGTTCGCGGAGCTAATGGTGCTATTCTAATCACTACGCGTAGGGGAGAAACTGGTAAAGCCGAACTGAGTCTCTCTGCCGACTACAGTGTGCAAAAGTTTACTGCAACAATCGACAGAATACATTCATGGGATTTTGCAGAATTGCGTAATCAGGCAGCTCGTAATGACGGCATAAGTGAAGACAATCTACCTTTTACACCCTATATGATTCAAATGTACAAAAGTGGAATCGATCCGGTATTTTATCCCGACAGGGATGTTTATCATGACTTTTTCAGGGACTGGACGCCACAGACACGTATTGACGCCAGCCTGAATGGAGGTACAGACAAACTACATTATTTCGTCAATGTGGGTGCTATTAAACAAGCCGGAAATGTAAAAACCGCATCAGAAAATGAATTGGGGTACGACCCTACTTTTGGGTTGAATCGCTACAGTTTCCGGACAAATCTGGATTATCAAATAGTCAAAAACCTTAAACTATCGTTGAATTTATCTTCCTATATGGATAAAATCAACTCTCCCCAGAGTTACACAAATTTTAATGGAGATAGTAACTATATGACCACTTATATCATATTAAGTACACTATGGACACCACCAACTAATCCCGGACCTTTGACAGTTGAAGGATATGGTGTGCCGGCTGGCGAACCGTTGTCTTTTGCAAATCAAAACGGATCCATGTGGTCTTTTATTAATAAGGGATATCATCAGGAGACCGCTACGGCACTTAACTCTTCCGTAATATTGGATTGGGGGCTTGATTTCATTACCAAAGGCTTGAGTACAAAACTTATGCTTTCTTATGATACCAAAGCCAGAACCATCATTGACGGATTTAAGGATTTGAATTTGTATCAGGCTGTGGTACCCAGAACAGAAGGCAATACGCCTTCCTACTCTACAATTATCGGTAATGCAACCCAATCGCTCAGTTTAATAAAAAGTTTCGGAGCCTATTATTTTCTGAATCTTCAGTATTCATTGAATTATATCCGTCAGTTCGGCAAACACGAACTTACCGGTATGATTTTATTTCAGCGGGATAACTGGCAAAATCCTAATTGGGGTGCAAACTATGATTTACCATACAATATGTTAGGGCTTGTGAGCCGTGTTGCTTATGGATATGACAACCGCTACTTGGCTGAAGTGAATTTAGGATACAACGGCTCCGAACAGTTTGCACCTGCA
This sequence comes from Bacteroidales bacterium, assembly GCA_003142255.1. Classification (GTDB taxonomy): domain Bacteria; phylum Bacteroidota; class Bacteroidia; order Bacteroidales; family VadinHA17; genus LD21. Next base: position 336,065 of record PLLO01000014.1, on the reverse strand, counting down.
AACAGGTTCGGCTTTTTCCCGGCATTTTCCGTTGGCTGGGTGGTTAGTAATGAATCATTCCTTAAGGATAATCCAATTTTAACTTACCTGAAGTTACGGGCTTCATACGGAAAAGTAGGCAACGACAAAATGGGTGGTGCACGTTTCCTCTACAACAGTGATTTATACCAGACAGGCGGAGGGATGATTCCTTCTCTTGACTATGGAAACTGGATATATCAGGGCAAAATAGGAAATGAAAAGCTGCAATGGGAAGTTGCCACCAAACAAAATTACGGATTTGAATTGCAATTATTTAAAAACTTCTCGCTGGATTTTGAGACATTTTTTGAGAAGAGAGATAAAATATTGATTACCAGAGGTACCGTTCCGGAAATACTGGGTGTTGACTTGAATTTATTACCCAAAGCAAATATGGGGAAAGTTGACAATCGAGGGTATGAGCTTGAACTGACATATCAAAAACAAATCAATAAAGATCTTACGTTTACAATTAAAGGTAACTACGCCTACAATAAAAATAAAGTTCTGTATGCAGACGAAGCAAAGCTCGCTGAGGATTACACCTGCCAATACAGAATCACTGGATACAGTATCGGTCAGCAATTCGGCTACCTGATAGATTACAGTAATGGGAACGGTTACATCAATACTGAAGAAGAACTGCAAAATCTGCCTACCTACAATGTGGGAGGGAATCCCCGTCTTGGAGATTTCAAATATGTTGATACCAACCATGATGGCGTCATTGATACCAAAGACATGGTTCCGATAGGTTATACCCAGATACCCCGAGTGACTTATAGTTTTTCAGGAAACCTGAGCTATAAGAGTTTTGATTTTTCTGCCTTGTTTACCGGTATCAGTAAAAGTAGTATTTATCTTTCCGAGTTTTTAGTTACTGAATTTGGATTTGAAGGGTTTTACAATAATATGCACGAACAGGCATGGACCAAGGAACGGTATGAAAACGGGGAAAAAATCAGTTATCCTGCTTTAAGCTTATCGGAAGGATCAAGCATCAAACCAAACAGCTTCTTTGTATGGGACAGGTCATTTTTGCGACTAAAAAATGTTGAGATAGGATACACTTTGCCACAAAAGTTCACACAAAGAATTGGTATAAGCAAGGCTCGTTTTTATGTGAACGGCAATAACCTGTTGACATGGAAGAAATATCCATTTAATACAGTTGATCCGGAACAAATTACTTCACGTACATATCCGATCACTAAAATGGTGAATATGGGCTTTAATGTTGTTTTTTAACCTAACCTAATCTAAGAAAAAATGAGAAAATATTTTTTTGTCATAATAATTTTTCTGATCACAGGGATGTTGAATTCATGTAAAGATGTATTGAACATATCTCCTGACGGAAACATGTACATGAAGGATGTTCTGGCAGATCCTGATAAAGTAGAAGGTTTGCTGAATTCATTATACAATGAAATCCCAATGAAAGGTTATACTTATTATTGGTGGGAACGATTAGTGGTCGACGCCAGTGATGATGCATGGTCATCGGATGATCGTTCCTTTTTATTAATTGCACAGTTGTATAACGATCAAACTTCAGCTTCCTACCATCCGATGCAAGATGGACTGGTACATATAGTTGGCGATACTTACAAGGCTGCAAATTATTGGTCCAGATATTGGAGTCAGATCCGGTTATGTTCACAATTTCTCGAAAATATTGGAAAGGCAGCAGTTAAAAGTGAGAGTGACAGGGCACGTATGCAAGCAGAAGCACATGTAATGAGGGCTTTTTTCTATTCAGAATTGGTCAAATGGTACGGGAAAGTGCCGATTATAAAGACCTCTTTACCTATGGACGTTGATTTTTCACAATTTAAAAGGGAATCTGTATATGATGTGGCAAAGTTTATTGCTGAAGATTGCGATGCCGCTATTAATACACAGGAACTCCCATGGCGTATTACTGTGACAAGCGATGAAATGCGTGTAACTAAAGCAGTAGCTTATGCGATCAAAGCTAAGATGATGCTTTTCGCCGCCAGTCCGCTTTTTAATGAGGACCATTCCGAATATTGGGAAGAAGCTTACCAGACATGTAAACATGCTGTGAGTGAGTTAAAGAGCAATGGATATGCTTTGTCAACTACCTGCACTAATCCTGGCTTCTATGACACTGGGGATGCTTCTGCTTTTCAGCAATTTAATTGCGAAGAAGCTGATTATTCTGCCAGTCCGCGTGATAAGGAAACCATCTGGCAACATAAAAACCATGCTGGACATCAGATGTCATTTGTAGTCAGTTATATCGGTTCAGGTTTTCAGGATACCTATAAATGCGGATCCTGTCCTACACAGGAGTTAGTTGATGCATTTGAAACAATCAATGGCAAAACTGTTCTGAATTTATCCAACCCATATAATGATGATCAGCATTTAAGTCCAAATTATAACCTGAATAATGAACAGTACGACCCTGCTAATCCATACCTGAACCGTGACCCGCGCCTGTACGCCACAGCTTTAATGAACGGAAGTGTCTTTGAGTATAATGATATACCTGTGACGGTAGAGGCTTTTGTCGGAGGACGCAATCATACCTCTTATGTGAAGGGGGATTATCAATACTCCCGAACCGGATATTTTTACCGTAAAACAGTTCCTCCGGGGGCCAGTTCTAAACATAATTATGCAAGTCCGACATGGAAATTATTCACGTTTTCTGAATTGATGCTCGATTACGCTGAGGCTGCAGCAGAAGCCGGTCATTTAGACGATGCTCAGGCAGCGGCCAATGAAGTGAGAGCACGCGTCAAAATGCCTGCATTACCGGCAACATTATCCCAGGCTGACCTGATTTTGCGTGTCCGTAATGAGCGCCGTGTTGAACTGGCATTGAATGAAAACAGGTATTTTGATTTGCGTCGCTGGCAACAACCTGCCGGAGATTTAAGCAAAACATGCAAATGGCTTACCGCTATGAAAATTGAAAAACAGACAGACGGTTCGTTTATTTATACCCGGGAAATCCCTTACGGCCCACGCGGTGGTTGGCAGAACAAGGATTTACTATTACCGATTCCTTTAAATGAAGCAAGTCGGATGCAGATGGATACGGGTGAAAATTGGCAAAATCCTGGTTGGTAATTATACGTTAGAAATTTTAACCATAAAAAATATAAATCATGAACTCAAATATATATAAGATAATCCTATGTATATGTGGAGGTTTTCTATGTGTACAACTAAATTCACAAATCAAAGGTAAAGTGGTCAACCAATTCGGAGAACCACTGTCTGATGTTCTTGTCACGGCAGAATACGGAAAAAATGAATTTCTGACAGGCACGGACGGAGCTTATGAATTTCTTGTAAAAGATAGCAGCCGATACATATTGTTTTCGTCACCTGGTTATAAGGATCAAAAACTTGTTATTGGAAAGGACGACAGTGGCGAGATACGTTTGGAATTTGATTCGCATCTCACCGGAGGAAAATTCCACCTGGGTTATTTTACCCAATCGAAAGAATCCAATTCAGGTGCTGTTGAATCCGTTAGCGGAGCCGGACTTGCAAAATCTCCGGTATCATCTTTGTCACAAGCATTAAACGGACATTTTGTGGGTATGACAATGATTGAATCAAGCCAGGATTTGTTCAATTCGGGTACAGAAATGTGGATCAGGGGCTCAACAACCATCAATGCCCAGGCACCTATCACGGTTGTTGACGGGGTTATTGCGCCATACCTTAATTTCGAATATTTTTCGCCGGAAGAAATTGAGGACATAACGATTCTGAAAGATGCTTCTGCTGTTGCCTTATATGGTATGCAAGGTTCGAACGGCGTTATTGTCATTACTACCAAACGGGGATATACTGGTAAGCAGAAAATAGAGGTCTTTTTGGATCAATCGGTCCAACAAATGACCCGTAGGCCACTTCACGTACATTCCGCCGATTTTGCCGAAATGCGTAACCAGGCTGGGATAAATGACGGATTAGGTGCATATTCACAGTTCTCTCCAACGGAAATAGAAGCTTTTCGCTCAGGAACAGATCCGTTATATCCGGATAATGACTGGTATAGTACATTCATCAAGGATGTTAACTATATGCAGCGCGCAGGGTTAAATATATCCGGCGGTTCCGATAAGATCAGGTACTTTACGAATATACACTATGTACATCAAACCAAACCGTTTATAATAACGGATGAGCCTGATAGGAAATACGATCCTACCCCCGACGTCAATGCAATCGGATTCCGTTCGAATGTGGACATTCAACTAAACAAGTATTTAGGCGCTTTCATACAGTTAAACGGAAATCTCACACGAACCCAGAATTCGACTAACAATAATTATGATATCTATTCCAGAGTAATCACGCAACCTTCAGTGATGTATGGCCCGCTGACACCCGCCAATGAAAGTAATCCTGAATTAGGGAATCAGGTAGTGGCAACCGATGCAGAGTTCTATCCTATTTACGGTCTCTTAAATCGTTCAGGATACAGTAGACTATTAAGGACTGATATTATGGCGAACGCAGGACTGAACCTGGATATGGGGTTTCTTACGAAAGGACTTTCTGCAAGCGGATATATCGCCTATCAGACCTATTCGCTTAATAACACGATCACCGGTCAGGATTTTGAACGTTATGTACGTAGTAGTGATTTTTCAGTGTTGGAGTTTACAAAGAATGGCTCCAATGAAAACACGCCGTTGACTTACTACCGGGATACAAGGTTTCAATATAACATGGAACTGATGGCCAACATGAATTACAAGCGCAGATTTGGCGATCATAGTATTGAGACTACGGCCTTTATTTCTTACCAGAAAATGGAAAAAGATGCTACATCCGGCGTACAGATATTACCCTACAAACGTGAGAATTCAGGCGTATCCGCTATGTACGGATTCCAGGATAAGTATTTTATCAAAGGCGATCTGGGTTACTCGGGTTCCGAACAATTCCGTCCAGGTCACCGTTACATTGCTACACCCGCTGTTTCAGCATCATGGATTGTGTCGAAAGAAAATTTTCTGAAGGATCAGAAAGTATTAACTTACATGAAACTGCGTGCTTCTTATGGGATTAGTGCAAACGACTGGTTTGGAGGAGAACGTTTCTTGTATGTCGACTATGTTAGCACCAATGGTACGGAAGGATTACTAGGGAATCCCAATCTGTCTGCCGAAAAAATCTACAAACAAAATTATGGTGTTGAAATAGGCTTTGTGAATCAGTTAACTCTCTCTTTAGATTATTATATCAGCAAAAATAATAATATGCTGGTGAATAGCGCCGGCATTATTCCTATTTACCAGGGAATTCCTCTGGTTAATTATGCCCGGTTAAACAACGGGAAGATGAAAAACAACGGATTAGAAATTACAGCAACCTATCGCAAGCAGTTTAATCAACATTTATCCTTTTTTGCAGAAGCCGGATTTTCCCAGACTACCAATAAGATTATCAACATCAATGAACTGCCATTGGGCGATGATTACGCATACCCGAAACGGAGTGAAGGGTATATGTGGGGTCAGCAATGGGGTTACCTGATTGATTATAGCAACGGTACGGGTATGTTTAATACGGCGAGTGAATTAGCATCGAGCCATCTGCAATACGAATTTGGAACACCCCGTGTAGGCGATTTTATCTATAAAGATTTGAATGGTGACAACATTATTAATGACAAAGACCTTGCGCCCGTTGGTGGTTCAACCCTTCCGGGAATCAATTATAATTTCTCAAGTGGGGTTACGTACAAAAACCTTGAATTCAGTTTTTTATTCGAAGGGATAGCTAAAGCAACATTCATGGCCAATTCAATTGGGGCTTATGAGTATTTGGGGCAGGGGGTATTCAACGATATTCATTTGAATGCTTTCACACCTGAACGTTATGCTAATAACGAAAAGATAACCTTTCCGGCATTGTCTTTAAGCAGGTCAACCAGCGATCAGCCTAATGACTTTTTCTCATGGGATCGTTCGTTCCTCCGGCTGAAGAACCTGGAAATTGCTTACACATTGCCATCTGGCATTGCAAAAAAAGTGACTGCAGGGAAAATCAGGGTGACTCTTAATGCACAGAATCTGTTTTCGATAAATAACTTGCCTTCGAAGTACATAGATCCGGAAGTGATGGTTCAAAATACGTTCCAGCCTTATCGTACATATAACATCGGTGTAAATCTTACATTTTAACATTTAGTAACATGAAAAAATTATTAATAGCAATAAGTCTTATCGGAACATTGTTTTCTTGTAGTAAGCTTGATATTTATAATGATGGCCGTATCACGATGGAGGAAGTATTCAACAGTTATGCCAGAGCCCGGTCATTTTATTCAACCTTGAATGTGCCGGATATTGGTCTTACCTATGATAATAGTCCATTAGCTTCGTATTGCGATGAAGCGCAGGATTCTTATGATGGCATCAACAGTTCGGTGCGCAATTGGTATAGTAATATGACATCGCCTGTGTACAATCCATTGACGGTTTCCTCTGATCCTTATGATTTATTCTTTGAACAAATAAGAAGAGTGGGTGTATTTCTGAAAAACATCCAGGACCCTGAAATATCCACCTTTGAAATGAACGAAGAAGAAAAACAAGGTTGGATTGCCACGTTACATGTCCTGCGTGCATATGATTATCTTCAGTTAATAAAACGTTATGGAGGTGTTCCGATAATGGATACGCTGGTTGAAATGGATCACGATTATTCAAAGGACAAGCGTGCTACTTTCGAAGAATGTGTGGATTATATTCTTTCGGAATGTGATCTTGCTTTGGCAACTCCGGAACCCTTAAGTACATCCATAGGTTTTAGATGGAGAGTCAGTAGTACTGAACGGGGCGTTATCACAAGAGGTTTTGCTTACGCTGTCAAATCACAGGCGGCTTTATATGCGGCAAGTCCTTTATGGTTTTCTCCTGGAAGTAAATACATCTGGGAAAAGACGAAAGATGTTACCAAGGAGGCATTGGATCAGTGTCTTATCCATGGTTATGAACTTTATAATGTACCCGTAGATATGTCGATAGCCCAAAATCCTTATGCATATTATTTCATACAACGCGCAGACCCTTCTCGTTCTGTTGATAAGGAAACTATTTATGAATCGAATCTCCAGACTAATATTTGGAAATTATGTGGTACTCCGATAACAGAAGGCATGACGAAAGCAGGCGCCTGTCCGTCTCAGGAATTAGTAGATAGTTATGAAATGGCAAATGGAATGCCTCCAATATTGGGCTATTCAGATGCCGACCATCTGAACCCAATAATCAATCCCGGATCGGGATATGATCCGGCAAATCCCTATTCAGGACGTGATCCGCGTTTCTATTCTTCCATTTACTATAATGGTGCGCCACGTTCACTTGGTGGTACGAATTATCCGGTCACTATAAACATCGGTTGGCAAAACGCCTTAACCAGCCAGAAAATCGATGATTATGTCAAACTGACATCGACCTCTCTTTCCGGCCCGTTTATTATTATGACGATTGATATAATGGATCATAGTCAGGGGAATGTAACCTTTACTTTCGAATATAAAAATAACAGAGCTTGCCCGAAAGCTTCGCTGCTTTGTCTTGACAACTCTTTCGCTCTCGTAGGTGCAACAGATTATTCTTTGCCGGCTGCTTCCGATTGGACAAAGGTAAATATTGATGTCACCAATAATTTTAAAATAAAACCTATTTATATTATACGTTTCGATATGTGGACAGGCGGCGACGATGGTGGTGGAACATACGAAATACTTATAAGGAATCAGAAATTGTTTACACAGACCAATAATCAGCCAGTTGAGACATTCGTTGGCGGTAACTGTGGTATCTCGGACAGAACGACAGACGTTCGTTATACTCGTACCGGCTACTATATGCGTAAATTCAATAATAGCCAGTCCGGGCCTTCGATAGCTGCAGACGGTTACATGAAATTATTCCGATTGGGCGAACTGTACCTGAACTTTGCCGAGGCAGCTTATCATGTATATGGCGCAGACCAACAGGTGCCATCTACCGTTGGAGGTCCATCATTATCGGCTCGTGATGCCGTGAATTTAGTAAGGGCAAGAGCTTCTATGCCTTCATTAGCAGCCGGATTGAGTCAGGATGATTTTGAAAAACGTTACCGTAACGAACGGCGCGTAGAACTGGCATTCGAAGAACATCGTTTCTTTGATGTCCGTCGTTGGAAAATCCTTAACCAAACGGATGATTTTGTAACAGGTATGCACATTACCAAAAATCCGGACAACAGTTTAACATACGAACGCATCAAACTTAAGAGTCGCGGAACCAATGCCGATAAATACTTGATGTATCCTATTAAACAAGATGAAGTATTAAAAATGCAGAGGTATACTGGTATATCGTGGCAAAATCCTGGTTGGTAATAGACTCTTTAAGAATAATATTAATAATGTAAATATGAATTTAAAAACAAACCGCTATTTCATTATCTTATTACCTTTAGTAGGATTTCTTCTGTCGTGTTCGCATCCATCTCAAAATAATGGCCACACCCTGGATACGGATTTTCAAAGTGTCATGAATACAATCTGCTATTCGCCAGTCTTTAAAGACAACGAACAGCATGATTTTACAGGACTTGATTTCCGTGTGGGAGCATATTTCTGGTATGGTTTTTCATACGATGGTCCTCATCTTACCGACCGTCTTTACAGCGAATTTGCCGATCGAAAACCTGTATGGGGCTGGATTAACGCAAGCCTGAAAAACATGGAACAACAGATTGAATACGCTGTAGCTGGTGGTCTGACATATTTTGCTTTTGACTGGTATTATAATTGTATGCCACAGATGGATTGTGCAGTTGATACGTTCCTACGGGCGAGTAATTCTAGTAAAATGCAATTTTGTCTTTTAGTTGCCAATCAAGAGGGTGCGTATATCCCTTATAACAAATGGGAGGATGCCTGTAATCAGTGGATGCCTTATCTGACAAACAAACAAGCGGTTAAAGTGGATGGCAAACCGGTGATTTTCTTCTTTTCTGCCTACCATTTAGTCAGTGAATTGGGCGGTACAGACAAAACAAAGGAATGCATTAATTATCTGGACAATCGTGTCAAAGAAGCAGGGCTGCCCGGTGTGATGGTGGTCGGATGCGAAAATCCTTATGGTTCGGGACCGGCACGCGAAATTGATTACAACCCGGACGCTTTTAACGAACAGGAATGGATCGACCTGCTGAAAGAACGGGAATCACAGGGACTATCCGGTTTGTCGGGATACAATTACCGGAGATATTCGCCTGTTTCCGAAGGCAATACTACAACCTATCTGCTGCCTTACAAAGAAATGACAAGTGAACATGAAAAATGCTGGGAAGCCTTTTCCAAATATAATTCTTTACCGTATGTGCCTGTAATTCTTGGTGGGTGGGACTGCCGTCCGTGGGAAATAACGACCTATAGTGGGGGAAACCGTTCCTGTTATGCCCCTGACCGTACCCCACGGCAACTGTACGACCACATATTGAATGCAGCCAAATGGATGAAGGAAAATCCAAATTATTCCTTTGGAAATCTGGCTGTAATCTACGCTTTTAACGAATATTGTGAAGGTGGTTACATCGCTCCGACAATGGGTGACAGGGGTTTGTTGCTTAACGCAGTCAGGCAGGCGGTTCAAAAAATAAAAAATCAATAATAAAATCTTATCAATTCAATATGAAAAATTTATTTTGTCTGTTTTTATGTACTCTGGCGTTCATGTGCAGGTTATCAGAAGCGCAAACTTTTGAAGTATCCTCTCCGGGACAGTCTATCCGCGTCCGGATCAACACAGACGATGAAGGATCATTGCAATATGCCGTTAATTTTTCAGGACGACAGATCATTGAAAACTCGAAATTAGGTTTTTGTTTCAAGGATGAGCCTGATATGCAGAAAGATATGCATGTGATTCAGGCTGTTCCTTCATCACATAATGAAGTTTGGACGCCTGTCATCAAAAGTAAACATGCTAAAATCACCGATGCGTATAATGAACTGGCACTCATGGCCGAAGAAAAGACCGGTAAACGACGTCGAATGGATGTTGTTTTCCGGGTTTACGACGACGGTGTAGCTTTTAGATATAAGTTATATCGTAGCGAACGCGTCGGCACACGCTTCCTGACCAGTGAGTTGACAAACTTTTGTATTCCCGGTAACCCTCAGGCATGGGTGGCTCAATATGCTTGCGTCGACTGTCCGGGAGATATAAGAAAGGACGTAAACGGTAATTATGCGACTGCGCAAGAGGGAGAATTTATAGAGAAAAAACTGGAATCTGTGACAGATAAAACCATTGCAGGATTACCGTTTTTAATGAAATATTCAGACGACTGTTGGGTAGCCATTACAGAAGCTGAAAATGACAACTACGCTGGATTTTATATCGGTACGAACGGACATAAAAATCAGTTGACCACAAAATTGGCACCTCTTCCTGGCGAGGAAGAAAAAGGTGTGAAAGTCCGCTTTGCCGATGATATCCAAACACCCTGGCGGGTGATCATGATTGGAAATAGCCCTGGTACATTGATCGAATCGGAAATAATTCAGAACCTGAATCCGCCTTGTGCCATTGCCGATCCTTCATGGATAAAACCGGGTAAAAGCGCCTGGGATAATTGGTGGAGTGGTGAAGTGAAAATGGACATGCCCACTATCAAGGAATACATTGACCTTGCATCTGAAATGGGTTGGCCCTACATGTTGGTTGATTATCATTGGTACGGGGAGCTCAATACACCTGAAGCCGACATTAGTAAGTCTGTACCTCAAATTGATATGCATGAGATACTGTCTTACGCTAAATCAAAAAATGTGCGTATATGGGTATGGCTGTGTAGTACGGATGTAAACCGTAACAGCGCATACAAAAAGGTATTCCCTTTGTTCAGGGAATGGGGTATTGCAGGCGTTAAAATCGACTTTATGAATAGGGACGATCAGGAAATGGTGAAATGGTATCACGAAATCATCCGTGCTGCTGCTGAAAACCAATTGTTAGTAGATTTCCATGGTGCATACAAGCCCGACGGTATCATCCGTACGTGGCCCAACAATCTTACGCGGGAGGGTGTTAAAGGAAGTGAATTCTATCATTTTTCAACGAGTATGACACCTGAACACAACGTCAAGCTGGCCTATACCCGTATGCTGGCCGGACCGATGGACTATACACCTGGTGGTTTCAATAACGTAACGGCAGAAAATTTCAAAGTCCAGTTACCGGTACTTGTATCTAATACCCGGGCAGCTGAGCTTGCAAAATTCGTGGTTTATGAAAGTCCCTACACTGTGGTCTGTGATAATCCCAGATTTATTTTGGGCCAACCGGGGGCCGATTTCCTGAAATTGGTACCAACAACATGGGATAACATCCATTTTTTGGGTGGCTCTCCTGACGAATATGTAGCTATAGCCAAACAATCCGGCGACAGTTGGTTTATCGGGGTACTGAACAATAGCGTAGAAAAGGAAATCACGTTGAATACAGGATTTTTACCTGCCGGTAAATATTCTATTGAGATTTGGGCTGACGCCAAAGATGCGAATAAAAATGCAAAAAATATCACAAAGTCAACTCAAATCATTGAAGCCGGTAAGCCGTTGAAAGTGAAATTAGCCAAAGCGGGCGGGTATGTAGCCATAATCAAATAATTACCTTATTATCCGTTAAAACAGGTAGCAGTTGGTCGAACAAGGAACTCCCGTAATATGATCTAATTTATTAATAATTTGGAAGGGAACTTATTCGACCAATTTGTGCTATCAATTTGTCATATTGCTTTATGAGATAAAACAATCAGAATCAAATATTTTTAAATCTGAAAATCATCAGGAGATTAATAAAAAATAATGGATATAAAGAAGTTCAAATTATTAAAAGAAAGCTATAAAAAGTATTTCTGAAGACATTATCATCTTAAGGATTTTGGTGACGAAGGGCTTGATGTTACAAACTTCAATGTCTGCATTTTTAGAGTTAAATGTATTTACACATGAAAAAAATTCTTATTTGCTTGTTATTATGCTTTTACAGCTTATTCTGTTTTGCACAACTGACTATACATCTTAACAATTGGAAGTTTATGAACGGTGATAGTCTGGCATGGGTACTGCCTGACTATAACGATACGAATTGGAAGCCAATCAAAGTGGGAAGCTACTGGCAAGCCAATGGATATGACATTCCTAGCGGTTACGCATGGTATCGCATTAAATTTACATTATCATCAGATCTAAAAAAGAAGGCGGATTTAGATTCTCTTCTTATATCGTTAGGGAAGATTGACGATTGTGATCAAACTTTTATTAATGGTAAATTATTAGGACAGAATGCAATATTAATTTCAGGAACAGACAATATACCCATAAAAAATCTTTGGGAATTGAAATGGGCCAGAAGCATTACCCGAAATTATACACTATCCATAAATGATCCGAGATTACAATGGGATCGGGAAAATTTATTGGCAGTAAGAGTACTTAATATGTTTGGCATGGGGGGACTATATACTTCTCCTGTTAATATTAGAATGAAAAATAAAACAGATTATTTATTGTTTGATTTCGATACAATAGGGTTGGAAAGAAAGCCGGATGGAATGTTAAGTAAGACATTAGTAGTCCAAAACAATTCATCTTTTTCTGATATTAAAGGGAAATTAATTTTAGAGATTACTGATCTCAAAACGCAAAAAACACTTACTATAAAAGTTTACGATGTTCATTTGGGGGAAAATGATAAACAATACTACACCATAAGTTTTAAAGGTGATTTATCACAACGAATGAAAATAGATTGCTCATTTGTAGAATCTAATACAAACTACAAGGTAAATCATACTCAGAACTTGCCATATATACTAACTCCAAAATCATCAGAAAATCCAAAAATAAACGGAGCTAAAATAGTCGGTGTCGGAACGGGTTCCGATTTTATTTTCCGAATACCCGCAACAGGCATACGACCAATTACATTTTATGCAGAAAATCTTCCTGTAGGGCTCTCATTGGATATAAATTCTGGAATCATCACCGGGAACGTGAAACAGCCAGGAGAATACACTGTAAAACTGACTGCTGAAAATAAGCTTGGAAAAGTTAGTCGTAACCTGAAAATAGTAGTTGGTAACCGTATAGCATTAACCCCTCCCATGGGGTGGAACAGTTGGAATGGACTGGGTTACGATGTTAGTGAAGATAAAATATACAATGCCACTGATGTTCTTGTCAGCAGCGGGTTGGCAGACCATGGATACAGATATGTAAACACTGATATTGGCTGGGAACCTATGCAACGTGATTCGGTTGAGCCAGTAGTACCAAACCATAAATTCCCTGATATGAAAGCGATGACTGATTATATTCATTCCTGTGGTTTGCAAGCAGGCATTTATATTTCAGCAGGACCAACTGCTTGTTCAGTAAATGGGACCCCCCTTGGCATAGGAAGTTATGGGCATAATGAAAGCGATGCACAAACCTTTGCAAATTGGGGATTTGATTACCTGAAGTATGATTGGTGTTCATATCCTGCCAAAGACTATAGCAGGAAGTCACTTCAGAAACCCTTCATAATGATGAAAGACGCGTTGAATAGAACTGGTCGTGATTTTGTATATAGTTTGGGGGGATTGAATTCATGGGAATGGGGTGACAGCATTGGAGGTAATTTATGGCGTGTTGTTTCCGATATTGAGGATAACTGGGAAAGTGTAAAGAAAGGCTTTAATTTAGAAGTGACTGCCCCTTATGCCAGACCCGGCAGTTGGAACGATCCAGACATGCTTGTCTTGGGTTGGGGATGGTATGGTGATGACATTGAACGTTTACACCCCTCTCATCTTACTCCGGATGAACAATACAGCCATATTGGTCTTTGGGCGTTACTTTCAGCACCATTACTAATTGGATGCGATTTGTCCAAACTTGATGATTTTACCTTCAATCTTTTAGCCAACGACGAAGTGATTGACATTGATCAGGATCCGCTTGGCAGGCAGGCACTGCCAGCAGTGAAAAATGGAGATTATATAATCATGGTTAAAGACTTAGAAGATGGTTCGAAAGCGGCTGGTCTTTTTAACCTCACAAAAGATAATTTGAAAATTGAAGTTCCCTGGGAAATCCTAAAAATAATTGGTAAGCAGAACATAAGGGATATCTGGCGGCAAAGGGATTTGGGTGTATTTGATAACAAGTTCGAAAGTGAAGTGCCACCACATGGAGTAGTACTTGTGAAGATCAGTAATTAACAATTAAAATATAGGAAATGAAAAAATAACAGGTGCACTCTTTTTTATCTCTTTTGATGTTTTATCATATTCCCAAGAGAATGAAACAGAACCCATTGGATCAAATTACAATGGATATTTAACATGTAAAAAACTAAATTTAAAAGGATCAGCTAATTAATAGAAGAACTTATTCAGCATTGTATTGCAATAAATTAAAATAATGATTAAAAGCTAATTCAACTTATGAAGAAAGGTAACAAATTTGTAATAGCGTGCGCTTTTATAGCCTCCCTGGGAGGTTTGCTTTTTGGATTCGACACTGCCGTAATATCAGGTGCAGAAAAAACTATTCAGCAGCTTTTTCATCTCGATGGATTTTGGCATGGATTCACCGTTGCAATTGCACTTATAGGAACTCTGATTGGAGCGCTCATATCAGGAAAGCCCGCTGATATTATGGGACGAAAAAAGTCGCTTATGGTAGTAGCTGTCCTTTACACACTATCAGCCCTGGGAAGTGCGCTGTCACATAGCTGGATAGCATTTCTTGTCTTCCGTTTCCTTGGCGGAATTGCTGTAGGTGCCTCTTCCGTTATAGGGCCAATGTATATCGCTGAGATATCTCCGGCTCATCTGCGCGGACGTTTAGTAGCTTCATTCCAGCTGAATATCGTTGGGGGGATTTTACTTTCATATTTTTCAAACTACTGGATCTCCCATATTGTGGCCGTCGATTCATGGCGTTGGATGCTTGGTGTTTTAAGCGTACCTTCAGTGATCTTCTTGCTTCTTTTGTTTTTCATACCTGACTCACCCAGGTGGCTGGTACTGAAAAACAGGCTTTCAGATGCTGAAGGAGTATTACGAAGATTAGGCGCAGTCGATCCTTTAAATGAAATCCGGGAAATTGAAGATTCCGTCTCAAAGAAAGACGGCATCAAACGTGAATACCTGTTTAAAAAAATATACCGGATGCCTATTATCCTTGCAATACTGGTAGCAGTTTTTAATCAGGTATCAGGTATAAACGCAATAATGTATTATGCCCCAAGGATTTTCGAGCTCGTGGGATATGCAAAAAACTCTGCCTTGTTACAATCGGTTTCAGTTGGTGTAACACTCTTCATTTTCACTATCCTGGGTACGTTTCTGGTTGATCGTGTCGGGCGGAAGAAACTTTTGCTTGTTGGCGCAGTTGGTATGACATTCTTTCTTGGTATGGTCGCTAGGACAATTTTTACAACTACAAATGGAAGCATCTTGATGCTGATTTACCTCTCGGGATTTATTGCCTTTTTTGCATTTTCACAGGGAACGGTCATCTGGGTATTTATTTCCGAGATATTCCCTAACTCAATCCGCGCTAAGGGGCAGACACTGGGAAGCTTTACACACTGGACAATGTCAGTAATCATTTCCTGGATGTTTCCCATACTTGCCGAAAGCAATGCCGGAGGCTGGGCTTTCTCCTTTTTCTCGGTTGCAATGGTGCTTCAGTTTTTCATAGTCTGGAAATTCTTCCCTGAAACAAAGGGAAAGACACTGGAACAAATACAGAAAGAAATGATTTCAAAATAATTAATAACAAATAAAAATGGATAAAATATTTAAGCTGGGATATATGCCCACACGCAGAACCTTTTTTTCTAAAGAGGACGCTGGAAAATTCAAGGGACTGATTTTTGAAGAGATTAAAAAAATTGTTCCTGAAAATGTAAAAATCTATGATCTGGACTGGCTCAATGACGAAGGCTTGCTGTATGATGATCAGGATGCAAAAAAGGTTGCAGATTATTTCATTAAACAAGAAGTTGATGCGTTGTTTTCACCTCATTGTAATTTCGGGACAGAAAATGCAGTTGCCCAGGTTGCCAGAAGGGTACAAAAACCATTGTTGATATGGGGCCCGCGTGATGAAGCGCCCCTTAAAACTGGTGAAAGGCTTCGTGATTCACAATGTGGATTGTTTGCAACATCAAAAGTTTTGCAGAGGTATAGAGTACCATATAGCTATGTTATCAATTCAAGAGTTACTGATAATGTCTTTAAAAAAGGATTTATAAATTTTATCAGAGCTGCAAATGTTGTCAAGTTTGCTAAATATATCCGTATTGGACAAATCTCAGGGCGACCACAGACATTTTATTCCTTAATTGTTAATGAAAACGAATTGATGGAAAGGTTTGGCATTGAGGTCATCCCAATTAATCTTGAAACAATAGTACGACAGGTTAATGAAGCGATTCATAATAAAAAAGCCGAAATCAAACAGGTTATGGAGGGAATGAAAAAGGCCGCAAATCTTTCTAAACTATCATCTGAAGAAACAGAAAAATTAGGCGCGTTAAAATATGTTCTGACCAATACTATTAAGGAACTTAATCTTCAATCACTGGCAGTGCAGTGTTGGGATGAATTACAGTTCCAATTAGGAATTTGTCCTTGTTTTATACATGCACTGATTACCGAGGAAGGGACACCCGTCGCTTGCGAATCGGATGTTCATGGTGCTATCAGCAGCCTGATTCTCCAGGCAGCCAGCATGTTTAAAGATCCAACATTCTTCTCTGACCTTACAATTCGCCACCCGGAAAATGATAACGCTGAGTTGCTATGGCATTGTGGAGCATTCCCCCCATCACTGAGCATTGATAAAAATAAATCTTCAATAGGTAATCATTTTGTACTTCCCTCCCATGCACCTGGAACCTGTAACTGGCAATTGAAAAAAGGCGACATTACAGTGATCCGCTTTGACGGCATCAATGGGGAATATAAACTTTTCTGCGGCGAGGGCAAGGCTGTTGATGGGCCTTTTAACCTTGGAACTTATGTCTATCTCCAGGTCAATGATTGGCCATTGTGGGAAGAAAAAATAATCTACGGGCCTTATGTTCATCATGTATCCTGTATTTATGGGAACTATGCTTCCGTCCTTTATGAGGCATCAAGGTATTTTGATGTTACATTTGATCCTGTAGATCCAACAGTTGAAGAAATCAGGAAAAATTTAAGAACCAATTAAGGGGAGATAGAATTATGATAATCAAAGGCAGAAAAAAATCACTGGAAGTTATCGACAGGATCAAATCAAAAAATACAAGTCTTCCTATTTTTTGCACTGCCAGCCACTGGAATACAGAAGCTATATTGTTAGCTGCAAAAAAAACAGGTGAAAAATACGGAATAAGGAATGTTCCTGTTGCAATTGCCATGACATTTAATTACGATTATATGCCTCAGGCGCAAAGGATTACACGTACAAATGATGCACGATTAGGATTCCTGTCAATCATGAAGCATTTGCAGGTTCTTGCTGATGATCCCGGTTCACCATACTATGAGGTACAAGTCCTCCCCCATCTTGATCATGCTGATCCTTTCAGGGATAAATGGGCCCTTACCGAGGGTATTGATTTTTTGGCTTCGGTGATGTTCGATGCACAGAAATACCCGCTGAAAGAAAACATTGAGTTAACCACATCATATGTAAAAGAATTTGGTGATAAAGTGCTTATTGAAGGTATTATGGATGAACTGAGTGTTTTTCATGCTCATGAGAAAAAAGCTGGACCCGTTGTTGATGATTACCCTGAGAGAGCTTTTAATTATATAAAAAAGACTAAAGTTGATTTTCTCGTAGCCGATCTTGGAACTGAGCAACAATCTCAAGGTGTGGGAAAAAACATTTACCTGAAAGAAAGAGCCATAAAAATACAGGCGTTATTAAATGACAGGAAATTAGTACTTCATGGCACTTCCTGTTTATCTGATTCACAAATCAGACTTCTTCCCGGTGATGGAATACTGAGGGTCAACATGTGGACCCGGATAGCAAGGGAGGCCGGATTGTACGCTTTTAATCAGCTTAAAAACAGGGAAGACAAAATTCGAATAAATGATTTCGATTCCATCGAGTCACATCAATACCTCATTGATTCGATCGAGAAGGCTTCTTCTATCATGGAAGGGATAATGGAATCGCTGGGATACAATAATTTAAAATGAAGGATTAAATGAGTTTGCTGGGCATTGATATCGGGACTTCAGGATGTAAATCAGTAGCATTTTCTGTACAAGGCAAGGAATTAGCCAAAGCATCCAGAGAATATGATATTTTAAATGAAGGAGACGGATATGCAGAGCTCAATTGCCTTAATGTTTTGGGAAAGGTCAAAGAAACTATTAAAGTAGTTTCATCCCAGGTAAAAGAAGACCCTATAGAGGCATTATCCGTAAGCTCTTTAGGTGAAGCAATGGTTCCTGTTACAAAGGATAGAATAATTCTTGGGAACTCAATTTTAGGATTTGATCAAAGAGGAGATGAATTTCTGGAGAGATTCTTAGAATCAATATCTCCTGAGGAGATATTTAAAATAAATGGTAATTTCCCGGGAGTTTTTTACAGTATGCCCAAAATAGCGTGGATTAAAAAAAACAAACCGGAATTATATTCAAAAGCGGATTATTTTTTATCATGGGCAGATTTTGTATGTTTTATGCTGGGAGGCAGACCGATTACCAATTACAGCCTGGCAGGCAGAACGCTCCTTTTTGACATCAATACATGCCAGTGGTCTGAGAAGCTACTTCAAATGGCTGGTCTGGATGCGGTAAAATTTGCATCACCTAATCCTTCAGGAATTAGTCTTGGAAAAGTCTCTCCGGAAATTAGCAAAGAGTTGAATCTAAACCCTGACATTCAGATTATTAGTGGAGGGCATGATCAGTGTTGTGCTGCGCTTGGAAGTGGAATTATCAACGATAGTAAAACTGCCATGTACGGTATGGGAACTTATATTTGTGTCGTCCCAGCATATTCAAAAATTCCAGATTTGGAATTCATGTTTAAGAACAAACTAAACATTGAAAATCACGTCGTTTCAAACTTGTTTATCAGCTTAATATATAATCTTTCTGGAGGAGCATTAGTAAAATGGTTTAGTAAGACATTTTCAGACTTCAACAATACATTAAGCAACCAATCCCAAAATATTTTCGATAAATTATTTGATGAAATTCCAAATTCGATCAACGACATAATAGTGATCCCCAGGTTTGGGCCAACAGGCCCTCCTGAGTTCCTTATGGAAAGTGCGGGAACCATTTCAGGTCTCTCGTTTAACCATACCAGAGGTGATATACTACTTGCTATTCTTGAAGGAATAACATTTTATTTTAAGGATTTTTTAATGAACCTGAAAGAGTTTGACCTGGAGGTAAATATGCTTAATGCTAATGGAGGTGGTTCAAATTCGAAAAAATGGTTGCAGGTAACTGCAGATATCTTGAACAAACCAATAGCAAGAAATTCAGTTACAGAAGCAAGTTCTCTTGGTGCCTCGATTCTTGCCGGAATAGGAAGCGGGATATTTTCTTCTTATGAAGAAGGCGTAAATTCTATGATTAAACAAGATTTGGTTATTAATCCTATTCTATCAAATAGTAAGATTTACGACACTAAATTTGAAAAGTATAATAAACTTTATTCATTTTTGAGACATTGAATACTATTAAAATCAATAATATTATTTTAAGTTCGGATTTATTAAAAGAAGTTTAGTAATATTCATGGTTTGACATATTTAGGTGTTGTGGAACTCCTTAAAGTCAAGTGGTTCAAATTTGCCCGTGCAGGAAGAAGCAGGGATTATGATCCGTTGAATGATCATCCGCCTCTCGAGCCAGGTTGAGTTTTGAATGCCAAAAAACACAGATCATGGTGGCATTTAATGAGGCCCGTAATGGAAAGATTGTCGTTCTGACTATTCACGGTGAACTATATGTTGAGCATCCATAGTAAATACACCACTGAAATAGTTTGGAGAATATCTTCAATATCTTTCAGATCAACATTTTAAGGCAACTTCGCTCAGGGATATAAATGGGTTCATCAGGGTTAAGATAGTAATGAAAACCATTGTTCCTGGTCTGAATAAAAAGCTAAATAACTCAAACCAAAAAACATGAAACAAATAGCATTAGTTTTATTCTTAATATTCTCTATGCATTTGGCAGCACAGCAAATCATTCCCTTGTATCCTGCTGCCATCCCTAATAATAAGCCTTACCTGATGAAAGAAATACGAATGGAGCAAAATGGACTTTTTTTTGGATTTCGGAATGTTTCAGTACCATCACTGGCAGTTTATCTTCCAGACGAGAAAATTGCGAATGGTGCTGCTGTGATTATTTGTCCGGGAGGTGGATATGAAATGTTAAGTTATAGACTTGAAGGTATTATGATTGCTGAAGCATTTTTACGCAAAGGTATCGCTGCTTTTATCCTGAAATACCGTTTGCCAAGTGATTCAATAATGATTGATAAGACTATTGGCCCTTTGCAGGATGCCCAACAAGCTATTAAAACAGTGCGTCTGCGTGCTGCGGAATGGAAACTGGATTCAACAAAAATCGGAATCATGGGATTTTCGGCAGGAGGTCATTTGGCTTCAACAGCTGGAACTCATTTCGATAAATCGTATATCCCTAATGATGAAAAAATCAGCTTGAGACCAGATTTTATGATCCTGGTTTATCCCGTCATTAGTATGAAAGATGAATTAACCCATGCAGGAACCAGAAATAATTTACTTGGAAAATCTCCTGAAAAAGAACAGATTGCACTCTTTTCAAATGAATTGCATGTCAGTAAAAATACTCCACAAACATGGCTGACTCATGCTGGCGATGATAAATTAGTACCTGTCGAGAATAGTATTCGCTTTTATCAGGAATTGATACAAAATAAAGTAGCAGCGGAAATGCATCTTTATCCAAACGGCGATCATGGTTTTGTTTTGTATCTGCCAACTGATGAATGGATGAAACCGTTGTTTGATTGGATGAAGAAAAGTCGCATTGTTAACTCTGATTAAAACTTTGAGTTTTTCGATTTTTAGTAAGAGAACAGCTTCCATCAATATTCCATTAAATGTCTATTTTAATATAATAACTTATGACTATCGGTTATCAATAATAATACAAATATTGTGCTTGAAAATCAATTATTTGCCCCAGCCCTAAAGGAAGTAATTGATTTTCTTCGCACCCTTTAGGGTAAGGGGCAAACGAAGAACCGACGACGCGAAGCGGAGGAGCTCGACAAAGTCAAAATCAACACAAGCATGTTATTGATTACCGACACTCATAAAATACAAAATAATTACAGATAAGTACCTGTTTAATTGTTACAAAATGAAAAAAAACGAAATTCAGCAATACATAGGCAACCAGTCCCAGATTGGCGGTACCAGGCATTATGTTCTCACTGATGGATGGGGCCGGAACCTTAGGTGCATCGATGTAAATTCAGGCAGTGGTTTACGTTATACTATCTTACCCGACCGTGGTTTGGATATCTCATTAGCCAGCTTTAAAGGTATAAACCTGGTTTACCTTACATGCAATGGAGAAACTCATCCTTCATACTATGAACCGGAAGGTAATGGCTGGCTTCGGACATTTACAGGCGGATTATTAACTACCGCTGGTCTGACATATCTGGGATCTCCAGTTACTGACGAAGGGGAAGAACTGGGCTTACACGGACGTTATTCTACAATTCCTGCCCGTCAGGTTGCCGATCTCTCTGAATGGGTTGATGATGAATATATTATTACCGTAAAAGGTATAATCGAAGAGGGAAGACTATTTGGAAACAAATTACGCCTTGAGCGTGAAATATCAACAATACTTGGTCAGAACATCATTCGAATACGGGATAAAATAACAAATTTTGGGAACAAGCCAAGTCCATATATGATCCTCTATCACATGAATTTTGGATATCCTTTTCTGGACGAGGATGCGGAATTGATTATAGATCCTGCCCAAACAACCCCGTGTAGCTCAATAGCAGAAGCTGGCATGCATGGATTTAAAAAATTAATAAAACCACAATCTGCGTATTTGGAACAGGTATTTTGTCATACTATGAAAACTTCCCAAAATGGAGAGACATCTGCCACACTTAAAAATCATGACCTAGGAATAGCTCTTACAATTAACTTTAATATTTATCAATTACCATACCTGATTCAATGGAAGATGATGGGTAAAGGAGAATATGTACTTGGGTTGGAGCCCAGCAATGTTCCGGGGGAAAATCGCAAAAATTTAAGAAATGGGAACATCCTTCCATATCTACAACCTGGTGAAAGTACTACAAACAATATTGAAATCGTTTTATTGATGCCAACAATATCTCCAATTGTTTTCAAACAGAAATTAATCTTTTGATTTTTTATTCGGGGAAGAACAAAATTCGGGACTTCCCTGTCGAGTTGAGTATTGTATTTTTCAATTATTTACATGGTTTCTTTAATAAGAGGGATATGAACATAATCATTCGTCTTTTCCATCTGTATGGAGATAATACTAATTCCATTCTGATCTTTAATAATATCATCCATTTTCAGTTTGTAAGCATCATTAAATCTAATCTATTCAATAATAATGGAAAAGTATTCTTCCGATACGGTTTGCCCTTATATTTGTCGACCATGAAGCGAATCTTTCAGGTTTCAACTCATTTGATGAAGTATATCACTAGTTTTATATTCGACCTTGTTGAACTTGGTCTGGGAGAGTAAATTTGGAGGATCTATGCTACAGATCGAACTTGGATTAAAAAGAGTATATTATGAAGGAAATTCTTGATACTAAGTTAATGCATCCACGTGATCAGATCGCGATGATCATCGATCGTATCTATAAACGGGGTATGACAACCACTTCCGGCGGGAATATTTCTATTATTGATAATAACGGAGATATTTGGGTCACTCCGGCGTCTGTTGACAAAGGCTCGCTAAGGCCAAGTGACATAATGTGTGTTAAAAGGGATGGCAGGGTTATTGGTTCGCACAAACCATCTTCTGAATATCCCTTTCACAAAGCCATATACGAAATCAGGCCTGATATTAAATCAATTATCCATGCTCATCCACCGGCATTGGTGTCTTTCAGTATTGTACATAAAATCCCTGATACCAATATCATCAGTCAGGCAAAGCATATATGTGGCCCGATAGGTTATGCTGCCTATGAGCTTCCAGGAAGCCTTAAGCTAGGTGAGAGGATATCTGAAGAGTTCAGGAAGAATTACAAAGCGGTCATAATGGAAAACCATGGTACAGTAGTGGGAGGAACAGACCTGATTGATGCATTTCAGCGTTTTGAAACCCTTGAATTCTGCGCCAGGACAATCCTTTTTGGTAAAACAATAGGAACTCCCAAATATCTTACAGATGAGCAGATAAATGATTTCGATTCTCAGCTTCCGGGACAACTCACCGAAACGGATCATGATGAGCATCCTTCTGATGAAAGGGAAAAAAGGACAGAGATCTGCAGAATTGTTCACAGAGCTTGCAATCAGGGGCTTATGATCAGCAGCTATGGTACTGTATCAGTACGGTGGCATGAAAATGATTTCCTTATTACACCAACAAGCATTCCAAGGTGGGATATGCAACCTAAAGATATTGTCCTGATATGCAAAGGAAAGCGTGAAACGGGAAAAATTCCGAGCCGTGCTACCTGGCTTCATCAGGAGATTTACAGGAGAAATCCGGAAATAAACTCAATTATCCTGACACAACCACCCTATCTAATGGCTTTCGGTGTTACACAATCAGAATTTGACGTCAGAACTATTCCTGAAAGCTGGATATTTCTTCAGGATATACCGTCAGTACCTTTTGGAAGTCATTTTATAGGACGCAAAGAAATTCTCGATCTCCTTTCACTTAATACTCCAGCAATCTTGATTCAAAACGATTCAGTTCTTGTTACCGGAGATAAACTTTTACAAACGTTTGACCGTCTTGAGGTAGCTGAATTCAGTGCTAAGTCTCTGGTGTTGGCTAAGCCGATTGGCAATTTAATTCCGATTAATGAAAATCAGGTTGAGGAACTACGGAGAGTATTTTTAAAAACCTAATGATAAACTATTCAAATTTGCCCTGTTACCTTAAGTTGATATCTCCAGATTTTTCTGGCAAATCATGAATATTTTGATACAGGTTCTCAGTAGGATTCGAACCTCTTTTCTATTATTCTGATAATTAATAATTTATGACATCCTGATTTCACTGGTACACCGAATAGTACACCGGGGCCATACTATTATACTGCAAAAGTCGGACGTCTTGACCACATTTGGCCGGTTCAATAGCAATTATCATAAATAATTTAACGGCAAGCACTTAATTCCGGCAAATGATGGTCAATTTACTCCGGCGAAAGGTGGTCAGAGCCATTGGTTTTTCCTGTTATTACTAAATACCATTGGAATTATGAAGTAAGGATACTTTATAATCTATCCGGACCTTATCAGGTTTCAGTTTCATTGGAATCTTCCCGGATAAGTTTTTAAACATTTTGATATATACCAGTTGTCTGATATTATTAAATATGGAATTAATTTCAATATATTTGGAGAAATGATCTCCCCATGAAAGCAGCTAAAAGAATTGATCAACGGTATTTGCTTTCTGAATTTCAAAAGGGGCAGGAAAGAGCTTTTGATTTTATATTCAGAAGTTACTATAAGGCGTTGTGCGTCCAGGCATTGTCATATGTAAAAGATATGGATATCGCTCAGGATTTTGTGCAGGACTGTTTTATTAAACTCTGGGAAAAAAGAAAAGATGCTACTGAAATTGAAAGTATATCTTCTTATCTCTTCATAATGGTTCGGAATCAGTGCATCGATTATTTGAGGAAACAAAAAAAAATGGAAGATATACAACAAGCTGATATTAAGGAATATTATGAGAACACAATTGAATCAACGCTGGTTTCAAAAGAGTTTGAAGAGAAATTAATTTTAACTGTTGCTTCTCTTCCCGATCGCTGCAGACTTGCTTTTGAATACAGCAGGTTTGAAGGGCTTACTTATAATAATATTGCTTTAAAAATGGGAATTTCCAAAAAAGCGGTGGAAGCATTGATTACAAGAGCACTAGTTACACTTAAAAATGAACTGAAAGAATACTTGCCTCTCCTCTTGATTATGATCATAAAATTTTAGTCTGTCCTATTTCCGGTCCCGGAAATAATTTTTTCTAAAAATATTTACTATTTCAATATAGGGTATGGTGTAATTAATTACGTCTTTATAAAAACATTATTAATGCAAGACAAAAATAAAATATCAAATCTGCTAATCAGGTCTTTTACTGATCAGTTAACGGTAGAAGAATATGATGTGCTCAATAAATGGATTTGCGAATCATCGGAGAATAGAAAAGAATTTGAAGCTTTTTCACTGATATGGAATAAATCGGCAGAACAGGCAATTACAGATCGTATTGATCTGGAATCTTCACTTAAGAGGACCAAAAGCAGGATACCTGAATTCCGGGTTAAAAGGCAATGGATTCGTTATATACAACAAGCTGCTGCCATTCTATTTATTTCAGTATCTCTTTCTTATGTATATTACTTTTTAGCAGGCAGAAATCACCAGGCTAAAATAGCTGACCAGTTTGTATATCAGGAAGTAAAAACAGCATTCGGGATGCATTCCAGTCTGAGGTTGCCCGATAGTACCATGGTCTGGCTAAACTCAGGGAGTACGTTGAAGTTCCCTCTTTCCTTCAGAAATCAGAAAGAGAGAAAAGTAATTCTTCATGGTGAAGGATATTTCGAAGTGGTTAAAAATGAGAAACACCCATTCATTGTCAGTACTGAGAGTGTTGATGTAAAAGTGCTAGGTACCTCTTTTAATGTTATGGCTTATGACAATACTTCTAACGTTACAGTAGCGCTGGAAAAGGGCAGGGTAACGATGATAAATGAAATCAATGGGCAATACAAAGATCTGATAACATTAAATCCGATGGAAGTAGCTGAGTATAATACAGAAGAAAAAATTGTTTCTTCCAGAAAAGAGAAAAGCATGGAAAAATACACTGCATGGAAAGAAAACAGGATCATGTTTTTTAACGACCCTATTGAAACAGTTGTTGCTAAACTTGAAAACTGGTATAATGTTGATATTATTGTTAAAAGTGAGATATTGACCAGGTACCACTTTACAGCCACTTTTATTGATGAGTCACTTGAACAGATTCTAAAGCTTCTATCCTTGTCTAGCCCGATCGATTTCAAAATTATTCCAGCTTCAAAAAATGCCGACAATTCATTCAGTAAGCGTAAAATTATTTTGACAGCCAAATAAACCTAAGACTTAAACTTAATCGTAAAATGCCTATGAAGTAAACAAAGAAAAAAACAGGAAAGTGAGGGAACACTTTCCTGTAAGTACCATTGCCTGAATTTAATTCAGGCAAAATTTAAGTATTAATTAAAAACACTACAAATCTATGAAAAAAAATCCAAATGAGCGGGATAATATCCTTAAATGGATGGCCCGGTCAAAAATTCTCCTAGTTATGAAACTTTCACTATTTCTGATCTTTTTTCCGGTATTCTCTGCTTTAGCTATCGATAGCTATTCTCAAAATACGGCTATCTCGCTGGATCTCAAAGAGACTTCTATTAAAGAAGTTTTGAAAGAAATAGAAAAATCAAGCGAATTTTTCTTTCTGTACAACAATGATTTACTTGATGTTGAAAAGAAGGTTGATATATCAGTAAAAAATGAAAAGATCAAAGATATTCTCGACAAGCTTTTCGAAGGCCAGCAGGTTACTTATATTCTTATGAACAGGCAGATAATTCTTTCACCAAAAAGTCTGATGGAATCCGAAGAATCTCCCCAGCAGTCCATTTCGGGAAAAGTAACCGATAAGTCTGGACAACCTGTAGCAGGGGCAACGGTTACTGTGAAGAATTCTAATGTTATTGGTACAATAACTGATAATGAGGGTAAATACATTCTTACAGGTGTTTCAGGGAATGCAATTCTCATCTTTTCTTTCATTGGAATGAAAAGTCAGGAAATCGAAGTAAAGGGACAAAGTGCAATTAATGTGGTTATGGAGGAGGCAGCAACTGAACTGGATGAAATAATTGTTGTAGGCTACGGTACACAAAAAAAATCAGAAGTTACAAGTGCTATAGTTAATGTAAAGTCAGAAAACCTGATCCATGGTGCTGTCAAGGATGCTGTACAATTAATGCAGGGTAAAGTGGCAGGCTTATCTATCAGCACTCCAAGTGGCGATCCGACTACTTCCTCTCAATTTCTTCTTAGGGGAACCGCTACTCTTGCAACAAGTGTTCAACCCTTGATCCTGGTGGATGGGATTCCGGGAGACATGTACACAGTTGCACCTGAAGATATTGAAAACATCGGTGTATTGAAAGATGGGTCTGCTGCTGCTATATATGGTACACGGGGGACAAACGGGGTTATCCTGATTACAACAAAAAGAGCAAACGGTGAAATTGCCCCATCACTGGAATATAATACTTATGTGAGCACACAAAGTTTTGTTAATCTCCCGAAGATGCTGACTGCAGCAGAATATAGGGCCCGGCTGGCAGAGGGAACAGCATTCCAGGATTTAGGCAGTAACACTGACTGGATGAAAGAAGTGAGCCGTAATTTGCCTGTAAGCCATTCACATAATCTGACTATTAGAGGAGGTAATACCAAAACCAATTACCTGGGAACTGTAAGTTATCGTTATAATGAAGGCGTTTTTATTAAATCTGAGAATCAAACTATTAACGGAAGGTTCGATGTGAATCATAATATGTTTGATGACAAACTGAAAATGAATTTTAATTTCATAAACACAGACAATCAATATAGCAGTCTGGGCGACGGGACAAGCTTTGACAACACTATCTTTAGAAATGCTTTTATACGAAATCCGACAGCTCCAATTAAGAATCCTGATGGAACATGGTTTGAACAACCAGGGATTGCTTATTATGAAAACCCGGTATCATTATTAAATGAATCTACAGGCCAGAATCAATCTCAAACAACCCGCTTGAGCGGTAATGTAACATGGGAGCCAGTTACGGGATTAAGGCTTAAGGCTTTGGTTTCACGTAGTAAATTTAATAACGTATATGGTTATTCTGAATCTAAAAATAACATTTCGACCATACGAGATAACCTGAATGGTTTGGCTATTAAAAGCAATGCACAATCTGTTGATCGACTTATGGAATTAACAGCTGAATACAGTAAGTCTATTGAATTTCATAATTTTTCAGCACTGGCCGGATACAGTTACCAGGATAATGTCTATGAATATGGTTACATGAAAAATTATGATTTTCCGGCAGGAAACTTCTCATATGCCGATAACATTGGTGTTGGGATGGCTTTAGGAGCAGGAAAAGCAACCCTATCCAGCAGCAAGACAGCCTCAAACTTAATTGGCTTCTTCGGCAGAATAACTTATAACTATAAAGAAAAATATCTGTTAATGGCCAGTCTTCGTTATGAGGGCTCTTCAAAATTCGTAGGCACCAATAACGCATGGGGTATGTTCCCCTCCGTTTCTGTTGGATGGAGGATCAACAAGGAAAACTTTATGAAAGATATCAAGTTTTTGGATGATCTGAAAATTCGGGCAGGCTATGGAGTAACCGGTACAGCTCCTGATGCGTTATTCCTTGGACTTAGCCGCATGGGATACACTCAGGGATCTTTCCTCATAAATGGAGCATTCGTTCCAAGTTTGGGGCCAATTAGTAACGATAATCCCTACTTGAAATGGGAAGTTAAAAAGGAAACAAATTTCGGATTGGACTTTAGCATATTAAAGGGGTTAATAAGCGGTAATATCGATTACTACATTCGCAGAACTGAGGGATTACTTTATGATTATCAGGTGCCTTCACCTCCTAACTTGTTTACTACGACAACAGCAAATGTGGGGGTTATGAAAAACAATGGTCTTGAGATCCTACTTAACTTTGTACCTGTTCATACCAATAAGTTCGACTGGAAATCAGGTATTAGTTTCTCAACAAACAAGAATGTGCTGGCATCTCTTTCCAACGACCTTTATCAGGTAACTAACGATTTTATTAATGTTGGTTACACAGGATCTCCTGTTCAGACGTACACTCATCGTATTCAGGTTGGCGAACCAATAGGGAATTTCTATGGATATAAGGTTGTTGATATCACGAGTGATGGTAACTGGCTTTACGAAGATAAAAACGGGAATTCTGTTTTACTGGCTGCAAGAACTGAGGCAGATAAGAAAATACTGGGCAACGGGTTACCTAAATTTTATGCCGGCTGGAATAATAATTTTCGCTTTGGGAATCTGGATCTGAGTATAACCATGCGAGGCGCTTTTAAATACCAGATATTGGATTTCCAGCGCATGTATTATGAACTTCCCGGTTTTACACTTTATAATCAGCTGAGTTCCTCTTATGATAAAGTATTTGGAAAAGCGGTTTTAAATAAAACTGTGATGCCTGATTTTAACAGTTACTATGTTGAAAATGGAGATTTCTGGAAAATTGATAATGTAACAGTTGGTTATAATTTCGATTTATCCAAGGTAAAACACATTTCATCTGCCTATTTGTATTTCTCTTCATTAAATACACTTTGCTTTACTAAATATAAAGGCATGGATCCAGAAGTAAACAGACTTGGACTTTATCCAGGTCTCGATGATAGAGATAAGTATCCATCTGTAAGAGTGTTAACTCTCGGCTTAAAACTTACTATTAAATAATTAAAGGGATTCTCATGAAAAAGAAAAGATCATATATAATGTATTTTGGTACTCTTTGTGCTGTTGCAGTTATATACTTCAACTCCTGTACCAAATTAGAAAACACCCCCTATTCTGATATTGTTGCTTCAAAATTTGTCCCGACAAAGGATGATATAGGCTCTTTGGTTGGTCCTGCTTATTCCGACTGGAGGAACTTACTTTTTTCCGGAGCTCAGGGATTATTTATAACGCAGGAAATATGTGCTGATGAACTTGCTGTACCTGCTAAACCCTATGGTTTCGTTGATGGTGGAACCCATCGCAGAATGCATGAACATAAATGGACTTCAGAACAAGCACATATGGTTGATGCCTGGAAATATTCCTATTCCGGTATTTTAAACTGTAATCGTATTATTTATCAGATTGAATCCGGTACAATACCTGTAGATGAAACATCAAAAAACAGTGTTTTAGGTGAATTAAAAGTTCTTAGAGCTTCTTACTACTGGGTTCTTTGTGATCTGTTTGGTAATGTACCCGTTGTTGATAGGTTTGATGTGCCTCTTGGATTTTTACCAGAGCAAAGCAACAGGGCAGCCGTTTATAACTTTATTGTTTCGGAAATAACCACCGCAATCCCCTACTTAAGCAGGAGCAGTGATGTAACAACCTATGGAAGATTCAATAATAAATGGGCCGCTTATGCTTTGCTTGCAAAAATGTATCTGAATGCAGGAGTTTATTCTGGTACAACTCATTGGAATGAATGTATTGTTGCATGCGATTCCGTCATAAATTCAGGGAAATTTTATTTAGAGGCTGTTCAGAAAAACTGTTTCAAACAACAGAACCAGAATTCAAAAGAACTCATTTGGGCAGTACCTTTCGATGAAGTGTATGCTACAGGCAACTGCCTAGCAGCATGGACAATGACACCTCAACATCAGTTTACTTTTAATACAAAGTATGGCGGATGGGGTGGTCTGAATGCTATTCCTCAGTTTATTGATACTTATAATAAACAGGATAAAAGATATTCTGACGGATGGATGATGGGACAGCAATATTCTGCAACCGGAACTCCCTTAATATGTGCCTATGGTGTAATGGTAGGGAAGCCACTAATAATTGTCAATGAAATACCTGGTATTGATTCAACTCAGGAAGTGCATAGTTTCAGGATTAATAAATGGGAAATTGCACCATTGTCATATGCAAATAACATGAGCAATGATTTTCCTATATTCCGGTATGCAGATATTCAAATGATGAAGGCTGAATGTTTGCTACGAACAGGTTACGCAGATGCTGCTGCAACAATTGTAACTGCAGTTCGTTCACGTGATTTCAGTGATCCAGCATTGGCTATAGTAACAGGCACTCAGCTTAATTCGGGCAGTGGTTATCAATATGGATTGAAAAACCATTTCACTACCACAATCGAAGGGGGTGATGATATTCAATATGGTAGATTTCTTGATGAACTAGGATGGGAGTTTGCTGCTGAAGGTCACAGGCGTACAGATATGATTCGTTTTGGGGTATTTACAACCAAATCGTGGTTGTCTCATTCGCCTAATGGCAGTAATAAAAATTTATTCCCAATTCCCCTTGCTGAAATCAATAAAAACCCAAATCTTAAACAAAATACAGGTTATTAGGTTAGAGTAGGTTAGGTGGTAGTTTGTATGCAGGTTCCCGGACAGTATTCCGGGAGCCTGCCCTTTTTCACCCAAAGTAAACAATTATTATTCAACACAAATCTACTCAAATCAAATGCAATGATTCATTATAAGACATTCAGATCTATAGAAATAGCTGTGGTTATTCTTTTTTTGAACTTCAGTTTTCAAGCTTCATTTGCTCAGTCAGCAAAAAGAACTGTCATCCAATTCGATACTTCTTTTACAACCAGCAGTGCATGGTTTCAAATAAGGAAGGATTTTCCAAATGCCGTTATTGTAAAACCTGGTTTACCAGAAGGAGTAATTGGAGAATCAAATGTGATTTATGCAACCCTTCCTGATACACCATATGGAACAAGAGACTTACATCTTGATATATTCAAGCCTGAAAAATCAGGTAGGTATCCTGGGATAATTATTGTTCATGGTGGTGGCTGGATATCAGGAAACAGGTCGCAACATGTACCTTTGGCCCAGCAATTGGCCTCCAGGGGATTTGTTGCTGCAACGGTGGAATACAGGCTTTCTCCGGAAGCTTTATACCCTGCTGCAATTTATGATATAAAAGCCTCAATAAGATGGATGCGGGCTAATGCTGTCAAGTATAGCATTGATCCGGACCATATAGCCATTCTTGGATTTTCAGCAGGCGGACAACTAGCAGCATTAACAGGAATGACAAACGGCGTAAAAAAATTCGAAGGTTATAAAATCAACGAAAATTTCAACAGCGATGTTCAGGCAATTGTTGATATTGATGGAATACTGGATTTTCTGGCTCCCTGGTCCTTGAACCTTGTTCGTGAACCAAACACATGTGATGTTGTCTGGCTGGGAGGTTCTTACGAGGAAAAGCCTGAAATATGGAAAGAAGCTTCGGCTATTTTCTGGGTGAATACTAAGTCAGTGCCAATATGTTTTATTAACAGTTCTCTTCCCAGGTTTCACGCGGGTAGGGATGAAATGATCGACATGATGAGACATCTAAATATTTACACAGAAGTTCATACTATTCCCGATTCGCCACATCCCTTTTGTTTATTCCACCCCTGGTTTGAACAAACAGTGGATTATGCCACAGATTTCTTAACCAAAATACTAAAATAGTTTCGGGATTTTAAAATTTATTATACCAGGGAGCTAACTGAAACAGAATTAGTAACCTTAAAAAAGTTCAAAATGTTGATTCTAAAAAGGCTGAGAGTATCAATTCTTTTATTTCTGATGATAACAGTCCGGACAAACGCTATCGGAACCTATGACATTATTGTAGCCCTTGATGGAAGCGGTGATTATAAAAGTATTCAGTCGGCAATTGAAGTTTGCAGATGCTTCCCGGATAAAAGAATTTTAATTTTTATTAAAAATGGTGTTTATAAAGAAAAAGTACAAGTTCCTGCCTGGAATAACAAACTCTCGTTTATTGGCGAAAGTATGGAACATACGATCATTTCATATGACGACTATTTTAATAAGATCAACCGTGGAAGGAATAGTACATTTTTTACTTATACTTTGCTGGTTGAAGGTAATGATTTTTATGCAGAAAATCTTACTATAGAGAATACATCAGGTCCTGTTGGACAAGCGGTTGCCTTGCATATCGAGGGAGATCGTTGTACTTTTAAAAACTGCCGTTTTTTGGGGAACCAGGACACTCTATACGTTGCCGGACAAAATACTCGGCAATATTTTGATTCATGTTATATTGAAGGTACAACAGATTTTATTTTTGGTGCAGCTACAGCTATTTTTGATTTTTGCAAAATCCATAGTAAAAGCAATTCATATATTACTGCTGCAAGCACTCCAGATGGAAAACCTTTTGGCTTTATATTCCTGAATTGCGAACTTACTGCTGATACAGGGATAAACAAGGTTTATCTTGGGCGTCCCTGGAGGGATTATGCCAGGGTCGCTTTTCTTAATTGCAGATTAGGTAGTCACATTCTTGCAGTCGGATGGGACAATTGGTCAAGCCCTGCAC
Source organism: Bacteroidales bacterium (assembly GCA_003142255.1). Lineage (GTDB taxonomy): Bacteria > Bacteroidota > Bacteroidia > Bacteroidales > VadinHA17 > LD21. The sequence goes on along the minus strand of PLLO01000014.1, from coordinate 302,490 downwards.
GTGAGAAGACTGCATTCTTTGCCGAATATGGAAATACCGGACCAGGTGCCAGAACATCGGCACGTGTTGATTGGTGCCATCAGCTTTCAGAAAAGGAAGCCAGGAAATATACAAAAGAAAATATTTTTAAGTCTCTTAATTTGCAGGAACCATCTGTTAAAGAGTGGACCCGGAGATAGGAAAAAAGAAAACATTTGATTAAAAGCATAAAATCCCTTAATATTCATTTGTTAAGTTTTTTTCTTATCCATAACCTTTGGAAGTTACAACCGGTTGAAAGACCTTATAAAACCAGACAAAATAAAAGAGGTTTCCAAATATTCTGAAAGCCTCTTCTTTTCTTAATTCGGAGTGATCCAACTTGAACGGACGACCTCTTGCACCCATACAAGTTCTGCCTCCTCCCGAACCTGGTTTACAATAATTAGGTAACCAGCCAATTATAATATTTTATTAATCAAGTACACCTAATGGTTCACCTGTCCTTCTAACTTAGAAGATAGTCTTCTCATTCATTTCTGCAAAATGAGGTTCCAAGCGATTTTATGCAAGGATGGGAGTGATAATAAACCTCATTTTTATAGTGAATTGCAGAAATAAATAAAATGTTGCAGAAAGAAATAAATCTTTTGCAGAAAGAAATTTTACAAAATTTCCTTTGGTACATTGATAGCGTTTAATATCATTGCAATTATCATGGTGTAGCTGAACCATCTAATTACAAAACAAAAATGTATCAAGATGAAGTTTTACAAAAGCTCGATGAGTTGACTGAGAAAGTGGATACACTTCTTGAAACTCAAAAAAGCAATGCCATTGACTTAATCGAATGGGTTGACAAGGAAGAGACTATGAAGATCCTTAAATGCAGTGAAAGAACACTGCAAACTTTACGGGATGACGAGAAACTTCCTTTTTCGCCACCTCCTGGAGGAAAAAAATTCTTCTACAAGAGAAGCGATATTTTAAAGCTTTTTGAATCAGGGTATACTGGAAGAAAATCTGACAGAATCCGAAGGGCGTAAACCCTGATATAAAAGAAAACCTCCGCAACTATTTCAGATGCGGAGGTTTATCCTTTAGCCTTTTAAAAATCCCTAATACAGTCTAGAAGTACGGCCTTTTTCAGTTAAATTGGTTAACGGCCAAGCAATAAAGAGCGTAAGCGTTGCTGAGCGTCCACCTGACTGAACGATGTCAGTCGTTCGGTCAGGAGTGAAGGCCGGGGGAGATTTCCCCCTTTGAAGCCGGAAGGAGCGAAGCTTGGAACGGTTTTTGCCATATAGTTGCAAGCTTTTTAAGTTTATAGGTGTTGCAGCACAATGTTTTTGAGAGCAGGTCACCTATCACCTTACAAAGGGTTTGGTTGAGAGCAGCGGCGCAATCACGGTGATGTCCCCTTATACTGAGCTCTCTTGAGAGCAGGAACGGTTTGCAAAAACCGTGACAACAGTGCCAGCCGTAGCCTTGGCGGAGGCTGGGCGTATAACCTTTATTGTCCGTGTTATGTTGCGTTTATTTTTTTATTAATCAGATTGACAATCACCTTAATCATAGTATCCTTTTCATTCGGTTGGCTGACTGCTATCATCAGGGTCAAGGCTACAAGAGCGTTGTCAGGTATCCGTTTTTCTCCATTTGATGTAAAGAGGAGTTTGTTTCTTTCGAGAAAATATAGAAATAGGAATGCGGCAATCCTTTTATTACCATCAACAAATGAGTGATTTTTAGTCACGAGGTATAAGAGATTCGCTGCTTTCTCTTCAACGCTTGGATAAAGGTCTTTTTTGTCAAATGTCTGATATATTGTTGATATGGAACTTTTAAATGAATCATCTTTCTCTTTTCCAAATAACGGACTATTTCCGAAGACCTTTCTCAGGTCAGTTATTCTTTGAATTGCCTCTTGATAGGAGACCTTGTATATTTCTTTACCTGAAGTGTCTGTGATCTTTAAGTTCTGATAATCATATTGATCAAGGACGTCCAGAGCGTAAGCATAATCTGTAATGATTTTTATTAGTCCTTCAGATTCATCAGTTGATAATCTTTTTTGGCCAGTGACTTTACCAAGGAGAAGTACAGTTTCTTTCAGGGAATTAAGTTGTTCTATTTGAGCAGTTAATCTCTTTTCATTTATTGAAAAGCCATTAATTAAATAGTCTTTCAGAATTTGAGTAGCCCAAATTCTGAATTGTACTCCTCGTTTAGAATTGACCCTATACCCAACCGATATTATTGCATCAAGGTTATATAGTTTAATTGCCCTTTTTACCTGCCTGTCGCCCTCTTTTTGAACTACCGAGTATTTCTCGGTAGTTGCTTTCTCTCCCAATTCTCTTGATTTATAAATGTTCCGAAGATGAAGTCCAATTGTATCGGAATCTTTTTCGAAGAGCTCTGACATTTGTTTTTGAGAAAGCCAAACGGATTCTGCCTGCACGACAACCTGAATTTCGGTTTTGCCATCTTGTGCTTGAAATATCTTGATTCCAGATTCGGCCATCAGCTTTTTTTGATAAAGATAACTAAATGTCCTCTAATTGGAGCACGAGGCCCGAATGCAACATAACGGCCCGGCAGTTGAGGGAGTTTGCGTTACCGGCGCAGCCATCCGGTTGATTGTCCCGGTTGTTGGTACGGAGTTGTCCCGGTGGCAAGCCGGTATGGCGCAATATTTGCCATCACGGTGTGCGACGGAGTTAGCGATCGCGGTACAAGTAAATAGTTGATAGATAATTAGAATGGTTAAGCGTTTTGTATCCTGTCAAGGTTACTTTGCAAATATTGTGACAAGCAAATTACCCCAACTGACCGTGTTATGGGCTGGCATTTTTTCCTGTCTCGGTACTTGTGGGTTGTCTTGTTATTAATAATTTGTCTTTTTATTAGTCAGGTTTTATCATACAATTAGTTCTGTAGCAGATCCCTATATTTAATTCGTGGAAAAGAGGGAAAATTTTAAAATTAAAAATGGTTGTTTTTGCAAACTCTTTACCAAGTCTTTGGTTCTAGCATTGATTAGCGTGGGCTTTGGCAAAGTGCTTGCAAAGGAGTAGAATAATAATTTCAGAAAATTGTATTGATTTAATCTCTAAGCGAGTTTTTTTATATCTTAAAGATAGGAGTATCTAACGCCCCTTTCTTTACTTCCATATCTTAAATTTCAACTTAAATTTTTTCTTTTGGATTAGCGAACGCCAGTCAATAAATAAAAGAGCACAAATAAGAAGTAACCCTACCACTAAACTTGTAATTGACTTCCATGATAATGCTCCTTCTATTATGTTTCTGGCATGCTCTGCGGCATATTTGCCTAAATGTACAGCAATGGTATCACTTGTGAACTTACCTATGAAAAACGCTGGAATAATATACAAAGCTTTTATTTTCGCCATACCAGCGGCCAAGAATAGCGGGGTCGTTGGAAGAGGCAATAAGGAGTATGCAATTATTACCAACTGGCCTCTCCATACCTTCTCTTTCATTTTTTTGCCAAGAAACTGCACGTCTTCATTCTTTGTCCGCTTAAAAATTCTTCCTGCCAGAAGCGGGAAATATAAAGTAAGGATATACCTTCCCAAAATGGAACCCGCAACCCCAATTACAATAACCAACCAAATGTTTAAACCGAACATGATCTGTAAAAAAATCATGATGGTAAAAGCGGGAGGAAAGGGAAAAGGTTCTACATCAAACAAAAATGCCCCCAGAAAAACCAATAGATACTGCCACCACATATTTTAATGTTTCATAATCTTAGATTCTTTCCCACCGATAGATCCAACTATCCAGGGACGCTTATTTGAATCGCCATAGGGACATTGGTTAACTAATTCATTTATAATGTTTTCAATATAGATGTTTTTCACTTTTATTTATTTTATTCATGTACAAAATTAGCAATATTGACCATGTTTCAATGAAGTGAATTGGCAAGATTACACTCTTTTGCAAGTTTTGGCCTGTGGGTAGGCATTGTGGATCTTGCAAATGTGTGTAATGAGGGCTAGTTGAATTTTAAAATTTTTGCGCGAAGGCAAAGTCCCGATAGAAAACAGAAAATTGTCATGTCAAGATTAAGATGTCTAGGGAGCAGTATCTCTTTTGTCATCAAGCAGGAACTGTCCTGGTAATCAATAGCTTGCCTATAACGGCCCGGCAATAAAGGGCGTTTGTGTTGCTGAGCGCCCACCCGACTGAACGACTTCAGTCGTTCGGGCGGGAGTGAAGACTGGAGCAATGTCGCCGCATCGGGTAAGAGTCCCCTTACCAGCCGGAATGAACGAAGCATGGCGCATTTTTGCCGTCCAGGTACAAAGTTCTGTGAGCATTACGAGTGTCGCGGTACAAGTTTAATGGCGAGCAGGTCACAAGTCAAGGTGCATAGAGTTTTATAGGAAGCAATGGCGCGGTCGCGGTATAGGTATTACAAATCTGTCTTGGGGGCAGGAACACCTGACTGCCGGCAGGCAGGAATTGCAAAAAATGTGACAAACAAATGACCTTTATTGTCCGTGTTAGGCTTTCGAAGTTTTTTTAAATGAAAAAGTTAGTAACCGAATGGCTAATAATTTAATATTATAAGCATTCTTTCAAAAAAAGATATAATAGAGCTGCGCTAGCATATGAGCACAAGCTATGGTATTCGTCACCTTTACTAGCATTAGCAAAATCTGCAATAGCTTTTATCCACAAACATTTTTTGTTGAGAATGTGAGATGTCAAATATAATCCAAAGCCTTCCATGTCCAAGCTTTGTATTTTTCTAGAATCATTCTTCAAATTATTCATCACGGTTTCTGAGGCAATAACAAATGCCCCACAAACAGTCGGGGCTAACAATGCTTTTACGTTGTCTCTTCCTTTTAATAAATTACATTTCTTTAATGAAGTACTGATTTTCGCAATATTGGCTTCATCTGAGATAAATGTTCCAATTTTAGATGCAAGTTCGTAGTTAGCAGGAATTTGATGAAGTTCTTTTAGTAATTTCAAATTTCCAGTTTCATCATCTTTCAATTTTCCAGTGGTATAATCCTGAATAGAATCTGCTATCACAATGTCTCCAAATGTAACATCTGCTGATTCAAACCCTGCACAAAAGCCAGTCATGAATAGATAATCGACTTTGAAGATATTAAACATCGTGGTTGCTAATATTGATGTTGCGGACATCCCTGATTTCCCAACGCATGCAATAATAATTCTTAATGAATTCCCATAAACTGTGTGTACTATTCCTTCATAAAAATCAAAAGGGATTCCAGTATAATTAATTTTATTCCAATCAATTTTCTCAAAAGCCAATTTTAATTGTATGAATTCTTCTTGCAAAGCGCAAATTACTGCAACATCAAATGTATATTCATTGGAAATAGAATGTTGTAACGATTCTTTATTTTTCCGAAGATGAATGATTTTATTCTGCAATTTTGTTATCCAATCGTTTTTTGATTGTTCATATTTCAACAAATACCAAACTTTATCTTCAAAACGTTCTTTTAGTTCAGAATAAAACTCATCATATTGAGTTAACCCAATGATTTGATTTGGTATATTGATTTGCTCATTAGTATAGATTTCATCAATGAATTTAGGACCTTCTTCTCTATCCGGTTCATCGCCATCAGTCAGAGGCAAAACCAAATCTAATAGTAGGAGGTCGTAATCATTTTTGCATAATAATACACGTCCTGAATTAATAGAACTTGCCACATCAATATTATTTTCTGGGATATTACAGTTATTTACTATAACTGATTTAATACGAGCTATTTTTGTCTCAGTATCGTCCAAAATCAAAATTTTTATCATATGGTTAAAGTTATATATTTTTTAAGTTCGACTCTCCAGTCAGTGTCTTTATGAGAGAAAAATACAAATCCTAAATAATTATCAGGATAATTCTCTTTTAGTTCAATATTAAAAGCTTTTAGTTTTTTCCCCACAAAGCTTTCATACATAGTTACAACAACGACTTTTGTTGGTATTTCATTAAGAAACATTGCATCTAATATGTTTTCTCCGGCTAAAGGCTCTGGAACTCCACCAGACTCTTCAACACTTACATCATAAGTGCTCATAGACATATCTAGCAAAATTAGGTTGTATTTTGTGTGATTCTCTACAATCTCTTTTAATGCCGAGTTATAAGAATGCTTTTCCCCAAACTCAATATCCGGGAATTCCATTTTAAGGAAATCTTTTAAATAGTCTAATTTCCTTTGCTCATCTTCTATTATTAGTATTTTGCTCATTATACGATTAAATTTTGAAGATTAATCCTAACAGTAGCAATACATTTTTTATCTATCGCATTGATATGAACATAGTTTTCAGTATCATCCAAATCGTATTGTACAATCTTTTGAGCTTTTACTAATCCGCTTCCTCCTTCCAATTGTAAATGTCCCTGCGAATCCATCAAGGTTTTAAATTTTTTATTAAGCTGGTCTTCATTCTGTATAATGTCATTTTCAAATGTAAAAACAAGTATTTTGTTTTCTATGGTTGTATTTATCTGCACGTTAATACAATCGGAATAAATGTCGTTAGAACTGTATTTGAACATATTTGTTAAAAAAATGCGCAGGATATCACTAAAATGGATCCCATATAAAGCTTTAATGGTTAAATCCGCACCTCTTAAATTTAATTGACACTCACAACTTACTTTTGGGTAAAATTTTCTTGTGCTTTCCCAAGCTATATTTATTAAATCCTTTAAATTAAAATCGTCAAATTTGGATTCTTGAATATGAAACCATCCTTCAATTCTTAATAACTTTTGACTAAAATTTGCCCTAACATCACTAATGCAGCTATTTATATCATTATTAAAATGTTCCGATCTTAAAGCTGAAGTACGCGACAATAATTCATTAAACAGATTGTGGAATTTTTCAGACAATTCATATTTTATATAATTACGAATATTACTCAAGTTTCTTTCTGTAATTTCCCACAAGTTTATTATTACCAATTGACAAAAATCTTGACTATCTCTTGCTCTAAACGCTATTTTAAGTGCTTCAATTGATAAAGTCTCTGAATCTATTGTGTAATCGAATAAACCTTTATTTGATTTGTCTATTTTTATCTGCAAAATATCAGATTTAAAATTAGAAATTAAAGTATCGACTTGTTCTGAAAAATCAGCGAGTATTTTATTTAGTTCTTCATTTGTCGTCCTATCTAGACCATAAGTTTGAACCCAATAGTCATTATTTACGTACTCATCGTTGGTTTTATTTAGAATCAAATTGTGTACTACAAAATCAGAACGTAACTCGCCTTCTAACACACCATGTCGAATGCGTGTACTTAGATATGTGCCTAATCCGAATTTACTAAAAAGAAATCTTTCTCTAATGGTGTCATACAAATCATATGCTACTTGATGGATTGCATTATCTGTATATTTCACATTAGCTTTTAATATTGTACCATCTAGGGATTCAGCATCATAAGATTCAGCATCTACAAATAAAAAAGTCCTTGTACCTGTTTCCAGCAAGTTATATTGGACTCTAAAACTATCGTACAAACCTTCTATGTCTTTCAATTCATATTTAATAATGGCTTGGTCATTCGCAAATATTTTACTCTCATCAATTTTTCTTGTTCCAGTATATACAATTAACTCTTCGAAAACCTCATCTGCCAATCCTTTATACAAGGATTCGTTTGGAGTTTTCATATTTATAAGAAAAATCAGAATTCTATGCTTTTCTTCTAAACTTTCTTGTGTGCTGTTGATATAAATATAATGACGTAAAATATCCTCATTGACGATAACAAAAAAGAATGTTTCAACTATATTCCTATCAAAATCATTTAATGCATCGAAAAGTTCCGATGGCTTTTTCACATCATAATAATCACAGAATGATTGTAGAATGAAACTTTTATCTGTATCTTTAAGAGAATTAAGGCCAACAAAAATAGGTAATTCAATCGTTCGTTTTATACCCTTATATTTTTGTTTTTTTAATAATTGCATAAATGAAGTAGCATCTGTTTTTTTGATGCTAATTGGGTTTTTGATGTATTCATTGACAAATAATTTAATGGCATCTTGATATCTTTCCAATTTTATTAGACAATCAAATGCAAACTTTATAGTAGTTTGACTAATCGGATTATTAAGACTGTCTTTTCGTAAGATTGCTATCCACAAATTATATGATTTTTCATATTCCTGGTTAAGGAATAGCACTTTTGCATTGTCTTCTTCCTTGATATAATCAGCAACTAACGATTGAGGTGTTATTTCCTTTTTTATCCTTCTTATTTGATGTTCTATTGATATTGAAGAGCCAAAATGTTGAAGGCCATTTTCCAAATAAAACATCGCGTCGTCCTCATCTTTAAAAAATGTAGAGAACAAAGGGTCATAATATCTTAGTGACAACAATCTTAACCGATTAGATTTTAAAGAGTTATTTTCATCTTTGATAAAATAATCTAACCCATTTGCGATTGCAAAGCCGTAAATATTTTTATTTATTTGATATAAATTATACAAGGGAGCTGAATTGTCTTTTTCATTAATTGAATCAAATATTTTTTTGCTAATTTGATTTATTGGAGATAAATGGTTCGAATAAATTGGACTGTAACCGTTCCCAGCAAACAATAAACTATAAGAGTAGAATTTAATGACATCGAAGTTTGATGAGTCTTTTTTAACAAATGCTTTGCATTTATTTATCACATCAACATAGTCACCTTTATAATAAGAATCAATTATCTGAATATAATGTTTATTGAAATAACCATTGTTATTAGAAGTTTGATGCTCTTTCAAATACAAAAAAGGTATCAAAGTGGTATCATTTGTAAGTTTGTATAAGTACTGAGCTCGAGAAAAAATTACATCTATGTTATTTTCTTTCACACATGTGCTCTGCAAAACTTGTATTAATGTAATATACCGGTCTATAATTGAATTAGTCACCTCCATTATTAATGGAATTGCCGTATCCTCAATATTGTAGTGCACATAATAATTTAATCGGAATAGATGATAATTGTAAGTGTCTTTTTGAAAATCAGTTCTATTTCTTTTGAATTTATTAAATAAATCTTCATCGTATTTATTAGCTGATAAGTCTTTTTTCGCACGATTCCACAGGTAGTAAAGTAGTAATGTTACAAATCCATTATCATTATCTTCATCTTGTCTAGACTCGTTGATTTGAGATATGAGAAATATGCTATTATCTTGTGCTCCCATCATCTCGTAGACAAGAAATTTAGATTCATATAACCATATTGAAACTCCGAGTTTCTTTTCAACCAAATCTAATGTTTCTAATGCCTTATGATACTCTCCAAGTAAAACTTGATGTTCAAATACTTTTCTGTATTCTATGAACTCTCTAATTATATCAACATGTAGTTTTATTCCAAGAATTGTCCAATTGATTTCATTCCTTAAAGAAACTGGTTTAAAGAAATACATTTTTTCTTTTCCTATATCTTTAATGGTTTTAGGTAAAAGATTACCCCAGAACCGTTTTTCAAATTGAGGTATTATTTTGATTGTTTCTGATATGATTTGAACAATTTCATTAAAATCTTCAATGTTTTTTAGTGCGTTTACTAGTCTTGAGCATTTTTTAGGATGACCTATTACTTTTAGTAGATCCTGTTTGATTTGATATTTTGGTATTTGTTTTTGCATTTGCTTGTATAATTAATTTTGTAATGTAGAGGTGAACTTTCTTTGAATAAAACTATGCAATTAAATTTCTTTATGTCCTAATATGATTCCATTTAATTAACCGACTAGATTGAGCAAGTTTTTCTTTGAAACCTGAATCTGTCTAGTTGGCAAACTTTGAAGCCTAACTTGTTTATTGGGTTAAAGAGTTGCATTTTACATACCAAATAGGGTGGATATTTGTACGTTTATTTCTTAATAGTTACAAAGTGATCTAGATGTTATTGCTCTCAAAAGAATTCAATTTTCTGCTATCAACAACTGGAATAATATATGATTTTAGAACAATTATTCTAAGCTTCCGCCCCGTCAGTCACATATTTTAAATGTCCCGACAAGGTAAATGAGCTCCATGAACCCAAAATCCTTTAAAAATCTCTCGCGCTTGTAGTATTGCATACCAAATTTACACAACTGTTTAAATAAAAGGAAGGATTTAATAGCAAAATATGGCTCTACCCATATAAATTAATCATAATATTCGATTGTATTATAGAATTAGCCTTGTTTTTTATATATGTATAGCGAATTCAGTTACTAAGTGGGTCACTCCTCCCTATTTACAGGACCGAGCGTAAAGAACCAGCCCGGGGGGCTGGTTTAGCGAAGGAGCCAGCTTGCAGGGTAGAGAGGGAGGCTGGGAGGGTGAGTGCAGGTAATAAGGATTACCTCCTCTCCGCCGTATGGCGGATCGTCGGAGATCCCTGCGGGTGGTAGCTTCAGAGGCATCAGATCAGTCCGCCTTTCGGCGGTTTTTGTAAGGGATTATTTCATGATCCCATTCGGAAGGACCTGCAGAGCTAAAGCAAAACCGCTTCGCGGTGTTTTGTTTTTATTCATGACTTTCACAAAACAAGTTTTGTTCAGTCATTCTAAAAACAAAAACACCCGCCTTCCGGTGGGTGTTTTGCTTTAGCTCTGCGGAGAAAGAGGGATTCGAACCCCCGATTCCGTGGATACAGAATAACGGTTTTCAAGACCGCCGCATTCGACCGCTCTGCCATTTCTCCATTTCTCCCTTTGCCCTCCGACGTCGTCGGACGTAGCCGACTTTGTCGGGCGAAGTCCGAAGCTTTAGCGAAGGAGGGTTTTATCCGCCATAGCTTTAGCGAAGGAGGGTTTTATCCGCCGCAAAGATAATATTATTTTGATTTTTTGAAATTAATCTGTTTCCCTAATTGCTTTTATTATCTGATTCATTCCCTCTCTTGCACCAGGAGAGGGAACGTCATGACGAATGTCATGACAAGGGTGAGTTCATGGTTTTGAATAGTATTTTTTTGATTTTTCAGATTTTTCTGAAAAATATTTATGTATTTATCAGATAATCAATAATATAAATAATTTATCAACATTATGTCAACATTTTATTGCTCTTTTTTGCTCTCATCCTTACTATTGGTGGGGAACTGCGACTTTTTGCCTGTTTTCAGGTTTTCATCCAAAAAAAATGCAGTTTTAACCTAAAAGTGGCACTATTTGTGGAAAAACGAAAAAAAAATTTGCACATGAGCTAAAATAAAATAAATTTGTATTCAATAAGTAAAGTTGGTCTAACATTAATATTTATTATTATGACAAAAAAAGAATTAGTTAATGCAATTGCAACTGATGCAGGTCTTTCAATCAAAGATTCTGGAAAAGCTTTAAACTCATTCGTTTCAGCTTTCGGAAAAGCAATGAAAAAAGGTCACAGGATCCAGCTTCCGGGCCTTGGTACTTTTAATGTAACAAAAAGAAGTGCAAGAGTAGTTCGCAACCCACGTACAGGCGCAAAACTTAATGTTCCTGCTAAGAAAGTTGTTAAATTCAAAGCAGCTCCCGCACTTAACAAAGGTCTTTAATCTTGTTAATTGAGATTGTCCTAAAGGGGTGTTTCGACACCCCTTTTTTTATTCGTAATAACTTTACCTTAGTTTTATTTCAGAAGAAAAACGACTAAAATCCGTATGTTAAAATTTGTGAATCGTTTTTTTACTATTTTTGATGACTTGAACCCGGCCTAATCGCATCTGATGAACTGTATCATTGTTGACGACGATAAGATGAGTTGCAAGATACTTGAAGGTTATGTGGATAAATCAACGTCACTTAACCTCATTGGTATTTTCAATGATTCAGTCGAAGCCCGAAATATCCTTACCAGACGCAAGGATATAGATCTCATTATCCTTGATATCGAGATGCCGGAAATGAACGGATTCGACTTTATTGGCTCTCTCGACTTTCCTCCCAATATTATAATTGTTTCATCGGCTGAGCAATATGCACTGAAAGCGTTCGATTTCAATGTTGTCGATTACCTTCTCAAGCCGGTATCCTATGGCCGCTTTTGCAAAGCTATCGATAAGACAATCAGGTACTTTACCCATAAGGAGGCAGCAAATACGGGCGATGAGGAGATCTTTATCAAAAAGGGATCTTCCCTGGTAAAACTGAAACTTAAGGATATAATTTATATAGAAGCTCTTGAAAATTATGTCACCCTGAATACAAAGGACGACAAGTTTACAATTCATTTTACCATGAAGGCCATCGAGAACCAGCTCCCGTCAGGGATATTCATAAGGGTACACAGATCCTTCATAATAAATAAGAGCATGATTCAGACGATTAAGGAGAACTCTCTCGACCTGAATGTAGGCGATACATTAAAAAGCATTCCTGTCGGAAAGTCATTCAGGGATACTCTCCTTAACGACATAAACGTGATGGCCAGATAATTACCATCAATCAAATGCTAACCAACCGTCAACTCTTCCTGCTCCATCTTGGACAGACATCTCCCGCTCCCCTGATGCTTGAGATTGAAAAGGCTGAAGGTGTTTACCTCTTCGGCCCCAATGGCGAGAAATATATCGATCTCATATCTGGTGTTTCGGTCAGCAACACCGGCCACAGGCACCCGAAAGTGGTAAAGGCGGTCAAGGACCAGGTCGATTCTTACCTTCACCTTATGGTCTATGGCGAGATGATACAGTCGCCCCAGGTAAAATATGCTGAACGTCTCGCATCCATTCTGCCGGGTAACCTTGGCAGCTGTTACTTTGTCAACTCAGGCAGCGAAGCAATTGAGGGAGCACTGAAGCTGGCAAAGAGATTCACCGGAAGGAGCAAAATAATCTATTTTACAAATTCTTATCACGGCAGCACCCATGCTGCAATGAGCATCCAGGGCAGCGAGACATACAGGAATGCCTTCAGACCCCTGTTGCCGGATACCTGGGAGATTCCATTCAACGATTTTGAAGCACTCAATATTATTGATGAAAAGACAGCCTGCGTGGTGATTGAGCCCGTCCAGGCCGAAGCAGGAGTCATTTACCCTGCTGCAGGTTACCTCGATGATATAAGGCAAAGGTGCTCGAAGACCGGCGCTCTTCTTGTTTTCGATGAGGTGCAGACCGGGTTTGGCAGAACAGGCAAAATGTTTGCTATCGAAAAATTCGGTGTTGTTCCGGATATACTGGTTCTGGCAAAAGCACTGGGGGGCGGAATGCCGCTCGGAGCTTTTATATCCTCGAATGAAATAATGTCATCGCTTATTTCAAACCCTCCACTGGGGCATATTACCACTTTCGGCGGCCATCCTGTTTGCTGCGCGGCAGGACTCGCCTCGCTTGGAGTAATAATAGATGAGAAGCTCGTTGCGGGATGTGAATCAAAATCTGCGATCTTCAGGAAAGAGCTTATTCATCCTCTTATAACAGAGATCAGGGGCGAAGGACTTCTTCTTGCTGTTCAGCTTAAAACACCGGAAGCTGTGGTTTACGCCATCTCCCATGCTCCTGAGCACGGGCTTGTACTCGATTATTTTCTCTTTTGCCCCAACGCAGTCAGGATAGCCCCTCCGCTTATAATCAGTAAAGATGAAATAACAGATGCCTGCAGCCGTTTTAAGGTTTTACTCGACGAAGCAGATAAAAATGTAAAACCTCTATGAGAAGATATTCCTTTATTATAATAGCAGTTTTTCTTTTCTCCGTACCACAGGCAAATAGCAAGGCAGCTTCACCTGGCACTCCTGTTTTGCTGGAAAGTCTCTTCAGAAGGATACTCAATACGAATGATGATAACGAAAGGATACGGCTGAACGATTCTGTCCAGGTTATCATTGACAGCTACGCAGCTTCAGATTCCGTGTTTACCCATAAGTTCTCCGGCCTCAGGTACCTGGGCCAGATCGTTTCTTCCGATTCAAAGGTTAAGATCATAACCTGGAACCTCATACTAAGAGATAGCGGGAACAGGTATTTCTGCTATATTATCAGGAAAGGCGCCCATGGAGAGATGAACAAGGTACATAAGCTTACCGGAGAGAACAGGGAGGAGGGGCCGGCTTCAGACACGACCTATCCGGAAAAGGATTGGTATGGAGCACTCTACTATTCCCTGCAGCCATTCAAAAAAGACAAGGAGACTCATTACCTGATCCTTGGAATTGATTATGGAAACTCGACGACAACAAGAAAGATAATCGATGTCATGACCTTCACTCCCGGAGGAGAAATTATCTTCGGGAACAATTGCTTCAGGAAGGATGAAAAAGTGTCATCGCGTGTGGTTATAGAATACTTCTCTGAAGGAGTGATAACCCTTCGTATGCTCTCTCCCAAGACTGTTGTATTTGACCACCTTGCTTCCATTTCAGGTGATCAGAAAAATGAAGCAAAGCTTATGGGCTCGGATTACTATTACGACGGGTATACCTTTAAAAAGGGTTTCTGGAGGTTCACTTCCAACGTGGATGCGAGAAATAAAAAATAAGTATCAGGAATACACTTATTGCCATGACTGCAAAATTACTTACCACACTGTTATGCTACGACGACCATCGGACTTTTACCGAGGATGTCAGGAAAAGATTTTCTGATGCAGCTCAGTATGAGGTGCTATCGTTTCACACAAAGCAGGATTTCCTGAATCAGTGCAACAAGGAATCTGAGAACAGCTCCTGCAAGGTTGCGATCATAGGAGTACCTGATACGAAGGAGCAATTCCAGGTTATTGACGAAATGACGATGGAAATAAAAAGGATAGATCAACGGACCGGTCTCATTCTTCTGGTCCCGGGTGATAAAATGGAAGATCTTAAAAAAGTTGTCAGGTTTAATGTAGATGCTTATATCCCCAGGAATTCCAATACTATACTGAGGCTTCACAATGCAGTAAAGAAGATAATCAGCCAGCACAGCATTGTTGTTTTTAAGAAGAGAAGAAATTTATCGCTCTGGTTCCTCTTTGGTTTCCTGATCCTTTCGGCACTTATAATCTTAGTGGCGTATCTCCGCTTTCCAAAATATTTTTGACCCACGCAGTAGGGAAAGATAATCCATTATCCACATAAATTACACTTAATTGCATGGGATAAATTATGGATTAAGAAAGATTCCTCGCTGAACAACTTCGCTAAAGCTTCGTCGATCAAAGAAAACTTCGGCGTTCGAAGCGCTCGGAATGACCCCCCGTGAAATGAATTGGTAATGAAAAAGGGAGATTCCTCGCTACGCTCGGAAAAACTTTGTAGAATAGGTTGGTAATGCTATTGGGAGATTCCTCGCTACGCTCGGAATGACAATGCTTTTTGGGGTAGTATGGAAAGGGAAGGCGATTTGCCTAAGCAAATCGCCTTCCCTTTCCTCCCTTTAATAAATGATTTGTCATTCCGAATGAATCCGCCCACAGGCGGATGAATGAGGAATCTCTCTGATTAATAACTGCATTCCAGGAACTTAATATGGCAGTCATCCAAATGGATCCGTCCTCCGGCTCGGAATGAGGAATCTCCCTGATTTATAACTGCATTCCAAAAACTTAATTAGACTTGTCATTCCGAATGGATCCGCCAGCCGGCTGAGGAATGACTTTATAGGATAAATAGGTAATGAAATAGAAAGATTCCTCGCTACGCTCGGAATGACAATGCTTTTTGGGGTAGTATGGAAAGGGAAGGCGATTTGCTTAGGCAAATCGCCTTCCCTTTCCTCCCCATTAACAAATGACCTGTCATTCCGAATGAATCCGCCCACAGGCGGATGAATGAGGAATCTCCCTGATTAATAACTGCATTCCAGGAACTTAATATGGCAGTCATCCAAATGGATCCGTCCTCCGGCTCGGAATGAGGAATCTCCCTGATTAATAACTGCATTCCAGGAACTTAATATGGCAGTCATCCAAATGGATCCGCCATCCGGCGGAGGAATGACTTTATAGGATAAATAGGTAATGAAATAGAAAGATTCCTCGCTACGCTCGGAATGACAATGCTTTTTGGGGTAGTATGGAAAGGGAAGGCGATTTGCTTAGGCAAATCGCCTTCCCTTTCCTCCCCATTAACAAATGACCTGTCATTCCGAATGGATCCGCCATCCGGCGGAGGAATGAGGAATCTCTCCTGTCTTAAACAAAAGATTAAAAGATAATTATCAATTAAGTGATAGGTAAAAATGAAAGGGATAAGAAAAAATGAAAGTGGGTGAGAAGAAATGAATGGAGTAATAATAAATTTGTCATCGGAATTCTGAAGTATAACTTAATTGTCAGGATAGTGCAGATCCATAAATGATCTTTCTCTAATATATTGTGACTATTTGTCAGTTATTTTCTGTGGCACATCTTTTGAATGAGAGGGGCGTATTAAAATCATAAAATCTAAAGCTTATATATATGGAAACCGGAAAAATTGGAGTAACAACTGAGAACATATTCCCGATAATCAAGAAATTCCTCTATTCTGATCATGAGATATTCCTGCGCGAGCTGATCTCGAACGCAATAGATGCAACCCAAAAGTTAAAGGCAATGATTCTTGCCGGCGATTACAAGGGCGAGGTCGGCGATACCACCATCAGGGTTTCAGTAGACAAGAAGAAGAAAACAATTAAGGTATCTGATAACGGCATAGGGATGACCAGGGAAGAAGTAGACAAGTACCTGAACCAGATTGCCTTTTCAAGCGCCAACGATTTCCTCGACAAATACAAGGAGCAGGCTGCAACTTTAATAGGTCACTTTGGCCTCGGATTCTATTCATCGTTCATGGTGTCCGACAAGGTTGAGGTGATTACCAGGTCGTGGCAGGAGAATGCCACTGCTGTGAAATGGACATGTGACGGGAGCCCCGAATATTCAATTGATGATGCCGAGAGGGAAAGCCGCGGAACAGACGTGATCCTTCATATCGACAAGGAGTCGAAAGATTTTCTTGAGGAGAGCAAAATAGAACAGCTGCTGAAAAAATATTGCAAATTCCTTCCGGTTGAAATTGCATTCGGAAAAGAACAGGAGTGGAAGGATGGTAAATATGTCGATACCGGGAAGGACAAGATCATCAACAACACCAGGCCGGCATGGACACTCAAGCCTGCAGACCTGAAGGAAGAGGATTATCAGAAATTCTACAGGGAACTCTATCCTTCAGGAGATGAGCCTTTGTTTTACATACACCTGAATGTCGATTATCCGTTCAAGCTGACCGGCATTCTGTATTTCCCGAAAATAAAAAACAACATTGAGATTCAGAAGAATAAGATCCAGCTTTATTCCAACCAGGTATTTGTTACCGACTCGGTCGAGGGCATAGTTCCTGAATTCCTGATGCTGCTCCATGGCGTGCTCGATTCGCCTGATATACCTCTTAATGTTTCAAGAAGCTTTCTTCAGAGCGATGCCAACGTTAAGAAGATATCGGCCCATATTACAAAGAAAGTGGCCGACCGGCTTAATGATATCTTCAAAAAGGATCGCGGTGAGTTTGAGAAGAAATGGGATAACCTGAAACTTTTCATCGATTATGGAATGATCACAGAAGAGAAATTCTATGAGAAAGCTTCAAAATTTGCCCTTCTGAAGAACACTGACGACAAGTATTTTACATACGAAGAGTATGAAAAGCTGATCAAAGAGAATCAGACTGACAAGAATAAAAACCTGATATACCTTTACTCTACCAGTAAAACCGATCAGTATTCCTATATCGAGACGGCAAAGAATAAGGGATATGACGTCCTGCTAATGGACGGGCAGCTTGATATTCATTTGATCAACCACCTTGAATCTAAATTCACCGCATCAAGGTTTGTCAGGGTCGATTCGGATATCATAGAAAAGCTTATCCAGAAGGAAGAGACAAGGGAGTCGAAGCTTACTGAAGATCAGAAGGAGGATCTTAAGAGTGTCTTTAATATAAAAGGAAAATCAAAAGATCTCTTCAATGTCGTATTTGAAACTCTTGATGAGAATGAAGCACCTGTGACTATCACCCAGTCAGAGTTTATGAGGAGGATGAAAGATATGTCGGCAATTGGCGGCGGAATGAATTTTTATGGTGAACTGCCCGACAGCTATAATCTTGTTGTCAACCCCAACCACAGCTTAATTATTAAGATCAATGATGATTTGAAATCGGCTGACGGCGATAAGCTTTCTGCAAATGATACTGAAAGGAAGAGGGTTAAGGAAGAGATAGCTTTCATGGAAGGCGATCAGAAAAAGAAAAAAGCCGATGAAGTGAGCCAGATCGAGAAAGACGACCTCGAAAAGCTTAAGAAAGAGCTTGGCGATCTGGAAAATACCAGGAAAGAAGTTCTCGAAGCCTACGGTTCAGAAAACAAAGTTGTAAAACAGGTCATCGATATTGCACTGCTGGCAAACAATATGCTAAAAGGGGAGGAGCTTAGTACTTTTGTTAAGAGAAGCGTGGAGTTGCTTTAAAATGCACGACCCCCGTCCCGCATAAATGCGGGACCGCCCCCTGAAGGGGGCCTGATACAGGAATATATTAACAGGCAGTGATGAGGCCCCCTTTAGGGGGCAGCTATTCGCCCTGGGCGAATAGCGGGGGTCAATCATAGATTTATATCATTCTTCCCACTTCGCCCTTGATATAGTCAATAGCCGCCCTTGTAGGCTCCTTATCCAGTTCCATTACGCTCTCAAGGAGCCTCTTGCCAAGATCCATTCCCGAGGCATTTTCGGGCATCTTCTCGGATTCGCTGTTAATGATCTTGATCATGTTTGACCGGGCATTCCTGACTACCTCCCATGCCTGGGGGCTCATGTATATCTGCTGTGAAAGGTTATGCTCGAATTCGCTCCTTATAGTTGTAAGAAGAGCTGAATGAAGCTGGGAGGCTGACATACCCGGCGAACTTATGCGTACAAGCATCGATTCGAGAGAGATCCTTTCGAGGAAAAGAACTATTCTTTCATAAGCCTGCAATTTTATCGGGGTTACAATCCTGGTTCCCTGAAGGACAAGCTCCTGTCTTCTTTTGTCCTGATCGTTCTTCATAAGATACCGTAACGACAGCCATGCGGTTAAAAGAACAAGCAGCGCCGGGATGCTTATTTTCAGGATATCTGCCAGGTTTTCCATTTCATTCAGGTTTAAGTTGAATACAAACTTAATTTTTTCTGGGCTCTCTTTTTAAATTTTCTTCTTAAATTTATCTCGAAACTTAAAACTACAAACTTAAAACCTAACTATGGAATACTTATCTGACAGGATCAAATCGCTTTCGGTTTCGCAAACGCTTGCAATGGCTCAGAAGAGCCGTGAACTAAAGGCTAAAGGGATTGACATAATAAGCCTGAGCCTGGGTGAACCCGATTTCAATACGCCTGATTACGTCAAGGAAGCAGCCAAGAAGGCAATTGACGACAATTATTCGAAATATCCGCCGGTCCCCGGGTTCTACGACCTGAGGGAGGCTATATCCAATAAGTTCAGGGTAGAGAACGGGATTAAATACGCTCCCGAACAGATAATTGTTTCTGCAGGCGGAAAGCATTCGCTCATCAATGTTATCTTGTCGATAGTTAATCCGGGTGATGAGGTGATTATTCTTGCTCCGTACTGGGTAAGCTATTATGACCAGATCATTCTTGCAGGAGGAAATCCGGTTATAGTCGAGGCTACCATCGATAATGACTTCAAGGTGAGCCGTGAGCAGCTCGAGGTTGTTATAACCAGGAAAACAAGGCTTATAATATTCAATTCACCTTCCAACCCTACCGGAATGGTTTATACCAGGGAGGAGATGCGGGAGATTGCAAATGTGGTGAAGAGACATGAGGGCCTTTTCATTATTTCTGATGAGATTTATGAGCATATTATTTTTAAAGGTGAACATGTGAGCATGGCATCTTTCGAAGATATTTACGACAGGGTGATAACTGTCAATGGCGTATCAAAAGGCTATGCTATGACAGGATGGAGAATCGGCTACATTGGCGCTCCGCAGTGGATAGCAAAAGCAGTCGACAAGCTTCAGGGCCAGTTTACTTCAGGAGTATGCTCGATAGCGCAGAGGGCTGCGCTGGCTGCCATCAGCAAGGATGACGGTTCTCGCGGTAAAATGAGAGATGCTTTTTTGCGCCGCCGCGACCTGATCTGCAAGCTGCTTAAAGATGTCAAAGGAATAAAGATCAGGGTACCGCAAGGTGCATTCTATGTGATGATGGATATAAGCCATTACTTTGGCAAGTCGGATGGAGTGATCCTGATAAAGACATCTGAGGACCTCACTCTTTATCTTCTCGACAAAGCGCAGGTTGCTCTTGTCGGAGGAGAGGCATTCGGTGCTCCAGGCTGTATTAGAATCTCATATGCAACTTCTGATGAACTTCTTGTCGAGGCTGTCAGGAGAATGAAGGAAGCGCTATATAAGCTTCATTAGCCCCCTGAAGGGGGGTTGAAATCCACAATAAATTCAAAAAAAATTATGATAATTATAAAGCCCCCTTTAGGGGGTTGGGGGCCGGTTAACTTAATACTTATTGTAAGATACTACCTCGCTTATTGGTTTTCTTCTCTTTTCCCTCTGTTCGCTCCGGGAATAACCGATTGTTATAATAAGCTCAACTCTTTTTGATCGCGGTATCGAAAGCAGTTTCTTAAGAAGAGGCTCATCGAACCAGCCAACTATGCACGATCCCAGTCCTTCTGCTTTTGCCTGCAGGCATATGTTCTCGGCCGCAATGCCAATATCGATCCTCGAATAATCTTTATTTTTAATTGTTGCTCCTACCTTTGATGAGAAGTTTGGCTTCTCCCTTACTACCACAATAAGCATCGGTGCCTGGTTGATGAAAACATTCATCCCGATGAGCTTTGCAGCGGCAGCTTTTGCAATTTTCGTTTTCAATTCCGCATTGTCAACCACAATGAACTTCCATGGTTGAGCGTTGCATGCAGACGGTGATATTCTGCCGGCTTCCAATATCCTTTCAATCTTTTCCCCTTCAACAGGAACATCCCGGTATTTCCTGTCACTTTGCCGTCCGGCAATTAACTCCAGCATCTCTTTCCCGTTAGTCATTTCAAATGATATTTCTTATCAAAACTGATTTTAAAAGCGGCCAAATATAGTAAATATTCATATCTTTATTTTTTTAAAGATGAACAGGAATATTGTTATTAACCAAAATTTAATAAGATGATTGTATTAATTATTCTAGGAATTATTGTTTTACTGGTTCTGATGGCTGTCAGTCTTTATAACAGGCTTGTAAAACTGAGAAATACGAGGGAGCAGGCCTTCTCCGATGTTGATGTACAGCTGAAGCAGAGACACGATATGATACCGCAGCTTGTGGATGCCGTTAAAGGTTACATGCAGCATGAACGAGGCGTGCTCACAGATATTACTGAAGCCAGGGCGAAAGCAATGAGCGCTACGACCATTAACGATAAGATTGCTGCAGAGAACAAGCTCTCAACTGCACTCGATGGTCTGAAAGTGGCTGTTGAAGCTTATCCCGATCTTAAAGCCAGCCAGAATTTCATGAATCTGCAGGGTGAAATTGCAGACATTGAGAACAAGATAGCTGCTGCACGTCGTTTCTTCAACTCGGCAACCAAGGAACTCAACGTCTCAACAGAAATGTTCCCATCGAATCTCGTTGCCACACTCTTCAACTTCAAGCGCGAGCCGCTATTCGAGCTTGGCGATCAGAGAGCAGTAGTGGAAGAACCACCGAAGATCCAGTTCTAGGCCGATGGAATACTTTGGCCTTCAAAGCCAGATCAGGAAGAATAATACTAATTCAGTATTGATTCTGCTTTTGTTCCCGGTAATTTTTGCCGGGCTGACCTGGCTTTTTTTCTTTTTTCTTCTTTTAACCCAGAACCATTACTCTGAATCCGGAGGAGAACAGTTTTATCTTATCCCGTCAGTTAATAACGGCTTCCTGCACACCATCCCATGGGTTGCAATTGGCGTAATAGTCTGGTTTACAATAGCCTGGTACTCGCATAGTGCTATGATAAAAAAAGCAACCGGATCCAAACCCCTTGAAAGGAACGAAAATAAAAGGGTATATAACCTGGTTGAAAACCTGTGCATCTCAAAAGGGATGACTACGCCCCAGATCAATATCATAGAGGATGATTCCCTGAATGCCTTTGCCAGCGGAATGGATGAAAAGACATACACTGTCTCTCTTTCACGCGGTATAATTGATAAGCTTGACGATCACGAGCTTGAAGCCGTGATTGCGCATGAGCTCACTCACATCCGGAACCGGGATGTGAGGTTGCTGATTATATCGATAGTATTTGTTGGCATTTTCGCATTCCTTTCTCAGGCCCTTTTCCGATCGCTTCGTTTCGGAACCCTCGGGCGCGGAAAGAAAGGAGGAGGTGCAGGTGCAGCAATTCTTATCGGCATTGTCCTGGCTCTCGTGGGATATCTGATCGCATCACTCTTCAGGTTCGCATTGTCGCGGAAGCGCGAATTCCTTGCCGACGCAGGTTCGGCGGAACTGACACGCAACCCTCTTGCTCTGGCATCAGCCCTGAGAAAAATTTCAGTTGATCCGACAATCGAGGCAGTGGAAAGAAAAGATGTTGCGCAGATGTTCATTCAGAATCCCCAGATAGGGAACAAGAAGTTTGCAACTTCCATTTCATCCCTGTTCGCAACTCATCCTCCTATTGAAAAAAGGATCGAAATACTGGAGCAGTTTTAACCCCCTAACCCCCCTAAAGGGGGGCTAACCCGGGACAAATAATTTTTTTTTCAACAGAATTAGGCCCCCTTCAGGGGGCAGTCCCGCTTCAGCGGGACGGGGGCCATGTTTATCTGCATTAGGCCCCCTTCAGGGGGCAGTCCCGCTTCAGCGGGACGGGGGCCATGTTTAACTGCATCAGGCCCCCTTCAGGGGGCAGTCCCGCTTCAGCGGGACGGGGGCCATGTTTATCTGCATCAGGCCCCCTTAAGGGGGCAGTCCCACTTCAGAGGGACGGGGGCTCTTTCTTTCTGAAAAGCTTCTTTTCTTCTCCTTTTAAAAGTCTCTTAATATTATTTCTGTGAGTAATGAGCAGTGCCACAGCAACAAAAACTGAGAATATTTTAAAGAGAAGTGACGGGGTGTCGAAAAGAGTGAATAAAAAGACCGGGAAGGCGATCCCCATGCTCATTGATGAGACTGAAACAATTCCTGTCAGGAGAAGAACAATCAGGAAGACTCCAAAGCATGCCAGTGTCAGGAAAGGATGAATAGCCAGCATGGCGCCGGCAACAGTTGCCACACCCTTGCCTCCCCTGAATCCTGCATATAGAGGGAAAATATGACCTAATATTGCAATTAAGCCGGTTAATATCTGAAGGTTGGTCATCTGAGCAGATCCCGGGGGAGCAATTTTAAGGAAAACCGGCAGCATTGCAGCCAGCCATCCTTTTGCCATATCAATAATAAGAACAGGAATTCCCGTTTTCCAACCCAGTACTCTGATCGTATTTGTAGTTCCTGCATTCCCGCTGCCATGCTCTCTTACATCTATTCCGTGAAAAGCCCTGCCCATCCATACTGCCGTGGGTATAGATCCAAGAAGGTAGGCGGCAATAACCGCAATAACACAATAAAGAATATTCATGCCAAAATTGGTTTCAGCGCAAATATAGCAATATTAGGAAATACCATATTACTCAATCTTCGGGCCATGATCGGCCAGGTCAGCTGTCTCGGGGTTTGAGGTGAACTTGCTGAAGTTGGATATGAATTTCAATGCAAGGTCAGTTGCAGCAGTGAGCCATTGGGTGCGCGATCCCCATCCACAAGCAGGGTCAAGGATCGCATTATCGATTCCCCTGACAGTAAGGGGTACCTTCAGGTTAAAGACAGGCAGCGTAATGAATTCGCTCTCCTTTATCGAATCATCAAGAATCGCATTGATTATTTGTCGGGTTGAAGGCAGGTCGATCCTGGATCCCGTTCCGTAAGGCCCTTTTATCCAGCCGGTATTGATGAGCCATGCTTCAGCGCCATGAGCTTTCATTTTCCTTGTCAGCTCATTGGCATATATTATCGGATCAACCATCAGGAACGCTGCCCCGAAGCATGCCGAGAATGACGGAACAGGTTCGACGATACCCCGTTCAGTTCCTGCTACCTTTGCTGTATAACCGCTAAGGAAATAGTATTTGCACTGGTCCTCAGTAAGCCGGCTTACGGGAGGAAGGACTCCGAAAGTATCGGCCGATAAAAAGATAACCTTTGTTGCATGCCCGGCTTTTGACACCGGTTTTACAATATTGTTAATGTGATAGATAGGGTAGGAGACCCTTGTATTTTCAGTTTTTGAATCACTGTCGAAATCAATTGTCCCGTCAGCCAGCACAACAAGGTTTTCGAGGAGGGCATCTCTTCGGATTGCATTGTAAATGTCAGGTTCGTTCTTTTTACTGAGTTTAATGCATTTGGCATAGCATCCCCCTTCAAAATTAAAGACTCCGTCATCATCCCATCCGTGTTCATCATCTCCGATAAGCGCCCTGTCAGGGTCGGTTGAAAGAGTTGTTTTTCCTGTCCCGGATAGGCCAAAGAATATTGCAACATCGCCATTTTGACCTACGTTTGCAGAGCAGTGCATCGAAGCTATTCCTTTGAGGGGCAGGTAGTAATTCATCACAGAAAAGATCCCTTTTTTCATCTCGCCACCGTACCATGTTCCACCTATAACTGCCATGCTTTCGGTAAGGTTGAAGAAGATAAAGTTTTCGGAATTCAGTCCCTGTTCCTGCCAGTCCGGGTTAGTAGCCTTCGAAGCGTTCAAGACAACAAAATCGGGCTTAAAATTTTCAAGCTCGGCCGGTTCGGGCCTTATAAACATATTCTTAACAAAATGAGCCTGCCATGCCACCTCCATAATAAATCTGACTCTGAGCCTTGTATTCAGGTTGGCGCCGCTGTAGCAATCTACAACAAAAAGTCTCTTTGCTGAGAGCTGTTTTGCAGAGATATTTTTGCAGTGTTGCCAGATCTCCTGTGAAATCGGCTTATTATCAGAGACTTTAGCTTTTGCAGACTTCCACCAGACAGTATCTCGTGTTTTGTCATCGAGAACAATATATTTATCTTTTGGCGAGCGGCCTGTAAAGATTCCGGTATCGACCGAGATGGCGCCACTTTTTGTAATGATACCTGCTTCAGGCTTTACCAGTCCGGGTTTGGTCTCTTCTGCAAACAGCAGTTTATAATCAGGGTTGTAGATAATTTCGGTCACACCTGTAATACCGTATTCAGCAAGCTCTTTTTGTGAGATCATTCTTTGGGGATGTTTTATAATATATCAATGCAAAATAAATAAAATAAACGAATATGTAATAAAAAAGTGGATTCTATGAAAGGGTATAAGTTAACTGAGGGGTCTTACAATAAATTCTATCTATAGATTCGTTGGGGGCAACGGATCTATTTCTATCAGGTTCGATCAATTGCAGCCATGCAAAGAAAAGAGGCTGCTTCCGTCTGGGAGCAGCCTCTTTATCATTAAATAGATTTAGATTATTTTCCGAATTTTATTGAAGCCTGGGCAGCAGCCAGCCTTGCAATAGGAACTCTGAACGGTGAACAGCTCACGTATGTAAGGCCTGTCTTGAAACAGAATTCTACTGAAGCGGGATCGCCTCCCTGTTCGCCGCAGATACCTACTTTAAGATTAGGCCTAGTTGCTCTTCCTTTTTCAACTGCCATCCTGATGAGTTGGCCTACACCATCCTGGTCAATTGTCTGGAACGGATCTGCTGCAAGCATCTTCTTGTCGAGATAATCATTCATGAATCCACCAATATCGTCGCGGCTGAATCCAAATGTCATCTGCGAGAGGTCGTTAGTTCCGAACGAGAAGAACTCCGCAGTTTTTGCCATACGGTCAGCAAGAAGACAGGCACGGGGTATTTCTATCATGGTGCCATACTTGTAATCAATCTTTTTAACGTTGTATTTTTTGCAGACTTCGTCGTAAACCTTATCAACGATCTTCTTCGTAACATCGAGTTCTGAGACATCACAGGTCACAGGAACCATCATCTCAGGGATCGGGTTTTTGCCTTCTTTGATAAGCTCAACCGTTGCTTCGAACAGTGATCTCATTTGCATCTCTGTTATCTCAGGGTATGTTATACCGAGACGAACGCCACGGTGACCCATCATCGGGTTGGATTCGTGAAGAGCTTCGCCGCGTTTTGCAACGTCTTCTTTCCTGATGCCGAGGGCTTTGGCAAGTTCAGCCTGTTTTTCAGCTCCCTGCGGGACGAACTCATGAAGCGGCGGGTCAAGAAGCCTGAAAGTGACAGGAAGTCCATCCATTGCTTTCAAGGTTTCTTTCATATTTTCTTTGGAATATTTGAATAATTCATCGAGTGCTTTACGACGTTCTGTTTCGTTAGCACTTAATATCATTTTCCTGAGAAGGAATAATGGTTCTTCTGATCCTTTGCCATAAAACATATGCTCTGTACGGAAAAGACCGATGCCTTCAGCTCCGAAATCGCGTGCAATTTTTGCATCAGAAGGTGTATCAGCATTGGTGCGGACACCCATTTTGCGATATGTATCAACAATCTTCATGAACTCTTTGAACATTGGGTTCTCTGATGCATCCATTAATGCAATGGCACCTGTGTACACAGCACCTTTTGTGCCGTTAAGGGTAAGAACATCACCCTCTTTAATAACTATATTTGAGCCGCTTATCTTTGCTGTTTTTGTTGCAGCATCCACGTTAAGACCGGTGGCACCCACTATACAGCATTTACCCCATCCACGGGCAACAAGAGCTGCATGTGAAGTCATACCGCCACGGGCAGTGAGGATACCTTCTGCAGCACGCATCCCTTCAACATCTTCCGGGTTGGTCTCTTCACGGAGAAGGATCACTTTTTCGCCTTTGCGGAACCATGCTACTGCGTCTTCAGAATTGAAAACAACTTTACCGACGGCAGAACCGGGACCTGCGGGCAAACCTTTTACAACAGCTTTTACTTTCTTTTCAGCATCAGGGTTGCATATCGGGTGAAGCAGCTCGTCAAGCTGAGCGGGATCAACGCGAAGGACGGCAGTCTTTTCATCAATAAGTTTCTCTTTGATCATATCCATTGCCATATTGACGGCGGCAGTACCTGTACGCTTTCCAACGCGGCACTGGAGCATGTAAAGAACACCTTCCTGGATTGTGAATTCGATATCGAGCATGTCGTGATACGATTTCTCAAGGATCTCGCGGATTTTACAGAGCTCTTTGTATGTCCCTGGCATTGCATCCTGCATGCTGTGCAAATGCTTATTCTGGTCATTTTTTGTTTCATTGTTAAGGGGGCTTGGTGTGCGGATACCGGCAACCACATCTTCGCCCTGTGCATTGACAAGCCACTCTCCATAGAAGAGATTCTCGCCTGTTGCAGGGTTACGTGTGAATGCAACTCCTGTTGCAGAGCTGTCGCCCATATTTCCGAATACCATAGCCTGTACGTTTACAGCTGTTCCCCAGTCATCAGGAATACCTTCGATACGACGGTATGAAATGGCTTTCTTACCGTTCCAGCTCTTGAATACGGCTTTTATCCCGCCTTCAAGCTGTTCCTTTGCGTCATCGGGGAATGGTTTGCCAAGAACCTCTTTAATTTTCTTCTTGAAATCTTCGGCAAGCTTCTTCAGCTCTTCAGCCTTGATCTCGGTATCGGATTTATAACCTTTCTGATGTTTGAATTCTTCGAGCATTTCATCGAGCTGCTTGCGGATACCTTTTCCTTCAGCCGTTTCGATACCTTCTGCTTTCTCCATAACAACGTCGGCATACATCATGATAAGACGACGGTATGAATCCCAGACAAATCTCGGGTTATTGGTCTTCTTGAGGAAGCCGGGTATTGTTGCGGCACAAAGGCCGATATTGAGAACTGTATCCATCATTCCGGGCATCGACTTGCGGGCTCCTGAACGGCATGAAACGAGAAGTGCGTTCTCAGGATCGCCGTATTTCATGTTCATTGCTTCTTCGGTCTTCTTCATTGCAGCCCATACTTCCGGCATAAGTTCGGGGGGAAGCGTGCAATTGTTCTCATAATATTCGTTACATGCGTCAGTGGTGATAGTAAAACCAGCAGGAACGGGGAGTTCCAGCAGGCACATTTCTGCAAGGTTAGCACCTTTGCCTCCAAGGAGGTTTTTCATTTCTGCCTTACCCTCTGCGGTCTTCTTCCCAAAGGAATACACTCTTTTTACTTTTGACATACTGTTATGGTTTTGAAATAATTAATTATAGTTTTTTCGAAATTGGTTGCAAAGTTAATATTAAAAATTGAAATTCTGAAATGACGGAGTCGCATCATTTTCAGGCACGGGGATGGAACATTAAAAGTGTATCGCGCAGAAAACTTCTGTCGATGTGGGTGTAGATCTCGGTAGTAAGTATAGACTCGTGGCCCAGCATCTCCTGAACTGCCCGGAGATCGGCCCCTCCTTCAATAAGGTGAGTGGCAAAGGAGTGACGGAAGGTATGGGGACTTATTTTCTTAATTATGCCTGCCTTTGCGGCAAGATCCTTAATTATGGTGAAAATCATTGCCCTGGTAAGCCTCCTTCCCCTTCGATTGAGAAAAACGATATTCTGATCATAAATCACTGGCAGGCTGTTTCTCCCGGGCATATAGTTCTTGATCTCCTTCAGAGCCCTTCTGCCGATTGGTATCAGCCGCTGCTTGTTGCCCTTTCCCGTTACGTTCACAAATCCTTCGGCCGTATGAATATCAGTGAGCTTCAGATTTACCAGCTCCGAAACGCGCAATCCGCAGCCATAGAGGGTTTCAATAATTGCCCTGTTCCTGTGACCTTCAGGCTTGCTCAGGTCAATTGCCGCTATTATCCTGTCGATCTCTTCCACCGAAAGTACTTCAGGCAGCTTCAGTCCAAGCTTGGGCGATTCCAGAAGCGATGCCGGGTTTTCTTCTATTTCCTCCTCAATCAGCAAAAACCTGAAAAATGCCCTTATGCCGGAAATCGTCCTGGATTGTGTTCTTGCATTTCTGTTTCCAGCACCGAACCAGGCTATGAAATCCTTCAGATCTCCGTATGATACTTTATCAGGATCTTTCCCATGAGCTTCTTCAACAATGAACTTCTCAAGCTTCTGAACATCGTCAGTATAGGCTTCAATGCTGTTCTCCGACAACGATTTCTCGAGCTTGAGATATGTTTCAAAATCTTTTATTGCCTGCTTCCAGGATAAGCTCATACTAATAATTTTTGCTCCAAATTTTACCCCCTTCCCAGCCTTCCCCCAAGGGGGAAGGAGTGTATTGGTAGCCTCCCGCCCAGCGGGACGGGAAAGGGGGTCTTAGTCCTGAACAAAAGTAATATAAAGGGACGGTACATTTAATAATATCAAGCCATAAATATTTTTGATTATTTTTACTTCCTGATAAATGAATGATGATTACGATGAAAATAGGTATAATCAACGGTCCTAATCTTAACCTTTTAGGGAAGAGGGAGCCGGACAAATACGGATCACTATCTTTTGAGGATTATCTTGCTTCACTGAAGAAGCTTTACCCTGCTTTTGAATTTGATTATTTTCAATCGAACGTTGAGGGTGAGATAATAAACAAGATTCACGACAAAGGGTTCTCTTACGACGGGATCATACTCAATGCCGGGGGCTATACCCATACATCCGTTGCAATAGCAGATGCCATAACATCCGTAAGGACGCCGGTCGTTGAGGTTCATATTACAAATATTGCAGCCCGTGAAGAATTCAGGCATACCAGCCTTATAGCCGGGTCGTGCGCCGGATCAATAGCAGGCTTCGGTCTTGACAGCTACCGGCTTGCCGTTGAAGCAATTATTGGAAAATTAAGGAAAGAAAAAGATAAATAATGAACAAGAAAAGGACCAAGATCGTAGCTACCATTTCTGATAAAAACTGTGAACCCGGATTTATCAGGGAGCTTTATGAGGAGGGAATGGATGTAGTCAGGATTAATTCAGCTCATCTCAACCTGGAAGGAGCACAGAAGATTATTGACAATGTCAGGAAGGTCTCAGACAAGATTGCAATTCTTCTCGACACCAAGGGACCGGAGATACGGACAACAATATGTGATTCCCCGATTCCTGTTAAAAAGGGATCCAATATAACCATCACCGGAAATCCTGATAAGAAATCTACACCAGGTAAAATCTTCGTCAGCCTGAAAACATTTGCGAAGGATATCCCGCTTGGCTCACTGGTGATGATTGATGACGGGGATATCGAGCTCAAGGTCATAAAGAAAGAGGGTGAATCCTTAATATGCAAAGCTGACAACGACGGGATGATTGGCTCAAGAAAAAGCGTCAATATCCCGAGTGTTAAGATAAATCTGCCGTCGCTTACCGAAAAGGACAGGACATTTATTGAACTGGCAGCCAGAAATGATATCGAATTCATTGCCCACTCCTTTGTAAGATCGAAGCAGGATGTTCTGGATGTCCAGGCCGAAATTGATAAGCACAAGAGTGAGATCAAGATAATTGCCAAGATAGAGAACCAGGAAGGTGTCGAGAACCTGAGCGATATTATGGAGGTCGTTTACGGTATCATGGTTGCCCGGGGCGATCTCGCCATTGAAATACCATATGAGAAGATACCGCCGATCCAGAGAATGATCATCTCAAGATGTATCTATTGCAGGAAACCGGTGATCGTTGCAACTCAGATGCTTCAGTCAATGATCACGAACCCGAGGCCTACCCGTGCTGAAGTGAGCGATATTGCCAATGCCATTTATTCACAGACCGATGCAATCATGCTCAGTGGCGAAACGGCCAATGGCAAATACCCGGTTGAGGCGGTAAAGACAATGACCAGGGTTGCCCTCGAAGTTGAAAATAATAAGGAGAAGTTCCTCGAAACACCTTACCTTAATGTTACTGGTGAGATATCGGCCTACCTGGCAAAAGTTGCGGTCAAGACTTCATTAAGAATTTCTGCAAAAGGGATTATTGCCGATACAACAGGAGGGAAGACCATAAGGGACATGGCATCCTTCAGGGGATTCAACCTGATTATGTCACAATGTTATTCCGAAAGGACAATGCGTGAACTGGCCCTTTCATACGGTGTCTATTCAAATTTCCAGGAGAGACGAAAATCTATAGATGAGTTCATTCATATCGCGTTGAAGAATCTGGTGAAAACTCACGACCTTAAAGCAGATGACCTCATTGTTGTTCTGGCAGGCAATTTTAACGCAGGTTCAGGATTTTCATTTATCGAGGTAGGAACCGTACAGTACCTGAAGGACAGGGTGAGCATAAAAGGCGATCAATAGATGGTCTGATTTTTGCTGTATAATTATTGCCAGAACTGAAGAAAAATGTTAAAAGCCTTAACTATCTCTTTATGGCTGATCATGAACCCGGCTCATGTAACCATGACATGCATTGACTATGTGCCAGGCACTGATTCGTTAAAAGTATATTTCAGGATGTATTTTGATGATTTTCTGAGGGATTATCAGACAATCGACGACGACAGGAATTTAAAAACGTTATTCGGTGAACAGGCTCTCCCGGAAGACGTGACAAACAAATATTTTAATTCAAAAGTCTTCATTTATGTAAACAATAAACTGCTGATCGGGAAGTTATTAACTATTAACCATACTGGTAATGAAATCTTCCTGAACCTGATTTACAAGTCGGATAAAAAGCCAAAGATAATTACAGTCAGGAATATGATACTTACAGGATGGTACAGCGATCAGACAAATTTGACAATTTTAAAGTTTGGCAATTTTGAGAAAGGGATCAGACTGACATCCGAACATAAGGAGGAGACAATATCTATAAAATGAACAGATGTAAGGATAGTATGAAAATGAAGAGATCGTTAGCAATATTGCTGTTAATTCTTAATAGTTTAGTTCTTTCTGCCACGCATAACAGAGCAGGAGAGATCACCTATGAACAGATTTCAGATCTTACTTACAGAATAACCATAACCACTTTTACATATACATTAAGCCAGGCCGACAGGCCTCAGCTTGATATAAGCTGGGGTGATAACTCCATTTCAACGGCTTCAAGAAGTAACGGCCCAAATAATTTTGGTGAAATCCTTCCAAATTATTACAAGAAGAATATTTATATAATAGACCATACATACCCGGGTCCTGGTATATACAAAATAGTGGTTCAGGATCCGAACAGGAATGCCGGGGTGAGGAATATTCCCAATTCCGTGAATGTTGTTTTCGCCATTTCCACCATTCTTATGGTTAATCCTGCTATGGGGCATGACAGCACACCGGTTCTTCTGAATCCACCATATGATAAGGCTGCAGTGGGTTACATTTTCATTCATAACCCTGCTGCCTATGATCCTGACGGCGACAGCCTCTCCTATAAAATGACAGTATGCGAACGTGAAGACGGCAAACCCATCGAGGGTTATACTTTGCCTCCTGCGTCTCATTACATCAAAGTCGATTCCATATCCGGCGATCTTATCTGGAACACTCCTACAGATACAGGGAAATACAATGTTGCGATGGAGATCCAGGAATGGAGAAATGGAAAAAAGATCGGAATTGTTGAAAGGGATATGCAGATCGAAGTTTTTAGAACAAAGAATAAGCCACCGGTCAATAGTCCTCTCAAAAACCTTTGTGTGGAAGCAGGTCAGACTGTAAATTTCATTGTTTCTTCAACAGATCCAAATAATGACTACATAGCGCTAAAAGCCTCTTCAGGTGTTTTTAGCCTACCCTCATGTCCTGCACATTTCACAAAAATTGATTCGATAAAAGGATTTTCATCCTCGGGATTCACCTGGACACCATGTTTTTCGGCTGTGAGGAATCAGCCTTATAATATCATTTTTAAATCGGACGATAACAATTCTGAAGTTAATCTTTCCGATATTGACAATATGACAATTAAAGTTCTGGGACCTTCCCCTGTACTTCTGACTGCCGTGCCCCAGGGCAAATTTGTCATCCTGGGATGGTCAAATTATGGAACCACAGTAATTTCAGGATTCGCTATTTACAGGAGGGATGGTCCTTCTACCTTTAGCCCGGATTCTTGTACATCCGGATTGCCTGCTTCCACCGGGTTTGTAAAGGTAGGATACATTTCAGGCAGTTCCACTGTTTCCTATACCGATACTGAAAACGGACAGGGTCTTCAGTTTGGGAAAGAGTATACTTACAGGATCGTGGCAGTCTTTAACAATGGAGCTGAAAGCAAAGCTTCAAATGAATTAACGACAACTCTTGTTTCGGGAGTTCCGATTATAAAAAATGTAAGTGTCAGGAATACAGATCAGACAAACGGATCAATCTTTCTGTCATGGAAAAAGCCTCTTCATCTCGACACAATTCCTGATGCTACAGGTCCATATGAATATATAATATCGAGGGCTGATGGCATAAACGGAACCGTATTTTCAAAAATCGATTCCATTTTCACCGCTGACCTTAATGATACAGTTCACGTTGATACCATTCTTAACACGCAATCAGTCGGCCACATTTATAAAATAGAGCTTTGGAACAGAAAACCGGGAAAGGAATTCATGATCGGCGATCCGGGGTTCGCCTCCTCAGTATTCATTGTATTAAGTCCTGGCGACAGGAAAACAAGGTTTGTTTTCAGCCGGAATGTACCCTGGATCAATACCAGTTATGATATTTACAGGCTGAACAGCTCTTCGCTGAAATATGATTCTGTCGGCACCACAAACCAGCTTGAGTATGTCGATGCAGGTTTAGTCAACGGGGCAAATTATACATATTATATCAAATCGACAGGAGGCTATACGGCGGCCAACATGCCAAAGAACCTTATTAATCTTTCGCAGAAAGCATCTTGCACTCCGGTTGATAATGAGCCTCCATGCATTCCGGATATAAGTGTGACCAGCCAGTGCGACAGCCTGTACAATACCGTTTCATGGAGCTTTACTGACAATGGCTGCCTGAGCGATGTTGCTGGTTACAAGATATTTTTTAAGCAAACAAATATTGAGAATCTGGAGCTTGTCAAGACAATAAATGACAGGAACACATTCTCATTCAGGCATTACCCTGGTGATTATATTTCAGGATGCTACGCTGTTAGCGCTTTTGACTCCCTGAATAACGAAAGTAACAAATCAGTCATGGTATGTGTCGACTCATGTAACTTTTATGAGATTCCGAATGTATTTACGCCTAACGGCGACAACATAAACGACAGGCTTCTTGCCAAAACATCGGGACTTGTTGAAAAAATTGATTTTAAGCTTTATAACCGCGGCGGTACGTTGATATTCAGTACGGATAAACCAAGGATTGACTGGGATGGTGCCTATAACGGAAAAATAGTCTCACCTGGAGTATATTTCTACCAGTGTGATGTTTACGAAAGAGGAATATCCGGATTGAAAACTCTCCATCTTTCCGGGTTTATTCATGTAATTACTACCGCAGATGCAAAAGTTACCAGGGAGGTGACAAAATGAAATACACTGAATCAATAAAAAAGGGTTGCCTGTTCATGATCGGAGCATTCTTGCTTTCAGGAATAATTACCGGTCAGGCTGCTTTTGATTGCCTTTTAAAGGCAAAAGCTCTTTCGGAGGAAGGGAAAAATGACCAGGCAATTTCCATTCTTTCATCAGCACTTGAAATCAGTAAGGAAGGCAGACTTTTTGCTGAACGGGCAAATGCAGAGCTTAATCTTGGCAATTATAAAGAGGCCATAAGCGATTATACAAGTGCCAGCAGATTCGATAACCTGTCAGGCGAATATGGTCTTGCAAGGACATATGCATTGATGGGAGACGCAGCAAATTCGACTCTTCACCTTGAAAAGAACATAAAATCGGCTTTCAGGAAAAGTGAAAAGGAAATAATGCTCGACCCCGCATTCGGAAAGATAGAAAACAAGCCTGAATGGCGGACATTCTGGAAAACGGATTGGTACACCGGGGCTGATAAGGGTATTGCCGAGATTGAGTATTACATTTCAGGCGGAAAGACAAATGATGCACTTACTGCGCTGGCGGAGTTTGATAAAAATTACCAGGGTAGTGCCGTCGTTGAATATGCC
Source organism: Bacteroidales bacterium (assembly GCA_003142255.1). Lineage (GTDB taxonomy): Bacteria > Bacteroidota > Bacteroidia > Bacteroidales > VadinHA17 > LD21. Next base: position 267,392 of record PLLO01000014.1, on the reverse strand, counting down.
GGAGCTTTGGTAAACTTATCTGCCGGAAAATATCCGGATGCTGTAAAAACCCTTACATCATTGTCAGAATCTGATCCCCTCAACGAGAAATATCTGCGGGTACTGGCTAAGGCACAGGAAGGCACCGGAAATCCTGCCGGTGCTTCAGCCACTTATTCAAAACTTATCGAGATGGAGGTACCTGATGCCGGGTTGTTTGTTCAGAGAGCAGAATGTTACATGAAAACCGGAGAGACAGAAAAAGCGTTGGCCGACTTAAGCAGGTACCTTGGCATTTATCCTGATAGCAAAAGTGCCTTAAGCCTCGCTGGCAGGATGGAATCTGCAGCAGGAAATAACCTGGAAGCAATAACCTATTTTAACAAAAACCTTTTATTGCACCCCAATGATCCTGAGTGCTATATTGACAGGGCGAACTCATATTTATTATCAAAATCATGGGATTATGCTGCAAAAGATTACAGCATGTCTCTTGACCTTGCTCCTGGAAATCCGGAAACCTGGCTGAAAAAAGGCATTGCCCTGGTCAATTGCGGAAAAACAGAGGATGCATGTCACGATTTCAGACAGGCACTGAGTCTTGGGAGCAAGCGTGCAACTGAATATATCAGCCGCTACTGCATTAAATAATATCCATCAGACCTTCAGCCTTTACCTTGTACCGTGCACCGTGTACCTTTTATCTTATATGTTTAAGGATCCTTGAGAAGAGATCGTGAGGTTTAAAAGGCTTCAGAACGTAGTCATTAATATTGAGTTCTTCTATCTTATCATGACTCTCCGACATTATGGCTGCGGTAAGCGCTACAATAGGGATACTGCTTATCTTCGGATCTTCAGAGCTTCTCAGGATTTTAGTTGCCTCAATCCCGTCCATGACAGGCATGTGAAGATCCATAAGGACCAGGTCAAATTCTTCTTCCTTGATTTTATCAATAGCTATCTGGCCATTCTCGGCATGGGTAACGATCACACCCCAGCCGGTAAGGAATTTATTTGCAACAAAAAAGTTTATTTTATTATCTTCCGCAACGAGTATTCTTTTCCCTTCCAGTCCGGTATATGTTTCAGCTGCTTCGCTTTCAGCATGATGGGAACCTTTTTCTGCAACCTGGAATTTAAGGACAAAAGTAAACCTGGAACCCTTGCCAGGCTCGCTTTCCATGTCAATTGTGCCGCCCTGCAATTCAATAAGTTTTTTACAGATAGCGAGCCCCAGTCCTGTGCCCCCGTAATTTCTTGTCGTATCAGGTGAAGCCTGGGTAAAACTTTCAAATATGGACGAATGCTTGTCCTTGGGAATGCCTATCCCGGTATCACTTATAGAGAATTCCATTCTTGACTGGTTGTCAATTCTTTCCAGTTCCCTGATGGTCACTGTTATTCCGCCCTGGTTGGTAAACTTCAGGGCGTTCGATAGTAGATTTGACAATATCTGGTTCAGTCTGATCTGGTCGCCAATTACCTCCGCAGGGAGGTCACCCTCTTTCCTTATTTCGAAATCAAGATGTTTTGCCTTTGATCTGAATGAATATGATCTCATGATTTCATCGAGGAAGTCATTCAGGTTGAACTGCACCTGTTCAAAAACGATCTTGCCTGATTCCATCTTGTTATAATCGAGGACGTCATTGACAAGAGTAAGGAGCTGGTTCCCCGAAAAACGCAGTGTCTTGATATAATCCATCTGATCATCCCTGGGATTACCCTGAAGCAGGAGATTGGTGATTCCAATTACCTCGTTAAGAGGCGTCCTGATCTCATGGCTCATTGTCGACATGAATATCTGCTTTGACTGCGCTGCCTCCTCTGCTTTCTGGCGGGCAACGACGAGGTTATCGAGCATTATCCTGCGCTGTATGGCTATGGCAATCTGGTTGGCAATGAAATCCAGAACATAAAGATCATCCTGCGAGAATTTATTTTCGTCGTTATAATCCTGCAGGCACATAACCCCGATAATGTTGTTCTCAACTTTAAGAGGAACACCCATCCAGACCTTACAGTCAGTTCCGATAAGACCAATATCGCCTGATTCTTCCAGCATCCTCAGGTCATTCTCCCTGAGCAGGACAGGTTTATCCGTCTTTATTACATAGCCGGTAATGGTATTTTTGGTTGGTATCTCCTGAAAGCTATCCTTCTCGTCGGCAAAGAAGGGCAGCGACAAGGTATCGGATGTCTTGTCGTACAGCGCTATGAAGAAATTATTGGTATCCCATATTTTATTGAGCTCATGGACAATAGCAGGATATATTTCCTTGATATCCATTTGCTTCAGGGCTTCGGTTGAAATATTATAAAGTATCTCCTGGAGAAGCTGATTTTTCCTTTCTGTGGTTATATCCCTGTATATTCGGATAAATGAGACCGGCTCATTATTGATGGAGATGCCGGTAGCTACCAGTGCGACCTGGATCCTGTTCCCGTTTTTAGCCTTTCTTACTGTCTGTTTATTGACCTTTTCTGGTCCAAAGGTAAGTTTCTCGAAATCCTTTGCTTCTCCCTTGAGTTCCTCAGGCACGATAAGATCGCTAATATTTTTATTGACCGATTCTTCTGAGGAATAGCCAAACAGATTGGTGAACTCCTTGTTTACCATTGTAATCGTTCCGGAGATATCGGTCATTGCAATAGCTTCCGGAGTCGAGTCGATCAGATGCTCGAGGAACGCTTTTTCCCTTTTTATCTGTTCCTCATATTCCTTCTGTTTGCTTATATCAGTTATGGTACCACGATACCCCGTAATTTTGCCATTATGAAATGTAGCAAAGGAGTGGGTAACAATTGGCAGAGATGATCCATCTTTTCTTCTTGCAGAATATTCATTGCTTGAAATATCCTCTGGCGATTTTAATGAAGCCAGGTTGCTGATCATATTATTGACGTCATTAGGGAAAATATCTGAAATATACATCCCGTTGACCAATTCTTCCTTTGAAAACCCGAAGTACTTTAGTCCATGCGAATTTGCGAATAAGATTCTTCCTGTAAGATCAACCTCATAGATCATTTCAGGAAGCATATCGGCTAATTTTGCAAAAAGTATCGACTGTCTGTTCAGGTCTTCATCAATTTTCTGCTGCAGGCTTGGTTCCCAGGTTATCAGATAACTCCCTGATCTTATGATGAACCCAATATAGTAACCTTCCGAATCGTCCCCAAGGGGAGAGGCAGAAAGTTTATGAGCCTCCCTCGTAATCCTGAGATGATTAAGGAGTTCTACTAGTTTAATGCGGTTTGCCAGCGGAGTTTCATCAAGGTATTTACCGATTACTTCATTTTTATCCAGGAATTCAACAGATTCTACTTTTCTGTTAATATCGACTATTATAAACCTGCCATCTTCATCGGTTTCGAAAAGTGCCAGGTAGCTGCTTATAGTATTGAAAATCTCTTCCAGAATATCTCCCCGGCTATCTTTTATTTTTACGCCATTTTTTGAAGGGATGAGATTATAGAGAGTAAAAAGGTATATTTCATCGTCAAGCTGCATAGTATCGGCAGAAAAAAGGATATTTTTTTCAGTGCCATCCTTTGTCCGCAGAGTGGTGACAAAATCCCTGATAGACTTTAGCTTTGGCAGAATCTTTATGTACTTATTGATTTCGTTTATATCGGTAAAAAGCTTTAAGTATTCAGGGCTTTTGCCGATAACCTCCTGTCTTGAATAGCCAAGAATTTTAAGAAAGGTCTCGTTAACATCAACAAACTCACCTGAACCCAGCTTTGAAATAGCCATAGCCTGGGAAGCTGAACGAAAAGCATGATTAACCATTTCGGAGGAGGATTTTGCCGTACCCTGGTTCTTAAGGCGCAATTCGTTCAGCTCATTCTCCTGTTTACTGCAAAGCTCCTCAAGTTCCTTTAATTTCTTATTATTATCCATCAGGAAATAGTTAGAATATTCGTTTTAAAAGTAATAAAAAATGGACTGTTTGGTCTATCCTGTTAAGCAAAAATGGTGAACCGGCTGAAAATCTATTTATTCTTTTTCATTTTATTGTAATACTTGCAAAAACCTGAAATACCACAGCTGTCACAAAGAGGATTTTTAGCTTTACATACATATCTTCCGTGCAATATAAGCCAGTGATGTGCCTGGTGCATCAGTTCTTCGGGTATATTTTTTGTAAGCTGCAACTCCGCATCGAGAGGTTTTTTTGCATTTATGGTTAGTCCTATTCTTGCAGCCACCCTGAAAACATGTGTATCGACAGGCATAACCGGCTTACGGTAGACCACCGAGGCCACAACATTTGCCGTTTTCCTGCCTACACCCGGAAGCCTTTGCAGTAATTCAGGATCGGAAGGTACTTCCCCTTTAAAATCAGAGACAAGCATCCTTGCCATTCCCGAGAGATGCTTCGCCTTACTGTTGGGATATGAACATGATTTAATGAATTCGAATATTTCTGATGGTTCTGCCTCAGCCATGCTTCCGGCATCAGGAAACCGTTCCATAAGGGCAGGAGTTATCATATTCACCCTTTTATCGGTGCATTGTGCCGATAAAATTACAGCCACCATAAGCGCGAAAGGGTCCCTGTATTCAAGCTCAGTTTCTGCAACAGGCATGTTTACAGTGAAATACCTTATGACACTGTCATATCTTTCTTTTAAAGTCATTTATTAGGAGATATACTTAACGACGGTAAGATAATGATTTTTATATTTGCATATAATGCCACTATTCCTTAATGATATTTAGTGAATAAGTAGGTGTTCAGGATGAATTCAAACATATTCGGAAACTAACCTGCCTTGACTTGGAAAGAATTATTATAAAAGCACCTGATTCGGTTTCTGCCATAATGGTCGGAGCAAGATGGGAAGCCGTGACAAAACTTCTCCCCGAAAAAGGTGTTGTGATTATTACCGATAAAAACGTATTTAAGCTATATGGGAAGAATTTCCCCAAATTCCCGGTCATCAGGATAGTACCGGGAGAGGAGAGCAAAAAGCTTAAAGTGATTGAATCGCTGGCAGGCAAGCTCCTGAAGATGGGGATCGATCGGTCTGGATTTATTCTTGCAATAGGAGGGGGCGTAGTATGTGATGTCTCAGGTTTCCTGGCATCGGTGTATATGCGGGGCTTAAGGTGCGGTTATGTATCAACCACGCTCCTGTCGCAGGTTGACGCCAGCACCGGAGGTAAAACCGGGGTCAACCTGGGTATGATCAAGAACGTAATTGGCAATTTCAGACAGCCTGAGTTCGTCATTTGTGATACTGCCATGCTCAGAACGCTGTCTGATGATGAATATATGTCGGGTTTGGCTGAGCTGATAAAAACTGGTATTATAGGCGATCCTTCAATTATTGAAATGCTTGAGGAAAACTATGCCCGGGTCATTCTGAGAGACCGCGGACTCCTTTCTGAGCTTGTGGCCAGGTCGGTTAAGTTTAAAGCATCAGTTGTCGCAAAAGATGAAAAAGAATCAGGCCTGCGGCGAATCCTGAATTTTGGACATACGTTTGGTCATGCAATTGAGCTTCAGGAATCCTTTAAACACGGTTTTGCAGTGGCATCGGGTATGGAGCTGGCAACTCTTTTTTCCTATAATAAAGGCCTGATTGACAAGAAGGTGTGCGACAGAGTTATAAGCCTTTTAAAGAAGTATGGGCTGCTCAGTTCTTATAATATGCCATCAGGTATAATTGAGGAGTTTATTCTCCACGACAAGAAGAAAACCGGAGAATATATTCATTTTGTTTTCATTGAAGGAATTGGAATCCCCTGTGTCAAAAAAATTCAGCTGACAGAGGTTATTGATTTCTACAAAAAGTTAAAAAAAGGAAAATAGGCAGCTTATGAATTCTTTCGGTGTATTATTCAGAATCTCCCTTTTTGGAGAATCACATGGTCCGGCAATAGGAGTGATAATTGACGGCTGCCCTCCGGGCATTGCAATAAGTGAAGAAGATTTTTTAAGCGATCTGGAAAGAAGACAGAGCGGGGCCGCAGGCACTACAAAACGTCATGAGACTGATATGCCTGAAATCCTTAGCGGAGTTCTTAATGGTTTTACCACAGGTTCTCCGATAACTATTCTGACACGTAACAGGGATAAAATTTCGTCAGACTACAACGAATTCATTAATATTCCGAGACCTGGCCATGCCGATTTTACGGCAAAGACAAAATACTCCGGATTCTCCGATCTTAGAGGAAGCGGACATTTTTCTGGAAGAATAACATGGGGAATAGTTGCAGCCGGCGTCATTGCAAAGAAGATATGCAGTAGTTCAACGGTCACTGCAAATCTGACTTCAGCCGGCGGGTCAACTGATATTCAGAAGGCCATCGATGATGCAGTTGCATTTCATGATTCCATTGGCGGTATAATTGAATGCAGGATTATTAATCCTCCCACCGCTGTAGGAGAACCTTTTTTCAACTCTCTCGAGTCTGTAATCAGTCACCTGGTATTTTCAATCCCTGCAATTAAAGGAATTGAGTTCGGTTCCGGATTTGCATCTGCAGCAATGAAGGGGTCAGTACACAATGATCCTTTTATTAACGAGCACGGGAAAACTTCAACAAACAATGCGGGGGGGATAAATGGAGGCATATCAAACGGGAACGAAATAGTATTCAGGGTAGCTGTTAAACCTACATCATCAACAGGTGTAGAACAGACAACCTTCAATTTCGGGTCGGGGAAAATGGATACTCTGAAAGTTTCCGGTCGGCATGATACATGCATTGCTTTAAGGATGCCGGTAATTGTAGAAGCTGCTGCAGCAATTGCGCTTGCTGACCTGATGCTGGCTGACAGGGGTATTTTTGGAATCAGGAAGTAATTCTTCCGGTTACCGGTTACCGGCTTTTTCTGCTTCACTTTTTATAATCAGTATTTTCCTGGTAGTATCTGTAACCTTGAATCTGTCATCAATTCTCTCGCCAACTATCCATGCAATTTTACCGCCTGATTCCAGTATAAGAGCCTTCTCTTTATCAAGCCTGGAGAATTTACTGTCGATAAAATAATCACTTAGTTTTTTCTTCTTTCTCATTCCAAGCGGATAGAAGGAATCGCCGGGAAGCCATTTCCTTACTACAACAGGGTAGGAAAGCTTTTCTGAATCCAGGCAGGCGGTATCACGGTCCGACGGGATGATAAAACCATGAGCAGGTATTATTTTGCTGACTGATAAAATTCCAGGTATTTTTCTTAATCCGGCTATTGATTTGGCTTTATAATATTCATCCTTTGTTTCAGCCTGGACAGAAATGATGATCTCATTCCTGTTTTTCAAAAACCTGTGCGTACCTGTGAAAAGCTGACTGCCTGTCTCTCCCTCAGCAATTTTATGAAGATCGGTTACCAGGCTGCCGGTAATCCCGAATGGCTTGAATAGCTCATATAACAGTGTGTTATTCCTGAGCAGAGGCTTGAGCCTTGTGATATTCATTGCAAGGTTGCCATTTTTCTCCTTTAACAGACTTTTCCTAAGCTTATCTGTGAAATAATTAACAAAGTCGTTCGTGGCTCCCAGTCTTTCGCAAGTCTCATTCAATGTGGCTTCTATAGATGGGTTTATCTCCTTGAGAACGGGAATTACAAGGTGCCTTATCTTATTCCTGGTATATTTCGTTTGAGTGTTTGACTTATCTTCCCTGAAATTCACCCTGTGTTTAACCTGGTATTCCCTGATCATTTCCCTTGGAGCAAACAGCAATGGTCTGACGATATGGTTGCCGGAATTCTTTATCCCGGTGAGTCCTGCTATTCCTGTTCCCCGAGTCAGGTTGATAAGAAGTGTCTCGATATTGTCATTCAGATTATGAGCGACAGCAATGACGTCATATCTGTTCTTCCTGCGTATTTTTTCGAACCAATCGTAACGTAACTCCCTGGCAGCCATCTGAATTGATATGCCTTTGCTTTCAGAATATTTCTTTGTGTCGAACCTTATGGAATAGAAAGGAATCTTATGTAAGGCTGCCATATTTTTTACCAGTTCTTCATCCTTGTCTGACTCCCGTCCCCTCAGGCAAAAATTACAATGTGCAATCCCTGATTTTATACCACTCCTTATAAAGAGATCAGCCATTACCATTGAATCGATACCTCCGCTTACAGCTAAAAGTACCTTATCTTCTTTCTTGAACAAGTGGTTCTCTTCAATATATTTCAGGAATTCGTCCAGCATAATTTGATAGTATGATAGTTATCGATAAAGGAGAGTGGATGGGGGACCAGGGTCGAAGTTATCCGGTTTAAGCAGCTGCTCTCCGGAAAAAGTCATATAATTGACTTTTGAATAAAGCGGCAGGTTCGGGTAAAAGCCCAGCCTGATCTCAAATGTATTGAGAAGAAGGTTGTCATTGCGTAGCCTGATTCCCAGTCCGATAGATGAAAGAAAATCTCCGTTTTTTAAGATCTGGTTGGTACCAAAAAGACATACAGCATTGGCGAATGCAAAAAAAGCAAACCTGAACCCGTAATAATTGCGTGGGCTGAAGAGTACGGATTCAAGGTTTATGGTTAGCCTCTGCGTACCTCCGATTGAATCATTTCGGAATCCGGAAAGGACTCCGTCGGGATTAAAAAAGAGGTGCTCATCAAGGTACCTGTCAAAGCCTCTGGTATAATTGGCTTTGACGAAGTTCCTGACCTTATAGGTTCCAATATAAACAAGGTTTGAGAAATATGAAGCCCGCATTGTTAAAAGACCCTCTTCTGTATGGGATCCGTTGAAGAATGACGCGAGACCACCGGAAGTGTATAAATATCCGATAGTGCTGATTGATTTTCCGAACGATAGGTCAAATCCCGCATAATTTCTTTTTTTGAACTCATTTATCTCCTTTCCGGCAGTTATCGTTAACAATCCTCCGTAAGGTATGTCCTCTGTTCTTCCATAGGCGTAGAGCATGCTTGTCTTAAAGTATTTCTGAACCGAAAGAGAGACGGAACCAAGGAATATCTTGTATTGCTGAAGGTAATGATATGATTCAGGAAGAATCTGGGGATGGTTGAATACATTATTGTTGGTATACCTTGTGCCTATTATTATTCTTGATACTGATTCCTTGCTGATCAGGAAGGATCGTTCTATCCAGTAATCCTGCAGGTTATACTTTAGCGGGGCAGGCTTGGGCAGAGTATCAAGATCGACAGTGGTCGACACCTCCTGTACTGAAATGCCTCCTGCATATTTCGTTGTGGAGCTTATTAAATCTTTTGAAAGGCTGAACCCGTAGGCCCTTTTCCCTAGCCCGTTTAAATAATTTATTTTCAGGTTAATGAATGATTTTCTGATATTAATGATATTATAGCTTAAACCAAACCCCGGGGAATCCGGAAGATCAGAATTGAAAGGAAATTCCAGCCTGAATTCATAGCCGAGGCCAAGAATGTTCTTATCAAAGAGAGAAACCGACCCTTTCTTAAAGCTTTGAAGGTCAGCAGTCAAGCCCAGTGAATAAATATCTTTAATGATGACGACAATATTCACCTCACTGTCTGAAACAGGTACTACAATTATGCGGGAGTCATCTATATATGGCAATTGCCTCAGTATCCTTTCATTATCACTCAGGAGAAGCGGAGACAGAGTGTCACCTTCGTTAAAAAGAAGGTTTTTCCTGATTATGGACTCATTTGTGTTGAGATGGGTTTTATTCAGCAGGCTTTCAAGTTTATTTGGTCTGAAAATGTCGGGATCATTTATATCACTTCCGAAAACGCTTAACTTCTTGATCACTATCTTTCCGATCCTTTTCCCTGAATACTTGATATAACTTTGATCGCTCGATTCAGAGGTTCTGGAAGCAGGAGCAGGCTGACCTGAAACCACGACAAAATCATATAATTTTCTTGTCAACAGGTACTTTGAAGCCCTGACTTTCAGCGAATCATAGAAACCGGAATACTGATTATAACTTTTATAAATGGAAGGAACCAGCTTTAGGCGGGAGTCTTCGATTGAATTATTCAGGATATAAGAATGACAGATATCAGCGACTGACTTATTAAAGCTTACAGGAAGCGGATTATCTTTAATCTGAGAACAGAGGGGGCTGTTAAAAAACAGAAGGGCCAGCAGAATCAAAGGCCCGACCGGTTTTCCGTATTTTATACCCTTTATAAGCATCAGGTCTCATGAGAATTGTTCCCGAGAACATCATCAGAATTGAACTGGAATCCGAGCCGCTTGCCGGTTATTACTCTTGAATGCTGGATCTTGGCTTCAGCCTGACCTACCGTTGCGATCTTGATGGTATCATAAGGAGGAACAAGGAGGTCAAACGCAAGAGAATACTGAATGGCTGTCTCAATGATAACCTGCAGAGCCTTCCGGCTTATCGCTTCGTTTCCGTAATTGGAGAACAGCATTCCCATCTGTCTCTTTCCCTCAACAAGATACTGGTTTTCATGGTTTATGAAGATCCTTGCAATCAGGTATCCCAGGTCATCCTGCCTCGAGTACTTGAATGAGTCAGCAAGGAAGTTGTAAATATGGATTATTCCGGAATAGGCATTATACTTGTTTTTCTGAATATATGATGTCTTCCAGGCCGGGTGCTCTCTGTCGAACTGGAAAATATTGGAATGCATGCTGAAGAGCAATATATCGCCGGCCACCCTTATCTGAGCATCAAAATTGCTTCGGTCAGTATATTCAAGCCTGATCCTTGTGTCGATACCTGTAAGGTTTACATTTACTTCCTTCGCAAGGCTCTTCAGAATATCCTTGACTATACAGAATGATTCAAGGGTGTTGTCATAAACCTTCTGCTTGAGGACGGATTTCTCCTTCAGCGTTGCGATTATTGATTGTTTCCTGTCATCCAGTTCCGACATGGCAAAACACGTTTTTGATGAAATTGAAGCACTAATTTAGTAATTAAATATTAAATACCTGCGGATTGTATTCCCGTCAATTAATATGACCTGGCAAAGAGTACCCTCCTTTTTGAAGGCTTACCTGAATAGATACATTTGCCATCTTCATCCGGTGAGTCAAACGGAATGCACCTGATTGTTGCCTTTGTTTCCTCCTTGATCTTCTCCTCGGTTTCAGAAGTTCCATCCCAGTGTGCCATAATAAAGCCGCCCTGGTTATCAAGTAAATTTACAAAATCATCCCATTTATCGGCATAAAAGGTATTTGTCTTTCTGAATTCCGAAGCTTTAAAGTAAATATTCTTTTGGATATCATCGAGAAGCCCGGCAATGTGGGCTTCAATTCCATTCATCGGAATAATCTCTTTTTCAAGGGTATCCCTTCTGGCCACTTCGACTGTACTGTTTTCAATATCCCTTGGTCCTATTGCGATGCGCACAGGCACTCCCTTGAGTTCATAATTGGCAAATTTCCAGCCAGGCTTGTTATTATCGCGGTCGTCATATTTTACGGATATTCCCCGGACCTCAAGAGCGCTCATTATTTTCCTTGCTGCAGCAGATATTGTTTCCAGCTGTTCTGAATTCTTGTAGATAGGTATAATAACCACCTGGATAGGGGCAAGGCGAGGGGGAAGAACAAGCCCGTTATTATCGGAGTGAGCCATAATAAGTGCTCCGATCACTCTGGTCGATAATCCCCAAGATGTAGCCCAGACGTAATCCAGCTTGCCGGTTTTATCGGTAAACTGAACGTCAAAGGCTTTTGCAAAATTCTGACCGAGGAAATGACTTGTTCCCGCCTGAAGAGCTTTCCCGTCCTGCATCAGGGCTTCAATGGTATAAGTGTCAATAGCACCGGCAAAGCGTTCATTCTCTGATTTATATCCTTTGATTACCGGAAGTGCCATAAAATTTTCAGCAAAATCGGAATAAACACCTAACATTCTTTCAGTCTCTTCGACAGCCTCTTCGCGGGTAGCATGAGCCGTATGGCCCTCCTGCCATAGAAATTCAGTCGTCCTGAGAAAAAGCCTGGTTCTCATTTCCCATCTTACCACGTTCGCCCATTGGTTGATCAGGATTGGAAGGTCCCTGTACGATTGTATCCAGTTTTTATAAGAGTTCCAGATTATGGTTTCTGAAGTAGGGCGGACAATAAGCTCTTCTTCAAGCTTTGCGGAAGGATCGACAATAAGGCCGTTGCCCGATTCATCCTTCATAAGACGATAATGTGTGACAATTGCGCATTCCTTGGCAAACCCTTCAACATGTTTTGCCTCCTTGCTGAAAAAGGATTTTGGGATGAAAATCGGGAAATATGCATTTACGTGTCCGGTTGCCTTGAACTTACGGTCCAGCTCAGCCTGTATCTTTTCCCAGATTGCATAGCCGTAAGGCTTGATAACCATGCATCCCCTGACTACAGAGTTTTCAGCCAGATCAGCCTTGATTACCAGGTCGTTGTACCATTGTGCATAATTTTCTTCCCTGTTTGTTAAAAACTTCGCCATATCTTTGGTATAGTATTTGATTTATTAATTTTATAAAAAATAGATTGCGTAAAAATAGATAAAAACTTTAGTTATAATTGAAAATAACAGGAGGTTCATCATGAAAGCAAAATTTTACCTCGGAATTTTATCAGCCCTGCTGCTTGCGGGTTACCCGCTGAAAGCGCAGATATCTGATAACCGTAACTTCAGGAATGATGATGCCGGGTTGGTTGTAAATAATTATTACGATGATTATGATTATTACTTTACATCGCGTATAAACAGATTCCACAGATCTTATTCAGCTTTCAACTATTACTCTCCAATGTTTACTGATACATATTGGTACGACTACCAGCCTTATACCTGGGGATCGAGCATTTACGGAAGGAACGGATCCGGCTTCGGGTTTTCGTTCAACTACCCCGTCTATTATTACGGATGGGGTTATAATAACCAGTATAACTACGATTATGGCTGGTACGATCCATATTATGGAAATAACAGAGACAACGGCAGATACTCAAGCCGCGAATCAATGCCTTCGCGTGACAGGCAGACATACATTAACGGGAATAATGGAAGACCTGCTCAAAATAATGGAATACAGAACGGCAGAGGGCAAAGAGATCCGAATATGAACAACGGCAACAACAATAACAGCCGCCCCAATGGAAATAACGGCAACTTCGGCCAGAACAACAGAAACAACGGGAACAACGGCAATAATACCAACAGCCGCCCCAATGGGAATAACGGTAACAACACGAACAGCCGTCCCAATGGAAATAACGGCAACTTCGGCCAGAACAACAGCAATACAGGCAATAACGGTAACAACAACAACAGTCGCCAGAACGGTAACAATGGTAATTTCGGTAATACCAATAGTAACAGCAATGGATCGGCAACCAGGCAGATGCCAGCCTCAGGGACCAGGTCAGTAAACAGCAATGTTTACAAAAACAGTAATATGACAACAAGCCCGGCAAGACAACAGGCTGAGACAAGGTCCTCCATGCCTTCAGTTCAGAGGAGCTCATCTCCTGCAAATAGCAGGAGTGAAAGAACATTCAGCGCACCTTCAAGAAGTTCATCTCCTTCAGGCCCGGCTCCGCAAACCAGGAGTTCCTCCTCCGGCAGATCGGGATCGCCAGCTTCAAAATCGACTACTTCAAATTCAAAATCATCAGACAAATCCTCCTCAAGAAACAGAAGCAGAAGGTAACACGGGGCGAATGAAATAAAGACATGGATTGCATGTCTTTATTTATTTAATAACATTAAATTTGAAAACAGCTTAAAAGTAATTTCTTCTCCCAGCCATTTTGGTATAATATTTGCGCTTAATAAAGAAAACTAGAAAGGGAATCAATCATGAAAGCAATTAATTACATATCAGTCCTTGCTCTTCTGGCATTAGCGTCCTGTACTTCAAGAGTTTACACGGGTCTTGAGTACGACGACCTTTATTACAGGCCTTCCGACCAGCCAGTTGCCAGAGCTAATAGTCCGGCTGTTAACCAGCCTGCTGAAAGAAATTTACAGTCAAAGGACTATTATGATAACATATATGCGGCTGATACCCTTGTATCTGATGAATATTCTGATGCTGCAAATAATAATGCAGCTTCGAACCAGAACATCTATAACTATAATTTCGATTCTTACTCCGGAAGGTTGAGAAGCTTCTACGGAAACTATTTCGACCCTTACTGGAGAGATCCATTTTATTCCAGATGGGGCTTCCCTTCAATGTATATGGGTTTCGGATCACCATACTACTACGATCCTTTCTATTCTGATTACGGTTATTACGGTGGCATGTACGGTGGCATGTACGGTGACATGTACGGTGGCATGTATGGTGGCATGTATGGTGGCATGTATGGTGGCATGTATGGTGGCTATTACGGAGGTTATTATGGTTTTAATCCCTTCTACTCGAACTATTATTCACCATATTATTCTGGCAACACTTCCGAAATGAATTCTGTCCCTTATGGCAGGCGGGAAAGACAAAGCAATTATTCATCATCATATAATAAAGCAATGAATCCGGCTACAGCTTCATCCAGAAGATCGGGTTATCTGTCTGACGGTTCAAGATCATATTCAGCCGCAACGAGATCATCTGGCGGGACAACTTCAGTTTCGCGGAGATCACCGGGAACCGGCACTTCGCAGTCAGGCAACAGGACCGGTACAGTCGATTCAAGGTCATCTCTCCCTACATCGAGAAGCTCAGCAGCATCAAGGCCTGATTACAACAGTACTAACAGGACCTACACTCCCAGCTATAGCAGCCCGCGGATGAGCACAAGGCCAAGTTATAATAACAGCAGGGTAAATACTGAAAGCAATCCAGCCAGGTCATACTCAAACACCGAATCGTACAGGAGCGCTCCCTCGAGGAGCAACTCTTCAGTATCTACCGGACAAACAAGATCTGTCTCATCAAATAACCAGGGATCTTATTCCTTGCCATCCAGAAGATCTGTTGAGTCAGGTTCAGGATACTCGTCAGGATCGAATAGCTCGGGAAGATCCTCTTCTTATAGCAGCGGATCTGAGTCGCGAAGCAGCAGTAGCAATTCTTCCGGTTCAGGCAGCAGTTATTCATCAGGCTCATCAGGAAGCAGCTCTTCCGGATCTTCAAGGTCCTCCAGCGGAGGTTCATCAGGAGGCCGCAGGTAGGGAAGCATAATTAAAAACGGTAATAATAGTTCATTCTGTCTGTAGAGTGTGGAATGCTTTTAATTAAAAATTAAAAAAATGAAAAGATTAAGCTTTATAATTATTCTCGTACTTTCCATTGGATCAATAAGTTTTGCACAGAATACCGATGATGCATTGAAATATTCAAGGATCTTTTATACGGGAACTGCAAGATTTATGTCAATGGGTGGAGCTTTCACGGCCCTGGGGGGCGATATTTCCTCTTTAAGCCAGAACCCGGCAGGATTAGGAGTCTTCCGGTCATCTGAAATAACTATAACACCGCAGCTCGAATATTTTAAATCAGGTTCATCGTTCAATGGCACCAGCTCAAATGATTTTCTGTATAATTTCAATATGGGGCAGGGCGGAATTGTGGCTAACCTTATTAAAAATGAATCGGAGAGCGGACTTATTACTCTCAACCTGGGGTACTCCTTCAGCAGGACAAACAATCTTACCCAGACTATCGTGGTCAATGGAATAAGCAGCAGCAGTTCACTTGCCGATTACTGGGCCGACAAAGCAGGTGGTTTTACAAAGGATCAACTCTCCATGTCGGAAAATGATGTTCTGGATGCATACCTTGCATGGGGCACTTATGTCATTGATTCATTGCCGGGATCGGATAATTCATATGGCACGGTATATTCAAATTATGGCGATAATCTTCCTTCGGTTTATGGGCAGAATATGAAACGTGTCGTTACAAATACCGGCTATACAGGAGAACATGCAATTTCAATTGGCGGCAACTATTCAAATAAGCTGTTCTTCGGAGCTACTCTCGGAATAACAACTCTTTCATACGAGAGCAAATATGAACACAGTGAATCAACGGATGTCACATTCCCTTCAAAGTTCAAAGATTTTGATTATACTTTATATTATAAGGATAATGGAACAGGCTTCAACCTTAAGCTTGGGGCAATATACAAGCCGATTGAAATCCTCAGGATAGGGTTTGCATTTCATTCACCGACTGTTTACCATATAAATGAATATCTATATGATAATATCTCCACTCATGTATATGGAGATAATTATACGGCGTCAAATACTGCAACTAGGTTTTCCTATGGGCTCACCACTCCATTCAAGGTCATGCTGGGTGGTGCGCTGCAGGTTAAAAAAATAGCACTTTTCAGCGTTGATTATGAGTTTGTTGATTACAGTGCTGCAAAATTTTTTGAAACAGGTGACGGATTTGATTATACTAAAAAAAATCAGGCAATTAAGCAATCGCTTGGTGCATCAAATAACATCCGCCTTGGAGCGGAGGTGAGGCTGAGCAATATTTATCTTCGCGGCGGATACGGCTATTATGGAAAAGCATGGAAATCCAATCAGGATAATAAAAACCAGGATTATAGCACTTTATCATTCGGACTTGGATTCAGGGAAAAGAATATTTTTGCCGATTTTGGCTTTTCAACAATGGCAAACAAGGATAAATATTTACTGTATACTTCAAGCGCAGGATCTTCAATGTCGGATGTGAATATGACCCGAAATCTGTTTACAGTTACATTCGGCTATAAGTTTGGGTATTGATATTTTGATCAGAGGTCGCATTTAGGATTATTTAACAATTCCGTTCAAAGGCTGCCGTTCACGGCAGCCTTTTTTTCTAAAGATATTCGGCAGCATCCGGCCCTGTATTGAAGAGCAGGTCGGCAATGCTCAACCCCGGAACAAACCCTTCACGGGTGGCAAAAACCTGGATATACTTCTTAAAGGGATAGGATGATCTCTTTTTAGGGTTTATCACATATCTGAAATCGTCAGTATTGTCTTTATCCGTTATAAATTCTGAGGTATAAGAGATTTTCCTGTGGAGATCCATCATTTTCATGGCCGCTTCAATCAATTCCATGTTCAGATCCAGAAGAAATTCATGATCAGACAGGATAATCTTTTCAAAGACCTCGAAATAGAAGATGAAGTATGGCGAAGAGCAGTATGCTGAGGTAAGTGCGCGGAGATGAACCTGCTGCCATCTTTTTGAATAATCAATGCGAATATCCCTTATATGGATCTTATGAAAACTTCCGAGGTAAACAGGTACAGTAAGATATTGAGGCTTGTCAGCCGACAGAATGTAACAGCGGTTCCTGTACGACTGCTTCAGGTAGTTTTCCTCCCGTTCAATTAAAGCTTCATCTGCTTCTTTTATACGGGCAAAGTACTCGATCGGTGGGAGATATGCGGTAGATAGAACTATTTTACGGTTCATATCAGTTTGGTCACTTCATTTTGTTGATCATGCTGGCAGAGAATCCGGCGCCAAAGCCATTGTCAATATTTACCACGGTAACTCCGGATGAGCAGCTGGTGAGCATAGCGAGGAGGGCTGAAATCCCTCCGAAATTGGCGCCATATCCTACACTTGTCGGAACAGCAATTACCGGTTTGTCAACAAGCCCGCCGACAACGCTTGCCAGTGCGCCCTCCATTCCTGCAATTACTACGATAACCCTGCATTTTCTTATCTCCGGAAGTTTGTCAACCAGCCTGTGGATTCCGGCAACACCCGCATCGTAAATCCTAACGACATTGTTGCCAAGCAGCTCAGCAGTAACGGCTGCCTCTTCAGCAACAGGAATATCTGAAGTGCCTGCGGTTATAATTGCAATTTTTGAATCGGGTTTTTCAGGAGTTTTTTTAGATAATGAGATTATTCGTGCCTCAGGAAAATAAACTGCCTCCGGTGCTATCTTTTTTACTGCTTCAAACATTTCGGGAGTAGCGCGGGTACCCATCACGTTATTTTCCTTTTCGGCCATTGCCCTGAATATTCCGGCAACCTGTTCAATGGTCTTGCCGGCACAATATATAATTTCCGCATAGCCTGTCCTCATCTCCCTGTGATGATCAATCCTGGCATAACCAAGGTCAGTATATGGAAAGGTTTTCAGAACCTCAAGCGCATCATCAACGCTCTTTGATCCGTTCTTGATATCATTCAGCAGATTTTTTATCTCTTCACCAGTCATCTTTTTTTCATTCCATGATCCATGCTTCCCGATTTGTAACCCTCAAGGTCCAAAGATATGTATCTGAATCCTATTTCTTTAAGATTATTTACAATAAGTTCTCTTTCAGGATCTTTAATGATCTTTTCCAGATACCCTGGCATGCACTCGATTCTTGCAATATCATTATGGACTCTTACTCTTGTCCCCGGGTAACCCTTCTCAAACAGGTATCCCTCTGCATTTTCAATCATCCTTAGCATTCCTTCACTCACTTCAGTGTCGTATGGGATCCTGGTAAGAAGGCAAGCCATCGAAGGCTTATCCCATATTTCCAAACCCGCCTTCAGCAGGGCTTCCCTGACTTCTTTTTTAGTAATACCTACCTCCGCAAGCGGACTTCTTACCGACAGCTCCTTCAGAGCTTTCAGTCCCGGACGTACCGTAAGTATATCATCTGCATTTGTACCATCGAGAATATACTTGTACCCATTTTCTGAAGCGTACTCAGCTATCTTACTGAAAAGAATCTTCTTGCAGAGGTAACATCTTTCAACAGGATTGTGCCTGATAATTTCCGGGAAAGGAAGGTCAAGGATTTTATGATTCAGGCCATATGCTTTTGTGAATTCAATAGCCTCATTTATCTCCCGTGCCGGCATATATGGAGTCCTTAAAGTAACAGCAGTCATTTTCACGTTGCTTATAGAACCTGCCCTGTATGCCAGGAAAGAACTGTCGACACCTCCGGAGAACGCAATAATAAACGATTTGAGGTCTTTCAGGATTGAATTGAGCTTAGTTGATTTGTCCTCTTTCATATAATCCTATATATTATGATCTTTTATAACAATCGAAGCCATAATATTGTTGTAAACTTCTTTAAGGGGGATGTTTTTTTCCAATGCAATTTTCCTGCAATCATCAAATTCGGGTTTGCATGAGACCTCTTTTTCATTGTAATAGGAGCGTTTAACCGTAACACCGCCATAAGGGGTCTTAATAACCTCGAATTTCCTCGAAAGAGTATCCTTCCTGAAGGGAAATGTCCTGATTCCCACTGAGGTTGATTCCGTAAATATTATCTCCTTCACGATCCCTCCGAGTCCTGGCTCACATATCACATTCAGCACATTCCCCGGCCTTCCTTTTTTCATTATTATTCCGGATAAATAGACATCAGATGCCCCGGCCTTGAAAAGTTTCTCGGAGATATACTCAAAAAATTCAGGGTTCATGTCATCGATATTGCATTCAAGCCTAAGAGCATCGTGACCGGAGCTTGGCTCATCAGACTCACCAAGGAATACGCGCAGGAGATTTGGAACGGCAGGATTCTCCTTATGTCCCA
Source organism: Bacteroidales bacterium (assembly GCA_003142255.1). Lineage (GTDB taxonomy): Bacteria > Bacteroidota > Bacteroidia > Bacteroidales > VadinHA17 > LD21. The sequence continues at coordinate 247,993 of PLLO01000014.1, read as the reverse complement.
CTCCATACCCTGTCTTGTCAATTCTGACCGGAGTAACAGGATTAAAGTGCGTTCCAAGGGCTGCAATAATTGCCGCTCCAGTCGGGGTCGTTGCTTCAAAATTGACACCTCCGGTTTTTGATGGGATACCTTTGATTATCTCAACTGTTGCAGGTGCAGGTACAGGCAGGGTGCCATGATCGCAATTCACGAACCCGCTTCCAAGCTCGAGTGTTGAGACAAAAACGGCATCGGGATTCAGTGAATTGAAGCAGATGGCGGCTCCGACAATATCGATTATGGAATCGATCGCACCAACTTCATGAAAATGAACTTCATTAATCGGTATATCATGAACAGAGGCCTCTGCAACTGCCACTTTCATGAATATCTTCATGCTTAAATCTTTTATCTTCTTATCGAGTGATGATTCACTGATAATTTTTTCGATATCAGAAAGGTGCCTGTGGGTATGCTCATGGTGTGTCTGCTTTACGGTCACTTTCGTTCCTCCGATACCGTGCCGCTGATCCTTTTCAGCATAAAGCTCCCATCCCTTCAGATTCAGTTTAGTGAGTTCACTTATAAGGAATGCTTTGTCAACTCCCAGATCAATCATTGCACCCAGGTTCATATCACCGCTTATTCCGGAAAAACAATCATAAAAGAGGATTTTCATCTCTATTTTAACATTTAATACAACACCATACTCATAACGCCCGACGGGCTTCTATTATTAAAAATAGTTAAATCAAATACCGGTCGCTAATATACTACATACAATTCATAACAGAATAATAAAAAAAAATTGTATTTTCGGCACTTATCTGACGATTTTTAACCTGTGGGTAATCTGAAATTATGAAAAGGAGAGACTTTCTTAAAACTTCAGCTGGGGCTGGACTAGCTGCAGGCGCAGCATTCAGTCTGGGCGGTTATGGGAAATTGTGGAGTTCCACAAATCCCCTGCCAAAATATGACATGATAGCCCTTATGGGTGGCGAACCCGAAGCAATGTTTGATCTTGGTATCCAGGAGCTTGGTGGAATGGGAGCTTTCGTTCAGAAAGGTCAGAAAGTTCTTATTAAGCCAAATATTGGATGGGATGTAACCCCGGAGCTGGCTGCAAATACAAATCCAATGCTTATAAAGAGAATAATTGAGCATTGCTTCAAAGCAGGTGCAAAAGAGGTTTATGTTTTCGACCATACCTGCGATAACTGGGTGAACTGCTATAAAACTTCAGGTATTGAAAAAGCTGCAAAAAGCGCCGGAGCAAAAGTTGTTCCTGGTAACTCGGAAAGCTACTACCATGAGATAGAGATACCGGGAGGAGTGAAGCTGAAGAGCGCCAAGGTACATGAACTTCTGCTCGAAACAGATGTCTTCATTAACGTCCCTATCCTCAAGGATCATGATTCAACCAGGATGACGTGTTCACTTAAGAATATGATGGGAGTTGTATGGGACAGGCAGTATTGGCATGCAAACAATCTGAACCAGTGCATCGCTGATTATGCTTTGTTTGAGAAAAAACCTGCACTGAACGTGGTTGATTGCTACAATGTTATGGTTAAGCATGGCCCGCAGGGAGTTTCAAAAGAGGATTTGGTTCAGATGAAATCCCAGATTATTGCTTCCGACTGGGTTGCAGCAGATGCTGCAGCTGCAAAAATGCTTGGAGTCCCAACCGAAAGGATAGAATATATTTCAATTGCACATAAAATGGGTCTGGGAAATATGAAGCTTGACACATTGAACATCAAACGAATTAAAATGTAATTTTTGATGAGGTCACCTTTACTGAGAAAATTCCGTATTCTGTTTGCATCTGTTGTTTTTATAGGATTTTTCATCGTTTTTGCTGATTTCAAAAGCATTATCCCTGTAAAGTACCTCAACATTCTTCTTTACCTTCAGTTTGTACCATCGGCGCTGAAATACTTCGATCTGAAATCGATGGTATCGGTAGGTTTTATAGTTGTCATTTTACTTACTCTTCTGTCAGGACGGACTTACTGCTCATTTTTATGCCCGCTTGGGATAGGACAGGACCTTTTTAGCAGGATTGGAGGGCGAATTCGCAGGAAGTTCAGAAGATACGGTTTTAAAAAAACTCATACTGTAATAAGGTACACGCTTCTTGCAGCTACTCTTATCGTAACTATGATATGGGGACTTTATCTTCTTACGCTCCTTGATCCTTATAGCATATTCGGAAGATTTATGACTTATTTCGGAAAACCGGCTGTGATAGAAATTAATAATTTCATTGCAGGGATCCTTCATAAATTCGATGTATATTCTCTCGATCATATCACAATCACGGGGTTTAAGCTGCTCGCATATAGTGTGCCGGCAGCCTTCTTCTTGCTGATCGGATCACTATCTCTTGCAAAGGGAAGACTTTATTGCAATATGATTTGCCCGGTCGGGACTCTGCTGGGTCTTTTTTCAAAGGTTTCTGTTCTTAGGATAAAATTCGATGAAAGCAAATGTACCAGGTGCGGGAGATGCTCCCTTGGATGCAAATCTTCCTGCATTGATTTTCTGCAGCCCAATGTCGATGTCAGCAGGTGCGTCGATTGTTTCAATTGTATAGATATTTGCCCCGAAAAAGCTCTCTCGTACGGTTTCGTAAAGATTAAGAGGAAGAGTGAAGCTCCGAAGCCAGCCGATACTGATAAAAGAAAATTCATTGCAGGAACAATATTGCTTCTTTTAGGTTTACCGCAATTGTTGCGCGCTCAGGATAAGAAAGCTCCTGTACCTAAGAAAGCATCGACAGTCAGGGAAAACAAGACATCACCGGTTTGCCCTCCCGGCGCCGGGTCCATTTCAGATTTCAATAAAGAGTGCACTGCATGCTCGCTTTGCATTACAATATGCCCGAACAAAGTATTGCAGCCTGCATGGGTTGAATATGGCATTGCCGGAATGATGCAGCCCGTCATGAATTACCATAAAGGCTTCTGTGCTTATAATTGCACAAAATGCACGGATATCTGTCCCACATATGCGCTTCGTCCGCTTGCTCTTGAAGCAAAAAAGCTTACACAGCTTGGCAAGGTAAATTTCATAAAGGACAATTGTATTGTAAAAACTGAAAAAACAGCCTGTGGCGCTTGCTCTGAAGCTTGTCCGACCAAGGCTGTCTACATGATACCCTACGAAGGAAACCTCCTGATACCGGAAACAAATACTGAAATCTGTATAGGCTGCGGTCATTGTGAATTTGCTTGCCCTGTTACCCCATACAAGGCTATTTATGTCGATGGAAATCCTGTTCACCTGGCTGCGAAAAAACCGGTGAATGTTCAATCCGATAAGCCCGCTCCGTCAGAGTTCCCTTTCTGATTTCCTTCTACTTACTTACCTTCAGTTTTCATTAAAACATGATATTTATTTGGTTTGAGTCGTGATAATCAGCTAAATTTGTTATATATTCATTTATTTATTAAAACTTCATGAAACCATCACATATTGAGCACATTGGAATAGCTGTAAGCAACCTGACTGCTGCAATTGATTTATATGAGAAGCTATTCGGGCTGAAGTGCTATAATATTGAAGAGGTACCGGATCAAAAGGTAAAAACAGCATTCTTCAAGGTGGGTGAAACCAAGATCGAACTGCTGGAATCAACAGACCCGGAAAGCTCAATCGGTAAATTTATTGCGACCAGGGGTGAAGGAATTCACCATATAGCCTTTGCAGTTAATGATATTGAAAAGCAGCTTAAGCATGCTGAAGAAATCGGTATAAGACTGATTGACGCCAGGCCCCGAAAAGGCGCTGAAGGACTGGATATTGCGTTTCTGCATCCAAAATCAACATCCGGAGTCCTTATTGAAATATGCGAAGATAAAAACAAGTAAGTTCTGACCACCATGAGCAGCAAGATTGCAACCACCGGGAATGCCGGACCAAAGGTAAGGTCCGATTGTGAGATTATAATGGAACTGACTGCAGGGGGAGGAATAAGGATTGATCTCTCATCTAAGGTAAAGGCTCTGTACGGGGATTCAATAATTGATCTTTGTAAGTCAATACTGAAGTTCTATAAAATCAAGGATGCTTCCCTGAAGATAAATGATTCAGGCGCTTTGCCATTTGTGATTGCTGCACGGCTTGAAGCTGCAATCAGGATATTGGTGCGATCCGACCTTGAATATCTGCCGGAGATGCTGAAAGAAAACATATACCCGACAACTCCGGAGAGAAGAAGGTTCTCGCGTCTTTATATTCCGGGAAACACTCCAGGCATGATGATCAATGCTGGCCTGCACTCGGCTGATGGCATAATCCTCGACCTGGAGGATTCCGTTGCGCCCGGGAAAAAGGATGAAGCCCGCTTCCTGGTGAGAAATGCTCTCAGGCAGATCGGGTTCAATGGTGCTGAACGGATGGTCAGGATCAACCAGGGCGATCAGGGATTAACAGATCTTGATTATGTTATACCTCACAATGTGAACCTGATCCTTCTGCCAAAGTGTGAGAGTGTGGAGCAGGTAATAAAAGTAGAGTCGAAGATCCAAAAGATCCTCTCAAAGAATAAGATCGCCAATCCCGTTTACATAATGCCAATAATTGAAAGCGCAATTGGCGTGGAAAATTCATTTGCAATCTCAAAGTCTTCAGAAAAAGTTGTCGCGCTGGCAATAGGACTGGAAGATTATACTGCTGATCTTGGTGTGCCCAGGACAGCTGAGGGAAACGAATCTTTTTATGCGAGAACAAGGATTATTGTGGCTGCAAAAGCGGCAGGGATCCAGCCCATTGATTCGGTGTTCTCCGATGTAGCCGATATGGAGGCCCTTAGACAGAATGTTCTGAAATCAAAGGCTTTGGGCTTTGTGGGAATGGGCTGCATTCATCCAAGACAGGTTCCTGTAATCAATGAAGGATTTGTTCCTGACGAGAGCGAAATCGAAAAATCAAAAATGATTGTTTCGGCGTTTGAAGATGCCAGGAGTAAAGGGCTGGGTGTAGTAGCGCTGGGATCGAAAATGATCGATCCTCCTGTTGTTGCACGGGCGCTGAAGACAATTGAGCTTGCAATAAGCCTTGGCATGTTATCGGGGAAATGGAGGGATGAGATGCAAGCAGGAGATAATTAATCAGTTATTGTTAAGATATATGTCAGTCAGGACAGTTATAAATGCTGCAGGCAGGAGTGTCCCAGTTGAAATAAACGGACAAAAGGCAGTACCATTCAAAGGAGTGGGAAAGTACCGGCCCCAGGGAGGGAAGTACTCTCCGCCAATACCGACATGCAATGATTATCCCGCCGACGGGAACAAAGTCGTTAAATCACTCAAGGAAGCTTTGAGAAAATGCGGCCTCAGAGATGGAATGACCATCTCAACCCATCACCACCTTCGTGATGGAGACCTGATAAGTAACAAAGTCTTTGAACTGGCATCTGAAATGGGAATGAAGGACCTTGTCTGGTTTCCTTCCGCCTCATTTCCATGCAACGATCCTGTTATCAGGTACCTCGAAGATGGAACTATTAACAGGATTGAAGGAAGCATGAATGGTCCGCTTGGCAGGTTCGTGTCAGAAGGCAGAATGAAGGGCACTGCTGTGCTTAGGTCACATGGCGGACGAGTTCAGGCCATTCAGGACGGAGAAGTAAAAATTGATATTGCCGTACTTGCAGCGCCTTCATGTGATATGTTTGGCAACGCAAAAGGTACCGGAGGCAATTCGTCTTGCGGAGTTCTTGGCTACGCAAAGGCAGACAGCATGTACGCTTCGAGTGTAATAGTCGTAACGGATAGCCTCGTGGATTTTCCATGTTATCCTATGGAAATTGAAGGCAACTATGTTGATTATGTAGTTGTTGTGGATAAAATTGGTATTCCCGAAAAGATTGTCTCAGGTACTACACAGGTCACTAAAAGTCCCGACAGACTTCTGATCGCTGAACTTACAGCTTCTTTTCTCGAGAAATCAGGCATTCTGAAGGATGGCGTGACAATGCAGGCAGGAGCCGGAGGTACTTCCCTTGCCATAGCTGTATTTGTAGATGAGATACTTAAGAAGAAAGGCTGGAAATCAAAATTCGGTTTCGGTGGCAGCACTAAATATATGGTTAAAATGCTGGAAGAGGGGCGGATGGGATATATTCTTGATGCCCAGGCATTTGATCTCGATGCTGTAAGATCAGTCGAGAATAACCCTAACCATATTCCATACTCCGTATTCAATGCTTATAATTTCCATTCAAAAGGAAACCTGACAAGCATGATGGACATTATGATCCTGGGTGCAACAGAAATTGACCTGAACTTCAACGGGAATATTGTGACTCATTCAGACGGATATCTGCTTCACGGCATCGGAGGATGGCAGAATTGCCTTCACGCACGGAATGTCATACTGCCTGTGCCTCTGTTCCGCGACAGGATCCCTGTAATTGTTGACGAGGTTACTACACTCTGCGGCCCTGGTGAGCTGATTGATGTTATCATAACCGAGAGGGGCATAGCCATTAACCCGCTTCGCAAAGACTTGATCAAGAGCTTAAAGGGCAGCGGATTGCCCATTCGGACTATAAAGGAACTCAAGGATGAAGCTGAAAGAATCTGCGGAAAGCCAAAGAAGGCAGAGTTTGAGGATAAGATAGTTGCTGCAATTAAGTGGGTGGATGGTACAGTTATCGACGTTGTCAGAAAAATAAAAGCAAAATAACAATAAGCTTATGGAGAGCTATAAATGTTTAGTTTGCGGATATGTTTATGATCCAGCTGAAGGTGATCCTTCATCCGGTATAGAACCCGGAGTGGATTTTAATGATCTTCCTGCCGACTATGTATGTCCGTTATGCGGGGCAGGAAAGGAAGAATTTATAGCAAACAGCTGAATGTTCAGGAGCAGACAAGGTTTTAAACCAGCTACTGCTTGAGCGGAATATTTCCGATTACATCGATAAGAAGGTCCCAGAACATCTGGACAGTTTTTACTTCGATCTTTTCTTCGGGTGTATGTGCTCCCCTGATGGTCGGGCCAAACGAGATCATATCTATTCCCTTGAATTTTTCGAAGATCAGGCCACATTCCAGGCCGGCATGAATGGCACGTATATTTGGGTCTTTCCCAAAAAGCCTCTTGTACGAACTGAGGGTGATTTTTAATATTTCTGAAGACATGCTTGGTCTCCACCCGGGGTAACCATCTGAATGAACTACCTCGGCACCTGCAAGCTTCAGGCAAGTTTCCACCATCGCACCAACATCGTGCTTTGAAGATTCAATCGAGCTCCTTTGCGTTGTAACGATCTGAATAGTATCTGCGGAGAATTTTACTGATGCGAGGTTGGTTGATGTCTCTACCAGGTTATCCATTTCCTTCGACCATGCAATGGCACCGTGAGGACAGCATGTAAGCGAATTGAGAAGTTTGCCCTGACTCTCTTTGTCCATTACAAACTGAGGAAGCGGACACTCTTTTACCGATATTTTAAGATCCTTCTCAATATCTCTGAACTCTTCAAGCATTACCTCATGGAAATTTTTTATCCATCCCTTAATTACATCAATTGCTGAGCTCTCAACTGCAATTGTAGCAAAGGCTTCCCTGGGTATTGCGTTTCTCAGGTTACCACCATCAAATGAGCTTACCGATATTTTGAAATTGTTGGCAAGATTCCATAGCAGCCTGTTCATTATTTTTACAGAATTGCCGAAACCTTTATGTATTTCGTCACCGGAATGACCTCCGCGAAGTCCTGTAATCGATATTGCGAGTGCTTTATTATTCTTATCTGCAGGAACGGGATTATATTTTATTGTTCCCACAGTATCCATTCCGCCTGCGCATCCTATATAAAGTATTCCTTCGTCTTCGGAATCAAGATTTAAAAGTACTCTTCCTGAGAAAAAGCCCGGTTCAAGGTTAATGGCTCCGGTCATGCCGGATTCTTCATCGACTGTAAAGAGACACTCAATCTTTCCGGCTTTCAGGTCTTTATCTGCAAGTATGGCCATAGCGGAGGCTATCCCCATTCCGTCGTCTGCTCCAAGAGTTGTTCCTTGTGCAGTTACCCATCCGTTTGTTACAACGGGGATAATCGGGTCTTTATTCCAGTCGTGCTGATGATCGGCATTTTTCTCGCCAACCATGTCCATATGGCTCTGAAGAACAACCGTTTTTCTTCCCTCCATACCCCTGGATGAAGGTTTTGTTATAAGGATATTGCCGATTTTATCTTCTTTGGCTTCAAGGTCATGAAGCTTTGCAAAAGAGAGAAGATATGCCCGTATCTGCTGTTCATGCTTTGACAAGCGAGGGATCATGCAAATCTCTTCAAAATACGTCCAGACAGTTGATGGCTTAAGCCCGGCAAAAACATTCATAATATAAATTTATTGACACAAAATTTAGCGGCAAAGGTATTATTTTTTTCATCTTAGACTTCGTATCCCTGAAATTTTATCCATATGGCTGAACACTAAATTTTAGTTATATTTACTCTTACTTAACTAAAAACAATTTAATACTATGGCAAGACGAACAATTGTCGCTCTCCCTGGTGACGGAATAGGTGCCATCGTTCTTGAACAAGCTCTCCGGGTTCTTAATGCATCAGGATTTGATGCTGAATATATTTATGGCGACATCGGATGGGAATTCTGGCGAAGAGAAGGTAATCCTCTTCCGGACAGGACCATTGAACTTATTAAGAAATATAAGATAGCCTTATTTGGTGCAATTACATCCAAGCCAAATGATGAGGCAAAAGCTGAACTTGATCCATCATTGCAGGATAAGGGTTTTACCTATTCAAGCCCGATTGTCGGACTGCGGCAGTATTTCGACCTTGATATCTGTGTGCGCCCATGCAAATCCTATAAAGGCAATCCTCTGAATTTCATCAGGAGGGGTAGGGGAAATACAATTGAAGAGCCGCTTATCGATGTGGTTATCTTCAGGCAGAATACAGAGTGCCTTTATTCAGGAGTAGAATGGACTAATCCGCCTGATAACGTGTACCAGGCACTCCTTTCTCATCCTAAATTCCGGGAAAATTTCGGGAAAGTACCTGTCGGTGAACTTTCAATTTCGACAAGGATATTTACCAGGAAGGCTACGATGAGAATTCTCGAGGCTGCATTTGATTATGCAAAAAAGTATGGGTATAAATCAGTGACTGTCTGTGAAAAACCAAATGTCGTGCGCGAGACATCGGGTCTTATGTGGAAGCTGGCTAAGGAAATTCAGAAAAACAGTTACCCGGAGATCAGGCTGCTGAATACCAATATTGATGCACAGATGATGTGGATGACAAAAAACCCGGAAGATTATGGTGTAATTGTTGCCGGCAACATGTTCGGGGATATAGCCTCAGACGGCTTTGCAGGCCTTATTGGCGGACTTGGATTTGCCTGCAGCGCACAGTTCTCATCAGATGGTATTGCTGTCTTTGAGCCAACTCATGGTTCAGCGCCAAAATATGCCGGATATGAAGTGCCGATAGTAAACCCTATCGCCATGATCGAATCGGCCTGCATGATGCTCGATTATCTCGGGGAAAAGAAGCTCTGCAATGTTATCAGGAAGGCAATTGCCAGTGTGATTGAAGAGGGCAGGGTAAGAACCTACGACATGATGAAGATGCAGGGGAAACCCGAAGTGATTAAAAACGGAGCCGCTTCTACGGTTGAGATGGCAGATGCGATTATCGCAAAGCTGAAGAATTAAAGGATTTAATATGAACGAAAAGGTAAAGAATCTATGGCCTGAGCTCGAATGGATAAAGGACCCGGAGCTCAGGGAAAAAACAGCAAAAACATGGGAGCTGGCTCTGGAAAGAAGCGTTTTGAAACCTGAGGATCTCGAGAGGATACCTTTTACGCTCTTATGCGGACCTGAACTGAAGGTAAGCTTTATGGCCCATAAGAGGTGCGTGGTTCATGTGGCAAAGGAGAGCGGAGATAAAATGAATCAATTCTTTGGCACCAATCTGCCGGTTAACATGGATGTACTGATCGCGGGGGCAATACTTGCTGATGTTGGGAAGCTTCTCGAATATGAACTTGACAAGAATGGCAATGCAATACAGGGGAAGTATGGCCAGTATCTGAGACACCCGTTTTCAGGTGTCTCACTTGCTGAAGAATGCGGGGTGCCACCTGAAGTTTGCCATATTATTGCGGCTCATGCTCATGAAGGCGACCTGGTTACAAGAACAACAGAAGCATATATTGTTCATCATGCCGATTTTATGACATTCCTCCCCTTCAAAAACAGGCTAGCCTAATTTCATTTTTTCGACTTCCTCGATATTTCTTTCATTAGTAATTGCCTTGGCTTCAGGAGTATATAAGAAGTCGATGAGATCCTGGTATTTATCCATTATTTTCCCCCTGACAATCTTCATAACTGAATTCATCAGGCCATTATCTTCATTAAAGCCCTGTTCAAGAATTCCAATCGCTACCGGCAGCCAGCGCTGTGGAAACATTTTTCCGAATTTCCCGTTGGTACGATATTCATCAACTTCGTTTTCTATTAATGTCAGGACAGCCCTCTTCCCATCCTCAGAATCGGCTGTAAGGTTCTTTTCTTCAAGGAAGAGTTTGAGAGCATGCTGGTTAGGCACAATCAGCGAAACAGTATAAGGCTTCTGACTATTATATAGCATGCACTGGTCAATATACTTTGATTGTTCAGTAATTGCCTCCTCTATGCCTTCGGGGCTGAATTTTTCGCCGTCATCAGCTATCAGCAGGCTTTTAAACCGGCCAAGAACATACAGAAATCCCTCTTCTATCATGTATCCCATATCACCGGTATGAAGCCAGCCGTCGATAATAGTATCTTTGGTGGCAACATCATTTTTCCAGTAGCCGTACATCACATTTTCTCCGCGGATCACAATCTCACCCTTTTCACCGAGGGGAACTTCAATGCCATCATCATTGCAGATCTTCAGGTCCATATTATTTACCAGCGCTCCTGATGAACCAAGCCTGTGCCGCGAGGTCGAATTCGAAGAGATAACAGGTGAGGCTTCACTTAAACCATAACCCTGGTACATTGGAATGCCAAGAGCGTAGAAGAACCTCTGAAGTTCAATATCAAGAAGTGCTCCTCCTCCGATAAAATAGTCAAGCTCTCCTCCATAAGCTTCACGGATCTTTGAAAAGAGAATTTTATCATAAAGCTTTAAAAGAGGTTTTTTGAGCCTTTGAAGTCCCTGCCCCTTGTTCCAGCCCTCCTTATTATATGAATAAGATATTTTTACTGCGTGATTGAAGAGCATCTCAGTCGGCTTGCCTTTATCTTTAATAGCTTTTTCAATATTCTTCCTGAAGTTCTTGGCAATTGCAGGAACACTCATGAGCAGGTTCGGCCTTATCTCCTTCAGGCACACAGGAAGATTCCTGAGAGTCTCCAATGGCGACTTGCCGGTTTTTACCGAAGCAATGCTGGCTCCTTTTCCCATGAAGGCAAAAATGCCGCATGTATGCCCGAAAGAGTGATCCCACGGAAGAATAATAAGCGTCTTGTAGAATGAGGGGATATCCATCAGGCTGTATGCCTGGTATACATTTGAGATATAGTTGCCATGAGTAAGAATGATACCTTTGGGATCGGCTGTGGTACCGGAAGTGTAACAGATATTTGCGAAATCGGAAGGCTGAATGCTTTTGTAATTCTCTTCAAATTTTACCATGTTCCCCGGTGTATCGAGCCATTCTCTTCCCATCTTCCTTACCTCATTGAAGTGTATCTCATTTGAAGCATACTCTTCCTGTGTATCAAAATGAATTATTTTTTCAAGTGTCCGGCATTCTTTAATAACTTCCTTCACCTTCACTGCCTGAATAGATGAAGTGAGTATCATCCTTGATTCGGAGTGAATGAGCCTGAACTTAACCTCCTCGGGATTGAGTTTTACGGAGAGCGGGACATTAATAGCCCCTGTGTATAAAACGCCAAGCTCACCAATAACCCAGCTGTTCCTGCCTTCAGATATGAGGCTCACCCTGTCGCCCTTCTTAATTCCAAGACAGATAAGACCGGCAGCAAACTCGTAGACCTGTTTTTTTATCTCACCGTAGGTTGTTCCTTCATATTTATCATTGGGCTTTTCCCACATATAAACGTTATTGCTGAATTTCTCAACACTCTCTTCAAAGAATTGTATTATAGATTTCATTTTTCAGGTATTTTTATTTTCAGACCCTAATATACGAAATCCGCAGAAAATGTATCCGATTCAGGTTTTAATTCTCATTTGGATTGGTATTCAATATTTTGTATCTTTGATAATTGCGCATTGCAATACACTGAAAAGCAGCTTGTTATTTAACTTAACGCTTAACCATTATGAGACATTTAGTCGTAATTTTTGTGATAATTCTGCTTGCATCAGCTTCTTCATGTAAATATTTCAAGGATAAAAAGCTTTTTGGCCATAAAGCTGATACAATGGTCGTCTGGAGGGCAAAGCAGAACAGCCTCCGGGTAGCTGATTCATTGAAGGTGGTCAGGGAACGGCTGCAGGCAATAGAAAATGCACGCCTTGATTCAATAAGGGTGGCTGAAGAGAAAGCCGCCTGGGAGAAAAAGAACAGGTTCAGCATTATCGTTGGAAGTTTCATTACTCATGATTATGCTCAAAAGCTAGCAGATGAATATCGGCAGAAGGGATTTGAAACGCGTATTATCAAAATGGGAAACAGCAGGTTTGAGCTGGTTTCAGCTGAGTCGCTTGATAATTACAGAAAAGCAATTTCGAGGCTGAAGTATTTCCAGGGGAATGAAGAAGTCGATTCCTGGATCTATGAGAAGAAATGAGAATTACAATAATTAAAGTAGAGACGTTTTATAAAACGTCTCTACTTTAATTATTGCAGGCAGCATAAATCTATTTCCTGAATATAGTTTCTTCCCTGTCAGGTCCGACAGATACCATGGTTACGGGGACTCCGGTCTGCTTTTCAACGAAAGCAATGTAACTCCTGAGATTTTTGGGAAGCTTGTCGAATTCCCTTATTTCGGAAATATTCTCTTCCCATCCGGGAAGCTCGGTATAGACAGGTTCAACTGCCTGGTCAGTAAAAGGTATTTCAAGGCACTCTTTTCCTTCTGAGCGGTATCCTGTGCAAACCTTTATAGTGCTGAAGCCGGATAAAACGTCTCCCTTTGTCATAAATAGCCGGGTGACGCCGTTAAGCATAATTGCATATTTAAGAGCATGCAGGTCGAGCCATCCGCATCTTCTTGGCCTTCCGGTCGTAGAACCGAATTCATGGCCAAGCTCCCTCAGGGAATTGCCTGTCTCATCGTTAAGCTCGGTAGGGAAGGGGCCGCTTCCAACCCTTGTGCAATAGGCTTTGAATATCCCGAATACCTCGCCGATACTCTTTGGTGAAACACCCAGTCCTGTGCAGGCTCCGGCACTTATGGTATTTGATGAGGTGACGAACGGATATGACCCGAAGTCGATATCGAGCATGGTTCCCTGAGCACCTTCGGCAAGCAACTTCATACCCTTGACTGTAAGCTCGTTGATAAGATATTCGGTGTTTAAAATCCTGAATTTTTTAAGCAGTTCGATCCCTTCAAACCATCCGGCTTCATACTCTTTAATGTCAAACTTAAAATCATATTGCCTGAGCATGGAAAGATGTGCTTCAAGATGCTTATTATACAATTCCCTGAAATCTTTCCTCAGGATTTCTCCTGCCCTCAGTCCGTTGCGGGCAACTTTATCAGTATAGGCCGGGCCGATTCCCTTAAGCGTTGATCCGATCTTTAAACATCCCTTGCTGTTCTCATAAGCAGCATCAAGTATTCTGTGACCTGGCAATATAAGGTTCGCCCTTGCCGAAATGATGAGTCTTTTTGTAAGCTCTTCAACTGAAGGACCAAGATTTTCAATCTCCTTTTTAAATACTGCAGGGTCAATTACAACTCCATTGCCTATAATATTCAGTTTTTCCGGATGAAATATTCCTGAGGGGATAAGGTGAAGAATATGCTTTACATTGTTGAATTCCAGTGAATGGCCGGCATTCGGTCCTCCCTGGAAACGGGCAACTATATCGTAATCAGGACTGATAGCATCAACTATTTTCCCTTTTCCCTCATCACCCCATTGCAGGCCTAACAGTATGTCAATGTTCATGTTAAAAAATAATTTATCATTTAAAAAACAGATCACAATTTACGAAAATATTCGGCCGGAAGACGAAACTTTCAGCGATTGTTAATAAATGCCGGGAAATTCCAGCGGGGCAGATAAATATTGGTTCTCATAATAAAAAACCAAATTATTGCTTATTTAATTGATAATTCGTAATTTTATGGTTAATTACTGATTACTAACAAATTCACTACCATGAAAACATCAAAGTATTTACTGATAATCGGACTGGCGTTTCTTTTTACCAGTTCTCAGGTTCTTGCACAGCAGCCTTCAGCTAAAAAGGAATATAAATTTACTATCAAAGTAAATCCTTTAGCAGCTCTTGGCGGTCCTTTCTGGGTTGCTATAGTACCTATAACGGGTGAGTATAAACTTATTGGTGAGTATGCTTTTACAAAGCAGATGTCATTTCAGCTGGGAGCTTCATATATCGGTCCGAGTGTCCTGATTAATCTTGATAAGATTGCTGATACAACTTCGGTGTCTGGCATAAAAACGGGCGGTTTTAGGTTTTCTGGAATGTTAAAGTACTTTCTAAGCCGCGACCTGCCTGCCCCACAAGGTTTTTATATTGCTCCTCAGGTTTCATTTGCCAAAGCCTCATTAACGAACAAAAAAGATCCTACCCAGAAGGTTAATGCCCAGAAAATAAACATAAACGCATGCATCGGTTATCAGTTGATTACATCAGGTGGTTTTACCCTCGATATATTTACAGGTATGGGTTATGTTAAGAGAGACTGGAGTTTTGAAGGAAGTGGTACTTCTATAGCTTTTAATCTCGGAAAAAACAAGAGTGGGGTAAATATCCCTCTTGGCTTCAGCTTCGGATATGCATTCTGAGAATTAAACTGATCAGAAATTATAAAAGAAATAAGGCCCCCACAGGGCCTTATTTCTTTTTCGCCTTGCCCTTCTCATCAAGATGCCCATAAATGTAAAGCGAATGATACTGGGGAGTGAAACTGTTGAGCTCCGACGCCGTTTTTATTATTTCCCTTATTCTGGGATCACAAAATTCAATGACCTTGCCGGTCTCAATATCAATCAGGTGATCGTGCTGCGAGCACTGGAATGCTCGTTCAAACTGCGCTATATTCTTCCCGAACTGATGTTTGACAACCAGGCTGCAGTCAAGCAATAACTCAATGGTATTATAAAGAGTAGCCCGGCTGACACGGTAATTCTTGTTCTTCATGAAGATATAAAGGGATTCAATGTCAAAATGTCCTTCCCGCGAGTAAATCTCATCAAGGATGGCAAACCTCTCCGGTGTTTTCCTGTGTCCCTTCTTCTCAAGATATTCGGTAAAAATCTTCTTTACCGTAATCCTGGTATCATCACTAATCATATCTGGACTAATTTAAAATAATAACAAAAATAGCTATTTTTTAAATAGTAAATCAGTGTTTCAATTTATTCAACGGTTATTTTGAGAAATCCTCAACCCTTTTGACATTTTCAATGCCCTTAATATTTGATATCTTAAGTATCAGGTTGTTAAGGTCCTTGGTATGGTGCACGTAAATATCGATTGTGCCATGGAATATTCCATCCTTAACCGAAATGTTAATATTTGTCATATTGACTTTCAGCTCTGATGAAATAATGTTGGTTATATCATTGACAAGTCCAAGCCTGTCGATTCCTGTCATACTTATCCTTGCAAGAAATGAGACAAGTTTATGAATTGCCCATTTTACTGCAATGATCCTGTTCCCCTCATTCGACATTATCCTGATGGCCACGGGGCATTTGGGCTTGTGAATGACAATTGGCCCTTCCGGCGAACGATATCCTATTACCTCATCGCCGGGAATTGGGTTGCAACAGGTCGCAATCTCATATAGCTGCTCCGCATTTTCGATGTTTTCCCGCAGCAGGAAAGGAACGCTTGCATCAATTTTCTCAGAAGCTTCATGAGTATCTTTTGCTTCTTTCTTGGATCCTATCAGCTTTAGTTCCCAGTACTTGATGACATCCTTCGGGACGTTTTTCTTTACAATCTTCTTCAGGTTATCGAGAGTGATCGTTCCGAGCTCAATACCTGAATATAGCTCATCCTTATTAAACACGTCAAATGCAAGAAAAAGCTTTTTCAAAACATCGGCATTGGGTGTGACGTTAAGCTCCTTAAGCTTGCCTTCAAGTATTTCCATACCCTTCTGGATCCGGCTGGTGGTCTCTGTCTTGAGGGCATCCTTAATAGCTTCCTTGGCCTTTGAAGTTCTGACGAAAGAAAGCCATTCCTTCTCCGGCTTTGCAATATCTGATGTGATTATCTCGACCTGGTCTCCGCTCATTAATACTGCATTCAGGGGATTCAGCCTATAATTTATTTTTGCCCCGATTGCTTTATTGCCGATCTCAGTATGTATTTCATATGCAAAGTCGAGAGCTGAAGCGCCCTTGGGCAGGCTTACAAGAGTTCCCTTAGGTGTAAAAACCATTATTTCAGATGAGAAGAGGTTCATCTTAAACTCATCGAGGAACTCAATAGGATCTTCAAGAGGGTTTTCCAGCATCAGCCTGATCTTCTTGATCCATTTGTCAAGCTCGCTCTCCAGTTCACCTTCCCCCTTGTACTTCCAGTGAGCGGCATAACCTCTTTCTGCAATTTCATCCATCCTTTTGCTCCTTATCTGCACTTCGACCCATTTTCCCTCAGGTCCCATAACTGTCAGGTGCAAAGCTTCGTAGCCATTTGGTTTCGGGCGGCTTACCCAGTCGCGGAGCCTGTCAGGCTTGGGAAGGTAAGAATCGGTTATCATTGAATAGATATTCCAGCATTGCGTTTTTTCCGGGACCCCCGGTGCAGGTTCAAAAACAATCCTGACGGCAAGCACATCATAAACCTCTTCGAAAGGAACGTTTTTTGACTGCATTTTCTTCCAGATGGAGAATATCGATTTCGGACGGCCGCTGATATCGAACTTCAGGCCTGCAGTTGTAAGCTTATCTATGATAGGCAGAGAAAACTTATTTATCATGTATACATATTTTTTCTCGCTATGCTTAAGCTTGGCAGCTATTTCTTCATAAATCTGTGGCTGACGAAACTTGAAGCTCAGGTCCTCAAGTTCGCTTTTGATTGCGTAAAGACCCAGTCTGTGAGCCAATGGAGCATACAGGAAAATAGTTTCCCCGGCGACCTTCATTTTCTTATGCTCAGGCATCGAATCAAGGGTCCTCATGTTATGGAGCCTGTCAGCAATTTTAATCAGGATAACACTTAGGTCGTCTGACAGTGTCAGAAGCATTTTCCTGAAATTTTCGGCCTGGAGAGAGGAAGAGTTTTCCTTGTTATAGGTGCCGGATATCTTTGTGAGGCCGTCAATCATGGATGCAATTTTGGGCCCGAAATCCCTGTCAACATCCTCAAGAGTGTAATCAGTATCCTCCACGACATCATGCAGAAGAGCTGCAGTAATAGACTTTGCTCCAAGGCCGATCTCCTGGTTTACTATTTTTGCGACGGCAATGGGATGAATTATATAAGGCTCACCGGATTTCCGGCGCATATTCCAGTGAGCTTCATTGGCAATTTTGAATGCCTTGTCTATCTGCTCTCTGTCGCCAGGCTTCTTGCACCTATATAGATTGCTGACCAGCTTATCGTATTCGGACTGAATTAGCTTTATGTCCTCCTCATCAAAAATATCCTTATTCCCCATAAAATATCAATGGCATATTTCTGTCTATGCTACAAATATAGCTTTTATCATTTAAAGTTGAAGCAGGAATGCAGGGCAGTATGCCTCGCATTTGTTATTGATTGAAAATTATGTTCACTGTTCCGGTTTTTGAAATGGTTTTTCCTGATGGTGTCACAACTTTAAGAAACCACATGTAGATTCCCTCAGGAAGAGCTTTTCCGTTTATCGTTCCATCCCATTCATCAGCATAATCTGACGACTCGAAAAGTGTTCGCCTTTTAATATCTGTAATAACAAGCCTGTAATTTGAGGGAGTAAAGGACAATACCGGCCTGAAAGTATCATTCACAAGGTTATGGTCAGGAGTAAATGTATTTGGTACACTTATTCTTTCAGTAACCGGAGCGCACACCTTATTCGAAATACTAATGCCTGCTGCTCCGAATGGATTTGATGCTTCATCCTCTTCAATGGTGAAGCAAACCTCGCCTCCTGACACCTTGTACATCAGGTCTGAATAATTAATGTAAAACAGCGTATCGCCGGATACAAGGTCATGGCTTTCTGCTATTCCGTTTCCGGTATAAATAAGCAGCTTGTCCGAGCCGATAGTCCCGTTCCATTGCCTGTAATGGTTCCAAGTCAGATTAATAATGTCCTGATTCCGATTCAGCTCAAGAACGATGTTTGAAGCTGTGTTTGAATATTTTACAGGCAGGTCGCAGTTATTTATTGCAGCGATCCTGTAGTAGTTAACTTTGTGGATATCAGCATTGTTATCAGTGTAACTCAACGAGCCTGATCCTGAATTAAAAGCCGCAATTGACTGATAGGTTCCCGTGGCTCCGGTTTCCCTTTCAAGTGAAAAATTGTTGATCTCCGACAACTGATCAAAGGTAAATGACAGGTCTATTTTTCCTTCATTTGTAACTGTGGCATAATCGGCATTTATCCATTGCGGAGGCCGCTGCATCTTTGTATCCAGGCAGCTTTTATTTGAATTGGAAACAACTCCTCCCTCAAGCTCAGCCCTTACTGCAAAACAATATCTGGTATCAGTTTCAAAATCCGACATTATGAAACTGCTGGCAAGCGAGTCGACAGTAAACATCTCTGCAAGCGGAGCCCCGTTCTTCGAAACAAGTATCCTGTACTCAAGTACTTTTAAAGGGTAATTTGTATAACGGTTCCATGATATGTGGATCTGTTTCTTGCAGGTGTCTATTGAAGCGGAGCAGAAGATTGTACTCAGAATATTTGATAAAGGACTGGCACATACCGGTAATTTTAATGCTGCGACGACATATGATTCACTGAAGTATTTTGTTCCTGTCGAATGGTAAAAATAGCTTGAAACTCCCGGATCCCACAGAGTATCAATAGTCAACCAATAACCTGTATTATGATTATAGATTATATAAGCTGCTATATCAGATGATGGGCTCAGGTTCCAGGTTAACTCTGCATATCCAGTCTCCGGCTGTACAGAAACTGATTTGAATAGCGGCGAGACAGGTACAATACAGGTATCCTTTTGTGCAAAGCTTAGGATCGGATTCATTAAGAGAATGACCTGAAAAACTATGCATATTTGTCTTCTGATTTTCATCCTGCAGTTACCTCATATAAATCATCAATTTTATAATATTTCTTTGCAAGAGCCTTTATCTCATCAGGTTCAATCGACCTAATCCTTGCTGCGAACCTGGTATAGTAAGAATTGTCAAGGCCGAATTCCCAGGCCGACCTGAAGCTTTCCGCCGCTGCAAATGGTCCGTCAAACATCCTGACAAGCTCACCCAGCATATAATTCCTGACAACTGACAATTCTTCTACGGGTACAGGCTCAGTTTGTAAACGCCTTATCTCTTTATATATTTCATCAACCGCATTTCGAGTAAATTTATTACTCACTTCACTTGAGATCGATAGGAATCCGCTGAGATTGAGAGATACGACCGAAGAGCTGACTCCATACGTATAGCCCTTTTCTTCCCTTATATTTTTCATAAGCCGTGAACCAAAATACCCGCCGAGAATCACATTAAGCACCTTTAATCCAAAGTAGTCTTCATGCCGTTTGTTTATTGTAGGCGCGCCGATTCTTATTGCACTCTGCAATGCACCTTTCTTTTCTATATGTATGACCCTCTTTTTCTGCCCTGAAGGAAATCCAGAAAACTCATTTGCTATGACAGGCTGAATGGGAATTTCGCCAAAATATTTATTCAGCAGGAGCAGGATATCCTTATGTATCTTACCGGAAACGAAAATTGCCATTTTTTCAGGCCTGTAATATAATCCATGAAAATCACTGAGAAGTTCCCGGTCCAGGTTGCTGAAATCCGCAGGAAGCGTTTGTCTTCCGTATGGATGCTGATTACCAAAGATTGATTCAAAAAACTGTTCTGCTGCAAGACGGTAAACCTTATCTTTTTCGATCAGGAATTTCCGATACCTCTTTTTCATGAGGAGCTTCAGTTCAGAATCAGGAAAAACTGGATGAAAAAGGATCTCTCCGGCAATGTCGAGGATTTTCTCGATATGCCTGTTCAGAAAATATATTACAAACCCTGCCCGGTCTCTTTCGACATAGGGATGAAAAAATGCACTCCAGGTATCGAGCAGCCTGTTGATAAGGGTTGATTTATACTTCTCAGATCCTTCAATCAGCATCAGGTTTGTTGTAGATGCAAGAAGCGGACTGTTTTCATGTATGCTCCCGGCATCGAAGGAAAACTCAATCCGCTCAATATCTTCTGTCCCTGAATCTGTAATGTATACAGGGATACCGTTCTTCAGGAATACAAGTAAAGGCTCAGGTAGTTTTCCCGGGTCGACCTGTTTTATAAGCGGTTTTTTCATTTGTCTTATCTCGCTCATCGCTCTTTTCTCGTTGATTTGTAAAAGAGAGTGCTGCAATTTGATCGGTTCAGGTATTTATGCACCGTATCCATTACAATGGTCTTATCAACTCCGCGGTAAAGGTCAGCCTCTTCATTTATAAGATTCGGATTGCCAAGAAGCTCAAGATATGCAAGATTCATTGCTTTATTCAGGATGCTTGTATTGCCGTAAATAACTGATGATTCATATTTGTTTTTGACCTTTTCCATCTCCGCGGCTGAAACATATTTAGTCTTTAAATCTTCGATGGTTTCGTTAATGGAATCATTTGCTTCCTCCATTTTAGCTTCTTTCATGAGTTTCCCATGAAGGATCAGGAGTCCGGGATCAATATCTGCCGTAATAAATGCATCTATTTCACTGAATAGCTTCTTCCTTTTAATGAGCCTGACTGATAATCTTCCTGACTCACCGCCGGCAAGAATATCTGTAATCATATCACATGCATAAAAGCCCTCTTTTCTTGAAGCTGGTACATGCCATGCCTTGAATATTGACGATGCAGGCACGTCGCGTTCGACGACCTGGGTCCTTTCTTCAGTCTGCTCAGGTTCTGCGGTCAGCTCCCTGGTGGTTATTTTCCGGCGTTCAATATTGCCAAACCATTTTTCAGCCAGTTTCATAGCCTGTGAAGGTGTTATTTTGCCGGCCAGCGCCAGTATTGCATTATTGGGCGCATAGTGAGAATAAAAGAAATCTCCGGCCTGGCTGAGGGTCACATTCCTGATATGCGAAGGATCAATTCCAATTGTCGGCCAGCGATAGGGATGGACCTTGTATGCCAATGGCTTCAGGCAAAGCAATGAATCACCGTATGGATAATTAAGATAACGCTGGTTGAATTCCTCCACAACTACCTTTTTCTGAACATCAAGGCTTTTGTTGTTGAAGTCAAGGCAATTCATCCTGTCGGACTCAAGCCATAAGGCAGTTTCAATATTTTCAGCCGGGACAGTAATATAGAAATTGGTAATGTCAGAGTTGGTGAATGCATTGTTTTCGCCTCCGGCAAGCAGAAGGGGAGTGTCAAATTCCGGTATTTCTGAAGTGCCTCCGAACATAAGGTGCTCAAACAAATGTGCCAGTCCTGTTACTGAAGGATCCTCGTCCTTTGACCCTACGTCGTAAAGCAGGTTAATTGCAACCAGCGGGGTTGAGCTGTCCTCATGGACTATGACACGTAATCCGTTATCGAGTGTGAATTTGCTGAAACTGACCATTCTCTGAAAAGTAATAGTTATTTTAATTTTATGATCGTGGCAACTGCGACAAACTTAAATAAAAAAAAAGGAGATAGATTGGTAATGTTTTTATATTTGTAGAATTATGTTCACGAACAGGTTTTTCAGGAAGTTTTTACATCCGCGTGTTGAAGATATTGATCAGGTTAAGCTAATTTACATCCTTAGCCTGGTAGTCGGTTTGCTGAGCACTCTTGCTGCAGCCTTACTGAAAAATGATATTTAATTAAATTAATTATGAAAAGAGATACTTTAATTTTTGACCTGATTGAGATGGAGCACCAGAGACAGCTGAATGGCATTGAGCTTATCGCTTCCGAAAATTTTGTAAGTCCGCAGGTCCTTGAGGCCATGGGATCGGTTATGACAAATAAATATGCCGAAGGCTACCCCGGGAATCGCTATTACGGTGGCTGTGAAATTGTTGACCAATCAGAGCAGCTGGCCATTGACAGGCTGAAGCAGCTTTTCGGAGCAGATTATGCTAATGTTCAGCCTCACTCGGGTGCACAGGCTAACATGGCAGTGTTAATGACTTTTCTTAAGCCAGGTGATACCTTCATGGGCCTGAACCTTGCTCACGGTGGTCATCTTTCTCATGGTTCTCCGGTCAACTCATCGGGCATTCTTTACCGCCCGGTGGCTTACAGTGTAAAGGAAGAGGATGGCCTGGTCGATTATGACATGATGGAGAAAATTGCACTGAAAGAGAAACCCAGGCTTATTATTGGAGGTGCATCGGCGTATTCGCGCGAATGGGATTACGAAAGGATGAGAAAGATTGCTGATATGGTTGGCGCATTTCTTATGGTCGATATGGCCCATCCGGCAGGACTGATTGCTGCAGGATTGCTTAGTAATCCGTTGAAGTATGCTCATGTGGTGACCTCCACCACTCATAAAACATTAAGAGGACCACGGGGAGGGATAATACTTATGGGAAAGGATTTTGTCAACCCATGGGGTATCACCACACCCAAGGGAGAAGTGAAAATGATGTCATCCCTAATCAATTCTGCTGTATTTCCAGGAATACAGGGCGGTCCGCTTGAACATGTCATCGCCTCCAAGGCAGTCTCCTTTGGTGAAGCTCTTGATCCGGCATTCAATGATTACCAGAAAAAGGTAAAATCAAATGCTGCCGTTATGGCCGATGCCTTTATGCAGAAAGGTTATAAGGTTATTTCCGGCGGAACTGACAATCATCTTATGCTGATAGACCTCAGGGCAAAATTCCCCGAAATCTCAGGAAAGAAGGTCGAAAATACACTCGTCAGGGCTCACATAACAGTTAACAAAAATATGGTGCCCTTCGACAGCAGATCGCCATTCCTTACTTCCGGACTTAGAGTCGGCACTCCGGCAATAACCACAAGAGGCATGAAGGAAGAGCATATGGGAGTGATTGTCGATCTCATCGATGAAGTTATTTCAAGCATTGAGGATGAAAAGATAATAACAGGAGTGGGAGAGAGAGTAGTAAAAATGATGAAGTCATTTCCTCTGTTCTCGATGTGAAAAATTCAGAGCCAAAAATAATTGGTAATAGAAGTTTTAATTTCTTTAACTTTGTAAATGACTGAATTATTAAATCCCTGAAATGAATAATCAGAAAAGAATATTTATTGTTGATGACGATCCATTTATTAACATGCTGGTTGTTAAGAGGTTTTCTGCTGAGGGTTATTTGATGGAGGCCTTTGAATCCGGGGAGGATTGTCTCGCAGCTTTACATAAAAATCCCGACCTTATTATCCTCGACTATCTCTTTGTAAAAGAGAATGGAATATCAATGAACGGCATGGAGGTTTTTGATGAGATCAAGAAAGTCAAGCCTGATATTCCTGTAATAATGCTGTCGGGGCAGGAAAAAGGTGAAATTGTTCTTGAACTTGCACGGAAAGGCATCGACGATTATATCATTAAGGACAATAACCTGATCGACAGCCTTAATGTGGCTATAAAAGAGCTTTTCTCAAGGGAAGACTGAAAATAACTACTTCAGTTTAAAATTATAGGTTATTGTTCCCTTCTGAACTTCAGGTGCGTCGGCTTTAACTTCGAATGTTGCTTGCATTGCAGCATCCTTTGCAACTTTAAGCAGGTAATCATCGAGCGTGGTCGAACCTTTTACACCAGGAACCGCTTGTATTACTTTTCCTGATCTGTTGACGCTTACTTCGACAACTACCCTGCCTTCACCCTGGTAATGGTATATAGGAGGAGGGAGCTTCTGAAATCCACGGCCCTGCAAAGCGTACGATATACCGCTACCGCTATTCCCGGTTCCGCCTCCCTCTCCATGATTTTTTGAATCAACCGAGCCGTTGGGAACACCCTGGTTACCAGTACCTCCGGCTATCCCTTCACTTGTGGAATTTGTACCTGAGTTCATGGAATTGGCCAGGGCATTTTTGGTACGGTTCATTATATCAGTCTGGCGTTTCTGTTCTGCCTCTATTTTCTTCTTTTCAATTTCTTCCTGTTCCTTTATTACTCTTTCAGCGTCAAGTTCTGCCCTGCGCTTTTTATCGGCCTCGATTTTTTCAAGGTGCTTCTTTTCAGCTTCCGGATCAACTTTCTTTACAGCAGGAGCCTCTTCTTTATTCTGTGAAAGAAGTTGTTCCTCTCCGGGATTTTTTACTGCTGCCGCCTGCGGAGGCGCAGAAGCTTCTTCCTGGCTGGCCGGGGGAGATGGTTCAATCAGTCCGAATCCTGTTGCGTCAGTTCCAAAGTTTACAAGTATCCCTTCTTCCTGAACAGGAGTTAAGGGCGCAGAGAACCCGTAAAGCAAAAGAATTGCAATAACAACCACATGGATCAGTATTGTTCCGGCAAAACCCTTGACCCTCTCCGGGTGCAGTTTTCGCGAATCCTTATTTGTGTGAGGTTGCAATTATCAGTTTATAATTATTTTTTGAGAAATATTTATAAAGATTACTACCGTTGTTTTTGTCATTGCAAAGTTAATAAACTTTGCTTTTTTTCATTAATCTATTATATACGGTTAATAACAATGGTCTGAATTTTATTAACTGCAATCAATGGCAGAATAGTATAGAAAGGTTTAAAAATATTAACTGCTCTTTATTTTGATGGTGGCGTGGAGTCATTCTCTTTCTTTCCGGCTGATTTGATTTTCTTATTGAAGATGTCGGAGAGCTTGTCAAAATCCTGCTTGTAGAACAGACCGAATCCCTGTGTATATGGAGCCTGTTTACCGGTATATGGATCATTGTACCGGTTGAATACCTTGAATCGTATCTTGTCGGTAATCTTGTATTCAATATCAAAGTCACCTATCAGTTGGTCAGCATTTGCAGATTTATTTCCAGTACCGGTTACATCGAAGTTGCCGTTTATCAGAACCTTATCGTTCAGAACCTGGGTTGAAAGTGCAACCTGCAGATCATTTGAATTGATATCCTTATATCCTGGCCGGTACACAAAGCCCAATGCAAAGTCGTTGTTGATCTTTGAAAGCATGTTGCTCAACTGGTTGGAGACCATTTCGGCAGTTGTCACCGCCATTGCCGATGTACCGGTGGCTGTTGTAGATGATAATCCGGAAGATCCGGCAGTCAGATCCGAATAAAAGCTGTTCATTACAAGCAGATAGAGGAACTGTCGGCTTAACTCCTCCTCTGATGTGATCACATTTCTTACGTAGGCTCGCGTCGACTCATCGGCAGTAGGAAGATATATGTCGAGACCAATAACAGGGTTAAAAAGCTTGCCTGACAGGTTTATCTGGCATTCAACAGGGATCTTCTCCTTGAATTTTTCATCGCCTAGCAACTCATAAAGGGAAGCCCTGGTTTTGTAGATTGCCTTAACTTCAATACCGGCATCGTAAATACTACCGTTGAAAATTATTTTGCCGCCGTTCTCCACGCTGAACGATTTGTTAAGGATATTCTTTAGGGTGAAGAGATAATCTCCATCCTCAATAACATAATCACCGTATATTTTGAAATTTCCCTGTTTATCAAAGCTGATAGTCAGGTTTTTTGCAGAACCATGTCCTTTCATTATATCACCTACCTTCGGGTCAAAAATGATCTGGACTTCAGCATCAGGGGTGACCTCAAGGTCGAGATTCAGGTCCATCAGTGTCTTGGCAACCGGAGATGATATGTGGATTGGCTGATCCTCATCTACTTTTGGCACAGTATCATGATTGATAAATGATACGAAAGAATAATCTGATACTGTTTCGCTTGCATTCAGCGGGATATAAAACTTAGTATTCTTTCCTGTTTTTGCGGAAATATCGAAGGATATTGATCCTGGTCCGCTTTTTATTGTAGTAACTCCGGATGCAAATGCTGTGCCGTAGAACATGTCATTATCCTTTTGTCTTGTGTTTAGCACCATGAAATCATTTGTATTTATTGTAATGTCGGCTGTGAATTCCTTGAAATATTTATGGTGAATAAACCCGTTAAGTGCAGCTTTATTTCCCTTTTCATCGACAACCTTGACATTTTTAAAAATAATATCGTTTTTATCAAACCTTATTGAGTCATTGATCTTGTACTTGGTCTGAAGATAATCGATCTTCATTCCTGCGTTTTCTGCCATCAGCGCTCCCTTCAGGACAAACTTTCCCGGTCCCCCTGATAAGTTTAACTTCCCGGATGCGGTGCCGTTTATTCCAGAGGCAAATACGCTGAGAAGCGGGTTCATGGCATCAACGGGCAATTTATCAGCCAGCGCATTCAGATACAAGTATTTGGCAGCTGGATCATAATAGCCTGAGATGTTAATCATTTTCTTCCCTTCAAAGCTGTTCTGAGCATGAATATCTGCAACTTTTAACTCATAGTTCCACGTTGAGGTAACCGATACATCGCCGTATTCGCTCTCGAGCATTGAGAAATTATTGATTTTGAGATTGCTTACCAGAAGCGGCTGTTTGTACACATTCGTAAGCAGGATTCTGCCATCCAGCTCACCCTTTATAGAGAGAGGGACCTGGTCGGCGGTGGCATTCCTGGCTGCAATAGAATTGATCGGCGAAATATCAATTCTACTGAATTCAAGGAGAAGAGTATCGAGCGGGTCTGCACTTATAGCTCCATTTATATAGTAATAGTGCGTATTATTGCTTATGTAAAACTTGTCAAACCTTATTGCAGTTGTGTCAATGGTAATTTCTGATTTACTTATTTTCCAGAGATTATTTCTGCTGTAAATCCCAGTGGAATCAATGCTGATCTTTAGAACAGCCTTTCCGTCGGTTTTACCGGTTTTATTAAATGTGCCTCTTGCTGAAAAACTCCCGTTGTTTAGGACCTTATCTTGGTTATCCCAGTTTAATGCGAGATAAAATGTATCAGGATGAGTCGTAAGATTGACTGTAAACCCCTTTAATTCAGACTGCCCGAGCATTTCCAGAGAAGAGCTGGAGAGCTTTGCCTTAAGATCAGGTTTTATAAGATTTGCCTCCACAGCGAGATCCTTGAAAACAATGTTTTTTACGTTAAGCATTTTTGAATCCAGCCTCATCCTCATTATGCTGTCGGGGAATAGAGCCCCGTTAATGGAACTCTTATCGGCAAGCAGGATGCCTGTCTGGAAAAAATTGAACAGTTTATCTGTTTTCTTAAAGTTTACACTGAAGGTGAAATTGTTTTTTAACAGATCGTTTCTCTTTGCAGAATAATGAAACTGCGAAGGCATAAGCGATGAAAGGGCATTGCTGAATAAATCCCTAAGCCCGGCAAAATTGTAATAACCTCTCAGGTCTGCATCCACATAATCGGTCCTTAGATTTATTGCCGGCTTATTATTCTCATAGAATGTTCTGATTGAGAAATCAGAAAGATCAAGAGTATTGCCATATTTTCTGATTTTGGAATTAAGCAACTTTATGTCTCCATCGAGGTTATCGATGTTCGTCCCCTTAAAATTGGCCGTTACAAGCAGCGACAATGAAGACGTTGTGTCAGACTTATCAAAGTTAAGCTTGTGCAGATTGGCCCTGCCAATGTCAAGTGTGAAATCAAATTCAGGAAGCTTTTCCCTGAAATTGAACAGGCCAAGGATATCCATTTTTATATTGTCATCAGAAACACTGACAGTGCCATCCCAGGTCTTTTCACTGAAATTCCCGTTAAGTGAAATATTGCGGTACTTGTATTTGTTGATTTCAACGCTATCAATCCTTCCTGTCAGACTGCCATTATATTTCTGGAATGAAAAGGCATATCCGTCTACATCAGCCCTCATGCTTATATTTCCAAAGAGTTCGGGTTTCCCGGTTAGCTCACCAAGCGATATGTTGCTAAGAGAGACCAGCCCCTTAATCTTAAATCCTTTTGACTCTTCCGGCCTGAGAGATATATCAGTTCTGATTGTGCCAATGCTTGTCCTGAAATTCCCGTATGTCACAAAATCAGTCGTAAATCCCGTAAAGCTACCGTCAAATGAAATGGTTCCGAGCTTGGAAAATGATTCTGGCAGCTTTATAAATCCTCTTCCGGGAATTTTTATTTTCTCAATATCGGCTATATTTGTTTTAAGAGTATTGACACCTACATAGATAAATGAGTTTTCTATTTTTGGAAGCCCCGACACATCAAAATCGCAATTAAGCATAGTATGGTCGCCATATGAGAATTCAATATCGCGTCCCCTGAGTTCTGCGATAGTTCCAATCAGCTTCCCGGAGAGCCAGAATGATTCATTCATCTTCCCGCCTGATGGGATGAAATATTTCAGGTCCGAGAAGCTTACAAAAGATTTTTCAAGAAGAATATCAAGCTTTGCTTCATCAATGAAATTTTTAAATGATCCCGATGAATCTGCATGTATGTTAAAGCGGGCAAGGTTCAATATGCTGCTGTCACAGTTTATATATGTAGAGTTAAAGGCAAAATAATTTTTTGCAAGAATCACATCGCTGTTCATCCTTTTGACCTCAAACCCGCATGATTCCCTGAATTCCAGGTGATAAAGATTGAATGATGTAGTATCATTCCTTATGGTAAGGTCTTCAATAATGCCGTTCACCGACATGAGCCGGAGGTTGTTGAAATCGATCGGACTATTGCTTTTTGTCTTATTTTTATCCACAAGCGAGACTTTTGCATCACTGATATCAATCTCGTTGATTTTAATTACCCCCTTTGACCTGGCTTTCGTAACAGCAGGATTTTTTAACATATTAAGGTACCACGCAAGATTCATTTCACCCGTTGAATCCGTAATCAGCCCTAAAACTGGGTCTATCAGGTCGATCTTTCCGATCGTAAATGAATTATTTTTCAGGTCAATATATTTAATTCCTGCTGTCAGTTTTTTCACAAAAGCCAGAGTGTCATCATTCTTATCCTTTATCAATAAGTCATTTAAAGTCAGCTTGTTAAAAAACCTGTATTCAAATTTGCCGACAGAGATAGTTGATCTGAATTGCTCTGAGAAATGACTTGTAATCCTTTTTACCATCAATGTCTGAACCACTGGAATCTGCAGCGTAATGGCAATGAGAGTCGGGACCATAATAATGATCCCGAGAGCTATGATGAAATACTTAAATAATTTTTTAATAATTTTGACCATTATTCGGAGAAAGAAACCATCAGTCAAAATAACCTAAAAAATACCGAATTTCAAAGCAGGGATGGCAGTTACAATTTTAGCAATAGAGTCTTCGTGTGACGATACTTCAGCTGCAATAATACGGGACGGGTATATTCTCTCGAATCTGATTGCAGGTCAGGAGATTCATAAATCCTATGGAGGGGTGGTTCCGGAACTTGCTTCAAGAGCTCACCAGGTTAACATTGTTCCGGTTGTCGACCAGGCTTTCAAAAAAGCAGGGGTAAGCGTTTCTGATGTTGATGCAGTGGCTTTTACGCGAGGACCAGGTTTGTTGGGTTCCCTGCTTGTCGGAACCTCTTTTGCGAAAGGATTTGCACTTACAAGGAATATCCCCTTAATCGAAGTTAATCACCTTCAGGCTCATGTTCTGGTTCATTTTATCCTTCGTGAGGGATCTGAAAAGAGAGTTCCGGGGTTTCCATTCCTTTGCCTTTTAGTGTCAGGGGGGCATACCAGGATCATCCTTATGAAGGACCATCTCAGCATGGAAGTCATAGGCAATACCATCGACGATGCTGCCGGTGAAGCATTCGATAAATGCGGAAAATTTATGGGTTTCACGTATCCGGCAGGACCGGCAATTGACCAGCTTGCACGATCAGGTAACAAAAAGGCCTTCTCCTTTTCAAAACCATCTGTCAGGGGGCTTGATTTCAGTTTCAGCGGATTGAAGACCAGTTTTCTCTATTTTCTGAGAGACAGGTTAAAAGAAGATCCTGGCTTCATAGAGAAGAACAGGGCCGACCTGTGCGCCTCTCTTCAGCATACTATTGTAACCATTCTTACCGGTAAACTGGTCAAGGCTTCAATTGAAACAGGAATTAAAGAGGTAGGGATTGCCGGCGGAGTCTCTGCAAATTCTGGATTGAGAGAAACTGTGACGGCTGAGGCTGAAAAAAGGGGCTGGAATATTTTCATACCCGAATTAAGCCTTACTACAGATAATGCTGCTATGATTGGAATTTCCGGGTATTATAAATATCTTAGAGGGGAATTTACCGGACAGGATGTTGCTCCACTTGCAAGATTCTGACACTAAATGTCCGATAATGAAATGAAACACAACGATCTGTCTTTATTGGTCGTAGGTGCAGGTGCTATCGGGGGGATAACGGCTGCCTTACTTAGAAAAAACGGGTACAATGTGGAGATAGTCTGCAGAGACGCAGAATATGCTTCAGTTATATCAAGTGATTGCAGAATGGAATCTGCGAAGATGGTCTGGCTGCTGTTTTCGGAAAAGATAGGATAATCGGATTGGAGAACTTTAATGATCCGGTATTCGATATGTTTAATGATTGACAATTATAATTTATTTTACTTACTTTTGGTGCTAGATTTACGTGATGAAGGAGCTGAGGATATCGCCTACAAAAAACTCGCCGGAGATTATTCTGAATCCAAACGGAATGATTAAAATCCTGGGGCGTTCAATTCATGAGAACGTGACCGAGTATTTTGAACCTGTGGAGGCCTGGATTGCAGAATACATTGAAGTTCCTGCTGATGTAACATGTGTGGATATGAACCTCGAATATTTCAACAGTGCCAGTGCAAAGGTATTCATTCACATTCTTGAAATGATAAGACATGTTTCTCTGAAGAACAAAAAATTCATTTTCAACTGGTATTATGAAGAAGGTGATGAAGATATTCTTGAAAGGGGAGAATATTTTGCTGTAATCCTTGACGTCCCTTTCAATTTCATCAAAACAAGCTGAAAATTAATCAGTAAGCAAGGATCTGGCTCTTTTCCCTTCCTGAACCTGTAATCCAGATTTTATTTCCATAAACATCGACACGGGCATAGCTGTCTGTATTTTCTGTTTCTACCATTCCTTTAACCGTTACAAAATGGATCAGGTTGAAATTGCCGTAACCGCCTGAATGGTTATGGCCGCTGAAGCTTGCTATTATATTATGGTAATTACCAAGAATTGATAGTACATCCTTGTAATTCAGTAGGTTATGAATTTCTTCCGGGTATAGTGGAAAATGGCAGAGTATGAATACCTTTTCATTTTTCGAGACAGCTTCATCAAGCTGATCCTTAAGCCATCCAAGCTGCTTAGTGCTCACACCTCCGTTCCAGTCAAAAGCATTCATGCTTCCTGAATC
Source organism: Bacteroidales bacterium (assembly GCA_003142255.1). Lineage (GTDB taxonomy): Bacteria > Bacteroidota > Bacteroidia > Bacteroidales > VadinHA17 > LD21. The sequence continues at coordinate 216,317 of PLLO01000014.1, read as the reverse complement.
CCTGAGAATGGAAATGTAATCTTCAGCCTCTTTGATTTGTGATTTGCTGTTTGAAGAATATGTGCTCAGCTCGTTGCCATTCAGGGCAATGAACCTGAAACGACCAACCTCAAATGAATAATATCCCTCCTTTGATGGCTGCGGAAGGGGAAGGCGCTTCTTGTACTTCGGATCAACTAAATAATCGTGGTTGCCCGTAAGATGGTATATTTTTAATCCCGAAGAGTCAATGATATCCAAAACCGGTTTATACGAAGCATAGTCATGATCAATCAGATCGCCCAGGTTAACAACGAAATCAACGGAATCAGATCTGAATGAATTCATGGCGTCCCTTAGTTTGCCGGTTGATAACCGGTAATACCTTGTTGCTTCCGGCTCGCAGTCGCAATACTGAACATCGGAGATAATCCCGAAAGAAAAAAGGACTTTCCGGCGCTGATCAGCCTGCTGGCGGCTGCCGGTTGTTCCTGGATTATGCATATTCATTGACATCAGTGCTGCAAAAATTAAAGTCAGGCTTAATTCCATCTCTCAGTTTTTTAGCCTTTTAAAGGTATAAAAAAAAGGGGTTTAGCTAACCCCTGGTTTAGATTGAAATATATATTATCAACTGGCTGATGGATCTGTGACCCTTCCCATGAAGAGAATTGTATTGGTGGTCGTTTCCCTTATAATATAAAGAAATGAGTGATCAGCATTGAAATCAACAGCTACAGGGGGTGCCATTGTAAGGCCAATCTCTACCACTGTTGCTGCAGCAGCTTCAGTGCCTTCTTCGTTTGTTTCTATAAAGGACTGATGTAATACTTTGGTTATTTTCAGAGAGGCATCAGCAATATTTGTCAGGTCAGCTGCATCGGTGAAAGCAATTCCCATTCCCATGTCGGAAAGAATATCATTAAGTCTAATTTTAAAACCATACTTAAAGCGGGGAATCGAAAGATTTACTTTCTGAGAAGACAGATTATTTAACCAGGCAGAAAATGAAGCACCTGAAAGATTTGAAAGTACATCATCAACACCATTCTGAGCATCCGGGAGTATTATATCCATAACATAATTACCCTGTCCGTAAGGGAACTCTCCGAGCATGAAACCATCGCCGTCATAAATTTTAAAATCAGATTTTTGCTTCATTATCGGAACCGAGACAGTGCCATCGGGTTTATAGAATGAGGTTGTAACAGTCTTATCCTTATCAAATTCTGATTGCCATTTTCCCTTGAAATAGATGGCATTGACAAGCAGCATTACTGTATTATTATCAAGTTTATCAACCATATTCTTTATTAAGCCGTTCGTCTTATCCGAGAGCCAGGTATTAATTTTGGTTGGGACAGTCGGATCATTAATATCGAACTGCCAGGATTCAGCATCATAATAGCTGGTAAGAATATCGACAAAGGATTTCTTTACCTGAAAATTATTTTCTGTCCATACTGAATTTGCGATTGATATAGCAACCCTTTTATCGACGCTTAAAAGTGCATCAGTAAGATCCTTGTATGAACTGTTGATCTCATCAAGTGTAAGACCACTGACCCTTAAAGCTTTGAGCATTGAGTCGCGGGTTGCTCCGTTAGCTCCGTTCACAGTCATGGAAAGAGCGTAGGAGATGCTGAGAGGAGAGATCATTACATTCTGAGTACTTTCAGAGTTTTTAAGCACTTCCCTGAAAATATCGAAAGCAAAAGAGTTCCCGGATCCCACGACTGCTGTCTGGGCAGCGTCAAGATTTATTTTAACGGGTTTTGTGGGAAGGTTGTCGTTTTTTGAGCACCTTGTGCAGATTAGTAAAACTGCAACTGAAAAAATCAAAATGGCTTTCAGATTTATGTGTCTCATAATAATATGAATTACAGACAAATGTGATAGAAAATCGCATATCTCTACCGGCATAGTCAGGTTACATGCTGACAAACTCAAAAATCATGCCAGTTCACTTCTGTTTTTGCTTCCTTTTTTTCGAGGATTTGATATATACTATCAGGTTGATCAGCGAAAGCACAAAAAAAACTATTCCGAGAAGAAGGAGCATTATAAAAGAAAAAAATGGAGGAGTCGTAAGCTCCGGCAGCGGATTTTTCAACCTTATAATATACCCGATGATGGTACCAACAATCACCATGATTGATATAAACAGGCTGAAAATAACTGTTGTGCCGTCAAAGATCCTGGTTGAACGATAGAATTTTGTGTTTTTAAATTTGACATATGACGCTCTTGAATAGGCTGTTGCCCGTTGTCTTGACCTGTCCTGGCGGTACTTTCTCCAGTCTTCCATTGCCTGCCTGTAAGCCTCATCACTGTCGGTTATTTTATTAAAGTTTGCAATCAGGAATTCGTAAGCTTCAGTGGCTGAGATGAACATATCCTTTGCATCCGGCGAAGGATTTATATCCGGATGATACATCCTTGCTTTCTGCCTGTAAGCTTTTTTAATATCATCAATAGATGAATTCAAGGGAAGGTCAAGTACACTATAATATTCTGATATTGTCATATTCAGCTTATGTTGCTCCACGATTGCTGTTTGCTGAAGAGACGTCTTAGACCGGCAGCCAGTATCTGGTTGCTGCTCTCTTCAAGAAGCGGATCCCTGGAAATGATTTCTTCTGCAATGTTCCTCGCATATTCAATAATCTGGCCGTCTTTGCCAAGGTTGGCAATTTTGAGGTCAAAAGGAATGCCGCTCTGCATAGTGCCCTCAATATCTCCGGGTCCGCGTAACTGCAGGTCTGTCTCTGCAATCTCGAATCCATCATTTGTTTCTGTCATGATTTCGATTCTTGTAGCGGCTTCTTTTGAAAGCTTTACTGAACTCATCAGTATGCAATAAGACTGGTCAGCACCTCTTCCAACCCGCCCTCTTAGCTGATGGAGCTGTGAAAGTCCGAATCTTTCCGCACTCTCAATCACCATAACGGTAGCATTGGGTATATCGACGCCAACTTCGATTACAGTGGTGGCAATAAGAATATCAGCCTGCCCCTCCCTGAAAAGTCTCATCGACTCTTCCTTTAGCGCTGAAGTCATTTTACCATGCACCACGCTTACGCAGTACTCAGGTGCCGGGAATGCTCTTGAGATGGTATCCCATCCATCCTCGAGGTCCTTGTAGTCCATTTTTTCCGACTCCTTTATAAGGGGATATACTACAAACACCTGACGACCTTCCGCAATCCTGCTTCTCAGGAAGCCAAATACCTTATTCCTTTCTGAATCAAAGAAATGCATTGTTTTAACCGGAACCCTGCCTGGGGGCAGCTCATCAATTACAGAGACATCCAGATCGCCATAAATGGTCATGGCAAGTGTTCTTGGAATGGGAGTGGCAGTCATAACAAGTATGTGCGGTGGATTTAAGCTTTTCTGCCACAGTTTTGCCCTCTGCTCGACACCAAACCTGTGCTGTTCATCGATGATGACAAGTCCAAGCCTTCCGAACTTTACACTGTCCTCGATTAGAGCGTGGGTGCCAATCAGGATGTCGAGTGATTTATCCTGCAGCGATTCGCTTATTTCTTTCCTTGAAGTCCGGACGGATGACCCTGTCAGGAGCCTCACTTTAATGTTGATGCCATCGAGAAGTTTTGTTATAGTCTGGTAATGCTGGTTTGCCAGAATTTCGGTCGGTGCCATCAGGCAGGCCTGGTAACCGTTATCAATGGCAATCAGCATGCTCATCAGGGCTACGAGCGTTTTTCCGCTTCCTACATCGCCCTGGAGAAGACGGTTCATCTGTTTCCCTGAACCCAGATCCTTCCTTATCTCCTTCATGACTTTCTTCTGAGCATCCGTAAGTGTGAAGGGGAGATTGTTGAAATAAAAGTTGTTGAAATTATCACCGACATTTGAAAAAACAAATCCCCTGAATTTGCGCGAACGGTTACTCTTAAACCTGATAATGTTGAGCTGGATAAAGAATAGTTCCTCGAATTTCAGGCGATACCTGGCTTTTTCGAGTTCAGCATTGCCGGACGGGAAGTGTATCTTTCTCAACGCCTCGTCAATATCCATCAGGTTATGTTTCGATACTATGTATCCCGGGAGTGTCTCTGGCAACCTGAAATTCATCTGCCTGATCAGATTTCCCATCAGCTTGCTCAGAGCTCTGGAAGTCAGAAAGTGGTTTTTCAGATTCTCCGTCGTGTTGTATTGAGCCTGCAGCGCCGAGCTGACCCTCTCAGCAGCCTTCACCGATGCTTCAATCTCAGGGTGGATAATATTTATCATTCCATTGAAAACACCCGGCTTGCCAAAGACAATAAATTCTGTACCCGGGGTGTAGCTTTGAGTGATCCATTTTACCCCTTTGAACCATACAAGCTTTATTGAGCCGGTGTCGTCCTGAAAATCAGCTACAAGCCTTTTCCCTGCGCCATGTCCTTCAGTATAATATCCTTTAATTACACCTCTTATCTGCACAAAGGGAAGATCCGGATCCAGCTCGGATATCTTGAAGAACCGCGTCCTGTCAATATACTTGTAAGGGAAATACCAGAGGAGATCTCCAAAGGTATTTATGTTTAATTCTTTATTAAGCAGCTCAGCCCTTTTGGGACCAACTCCCTGTAAATATGTAATGTTTGTGTCGAGGAAATCAGGCATAATTTTTCCTGGTAAACAGTATGGGAAAAGATGACCGAAAATAATTAATTTTGCGAACCTTACCTAATTACTGAAGGGATGTTTTTTTTCAGAATCTCAGGTTATCTTGATTACCTGCTCTTTTCGCGACACAGAAATGGACATGGGATACACAGCCCTTTCATTTTTGATCTTATATCGCGGGTATTCAGGAATAAAACAGCCAATGATATTGTCTTAAAGATTGAAAACACAAGAATAAGGTGTTCGTCTTCAGAAAGAATCATCCGGGTTTTTGATCTGGGGGCAGGATCTTTAAAAATGAAAGGGGACTTAAGAAAAGTGTCAGACATTGCAAGATATTCGGCTGTTCCGAAAAAATATGGAGTTTTATTGTCGGCACTGGCAGCTGAATTTGGTAAGCCGGCTGTGATCGAATTAGGAACATCCCTGGGGATCAGCACCATGTACCTTGCATCAGGCTGCCCTGGTTCAGTTGTTTATACTGTTGATGCATGTCCTGAGACATCACGCCTTGCAATGGAGAATTTCAGCGAGGCAGGTTTTGAAAACATCCGTCTTCTGAACGGATCATTTGACAGCACAATTCCGGAACTAAAAAAACAGTCGGTCACACCGGGACTTGTTTTCATCGACGGCGATCACAGGCGGGAGCCCGTATTGAGGTATTTCAACCAGATGGCTGAAATATCCAATAGCAGTACGGTTATTGTTCTGGACGATATACACCAGTCACGTGAGATGGAGGATGCATGGAACGAGGTTAAACGGCATAAGAGTGTTACTGCAACTGTTGACCTTTACAGAATAGGTCTTGTCTTTTTCAGGAGAGGGATGAGTCGTTCTGATTATGTTATAAGGTATTAACAAAAATTAAGAAAATTATTATCAGTATTAAGCTAATTTAAACTAATTTCGAAAACTCAAATTGTAATTGTTATGGAGAATGTAATTGAGATTCAAAATATTGTAAAGAATTACCAGGTAGGGTCAGTTATTGTAAGAGCTTTAAGATCTGTCTCAATCGACATAAAAAAGAATGAGTATGTTGCAATTATGGGGCCATCAGGCTCAGGGAAATCAACTCTTATGAACCTTCTCGGCTGCCTTGATACACCCACCAGCGGAGCATATGTTCTTAACGGAACTGATGTCAGTAAGATGGAAGATGATTACCTGGCTGAGATAAGAAACAAGGAGATCGGCTTTGTATTCCAGACCTTTAACCTGCTTCCAAGATATTCCGCCCTTGAAAATGTCACCCTGCCTTTAATATATGCAGGTGTTCCGAAAGCAGACAGGGAAAAGCTTGCAGAGGAAACTCTAGAGCAGGTGGGCCTTGGCGACAGGATGACTCACAAGCCAAATGAGCTTTCCGGAGGCCAGAGACAGCGTGTTGCCATAGCAAGGGCTCTCGTCAACAAACCATCCATTATACTTGCTGATGAGCCGACCGGGAACCTCGATAGTAAAACTTCACTTGATATAATGAGTCTTTTGGATGCTATCCATAAAAAAGGGAATACTGTAATTGTGGTTACACATGAAGAGGATATAGCTCGTCATGCTGCCCGCATTATAAAGCTCTTCGATGGTGAGGTGGCCAAGGATTACATCAACGAACAGTACAAGCCATCCTGATAAGTCTGCAGCTTCATGTTTTGCAGGTTATTCTTATAATTTTGCATTATGAAAATATATACCCGCACAGGAGATGACGGAACTACATCGCTGTCCGGCGGCAGGAGAGTCCCTAAATTTTTTATCCGCGTTGAGGCTTACGGATCGGTTGACGAGCTGATCTCCTGGATAGGTATGCTTCGTTCCTGTCCGGAAAATGAAAAGCGCAGTAAATTTCTGATTCAAATCCAGAATAATCTTATGATTTGTGCAGCAGTTCTTTCAACCGGGAAGGAAGAAGGAAAGAGCTGCAAAATAATGCATGATAATGAGTGGATCCCGATCCTGGAGAAAGAGATAGATGAAATGGAAATGACTCTTCCACACCTTGAAAACTTTATTCTTCCCGGTGGAAATCAGATTGTATCGTACTGTCATATAGCAAGATGCGTATGCCGCCGGACTGAGCGAACGGTGTTAAAACTTAATGAAACAGAAAAAATCCCTGAAATAATCTACAAATACCTTAACCGCCTTTCAGATTATTTATTTATCTTATCAAGACAACTTTCCTTTGAGCTTGATAATGAGGATATTAAGTGGACTATCTGATTCCCCGAAAATCTTTCTGAAATTTATTGTATTATATATAAAATAATATATATTTGCAGACTTTGCAAAAAAGTATAACTTGATCAGGAAACTATGTACTGGACACTAGAATTAGCACAAAATCTTGAAGATGCTCCATGGCCTGCAACCAAGGATGAGCTGATTGATTTCGCTATAAGATCAGGTGCTCCGATGGAAGTTATTGAGAACCTGCAGGAGATTGAGGATGAGGGCGATATTTATGAAAATATTGAAGATATCTGGCCCGATTATCCGAGCAAGGATGATTTCTTCTTTAATGAAGACGAGTATTAAACCCCCAATGCATGCATAAGCATGCATTTTTTATTTAAATATATCTACAACTTTTTTGGGCCGCAAGGTATCGAGCCAGCTAAAGCCCTCAAGACGATTATTTGCATTGAACGAATTTGCCGGGGGATCAATTACCCCTTCAGGGCTTTGCCGTTCAACTATCTTCTGAATCTTCCCCTTGTCAACCAGTATTTCGATACTTGCACACCTGGCACTGTTCTTGCCAACAATATCATCGCCGTCGACAAGGTAATAAATTGACTCCCCGTTACCAATAATGTTAATCCTGTAAAGTTCATTGTCTTTGAAATGCCCTGTAAGTGTCCTTCCTTTGATCTGGTTAAAACGTATTGAATCGACCTGACTTGTAACGAAGGCGGAGTAATAGAGTTCCAGTCTGTCGGCTTTCCTGTTCTTTGTATAAATTTCCATGGTGTCAGAAGTAAGCTGATTCTCTGCTGACCAGAGCACAGGTTGATTGAATAACCTGATTACTGAATCCTGGAAGGAGTAGGAGAGAGAGTCGCATTTTGCCTGCAGATCCCTGCTGTAAACCCTGCATCTGTAAAAGGCACGCATCAGCCGGAATTCCTTACCGGCACTATCGGGAACAGTAACCGCGCTTATTGTATCGGCATGCAGGAAAAGTGAATCATTCCCCGAAACCTGTATAAACATGGCACTATCGGTTACCATGAATCTTTCAGGCTTCTTGTAGTACCAGGCATAATCACCCTTTACAATTATACTGTTTGTAGTATCAATAATTGTGGTATTGCCAAATGACTCACCGTATCCGGATTTGTCGTCAAAATACATTGAGTCCCCCTCAATGACCTGGATCCTGTTGTCAATGACCGCATTCTTCCATATCCTTGTTGTATTATTTTTGGTATCATACCACCCCTTCTCACAGTAAAGATAGATACTATCGCCTTTCATTTCAGATGGACCGGTAAAGAATGCAGTCTCTGTTTTAGTATTGTAATCCATTGTGTCTGCCTTCATTACATAATCGGGATTTACAATTTTAACACTGTCCTTGAAATGGAAAAGCGACTGGGATATATAATATATTCCGATATGGCTTGTTAGTTTGTTTTTCCCGTTTATGATCCTGCCGCTGTCAGTGTACTGGGCAATTTTGTTCTTTACATCGTATTTGACAGAATTTGTGAACAGATGAGTCTCCTTATCCACAAGTTCCACATTATCATTCATGAGAGCCTGTTCAGTTGTAGCATCGTAAAAAAGATAATTGCCGGTAATATCAAGCGTATCACCTTGCTCGATATGAATTCTGCTGAATGCGATCACCTGGTTTTTGTCAGGGAAATAATGCGCGCTGTCGCACTTCATTGTCATTTCCTTATCGTTAAGGAAAACGTTCCCCAGCAGCCTGTGCCAGTCTTTGCCGGTTAGTTTATCTTTCTCGATATTATCGACATCGGCATGTTTCAGGTCAATTTTTTTTCTCCCCTGTGTCTGAGTCTGAAGCTCTGTGGAAAACAGGGTCGCGGAAAGTAAAAGAGGTACCGCGACATATATGAGATGCCTTGGATGAATGATATTAAACAGAGATTGCAGAATCTTTATTTCAGCCATCCTTTTTTCAGAAAGTCACATGATTTAAATTCATCACTAATTTTAATATATGTGATTCCGATTTTTTTCTTGATCCAGTCATCGTAGGTCTTTGTACGCTTATTCATCATGGCAGCAGTATAAAGATTCTCATAGTCGTCTTTAAGGTTTGCCCTGTGGGCAGGTATTTCATTATCAAGCTTTACTATCCTGAAAACAATATTACCGTTTTCATCAGTGGTCCTGAAAGGGTCAGAAATTTCACCAACCTTAAGATCCCTTACTTTAACGAACATCTCGGAATTAAGCTCGTCAAGGGTGAACCATGTATCCCTGTTCGAAGGATTCGAGTTGACGAATAAGCCACCATTGATCCTGCTGTCCTTATGGGTTGAGAACCTGAGTGCGGCGTCGGTGAACTTGAGACTGTCTTTTCTTATCTGGGCAGCAATGCTGTCGAGCCTGTTTATCGCTATTGTTGCCTGATCGGATTTTACTTTTGGCTTAATGAGAATGTGTCTCGTATTGATCAGGTCGCCATTCTTCTCAACAAGCTGAATGATATGGTAACCGAATTTTGTTTCAACAATTTTTGAAACAGTGTTCTTGGTGAGGCTGAAGGCAGCATCTGCATATGGTTTTTCGAGTTCGCCTCTCATCATTAAACCGAGTTCACCACCATTGGATGCAGAACCTGGATCTTCTGAGTACAGCATTGCCAGTACCTTAAAGCTCTTACCTGCGAGAATCTGGCTCCTTATGTCCAGTAGCTTTTGCCGTGCCTCGGCTTTATTCTCCTCATTGTTTGGCGGATCGAGCTGGACGATACTGATCTGGACCTTTGCAGGGATAACAGGCAGGCTGTCTTTTGGAATATTGGAAACAAATTTCTTCATATCGGTCGGAGTAACTTTTAGATCCTCGGATATTTTACTCTGCACCTGTCTTATAATTTCCTGGTCAAGAAGAGCTTTCTTGATATCCCTCGAGATCTCAACCATTCCCTTATGGAAATAATCTTCAAGAGCCTTCTCGCTGCCTGCCCTCCTGATTGCGTCATTAACCCTTGCATTGACTTCGCCTTCGACCTGACTTTCAGCTACAGTAATACTGTCGATCCTGGCCTGGTCGAGAAATAATTTTGAAATAAGCGCTTCTTGGAGAACGGTGCATCTCAGATCCTCAACAGATGTTTTGTCCCCGTTTCGTTTCAGATCGGCAACCCGGTTCTCAATATCAGAAAGATAAATTACCTCATTCCCAACAATTGCAGCAACGGATTCTACAAGCACCTGCGATTTAACAACAGACATCCCCGAGAGTGCCAGACAGGCAAATGCCATTAATAACTTCGAACCTCTTTTCATCATCAGCAAATTAAAATACCTTAAATTTATTCTCCTTCAGACCGTCATTATATATCCCGTTTTCAAGATTCTGAAAAAACTCAATTCTCCGGTTATTCCAGATTATTCTCTTGATGTCATCCTTAACATATTCAAATGGTGCCAGCGTAAATCTTATCCTATAATCCCTGAAGTTGACAAGGCATAAGCTCGAAGAGTCACTTAGCTCATAAAATGAGGTATGCCTGAGGAAGTTTTCTTCATTATCTATTTCAGATGGCAACTCTACAGAGATCTTGTCAAAAGGGATCCATTCTTCACCGAAATCATCAAATTTTTCAGCAAACTGGTAACAAATTTTCTCGAGCTCCTGCAAATCACTCTGATCATTTGATCGGGCGAGATGTTTTATTTTTTCGATATTCGGCGTTTCAACCGGAATCTTGATAAAAAGCGCCTTCACAATATTTGAGCTCAGGTTAAAGCTTGCAGGGTTGGAGTTATAGTAATTCTCAAGTTCTGAATCGCTGACAACAGTGTCCATCCTTTCAAGCATCATTTGTCTCTGGTACTGATATATCACCAGGTTGGATCTTGCCTCTTCAAGCTGCTTCTCAATATTTTCCGAAAGCTCGGATGAAAGATTATCCTGGGCTTTCTGAAGTAGCAACTCTTTCCTGACCCACTTATTTATATAATTCAGGGTAGATGCTGCACTGTCGGTTTTGGACGTTCCGGCGGGGAAAAGTCCTGGTATCTGGTCCACATACAAAATTGTATTCCCTACAGCCGCAACCTCCACTCGCTTTACGGAGCTGCCTTTCCTTCCGCAGCCGGCGAATATGAAAATTATCAGTAAGATGGGAAGTATCCTATTCATTTTTCAGACTTTTTTTGACCTTCTCGTAAACAAGATCGTCAATTTTAACGGTGTATTCTCTTTTTAATTGTTTAATCCATTCATTCTCCAGGTAATCCTGGTACGCTGTCATTATTTCCCCCTGCAAATCCTTGAACGGGAGAGGCTCAGGATCAATTATCCTGTTAATTGCAATTACTGCGGGGAAGTTCTTAATCTCTGTGTATTGAGGGCCTGTAATCCACTGAATATTATCAATTTCCTTATTATCGCCTTTGAACCACCTGCCCTCAGTAATTGTCAGCAGGGAGTCGTTCTTGCTATTGAATTTTGCATCCAGGAGCTTATCGGTTCCGCTTTTCCGGGAATATTTCCTGTAAGCCGAGTAAAGTGATTTTTTCCCTTTCTGATCATGAAGAAGATATAGTTTTCCTTCAATGGATTTTTTAGTAAGGTAATTCTGCTTATGATCCTCATAGTATCCCTTAAGTCCTGTTGAGTCTTCCTGAACCCTGTTCCAGACTCTCCTGCCAGATATTTCAAACAGCAGAATGCCATCATGAAATTCATTCATCAGGTAACGGAAATCGGGATATTTCTTCTCGAGCATTGAATTCTCATATTTGACGATTCGGTCCGAAATACTTGCGTCAATCGTCTGGTTTATGAAAATGGCTGGATCTTTGGTTAATATTATCGATCCCCTTTTTTCAATAAATGTTGCAAAATCCCTGACCGGCATGCGCTGATCTGCAAAAGAATACAGATTCCCCGATGGCAGACTGTTCCTGTTGTATTTTGCAGTACCTGAAATTATAAGGGTATCGGTATTTTTCACAAACCATTCGAGGGCTTCCTGGTTTATACTGAAATTGTATTCTTTCTTTAGCTTGTTGACAAATGACTTTTTACTTAAAGAATTGAGATATGACTGGTTGATCTTGCTTTCGAGATAGGAGCGGGTCTCTTCGAATGTCCCTGGTGCTTTGCGTGCAAGCAGCTTAATGATATGCCATCCATAGACAGTCCTTATCGGTTTGGTGTATTTGCCGGTATCGCTGATTGCGAAGGCCGCCTCTGAAAAATCAGGAATTATTTCCCCGGTTCCGAACCAGTTAAGCTTACCTCCATTGGAGGCAGATTCCTTATGGTCTGAGTATTTTGCGGCAAGTGAGCTGAAGGATGCTCCTGCCTGAAGCTCATTATAAATGGCATTTATTGATTCTTCAGCCTGCTTCGCTTCCTTTTCGCCTGTTCCCGGAGGTGAAGCTTTCATTATATGGGCGACGAGTATCCTGCCTCTTGACGCCCTCTTATCTACAACTTTAATGATGTGGTATCCGTATGGAGTCCTCACCGGTTCTGAGATGGCTCCTTTTTTAAGGTTATAGGCTGCATCTTCAAATGGCATAATCATCTGGAATACAGTAAAATATCCTAAATTACCGCCATTAATTTTTACGGAAGGATCGTCAGATGTTCCTCTTGCAACCTCTTCGAACGATTCGCCCGTTAATATCCTTTCCCTTATTGCTGATGCTTTCTGCCAGGCACTGAGAGTATCTTCAGGTTTTGCACTCTCGGGGCAGGTGACAAGTATATGCCAGGCATTTATTTCAACCAGCGAACGCTGGTAAGTCTTCAGAAGAAGCTTTTCTTTTACCTGGTTGTCAGTGAGATAATTCTGTGCAAGCTGATTCCTGTACCCGTTCAGTTCATTCCGGAAGGCTTTTGTGGTATCTATACCCTCATGAATTGCATCGGCAACCTTAAGCTTGAACACTATGAACTGCTGGAGATAGTCATTTATATCGCCAGGACTCTTCCCTGCATCGGCGCTCTTTAAATACATTCTTGTGAATTCCCCTGCCGTCACACCTCTGCCGTCGACATTCATTAATATCTGATCAGACAGGAGCTGTGCGCTGCAGGTCGCATTTACCAGTGAGAACAATATAAGGAGTGACTCTCTGATTTTCATGAATTCAGGCTGATACCATTTACTCAATAGTCTTCCTGCTGTAATTGGGTGATTCCCTCGTTATAGAAACATCGTGCGGGTGACTTTCTACAATCCCGGAGCTGGTAACCCTGACGAATTTACCTTCTTTCTTCAATATGCTAATATTTTTTGCACCAACATATCCCATACCTGCCCTGAGACCACCTGTCATCTGGTAAATCACTTCGGCGAGGTTGCCTTTATATGGCACTCTTGCTTCGATCCCTTCAGGAACAAGTTTCTGAATATCATCTTCCATATCCTGGAAATAGCGGTCTTTGGAACCCTGCTGCATTGCTTCAATTGATCCCATGCCCCTGTATGCCTTGAACTTGCGGCCGTTATATATAATAGTTTCACCAGGTGATTCCTCAACTCCTGCAAAAAGAGATCCAGCCATGATTGAATCGGCTCCTGCAGCAATTGCCTTGATTATATCGCCGGAATACCTGATGCCTCCGTCGGCAATAACCGGGACCCCTGATCCTTCAATCCCCTTCGCTACGTTATAGATTGCAGAAAGCTGGGGTATACCTACACCGGCAATAATCCTGGTGGTGCAAATTGATCCCGGACCAATTCCTACTTTTACGGCATCAGCACCCTCGCTAACCAGTTTTTTAGCAGCTTCTGCCGTACCTATATTACCGACAATGACTTCAGTACCGGGGTAGTTCTTCTTAATTTCCTTAAGCATCCTGATAACGCTTATCGTATGGGCATGAGCCGTATCGATAACGAGAGCATCGACATTGGCATTTATCAGCGCTTCAGCTCTTTGGAGTGTATCGGCAGCAATTCCGATTGCTGCGGCAACCCTGAGACGTCCCTTTTCATCTTTGCAGGAACTGGGCCGGTCCTTGGTCTTGGTGATATCCTTGTATGTGATCAGTCCTATCAGCTTGCCCGCTTCATCGATCATCGGAAGTTTCTCAATCTTATGTTTTTGAAGTATCCTGGCAGCAGCTTCCAGGTTTGTCTGGTGATTGATGGTAATGAGGTTTGTGGTCATAACCTCGGTGATCTTCCTCTTCTTGTTATTCTCGAACCTGAGATCCCTGTTTGTGACAATGCCCTTGAGGATCCCGTTCTTATCGATAACAGGAATGCCTCCGATCTTGTACTCTGCCATCAGGTTCATTGCTTCAGCAACCGTAGCATCAAGAAGGATGGTGATAGGGTCAAATATCATGACATTCTCGGCTCTTTTTACTCTCTTCACCTGGGCAGCCTGTTTTTCGATACTCATGTTTTTATGGATTACGCCTATCCCGCCTTCCCTTGCAATTGCAATTGCAAGTTCATCCTCGGTGACAGTGTCCATTGCAGCTGAAACAACCGGTGTGTTGATGTGGATGTTCCTTGAAAACATTGAACTCAGATCGACTTCTCTTGGAAGCACTTCCGAATATAAAGGCACCAGAAGCACATCATCAAAAGTCAGTCCTTCATATAATATTTTATCATCTAAAAAAGACATTGGTGAGGGTTTTAAGTTTTGCTTTGCAAATTACGAAAAATTCAGAGATCATAAACATTCATTCTTTCCAGCCTTCATAAAAAATTGAATTACAGTTACTATTTTTGTATAATGTAATGTATCGCTGCAAAAATGAATTTTGAACCATACAGGCAAATACTGACAAAGTATTGGGGTTTTACATCCTTCAGACCTCTGCAGGAGGAGATAATAGGTTCCGTTGCAGAAGGCAGAGATACTCTTGGCCTCATGCCTACCGGAGGCGGCAAGTCAATTACATTCCAGGTCTATGCACTTTCCAAAGAGGGAATCTGCCTTGTAATTACTCCCCTGATAGCCTTGATGAAAGACCAGGTAAATCGCCTCAATAGCCTGGAAATAAGATCGATGGCGATCCATTCGGGGATGTCTCATGAAGAGATCGATATTGCTCTCGAAAATGCAATATATGGCGATTATAAATTCCTCTATGTTTCTCCTGAGAGGGTATCGACACGGATTTTCCAGGCAAGGCTTCCCCGCCTGAACCTTAACCTGGTTGCTGTAGATGAAGCTCATTGTATTTCCCAATGGGGATATGATTTCCGTCCATCTTACCTTAAGATTTCATCAATCCGGGAGCTTATCCCTAAAACAGTTCCTTTTCTTGCCCTGACCGCTTCAGCAACTTCCCATGTCGCTGAAGATATCATGGAGAAGCTTAATTTCAGGGAGAGAAACCTTCTCAAGACAAGCTTTGAAAGGAAGAATATATCTTATCTTGTAAGGAGAGCTGAAGATAAGGGGACATATCTTGTAAACACACTCCAAAAAGCCGATGGAAGCGGTATTGTTTATGTAAGGTCACGTAAGAGATGCAAAGAGATCGCCGAGCTGCTTGTATCAAAAGGGATAAACGCCGACTTCTATCATGCCGGACTGCCAATAGAGCTCCGTGATAAAAAACAGATATCGTGGACAACCGGGGAAACCCGGGTAATCGTTGCGACCAATGCTTTTGGAATGGGCATCGATAAAGCTGAAGTGCGTTTTGTTATTCATTGGGAGATGCCCGATTCAATTGAGGAATATTTTCAGGAGAGTGGCAGGGCAGGTCGCGATGGCAAGCCGGCTTATGCAGTTCTTCTCTATTCGCCTTCTGATAAGACCCGCCTTGAAGATTCGATGCGACGGAAATTTCCCCCTATCGAAAAGATCAAGGATATTTACGAGGCAATTTGTAATTACCTCCAGGTACCCATGGGTGCAGGAAAGGATAATGTATTTGATTTCAGCATGCCGGAATTTGTCTCAAAATACAGGCTTCCTGTAATTGAAACTTTTAATAGCCTTACCTTCCTCCAGCGTGAAGGCTATATTGAATTCACAGAAGAAATAGATAACCCTTCCCGTGTCCATTTTATAGTTGAACGCGATGACCTTTATAAATTCCAGGTTGCTAACGAGTCATTTGACGGATTCATTAAATTGCTGCTCAGGTCATATACAGGGATGTTTTCTGAATTCGTCCCGGTAAATGAGGATGCCCTGGCAAAGAAATCAGCTCTCACAAGAGAAAATGTTTACAGGTTCCTGGTAAAGCTTTCAACCCTTGGCATAATCAAATACATCCCCGGTAAAAAAACTTCGCTGGTCATTTTTACCGAAGAGCGTCTTGAAAGAAAAGCTTTGCTTATCTCACCCGATACTTATCTTAAGGTCAGGGAAAGGCATGCCGACAGATTAAATAAAATGATCGATTATGCCGATTACAATACCAGGTGCAGATCGGTTACCCTTCTTGAGTATTTTGGTGAGGAAGCCGACAGGTGCGGTATCTGTGATGTATGCCGAGAACGTAATGAGCTGGACCTCAGTAAATATGAGTTTGATCTCATTCTTGATGAAATAAAGGATCTTCTTGCAGCGCAGAAATATGATACCAGGGAACTGGTGAGTAAAGTGAACCATCCTGAAGATAAAGTTATAAAAGTGCTGCGGTGGCTGCTCGATCATAATAAGATCATCATGGACGAAAAGCACCTTCTTTCATGGAAGGAACAGGATCTCTTCTCACGGTAAAACTTCAATTGGGAACATAACCTGAAAAAAATTATTTACGACTAATACAAAAGGTTGCCGTAAAATGTATTGGACATTTTTTGGATTCTAATGTCAACCTGATTCAGGACAAGACAGTATTTATCCAATAGAGAATTTTTATTGCCGACAGGTTTTTTCCCCTGAACCTCAAAAAACACGAAATGTTCCGGAAGATGCCTGATTGTGGAGGCTGCCCACAAGAAAAAACGCAGTTATCATTATCTGCAGCCATAGTAATATGCAGGTAAAAGGGAATATTGCAGCCAAGATTGTAATAATTAAGAGTGTTAAAGCTCTTCCGCTTTTTAAGTCGTTTATACATTTCCACATATATTTAAAACCCCACTTTTGTCGTAGGAGCCTTTGTCCCCAAAGCCTTGCACAATGATTAAAATGTAAAACTTTTCAAAGAACTCTTTATAAAATCCAGTTCTACCCAGTAATGGGTAAAACTTGTTTTTAATTCTGAAATCTTATTTATACTTTTGTTGTGGAGTAAGTTTTTTTGTTTTTTGTTCAACACCAATATAGTGAATATTAGTGAATTAACAAATTTTTCATGCTCTTTTTATTAACTTATTTTACTATTTATAAACCATTTATATCATCTGCGAAACATTAACAGATAAATAAACAAATAAACCATAAAATTCTATATTTAGGTAAGACGCTGCCCATGAAGAGAATTATTATTTTATTTCTTTGTTTTTTACACCTGTTCAGCAATCTTACAGCGCAGGAAAATATAATGCCCGAAATGGCGAAGATGCGTGAGTTGGTGCACACTGAAGATCCACAACTCAACACCATTGCGGAGAAGATATTTTCGCAATGTATCCTCTCAAAGTTGTTTGCTCCCATACTACCTGCATTACCTAATAAGTGGTTTTCACCCGGTGGCGGCTATGTTGGTCAATGGGTATGGGACACCCAGTTTGTTTTATCGGCTTATGCGCCGATGGGTGCGGATGCAGTTATCCGTGGTGTGTACGATAACTATTGGCAGACAATAGAGAAAAATCCCGAAGCACCGCGGGGCTCGTATCGCTTTGGCATGGTGCCGAATTTTCTTAGAGATTGGCCGCCACTTGGTTTTTCGCAGATTCCTATACTTGCCTGGGGAGTGGAGCAGGTTTACCGTCAGACTGGCGACCGGAAGCTGCTGGAACAATCTCTGCCCTATCTGTTGGCTTTCGACGAATGGTATTCTACCGAGCGCGACGTGGATAACGACGGTCTGATCGAGTATGGCGCTTACAAGTCTGTTGGAAAGGCTGATATGGTGCAGACTGCACGTTATGAAACCTTCGACTCCTTTCCACCCATGGATAATATGAAGCTGACGAAACATCCCACTCGTCTCGATGGAGGGGAATGGTATGGCAATGTGGAGGGTGTCGAACAAACCTGCTTCCTTCTGATGAGCGAGCAGGCACTGGTCGAAATTGCCCGAGAACTTGGTGAAAAGGAGATCGCTAAACATTATGAGAAAATCATCCACCGCCGTATCGCTGCGATACAGGCCAAGATGTGGGATCCGAGAAAGAAGTTTTTTTATAGCCTTGACCGTGACTCCGACCGTCCGATTGATGTACGCTGCATTCAGGGTTTTCTTACCTTGTGTTGCGACGCAGCCACGAAGGAACAGGCCAGGGAGCTTGCCACTGAGTTGATGGACACTACACGCTGGTGGTGTGATTATCCGGTACCGACTGTGGCAATAAATGACCCGAAATTCAACATGAAGGGATTCTGGCGCGGTGACATGTGGCCAGTTACTACCTATCTTGTTGCCTATGGGTTAAACCGATATGGCTATCACGATGAAGCACGCAAACTTACCGACAAGATCGTGGATTTGTTTATCCGTAATGGGGTCAATGAGCGTTACAACGGTGTCACCGGTCAACCTCTTGGAGTGCAAGGTTTGGGCATGTCCTGCTCAGTCTGGAGCATGATCGTGGAAAATTATTATGGCGTGACCAACGACTACAAAACTATCTGCGTTCCTCAAGGCGCAAAAGGGCGGCGCTTGAAGCTGGGACAACTTGAAGTAGGTTATCCTCAGAACAATCAGATAGAAATTTGTTCAGGCTTTGAACGAAGGTTGATGGTAGTTTTTCCTGCTGCGACCTCAAAAGCTCGATTCACCGTGAGTTGTGATGGAGTGAAATTACCAAAGGCTGCACTGAACACTTCGACAACATCGGTTGAGTTTAAGACAGAAGCCAACAAACACTACCTCGTTCAATCTGATAAATAATAAAATACAACAAAAACAAAGTTTTAATCAAATTAAACCTTCATGTTTTTAGAATCACATACAAGAATGATAATATTTATTACAAAACATGGAGGTTCCATACAACCATTATAAATTATTTATTAATGTTTCGCATTTAATTTATTTTGCTGTTTGATAGTATTATACAAAACAGTTTTTTTACTTATCTTTTTGTTTTTCAATCCTCTAAGATTTCCATTTTCAGTTATGCCGCTGTTTGAGATTGAGCCTTTATTGGTAGTATTCGACAAATGATCTCAAAAGCCTCGTCATCACTCATTATTTTTTCAATTAGCTCCATCTCATCAATCCCGTCAAATAGTTTCTCGATAACAGTTAGTAATTAAAGTAGCCGTATTGTATAAGTAAATGAGGTTGGCGCAGCATAAACAATATATTGAGGAAGAGGTTTTGGACCGCAACTTGCTGTTCCGACACCGAGAGTAAGATGACTTATGCAGAGAACTGTTGCATTGCTTTGGGGAAGGTCAATCCTGTATTCGACATTATCCATCTCCTCATCGCTGTACGGGAGCATTGATACCTGCAGGAGTGTACTGTCGGATTGTACCATAAGTCCATTCCCTAATGCAGTGGTTACTTTAGCCCACCGTACATCCTCATGATTTCCACAGTCCATTGGTTTCTCATATGGAGTAAGTTGCTCTTTGACAGTACTTTTATAAACACCTACATCAAACCCGCGTTTTCGGTCAGAATAATTTTCCATAGGGCCGCGGCCAAAATAGGAAACCTGGTCAAACTGTTTGTTCAGAAACATCCTCACTCCAACGCGTGCAACAACCTGTTGCGGATTACTTGAACTAAAGCTATTTTCAGATTTAATTGAGCCATCACCGGAAATAGTATAAACAACATTATGGTTAACCGTGAAGTTGTTTTTACCTTCTGCAAAGAGTTTGGCGGAGATAGTAATAGACGAAGGAGATTTCTGCTCAGCAGTAACGGACTGTGTCGTCCATTTCAGCTCTCGCAGACCTGATGTTACCCAGCTTCTTTCGGCCCACATATCGTCATCCCTGTGAGGTGCGCGCCATAGATGCAACCTTGGACCTCCATCTTTAAGCAGCATGTTAGCACAATTTTTTTCAAGGCTGGAAAATGTACCTGTAACTTTATCAAACACAACTGTAAATCCTGAACCCTTAACGATAATCTCTTTTTCGTTCTGAGTCATATTAACAGGATTCAGTGTAGTATTTGGTTTAACTGCACGTGCCTCAACAGGAAGTTGGAATTGCTCCGAAATCATTTCGAATCCCTTTTTTGCCCAAATCTGATCATTTGCAAGAGCGAATGATATACGCAGGAAATACTCCGCACCCTCATTTGTTTTTGATATCTTATATGGAATTGTTACCACCGCTTCTTTTCCGGGAGCAATGACTGGTAGTTTAATATCACCGCGGGAAATCTCAGTGCCGTTTTCTGACAATGTCCACACCCCGGTAAAACCGTTAAGATTGATAAACTGATATTTATTCTGAATCAGGAACTGACCTTTTACAAGATCTTCAACCGACACTTTGATCCACTGATAAACATGTTTCATTTCGGGGTAATGCGGTTTCAGAGAACGGTCAGAAGCAATAACTCCTTTATGAATAAAATAGTGGTCGTTCGGAAATTCGCCAAACCCACCACCATAAGCAAGAATTGGATGATTCGGATCACGACGATTATATATACCCTGATCCTGCCATTCCCAGATTGCGCCACCTAACAATTCAGGGTATTTGTCAAAAACATCATTATATTCACCTATTGCACCCATCGAATTGAACATTGCATGGGCATATTCGCACAGGAAGAATGGTTTTGTGTAAGTAGCATCGTTGGCAATTTTCTCAACTTCAGCAGGGCTGGTGTACATACGACTGTCGATATCCGCCGGATTATTTACCCCGATACCAAAACCTTCGTAATGAACCGGCCGTGACGGATCAATACCTTTTATAGTACTCATGGCAGCCCTGAAGTTTGATCCTCCTCTTCCATTCTCATTCCCCAAAGACCAGATTATTACTGAAGGATGGTTTTTAAAGTTCTCAACGTTTGCCACATTCCTGTCGATGATAGCTGCTTTCATTCTGGGCTCCTCATCAAACCTGCCTGATAATCCCTGACATTCAACATTTGCTTCGGCAACCAGGAATATACCATATTCGTCACACAACTCATACCAGCGAGGGTCGTCGGAATAGTGACAGGTGCGGACAAGGTTGCAGTTACCCTGTTTGATCAGTTCAAGGTCGCGTATCATCTGGTCTTCAGTAACAGCGTGGCCAACATCCGGCCAGTTTTCATGACGGTTTACACCCTTAAGCTTAACAGGGGTACCATTAACAAGAAAGAGTCTTCCTTTTATTTCTATTTCTCTGAAACCGGTCCGTGAGGATAGTGTCTCAACGACATTTTCCCCACTCGTTAATGTCAGAACCGTGGTATATAGTTTCGGAGTTTCGGCTGTCCATTTTTCAGGATTTGTAACCTGAAAACTAAGTTTCACAGAAGCCTTCTGACCGGGCTGAATAGCCGGTACAACGCCCTCTGACTGTGCTGTATTAACGGCTTTTTCGCCATCATACAATGTTGCCATCAGTTTGTAAGATTTAGATGCTTTGGTCCCATAGTTTTTCACCTTTGCTGTCACTTCAACAGTTGCATTGCGATACTGATCATCTAGGTCAGTTTTGACAAAGAAATCGCGAATATGCTGTTGGGGAGCACTCCAGACCGTTACATTACGGAAAATACCACTCAGACGCCACATATCCTGGTCTTCAAGGTAAGATCCTGAAGTATACCTGTACACTTCAACTGCAACCATGTTTTTACCGGGTTTCACATACTTTGTAACATCAAACTCAGCAGCATTACGGCTGTTTACACTATACCCGACTTTCTCTCCGTTAACCCAGAGAAAGAATCCGGCATCAACACCATCGAACGTCAAAAATATCTGGCGCCCTTTCCAGTCCAATGGAAGATCAAAATCACGACGGTAACTACCCACCGGATTACGTTCTTCATAAGCGGTATAGTTTTTGGGAGGCATACTCATTACATATGGGAAATCTCTCCTGAACGTATAACCATTATTCCTGTAATATGGTGTCCCATAACCATGTAACTGCCAGTTTGAAGGAACCGGTATATCTTTCCATGAAGAAACATCGAATGCCGGTTTGTAAAAATCAACCGGACGCATCTGGGGCCACGAAACCCAGTTGAATTTCCACATACCATTCAGGCTCCTGCAAAAAGTGGAAGCATGTCTTTTAGCAACAAGAGCCTCATTAAGGTTTGCATAAGGCATCAGAGTAGCATGAGCCGGTTCTTTGTTGATTCCCAAAATTTCAGGATTTTCTATTTCCGGAGGAACAGGTGCCCCTCCCAAAGAATCTTTCGGTGATGTGTACTGAGAATAAACGGATATGTTTGACAGAAACATGGCAACTATACCCAAAACAGACAAACGGAATTTTATCATTTTGAATATTAATTAGTTATGCAAATTAAGAATTGAAATAGAATAAGCTATTAACATACAACATATAGATTGTCAGTAAATTATATATTAAATATTCGGTTATAATCTTGGAAATCTATATATTATGGCAAAACTCTTAAATATGTCCGTCAATACGATTCCCAAGGTAAAAAATTAACTACTTCCCATTCTTTGACCACAGGTTTTCAAAGTTGGTATAATTATTTTTACGCAAGTTTAGAACTTCCATTTTCATAAAAATAAAAATTTACAACTTCACTTCAAGAGACTCCCCCTCCTTAATTAATTTGTCTAACAACACTTTATTTGTAAAACTATAAACAGCTACCCTTATTTTATTATTCTCTCGTCTTACCTTGATATCAAAATTGGAATCAAACGCATGAATCTTTTTCAGGTTCATGGTGTGCCACGCTTGAGGCAAGTGCGGAGTGATTGTGAATGTACGAAGTCCTGTGGGGCGAATACCAAAGACCCCTTCGGTTATAATACGACAAAACAGTCCACTCTCGGCAGAGAGATGACGCTGACTTCCTTCAGGCCATGCCTCAATGGGGTACGGTACATGCTCACCCAATAACCGTTGATTGGCATAGTAAGAGAGGTAATTGACCGCCTTCTCGGTTTCTCCTGCTGCAAACACACCACGTAGAGCGTATAAGGTCGATCTGTCCCAAAATGTTTCGCTTCCAGCTTGCGTAAGTAATCCGTTTTTTGTCCATAATTTAGGAGAGAATAGGGCATCTATCGTACCTTGTGATCTTTCAAAAATTCCTACTACCAAGGGCATGCAAATCCATGAGCGAAGTACCGTATTCCCTTCATAATAGCGATATGTTTCAAAACCGTCAATGGTTGCACCAAAGTAACTATTGATTGCCTTTTTAAGCGTTTGAGCCTGTTTTTTATATGTGGCGAGTTGTCTGGCGGTTTTGTTTAAGTCTTTTCCTAAGTAAGATGCCGATAATAATGCATCATAGTAAAGTGTAGAGGTACATAAGTTGGCTTTACCAGAGGGGAATCGTCCCTCTAATTCATCGGAGTCGGAGGTAACAACTCCTTCTTTATTAAGTTTTTTACGACAATATTCCAAACTCCATTCTATCAGCGACCATAGGTTTTCCGCTTCCGCTTTGTCTCCACGTACCAAGGCATATCTTGCTGCACCATATGCAATCATAGCAGCATCACCTCTGTCTCCTGCACCATTCCAAATATCTTTCCCCTCGGCTATAATAGAACTTGGAATGGGTTTGTATTCTTTGTTCATAAACCGTGCAAAATGCTGATAGGCATTATAGGAGGCTTCATTACCGATTTTATACCCTAAATAGGGGAAAAATGGTCCAATATATTCTGCTTGGTCATTTGCCCAAATAGCTGCATAGTAGGATTCTCCCCCTGGTCCGTGCATCAATCCGCCGCTTGTCCTATAGATACTCTCAGCTGCTCGAATCTTGGCAAAAGCGAACATCTTATTGATGGTCTCATCGGGCGTTTCAAAAACTAAATTGCTCCACATCTGTTGAACAAAGGCATATCGGGCGACTAAATCTTGTTCAACGTTTGGAGTATTTGCTCCTTTATTTGGGGAATAGGCTTGAATATAGGTGTCAAACTGTATCTCTTTTCCGGATGCAACCTGAAAAATTCCACTATTCTGTATTCCTATCTCAATGGTATAACTCCCTTCTACGCCTTTCGCTGCATCGGTATGATAAATTGTTTTTTGTTCGGGTACCGAAATGCTAATAGGTTTATCGGAACTGTTTTTTACCACATACCGTTCACAAATCATCGGCTTTGTCGGTGAGGGAAAAATGTACCGTGTCAGGGTAACAAGTGATGGCGTTCCAAACTCACTAACAACTATTAACTCGCCATTCAGCGTTAAAGATTTCACGTTTTCATTTTTCAAAGTAGCCCCATTAACCGTCAACAGAGAGGGAAAATCAATAGCATACCGTTGCATCAAACTTCCATGCGTATCGTTGGGAATTGTGCGAAGCATAGGCCACACCATAGAACGTTCGAGACTAAAGGAGCCATCGCTATTTACCCCATAGCGTAGTACCGTAGAGACCTGCTCTCCACTCATCTCAATATGGTCATAGTGGGGAATGTCTTGCATAACTTCCCATTGGATGGAACCGTCGGATTGTATCTTCCATCGGTTTTGACCTGACACATAAGGAGTAATTAAAAATAAAATAAAAACTATTATCTTTTTCATCAATAAATAATTATTAAGTTAAACAATATCAGCATTTGAAAACAGATAAGAAATTAAAATTTCATCCACATGCTCGAGGCAACAAGTGTTTGTGCTTTGCCAAATCATGGGTGTTTCAATATATAATAAATTATTTCAGTGGTACGATGGAACCTCCATGTGGCTCATTTTATACTATTGTGTTTGCGAATGCTAGTACATAGACGTTCTATTGTGGAATGAATCTTATTCAACAAATAATCAATACTGTGAATCTTTAAAATTACTCACATACTATCTCAAATGTTTTTAATTGAAATGGCGTTAAATCGAATCTCAATTTATTTTTGTCATTAATGGTTGCATCTCCCAACCGGTCTTCCATTCCATTTACTTCATAAGCATGTAATATTTTATCCATGAATGAAATATTAATATTTTCAGCCTTTTCTCCTTTTGTTTCCCTAAAACGAATAATAATATTTGAGTTTTTCTCAGCTTTTTTGATTGACATAATAGCTACATTATCGGGTTTATTTATGTTCAATAATGAGATTTCCCTCCCTAATTTCCCCTGATGTTTTGTCGTATTAAATGCCATCAGCGGGTGATTGAAGCACAAAGCCTGGTTTACAACATTTCCCTGCCTCCAGTCACCTTTATGTGCATATAGAGCATATCTGGTTGAAGATATTTTTATACTGTCGTTATAGCCACCGGCCGGAGAATGTTGTAATGTTAATCTTAACGTGTTTGATGTTGGCTTATCCATACCATATTTACTGTCATTCAGGATAGCTATTCCAAAGTCTTTAACAGAATTAGTCAGTTCTGCCCATTGATGAACCGGGACTTCATATTGGTTCATCGTATTGGTTCCTCTTTCAGAAACGCCTAACCCTAAGTCGTATACTGCGCTGTTGTTGGAAACACCAAGAGGAAACGACACTTTCAGTAATGTTGAATCTGTATGCCAATCCATCGTATTTTCAATCTCAATATTATCCGATGCATCTCCCGCGCATAATGATATGTTTTCAATAAATATAGAACCTGCCGTATGCCGTAGAACCTGCATCTTTATACGCACCGGACCATTTTCAAGAATTTTGATTTCCGGTTTACCATCTACCATTCCCTTTGGTTCCTGTAAATCGCTATATGCCACTTCATATTGAGGATAATGCTTTGGGCAATCTTTGAATAGTAAAAGTTGAACAGGTTCGGCAATAACCTCTCTTGCTAATTCTTTATCCCGGATAGAACAGATATTCCCATTTTTATCAATGGTTACGATATACTTATTGTTTTCCATGCTTTTCTCGGAAATCTGCAACTCAACCAATGGTTGCTTATCTTCATTCTTTACTATTATCACATAAAACACTGAATAACTCAGTGGGGGAGTATCCGCTAAAAATATTATCTGAATACTGTCTTTGCTTTCTTTGATTATTTGTGCCGGAACTTCCCTGTTTCCAGTATTAAATACTTTTATCGTTTGGTTAGGTGATAGTTTCTGTTTTAAGGTAATGGTAGCTATATCTTGTCGGGGAATAGCCATCGGATTATATACTACAACAGGCATCCCTTTCACAGAAGTGTTCATGGATGCAATAATATTCGCTGACGAATTATTTATGATGCTTTGAAATTCGTTATAAGCAGTATCTTCATCAGCAATAGATGTTTTGTATACTTCGGGGATGCACCCTCCTGTAATATCATCGTGCATCTGATGTTGCAATATTTTTAACCAAGCATGACTAATTTTATCGGCAGGATATGTATTTTTATTCACAATCAAATCTATCACAGATGAAGATTCTGCTGCATAGGCCGATATTTCATTTTTTCTGTTTTTATATTTCATAAACGGTCTAGCGGTATATAACCCTGTTCCATGTTCACGCATTATAATATCACCTTTATATCTGGGCAGTTTACTGATTTGTTCAACCGTTAAATCTCTAAAAAGCTGATCAGATTTAGAAATGATAACTTTCACTTCAGAGGTGTCATTTTGCTTTATCCTATCATAAAGAGAAATGACATCATTTTCATTACAACCCCTGTGATTACAGCAACATGCACCACCAATATCTCCATTCCCCATATAATCATAAGCTGCATAAATACCGGAAATTGCACCCAATGTATTGATCTGGTTTAATCTAATATCCCATCCGCTTACGTAAGTTCCTGGATCCAATACAGCTACAATAGATTCCCCATCCACACCTTCCCATACACCAATATCAAAAGGTTTTGGTATGGCACCAACTGGGGAAGGAAGCCATGATGCATAGGTTTTTTGAGTAGAGAAACCTTTTATACCACAATGAGATAACAAACTTGGGAAAGCTGCATTATAACCCGGAGAATCCGTCAAATAAACATCAATACATCTCAATCCAAATTCTTTTTCAAAAAATAAATTACCATAAAGAATCTGCCTTATAATAGACTCAGCAGAAGGTAGATTAGCATCTATAGCTTCCCACATTGCGCCATTAACTGACCAGTTCCCCTTTTTTACATAATATTTTAATTTTTCATATTTCTCCGGATAATACTGTTTCATTATTGAATAACGGTATGCACCTTCAAAATTTAAAATGTATCCGGGATATTTTTCAAACATTTTAAAATTATCATCCAATGTGGCCGGGATATATTCATTAATTGTTTTTTTCAGTGTCCATTCGTATTCGGTATCAATATGAGTGCCTATGACGATATATTGAACTTTGCTTTTACCTAAATCTTGAGTATAAGCAACTTGTGAAAATAAAAGCATACCAGACAAAATAAATAGAAATGCATAAACGCTTTTTTTCAAGGGATGAATCATCTCCGTTTTTGCTTTGCAGATCAGAAGGAATAAGATCAGGACTAGTTTTTTTTTGATAGATTTCATAGAAATTCAGTTTATATTTTTTTGTGATATGATGCTGAAATATTTGAATATCTGATTCATATAAAAAAATAATGTGTTTTCAAGTTAATAGTCTTTTAAAATGCAGGTGGGATACTTTCACATATTTTGAAAGATCTGCGCAAAGTTGAAACTGATGTTCACTAAACATCAGATATTACACCAAACTTTAGCGCCTACATCGCAGAGAATAACAACCTACACCTATATTATAATCTACAGAATCCAACTGGTTTCAACATATTACTGGTAATTTCAGATTATTTTTCAACGTTAAATTTGAAAACCGTCCGATAATCATATTTTTCTCCTGGTTTTAAGATTGTAGAAGGAAATTCCAGATGATTCGGACTATCTGCAATATGTTGTGTTTCCAGACAAAATCCATTTCTTTTTTGATATATCGTACCTGCTTTCCCTTTGAAGGTTCCATTTAAAAAGTTCCCTGTATAAAGGTGGATTGCAGGTTGGGTTGTCCAGACTTCAAGTACACGGCCCGTAACCGGCTCATTTACGATTGCCGCTTTTACGAGTTGTTGATTAATGCGGTTCACAATCCAATAGTGGTCGTAACCGTTCCCGAATCGGATCTGCTCATCTTCTGATTCAATTCTATTTCCTATTGAAACAGATTTCCTAAAGTCCATGGGAGTACCTTCACAATTTCTGAATCCTCCAATAGGAATTAATAACTTGTTTACCGGTACAAACTGATCCGCATTCAAGACAAGAAAATGATCGGAAATACTGCTTTTACCCCCATCTTTTAAATTGAAATAAGTATGATTTGTCAAGTTAACAATGGTCGGCTTATTGGTTACAGCTTCATAGCGAATTTCCAATTCATTATTGTCATTAAGCTTATAAGTTGTCTTTACTTTTAGTTCTCCAGGATAACCTTGGTCGCCGTCCGGACTATTGTAAGTAAGTTGCAAGGTATAATAATTCGGAGATGCTATCTCTTTCGCACTCCACAATACCTTATCAAAACCTGTAACTCCTCCATGCAAATGATTCGGGAAACTATTTTGTTCCAGTGAGTATTCGGTACTATCCAGAATAAACTTACCGTTGGCAATACGGTCTGCATACCTGCCTACAATTGATCCGAAGTACAAATTGTTTTTTAAATAGCCCTGAAGTGAATCGAAACCCAATACAACGTCAGTGAAATGTTCGTTTCGATCGGGAACAATAATACTTTGGACAATGCATCCATAGTCGGATATTTTAACTTTCATACTATTCCTGTTTTGAAGAGTATAAAGGTTTACTTCCCGGCCATCAGGGAGAGCTCCGAATCGTTCTTTAGTAATCCCCGAATGATTACCGTTTTTGCTTACGCAAGAGATCATTCCTATAGCGATAACAAACACCAACACAGTAATCACTTTTTCAACGGAAATCCGAATAGGTGATTCTTGTACTCCTACTAATTTTTTAAAATATGGATTCCTGGGTATCATTATTCCGATTGCATTAATTTTTTTAACCTTTTTTCACACTCTATCATCGATCGTCCTGAATGATAGGCTACCTTCCACTCATTACCGATGTTTCCATCGATCACGTTTCCTTCACGGTCAAGCAAACGTCGCCATTCTCCAACCTCATGATTTATCATTTTCTCATCTACAAAGTTCCAGACAGTTTGAAATGCTTTAAAATACTTTACATCATTAAACAGTTCATATCCTTCAAGGAAGCCGATCATTGCTTCGGCTTGCTGCCACCACTCTTTTTCCAATATCAAGGCTCCACCTTTGCGTAATCCATCCCTGTATAGTCCACCCTTTTCATAGTCAACACCGTATTTAATGGCATTATCAAATAATTGTTTGAACATTGGTTTGTAAGGCTCTACCGATTCTCCTACTGCTTTTAAGGAGCGAACCATCAACCATACCAATTCAGTGTTGTGGCCATACGAAGTTGTTTCAGTGGGATCTGCAGGTTTTTCACCCTCACGTTCGGCATTCCACGAACGTTTTATATTTATTGCCGGCAGAGATTTCCAGGTCATATCAAATTGTACCATACCGGAACCGGCTTCATGATCAATCATTTTTTCATTGATCAGATTGATTATCTCTATCAGTTTCCGTTTGTGTAGTTCTTTACCGGAAGCAAGATACAACGATGTAAATGACTCCATGAGGTGTAAATGGGTATCTAATCCTTTCCGGTCGCCACCACTGAAGCCCCCGGGTGAAGGAGCCCAATCGGCTTCCATGTTTTCGTAATATCCTCCATAATGTGTGTCGGCGCAATATTTTTGCAAAAGGTCGAAGGTTTTTTCAGCATAGTCCAACCCACGTTTATCACCAGTTGAAATATAATATTCGGACAGTGCATAAATGGCAAAACTTTGTCCATAAACAACTTTACCATCGTCAAGTGGTGAGCCATCTTTTTTTACTTTCCAGCGCCAACCTTCGTTTTTACCATCCCACAGATATTTAATAAGAAAATCAACACCTTGTTTTGCTTTACTCTTACTGGCTTCACTGGGTGCAATCTTGTTTAATTGCGAAAACCACCAGATCATACGGCATTGCGTGTTCAGGTATTTTTCGGGCATATCAACAGGTTTACCATTGGCATCGAAATTGGTCTGGTATCCTCCATATTGTTTATCTACAGCATTTTTATCCCAAAAGGGGATCAATTCGTTATACAAATGATTATGAACTTTTTGATAATCGTCTTTCAATTGCTGTGAAATGCTTGTATTTTGGGCATTTATATTTGTAGAAAAAAGACACAGTAAGATAATAATACTTGATAATGTTTTCATAATTCTATTTTTACTCATTAATTTTCAGTGTATTTGACCGGATAACAACATTATAAGCTCCATCCTTATTTTCAATAAAAATAAACTGAGCCTTGGCAATTTTGCGTAGGCTCAGTTTTATTTTAACAATATTGACACATGTTAGGGGTTATTAAGAGCCGTAACTGTTATTGTCCAGGTTTTGCTTGTTTTTCCATCAGCTGCAGTAACCAGATAGTTTCTTGGAGCCGAAAAATCGCCAGGCCTTCCTAATAATGGAGCTCCATTAACAGGTTCAATTTTTGCGGCTGTAGAAATATCTGTCGTGCAAACAAGGTTTGTAAGGGCTACTTTAGCTCTCTCATCTGTAGTGAAAGTTCCACTGGCAGCCGGAACTTCTACAGTTACAGTTACCGTATTGGCACTTGCATCAATGTTCTTTGTGACTACCACCAGGGTAACATTTTTGACTATTGCCGTGCCATCAATCCATGTGGAACTCGGATCCTGATACCTGTATTCAAAATATATATTGTTTATATTGGCATCAGTAAAAGCAGGTAAGTCATACAATCCTGACTTTAGGCAGGATGTAAAAATTGTCAGGCTTAATAATACACCAACAATTATAAATTTTATTCTATTCATAGTTAATTTTTTTAACTGATTTATAATTAATTCTACCATCCGGGATTTTGTGTAAATTTAGGATTCCGGACTATCTGAGCTTGTGGAATAGGGAACAGATACCGTCGTGTATTATCAAATACTCTGATCTGATTATTATTATAGATAAATTTGATCACTTGATAGGACTGACGATCGCTAGAAATTTCCATAAATGTCGCAGGTTGTTCTAGTTCTACGATTTTTGCTCCCGGTTCTCTCCCTGAGTTAGCATCACTGCCATACTTTCCCCAGCGTAGAAGGCTGAAATAATAATCACCCACTGATTCTTTAGCCAGTTCAACTCTTCGTTCCCTTTTATAGTCAGTCCATGCTTCTGATGAAGTTGTTGCAGTTGAAGCAGGTAATCCCCCATGAAAAGTACGAGTTACGTTTAAGACAACTACAGCTTCAGCTATCTTATTCATCTTTAGGAGAGCTTCAGCCTTATTAAGATACACCTTCCCAAGGCGGAAAGCCACCCAATGATAATCAGTTGGTATCCCAACATATACACGAGGAACAACATTGTACACTCCTTTTCTCCAATAATTATTGGTCTCCGGTACACAGCAATCGAACAAACCTCCTTGACTCACTCTGTTCAAATTTCCTTTTACACAGGTGCTAACTAATTCATTAAACCAATAGCAGGAATCGTAAACAATAGAAGCAGCGAACCTTTTATCCCTGTTAGAATAAATGATTTCATTAATTTTGCCTGAACCGATAATTTTTCCAGCATCAATGGCATCTGCATCTGTTCCGGTTACTTTGGTTACATTTTGTGTAAATTGTGTAGTCTGATCCCATCTTACTGCATTGTCTGTAATATTGTCAATTACCAGATAATCATCGATAAGATTTTGAGAAGGACCCCAAAAACCCCATGCTTCAAATATGTTGTCTACTTTGAAAAAGGGACCACTTCCGGATACTTTTAATTGATCATTGCTTACATTCGGAAGAACATTTTGAAGATCTGCTATATCATTACAATATGTATTTTCTTTGCTTCTATAAATTCCAAGAATTATCTCTTTAGAATATCTCCCGTTCTCATTAAAGATACCTTCATAATCCGGATCAAGAGAGTAAATTCCACTGTTAATAACCGTATCTGCAGCATCAACCACTTTCTGGTAATAACTGTTATCACCCGTATAAGCAGCGGCCTGCAGTCCCACTTCGGTTTTTAATGCATAAGCAACATACTTGTTAGCGCGTCCGGAAAGTGATTCTACAGGAAGTCCGGCAATTGCATCATCACAATCCTGTATAATCTTGGCATAACTAGTAGGGGTATCCTCCAATGGAAGTTTAAAATCAGTCTGAGTAATATCTAAAAGGTGATCAACCCAGACAATTCTTCCAAATCTTTTTACCTGCCAAAAATAAACCATTGCACGCAATAACTTACCTTCAGCAACTAATTCCGTCTTATCTTTTTCAGTTAATGATGTAGATTCTTCGGCCTTCTGAATAATCAAATTGCACATTCTGATCTTTGAGAACTGATCAAATCCAGCATCATAATCGTGGGTAATTTCATCTCTTGTGATTGCATTTCCCCTGTTATCAATGCTATTCGTAGTATAGGCATCATATTCAATATTGCTGGAATATAAACCTCTAACAATAGCATCATATGCACTGTAAACGAAGGCATCAGCTGTTGCACGAGACCCCCAAACAACTGACTCTGAAAATTTATCGAAAGGCTCTGTATTCAGAACATTTTTATTGCATGATATTGCAATACCTATCGAAATAATCAAGATTAATAAAATTTTATAGTGTTTTTTCATCGTAGTATATTTTATAATTAAAATCCAATTATGACTTTTAAAGAGTAGACCCTTTCAGTTGGATAATCGTAGTTATTATTACTCCCAGCTTCTGGATCCATTTTAAACTTTTTCAAGAGATCAGAAATGGTAACCAAATTCGATCCGCTCATAATTATAGAAAATTGGGAAATAAATGGTACACTCTTTAATAATCGTTGCTTAATGTCATATCCTAATTGTAAAGATTTTAAACGAACATACCGGGCATTTGTCAGCCAAAAGTCAGAAGTAGTTGTATTGTTATTGCCATTGTAACTTTGTGAACTCATCAACCTGGGGTAAATGGCATTTTTATTGTCTGGTCTCCAATAGTCTTCCTGGAATGTATAAATACCACCTATTCCACCACTATTCCAATAGTCACCCCGAACCATATCACCAGGATAAACATCTTGATTTCCACTACCCTGGATTAAAGTAAAAAGGGACCATGCCTTATACCGAAAATCGAGATTAATGCCATAATTTAGACGAGGAAATGAATTTTTTCCTATACGCTTTTGATCAGCTTTATCAATTTTTCCATCGCCATTAGTATCTGAATATTTAATATCTCCGGGAACAAGATTTGTGGAAGCAACAAGCTTGGGATTATTCATTACATCTTCCGGGCTTGTATAATATCCAAGATTATGATAACCTATACCATAATAACCTGTTTGATTGGTCGTTCTGGTATATGGATTTTTTAACGTAGATTCATCTTCATTTGGATTTATTTCC
Organism: Bacteroidales bacterium; assembly: GCA_003142255.1. Classification (GTDB taxonomy): domain Bacteria; phylum Bacteroidota; class Bacteroidia; order Bacteroidales; family VadinHA17; genus LD21. The sequence continues at coordinate 182,819 of PLLO01000014.1, read as the reverse complement.
CACAATTGATCATATCTTGTCAGATTTCCGCTAATTTCATACTGTAAGTCACCAAAATTATCTTTGTAATTTAAGCTTATCTCAAAACCTGCTCGACGGAATTTACCATCTGATTTTATGCTAGGGAGGGATATCCCAACCGGATCAGTATATAATGTACCAGAAAGACTTGCCAGCATACCTGTTGTTGTCAGATAGAAATAATCAAAGGAGCCAGAAAGTTTGGAATTTAACGATGCAAAATCAAAACCAATATTGCGCGAAGTTTGAGAATACCAGGTTAAGTCAGGGCTGACAAGAGGTCCTTCGGTAAATCCCTGAACGAATGAATTATTAATTACATAACCTCTTTCAACAATATTATATCCCGGAATATACTGAAATCTGCTAATACCGGCATCACCTCCGTCGAGGCCAACAGTACCAATAGAGCCCCTTATTTTAAGAAAGTTGATAATATTTTTATCGTTCAGTGTTTTCAGAAAAGCTTCGTTAGATACAATCCATCCTGCTGAACCAGACCCAAAAGTACCCCATCTTTTATCCTTCGGAAACCAGTCGCTGCCATCATGTCGAAAACTACCCTCAATGAAATACCTATTATTATAGGTATATTGCAAACGACCAAAGAACCCAGCTCTTCCATTTTCAGAAGTGCTGCCGCCATTTGTTGAATTGAGTGTCGGCCCTGCAATAAACTGATCAATAGGCAACTGATATCCAACTCTTGTGGCATTGATTGATTCGCCATATCCATAGCTTTGCTCATAACCAAAAGTCGCTGCAACTGAATGGTCTTTTAAAAATATTCTTGTATAATTGCCGTAAATCTGGTTGGTATATGAAAATCCATTACTTGCAGAAGATGCAAGCCTTGGAGCATTATGTATAACAGGAACAGTACTCCCCATGGAATATTGATCTGCGGTTGCATTCCATTCTTTTCTCCATCCATCATCCAACCTGTACTGGTTGATAGCCTTAATCTTCAATCCCTTTACTCCAGGCACTTCCCAGGCTAAATCAAGTATTCCGTTCACATTTTGGGATTCCTGTAAATCGTAACCCGACTTTGGATCGATTTCTACTAAACAATTGTCTGGATTAACTGAATATAAGTCTAAATCCGTATATGCTGGTTCATACGAAAATGCAGTTTGCAATGAATGCCATATTGTCGCCTGCCCTGTACCATATTGTGATTCAGGAAAACGAGTTTTTTCAAATGCTCCGTATACATTTATATTAGCAGTAAGCCCAATCTTTTTAAAATTGTTTGTCAAGCTGAACCTGTAATTATAACGCTTTTCCCAGTTTGTATTGAATTTATATAAAGTACCTTGATCATAATAGGATACAGAAGCAAAATATTTAGTTTGTTCATTACCGCCATTGATAGTTAAATTTTGACGTGTAGAAGGTGCAAATGTGTTCAAAGTCAATTTTTGCCAATCTATGTTAGGATAACTGTATGGCTCTGACTGATCCTTAAACTTTTGAACTGCTTCCGCAGAAAAGGCTGGTAACTGTCCATCATTTGCCCGCGCCTCATTTGCTAACAGAGCTACATTATAAGAGCCAAGTCTTGTTGGTAGGATGGTAGGCTGAGATAGATCCATTGAATAAGCATAGGTTATACTCATTTTCCCGGGTACTCCTCTATTGGTCGTGACAGCTATGATACCATTCCCTCCACGGGCTCCATATATTGCAGCACTTTCAGCATCCTTTAAAATACTTAAGCTTTCAATATCCGCCGGATTCAGGAATTGGAAATCCGCCATGCTTGCTACTATTCCATCAATCACAACCAGAGGAGTACCACCTCCACGAATTGATATAACAGGCTGTTTCCCAGGCCCTCCCCCACTGGCTTGGACAATTATTCCACTTGTCCTACCGGCTAATCCATCGCCAATAGTAGCAACAGGTATATTCTTAAGTTTATCTGGCTGAATAGTTGAAATAGCTGATACTGTTTGTCTTTTTGATGTGGTACCATAACCGATAACAACGACCTCATCCAGACCAATTGCCACCTCACCCATAGTTACGTTGATTTGTGTTAATGTCCCGATAGCGATTTCCTGGGATACCATCCCGACAAATGAGAATGTAAGGCTCTTGCCTCCCTGAGGAATTTCAATACTGTATTTACCTGCAATATCGGTTATCGTTCCCTGAACTGTTCCGGTTACAACAACGTTTACACCGGGAAGATACGCACCATCCTTTCCGGTAATAGTACCGGTTATTTGTTTTTGCTGGGGTTGTGGTGCTTCTGTCAAATAATCCGGTGCAAGGATGATCTTGCGCTCAACAATAGTATATTTCACATCAGTACCTCTAAAAAGATCATCCAATATAGAACCAATTAACTGGTCTTTTTCGGTAATACTGACTTTACGTTCCGTGTCGAGCAGTTTTTCATTGTACAGGAAGAAAAAATCACTTTCGTCTTCAATTTTATCCAGTACATTGACAAGTGTGACATCTGAAAAATTGAGAGAAAACTTGGTTTTCTGCGAAAAGGCGTCGTTGGCGCGTGCTTGCAGAATTCCGAGAATCATAAGAATAACAGCAATACGCATGGTTAGTAAGGTTTTTTTCAGAGAACGATAAAACAATTCCCCAAAAGGTTTGTTTTTTTTCATAGATTTGTAATGTTTTTAGTTAAAAAATATCAGAATGATGTTTTTTAGGGAAATCGTTGACGCGATTTCCTTTTTTTATCACTTCGTCTAAGGGCTTTGGATTGTCTTCATGGCAAGTTGGGTTTAGGAAGTTAGTATTATCATTTATTAAGATAAATTGTCACTTTTTCTTTTTCGTAAGTTCCATCTTGCATCAGCTCACGCGGAGTAATACTATAAGTTATAGGAGAGGTCATGCTTAAGCACCGGAGTACATCTTCGAGTGTGTCGTCAAGGAAAGTTGCCCTGAAAGAATATTTCTCAAGCTCTTTATCAGCCAGTTCAACCTTTACATTATACCACCTTTCAATACGACGGGACACCTCGGCCATAGGATCACCCCTGAATACCAACTTGCCTTCGGTCCAAGAATTGTACTTTGCCGGATCGGTAACTGACTTACAGACTTTGCCATCATGAAAAACCAACCTTTCCGATGGAAGCATCGTCACCTTTTCATCATCTTTATTATCCTGAAACTCCACTTTGCCCTGCTGAAGTACTACCTCGACATAATTTTCTGCCGGGTAAGCGCTTATGTTGAAGCTGGTACCAAGTACTTTAACTGTTGAATTACCGGTATTGACTTCAAAGGGGTGATCTTCATCGTGGCTTACCTCAAACCATCCTTCACCTTCAAGTATAACCTTGCGGTTGTTGGTAAACGGAATTGAATAGCTCAGGTGTGAACCGCTGTTGAGCATACCGGTAGTGCCATCGGGCAGATTAAAGGAAACCCGAGCTCCCAAAGGGGCGTAGATGGTAGAACTGACCTGCCGGTCGATTGTTGTCTTACCATGATTGCCCAGATAACTATAAAACAATCCTCCTGCAACCAGTAATGGTAAAAGTAAAATGGCAGCTGCCCTCATATAAATCCGCATAAATTTCTGCAAAGGTTTCTGCCTTTTCAAAATCTCATTTTTACGGATTTTATGGTGTACCTTGTCAAGAAGGTGACTGAGATTAACTTCAGAAGCTGAAGTATCTGTGAGCATAGCGTTAAAGTCTTTTTTAAGCAAACCCCGGAGAGTAAAATTATCCTCACCGTTTAAAAATAGTGTTTCCACATATTTAATTTCGCTGTCGTCGGCTTCTCCGTTAATATAGCGTTCTATTCTGTCAAAATCTTCGTGTTTCAAAATTGTAATTTTAGATTTTTACCAGGGAAGTATTTTCCCATTATTTGTATAATACCCGCAAGTAAGATTAATCTCATGTTAAAAATGCATTTTTTTCTGTACGATCACTTTTTTTTGTGATTAACGGGAGGGGTGAGGTCAGAAATCTGCACCGGAGAACTGCAGGATTATGACAAAGAAGAGAAAAATCGATTATTCGTAAAAACAAAAAACTGACAGGTAATGCAAAAATAGAACTATTTTTTTTAGACCTGCAAATACCTGTCAGTACCCATTCCTAACCACCTAACCTAAACCATTTATAATAATTTTGTTTTATCTGCCACTAAATAATTTATACTTTAAAATATTTTCCTCAATACTCTCATTCATGCCATTTGTTTATATAATACCCACAAGTAATGTGAATCTCATTTGAAAAGTGCATTTTTTTTAAGCGATCAATTTTTTATATGGTTAACGGGAGGCAAGGCATCTTCCGGGAGTGGGGTACGGGAGGGGGTGAGGCAAGAAATCGGGAGGTGGGGAGAAAATGACGAGCGGAGGTGAGACAATTAAAAGAAAAACAACGAAAAGAACAGGAATAATGCTAAATCTTCTTTATGTAACCGGCTTCGAATAAATTTAAGAGCTTCTGATATATAATTATCAACGGTTCCAGGTGAAAGACTAAGCTCTTCCGCAATTTCTTTGGATGATTTTCCTTCCTGCCGGCTTTTCAGAAAGATGTCTTTTTGTCTTTCAGGAAGTTTATCAATGATTTGTTGAACCTGTTCCAGAACAGAATTGTAGTCGATGATGTCTTCCGTTTCAGAGGAAGCCTGAGAATTTTCATAAAAGGTGTCGTCGATGAATTTTTGTCGGTAATTCCTTTTCCGAAAAAGCTTACAGATATCGTTGTATGTTATCGTGAAGAGATAAGACTTAAATGATAATTCTTTATCAATATGTTTATGGTTCTCCCATATTTTCAGAAAAACCGCTTGTACCAGTTCCTCGGCTTCGGCAGTCGACTGGAGATATTTTAACCCAAAAGCGTAGAGTTTACCTGAATACTTTTCATATATCAGGTCAAATGCTTCTACGTCGCCTTTTTGCAATCTTTCGACTAATTCAATATCGTCAGGAATAGAATTCAAGGATACTGGTATTTGCTAATTTTATTGTAAATATAAAGTATAATATCTATTCAAGTCCTCTTACAAAGGATTTTCAATTTCCTGTTAACAATAAAAAATGTCTAATTTTGCTAACTGAATAACAAAAAGATGAGCACGAAACCAAATCCTGTATATTCGAGGAATATAATTGAGTTCACTGCTGTCGCAGCTGAATTCTGCAAATATGCAGAGCATGCCTCGGAGCTTAAGGGCGATGAGATGCTGAGGATATTACAGCGACTGCTTCCGCTTCTCTACCTTAAGGCTTCGCTGCTTCCTCAGCTGGAATCATTCTTTGAGGACGGCAACGAGAAGTTTATCATGGAGGAAGACTGGAACACGATAAATGAATCATTCAGGAAATTGCTTGGAACTGCTGATGATTATCTGGAGATCTTTGATGAAAAGTTCGAGGTTTCTGAAGCCCCTGTCCCCTCGAGCATCTCTGAGAATATGGCTGACATTTACCAGGATTTAAAGAACTTTTTGCTTTTGTATCAGACCGGCACCACTGAAGTAATGAACGATGCAGTGTGGGAATGCAGGATGAACTTTGAGAATTTCTGGGGCCAGAAACTGGTAAATTCAATGAGGGCGATTCATAAATTCATCTACTCGGGCGAAGAGATAGGAAAGGCAAAGAAGAGGGAGGAAGGGAATGAAGAAGAAAGAGATACAAGTGAATGGTTCATATCAAAACGACAAAAAGATTACAGGAGTGATGGAAAATAGCGGATACCTGGAGAATATTGCAGTTGAGGAGATACAGAATTACGAGCTCTCCTGGTTTAAAGGTGAAATAGTTATTGTTGACGACATTAAGACTTTCGGCAAAGTCATACCCCTCCTGATGAAAGAGAGACTCCTGGGTTTTGACACTGAAACCCGGCCTTCTTTCAGGAAGGGTCATAAAAACAAGGTATCTCTTATTCAGCTGGCGACCCGGAATAAAGCCTACCTCTTCAGAATAAACAGGATAGATATTCCTCCCGAGCTGGCCAGACTGCTTGCCAATCCTGAAATAACAAAGGCAGGAGTGGCAGTTCATGATGATATAAAGTTCCTGCGAAACATCAGAAAATTTAATCCTGAAGGATTTATCGATCTTCAGAATTTTGTCAGGAATTTTGGGATTCAGAGTTCAGGATTGAAGAAGCTGACTGCCATCATACTGGGCTTCCGTATCTCAAAAAGGCAGCAGGTAACTGACTGGGAAGCTGAAGTTCTTAGCGAACCTCAGCAGGTTTACGCCGCAACCGATGCATGGGTCTGTTACGAGATATATAAGAAATTGACGAAGAATAATAATTACCCCGTTCCCGACCCCCGCCGAAGCGGGGCAGGCTTTCCCCCAGAGGGGAAGGAGTAAAATCGTTTCCCCCTTGGGGGAAATAAGAAAGGGGGTAAAAGGTAATTATATATAATCTATTTGATAACAATATTATTTGTAAGTGGAAAGAGTTAAAATAGTTCTTAAGTCCGGCAAGGACCAGTCACCCAGGAGATACCATCCCTGGATATTCTCCGGAGCAATTAAAAAGATTTACGGGACACCTGTCGAAGGCGACCTGGTAGAAGTTTACGACAACAAGGACGAATTTCTTGCAATAGGCCATTACCAGCCCGGATCCATTGCAGTCCGGATACTCTCTTTCACCAGGGTTGAACCTGATATTGATTTTTTCAGGGATAGGTTCAGGAAAGCAATAAGCTACAGGGAATCAGTTGGGCTTTTAAATGATCCCGGAACAAATGTTTTCCGGTTGATCTATGCTGAAGGGGATGACCTTCCGGGCCTGATTATTGATTATTATAACGGTGTGGCTGTCATGCAGACACATTCAGTGGGAATGTACAGGCTCAGAAGAGAGTTTGCATCAATCCTTAAAGAGCTTCTGGGAGACAAGATCACCGCTGTTTATGACAAGAGCGAGGGAACTATTCCTCATATGTCTGGAATTTCAGCTGTAAATGAATTCCTGTACGGTAATTCTGATCCTGTGGTTGCCACTGAAAACGGATTCAAATTCAGGATCGACTGGACCACTGGCCAGAAAACAGGCTTTTTTATCGACCAGCGCGAAAACCGGAAACTTCTGGGCGAATATACCGACGGACGAAGCGTTCTAAATATGTTTGGCTATACGGGAGGCTTTTCAGTATATGCCATGAAAAATGCCAGGCTTGTTCATACTGTCGACAGCTCGGCATCAGCAATAGATATGGCGAATGAAAATATAAGGTTGAATTATGGCGATGATGCGCGGCATGAGTCATTCAAGGTCGATGCATTTGATTTTCTCAACGATATCAAAGGAAAATATGACCTTATCATTCTTGACCCGCCTGCTTTTGCAAAACACCAGAATGTGCTGGCAAATGCACTTCAGGGATATAAAAGGTTGAATATTAAGGCTATAGAACAGATTAAACCGGGAGGCATCATTTTTACATTTTCCTGTTCACAGGTTGTGACAAAGGAGAATTTCAGGAAGTCTGTATTTGCAGCTGCAGCCAATACAGGCCGCAGGGTGAAAATAATGCATCAGATAGGACAGCCTGTCGATCACCCGGTGAATATTTATCATCCGGAAAGCGAGTATCTGAAGGGTCTGGTAATTTATGTTGAGTAGAGTAAAGTTGTAAAGTTGAACGATGGGTGCGAATAAAAATATCGAGCTTATAGCGAAAAGACTTGGTCTTCATGAGTGGCAGGTTGAAAATACGATCAGGCTGCTTGATGGCGGGGCCACGATTCCATTTATCAGCCGTTACAGGAAAGAGATGACAGGAAGCCTCGATGAGGTTAAACTGATGCATATCAAGGACGAATATGAAAGACTCAAGGATCTTGATGCCCGGAAAGAGAGTGTGATAAAATCTATTGAAGAGCAGGAGAAGATGACTCCTGAGCTTCTTAAAAAGATTGAAGCTGCGGATACCATGGCCGAACTGGAAGATATATATCTGCCTTACCGGCCAAAACGCAGAACAAGAGCGACAATTGCCAGGGAAAAAGGTCTCGAACCCCTTGCTGAGATTATTTTTAAACAGCAGGAGACAGATCCATCGCATAAGGCAGAGGAATTCCTGAGCGATGCTGTCACTGATGTTGAAGAGGCTCTTGCCGGCGCATGCGATATAATTGCTGAATGGATAAGTGAAGATGAGGCATCCAGAAAAAAATTGCGTTATCTATATGACAAGGAGGCGGTCATTTATTCGAAAGTAGTAAAGGGGAAGGAAGCCGAGGGTATTAAATTCAGTGACTATTATGAGTGGTCGGAGCCTTTGAAAAAATGCCCCTCTCATCGCCTGCTGGCAATGAGGAGAGGAGAGGAAGAAGGATTTCTGAAGCTTTCAATAGAGCCGCAGGAGGACAATGCAATTGATCTGCTCAACGGACTTTTCGTTAAAGCTAAAAATGAATCATCAAAATTGGTTGAAGGTGCTGTCAGCGAAAGCTGGAAAAGGCTTCTTTCTTCATCGATGGAGACTGAATTCAGGAACATTTCAAAGGAGAAGGCTGATGAAGAGGCGATAAGAGTATTTGTCGACAACCTCAGGCAACTTCTTCTTGCTTCACCTCTTGGCGAAAAGAATGTACTTGCCATTGACCCCGGCTTCCGTTCAGGCTGCAAGATCGTTTGTCTCGACAGGCAGGGTAACCTTATTCATAATGAAGCTATTTATCCCCATCCGCCACAGAATCAGACTGCACTTTCAATAAAGAAGATTCTGTCACTGGTTAATTCATACAAGATAGAAGCTATAGCCATTGGGAACGGAACAGCCAGCCGCGAAACCGAAGATTTTATAAAATGGGTCAAATTTGAAAATGATATTCAGGTATTTGTTGTAAGCGAAGCCGGAGCGTCAATTTATTCGGCCTCGAAGGTAGCAAGGGACGAATTCCCGGATTATGATGTCACTGTCCGCGGTGCCGTTTCAATAGGACGAAGGCTTATGGATCCGCTTGCCGAGCTGGTGAAAATTGATCCCAAATCAATTGGGGTGGGTCAGTATCAGCATGATGTAGATCAGCAAAAGCTCCAGGGCGCCCTCGATGAGGTAGTAATGAGCTGCGTGAACGCTGTCGGCGTTGAGGTCAATACTGCCAGCAGCCATCTTCTCAGGTATGTCTCAGGACTTGGTCCGCAGCTTGCTCAGAACGTTATTGATTACAGAATTGAAAACGGACCATTCAAATCACGGAAGGAGCTTTTAAAAGTCAAACGCATGGGTCCGAAGGCCTTTGAGCAGAGCGCAGGATTTCTTCGCATCAGTAATGCTGAAAATCCTCTCGACAGAAGCGCAGTACATCCCGAAAGCTATCATGTGGTAGAGAAAATGTCGGATGACGCCGGCTGCGATGTGAAGGAGCTTATGGGAAACGATGCAAAAAGAAAAGAGATTAACCTTGAGAAATATATCACTCCTGTTACCGGATTGCCTACCCTGAAGGATATTATGGATGAGCTGGCAAAACCGGGCCGCGATCCCAGGTCAAAAATTAAAGAGTTCCGTTTTGCCGATATTCATCAGATGGAAGACCTGGTCGAGGGAATGGTTGTTCCGGGAATTGTAACAAATGTTACAAAATTCGGAGCATTCGTCGATATCGGAATCAAGCAGGACGGACTGGTCCATATTTCGAACCTCAGCAAGACATATGTTCAGGATCCTTCAACGGTTGTGAAGCTTAATCAGCATGTCATGGTAAAAGTCCTTTCAGTTGATCTTGACAGGAAACGGATCCAGCTTTCAATGAAGGATGTGGAACAAAAAGCCCAGTGATCACATTCCGGGAGGTGGTCCGCCGGGGCCGCCGGGACCGCGTTGTCCGGTATCAGACATTTTCATGGCAGGTTTCCTCGGAAGCTTGTCATTTCTCATGGCAGCGTTATAGGCAAACGACGCTGTGATTATTGCATTTACCTTCAGGTCAGAGATCACCAGTCTCTCCCACGTATCCATTACAGTATGATAACCACGATCATATTCAAGTTCGTCCTGTATAAACTGGAATCCCGGCAATCCTGCCCCATCAATTGACTGATGGTCGGTTCCGCCTGTATTCCTGACAGTGATAGTGGAACATCCCATGTCGGCAAATGGTTTAAGCCATTCTTCAAAAATAGGTCTTACAAGCTCGTTTTGCTGAAGATAGATTCCCCTGTACATTCCTGATCCGTTATCCATATTGAAGTAGCATGAGAACTTATCCCAGTCCGGCTTATTCTGCTTGGTCTGAGGATCAACCAGATATTTGCTGACATATCCGCGTGAACCGAAGAGACCCTGTTCTTCGCCTCCCCATAAGGCAATCCTGATTGTTCTTCTGGGGGCAACTTCAAGACTTTTTAGGATCCTGAGAGCTTCAAGCATTACGATGCATCCGGATGCATTGTCGGCCGCTCCTGTTCCGCCGTGCCATGAATCGATATGTGCTCCGATAAGGACAATCTCATTTTTCAGTAGTTTATCTGTACCTGGTATCTCACCGATTACGTTATAAATTTTCGGGCTGTCAAAGAACTTGTTTTCAATTTCAATCTCCATTTCAACGGGAACATTCTTTCTAAGGAGTCTTTCCATTCTTCCAAAGTCCTCCATCGGCAGGTTCAGCTGAGGTATCGGTTCCTTGTCACCTGACTTATATCCTGCTCCATTTGATCTCGGTATATTATAAGTTCCGGAGTTATTAAGGATAACGGCTGCGCCTTCACTGGTCAGCAAATCAGTAATTTTTGTTCTCAGCTGTCTCTGGGCCATCATTGCTGTGTAATCGAAAGGCTGACCCGGCCTTCTTCCCTGCTGGACACTTTCTTTAGTGAGGTCTTTTAACTGCTCATCGGTATATCTCGACGCCAATGGTAAAAAGCTGATCTCGTAAGGAGTAGTTGTTGTTGTGGGTATCATAACTATCTTCCCGGCAAGCTTTCCTTTGTATTTTTCAAGATCACTTTCAGCTTTTGCGTCAATCAAAACAACCTCGCTTTTAATAAGTCCGTTTGTGCTGCCCGTCCAGGCAACAGGGTTGCATGCAAAGTTGGCATAATAAGGAGCAGTCATTGCAGCATAAGTTTTCAGGTTGTCCCATCCACCCCGACTGAAATCGCCAGCTTCTTCAATTCTTACATTCTGAAAACCAAATTCTTCCATTTTTTTCTTAGCCCAATCCGTTGCGCGATTGAAACCGGATGAGGCTGTAAGCCTTGGCCCGGCAAAATCGGTAAGACCGAAAGCAATATCCTCAATCTTCGAATTCCGCTGTTCATCCTGCTTGATCTTATAGATCATTGACAGATCGACGTTCTCCGTCTGGGAATGGAGCCAGAGAGGCATGATAAACAACAGAAGGAGACCGATAATAATTTTTCTGATTTTCATTCTCTTGATTTTAAGGTTTTAGTTAAATAAAGTTAGTTAAAATGGATTACCAATTGCCAGGCTAAAATGATTTAACATTAATTAACTTTGTCCTGATCAACAAGCTCTGACTATGGAAAATTCAGACAACAGCATTCTAAAGATCTATGCAAGCACAACAGACAGGGTAGGTCCTAAACTGCTTTATGAACTTATTGTCGAGTTGGCCCGTGATAAGGCTATTTCAGGAGTTACTGTTTACAGGGGAATTATGGGATACGGCCTGAGCAGCAATATCAGCACTGCTAAGTTTTGGGAGCTTACGGAAAAGCTGCCTGTTATGATCGAGATAATAGACAGGACAGATCGCCTGAATGATTTTTTTACTCTCATCGAACCTGAACTGATGAAGATGAAAAAGGGTTGTCTTGTTGTGCTTGAACCGATAACTGTTAAACTTCATAAATCAGGAAAATCATAGTTGCGACTGGACATGAAGAAATACCTTTTATCTTTTTACTTTTGTCTTTTATCTTTTCTATGATTTATCCTACCAATTTTGAATCAAAGATCGGCTTCGACCGGATCCGCGACCTGCTCAGGGAGCGATGCCTTAGTCCCATGGGAATCGAAAAGGCCGGCTCCATAAGGTTTTCTGACAATATTGAGTCAATTGCCAAAGATCTTTCAGCTACATCAGAATTCCAGCACCTGCTGAGGTTTGAAGAGAATTTTCCCTCCGACAATTATTACAGCATTTCTGACTGCCTTAACAAGATCAGGATTGAAGGCACATTCCCGGAAGTGAGAGAGATCTTTGACCTGAAGCGCTCACTCGAAACAATTAAATCGATACTCAACTTCTTCAAAAACAAGAATGAAACAGAATACCCTGTCCTGAGAAAAATGTGCGGTTCCGTAAAGACTTATCCGTATGTGCTTGACGCGATCGACAGGATAATCGACAGGCACGGGGCCGTCAAGGATAATGCTTCTTCGCGCCTTAAGGAAATCAGGTCCGAGATGGTGTCCAAAACCATGCAGGCTTCGAAAAGACTTAACTCGATACTTAAGCAGGCACAGGCTGACGGGATAATAGATACTGATGTCACAGCATCAGTCAGGAACGGGAGAGGAGTGATACCTGTCAGTGCCTATGACAAGCGCAGGATCAAAGGTCTGATACACGATCAGTCAGCCACGGGGAAAACTGTCTTCATTGAGCCTGAGGAGATCGTAGAAATTAATAATGACCTGGTCGAGCTTGAATACGAGGAAAAGAGGGAGATTGTTAAAATATTAACAGCATTTGCCGATAATATAAGGCCTTATATAGATGATCTCCTGGAGTCCAATGCATTTCTGGGCGAGATCGATTTCATCAGGTCAAAGGCGATGCTTGGGAATCACCTGAAATCTATCAGGCCAGTGATAATTGAAAAACCCTTTATTGCCTGGAAAAAGGCTGTACACCCATTGCTGAAGCTGACATTTGAAAAAATACCCGGAAGGAAAGTTGTGCCTCTTGATATACAGCTTGATGATAAAAACAGGATCCTTGTTATCTCCGGGCCGAATGCCGGAGGTAAATCAGTTTGTCTAAAAACGGTCGGACTTCTTCAATATATGATGCAGTGCGGACTTACAATCCCCGTCGAGGAGGGTTCCGAATGCGGTATATTCAAAGATATCCTGATAGATATCGGCGATGAACAAAGCATCGAAAACGACCTCAGCACATACAGCTCCCATCTTATCAGCATGAAGAACTTCCTGAAAAACGGAAATGGGAAGAGCCTGATCCTTATTGATGAATTCGGCACGGGAACCGAGCCTATGCTTGGAGGAGCTATAGCCGAAGCCATTCTTGGAGAGCTTAACAGAAAAGGAGTATTTGGAGTGCTGACAACACATTACACAAACCTGAAGCATTTTGCTTCGCTGACCGATGGGGTAATTAATGGGGCAATGGCGTTCGACAATCATCTCCTGCAGCCTCTTTTCCAGCTTTATACAGGTAAGCCGGGAAGCTCATTTGCATTTGAGATTGCCAGGAAGATCGGGCTTCCGGAAGAGATACTTAATGAAGCCTCCGGCAAGGCAGGGGTGAAGAATATCAATTATGACAGAAATCTCAAGGATATTGCCCGCGATAAAAGATACTGGGAAACGAAAAGGATGAACATCAGGCAGCACGAGAAGAGACTTGAGGAACTGATAGAGGAATATGAAAAAGAGCTCTCCGGTGCAAAATCGCTCAGAAAGGAGATAATCACAAAAGCCAAGGATGAAGCCCAGAACCTGCTGAAAGAATCCAACAGGATGATCGAGAATACGATACGACAAATAAAGGAGTCGCAGGCCGAAAAGGAAAAAACCAGGGATATAAGGCAACAACTCGAAGAGTTTAAGAGCGAGATAGTTGAAGATATCAAACCGGTTGAATCGGAAGGTGAGAAGAAGATCTCATCACTTGCTCAACGGGCTAAAAAATATAAGCCTGTTGAGAAGCTGGAAGAGACTGCTGCAGAGCAAAAAAAGAAAACCCCTTTGAAAGTTGGTGATGCAGTGAGAATGACCGACACCCTGGCCGCCGGGGAGATTGTGGAAATCAAGGACAAGATGGTACAGGTAGAAACAGGAAGCTATAGATTCCTTGTTTCAATCGAAAAGATAGAAAAGATAAGCAAAGCGGAACTCAGGGAGAGCCTTCGGTCAACACAGAAATACATGCCTCCTGACCCGGTCCTCAATCAGAGGAAACTAAATTTCAGGCCCGAGATTGATATCAGGGGTGTGAGGGGGGAGGAGGCGATTAATCAGGTACGCGACTTTATTGATAACGCCATTATGGTGCAGCACATGAATCTGAGAATCCTTCACGGCAAAGGGAACGGCATTCTGAGACAGCTTGTGCGGCAATATCTTGCAACTGTAGATGTCGTAAAATCATTCCGTGACGAACACGTAGATATGGGGGGATCGGGAATAACGGTTGTAGAGCTCGATTTTTAACCGGAATGTGCCATAAAAAAATCCTCCCTTGTGAGGAGGATTTTCTTTATCAGTATATCTGTTAATATAGTCTTACCCCGCCATAGGATGCTTCTACAGTAACTTTAGCAGAAGGATTTGACTCTTTTCCTACAATCCCTCTTATTTCAGAAGAATTGTTTTCAATTATGCGATGCTGATTCTGGAAATTATCTTCATTGAATTTTAAGCTGCCATAGGAGACATGCCCATCGAGCCTGTAGCTTGCAGATTCATCGATTGCTACTTTTATACCCATATAGTGAGTGTCAACTGAAACAGATTCAAAACCTGCAGGAACCATGTCGACATTCAATGAACCGTATCCGCCGGTAAATTCCAGCTTTTTGGCCAGGGACCCGACGTTAACATCGGCATAACCGGCATCGAGAACAAGATTGTTGATCTCATCAATCCGAAGCTTGTCATATTTTGATACGCCTACCAATGAACTGATAGTTCCGATCTGAACGCTTGAATATTTGCTGTCAAGGAGAAGAGCCTGGCATTTAGATACTGTGAAGTTTCCGCAGTATCTTATTGTAGCATCCATCCATCCGGCTTCGTCAATGCTTCCCTTGCCATAGCTGAGGTTTAAAGTGTTTATGGGCTTTTCATTTCCCCTGAGAAGCTTACTGGCTGTGAGGTTGCCGTATTTGATTTCGAGATTGACCAGTCCTTTCAGGTCATCAAGTTCTGTGTTGCCGTATTTGTTCACCAGGTCAAGGTCCATCCAGACCGGCATTTTAACATCATAATCTATTGTGAATCTTCTTGAGTCGTTGCCCCAGCCGGTAAAGTTGAATTTATCGTCAATAACCGTTTTTGCAGAAACAAAATCAGAGCCTTCATCAAACTGGATATCTATGTAGCTCAGGAGCTTTTCTGCCTTCTCCTTGTTGGGATACCTTACAGTAACCTTCACATTTATAATAACCTGGTCGGTTTCCGATGTCTGGACCACAATATCTCCATATCTGTTATTAAGGTCGACTCTTGAGCCCTGTTTGGCAGTATAGTCCTTGTGAAACTCCTTATTTACCTCTTCCTGACCTAAAAGTGAAGCAGAGAGAAGGAAAAGAGAGGCCAGAAGCAGCCCTCCTGTTTTATATGCTTGCGTTTTCATGTTTGACACTATTTTGGTTTTCATTCCTTATTGTTTTTAACTGGTTAACTATGAAGGACATCACTTCAAGTTTTGTCTGGTAATGCTCTATCATGGCATTAATTATCCTTTCATCGTTTGGGTTTGCCTTAAGTTCCTTCTGAAGCTGAACATATACTGAATCCATGCTTTCCATCTCTTTTTTCAGCATCTTATTCTGTTCGGGGTTTCCTGATATGTCGATGGTTGTAATTTCGTTTTCCACCAGATTCACCTGGTGTATATAATAGTTCTCAACTTCCTTATACTGCGGTGAAACATCGCCGAGGGTCATTCTTCCCCTGTCGGGCCTGATAAAATGATCCCATGTCCAGAGTGAGGAAAGAGTTAAAAGCAGGGTAACGACGGCAGCTTTAAGCAGGTAAGGAACAATGCTCCTTTTTATACTGACAGCGTGGAACCGCTTCTCCAGCTTCATCTGGAACCGCTCGAAGTGACCTTTCGAAGGCTCTTCATCTTCGAAAAAGTCGCGGTTGCTACTGATTAATTCCTCTATATTTTTCATGACTTAATAATTTTCATTCTTTTTTAGTTCTCCTATGAGTCTCTGCTTGGCCCTTGAAAGCTGCGACCGCGATGTGCTGCTGTTAATTTTCAGGATATCAGCAATTTCGTCATGGTCATAACCTTCAAGGAGGTAAAGTGAGAGGATAACCCTGTACCCGTCCGGCAGTCTTTCAATCGCCTCTTTTACTGCTTCGACCCTGACATCAATCTCTTCATTCCTCATTGACTCTTCGTGGCTCTCATCCTTAATACCTGCATGTAACTCAATATCTTCAAAGACTGCTTTTCTTTTGTTCAGTGCGTCGAGTGAGCGGTTGATTACAATTTTTTTCAACCAGGCCCCGAAGCTTACTATTCCGGAATATGTATCAATCTTTTCAAAGGCCGCCAGGAAAGATTCCTGCATAACATCCTCGGCTTCCATCGTATCGCTCACAATCCGGAGGCTTGTGTTATACATTGCCTTGTAGTATAACTTGTAGATCTGGAACTGAGCTTTCTGGTCACCATCTTTACATCCGTCAAGTAAATCCTGGTGCAGATTCTTAAATGCCGCTTCAACATTT
Source organism: Bacteroidales bacterium (assembly GCA_003142255.1). Lineage (GTDB taxonomy): Bacteria > Bacteroidota > Bacteroidia > Bacteroidales > VadinHA17 > LD21. Next base: position 166,181 of record PLLO01000014.1, on the reverse strand, counting down.
GTCATCTTTGGAAAAAGACTAGTAGTTTTATATGAAACTGCACCCACGTTCTTTTACTTTTCTGATAGAAAGACGTGGGGAACATTTTAATGCTGCACTCAATTTAAGAATTTTTTTTAATTCCCATAAAAAATGCAAGAATTAACCCTTGAGTGACCTGTCCGGTTGTATAATTAAGCTGGGAACCAAAAAGAGAGTGGGGGATGGAAAAGATTAAGAGAAGGACGAATGCGGCCAGAACCGTATAGAGAGGCTTCTCTTTTTTACGGTTCATAATGACAGCAATAATCCAGAATATCAATGCAATAAGTGTTTTGTTATCTGTAAGGTCCCAGCCAAAGGGGATTCCGGTCCAGAGTTCGCCGAATGCAAATTTCTGTACCAATGGCCCGAGGATAGCTCCTCCGGCAAACAGCAATCCCAGCGTCCATGCGCCATATTTCTTATAAGAAGGGACTTTAGCCATGGCAAGCAGACCGGCTGCTGTCGAAAAGAACATCGCAATGAACATAATCAGGATATGAGGGAGCAGAATATATCCAGGTATCCCGCCTTTAAAACGAACAACAACAGGCTCCTCCCTGAGAATTGTCTGAGTTCCCTTTGAATCGGTGATCTCAATATAGTACTGGAGCTTTCCGGCAGCAGGCTGGGCAGGAATATCGGCAAATAGTCCTTTTTCCTTTGTCATCTTGAAAATCCTGTTCATTACGAATGAGTGTACAGGATACACTTTATATTTAAAGGATGCCGGCTGGTACTTATCTTCGGATTGGAATCTCTTATACCATGCAACAGCTTTTATTGATGTATCATTCACATTCAGTTTTATCTGTGAACGTTCATCAAGTCCTATGCTCCTGGTAAGCTTCAATTCACATGCTGAGCCGTTGAGCATGATATTTACTCTTTTAGGGTATGTGGGACCGGTTTTTCTCTGGTAATATGCAGCGCAAAGAGTAATTATAAAAGCCAGTGTCCAGAGCAGGAATTTTTTCATTGCATGAGATGAGATATCTCCGGATTAAAGTTGAACAAGAAGGTTAATTTTCGTACCGTCGCGAAGAACCTCAACAACAATACTCTGGCCGTGCTTGAACTGGGCCATCCGGAACATGTAGTCCTGTATGTTGTTTACAGTTTTCCCGTTTATTGAGGTGATTATGTCTCCTTTTTTCATTCCGCCGATAGCTGCCGGTTTACCGGGTGTCACAAAATCAGCCCGCAGGCCGTTTTTTATATTACCGGCAAAATCGGGCATAATACCCAATGTAACACCTTTCCTTCTGACCTGCCGGCCTTGTTCCACTTTCGGACCTGCTTCCCTGAATTTAAGCTTCTCAGGTGAATTGGAGAGCTTTTCAATAACCTTGTATATGGGATCAGAAATTTTTATCATTCCCTTGTAGTTTATCTTATCATATGTATCTGAAGGCGTATGATAGTCAAGATGTGCACCTGTTGTATAGAAAAGAACAGGTATATTTTTTCCGTAGAATGAAGAGTGATCTGAGGGACCGAAACCTTCATCGGATAATGTAAGCTTGATGATATTAGTATCGTCTTCCGACGTAACCAATTCCCTGAATCCTTCAGCAGTGCCGACGCCGCTTATCTGCAAGACGTTACTCTCCTGCAACCTTCCAACCATATCGAGATTGATCATGGTATTTACTTTGGTAAGATCTATCCCTGGATGATCGGCAAAATATTTTGAACCGAGAAGTCCTTCCTCTTCACCCGAAAAGGAAAGACATATAATGCTTCTTTTATGGCTTCCGCTCGAATGAGCAATTTTTTCAGCAAGCTCGAGCATCAGGCTTACTCCAGAGGCATTATCATCAGCTCCGTGATGCACAGCAATGGTGTCGACAGCCCTGCTTGTGGATCCGGGACCGCCCATTCCAAGGTGATCAAAATGTGCACCTATTATTACATATTCATTCTTAAGGGTTTCATCTTCACCGGGAAGAATCATTTCAACATTCCTTGCAGTGCCCATCTCCTTTATTATCTCTGCTTTGCCGCTTACGACAGCTTTGGTAGCAAAACTGAAGGGTTTCCTGGTTTCGTTGAGTCTCTTCTCGAGATCAGCAATTTTTTTCCCGGTTTTTGAAAGTATAAGATCAGCTGCATCCCTTTTAACCCTGAATACCGGAATATCGGTCGAAAAATCATTGGCGTTTAATGATTCAAATGTGTCCTGGGAGTCATAATTTATACCTGAAACCAGCAATACCCCGGCTGCACCCATGTCTTTTGCAGCCATCACCTTGTCACGATCGCCGCTGTAGGGGATGAACGGGCTTTTTGATTTATCGGTCTCAGGATCTGCCCTGAGTATAAGAACCCACTTGTCCTTGACATCTACGCCCTTGTAATCGTTCCATTTCAGGCTGTCGCCATTAATGTTAAATCCGTAACCGGCGAAAACTGCTTCAGCAATAAGTCCTGAATTCGAGCTGAATGCAAACGGCATAAAATCTTTTCCGGGAGTAAAATTTGTTTCATTGAACGAGAGTGAATTTTCGGGTCCTGCCACGAGCTTGATGGTAACTCTGAATCTCTGGAGACCATCACCGGTAAGATTTTTAAACCCGTATGAAGCGAGTGCATTTCTTATATAAAATGCAGCAAGACTGTCGCCTTCAGAACCTGCAAGCCTGCCTTTCAGTGAATCTGACGAAAGATATTTGATGTGATTCTCAAGTTCCTCAACTGTTACCTTACGATAACCCCTGCATGAGAACATAAGGATTATGAGAGTTAACGGCAGAAGGGTATTTAGGATGCTTTTTATTTTTAGCATAGTGCTTTTTTTGTGTGTAAGTCCCGGAATATCGATTAACCTGTAATTGTATAAACAAAACTTTATTCAAATAGTTTAAATGCCTCCTTGATCAGAGAGATAGCTTCCTTCAGTTGAGGCTCGGTGATCACAAGGGGAGGAGCAAACCTGATAATATGCTCGTGTGTCGGCTTGGCAATCAGACCCTTATCCATCATTGCCAGACAGACATCCCATGCTGTTTTGCCGCCTTTCGGCCTGATAACGATTGCATTAAGGAGTCCTTTCCCGCGTACGAGTTCAATCATGTCTGATTTTACACTTTTCATCTCATCGCGGAAAATTTTACCCAGTTTTTCGGCATTCTCGGCAAGCTTTTCGTTTTTGATCACTTCGAGAGCGGCAATTGCCACTTTTGCTGCAAGAGCATTTCCTCCGAATGTCGAGCCGTGTTCACCCGGTTTGATTGTAAGCATGATCTCGTCATCGGCAAGAACGGCCGATATTGGCATAACACCACCTGAAAGTGCTTTCCCAAGGATCAGTATATCGGGCCTTACACCTTCATGATCGCAAGCCAGAAGCTTTCCGGTACGTCCAATCCCGGTCTGTACTTCATCGGCAATGAAAAGGACATTATTTTTTTTGCAGAGATCGTATGCTTTCTTAAGGTATCCTTCATCGGGGACAAAAACACCGGCTTCACCCTGGACCGGTTCAACAAGGAAACCTGCAACATCCGGGTCCTGAAGAGCTTTCTCCAGAGCTTTCAGATCATTATATGGAATTATGACTATTCCTGGAGTGAAGGGACCATAATCGTTCCTTGCTTCAGGATCGGTCGACATGGAAATGATAGTAATCGTGCGGCCGTGAAAGTTGCCTTCGCATGCAATGATCTTAGCCTTATCCTGCTTTATACCTTTTTTCTTATAAGCCCATTTACGGCAAAGCTTCAAGGCCGTCTCGTCAGCTTCGGCGCCTGAATTCATGGGAAGAACCTTGTCATATTTAAAGTACTTTGTGACATACTCTTCATACTCGCCAAGAACAGTATTATAGAATGCCCTTGATGTGAGCGTGAGCTTCTGAGCCTGGTCTGTAAGGGCTTTGATAATTTTAGGATGGCAATGACCCTGGTTCACAGCTGAATAAGCCGACAGGAAGTCAAAATACCTTTTACCGTTAACATCCCAGACAAAAGGACCTTCGCCTCTCTCAAGAACCACCGGAAGCGGATGGTAGTTGTGTGCACCATACTTTTCTTCGCGGTTAATATAATCCTGTGCATTCATGTTATTGATTATTAATTAGTTATATTTTGATTAATATAAGCCACAATTTTACAAAAGCTTTTTCTTATTTCAAAATCGAAAGTCTGAGATTCTTATTAGGATAAAATTATAAAAATATGGTAGATATAGATTTTTTGATTTAACCACGAAGGACACAAAGTTCACACGAAGAGCACGAAGGTGAATGAAGTCAAAATTCTTTGTGTTCTTTGTGATTTTCCTTAGTGCTCTTCGTGGTTAGTTTTATTGTTAATCGTCCAGAAGGTCTGGTCGCAGCTTCTGGGTTCTTTCCAGCGACTGTTCATGCCTCCATTTTTCGATTTCCGCAGCATGACCTGAGAGCAGGACATCGGGCACCTTCCATCCTTTGAATTCAGATGGTCTTGTATAAACGGGAGGAGCAAGAAGATCATCCTGGAAAGAGTCGGAGAGGGCCGACTGCTCATCACCAAGGGCACCAGGGAGCAGCCTCACAATTGCATCCGTAATGGCGGCTGCAGGCAGCTCTCCTCCTGAAAGGACAAAATCACCCATGGAAATCTCCATGGTTACCAGGTGTTCCCTGATTCTCTGGTCAACTCCCTTATAGTGTCCGGCGAGAATAATGATATTGTTCAGGAGGGAAAGCCTGTTTGCGATTTTCTGGGTGAATTTTTCTCCATCAGGTGAGGTATATATTATCTCATCATAATCCCTTTCACTTTTAAGCTTCTCAATTGCCCTGAAGACAGGTTCGATCATCATAACCATTCCGGCACCGCCCCCAAAGGCATAGTCGTCAACGGATTTATATTTGTCAGTCGTAAATTCGTGAAGGTTTATCACATTGATCTCTGCCAGCCCTTTATCCCTGGCCCGTTTAACAATCGAGTAGCCGAGAGGACTCTCAAGGAGTTCCGGTACTGCGGTCAAAATGTCTATTCGCATCACAAAGGATTTGTTCAAAATTACAACTAATTCACTTTCTTATTTTATTTTTTATCAATAAACCCACCCCCGACCCCTCCAGGGAGGGGATTTTTTGACTTTTGCTTTTACCTTTTACCTTTTGCCTTTTTACTTTTATCTTTTTACTTTTGTCTTTTATCTTTCACTTATGGATTGTCGCCCAAATTGCGGAGCCTGCTGCATAGCAATATCGATTTCTTCACCGATCCCCGGAATGCCATCTGGCAAAGCGGCAGGAGTGAGGTGCATTCATCTGCTCAATGATTACAAGTGCGGTCTTTTCGGTGATCCTTCCAGGCCCAGGGTATGTTCCGATTACCAGGCCGAGCCGGATTTCTGCGGGAACAACAGGGAGGATGCTTTCAGGATTTTGGAGTCACTTACCTGACGAATACACAACCTTTCCTCCGACAATGGTATAATCGACCTTCGTTTTCATTATCTCATTTTCAGAAATGGTCAGCAGATCCTTATCAACTATCACAATATCGGCCAGGTAACCTTTTCTGATCATTCCTTTTCTGTCGTCCATGAACTGAGCATAGGCAGATCCATACGTATAATATTTTATTGCCTCCTGCATAGTAAGCTTTTGTTCCGGGAACCATCCGTCGCCCGGCTCTCCGAGCCTGTCCTTCCTTGTAACTGCTGCATAAAGCCCCTCCATCGGGTTCAGTGGCTCGACCTGGTAATCAGTTCCAAAAGCAAGAATTGATCCTGCATTTATCAGGCTTCGCCAGACATATGCTTCCTTGCAGCGCTCGATCCCTACCCGCTTCTCATAGAACCTCTTGTCGGTTATGCAATGTGTAGGTTGCATTGACGGTATCACTCCCAGTTGTGCAAATCTTGGAATGTCGGAGTTCCGTATTGTCTGTGCGTGCTCGATCCTGTTCCGGCTGTCGTGCCTGCCATTTACCTGCTCTGCTTTTTCAAATGCGTTGAGTGCCCAGTTATTTGCCTTGTCGCCTATAGCATGAATACCAATCTGGAAGCCTGCCTTATCTGCTGCAAGCACCATTTTTTCAAGTTCTTCGTATGGCCACATGGCAAGACCTGATGATGTTGGTACATCGCTGAATGGTTCAAACATAAGGGCTGTACCTGATCCCATCGATCCATCAGCGAAAGCTTTCAGGTATCCAAACCTGATCCAGTTTCCCTCTTTAGGATATTTAGCTTCAATTTCCCTATATTTCAATAGTACAGCTGAATCGCCTGTCAGAGGTTCGCCAATATCGATCCTGCTTGTAAGCTGACCCTCTTTCTGAAGTCGCTCATATGCACCAAAATCCGCAGCTCCGGCATTCTGAAGGCTGGTTACTCCAAACTCACGTGCCTCCTTCATGGCAAGCAGATAACCCTGCCATTCCCTTGCAGTCTGCTCGGCAGGAGTTCTCTCTGCTTTCACTTCTCCGGTCTTAATCAGGTCCATGGCGGCATCCTTCAGAATTCCGGTAGGCTCCCCGGTTACAGCATCCTCTTGTATTTCCCCTCCGAACGGATCCGGAGTATCCTTCGTTATTCCTGAGTTTCTCAAAACATAGCTATTGACAAGTACGGAGTGCCCATCGGCCCGTTCCAGCAGCACTGGGTTATCATGGGAGACTTTATCGATGAGTTCCTTTGAGGGCCATTTCCTGTCAGTGAACATCTCATGCTCCCAGTGGCCGCCCCTGATCGCTACTCCTGGCTTTGTCCTCGATACCTGCTCCCGAACTTTTTCTGTAATCACCTCAGGATTTGTGGTATAGCGAAGCTCAATGAAGTCAGGGTTAAGGGGACCAAAATGAAGATGAGCGTCGTTAAAACCTGGGATCACCAGTCTTCCTGCTGCATCGATTACTTCAGTCTTTTTTTCTTCGATCCAGCCTTTGATCTTTTCTGAGGTGCCGATAGCAACGATGAGATCACCTTTGACAGCTATTGCTTCAGTCATAGGATTGGCTTCATCGATGGTAAGTACTTCCCCATTAAGTATTACGAGATCGGCTTTTTCATGTTTGTTGCAAGAAGCTGACATAATCATAAGTGTTATTGATATTAACGACAATGCTTTTTTCATGGGTCCGGGTTTTTAAGATTTGAAATATATGAAAATAAAACAGATAAGATAAGAATGCAGAAAGAGAAAATAAGTTGAAGAATCGGGGGCTAAAGCCCGGGGTCGGGAGGTTTATGCTACCCCGGACTGAAGTCCGGGGTTAGTTTTAACTAATTGTTAAGAATTTTATGGGTTCCTTATGATGCCTCGTATTCCAAAAGAGATAACTTCGCAAAAAACAAAACCATGAAGATAGCATTGATAGGCTATGGAAGGATGGGCCATGCCATTGAGGAGACCGTCCTTAAGAGGGGCCACTCCGTCTCACTTATTATTGATATTGAGAACCCTGGCGATCTGAATGCAAAAAACCTTGAGGAAATTGATGTAGCAATAGAGTTTTCGTTTCCTGAGGCAGCATTCAGAAATATTTCCACTTGCCTTGAAAGCAAAGTCCCGGTTGTTTCAGGCACTACCGGCTGGCTTAAGGATTATGAGAAGGCAGCTAAAATATGCATGGATAACGGATCCTCATTTATTCACTCATCAAATTATAGCATCGGTGTAAATATTCTTTTCATGCTTAACAGCGAGCTTGCAAAACAGATGAACAAGTACCGCGACTATTCTGTATCCATTGAAGAGATCCATCATACCAAAAAGCTTGATGCTCCGAGCGGAACGGCAATTTCACTTGCCGATGGCATTAGAGATCAGCATCAGGGATACAAGGGATGGTGCTTTGAGAATGATAAGTCTGAAAATATGATCCCTGTACGTTCAATCCGTGAGGAAATAGTTCCGGGAACACATACAGTAATATGGGATTCTGAGATTGACACCATAAGCCTTAGACATGAGGCTAAAAACAGGAAGGGATTGGCGCTTGGCGCTGTCGTTGCTGCAGAGTTCATTCATAACAGAAAAGGAGTGTTCAAAATGAGTGATGTACTCGGATTCTGATTTAATTTTATACTTTTAACGCTTCAAAAAATCAATCTGTTATGAATAAATATTTTCAGAAGAAATACATTAAGTTCGCGATCGTTTCAATAATTTATATTCTGGTCGTTATCTGGATCGGGAATTTCTGGCTCCTTATTGGGCTCGGAATAATTTATGATTTATATATCTCGAAAAAGGTCAACTGGACATTCTGGAAGAGGAGGGACGGTAACAACAGCACTTTTATAGAGTGGCTTGATGCGCTTATTTTTGCAGTGATAGCCGTGACACTTATAAATATTTTTCTTTTTCAGAATTACCGGATACCAACACCATCGATGGAGAAATCTCTTCTTGTTGGCGACCACCTTTTTGTCAGCAAGCTTGCATACGGCCCCAGGATGCCGAATACGCCCATAGCATTCCCCTTCACGCAGCACACCATGCCGATACTTAAGACCAGATCGTGGTCAAATCTTATTCTCTGGAAATATAACCGGCTTGCAGGCGGCGGAAAAGTAAAGAATAACGATCCCATCGTCTTCAACTTTCCGGCTGGTGATACCGTGGTAGTGGAGGACCAGACTACAAGCTACTATGAAATTGTGAGAAGAGATGCCACGGAGATGCAGGCCCGCGAAAACTATGGCAGCCCGAACCCCAGGCCCATCAGCTATTACATGCCTATGGCAAGGAAGGATATACGAAGCAGGTTTACAGTAATCTATCGTCCGGTTGACAGGCGCGATAACTATGTGAAAAGATGCATCGGCATTCCGGGAGATACCATATATATAAAAGGAGGGGATCTTTATATAAATGGCAAGCTTGTCCAGGAAAACAAAACACAGCAGACATCTTATGTTGTAAACACCAACGGGAATTTAATAAACCCAAGAACCTTCGGGAGGCTCAATATTTCGAGATCCGACCAGGTTATGAGTTCAGGTTCAGCATATCTTCTATTCCTGACAAAGCAGACGGCCGAAGCGTTGTCAAAGCTTCCATTCGTCACCAACGTAGCCCAATTCCATTCTGCGAAGGGGGAGTATGCACCGCATATATTTCCGTTTGATCCAGTGCTAAAATGGAATGAAGATAATTTTGGTCCGCTCTGGATTCCGGTAAAAGGGGCTACAGTTAAAATTGATACATCTAATATCTGCCTTTACGAAAGGATAATCGATGTTTATGAAGGCAATGATTTTAAGGTTGAAGGGAACGCCATATATATTAATGGTAAGGCTGCTGATAGCTATACTTTCAAGATGAATTATTATTTCATGATGGGTGACAACCGTCACAATTCAGCCGATTCAAGGTACTGGGGATTTGTGCCGGAAGATCATATTGTTGGCAAGCCGAAGTTTATCTGGCTGTCGATCGATAAGGAATCATCGGGCCTTAAGAAGCTCAGGTTTGGAAGGATGCTCATGAAAGTAAGATGATATATCTTCCTGAAAATAAAAAAGCTGACTCAATCATGGTCAGCTTTTTTAATATATGGTTGGGCATTATTCTTTTACCTTATCCACGATTGCCTTAAAGGCTTCAGGGTGGTTCATTGCCAGGTCGGCAAGTGATTTCCTGTTTAATGTGATCCCTTTCTTGTCGAGCTTGCCGATGAATTCGGAATAGCTCATATCGTACTGGTGTACTCCTGCATTTATCCTCTGGATCCACAAAGACCTGAACTGGATTTTATTCTTTTTCCTGTCACGGTACGCATAACCCAGCCCTTTATCGAGGGTGTTTTTTGCAACGGTGAATACGTTTCTTCTTGAAAGGAAATTTCCTTTTGTCTGTTTAAGAACCTTTTTTCTTCTGGCTCTTGATGCGACTGCATTTACTGATCTTGGCATAACTCATTTTTTTGAAAGCCAGCGTTCCGCTCACGGACTCTTATATGCTGGACAATCGGTTAGTACTATTTTTAATTTAATTAAGCGTTAAACAATTATTTGCTTGCCAGCATAAGCTTAACGTTTTTTACGTCGGCTTTGTCAACCTGACCGAAATAAGCAAGATTCCTCTTGCGTTTTGTAGCCTTCTTAGTCAGGATGTGGCTCTTAAATGCATGTTTGCGCTTGATTTTACCGGTTCCGGTGAGAGAGAATCTCTTCTTTGCTCCCGGATTTGTTTTCATTTTTGGCATTTCTCTAAATAAATATATTAAAACTACTTCTTCTTTTTCGATGAGAAGGAGATTATCATTCTTTTGCCTTCAAGCCTGGGAAGCTGTTCAACTTTCCCATACTCTTCAAGGTCGTTTGCGAACCGCAGGAGAAGCACTTCACCCTGTTCCTTGAACAAAATAGACCTCCCTTTAAAGAACACGTAAGCTCTGACTTTGGCACCTTCATCGAGGAACCTTATAGCATGCTTGAGCTTGAAGTTATAATCGTGCTCATCAGTGTTCGGCCCGAATCTGATCTCCTTCACCACGATCTTTGCTGCCTTGGCCTTGATCTCTTTCTGCTTCTTCTTTTGCTGGTAAAGAAACTTCTGATAGTCAACGATCTTGCAGACAGGGGGCTCCGCGTTCGGAGAAATCTCAACCAGATCGAGTTCCAGTTTATCAGCCAGCTTAAGGGCATCCTGGATACTCATGACTTCTGCTTCTATCTCATCACCTACAACCCTGACCATCTTTGCAGTGATCCTGTTGTTTATTTTGTGAGCCGGCTGGGTAATCCTGCCGGGGCTTCGTCTTATTGGTCCTGTTATGACTTTTTCCTCCTAATTTTTGTTAATACTGATATTCTATATGTTGCTTAAAACGCAATTTCATTTTTAATTTCAGAGTTGATGAATTTAATAAATTCCTCAACTTTCATGCTTCCTTTATCGCCTTCACCCTGCTTGCGCACGGAAATTGTTCCGCTTTCAACCTCTTTTTCTCCGATTATCAGGAGGTATGGGATACGCTTTAATTCATTATCCCTGATCTTCTTACCTATCTTTTCACTCCTGTCGTCAATCAGAGTGCAAATATCGGAATTATTTAGAATTTTCAAAACATTTCCGGCATATTCGTTGAATTTATCGCTGATTGGTAAAATGACTGCCTTTTCGGGAGCCAGCCACAGGGGAAATTTACCTGCCGTATTTTCGATCAGAACTGCAACAAACCTTTCCATAGATCCGAAGATGGTTCTGTGGATCATCACAGGCCGATGCTTCTGGTTATCGCTGCCATTATATGTCAGGTCAAAACGTTCGGGAAGGTTATAATCGACCTGAATTGTCCCGAGCTGCCATTTACGACCGATGGCATCCTTTACCATAAAGTCAAGCTTGGGGCCATAAAATGCAGCTTCTCCCAGTACCACTGTGGTAACAAGATTCTTTTCAGCTGCAGCCTCGATAATATCCTTTTCAGCTTTTTCCCAGTTCTCGTCCGATCCGATATATTTCTGCTTGTTTTCAGGATCCCTCAAGGATATCTGAGCTGAGAAATCGTTGAAATTCATAATCCTGAATACATAAAGTATCAGGTCGATAATGCTCTTGAATTCTTCACGCAGCTGGTCGGGTCTGCAGAAAATATGAGCATCATCCTGTGTAAAGCTCCTTACTCTCGTAAGTCCGTGCAGCTCACCGCTCTGTTCATACCTGTAAACTGTTCCGAACTCTGCCATTCTCAGTGGAAGATCCTTGTATGAATGGGGAGTTGCATTATATATTTCGCAGTGATGCGGACAGTTCATTGGCTTGAGCATGAACTGCTCACCCTCCTGCGGTGTTGAGATAGGCTGAAATGAGTCAGCGCCATACTTTTCAAAATGGCCCGATGTTTTATAAAGATTTACATTCCCGATATGTGGAGTAGCGACAATCTTGTAGCCTCTTTTACGAAGCACTGAAGTGAGGAAATTAATAAGGTTCTGCCTTAAATCAGCGCCTTTAGGGAGCCATAAGGGAAGTCCCATTCCTACCTTGGGAGAAAATGTAAAAAGCTCAAGCTCTTTGCCTATGCGGCGATGATCCCTTCTTTTTGCCTCTTCAAGGAAAACAAGGTATTCGTCAAGCATTTTTTGTTTCGGGAAAGTGATGCCATAGATCCTTGTAAGCATTTTACGGTTCTCATTTCCTCTCCAGTAAGCCCCGGCAACGCTGGTAAGCTTAATGGCTTTTATCGGTTCTGTTGATGGGAGGTGAGGGCCACGGCAAAGATCCGTGAAATTACCCTGTGTGTAAAGTGAAATGGTGCCGTCAACCAGATCAGCTATAAGTTCAGTTTTATATTCATCGCCTTTTTTCGTGAAGAGGTCCAAAGCCTCTTTCTTTGATACGTCTCTCCTGTTGAACACCTGGTTCTGTGCAGCGAACTCCTTCATCTTGTTTTCAATGACAGGAAGATCAGTCTCAGTAATAACTTTTCCGTCACCAGGGTCGACATCATAGTAGAAGCCGTTCTCAATTGCAGGACCGATCCCGAATTTGATTCCGGGATAGAGAGCCTCAAGGGCTTCAGCCAATAGATGGGCCGAGGAGTGCCAGAAAGCATGCTTTGCCTCTTCATCTTCCCACTTGTGAAGCTTAAGCGTGGCGTCGGTTGTGATAGGCTTCGTAAGATCAATCAGCTCGCCGTTTACAGTGGCAGCATATACTTCTTTAGCCAGCTTCGGGCTTATCTGTTCTGCAATCCGGAGGCTGGTGATGCCCTCATCATATTCTCTTACCGATCCATCAGGAAATGTTATCTTTATCATTGGCAACCTTCAATTTTACGGAGTGCAAAGATAATCATATTTTTTATTTGAAGGCTCCTCTTTTCTTTACCTTCAATGCAACGTTATGGCAGATAATATCGACTTTATAATAAGATGGCATAAAATTTGAACTTCAACATATATATCCAAAACTCAAGAAAATGAAAAAGACATTGTATCTCTCACTGATTCTTACACTTAGTTTGTTTTCATGCAAGCTAGCTCCCCGTGCTCATTTTACAACTGATACTCCTGAACCTGAAGTGGGGCAGAATGTTTACTTTGATAACGGGTCGAAAAATGCTGATAGTTATGAATGGGATTTTGGCGATGGATATATTTCAAATGAAGTGAATCCTGTTCATGTTTTTACCGGCAGCGGCACATTTGATGTTACCCTGACTGCAACCTCAAACTCAGGTCTCTCCGATATGGCTTCAATGACAATAAATGTGATGATCCCCACGCTCCTCGAAATTGAAGTACTCGAGTATTATCATGAATATGTTGTACCGGGTGCAAGTGTGAGGCTATACCCGACTCTGACTGACTGGAATAGCGAAACCAACATGGAATCAGAAGGATATACCGATGCTGATGGGGAAGTCGTATTCTCAAACCTTGGTCCCTATGTATATTATGTGGATGTCTGGGAAACGAGTCATGACAATTACACGCTTAAGCTTGAAGATGTTTCATATATCCGGACGGATGAGATAATACCTAATAAGATAAACAGGTTTACAGCCTGGGTCGACAGTGTGGATCATGGCAAGGGCATGCTGAGGGGTGATAGAAATCTGTTCATCAGGGACATCGTCCGGAAAACATCTGACAGACCTCAGACTGTTTCCGGAAGGGAAGACTGGAAGACTCTTTACGAGAAGAGTGTAAGACTTAAATAGAACCTCGAACCATTACAATAAACTACTTATCGGGAAATACAATATTCCCTTCCTGTTTGTTATAGCCATTCTCCGTTCGCACTGACATTGCTGGCTTGCGGGTTCCCTTCATCATGGCACAGCCCGTTTCGCCGGATTTGTTTATTGCAACAAATTTTTCCACCGGGAGATAATCAGGATTCACTTTGCGATAGCGATCAGCGATCATTTGCATCGCATCTTCGCATGCCTGCTGGGGTGTACGTCCTGACTTCATTCTGAGCACTATATAATATGATGCGCACGACTTAATTACATCTTCACCCCGGCCTGTCGCTCCGGCAGCACCTACCTCGTTATCGACATACAATCCTGCACCGATAATCGGCGAATCTCCAACACGGCCGTTAAGCTTGAAGCTAAGTCCGCTGGTAGTAGTGCAACCTGCAATATCTCCGTTAGAGTCAATTGCAATTACATTTGTAGTTCCGTAATGATGCTCAATTTCAGGGAAGTCCTTCCAGTAGGATGTACTGCTTTTAAGGTTCTGCAGGTGTTCGGGTACACCCCAGTCGTCATCAGGACTGAGATCCTCTTTCCATCTCAGCCATATCTTGCGCGCTTTTTCAGTCAGGATATTCTCCTCCTTGAAGCCCCAGGCCTTGGCAAATGCAAGTGCGCCTGCACCGACAAGCAGCACATGATCGGTATGCTGCATAACCAGCCTTGCAACCGATGACGGTGTTTTAATATTCTCAAGGCATCCCACTGCACCGGCAGAGTATGTTTTGCCGTCCATGAATGATGAGTCGAGCTGAACTACACCATCTTCATTCGGAAGCCCACCATAACCAACCGAAGTATCCTCAGGGTCGAGTTCAATTACATTGGCAGCTTTCTCCACAGCATCTACTGCCGAGCCTCCGTTCTTTAATATTTCCCATCCCGTTTCCATAGCATTCTTGCCGGTATCGTTGGTATGGCTTGTAATTATCACAGGCCTGATCGTTTTGCCTTTATCCTGGAATTTAAACCCGGTAAGTGTCGGAAGAATAAGGGCTCCGGCGCTTATTCCGATTGTCTCGTTAAAAAACCTGCGGCGTGAGATTGATTTTTTCATATTCTTATGGATAAATGTATATGTTACACTTATTAATTACTGGCCTTTCGGACCATCATAATTGTAAATGAAACTATTGAATGAAGCTGACCCTTTTTCGTTGACCTCATTATATGAAAATAGTCCTATGCGCGTTCCTTTCCAGTATCCGAATGCAGTTGTAAAAGGCTCGCCTGCTGGAGTGTACGACTTGTTGTCAGTACTATAGTAGAACTGGTTCTTGTCTCCTTTGATATCGAGGCTGACTTTTAGAAAGATCTTTTTAAGTTTCGCCGGTTTTTCGCTAATAATTTTCCCATTTGTTTCTGTAAAGAGATTCAACTGACCATCCTTTTCCCGGATCCCAATAAGGTTTGTAATTTTGCCTCCCATGCTGCATAGTCCAGCTTTCTGCCCTTCGGCAAACCCGGACAGATCCATCTCTGTCACTGCTTCACCGGTGGTTCCCATTACCTTTTGAGTCAATGTGTTATGGGCTTTAACGAAGTTCTCGGCTTTACCAGCCTTTAGTGTCAGGAAACCAGGTTTTTCGGTCAGTGACCAGAGATCGTTGACCGGATTATGATTCCATTGCCATTGCAGGCCAAGTGAAGGCGAATTGAAGTCATCATCACTTTGGGGTGCTGTTATCTTGAAATCTCCTTTAATATCGGGCTTCTTCCAGACATATACAGGTTCGCCGATACCGTTCCGGTCAATATCGACACCAGCCAGAGGCCAGTCATCCTGCCATCTGACAGGCTGAAGGTCTACCACTCTTCCAATTGCGCCGGCAGACTCGAAATGGTAAAACCACCATTGTCCGTCCGGAGTATCGACTAAAGCACCCTGGTGCGGCCCATTCAGGGTTGAAGTTCCCCTTTCAAAAACAACCTTCTTTTCATAGGGACCATAAATATTTTTCGACCTGAGAGCAGTTTGCCAGCCGACAGTAAAACCACCTTCGGGAATGAAGATATAATACCACCCGTTCAACTTATAAATCTTGGTGCCTTCGGCATTGGGACCAGTATAGACAGTGACCCCATCGTCGAGAAGCTGTTTCCCGTCAGGGCTCATTTTATGAATTATGATTGGCCCGGCTCCCTTGAGGCTGTGACCGAGATATGCCTTACCGTCTTCATCCCAGAAAGGGCACGGATCTTCCCACCTTGCAATTGCCTTAACCTGAAAAAGAGGTTGCCATGGACCCTCCGGCTTTTCTGCAGAGCTCATGAAAAGACCTTCATCAGGAGTGCAGAAATAGATCCAGAATTTGTTGTCATGGAATCTTATCGAAGGCGCCCACGAGCCTCCGGCGTATCTGTCATTGGTTGCATATTCCGGGAAATCAATATGGTCGTATACGCGGGCAATGATCTTCCAGTTAACCATATCTGATGATTCCAGCACTGGCATCCCCATGAAGTGGAACTCGGAGCAAACCATATAAAATTTGTCATTGACCCTTATTACATCAGGATCGGAATAATCGGAATTCATTACCGGGTTGATGTACGTACCGTTTCCCTGGTCGCCCCATGATCCGGTTTTGGACTGACTTCTGGCATTAGTTTGAAAAAAACAAACAGAGATTAGAAGCAGTGAGAGGAATTTTATTTTCATCATGTTCTTTTTTTATTAAATCATTCGCTTTCGTTACCTGTGGCCACACTTTCCACCTTGACGAAGTTGGAGTGATTTCGATCCAGAATACGGGGGAGGAGGGGTGGCTCTTCCGGAAAGTTTTAAGCAGATTCAGAAATAGCTTTCTTACCTCTTCAGGAGATTTATCCTGAGGGGTTCCCATAATATCATTGGCAATGAAAAGTACAAGAGCCTTGCAAGGGTGGGGCGAAAAGATTCTGTCAGCAAAAATAGCATAGTCGCTTAGTTTTGCGCCGCCATAGCCACGCTGTATGACATGGTATGGAGCCATATTCTGAGCAAGGGTTGACCATAGCCTGATGCTTGAACTTCCTGCAAACATCACTGCATCAGATGGATAGCTTTCAGTTTTATCGAGGTTCTCAAATTTAACAATTTCAGGTTCCCATATCTTTATTTCAGGCAGGTCGCGGTAATTTTTCAGCGGAAAACAGGCAATCAAAAAAAGCGCAGCAACCAGGGAAATTTGACGGATCTTATTCATAGGTTTTTTTTGATGTCACCGTAAAGGTAAAATTAAAATCACTATCAAACAAAGGGATGGAGATTCCTCATTACGCTGCGCTTCATTCGGAATGACAGACTCCTTTGAGGGGACTGAGGGAGTAGAGGCGGAATGCCTCGGCATTCCGCCTCTACTCCCCTTTGTTACCCTAAAATTCATACTGTCATTCCGAGCGGAGCGAGGAATCTTTTAGCTCGGGAACAGAATATTCTTTAAGCTTTGAATAATTTTTAAGTTCCCATATCAACTGTTTTTTATCAAAAAAAAGTTAGGTTTGTAGACAGGAAATAATTCCAGGATATTTCATTAAATAATTTATGCCGAAAAGTAACCTGTTAATCACGAAGCCGCTGGATCAATTGATGACAGAATCGAAAGAGACTGGCGGACTCAAAAGATCATTGACTGCACTCAACCTCACCACCCTGGGAATAGGTGCAATTATAGGCGCCGGTATCTTTGTTCTTTCAGGTCAGGCTGCCGCTCAGTATGCCGGCCCTGGAATAGTTTTATCTTTTATCATTTCGGGTATCGCCTGCGGTTTTGCAGGGTTATGCTATGCTGAATTCGCATCGATGATTCCGATTGCCGGAAGTGCTTACACCTATTCGTATGCCACACTGGGAGAATTTTTTGCATGGATCATTGGCTGGGACCTTATTCTGGAATACCTGTTTGCCGCTTCTACAGTTGCTGTGGGATGGTCGGGCTATGTTGTCAGTCTTTTGAATGACATAAATATCCATTTGCCTGCACAGTTTATAGGCGCAACAGGGACGGAGCTGGTGAATGTTCCGGATCTTGGCTGGGTGACCCATAGCAATGCATTGCATGCTTTGGCCTCATCAACTCTTAATATTGATTCTCTTCAGCATGTAACATGCATAATTAACCTGCCGGCAATGTTCATCGTCGCGCTTCTGACTACCCTGCTCGTGATTGGGATAAAAGAGTCGGCAAACTTCAATAATGTTATGGTAATTACTAAAGTAGCAGTAATAATAGTTTTCATTGCTATTGGATTTATGTTCGTCAAGGCAGCCAACTGGCATCCTTTCATCCCGGCCAATAAAGTGGAGCAAGCGCCAATATCCGCATATGGGGGATTTCTGGGATGGCTTAAGGCCTACAGTCATGAATTCGGCAAATATGGCATAAGTGGTATACTGCGGGGGGCGGGTGTTATATTCTTTGCCTATATCGGGTTTGATGCCGTATCGACAGCAGCCCAGGAAGCAAAAAATCCGCAGAAAGATATGCCGATAGGGATACTCGGATCGCTTGGTATTTCAACTGTTCTGTATATTCTTGTCGCTATAGTACTGACAGGGATTGTAAGCTATACACAGCTTAATGTCGCTGACCCGGTTGCGGTGGGTGTAAATGCAATGGGTAAGGGGATGTTCTGGTTAAGGCCGATTGTAAAAATTGCTGCTATTGCCGGATTGAGCTCAGTAATCCTGGTGATGCTGCTGGGTCAGCCGAGAATATTCTATACGATGTCAAAGGATGGTCTCCTGCCACCTGTCTTTTCAAAAGTGCACCCGAAGTTCAAGACTCCATACGTCAGTACAATAATCACAGGTTCAGTGGCAATGATAATAGCAGGGATACTGCCGATAAGCATTCTTGGACAACTGGTGTCTATAGGTACGCTTCTGGCATTTATTATTGTCTGCATAAGTGTAATTATTTTAAGGAAGTCAAGGCCCGAAATCGAGAGGCCCTTCAAAACACCCTGGGTACCTTTTGTTCCCATCATGGGAGCGGCAATATGTTTTTTACAAATGGTTGCATTGCCCCTTGATACCTGGCTGCGGCTTGTTGTCTGGATGGCGATTGGGTTCTTTATCTATTTTTTCTACGGAATAAAGCACAGTAAAGCCCGATTAAATAATAAATGATTCGAGAGACCCCCGGTTAAACCGTAAACGGTTTAGCCTGCCCCCTAAAGGGGGCCTAATTCAGTGTCTTTGTGATAATTACAGTATTAGACCCCCTTCAGGGGGTGGGTTGATCCGACGGATGGAGGAGAAACCCGGGGGTCTAGATTTCATCAGAGAAAACAACTCTCGGCAGATCCCTCAGGTTATACCTCGATGCCATCGCTTCGCCGTAGGCTCCCGCCGATCGTATTGCAATGATATCACCTCTTTTTGTGTCGGGAAGCTCGTAGAATTTGGCAAAAGTATCCGATGATTCACATATAGGCCCTACAACGTCGTATTTGTGAATACTTCCCTGTGATGTCAGGTTTTCAATTTTATGATGAGCCTGGTACAGGGCCGGACGTATAAGGTCTGTCATTCCTGCATCGATGATAGCGAAAATAGTATTGCTTCCGTTTTTGACATAAAGCACTTTAGATATGAGGCTTCCGCACTGGCCGACAACTGACCTTCCGGGTTCAAGGTGAAGTACTTGTCCGGGCCTCAACTCAATGAATTCATCAATAAGCGAAAAATATTCTGCGAAGGCTGGTGCCTTTTCTGGTGTCTCATAATCAATTCCGAGACCGCCGCCAACATTGACAACCTCTAAATTAACATTGTGAGAGGCAAACCATTCCTGAAGCTCATTGATGTGGGCGCAGAGACTCTGGAACACAGACATCCTGGTAATCTGCGATCCTACATGGAAGTGCATGCCGGTGAGCCTTATGTTCTTCATTTCCGAGACTCTTTTCAGGACCTCTTCAAGCTCCCATGTATGAATCCCGAACTTGCTTTCCTCGATTCCCGTTGTAATGTATTTATGAGTGTGCGCATCAATCAATGGATTGATCCTTAGTGATATAACTGCAATTTTTTTCTGATCTGCGGCTATTTTATTAATGACTTCTATTTCAGGAATTGATTCGCAGTTGAAGCAGAAAATTCCAGCCTCGATGGCATTGAGGATCTCATAATCAGACTTACCGACTCCGGCAAACACAATTTCATCTGGTTTAAAGCCTGCCTTAATTGCGGCGTCAATTTCATTCCAGCTTACGCAGTCAGCTCCGAATCCGAATGAGGAGATTATCTTCAGGATCCTTGGGTTTGGATTTGCTTTTACGGCATAATGTACCTTATATCCGCGGCCAAGAGACTCTTTTTTAAGAGTTTCGAGGGTTTCGTTCAGTGTACCGAGATTATAATAATAAAATGGTGTGGGCAGATCCCGGAATTTCTCAATTGTTTCTTTATCTATCATTTTATTTAAGCAAAAAGATGTTTGCTGAGCATTCTCAGCGCCTGTGTTTTATTTTTTGTATCAATAAGAAGTGACATACTGTGAGGGCTTCCTCCATAGGAAATCATTTTTAGAGGAATAGTGTTCAGTGCCTCGAAGATCTCAGGAGCTGATCCGGTCCTTGCGGTCCTGAAGTCTCCTACAATACATATAATAGTTTGGTTTTCTTCAATTTCCACAGTACCAAGCTCCTTAAGGTCCTTTGCCAGCTGGTCGAGATACTGGGAATTGTCAATGGTCAGCGAAACGGCGACTTCCGAAGTTGTTATCATATCGATGGGTGTCCTGTAGGCTTCAAAAATCTCAAATACCTTTCTCAGAAATCCATACGCCATTAACATCCTGTCGGATCTTATCCTTAACACTGAAATGCCATCCTTTGCAGCAACGGCTTTATAATCAAGGAGTACACTTGACGATGTAATAAGTGTACCTTCATCTTCAGGCTCCATCGTGTTCTTGAGCCTGACAGGAATGTTTTTTTCTCTTGCCGGATTGACGCTTGCAGGATGCAGTATCTTTGCCCCGAAGTATGCCAGCTCGGCTGCCTCGTCAAAAGATAAGTCCCTGATCACCCTGGTGTTCTCAACAAAACGGGGATCATTATTGTGGAACCCGCTTATATCGGTCCAGATCTGGATCTCCTTTACTTTAAGCACTGCCCCGATAATGGAAGCTGAGTAGTCGCTGCCACCCCGCTTAAGGTTATCGATCTCTCCATAAACGTTACGGCAGATGAATCCCTGGGTTATGATAATATTTTCCGAATCGTACTTTTCAAGTTCCCTGTTTATATTCTCTTCTATGTAAAAATAGTCCGGCTCACCATCTTTATCGATGCGCATGAAGCTGAGGGCAGGTAAGAGCGCCGACTTGATTTTCTTTTCCTGAAGAAGCTGGTGAAACAGCGACGTTGACATCATCTCGCCCTGAGCGATGATAGCCTTTTCCTGCTGCTTGGTGAATACCCTTAGGGTAAAATTATTTATGTAATCAAGATGAGAGTCAATGAGTTCGCGCCCCGACTTTCTAAATGCAGCTGTTGAAAAAAGCTTCTGGACTACCTGGTGATATTTTTCCCGCAGAGCCTCAATTTTAACTGATGCTTCGTTGACATTCCCGTCATAAAGCAGGTCTGTGATCTCGACCAGGTTGTTGGTGGTTCCTGCCATTGCCGACAGGACAACCACTTTTCTTTCATTGCCTGTGATGAGCGGGATAAGTGCTCTCATTCTGTCGGGATTGCCTACCGAGGTCCCGCCGAATTTCATGATTTTTTCAATTTCCATTTTCACTTTATATTAAAAAAAAACCTGCAAAATCTGCAGGCCTGTCATCACTTCAACGTTAAAAACCTAACGGCAAAGATGATGCAGACCCAAATTCCGGATGCATGATAAGCCTTAAGATTTTCTTTAACTGTTTGAACATTTTATGATAATCAGGAAGCAAAAATATACTTTTAAATAATACGATATAAAATGTTTGTACTTTTTTTGAATTTTTTTACCTTTGCCCCGCTGTAACTGAAAAACAGGCGCGTTCTTTATTTTAACTCTAAGTCATGCCCAGATGGCGAAATTGGTAGACGCGCTAGTTTCAGGGACTAGTGTCAGTAATGATGTGCAGGTTCGAGTCCTGTTCTGGGCACGATAAAAGGCAAAAGGCAAAAGATTGAACGAAGATGTACTTTTTACTTTTTACTTTTTACTTGATTCTGCCCAGATGGTGAAATTGGTAGACACGCCAGCTTGAGGGGCTGGTGCCGGCAACGGTATGCAAGTTCGAGTCTTGTTCTGGGCACCAATAATTAACCAGATTGTAATAACAGTCTGGTTTTTTTATTGCCTGATGCCGGAATTATTTTGCACTTTTACATGTCATATTAAATAAGAAAAACTACAACTGATACCCAAATGAAGAAAACAATTGCCATAATTTTTGCCGTCATTGTCGCTTTGCCTTTAGATGCCAGAACTTCAAAGCAGCCTTCCGGACAAATACCTGATTTAAAATGGGCTGCAAAGGCAGGCGCAAAGAAAACACCCCATGGGAAGAAAGTTTATAATGTATCATCCTTCGGCGCCAGGAATGACGGAACAACCATGAATACAAAAGCCATCCAGGATGCCATAGATGCATGCGCATCAAAAGGAGGAGGAGTGGTCACATTTGATACAGGCAAATACGTCACAGGTTCTTTGTTCATAAAAAAAGGCGTGACTTTCAATATCGGCAAGAATACAACCATACTCGGAAGTCAGGATATTGCAGATTATCCTGAAATAGATACCCGCATAGCAGGCGTCGAAATTAAATGGCCTGCCGCACTTATTAATATTCTCGACCAGGAGAAGGTTATTATTACAGGTGAAGGTTTAATCAATGCAAGAGGTAAAGTTTTCTGGAACAAATACTTTGCAATGAGCAGAGATTATGTTAAAAAGGGATTGCGATGGATTGTTGACTATGATTGCAAAAGGCCGAGGACACTTCTTATTTCGCGTTCATCAAACGTTTCTGTCAAAAGCATCACACTTCAGCAGGCAGGTTTCTGGACAGTGCAAATCCTTTATTCGCACAATATAACAGTCGACGGAATAATCATACGGAACAATGTCGATGGTAGCGGCCCCAGCACCGATGGAATTGACATAGATTCATCATCATGGGTGCTTGTTCAGAATTGCGATATTGACTGTAACGATGATGATTTCTGCCTAAAAGCCGGACGCGATGCTGATGGCATTCGTGTTAACCGGCCTACTGAGTACATTGTAATCCATGACTGCATTGCCAGGAAAGGAGCAGGCCTGATAACATGTGGAAGCGAGACATCCGGAAGCATAAGAAATGTGCTGGCATATAACATGACAGCCAACGGAACCAGCAACTGCATAAATTTCAAATCGGCAATCACCCGCGGCGGAACTGTTGAAAATATATATGCCCATGATATTACAATGAACAATGTAGGCACCATGCTGCGGGCAACTATGGACTGGAACCCAAGCTACAGCTACTCAACGCTTCCAAAAGAATATTCGTACGACAGCATTCCGGCGCACTGGAAAGTGATGCTCCAGAAAGTCACACCTGAACAGGGGACGCCCCATTTTAAAAATGTATACCTGTGGAACTTCACAGGATCGGTAAGGGGACAGGCAGTCTCAATTGCCGGGATGAAAGAGTCGCCGATCGAGAACTACTTTCTGACCGATATAAATATTGAAGCACGTACTCCCGGTGATATTTCCTTTGCCAGAGGATGGAAGTTTAAAAATGTATCTGTAAAGAGTCCTGAAGATGCTACCCTAAGGGTTCAGAATTCTGAAGATATGGAGGTTGATCTGGCCGGAAAGAAATAGCAGGGCTATCCTGGTACTTCTAATAATCGCCTTATTTAACTATTGAATCATAAAGAGCCTGGAGAATTTCCGTCCTGATATTAAGGTCAGATATCAGTGTATTGTTTCTTGTGGGGTAAACTCTGTTGGAGAGAAAAATAAAACATAATTCCTTCTCCGGGTCGACCCATACAAAAGTTCCGGTATATCCTGAATGTCCGAAGCTGGAAGGCGAAGCGCTTTTTGAAGGGTATGCATCTTTCTCTGATTTAGATGCATTGTCCAGCAACGGTTTATCAAATCCAAGTCCGCGCCGGTTATCGTTTTCAGGGAATTGAACCGAAGTGTATTTTTCCATTACTTCCTTCGGAATGATCTGTTCGCCTCCATAAGTACCCATCCTTCTGTATGTCTCAAGAAGCTTCATCAGGTCATTTGCAGTTGAAAAGAGGCCTGCATGGCCGGAAATGCCTCCCATCATTGCAGCGCCTTCGTCGTGCACGGTGCCATGTAATTGCTGCTTCCTGAAAAGCGAATCGTATTCAGTCGGAACAATGCGGATTAAAGAATATTTCTTCAGAGGATTGAAAACAATATCGCCAGCTCCGATTTTCTTATATACCCGGTCGGTCACAAAACCGGGAAGGTCTTCACCGGAAAGATTTTTTATTATTTCAGGTGACAGTATAAATCCGAGATCTGAATAGAGGTATTTCTTTTCCGTAAGCGGCGACTTCTTTATTTCAGTGTAGATCCTCTTCCTGAACTTTTCAGATATATAAAGCCCTTCTGCTACCTCGAGAGGATATTTTTCAGAATATACAGGACTATAAATGTGCTTCCTGAATTTTCCGTTCTTTTTAACCGTCTCCTGCCAGTAGGAGATCCATGCCTTCAGTCCTGCCTGGTGGGTGAGTATCTCACTCATTTTAAGGTTTCCCTTATCGGATCTTTTAAAGAAAGGCAGATAATGCCCTAGAGTTTCATCAGTCGAAAATTTACCTTCGCCGTCAAGGATCATCAGCGATGGCAGGGTGGCAGTAACCTTCGTGACTGAGGCAAGATCAAACAGATCTCCATCCTCAACTTTTATCCTGTCGTCATAATCCTGGTACCCATAGCTCTTGCGGAATACCACAATTCCTTTCCTGGAAGCCATAACCTCGCAGCCGGGGAAAGCCTTTTGTGCGAGTCCGATATTTACGATTGAGTCAATTTTTCTCTCTATGGATAATGATGACATTCCTGCATTTTCAGGGACACCATATTGCATCCTGATATTTCCGGGAGTAATGAGACCGAAATTATAAGGCCACATATCGTTGATAGTCACCGGAAGAGAACCCCTGGCGCCAATCCCGCCAAAGATGAGCTGTGCGGAAAGATCTTCGGCATAATCATTTTCCTGGTAGGCGAGGAGCAATCCGTCAGCTTTCGAGGGTGAGTTTATCGTGCCCAGGCCGTAAGGATTTCCGAACCATGCAATAAGAGTTTTGTTACCGGCAATAAGCTTTTCAAGAAAACTGTCGAGAGCGGGAGTTATTCCAAAAGCCCGGTCGGGGCGCTGGTCAAGTCCGTAGACTCCGGCTATAACGAGATTGTATCCGGAGAGCTTTCTGAGCAAGGCGGAAACAGCAGCACTGTCTGCAGGATTAATGAAGTAATTATCTGCAGATTTGTAATCACATAGCCTTGTCTGGAAAGTTGTGAGAGTATTCCTGTTTATGGCGATAGTTGCTATTCTGGCATCCGGCAGATCTTTTACCGGAATTACATTTCCTTCATTTCGCAGAAGTGTCAGTGCATTTGCATAGAGATCTATAATCAGGGCTTTTGCATTACCTGAATTAATCTTTTGAGAAATGGTGCCCTTTTCATCAGGGTGCAAATTTTCCAATCCTGCCATATATTTCAGTGCAAGAATTTTCCTGCATTTGAGATCAGCCTCCTGCTGTGATATCTTTTTTGAAGCAATAAGCTTGCTGATTTCAGCGATCGCAGCTCCGGGATCGGTAATGAATTCTATGACATCATTGCCTGCCAGGTACGCCATTGCTTCACCTTCACCGGTACTGAAATATTTTGTCACACCCTTCATGTTCATGGCGTCGGTGATGACAAGGCCTTTGAAGCCAAGCTTTTCTTTGAGCAGTCCATTAATTATTAAAGGCGACAGTGAAGAGGGCCTGTTATTGGCAGTGTCGAGTGCCGGAAGGTTAAGATGAGCAGTCATAATGCAACCCGTTCCCTCGCTTATGAGCCTCATGAATGGGTAAAGCTCGATGCTGTCTAACCTCTGAATTGTATGTTTTATGACTGGAAGATCAGAATGGGAATCGACGTCAGTATCGCCATGTCCCGGGAAATGCTTGGCAGTGGCCATCACGCCTTTATCCTGCATGCCTTTCATGTACGATGATGCTTTGGAAGCCACGTTCTCACGGTTCTCGCCGAACGACCTGTAATTAATTACAGGATTGCGGGGATTATTATTTATATCGGCAACCGGGGCAAGGTTAATATTAACGCCCAAAAGCCTGCACTGGTCACCGACAGCTTTCCCGAAAAGATAAATCATGGAATCATTCCTTATGGCTCCCAGTGTCATCTGGAAAGGGAATTTATCAACACCGGAAAGTCTCATCCCTGCTCCCCACTCTGCATCCATCGCTATCACAAGGGGTACGTTTGAGATCTTCTGGTAATAATTAGTCAGTTCGATCTGTTTCTCAGGCGTTCCCTGGAAAAAAACAATTCCTCCCACACCGTATTTTTTAATTGTTTCAGCCAGATCGACTTCATCGCCAATCTCTTTGTTTGACCAACCGGCAACCCATATCGACTGTGCAATCCGTTGATCAGGGGTCAGCTTATTGAATACAGAATCAACCCATGGGTTGTTCATGTATTTCAGGAAGGGAGGGTCGGTTTTCTGAGCGATTGTTAGACCGGTAAGAATGAAAATGGGAAGGAGAGATATTATTAATTTTCTTAATTGCATGGAGTGTTCTTCTTTGTAATTACAGATTTCTCATGTTAGTCAAAAGTAAGAAATATTTCATCTTACAGGTTATATATGTTATGTGGATCGTACACCTTCACCCACGGTGGACGGAGAACAAGTTAAGCCTCCCGCTTCGGCGGGACGGGAAAGGGGGTGGACACAATACTAAATCGTCGTAATTTGTTATTTTTACTGCTCATATTTAACCTGGCATAATGGCAAAGAGCAGTTCAAGGTTGGTTTCTCTTGATATTCTGAGGGGCATGACAGTGGCATTTATGATAATTGTAAATACACCAGGAAGCTGGGACCATGTATATCCGATTTTAAGGCATTCTTCATGGAACGGCTGTACTCCGACAGATCTCGTCTTCCCTTTCTTCCTTTTCATAGTCGGGATTTCAATGTGGTATTCGATGAAGAATTACAGCCATGAGCTGACCGGAGGATCTGTATGGAGGATTATCAGGAGAACAGCCACAATCTTTATCCTGGGATTATTCCTGGCAATATTCCCCTATTTCAAAATGGATTATTCGACACTCAGGATCATGGGAGTACTTCAGCGCATCGCCCTTGCGTATCTCATAAGCTCGATAATATGCCTGGCTATAAAGCGGGATTACCTTTGGATAGTTATTGCTGTGATACTTCTGGTATACTGGGCATTGATGGCTTTTCTGGGTGGTTCGGATCCCTTCAGCCTGAGCGGAAACCTGGTTCGCAAGGTCGACCTGGCAATCCTCGGCAGCAAACACATGTATACTGGATTCGGCATCCCGTTCGATCCGGAAGGATTGCTGAGCACCCTTCCTGCGGCGGCCACGGTTATAACAGGTTATTATATTGGTGAGATAGTCGGCAAAGGTTCAGCCAACGGACCCACGGTCCTGAAGCTTATTTTTACAGGTGCTGCCGCAACCGGTCTTGGCCTGCTATGGAGCATGGTTTTCCCGATTAATAAGCCATTGTGGACCAGCTCATATGTCCTTTATACGGCAGGAATTGCAACGGGAGCCCTTGCCTTGGTTTACCTGATTGCAGATGTTCTAAAGTTTAAAGCATGGGGAGCCTTCTTCTCAGTTTTTGGGACAAATGCACTTTTTTCCTATTTCCTTGCCGGAGTATGGACGGAGATGCTGTTATTTGTAAAAGTGCCGGTTGGTGCCATGAAAATGAGCCTGTACGAATGGTTCTATGAGAAAGTATGTGTCAATATTGCAGGGAACATTAACGGAAGCCTGATGTTCGCACTGGTTCAGATGCTTATAATATGGGGGGTGGCCCTTATACTGTACAGGAAGAAGATTATGATCAGATTTTAGGGGTAAGATAAAAGACAAAAGTCACAAGACAAAAGTAACTCAAGGGGAAAAGCAAAAGCAAATCCTTCCCCCGTGGGGGAAGGGCAGGATGGGGGTAAATGATAAAGAAGCTAAGGATAAATATGGATGAAATCAATATAATAAAAAGTGCGTACCGGGAAATATTCGGGAATGACACCATAAACATAGTACAACTACCGCAGTCAGGTTCCGACAGGAAGTACTTCAGGGTGACATCTCCGGGAAGAAGTGTAATTTGTACATTTAATCCTGTTCCCGAGGAGAACGATGCATTTGTCGGGTTTTCGAGGCACTTCTTCGGGAAACATCTCCCTGTTCCTGAGATTTATGGCTACCTGCGCGAAAAGAATATTTATTTCCAGTCCGACCTTGGCGATATCAACCTGTTTACGTGGTTGCGTAATAAGCCGGCAGATATCCGTTTCGACAAGGATACTCAGAAGCTATATCATAAAATACTAGATAACCTGATACTTTTCCAGACAAAGGGTATTGAAGGATTAAACCTCGATCTCTGCTATCCTCACAGAAGCTTTGACCGTCAGTCGATGATGTGGGATATGAATTACTTCAAGTACATGCTTCTCAAGCTTCTCGGTATACCTTTCAATGAGCGGCGCCTTGAGCATGACTTCAACCTGCTGGCTGATTATCTTCTTGAAGCCGGACAGGACTTTTTTCTCTACAGGGATTTTCAGTCAGCAAATATTATGATCGGTGGCGGCGATCCATGGTTTATAGATTACCAGGGAGGCAGGAAGGGTGCTGCCCAGTATGATATTGCTTCATTGCTGTTTGATGCCAAGGTGCCGATGCTTCAGGCGACCAGGGATGAACTGTTTGATTATTATTGCGAAAGGTTCTGTTCTGTCACCGGAACTAATAAAACAATGTTCACCGGTCATTACAACGGTTTCTCGATGATAAGACTCATGCAGGCATTGGGTGCATTCGGGTTCAGGGGATTGTATGAAAACAAGCCCACCTTTACCGATAGTATTGTTCCTGGTTTGAAATTGCTGCTGGTAGTGATTGAAAAAACCGAAAAACTTCTTGATCTCCATGAATTATACCAGGTAGTCAGGCTGGTGCCGGGAACGGAAAAATACAGGCAGTTGTCAAAATCTGAAAAGTAATATCAGGCTATGAAAGCAATGATCCTTGCAGCAGGTAAAGGCACGAGGATGGGAAAGATAACTGATTCCATCCCAAAAGTTCTCCTGGATATAAACGGGAAGAGCCTGCTCCGGATTGCTGTCGAAAAGTGTACGGCAGCAGGGTTTGAAGACATTATTGTCAATATTCACCATTTTGCAGATATGGTGGAAGAGGAAATTGTCAGGCTGAATAGGATGAGATTCCGGGTTACGGTTTCCGATGAAAGGGAGATGCTTCTTGAAACCGGGGGAGGCCTTTACAAAGCAAAAGATTTTTTTGACAGAGAACCATTCCTTCTTTATAATGCTGATATCATTACAGATTTTCCTATTGCAAATCTTCTGGCAATGCATAATGAAAAGAAGGGTCTTGCAACCCTGGCAGTGAGGGATCGTGAGGGCAAAAGATATTTCCTGGTCAATCGTGATGGTATCCTGAGAGGATGGTGCAACATATCGACGGGTGAGAGAATAGTTGCAGGCGAAGAGGATGAAAAACTTGGCAAAATAGCTTTCTCAAGCATCCATATTATCAATCCTGATATTTTTAATTATATGAGCGAAGGAGTTTACTCTATGACTGCTCTCTACCTTCAGCTTGCTACTGACCATAAGATCCATACCCTTCTGCATAATGACGGGTACTGGTTCAATGTCGGAACTCCGGAAATATTTGAAGAGGCAAGGGAACTCCTGACCCCCCATTCCCCCCTAAAGGGGGGCTAGCCCTATGTTTCGCCCCCCCATCCCCCCTAAAGGGGGGCTAATCCTATTTACAAACTTTAATTGTGTGTTGTGATAAAACCCCCTTCAGGGGGTGCTGCGAAGCAGCGGGGGTTTTACAGCTTCCAGAACGATTTTGAAAAGAGAGTGAATACCGTAATTATCTCAAGCCTGCCGATAATCATTAGCATGCTGAGAACTACCTTGGCTATTTCAGGCAAGTGTGCAAAATTGCCCATCGGACCAACCTGGCCAAGTCCGGGACCTATTCCTGCCATGCAGGTGGCAACAGAGCTGGCAGAGGTGACCGGATCTACTCCGGTGGCCACAACAACCACAGTGCCGATGATAAAGAGGAACAGATATAATATTACGAAGGATAGAATTGAATTATTTGTACTTTCACTTACAACCTTGCCGTTGAGCTTTATTGGAGCGAGTGCGTTTGGGTGATTAAGCCTGACAAAAACACTTTTGATATTCTTCAAAACAATAAGGTGCCTTGCCATTTTTATACCGCCGCTGGTAGAACCGGTGCTTCCTCCGGAGAACATCACGACAAAAATCAGAAGCAAGCCGGCCATTGGCCAGAAGAGGTAATTGGCTGATGTAAAACCAGTACAGGTCATTATCGATATTACCTGGAAAAAACCCTCCCTGAAAGCCACTTCAAAGCTGCGTCCGGAATGGGCAAGCAGAATAATAGTTGCAAGGGACCCTGCAACGAAGGCCACTGATATGTAAAACCAAAGCTCCTCGTTCTGTCTTACTTTCTTGAAATTAAGCTTGCCGATATAATAGTAAATCAGAAAACTGACTCCTGCGAGGAACATGAATATCATGACGATATACTGGCTGTAGGATGAATAGTACTGTAGACTGTTGTTCTTTGTAGAGAAACCTCCGGTCGCGATTGTCCCGAATGAATGGCAGATGCTGTCAAACAGCGTCATATCGCCCATCGACAATAATATTATCTCAGCAATAGTCAGCCCGATATAAATTATTCCGATCCTGTAAGCCACTGCCTTGGTCTTGGGTTGGATCTTTTCCTTCAGCGATGATTCAAGGCTGAAGAGCTGGTAACCCGAAATCCTTAAAGTCGGCAGGATGATTACAACCAGCATGATTATACCTATGCCTCCTATCCAGTGGGTGAAACTCCTCCAGAAGAGGATGGAATAGGGCATGATCTCAACATCAGTCAGAATTGATGATCCTGTAGTAGTAAATCCAGAAGAAGATTCAAAAAAAGCATTAATGAATGATGGTATTGTTCCACTGATAATATATGGCAGGGCACCCATAACCGATAAAGTGACCCACGACAGGGTTACAACCAGGTATCCGTCGCGGTTGCTTATCTTATCCATATCGGCATTCTCGCTGATTAGCCTTAGGATCAGGCAAAACAGAGCGCAAATAACAGAAGACCAGATAAAGGGATAAAGAGGTTCCTTATATATGAGGGATACTGGCAGACAGGCTAAGAATGAGATCGTCTCGATCAGTAGTATAGTGCTCAGAATCCTGAGTATTACCGGTGGATTGATAAGCTTCATTGTTCGCTCACGGAAATTCAGGGTACAAATATAATTAGATTTAGTTTGCAATAACCCATGGTTAAATCTTATCCGGAAACAAAGTTTTACTGTTATAAGTCAGATGAATGGTCGTTTTAAAATCTTATATTTGAATCAGGTAAAGAATATATATCTGTGGCTTTTTAAACTGTTAGTATAATTAGCAATAACCTTAAATTCAATTAATTATAAACAATTACTATATGGGAAAAGTATTGGTAATAGGAGCAGGAGGAGTCAGTACTGTCGTTATCAGCAAGATGGCTTCCATGCCGGATGTCTTCAGCGGGATATTGCTTGCAAGCCGGACAAAGTCGAAATGTGATGCAATTGCAGAAAAGGTAGGGAAAGATCGTGTCCAGACTGCACAGATAGATGCCGATAAGGTGCCTCAGCTTGTAAAGCTTATCAAATCATATATGCCGGACCTGGTAGTAAACGTTGCCCTGCCTTACCAGGATATTCATATCATGGATGCATGCCTTGAAACAGGTGTATCTTATCTTGATACTGCTAACTATGAACCGCGTGAGGAAGCCAAATATGAATACAGCTGGCAATGGGCATTCAGGGAAAAATACAGGAAAGCAGGCCTTACTGCCATTCTGGGCTGCGGATTTGATCCGGGAGTGACATCAATTTTTACTGCCTATGCAGCAAAACATCATTTTGATGAATTGAACTACCTGGATATTGTCGACTGCAATGCCGGAGATCACGGAAAACCGTTTGCAACAAACTTTAATCCTGAAATAAATATCAGGGAGGTAACCCAAAAAGGAAAATACTGGGAGAACGGCAAATGGATCTATACCAAGCCTCACGAAATACATAAACCTTTGAACTATCCTGAAATCGGTCCCAGGGAATCATACCTGATCTATCATGAGGAGCTGGAATCGCTTGTCAAGAATTTCCCATCACTGAAAAGAGCAAGATTCTGGATGACATTCGGACAGGAATATTTAACTCACCTTCGCGTAATTCAGAATATTGGAATGGCAGGAATTGAACCTGTGATGTTCGACGGAAGAGAGATAATTCCATTACAATTCCTCAAAGCTGTTCTTCCTGATCCGGGCGAACTTGGAGAAAACTACAAGGGTCAGACCTCCATCGGATGCAGGATTAAAGGACTTAAAAATGGCAAGGTAAAAACATACTATATTTACAATAACTGCAGCCATGAGGCTGCATATGCTGAAACCGGAGCGCAGGGTGTCAGCTATACAACAGGTGTACCGGTTGCAATCGGAGCAATGATGTACCTGAAGGGAATCTGGAATAAACCGGGTGTTTTCAATGTCGAGGAATTCGATCCGGACCCGTTCATGGAACAGCTGAACCTGCTAGGCCTTCCATGGGTTGAGCTGCATGATGTTGACCTGGAACTCTAACGGCGCAGAGGTACAACGGCGCAATGGCTCAAAGGCAAAATTCCCCTCCAGGGAGGGGAAGGGGTGGGTTTTAATTATAATTATTTGAAGTGATTGACTATTCAAAAATACAATCTTCCTGTTATGTGATTGATGAAGATAGATTCAGGAAGAATCTATCCCTTATCAAACATGTTTCTGATGAATCGGGCGCTGAGATAATCCTTGCCTTCAAGGGATTTGCCATGTGGGGAGTATTCGATATCCTGCGTGAGTATGTATCAGGGGCCGCTGCCAGCTCGGTTAATGAAGCCAGGCTGTGCTTTGAAGAGATCGGCTCCCCGGCTCATACTTATTCACCTGCATTTAAGGAAAGTGAATTTGGTTCTATTCTGAAGTACAGCTCGCATGTAACTTTCAATTCGATCCGGCAATACAAAAAGTTCAGCAGCGTTCTGAAAAATCATTCAGGAAAAATTTCGGCCGGACTGAGGATCAACCCTGAGTTCTCTGAAATCGATCATGGTATTTATAATCCATGTTCACCCGGATCAAGGCTTGGGGTTACAGCCGGGGATCTCGCAGCAGGTTTGCCTGAAGGGATTGAAGGACTCCATTTTCATGTTCTTTTTGAATCCGATTCCCATGCTCTTGAGAAGGTTCTTAAGGTTGTGGAAGAGAAGTTTGGAAGATTTTTTTCCCGGCTAAAGTGGATAAACATGGGTGGAGGGCATCTTATAACAGGAAAAGATTATGATTCAGGGCATCTTATAAAGGTTTTAAAAGATTTTATCAGGAGAACCGGGCTTCATGTGATCCTTGAGCCTGGAAGCGCTTTTGCCTGGGAGACTGGTGAACTGGTTTCATCGGTTGAAGATATCGTAAACAATAAAGGAATTAATACGGCAATTCTTGATGTATCATTTACGGCCCATATGCCCGATTGCCTCGAAATGCCCTATAAACCAAAGATAATAGGAGCATCTGACCCTGTTCCGGGGAAACCGGTATACCGTCTGGGAGGCAATTCATGCCTCTCCGGTGATGTAATGGGTGACTGGTCTTTTGAGCAGGAGCTGAAACCTGGAGACAGGATCATCTTCCTCGATATGATCCATTATACAATGGTCAAGACTACGACATTCAATGGCGTACAGCATCCATCTATCGGCATCTGGACAAGGGACGGAAAGTTTCGGTTATTAAGGGAATTTGACTACAACGATTATAAAAACCGACTGTCATAATGCTGGTCACCGGTTGCCGGTAGCCGGTTGCCGAAAAATTACTTCTTCCTGCTGATAGTAATATCAGTAACCAGCAGCCTGGCAGTTCCGAGAACTGCGTGCACAATTTTGTCCGCGACCTCTTCAGGCTTCATAAATCCTGAAATATCCCTGGTCTGACCGCTGGTCTTAAAGAAATCGGTTTTCATTCCTCCGGGGTAGACGGCAATTATATTACGCTTTGTCCCGGCGAGCTCTGTCCTTAAAGCTTCGGTATATCCTCTCGCACCCCATTTAGAGGCACAATATATTGTCTCTTTTGCCCTGCCGTGGAGAGCTGATGTAGACATAATATTGACGATGGTAAGTTCTTCATTTTCAGGCGTTATTTTTAGTATCTCGGTGGTCAGAAGAATCAATCCCCTGAGGTTCGCCTCAAAAACAGCCTCAATAAGCCCGGAAGTCGTTTCACTGAACTCTGCAGAAAGTCCCCTGCCGGCATTATTAAACAGGTATTCGGTGACAATCTTATGATCTTTAAGGAATTTGCCTGTTTGTTTTACATCGCTTTCATTACCAACATTGCAAACCAGCGTGCTCACGTGGGATTCGCTGGCAAGCCGGCTTAGTTTCCTTGCGGCTCTGGTAAGCTTTTCGCTATCCCGGCCAAGGATAAGCACACTTTTACCGGCTTTGACAAGGAGCTCCGCAATTGCAAGGCCTAAACCGCCGGATCCTCCGCTGATTACAGAAATCTTTCTCATTTATCATTTTTTACAAAGATATTCATAATTAGTCGACCGGCATTTATTAATGAAAATGCTTCATCCTTTTTCAAAAGCATTAAAATATCCAAACTACATTCCTGAAGAGGAAAATTATGGAGATTAAAAATGCATTCTTATCAATGATATTAGTATTTTTGCTGAAGCGAACTATATTTAAAACGAACAATATGAAAAGATTATTATCACTATTAGTTGTGTTTTGTATCGTCCTGTTTTGCGGTACCGCAATAGGACAGAATACGGAAAAGAATACAAATGATAAGAAAGGCGGTTTCTCAGTTGGCGGCTACGACCAGACTAGAAAAGCCAAGGCACCAACGAGATCAATAAACATCAATAAAGAGGCTGATAATGCCGAGAAATCGGTAGAGGCCGAGAAAGCAAACGAAGAGGGTGTAAAGGCTGAAGCTCCTGTTCCTGCAATGGAAGCTAAAGAGGCTCCGGCTTCGGCACAGCCTAAAGAAATAGAAAATGGCAAACCTGTGAATGCATACGGGCATAATAAAGGCAAATCGGAAGGAAAAGATCTTGGCAAGCCCCGTTCCGGTGATGCAAAATCAATGCAGAAGCCAAAAGATGATCCAAAACCTGCTCATAAACAGTAGTAGCCAGTCAAAAAATTTACTTTAACGCATAATGAAACGCAGATGTCATCATCTGCGTTTTTTATTGCTCCTGATCATTCATTTATAATTGCATTTCCCCCGCTCGTCAAAAAAACTTGATTTGCATCTGCTTTTGTCATAACTTGCTGATGCAATTGCTGTTTTCACTAATTATTAACCGGCCTATGTCACAGTCATTCATGCTTTTGCATATTGTGAAAATAAGCCTTTAATTCGTTTGACCATGAAAACAAAACTCCTCTTCTGCTTTTTACTTTTTACTTTTGCCTTTTGCCTTTTGCCTTGCACCGGACAGGTCCCACAGGGCTTTAATTACCAGGCCATCGCACGCGATGGTTCGGGTACTATTCTCGCTAACCAGGCGCTGCCTGTCAAGATTGACATCCAGACCACACTTATAGGAGGAACCCTGATTTATGAAGAGACTTTCTCATCCATTACTTCAAACCAGTTCGGGCTGATATCCCTGGTTGTAGGAACAGGAACCCAGACAGGAGGAAGTGCAGCTTCATTTTCGGCAATTGACTGGAAAGCTCAGCCACTTTATCTCAAGACAATCATTCAGTATCCTGGAATAATCTGGACCACAATGGGAACCAGCCAGATATGGGGAGTCCCATATTCGCTTGTGGCCCAAGATGTCGCAGGGCCGCTGACGAAGCTTGGTATAACCGGAACGACAACGGATATGGAGGAAGCTCTGTTTGAAGTGAAGAACCAGGCCGGTAATACAGTTTTTGCTGTTTATAATGAAGGAATCAGGGCTTACGTGGGCAACGGATCGGCAAAAGGTAAAAAGGGAGGATTTGCTGTTGGCGGCTATGATGCAACAAAAGGCACTACAGTATATGACCTTTTTACATTAAGCACTGACAGCGCCCGGCTCTATTTTGACAGCAAACCTACATTAAAGGGGAAGAAAGGTGG
Organism: Bacteroidales bacterium; assembly: GCA_003142255.1. Lineage (GTDB taxonomy): Bacteria > Bacteroidota > Bacteroidia > Bacteroidales > VadinHA17 > LD21. Next base: position 129,953 of record PLLO01000014.1, on the reverse strand, counting down.
CTTTGCTGTTGGCGGGTATGATATGACAAAAGGAGGGACAGCAGTGCAGGATTTTCTGGATATAAGCAAAGACAGTGTAAGAATTTACGTTGATAGCAATCCTGCTACTAAAGGTGTGAGGGGGGGATTTGCAGTCGGCGGATATGATATGACAAAAGGAGTTATATCATTCCAGAAATACCTGGACGTAAGCAAAGACAGCGTCAGGGTTTATGTCGACAGCAATCCTGCAACTAAAGGTGTGCGAGGAGGCTTTGCGGTCGGGGGATATGATTTGACTAAAGGCGGTGTAACAATACATAAGTTTCTGGCCGTGAATCCTGACAGCACGAGGGTTTTTACCACTGACCCCAATAAAGGCTTTGGTGTCGGAAGTCTTTCGACAGGAGTTGCCGAGAGCTATCTTAAGCTTACACCTGAAAACTATTTTATAGGACACCAGAGCGGAAAAGCAGCTACAACCGGAAAATTTAACTCGTTTCTTGGATATCAGACTGGATTATCCAACTCTACCGGAGGGTACAATACAATCCTTGGATATCAGGCAGGCTATACCAATAATGCCGACTATAATGTGTTCCTGGGATACCAGAGCGGATACAAGAACTCTTTAGGCAAGAGCAATACATTCCTTGGACATGTGGCCGGATACCTGAATTCGACCGGAGATAATAACGTATTTCTGGGCGATAGTTCAGGATATGGTAATTCAACAGGAACACAAAATATCTTCCTGGGAAATGGCAGTGGCAAAGTCAATAGTGGAAGTTATAATGCATTCATTGGTTACCAGGCAGGGTTCAAGAATAACACAGGCGCAAATAACTCATTTATCGGCTACCAGGCTGGAAGGTCGAATGTCGAAGGTAAAAACAATATTTTCATAGGGTATAAATCAGGATACTCAAATGTTGGCAACGGTGGTGTATTCGAAGGGAACAGCAACGTATACATTGGGGATCAGGCCGGGTTGAGCAACAAAACCGGCTACAGTAATGTGTATATAGGACAGCAGGCCGGTATGGGCTTAGCCACAAGTGCCGTATATCCTCCTGTATATAATGTTTATATCGGATTTGAGGCGGGATATAGCGAATACAGAGGGACCTATAATACTTTCATCGGTTATATGGCAGGCTTTACAAATTCTTTAGGAGACTGGAATGCATTTATCGGAGACCAGGCTGGTTATTATAATACAACTGGCAGCGCCAATCTGTTTATGGGCTACCAGGCCGGTTTCAACAACACTACCGGGAATTATAATGTCTTTAACGGCTATGCTGCTGGTCGGGCGAACACAACAGGATACAGGAATACTTATATAGGTTTATGGGCGGGGTATAAAAACTTAACAGGCAGCTATAACGTATCAGTCGGTAACAATGCAGGTTACTGGGAGACAGGCTCACGGAAGTTATATATATCAGTGTGCAAGGGTACAACCTTTGCAGAGGGAATCGACAGCAGTCTTATCTATGGTGATTTCAAAGACCAGCTGATCCGCCTGAATAAAATAGTAGGAATAGGGATTACACCCACACTAAGCAGCCAGGCCCTGGAAGTTGCAGGAGGAGCCAGGTTCACATCAGTGGCAGGTAGCGGGTCGAAGGCTCTATACATCGATAATAATGGGATAATTACACTGAGCACATCCGATGCAAGGCTGAAGGATAATATCCTTCCCATAGAAAACGCACTGGAAAAAGTCCTTAACCTGCAGGGAGTTACATACTCATGGAAGAACGATCCGCAGCAGATCAGGAATATCGGATTCATTGCACAGGATGTTGAAAAGGTGATCCCGGAACTTGTATTTACAGCAGCTTCTACTGGGATGAAAGGGATCGATTATGCCGAGATGAGCGCCGTTCTTGCCGAATCCATAAAGGCGCAGCAGAAAATAATAGACGATCAGCAAACCAAAATCAATTCCCTGAGCCTGGTTAATGAAGATAACGCAAGGAGAATCGAACTTCTTGAACAGGCTGTCAAAGATCTCCAGGCTGCAAAAAATTAATTAATGAATTTCAGGATAAATAAATTTTGAAAAATGGGAACAGAAACTAATTCCTTAAAACCCGGTCAGTCATCTGCATCAGATAAATTTGGAACCGGAAAGATCGTAATAAAATTCAGCGGTGATTTTAAGATACCTTATGATGAAAAGACCGCAGAATATTTTGAGAAAACTGATTTTAAGCCCTGGATAAGTCTTAAAAAAGAGTACCCGGGAATTGAAATACGTCCATTATTTACGAAGAGTGAACAGGAGAATCTTAAAATCCTTGTAAAGAGAGCTGAGAAACTAAATCCCAGATATAAGGATCCTTGTCTCTTCAGCTATTTCAGGATTACAGTGCAAAAAGATTCTGAACCTCCAGTTATTCTTAAGCTTCTGAAAAGCTGGAAAGAACTGAAACATGCTTATATTGAGCCTGTTACAGTCAGTGCAAACCCTTTATCCAATTACGGTACTAACGGTAATGCTTCATCCCAGAATTATCTCGATGCTGCACCTACAGGCATATCATCAAAAAGCGTATGGAGCCCGACTACAGTTTCAGGAAGTGATGGAGCCGGCATAAAATTTATTGATCTTGAGACTGGATGGAACCCTAGCCATGATGATATTGTGGTTCATGCCATTACACTATTAGGCACTAATTCAACCCCTTCCAAAATTCCACACGGAACGTCGGTCCTTGGAATTGTCTGCGCCAGTGATAATTCGATAGGATGCATTGGTGTCGCACCGAAACCTGCTTCCGTAAAAGTTATTTCACCCACTGATACCTCTATCGCAGGAGCAATAACAACAGCTGCAGTTAACCTTGGATATGGAGATGTACTGCTTATAGAGCTTCAAGCTCTTGACAATAGCATTTATGTTCCGGTTGAGATAGACTCAGCGATATCTGGTGTTATACAAACAGCAACATCTGCGGGAGTTATTGTCGTTGAACCTGGAGGGGATGGCGACCTTGGTTTATCTGCAGTCAATTTGAATACATATCTGACACCAGTAGATCATTTTGATATTTTTAATTCATCAAGTCTTAATTATGTTGATACGGGAGCTATAATCGTTTCAGCTTCGAAATCCATGGTGAGCGTTTTGGTTCCCGGGACACATGAGAAGTGCGTATGGGCTCCTTTTGGTGCCAGAGTCGATAGCTATGCGTGGGGCGAAAACATTACTACAATTGATACCAATGTTGCTGGAACAGACAATACTGCAGTTACAAATACATTTGGTTATTCATCAGGCGCAGCTGCAATCATTGCAGGTGCTATATTAAGTATTCAGGGAATGGTAAAAGCCAGTACAAATTGTAAAATTAGTCCAACTGCAATAAGAACTCTTTTACGGAATAGTGCATATGGCACCAATCTGCATAAATTAGGAGATCCAACTCTTCTGAGTATTTTCATGCCAAATCTCGATCTGATAAACTCAGGTTTTATTCCTTCACTTCCGGTATTCAGTTTAACAATGTCAAAAAAAGATGCAATATCTTATGGCAGTTCTGATGGATGGGCAAAGGCCGAACCGAATAATGGCCAGCCTTCATTCCAATATTTATGGGATGATCCTTTAGCTCAGACGAGCCAGACAGCTGGATCACTGACTGCAGGTACTTATAATGTAAAAGTCACTGATGGCCATGGTTGTATAGTTACTAACAGTGTGATAGTAGGGCAGCCCGGAGATATTACTGCAACAGTGACACCAACTAATGTAACCTGCAACGGCTCTGCAACCGGAACAATTACAATTACTGATATTGTAGGAGGTGTATCTCCTTACCAGTACTCCATTGACAATGGGGCTACATGGTCCTCCTCTAACATTTTACCGAACCTTCTTCCGGGAACCTATACTGTGATAGTCAAGGATTCCACAGGATTCACAAAATCATTACCGCCTGTGACAATAAATGATATTCCTGCTTTAAGTGCTAGTGTTTCCTCATTAAATTTATCTGGTCCCGGCTCACACGATGGCTCCATATCGATAGCCTTACCTTCAGGTGGCTCCGGTTCCTATGAGTATACGATACATGGTGATCCCGGCTGGCAGTCTTCAGGAGAATTCCATCTCCTTGACCCGGGAACCTATATTGTACAGATGAGAGATGCAGTGAATACAGGCTGTGTTAAAGTTCTCGATCCCGCTCGTGTTATAACTGAACCGGTTCCTGCATTTACAGTGACTGCCACAGTGAAAGATATTATTAAGTTTGGAGATAATACCGGAAGCATTACACTTACGGTTTCCGGAGGCACGGCTCCATATTCATTTACCTGGAGCAATAGTGCCACTACGCGAAATATATCTGGTCTGGTTGCTGGTAGCTATACGGTAACTGTCACTGACAGTTCAATTCCAGGAGCAGAGGTCCATCTTACAGTCACAGTAAAACATATTTACGCTGAAATTGAGAGAAATGTACATCATGGTATACTTATAAAATTGCTGAAATTCCCATTATGGGCACTGACCGGTTATAAGCTTTATAAGGTTATGTGGAAAGGCTATCCTTTTCATCCTCCGTTCTTCCATCCGCATGTCGAAGTATATTTTGATCATGTAACTGCCGGTCCGATATTAAATGAAACTGTCGGGGGTGTAACCTGGAACTACAGGTGGCTTAAAGTTCCAATTGCGTACGAAGGGGATATTCATGTACTGCCGTCAAGTTCCGAAAGACCCATCTTTCTGCGTTCTATCACAGTCCCGGTGAAGTTGTTTCTGGTAAAACAAAACAGTTTCCCGATTTTCGGCCGTAATTTGACACTGATAGCAGATTTTAAGATGATAATTTCAAACAACAACGTTGATTATTCTTTATAGGTAATGATTAATTTACTGTTAATTATTTAACAGCAAGGGAGATTAATTGGTCAGGGAAATTGCCGGTAACAGGCTTTGCTCACCAAAGTTTAACGGAGGTGGTGCGCCTTTCGCCGGCATATTTTTTCCGCTCGTCAAAAAAACTTGACTTGATTTGTCATTTGTCATAACTTGCTTCTACAATTACTTGTTTTCAATTATTAACCAGGCATCGTCCTCCGAAGCCTTGGCGTAGGAGGACCTGTCAAACGCCTTAAAGCCTTTCAATCATGAAAACAAAACTCCTCCTCTCCTCACTTTTGTCTTTTTACTTTTGTCTTTTATCTTCCCAGGTTCCTCTTGGGTTTAACTACCAGGCCATTGCACGCGATGGTTCCGGCACTATTCTCGCTAACCAGGCTCTGCCTGTCAAGATTGACATCCAGACCTCACTTACCGGGGGTTCACTTATTTATGAGGAATTGTTTGCTTCAGTCACCTCAAACCAGTTCGGGCTTATTTCACTGGTTATTGGAACAGGTACCCAGACAGGAGGGAGTGCAACTTCATTTTCGGCAATAGACTGGAAAGCTCAGACACTCTTTCTGAAAACTATTATACAGTACCCGGGAACCATCTGGACAACAATGGGAACCAGCCAGATATGGGGAGTTCCCTATTCGCTGGTAGCAAAAGAAGTCGCCGGGCCATTGACAAAGCTTGGAATAGCCGGGACGACAACCGATATGGAAGAGGCTTTGTTCGAGGTGAAGAACCAGGCCGGCAATACTGTCTTTGCGGTTTATAATGAAGGAATCAGGGCTTATGTTGGAAACGGATCGGCAAAAGGAGCAAAGGGAGGATTTGCAGTAGGAGGCTATGATGCCACTAAAGGCAGCAGTACAATATATAACCTCTTAACAATAAACACCGACAGCGCCAGATTATATTTTGACAGCAATCCAACATTAAAGGGGAAAAAGGGAGGCTTCTCCGTCGGCGGCTATGATATGACAAAAGATGGTACATCTGTTCAGAATTATCTTGATGTTACCCCGGCGGCGACACAGATATTCACAACTGACACAGTCAAGGGTTTTGCAGTCGGAAACGTTTCAACAGGAAACACTGCGAATTATTTAAAATTAACTCCAAGCAATTATTTCATTGGGCATGAAACCGGGAAGAGTTTATCTTCTGGCTTATACAATGTTTTTTTAGGTTATCAGGCCGGATTATCAATGAATAATGGTGCAAATAATTCACTTATCGGTTATAAAAGCGGAAACTCTCTAATTGAAGGTTGGAGTGATGTTTTCATTGGTAATAATACAGGAAGTAAGGCAACTGGGGCAATGTACTCAATCCTTATCGGAAACCAGGCCGGTGCTGATGCATATTTTACTTCTAGTGGGGGTTGGAAAAACATAGATAATTGTATGTACATTGGAAATTCAGCTGGTCGAAATGATCAATTCCCAGCAGGTAATATGTTTATTGGAGACCAATCAGGTATGAATAACAAATATGCGAGTGCAAATAATCTTTTCATTGGTATTTCATCAGGATTAAACAATAATGGATCTGAAAATTTGTTCATTGGCATGTCAGATGGTGAAAACAATCAGGGTAGCTATAATACCTTTATAGGTTATCAGAGCGGGCTTTACAATACAAATGGAACAAGGAACCTATATTTAGGCTACAAACCAGGTTTTTTACTTGATACTTGTTCAGACAATGTGATAATTGGTTATAAAGCCGGATGGTATGCTTTTGGAAATAATAATACGTACATCGGAAATAATTGTGGCTGGGGAGTCACAGGTTCGGGTAATATTTTAATCGGACCATCATCAGGTTATTTTCACTCTGGGTCAAATACTTTAGCAATTTCTACTTCTCAAGGAACTCCTTTGATTTGTGGAGACTTTTTATCCCACAAAGTCGGTATAAACTGCAACTACGATGAAACTCAGACGTTAGACGTGAATGGAAATGCAAGATTTAGGAGTGTCAGCTCTGGAATATTCGGAAACGATCTGAATATTACTGCTGATGGCACATTGACAACTTCTACCTCAGATATTAGAATGAAAGACAATATAAGCGTTCTGTCCGATGCTCTGGAAAAGATAATGAAATTGAGGGGAGTTACATTTACATGGAAGAATGACCCTGCAAAGAACAGACAGATTGGAATGATTGCACAGGAAGTGGAACAGATCGTTCCTGAGATTGTTTTTACAAATCCTGTAGATGGCTTAAAGGGAATTAATTATTCACAAGCGGTATCAATTTTGGTTGAAGCAATAAAGGAGCAGCAGCAGCAAATCGAATCAACAAAGCAGGAAAACCAGCAGCTGAAGTCGGAATCGCAGGCGATGAAAGAAAGATTGGATAGAATAGAGGGGATGATGGCCGATGGAGGGAGTAAGTAGTCTTGAGGTCTTAACGTCCGCCAGATGGCGGACTGTCGTTATGTCTTGCTCACTTCGTTCGCCGTCCAAAAATCTTTTGACGGAGAGAAGCGACAGACAGCGAAGCGTCAAGACTCAAAGACAGAGCCAGGCGTAAGCGTGGCGACGGACATTTATTTATTTATTACCCCCGATCCGATAACCTCGTCCCCGTCATACCATGCTGCAAATTGCCCGGGAGCGATGCCTCTCTGTAATTTATTGAAAATTATGTACATACCCTCTTGTCTCCTGTAAAATCTTGCTTTTTGAAGAGGCTGACGGTATCTGATCCTTACCATATATTCACGGCTTTCGTCTTCAGCCATTTCAAGATCGGGCCTGATCCAGTGTATCTCGTCATTTCTTACTTGCAATCCCTTCCTGTAAAGTCCCGGATGTGACTGTCCTTCGCCGACATAGAGAATATTATTTTCGACATCGGTGCCGATCACAAAAAGAGGCTCTTTATATCCACCCACATTTATTCCTTTCCTCTGGCCGATAGTGAAAAAGTGAGCGCCGTTATGAATACCTATTATCTTTCCTTCAGCCGGATTGAGTTTATGTGGTTCGACCGCAGATATAAGATCTTTTTCCGAAAGAGAATCTCCCGGTTCCCATTTTTTGAATTCAGTTGTTACAGGTATCTCAACGATCTGACCATCTTTGGCTTTGAGCTTCTGCTGCAGGAAAGTGGGCAGATGAACTTTCCCGACAAAGCATATTCCCTGCGAATCTTTACGGGTTGCGGTTGGCAGTTCTAGTCTCTCTGCTATTTTGCGGACTTCCGGCTTGGTCATCTCGCCTATAGGGAAAAGAGAATATGAAAGCTGTTCCTGGCTCACCTGGCAAAGAAAATAGCTCTGATCCTTATTATCATCTTTTCCTGCCAGAAGCCTGTAGATAAGTGTATTATTGACACTAATAATTTCTTTTCTGCAATAGTGTCCTGTGGCTACAAAATCACCTCCCAGCTTTCTTGCCTCTTCGGCAAAAGAATCAAATTTTATCTCCCTGTTGCAGAGCACATCGGGATTGGGTGTCCGTCCTTTTTCATACTCGGTGAACATATAGTCCATGACTCTTTTCCTGTATGGTTCGCTGAGGTCGACAAAATGAAACGGAATGCTCAGCTTCTTTGCCACCATCTCTGCAAACATGAGATCATCTTCCCAGTGGCAGTCGCTCTGGAGCAGTCCGGTAGTATCGTGCCAGTTCCTCATAAAGAGGCCATCAACAACATAGCCCTGTTCCCTCAGAACCCATGCTGCAACACTCGAGTCGACGCCTCCTGACAGGCCGATTATAACTTTCTTTTTCACAGCTGCAAAGATAGTAAAAATCGGTACCTTTAACCCATGGAGCATGGCACACTAACCATATACAGCGCATCGGCAGGATCGGGCAAAACTTTCAAGCTTGCCGGCATTTACCTGGCGCACCTTTTCAGATCAAAATACAATTACAGGAAGATACTTGCTGTGACTTTTACCAATAAGGCCACTGCCGAGATGAAGAGCCGCATTCTTGATCATCTCTACAGCATAGCTTCCGGAGGCAGATCAGATTATCTCCCTGGTCTGCTTAAGGAGACCGGGAAGAGTGAGGAGACCCTGAGAAAAGAAGCCAAAGAGATACTGTTTGCAATACTTCACGATTTTTCGCGCTTCTCCGTCTGCACTATCGACGCTTTTTTCCAGAAGGTGATACGCTCCTTTGCGAGGGAGGCGGGACTTCATTCCGGATATAATGTTGAATTGGATCATACACTTATCCTCTCTTCGGCTGTCGATGAAATGATAGCTTCCTCCGCTGACGACCCTGAGCTTGAAGGATGGCTGAATACCTATGTAATGGCAAATCTTGATGAGGAAAAGAGCTGGAATCTGAAAGGGGCAATTCTGAAGCTCTCAGAGGAGCTTTTCAGAGAAAAATTCAGGATCCTTTCCGCTGATGAGATATCACACCTGAGCGATAAGGAATATCTTCTCGGATATATCGATAAGCTGAAATCAGTAAGACATGCTTACGAGACAGAACTGACGGGTCTCGGTAAGGAAGCTCTGAAATTATTCAGCGACTTCGGACTTAGCGATGACATGTTCTATTATAAAAGCAGTGGAATTCCGGGCTTCATCAGAAACCTGGCGCGGGGTAAAGCAATAGAGCCAAATAGTTACGTGAGCAAGGTTGAAAGCGATCAGCCGAAATGGTCATCGGGAAAAATGAGCCCACAGCTTCAAAGTGCCCTGGATGGTGGTTTTGAAAAGATTATAAGAAGCATCCTTGGATATATTGATAAAAACAGGATCAAATATAAAAGCTCAATAACCATTCTTTCCAATATCTATGCCCTTGGAATCCTTTCAGACGTCCTTCGCAAGGTGCACGATGTTGCAACATCTGAGAACAGCTTCCTGATATCTGATGCAGGAGAACTACTGAGCCTGATAACAAAGGGCGACCAGGCTCCATTCATTTACGAGAAGATCGGCAACAGGTATGAGAATTTCATGATAGATGAATTCCAGGATACCTCCATTCTCCAGTGGAACAATTTCTACCCGCTGATCCTTAACAGCATGGGAGAGGGAAATGATAACCTGGTTGTAGGTGATGTCAAACAGTCAATTTACCGCTTCAGGAACAGTGACTGGCATATCCTCGGAGAGATGAAGGAAGAGCTTGTTGATAATAAAAGATTCCTTAGCGAGCCCCTCTCAAGGAACTGGAGAAGCCGTTCAGATATTATCAGGTTCAATAATTCCCTCTTCACCGTGATCCCTCAGATTATCGATCGTACATACTCTGAAAGTCCCGGTGCAATTAAATTCAGCAATCTATATTCTGAAGCTGCTCAGGATGGTCCTGCAGAGGAATCCGGAGGCTATGTAAGACTCGAATTTGTTGATGATGAGAAAAATATTGAGGCAACATCAGCAGCAGACAGTTTACCAGAGATTCCGAAAAAATGGAAAGATATCGTACTTGACAGGATACCAGGAATAATTGAGTCTCTGCAGGACAAGGGATACAGCGCCTCTGATATCGGGATACTTGTGAGAACGGCAAGGGAAGGTGCGGCAGTTCTTGAAAAAATGATAGAGTACGGGAGCAAAGCTTCGGACAAGTATAATTATAATGTAGTATCAAATGATTCTTTAACCCTGTCGAATTCACATGCTATTACTTTTATTATTGCTGTTCTGAAAGTGCTCGATGACCATGATGATATGATCAGCAGGGCTGAAATGGTAAGGTTTTACCATCTTGCCAAAGGCGCCATTGACTCAGAATCAGTTCCTCTCTTTCGTGACATGCTGACAGGCGGTTCTGAAACTGGTCTTCCGGAAGGGTTTGAGATATTTCTAGAGAAAGCCGGAAAGATGCCTCTGTTTGAAGCAACGGAAAATATAATTTCCTTTTTTGGAATAGGCAGTTACTCATGGAACGTATCATACCTTAACTCGTTCCAGGATATTGTGCTTAATTTCGCCGGCAGCAAAAGCAACGATTTCAGCTCGTTCCTCGAATGGTGGGAGATCTCCGGCAAGTCAAAGTCTGTGGTACTTCCCGCCAACCAGGATGCTGCAAAGGTTTTTACAATACATAAATCAAAGGGACTTGAATTCCCTGTGGTCATTGCACCCTTCCTTTCATGGCATACTGACCATGAGCCCACAAAGCAGCCGATTATCTGGGTTAAGCCTGACAGAGAACCTTTTAACGAACTTGGCATTGTCCCGCTGCGGTACAGCGATAAGCTCCTTGATACAGTTTTTGCTGAGGATTATAGGGAAGAAAACTATTCAGCATGTCTGGACAATGTCAATCTCCTTTATGTTGCAATGACAAGAGCTGTTGATGCAATATACGGGTTTGTTCCGAACAAGCCTGGCACTTATAATGGTATCGCAAAACTCATAAAAGAGGCGGTGGCGACTGATCAAAATCCGGCAGGTGAAAAGGGACTCGCGCTTTCAGGTAAATACAACCCTGAGAAAAAGGTATTTGAACTTGGTTCAGTACCTGAAAAGCAGGGCAGGGAAGAAAGGAACAGGGATATTGTCTCAAAGGAATATATTGTTTGCCGCAGGCCTGGTTCGCTGAAGCTTAAGCTCCATGGCGAAAATTATTTTTCTTCGGGAAGCGAGGAGGTGAGGCAGAAGATAAACTACGGGAAGCTGATGCATGAGGTATTTGAAAAGATCGACAGCGTAAATGATGTTGCGACAGGTGTTCAGAACCTCGTAATGGAAGGCAAGATTAGTGACGCAGATTCACAAGGTCTTATCGGAAGAATGAACTCACTGTTGTCAGCTTCGCCCGTGTCGGATTGGTTCAGGCCCGGAATAAAAGTCATGAAGGAGGCAGAGATTCTAATGCCAACCGGTAATACACGAAGACCTGACAGGATTATTCTGGTTGACGGGAAAACTGTCATTATCGATTTTAAATTCGGGGAGGAAAAGGAACAATATTTCAGACAGGTAGAGGAGTATCGCGATCTGATGGGCGACATGGGATACAAGGCTATTGATGCCTTCATTTGGTATGTCGAAAAGAACAAAATAGTTAAAATATGATGGAACCTGTCATGATCAGTAACACTGTTTTTTCCTGGGGTCATGAACGCCGGTTCAATGCCTATTCCAATTATTTCAGGCGATTATACGGAAGCAGGGTCCAGAAGCTTTCAATTGATGCCGGCTTTACCTGCCCCAACCGCGATGGGTCGAAAGGACTCGGGGGATGCACATACTGCAATAATGATGCATTTAATCCTTCGTACTGTCAGCCTGAGAAGTCAGTAACACAGCAGATTGAAGAGGGAATTAGCTTTCATAAGAAAAGATATCGCAGGTCTGATAAATATCTTGCCTATTTCCAGGCATATTCAAATACTTATGCTCCGCTTGAAACCCTGAAGAAGTTGTATGAAGAGGCCCTCTCATATCCCGGTGTAATAGGATTGGTGATCGGCACTCGTCCCGACTGCATTGACGATGAGAAGCTTCAATATCTCAAGGTACTATCCGGCGGATACTACCTTGCAATGGAATATGGCATTGAATCGTGTTACAATAAAACACTTGAGAGGATCAACAGGGGACATACATTTGAGGAAGCTGAAAAAGCAGTAAGGGCGACTGCTGCGTTGGGGATCAATACCGGTGCTCACTTCATCCTGGGACTTCCGGGTGAATCAAGGGAGGAGATGCTCGATGAAGCGGCTATTATCTCACGTCTTCCACTGTCGACTGTAAAATTTCATCAGCTTCAGATAATGAAAGGAACAACGATGGAAAGAGAGTACCGCGAGAAACCTGGAGATTTTCAGCTTTTTACGTGGGATGAGTATCTCGGTTTCTTCATTGAATTCCTTGAACGGCTAAACCCTTCAATAGTTGTCGAACGTTTTACAGGCGAAGCTCCGCCGCGCTTCCTTGCCGATCCCGGTTGGGGGAAAAAAAGGACGGATCAGATCGTGAATCTCATCGAGAAGCGTATGGAAGAACTTGATACCTGGCAGGGAAGACTCTATAATCCATAGTAATGATTTTCACAAAATTTGAATGATTGCATGATAGCATGATTGAACGATAGCATGATCAATATGGAATACTTTCTCGAACGCATAGCAAAATCACTTTTTTCTGAATTTGGAGATCAGACATCAGAGCAATGCATTGTTTTTCCGAACAGGAGGGCTGGTCTCTTCTTCTTGAAATACCTTGCAGCACAGCTCAAAAAACCTATGTGGTCGCCTTCGGTCATAACTATCAACGATCTTTTCCGTTCATTTTCAAAGCTGCGGCCTGCTGAAAATGAGATACTTCTCTTTGAACTCTACAGGATATACCGGTCATTGAAGCAGAATGCCGAAAGCTTCGATGAATTCTATTACTGGGGCGATATGCTCCTGAATGATTTTGACGATATTGACAAGTACCTTGCAGATCCTTCAAAACTATTCAGGAATGTAAGCGATCTGAAAGAGATAGATCAGCAGTTCGGTGGATTGACTGATGAGCAAACGGAGATAATAAAGCGATTCTGGACCAATTTTAATCCCGGCAGGATGACTGATGAGAAGACCAAATTCATCGGTATATGGTCCATTCTTAATGAGCTTTATTCCGGGTTCAGGAAAAATCTGTTTGACAAGAACATCGCATATGAGGGAATGATCTTCAGGGATGTAGTTGAAAATCACACATGGCATAATACTTCAGATCAGAAGTGGAAAATGTTTCATTTTGTCGGGTTCAATGCGCTTAACGAATGTGAAAAGGCACTGATGAAAGGGCTTAAGGAGGAGGGGAGAGCCCGTTTTTACTGGGATTATGACAATTCTTATCTGAAAGCCGGGCAGCTTAACTCTGCGGGATATTTTTTAAGGGATAATATTGCTGTTCTGGGAAATGACATGCCTCGTGACTGGGCGTATGACAGCTTCCTTTCGAAGGAATCTGGCAGGGCACAGCGCAATATAATTGAAACATCGTCGGATGTTGCTCAGATAAAGCTTATCCCCGAGCTGATCAGGAAAATCCCGGGTCTGACACCGGAAAATGCACATGAGACTGCAGTGGTGCTTGCTGATGAGAATCTCCTGATGCCCGTTCTTACAAGCCTTCCTCCTGAAATTCCGGATGTCAATATAACAATGGGTTACCCCCTGCGGCAGACAAACATATATTCGCTGGTAAAACAGCTTCTTGAACTGCAGAGAAATTCCAGGAAGAGCGATGGTATAACGCTGTTCTGGCATGCCGATGTTCTCAGGATAATGAAAAACAGCCTTATCGAAGGAATGCCGGATGAATATGCCCGGGATATTATACAAGAGATTAATGATAAGAATCTTTTATTTGTTCCTGAAGATTTTTTTGCCGGTAAAGGCATCGCTGATAAGATTTTCAGGAAGCTTACAACACCTCTGTCGCTGTCAGCTTATATCCGGGAGATATTATCGCTGATAGTTGCTGATAATTCACTTTCCGGCAATGATAATTCTGCTGACATCCTCCCGGTAAACTTAAGGAATGAATTCATCTACAGGGTTGTGCTGGCACTAAACAGGATAGACAATGTTCTTAAGAGTCCGGACATAAGCTTTACCGCAGAAACATGGGGAAGAGTGCTGGACAGGCTTTTACGGATGCAGTCAGTCCCATTTTCCGGAGAACCGCTTTCCGGGATCCAGGTAATGGGGATCCTTGAAACCCGTGCGCTCGATTTTAAAAACCTGATTATAGTGTCGGTAAATGAAGGACTGCTTCCCTCGGTCACAGCTTCATCATCATTTATACCCTTCAGTCTCCGAGAAGCTTTTGGGCTGCCGTCAGTCAATCACCAGGAATCAATTTATGCATATCATTTTTACAGGTTGCTGCACAGGGCAGAAAATGTTACTTTCATCTATAACTCAAACAGCGAAGGTTTGAGGAGCGGGGAGATAAGCAGGTTCCTTCAGCAGATGAAGTACGATCCCGCACTCAATCCCGGGTTTACGAATTTAAGCTTTGAAATCAGTAATCCTGCTGCCATAGGAACAGTGATTGAAAGGACAGCAGAGCACAACAGAAGACTTCTTGCAAGGTTTTCGGCTGCAAATGAAAAGAATAGGCTCGCACCGTCTGCGATAAATACCTGGCTGAATTGCAGGATGAGATTTTATTACAGATATGTGAACGATCTGAAGGAACCTGATAAGATATCGGGCGAGATTGATCCCGCAATGCTGGGCACTCTTTTGCATGAGGTTATGAAGGAGCTTTACTCTGGTTATACAGGGAAAATGATTGACAGAGCTAAACTTGATTCAATTTCAAAAGACAAGGCCGGACTTTCCCATCTGATTACAAAAGCTATAAACACTCAGTTTAACAGGAAGAATGAATCGGTTGTAGCAATAAATGAACTGATAGTCAGGAATGTACTGCTCATTTTTATTTCAAGGATTCTGGATATCGATATGAAAGCAGCCCCTTTCAGGATAGTTGCTCTTGAGATGCCTGTCAGGTTCAGGATGTCAGTTAATGCCGGGGGAGTAATATCTGAAATCCCGACAGGCGGGGTCATAGACAGGGTTGACATAAAGGATGGTTTAACCAGGATAGTGGATTACAAGACCGGAAAAGTCGCTGATTCAATAAAAGAGATCAGCGAGCTTTTCAGTGAAGACAGGGTGAAGGATTCGGATGGATGGCTCCAGACCCTGTTGTACTGTGAAGGGTACGTCAGCATCGAGCCGAAAGCGAAGGTGAGGCCTTCAATTTATAAGATCAAAAGCACATCAGGTGAGCAGGTGAGCGATAGCCTGATAATTAAAACTGCAGGGAAAGATGGCACCATGGTTGATGATTATGCAACGGTAAGACAGGAATTTATGCAGGGACTACAGTCAGAGGCTGAGATAATTCTCGGCAGCAATGAACCATTCATTATGACGAATGATATATGGGGCAAATGCTCATATTGTCCGTACCGGGTTTTGTGCAAGAGGTAAGATCGGGGTACGGCAGATTGGTTTTTTTTATTAATTTAGTAACAATTTTTAAAATTTCCGGAAAATGACATCAGGGTATATCAGTTACCGTGTTGAAATTAAAATTGTCAAATTTGTTGCTGATGATGGTAGAACATGCCCGCGCACTGCCATCATTACCTTTTTTGATATATTGGGGAAAGAGATCAACTCGGAATTATTCGGCGCCGTTGAGTTGAATTCCGTGTTCGATATGATAAAGGAGGGCAAGGTGATCAACCTTGATAATTATTATGTCTCGGAATTCTCAATGGCAACATACAGAAGGCATAATAACATTGAAAAAAAGGAACTTGTCCCGATAGCCGGTATTTCAGCTCAGAATGCATTTTTTGAGGCGAAAGTCTGTAACGATTTTTCTTACATTTCTTTCGCTGATGGAGATGTGAATTTCGACGGATCGCATTTTGCAAACGGGAAAGTTATATTCTCCGGTTCGGTATTCGGAAAAGGTAATGTGATATTTTCCAATACTTTTTTCAGGGATGGCAACCTGGAATTTAACGGCACTTCTTATGGTGAAGGCGATTTCCTGTTCAAAAATGCAGTAGTTAAGGATGGCATCAAGGACTTCCAGGATATCCAGTTCGGAAACGGGGAGGTCAGCTTCGCCAATACCGAATTTAACCATGGAGAGCTTCTGTTCATCAATACCAGGTTTAACAGCGGCAAATTCAATTTTAAGGTTACCAGGATCCTGGGCGGCAAGGTCGATTTTCATTATTCAGTATTCGGCGATTGCGAAATAATGTTTGAAAGGACTGAATTCGGGGACAGCAGGGTGGATTTCAGAACTGTCGATTTCGGATCAGGCAGGATAAATTTCAACAGATCGGTTTTCGGGAACGGGGAAGTGAACTTTGAGGGAGCTTCCTCCAAGGCAGGCAAGATCCAGTTTAAAAAGTCAGAGATGGGTTACGGACCCAAGAACTTCAATCTCATGGAGATGGAAGATACTGAAATAAGCTTTGAGCGCACTGAATTCGGCAATGGTGATGTTACTTTTTATGAATCGAAATTCAACATAATAACTCTCAAATCATGCCATCTCAATCATTACTTTGATCTCAGGCTTGCCAAAACTGAGCTTCTTGATGTCACTGATACAATTGTAAGGGATATTATTGACCTGGAACCGTACGATTTTCCTGTCGATATTAAAGTAATTGATATGTCAGGAATGAGGCTGATCGGGAAAGTGTATATAGACTGGACGCGCAACAAGTGCAAAGATATCATCGTGAACCAGCAGGGAACAACCCTCCGTCAAAAAGCAGAGCAGTTCAGGATCCTTAAGGAGAATTTCAGCAGTACTGGTAAATACTCTGATGAAGACAAAGCCTATGTTATGTTTAAGCGTTATGAGGCAAAATCATGGCTTACCGAACAGGAGGAAAAGGGAGGTTTTATAAAGGCTCTGAGCTACATTCCTCATTTTTTCAAATGGCTTGTCTTTGACGCAATGGGTTCGTATGCAACAAACCCTGCCAGAGTGCTTATATCAATGCTTTGCGGATACGTTCTTTTTAGTCTTATATATGTGCTGCTGATACAGTTTACTGATTCAGATATTATCTCGGCAACAGCTGACCATCTTAGTGTCGTATCAAGGTCGTTTTATCACAGTGCCGTGACTTTCTTTACAATAGGGTATGGCGATCACTATCCGCATAAGGCGATCAGATTTGTTTCGGCAGCGGAAGGATTTATGGGAATGTTCCTGATGTCTTACTTTACAGTAGCTTTTGTACGCAAAGTGCTCAGGTAAGAGTTAATTTTCGATTTCGCGCTGAAGAGCTGCCATTTTAATAGCGGCCACAGCAGCTTCAACACCTTTGTTACCGTGCTTGCCGCCAGCCCTCTCAAGGGCTTGCTGATGATCTTCGGTTGTCAGAACCCCGAAAATGAACGGTATATTGTAATCGAGATTCAGCTGGGTAATCCCCTGGGTCACACTCTGGCAGATATATGTAAAATGCGGCGTTTCGCCCCTTATAACACAACCCAGGCAGATAACTCCGTCAAGATCGTCATACTCGGCAAGAAACTGCGCACCAAGAGTAAGTTCAAAGCTTCCCGGTACGTGCTTTACAACAATATCCTTTCCGGAGACTCCGTGTTTTTTAAGGGTTTTTTCAGCTCCCTTCAGAAGGGAGGATGTAATATCGTTATTCCAGTCGGATACAACGATTCCAAACCTCATTTCATGGGCATCAGGAACTGACTCAGGATTGTAAGAAGATAAGTTTGTGGTAGCCATTCTACTTCATAAGAAGCTTCACTCTTGCAATGTACTTATCGATGGAGGTTCCCTCAGTGCTTTCAGGGAATTCGTTCTGAATCCTTTCATACATTTTAAGAGCATCAGCATACTTGTTTGTAAGTTCATATATCTCGCCTGCCTTCATCAGAAAGATGGGAGTATTGAACGCGTTGGAACCAAAGTCTGCTGCCTCAATATATTTTGCAACGCCTTTCTGAAGGTCACCAAGTTCAACGTAAGCATCACCTGTTGCTCCTAAAGCAAGCGCACCGATAACTTTATCCTTCTTCGAATACTTTGAAAGGAAATCTATAGCATCCTGAAACTGGCCAAGGTGCAGATAGCAGATGCCTGCGCTGTAGAGTGCCAGGTTCCCGGAAGAAGTAAACTTATAATCTTTTGCGATATCGAGAAATCCAAGATAGTTTCCGTCTCCATTCAAAGCAAGCTTTAAAGAGTCTGATTCAAGGTATTTCTGAGCCTGGTACATCTGGGCCTGAGCCTCATCACCTCTCTTGTTCAGGTATATTTTTGCAAGCCAGAATAATCCCACAATCACTATAATGCCTGCAAGCACATAAATAAGCGATCTGTAATTCTGTTCCAGGAACTGCTCGGTTTTTGACAGAGTCTCCTCAACATTCTTTAAGCTTTTCGGATTGGTTTCCGTTGTATACTTTGCCATAATCTTAACTTCAATTTTTACAACCGCAAAAGTAATTTTTTTCGGGTTATTATAAAATTATTAATCAAAAAAAGGGTCATAATGCTCTTCAATCGGAGAAAATTGACCCTCAACCAGATGAATTTCCATTTTCCACATGCCATTCTTTTCTTAACTTTGTACCTGAATGACTATATAAAATTAAGCAGATTATTTTACTGTAATGAGCCCTGGCACGGTTGAGCCGTTATGCCTTTGAGCCTTTAAGCCCTTGATTATGTACCTTAAAAAACTCTCTCTGGTAAATTTTAAAAATTATGACAAGGCGGAGATGGAATTCTCGCCGAAAATAAACTCTCTCGTGGGAAACAATGGAGTAGGGAAGACTAATATCCTCGACGCGATCCATTACCTGTCACTTACAAAGAGCTTTTTCAATAATATAGATAGTATCAGCATCAGGCACGATGAAGATTATTTTATTATAAACGGCACATTCCTGAGGGATGATGATGAAGATCAGATATACTGCGCTTTCCAGAAACAAAAGCAAAAAGTATTGAAGAAAAACGGTAAGGAGTATCAGAAACTTTCCGATCATGTGGGCAAATATCCGGTTGTAATGATCTCTCCGGCCGACAACGCCCTTATTTCTGAAGGAAGCGAAGGGCGAAGGAAGTTTATGAATAAGATAATAAGCCAGTATAATCCTGAATATCTCGATTCAGTCCTGAAGTATAGCAAAGCTCTCCAGAACAGGAACCGGCTGCTGAAAGACTTTAAGTCATCAGGAAAATTTGACAATGACGCTCTTACAATCTGGGATTCACAGCTTGTAAAATATGGAACATATGTGTTCCATGAAAGAGAAAACCTTGTTAATGAGCTGATTCCAGTCTTCCAGGAAAACTATTCCATGATCTCTTCAGGCAAAGAGAGCGTAAAGCTTTCATACAGGTCACACCTTTCAGAAGGTGATTTCGCAGAGGCGCTGGCTAATTCCGTTACAAAGGACAGGTTCCTTGAATATACCACCATTGGGATACACAAGGATGACCTGTTGCTTGAAATGGACGGATACAGTGTAAAATCGCTTGGTTCACAGGGCCAGCAGAAATCTTACCTGGTGGCTCTTAAGCTGGCAAAGTTTGAATACATCAAACAAAAATCAGGCATATCGCCAATACTTCTTCTTGACGACATCTTTGACAAGTTTGATGCCGGAAGGGTTGAGCAGATAATAAACCTGGTGGGAAACCACAGATTCGGACAAATATTTATTACTGACACTCACCAGAGCCGTCTTCACGAAATACTTTCATCGCATAATGCCAATTATAAGCTATTCAGGATCAGCGACAACTGTGTCGAAGAGGTTATCAGGAACGAAGATGCCGCAAAATGAGGAGAAGCAAGACCATATCGCTCGCCGAAGCCATAAAAGATTATGTAAGGGAAATGAATATGGAAGGCAAACTGAATGAAGTAGGCCTTATCAATTCATGGGAAGAAATAGTCGGTAAAGCAATTTCCTCACGCACTTCGAATATTTATATAAAGGATAAGGTTCTATATGTGCATCTTAATTCATCCGTTGTCAGGAATGAACTTCTGATGCTCAGGCAGGAGCTGATGGAAAAACTTAATCAGAAAGCGGGGACGGAAGTCATCAGGGATATTGTGCTTAAATAACTTCCTGCATAGTTTCCCCGGAACAAAGGTCAGGTTAAAAGATCAGATGATTTTGTACTCTCTTCCCCTTATCAGGATTGTTTTCCTGAATTTCTTTCCGGACTCAAAGATGTAATCTTCCTTATTGTAAGTCAGTGATATCTTCTTATTCTCGGCCATTATTGAAATGTCTGCCGATTTATCGTTCTGTACTATCACATCAGCCAGAAGCAATGCTTTCTCAATGCCGTCGCCCCGTCCGAAGTTCCATACTTCATCGGGAAGTGCAAGTCTGTTATCATCATAGATTGACTGGTTCGTCATTTCTGCCAGCATTTTATAGACCTGCTCAGTCGACTTCCCTTCAAGTTCGCTGAAGCAAACCGGGTTTCTCTCCAGTGCTGCCTTTACGAAAGGGAGCCAGTCAATCCTGTCCATGAGTCTGCTTACATAGATTGCCAGCAACGATACCTCTGATCTGCCTGAATGATGGACAATTTTGTGAATGATCTCATCCCTTGAATCATCATTTGTAATATGCGGTACATCTGTCCTGATATAGTTTCTTGTTGCATCAGGGATCCTCGGATCAATCGATATGAACTCTGAGAGATCGATGAACATTTCATGAATGATCTCATCCGGGATATGGCTGCTGGCTTTAATTATAATATCTTCAATAACATCGAGACTATTACCCAGATTGTCATTGATAATCTTTTCAGCATCGTTCAGCATTATTTTCCCCGGGAGGGGGCTCATATGGAATTCATCACCATCAATTTCACTTATCAGTTGTGCACGTGTTTCAGGAGAAGCATTGAACTTGCTGTTATGCTCATATTCAAACATTTTTTCGAGCAGTATGTATCTTTTTTTCCCCGGGCATACGCATTCGAACTGGAAAAGGGATTTGTATTTTGATTTAAACCTTAGAAAATTTATGAAGACGAGATTTGTCAGATCAGTTTTAAGGAACTCATGAAGCTTATCAGAAAAATACTCGTAGGCTTCCTTGTCAATTGTAGCATCGGAATATATTGTATGGATATACCCTGAGATATGCGAGACAATTGTAACCTTTTCATTTTCAAGGGCTCTTCTGGCTTTTTCTGATAATGAAGTTCCGTTGAACCACATATTCTTAGTTACGATCCTCCTGTTATTGGTAATCAGTCCCTCTTTTTCCGTAATGAAATTCTGTGAGTGAAGAGGAGTTGCAATGAGAAATATTTTTTCGAGCGGAATTCTTCCGATTACAAACATTGCGGCTGCGTAAAGGGACGACAATGAGACACATTCACCGCCCCCGGTAGTAAAATTTTCTTTGTGTCTGAAGGCGCACATTGCTTCGACAGTTTCTGTTTTCCAGTAAGGGATAACATCAGAATTGAACTTATCGAGACCAAAATGTTTACGGATATCTATATCGAAATAATATTTATCGCCTTCATAGCCGAAGAGCGCATTTGATTGTCTCAGCACCTGCATATCAAAAAAATTGCTGAATCTTTCTATCTCCCTGGTTTTAGTTGTAAGTCCCCAGGTTGAAAGATCGAGATTGAATACAAAGTTCTGGATGATATACTGCTTGATCCTGTTAGCCTTATATGTAAAGCTCTTTTTTTCAATATCACTGAACCAGGGATCATTTCGCCATTCCCATATCACGGGCGAGATGATATTGGCAAGCACCAGGGGGTAGAACAGCTCCGGGAATATAAAGATCTCCATATCGGAGAGAGTGAAGGCGGAAGAATATTTTTCCAGGGTTTTTGGGTCGGAAAAATCAGCGGTAATTCTTGAATCCATAGTTTTTTTACATCCTGCAAAGCTATAACACAAAATGGGATTCAAAGTTCTTTAACGAAAAAAATCACAGGAACCTTTCAGATGCTGTAAAGAAGAAATCTGCCTCCCGGGCGGCATTCTCATCACTGTCTGAACCATGAACTGCATTCATCTGAACCGAAACGGCAAACATCTTCCTGATTGTTCCTGGTTCAGCTTTTGCCGGATCGGTTGCCCCGATAAGTTTTCTGAAATCCTCCACGGCATTTTCATGTTTCAGTACCATTACAAAAACAGGCCCCGAGGTCATGAATTCAATAAGCCCTTCGAAGAAAGATTTCCGCTTGTGCACCTCATAAAATGATTCTGCCTGGAGTGTCGTCATGCGAACCATCTTCATGGCCGATATCTCGAATCCTGCTTCATTAATCATAGCAAGGATGGGACCAGTTTTTCCGGTCCGCACTGCATTAGGTTTTATTATAGAGAAAGTGAAGTTTCCAGCCATAGCCATTATATTTTGTAATTTGAGTTCTGAATTTCCCTTAAGGAATATTGTTTATCTTTAGCCGGTTAAAATAAAAGCAAAGCAAGTGTTAGATTTATCCAAATATACAAAAGAATTAATAAAACATTTCTCATCATCCGGGAATATACTTTTAGTGTGCCATATAAATCCTGATGGCGATGCAATCGGGGCGCAGCTGGCATTATATCAATATCTTAAAGCCCAGGGGAAGAGTGTGGAAATGATCGCCCCGAATAACCTGCAGGATTTTCTGAAATGGATGGATGGTGCAGATCTTATTAATATTTATATCCGTCAAAGAGATAAATGCAAAAAGCTTATTGCTGATGCCGGCCTTATTGTAATGCTTGATTTCAACCAGACAAGCAGGCTGGGAGAGGCAGAAGAGCTTATAAATTCGTCTTCGGCGCTGAAGATAATAATTGACCATCACCTTGAACCCGCTGATTTTAACGGTCTAATGATTTCGGACCCCTCAAAATGCTCCACTTCCGAACTTGTTCATGAACTTATTACCCTGATGAATGACGGCCCTTTCATCAGTAAGCCTTACGCTGAAGCATTATACGTAGGCATAATAACAGATACCGGAAACTTTGAGTATGGTAACTACACAAGCCGGACTTTCAGGATAGTTGCTGATCTCCTTGAGACTGGAATCGCCAAGGAAAGGATACTTAATCTCATCTACAATAACTTCTCTGAAGAGCGGATGCGGTTAATGGGATTCTCGCTTAATGAGAGAATGGTTCTAATCCCGGAATATCAAACTGCATATATCTTTCTTACCCGGAATGACCTGGCTGCTTTTAAGTATACTAAAGGCGATACTGAAGGATTTGTAAATATGCCGCTTTCAATCAGCAGAATCATCTTTTCAACGTTGTTTATTGAAAAGGAGGGTTTTATTAAAATTTCATTCCGGTCCAAAGGGAAATTCCCTGTGAATTTATTTGCTTCTGAATATTTTTCAGGAGGAGGCCACCTGAATGCTTCCGGAGGAGAGTATCCTGATACTCTTAAAAATACTGTAGGATATTTTAAGAAAATCCTGAAGGAGAATTTCAAAAGGTTTAACCAGATTGGCTGAAGATGAGATCGGGGATCATGGCAGTTGCAATATTTTCCATGATAATTCTATCGTGCAATACCTCTCATGATAAATCAGCCGTTCATCAGGTTCCGGGAAAGAGTGAAATGGCTGATCTTAACAGGTATCTTGTGAGGAAGGACAGGGAAAGGATTGAGAGCTATATTGAAAGAAAAAACCTTAAAATGAAAGAGGCTCCTTCCGGATTATGGTATCTCATCAGTTCTGAAGGTACAGGAAAATATCTGGCCGACAAGGATAAAGTCGAGATGGATTATGAGTGCACCCTGCTTGATGGTACTCCATGCTATTCTTCAAGGGAGCTTGGTCCGAAAGTGATAATACTTGGAAAAACCAGCTTGGAATCCGGCCTTGACCAGGGATTAAGAATGCTCAAACCAGGTGGTGAGGCATTGTTTATTTTGCCTCCGTTTATGGCCTATGGATTACCGGGTGACGGAAAGAAAATACCTTCAAGGGCTATAGTAGTGTATAGTGTCCGCATCAGGGGAGGGCAGCAATAAAAATGCATTGAGTTCGTTAATTAATTATAAAATATTAAATGATGATAAAGGGAAAAAACGGAATCGGGCTGACAGTAATTGCAGGGATTATCATAATATCAATTAGTTCCTGTAATCTGACGAAAAAGTATGAGAAGGAAGAGGAAGCAAATATCCAGACTTATCTTACCAACCACTCCACACTTCATTATGAGAAAAAGGCAAGCGGGTTATATTACCTGGATACGGAAGTAGGAACAGGGGCACAGGTAGCTATCGGTGATAGTGTTTTTCTGATGTTTACCGTTTATGACATCAACGGCACAAAAGCCGGATCAAACTATGGGACCACAGATACCCTGAGACGAAAAGCAGGAGTAGGAGATTTTATTGCAGGATTTGATGAGGCAGTCGGTTATATGAAAGCCGGTGGTCAATCCAAGATAGTGGTTCCTTCTTATCTGGCTTATGGAACCTCCGGTTATGTTATGCCGGCCTATACAACTCTGTTGTACGATATTTTCCTTGTAAGGTTAAAATCAAACTCAAAAAAGTAGTTTCACTGCAGGATAAAGACCACAAGCCTGTCTTTCAGATCAGGAATTTTTAATTTCCAGTCAGAGATGCTCATTGTCACAATTGATTCTGAGTTAAGGCTTATATCGGCAGCAATGCAGAGCATCAAGTCCTTATTGCATATCTCAAGAATGCTTTCAAGCATTTTTTGGCTGCGGTATGGTGTTTCGATGAAGATCTGTGCAAACCCGTCGTGAGCCCTTCTTTCCAGTTCTTTCAGTTTTGATTCCCTTTCAGGCTGCTTTACAGGCAGATAACCGTTGAATATAAAATTCTGTCCATTCAGACCCGAAGAGGTAAGTGCCATTATAATTGAAGAGGGACCTGACAGAGGTATTACCCTTATGCCCCTTTTGTGTGCAATCTTAATTAGCCTTGCTCCGGGGTCAGCAATTCCCGGCAAACCGGCTTCGCTCATTAAGCCCAAATCAAAACCTTCAAAGCAAGGATCCAGGTAATTGCTTATGTCCTTATCGCCAGTATGCTCATTAAGTACTTCAAAATGACTCTCTTCAATAGGGAATGCTTTATCTATCATCCTGAGGTACCTTCTGGCGCTTCTGATTTCCTCGACCACAAAATACCTTATGTTCCGTGTTAACGAGATTACACTTGAGGGGATCACATAGTTGTAGTCTTTTCCACCCAGGGTTACGGGTACCAGGTAAATCTTGCCGTTCATTTTTTCTGTTTACCAAATATAACAATTTTAGTTCTGCCGGAATTGAAATAAAAAATATGATTGAGTTGGCATTTAGTGAATTTTAATTTA
The DNA here is from genome assembly GCA_003142255.1 of Bacteroidales bacterium. Taxonomy (GTDB): domain Bacteria; phylum Bacteroidota; class Bacteroidia; order Bacteroidales; family VadinHA17; genus LD21. The sequence continues at coordinate 104,241 of PLLO01000014.1, read as the reverse complement.
GGTTTGTCATGAAATATTTTTGATGTGAAGATAACTTTTCTTGGCACAGGCACTTCGCAGGGTGTACCGGTAATAGCTTGCGAATGTGAGACATGTCAGTCAAAGGACCCTCAGGATAAGAGGCTCAGAACATCCCTTCTCCTTGAGACGGAAAAGGTAACCCTTGTTTTTGATGCAGGTCCCGATTTTCGTCAGCAGATGCTAAGGGAAAATGTGAAAAAGCTTGATGCCATAATTCTTACTCATGAACACAAGGATCATATTGCAGGAATGGATGATGTGAGGGCGTTTAACTATAAGAGCCAGGATGCCGTGGATATTTATGCCGAAGAGAGGGTTCAGAAAGCTGTTAAGCGCGAATTTGCTTATGTGTTTGCAGAGTACCAGTACCCCGGAATTCCAAAAATGAGGCTCAATATTATAAATGATTATTTATTCAACGTAAGGGGAATTGACATTATCCCGATAAAGGTACGTCATATGAACCTTGAAATATATGGTTTCCGTATAGGGGATTTTGCATATATCACTGATGCAAGCTATATCCCTGAATCGAGCAAGGAAAAGCTTATTGGAGTAAAATACCTGGTTATCAATGCCCTGAGGAAGGAAAAACACATCTCACATTTCAGCCTCCGCGAGGCAATAGACTTCATAAGGGAGATTTCGCCGAAAAAAGCATTCATTACTCATATCAGCCACCAGATGGGCCTTGCCAAAAACGTCTCAGAAGAATTACCGGCAGGGATAATGTTAGCTTATGACGGGTTGAAAATGGTGTGTGATGAATGAAAGAGGCAGGCTATTTCTTTTTGTAATTCTTGATAAGCTTTTTCTGGTACCCGACTGAAAAGTAGTATTTATTCCTGCCCAGTTGAGACGCATGGACTTTCGAAGCCTGCTTTTTCTTTTCAGCCCACGGATTCTTTTTTACAGGAGCGCAGCTTGTAAATGCCGCAATTAGGATAAAGACCAGGAAGTACTTTAATATTTTTACAGATTTAGACATTAAGCTTGATTCTTTAGAATCTACCCTAAAAATACAATTTATTTAATTAAAAAAAAAATTGAAGGGATCTGTCCCTGAAACCAACTTTTCCAAAGCTTAAACAATTTTTAAATAACCATTATGTATATCTTGCAATAGAATCATCATTGGTTCATATTCTGGAGTCATTTTTTTTCCACAATATCATAAAAGAAACGCAATTATGCAGCAATATATTACAAGCCTCTTCATTTTAATAAGGAGAGTTCTGCTGTCTGTGATCACTCTGATTCTTCTTGTCAGCAATTCTGCTGACGCTCAATTGCTCTCCGTCGTTAATATTTCAGGTGACGGCCGGTCAGCAAAAGGCATTCGTCTTTCTGACAGCACCAAGCTTGATTTTGCCCGCGAAAGACCATTATTCAGTTTCGTCGCTGATGGCAGATCATATAGTACAGCCGACATTTCTGCTGCAATTGAAAAAGGAAGTTTCATCTATACTGCCGGCAATAAGCTAAGGATCAGATTTAGCCCGGCAGTTAATCCATCCGGAGAATGGTCTGGGGTGATCCAGTTTGAAAATTCAGGTAAGGACACAGTTTCACTAAGTAATATAGTCCCTTTCGGAGAAAACAAATCGTCGGTTTACATCACAGGTTACGGACCCGATGACCTTGCCCGGGCATGCCTCTTCCGTCCCGGATACAGGCCGATAAGGGTCATCCTGCCTGATAATGCCTGGGAACTCGGTTACTCTTCATTTTCTGCAGATAAGGATTATTCAGTTTGTGCCCTGGCAAGACGTCAGAAAACCGAAGGCGGACAGAAGAGAAGGTATGAGACCATACTTCCTCCGAAAGCAAAGGTCACTTATAATCTATATACTGGTATCTACAGGGGTGAGTGGCAACAGGGTTTAAGGCTTATGTTCAGGGACAGGTATTTATATGATCTTGAGAAATTTGATAACAGGCTTTTCGAAAGAGCTGACCTTGCATGGATCAGGGAAAGTTACCTCATTATCCTTGAGATGGTATGGGACAGGGACTTTTATGACAGAACAACCGGAGAATATAATTACGGCGAAATACTGAAAAAGAGGATAGAGCAATTTGGATTAGTAGATGTGTTTGGGATATGGCCTACATGGCCGCGGCTTGGGCTCGACAATAGAAACCAGTGGGATCTCTACAGGGATCTTCCAGGGGGTACGAACCAGCTCCGGAACTTTTCCCGGCTTTCCCGACCCTACGGTACCAGGTTCTTTATATCATATAACCCATGGGATAATAGTACACGGCAGGAAGATCAGTACAAGGGAATGGCGAAGCTTATCTCCGAAACCGAAGCTGACGGAGTTGTTCTCGATACAAGGGGCAGTTCCAGCTATGAGCTCCAGGCTTCTGCCGACAGCGTAAGAAAAGGAGTTGTAATGTACTCCGAGGGGATGGCTGTTACCAAAGATATGCCGGGCATTATTTCCGGGAGAGTGCATAACGCGATTTTTTACTCTCCTGAACTTAACCTTAATAAGCTGATCAAACCTGATTTTGCTATATTCAGGGTCTGCGACGTTGGAGAAGATATATTGCACAGGGAGATCGCCATTTCATTTTTCAACGGCTATGGCACTGAACTTAATATGTTCCGGCCAGGCGGGAGAGGTGAGGATTATAGCAATGATCTTGATTTTCTGGCCAGGACTACCTTCATACTCAGGCAGAACAATGACGCTTTCCTCGATAATGGCTGGACCCCGCTTGTGGAAACAACAGTTGATGACGTATTTGTAAACAAGTGGAACTCAGGTGGAAAGACTATTTATACAGTTTTGAATATGAATCCGGCCGGGATATCCGGCAGGCTTTTCAGTGTAGCACCTTCGAAAGAGAAACATTTTGTTTCTATCTGGAATCATGAAAATATAAAACCGGAAACGGGGAACGATAAACTCTTCATACCTGCCAGGGCTGATGGCTGGCAGTCTCAGCTTTCCGGTACCAGGAAAGAGGGATCAGTTGATTGCATAGCAGAATTTCATGATATTCTAAAGTCTGAGCTTAGGGGAGATACCATCGGCATCAGTAATCCCAAAAGCGGAATTACAAAAATATGGAAGGGCAATCCTTCCTATAAAACAACATTCAAGGAGTTCAGGATCAGGAGAGATACTCTTATCAGGGTTAAAGATCTGTTCGGGTATTATGAAGGTAAAATAGTAGTGCAATTAATAGAAAACAAATTACTTAAGGATGAAGATGTTCTGACGCTTAAAGGGGGAAAGCCATGGCTCATAAGCAGGACGGAACTTACCAAGCTGGCAGTCAGCACTCCTGCGCAAATGGTATTGGTGCCGGGAAGGACTTTTACATTTAATGTGACGACGAGGGAGGATTTCATTCCCTATCCCGATGTAAGCGGCAGATCATTCAGGATTGATACTTTTCTTATCGACAAGTACCCTGTTACAAACGCACAGTATTTTGAATTTCTGGTTGCAACCGGTTATATACCATCAGATACGACCCGTTACCTGAGGCACTGGGAATCAGGCACATTCAAGCAGGGACAGGAAAAATACCCGGTTGCTTATCTGAGTATTGAGGATATGAAAGCTTATGCAAAGTGGGCCGGGAAGCGATTGCCTACTGAAGCTGAATGGCAATTGGCAGCACAGGGCACTGATAACCGTAAATGGCCATGGGGAGATGAATTTCATGGTACAAACTGCAATAATGCTTTTGACAGGGCTACGCCGGTTGATGCTTTTAACAAGGGACAAAGCCCTTATGGCGTCATGGATATGGTGGGCAATGTATGGCAGATGACCGGTGATATGTATTTTAACGGATCAGATTATTTCAGCGTAATACGGGGAGGAAGCTATTATCGTCCTGATTCCAGCTGGTGGTATATAGAAGGTGGTCCGCAGGAGCTCGACAAAACCCAGATCATGCTGCTTGTATCACCAGGATTTGACCGTAGCGCAACAGTAGGATTCCGTTGTGTTAAGGATATTGATGCCAGGAACTTTGAAGGCAGAAAATAGAATTCACACGTACCTATACCTTTAATTTCTTTTCAATCTCAGTGATCTGGTTTCTGAAATGTTTATCAGTGTCAATAAGGTTGTTTACCGTTTTGCAAGCGTGCAATACTGTTGCATGGTCCTTGCCTCCGATGTGCGATCCAATGCTTGCAAGTGAAGCCTTAGTCAGGCTCTTTGAGAAATACATCGAAACCTGCCGTGCCTGTACAATTTCCCTTTTGCGTGTTTTACCCTGGATAAGGTCGATAGGGATCTTGTAATAGTCGCATACTATCTTCTGAATATATTCAATGGTAATTTCTTTTCTTACAGTGCTTATGAGTTTTTCGACCATCAGCCTGGCCAGGTCAAGAGTTATTTCTTTTCTGTTCAGAGTAGACTGTGCATAAAGGGAGATGAGTATAGCTTCAAGTTCCCTGATGTTATTTGAGATGTTTGCAGCAAGGAATTCAAAAATTTCTTCAGGAAGTTCAATGCCATCGTTGTAGGCTTTTTTCTTGAGAATCGCCAGGCGTGTTTCATAATCAGGCCTCTGAAGATCAGCCTGCAGGCCCCATTTGAATCTAGAAAGAAGTCTCTGTTCCAATCCCTGAAGATCGACAGGAGGTTTGTCGCATGTAAGGATAAGTTGTTTTCCCGACTGGTGAAGGTGATTAAAGATGTGGAAGAAAGTATCCTGTGTCTTTTCCTTGCCGGCAAACTCATGCACGTCGTCGAGAATAAGGACATCGATCATCTGGTAAAAATGTAGGAAATCATTTTTGTTATTGTTCCTTACAGATTCTACGAACTGGGTCTGGAATTTATTTGCGTTGACATAAAGAACAGTTTTGTCAGGATGCATCTCTTTGACAAGGATTCCGATAGCCTGGGAGAGGTGAGTTTTTCCAAGGCCTGAATCGCCATAGATCATCAGAGGGTTAAAGGCAGTTCCGCCCGGATTATTGCCGACTGCTATTCCTGCCGATCTTGCAAGCCTGTTGCATTCACCCTCAACATAGTTGTCGAAATTATACTCGGGATTAAGTTTAGGGTCGAAGTGAACTTTTTTAATTCCCGGAATTACGAAGGGGTTCTTGATGGATGGCTGAGTAACGTCGAATGGAACCTGGACAGGTCTGTTATTAAGGTCGGTCTTGTATTTTGAAGGGTACCTTACTGTATAGGGTTTGCCATCTGAATAGGTAGCATTCTCCATAACGACGTTGTATTCGAGCTTGGCATCGGTGCCGATTTCGCGCCTTAGGGTTTTCCTGAGGATATCAATATACTGCTCCTCGAGGTATTCGTAAAAGAAGGGACTTGGAACCTGAATTGTCAGTACGTTATTTTCAAGCTTTAAGGGTATAATTGGCTCAAACCATGTTTTGAAGCTGATGGATGGAATAATATCTTTAATTATTTGCAGACAGTTATTCCATACGTCAAGGTGTGTTTTGTTCATTTAGTTCGGTTGTTAATATATTCAGGTTCGGTTGGCGCTATTTCTTATACAATATTTGTAAAAAAATATCTAATAAAAAAAATTATTTTTACTAGGTTATATCAAAAATAGTATATGTTTTTAAACATCAGCAACTTATGAAAAAATATTTTTTTTATCGTTATAAAGTGCTAATTATCAAGATATTATAATAACATCAAATGGTTTGTTGGTGTGTTACAATTCATTAGAAGGCCTTACTCAAAAATCAACAATGAACTCTTTAAATGAGGATTATTTTGTAATCAATTTATTTTCTCATTTCAAGATCAAGATAGTCTGAATTTTATGAATACAGATCAATTTTCAGGAATATTTTTTTTGCCGAAGAGAGAAAAATGAATGTACCGTTTTGGATTGGCTTTCATATCTTTCAGAAGATCATCAAGGCTCTTAAGACTACTGTTGAGATTTAAATAAATAGAATCGTTGGTAAGTAATTGCCCCGCGCTTCCTTTTCCTTCATTCAGATTCCCGACCAGGACTAAAGTTTTTTCGAGACTTGTTTTAAGATTTGAGATCGTTTTGTAAATATCGGCTGCGGCAAGAGTGTCGCTGATTGATTCAAGGTTCTTGAAAGTGCTGCTCATTTTACCGGAATTATCAGAAAGCATTTGCGAGAACCTGGCTATATTGTCGAGGGTTGTCTTGAGTTCCTTCTCCTTTGACCCGAGTATGTTGTCGATACTTTCCGTTGTGCCATTAAGGTGAGCTAAAGTACCATTGAGGTTCTTTTTAAACGTCGGATCCATAATTTGGTTAACTGATACAATTACAGAATCAATAGAATTCAGGAGTGTCAAAATTTTCTCTTTAACCGGTACAAGCTCAGTCTCGAGTGTTGATACTATTGATTCGGCCAGTCTGCCGGGTAGAGTATCACCATCGGAATAGAACCCCGGGCCATTGCCATAGACAAAACGGGCTTTCATCCCGGCTATAATCGAAACAGGCAGAACTTCAGCGACTGTATTTTTAGGAAGCTTGAAAGCCTTGCTTACTGAAAACTTGACAAGCAGGCGACCGCTTTCAGGATTGACGAAACCAATAGACTGTACTACACCCACCTGGTATCCGTTGATTTCGACCGGGCTCGATTCTTCAAGTCCTCCTATTTGATCATAAACGGCATAGTAGTTTGCTGTACGCTTGAAATAGTCTTTGCCCTTGAGAAAATTGAAAACCCAGATGAAGACCAGAATTGTGATTAAAGTAACTGCGCCAACCTTTACTTCATTAGATATTTTTACCATGTGAACTGTTTTTATTTTTTCCGCTTTTGTTCCAGAGCCTGGTGCAAAGGTAATATTTTGTTGCCTTTAACTGCAATGACAAAAGCGCCAGGGTATATTGATTCGACTTGTTTTCTGTATTTAACTGCTTCGGAATAATCAGTAAATCTTCCAGTTGCATACCGGTACCTGGGTTCAGTATAAATTTCCGAGATATCTTTTAACCCTCTAAAGTTTTCTGGTTTTATTTCCGTTTTTGTCCCTGATGCGGAGACCTGGATCATATAAACAAGTTCATTGCTGCTGTCTGGAGAAGCATAGCCCGTTCCGGCCTTCACTGTGTTGTCGTTCTGTCTGCCGGCAGAGATGCCGCTCTTGCTGTCAATTCCATCCATATATTCCTTGCAGGCCCTGTAAATTGCTGAAGCAAGATAATCCTGTCCCTCTGCTGAATTAAGATATTTTTCCTCGACAGGGCTGGTAATGAAACCGGTTTCAATGAGGATTGCCGGCATTGTGGTGTTAAACAAAACCCAGAAGCCTGCCTGCTTTACACCCCTGTCATTTCTGTTCACCCTTTCGCTGAACTCTGCCTGAACTTTTGAAGCTAGATCGATACTTTGCTTCTGGAAGAGGTTTTGCGTCAGGGTGAATATAATATAAGATTCAGGCGATTTGGGATCAAAGCCCTGGTATTTTGTCGAATAGTCATCTTCAAGGAGCATCACCTCATTCTCTTTCATTGCAACGGCCATATTTGCTTCATCTTGTGCAAGGCCCATAATATAAGTCTCAGCTCCGGTAACGTTTTTTGATTTTGCCGAGTTTGAATGAATTGAAATAAAGAGATCTGCATTATGTCTATTTGCGATTTTTGGTCTCTCTTTCAAGTCAACAAACGAATCATTGTTCCTTGTATAAACAACTTTAACATTTTTAAGATTCTCCTCTAAATATTCTCCTGTTTTCAGGGCTATGGCCAGGTTAATGTTCTTTTCCATGCTGAATGAGCCGGGTGCTCCAGGGTCTTTTCCGCCATGTCCTGCGTCAATAACGATGATCCATTTGCCATCAGTTTTTGGACCGTTTTTTGATGCATCAGTATTGTTTATTGCAACGAAAAGAAAAAGTAATGAACTTATACATATATTAAAGGTATGCTGTTTGCCGTTTTTAATTCCAGTACACATAAGTTGTTCGTGTTTTTTTAATAGTTTTGCCGCTAACATCCGATGTCACACAAATACTATACAAAAATAACATTTAAGTTGTATTTTTTTAAACAAAAGCGGTTACTTGTAGTGTTCCTCGTGATGGTTCTCTCTCTTCCTGTGTTCTCCCAGGCAGAGGATGTTATTGCCAACCCTGCCAGATTACGTCGCGACACAATTACTCCGGATTCAGTATTAAGAATTAAAAAAATCTCAAAGGATGCCATTGACAAAAAGGTAATATACAGCGCTCCGGGAGGGTATATAATAAATGACCTTATAAATCAAAAAGCCACTATTGTTAAAAACGGCGTCGTCGATTATGGAGATATTGAGATAAAGGCCGACTCCATCATCTTTGACATGGCCACAAATCATGTTTACGCTGTTGGAGTCAGGGATTCGACAGGCAAGGTGGTAGGGAAGCCTAATTTCAAGTCTGGTTCTGAGGAATTTACTTCCGATACCCTTGAGTACAATTTCAAAACTAAAGAGGCTATAGTCTCACAAATTATAACCAAGCAGGATGAGGGTCTTCTTCATAGCGCCACAACAAAGCTTCTTAGTGACGGTACTTCCAATATTTTCAGAAGCACATATTCGACCTGTGATGCTGATACACCTCATTTTTATATAAAGCTGAAGAAGGCAAAAGTTTACCCCGGGAAAAAAATCATCTCCGGACCCGCGAACTTGGTATTGGAAGGCATACCGCTTCCTCTGTACCTTCCATTTGGCTATTTTCCCATTCAGACAAAAAAGGCAGCTTCCGGATTAATTATCCCGAAACCACATTATGAAGCGGCGAGGGGTTATGCCCTTACCGACGGTGGATATTATTTTGCCCTTAACAATTATTTTGACCTGACGCTGATGGGAAATATTTTTGCAAACGGATCCTGGCTTCTTTCTGCTCAGACAAGCTATAATAAGCTCTACAGGTACAGCGGCAATTTCTCATTCACCTATGCCGATAACCTGTCAGGTCACAAAGGATTGTCAGATTTTGCCGAATCAAAGAACTACAGCCTTGGATGGACATATAACCAGAGTGCAAAATCACGTCCCGGCTCACGGTTCTCGGCCAGCGTGAATATGAGCTCAAGTGCCTATGACAGGAATAACAGTTATAATCTGAATGACCATATTACAACAACGAAGCAATCGAGTATCAGCTACTCAAAAACATGGGATAGCACCACACCAATCAACCTTGCAATAAGCGCAAATCACAGCCAGAATACCAAGACTCGAAGTGTATCGCTGGACCTTCCCAAGGTCAGTTTTTCCGTCTCACGGATATATCCATTTCGTGGAAGGAATAGCTCCGGTTCAAAAAAATGGTATCAGGATCTCCAGTTCCAGTATACTGCTTCTCTCGAAAACCACATAAATACCACCGACAGCCTCCTCTTCACAAATCGGATGTGGAGCAATATGCAAAGCGGGTTCCAGCATAGTGCACCATTAAGTTTTCAGATTCACCCTTTCAAGAACTTCTCAATATCACCCAGTATCTCCTACACAGGAGTAGTGTTCACGAAAAAGCAACTGAGGACATGGAATGATGCCGAGCATAAAGTTGATACTACTTTTCTCAGGGGTGTTTATTATGGTCAGGCTATAAATCCTTCAATAAGCGCCGGGTATAGTACCCAGATATACGGTATGTACACGTTTAAGAACCCTAATTCAAGGGTTGAAGCTGTAAGGCATGTAATGAAGCCATCGGTATCAATTGGTTTTACTCCTTATATCGAAGGACTGAGCTCAAAAATGTGGCGTAAGGTTCAGATGAATGCTGATAGCCTGATGCAGTCTTATTCAATCTATGAAGGCAATAAGTTCAGTACTCCCTCCCTGTCAAGTAAAAGCGGGAACGTCTCACTCAGCCTTGCAAATATTGTTGATGCCCATGTATATGCGAAGAATGACACTACAGGAAAGCCTAAGACAATAAAACTGATTGACAATTTTAATATAGCAACCTCTTATAATATATTTGCTGATTCGATGAGATGGAGCCCGGTGTCGATGGTACTCGTAACGAACCTGTTTGAAAATATCGGACTCTCGGCCAGAAGCGATTTTTCACTTTACGGCCTCGACAGCAAGGGGAAAGCAATAGGGACATATTATTTTTCCCAGACCAGAAAGCCAATGCGCCTGACCCTTTTTTCCGTGGGAACGGATTTCAGCGTTGACAGATTTCTTAAAGGGCAGAAGGATAAAAACAAATCTCAGTTAGCAAAGGTGAATCAGCAGACCAATGCAACAAATGAATCAGGTGAGCCTATCGGACCTGCCGTCGGGCCTATGCAGAAGGCAACGGATAATAAATTCGATGAGTATGGATATATGAAATTTGATTCTCCATGGACAATGAACGTGAGCTACTCATTTAATTATTCCAAACCCGGGTTGACCGGTGTGATTTCCCAGGCTATTTCGGTCAATGGGACCGTGCAGCTTACTAAAAAGATGAATATCACCTACAGAACAGGGTATGACATGAGGTACAAGGCAATAACAATGTCAGAGATTCAGATTACTCGTGATCTTCACTGCTGGGACATGAGTTTTACATGGGTGCCAAACGGGAATATGAAAATGTGGGAATTCTCAATCAAGGTAAAAGCATCGGTTCTTGCTGACCTGAAGTATCAGAGAAGGAAAGATTATCACGATAATTATTAGTTAATTCAACAATGAAAAGAATAATAAGAACGGCAAAGGCTCCGGCAGCAATCGGCCCATACAGCCAGGCTGTCGAGATAAACGGAACACTTTATATATCGGGTCAGATTCCTATTGATCCATTAACCGGCAAGCTGGTCGATGGTGATATAAGGATCCAGACAGAGCAGGTTTTCAGGAATATTGAAGCCATTCTGTCTGAGGCGGGATACAGCTTTTCTGATGTTGTAAAATCAACGTGTCTTTTGAGGGACATGGCTGATTTTAAGGCGATGAATGAAGTGTATGGATCACACTATTCTGAAGACCATCCCGCAAGGGCTGCATTTGCAGTTAAGGAGCTGCCGCTTGGTTCGCTGATTGAGATTGAGACGATAGCCGTAAAATAAGCCCCCTAGCCCCCTAAAGGGGGAGTAATTTAGTCCCCTTTAGGGGATTTAGGGGCAAAAAAAGAGGGTGCTTCAGACACCCACTTTTTTATATCTCATTAATATTTCTTATTCTGCAATGATTTCAAAATCGACATCGACTTTCACATCCCTGTGCAGTTTAATAACTGCCTTGTAGTTTCCAACTTCCTTGATCTGGTCATCAGGAAGAGAAATGTTCTTGCGGTCAATATCAAAACCCTTTTCCTTGAGTGATTCAGCAATCTGAATAGTATTGACAGAACCGAAAATCTTGCCTGATGTGCTTGTTTTGGCTCCGACAACTATCTTAAGTCCGGTCATCTTAGCTGCCAGTTCCTGAGCTTCAGCTTTGATTTTTTCCTCTTTATGAGCTCTCTGCTTTTGGTTCTCGGAATGCATTTTCCTTGCCGATGGAGTTGCAGAAACTGCATAACCCCTGGGGATAAGGAAGTTTCTTCCGTAACCGTTCTTTACATGTACCAGATCGTCTTTCTGTCCTAGTTTTTGGACATCCTGCAATAATATAATTTCCATAGTTGATCCTCCTTATTTTAATAGGTCAGTGACGTAAGGAAGAAGGGCAATATGACGGGCTCTTTTAACGGCTTTTGCCACTTTCCTCTGATATTTTAAAGATGTGCCTGTTATCCTGCGGGGCAGGATCTTTCCCTGGTCGTTCAGGAATTTTTTCAGAAACTCAGGATCCTTGTAATCGATATACTTGATCTTGTTTTTCTTAAAACGGCAGTATTTCTTTTTCTTGACCTCTACGGTCGGGGGAGTCAAATATCTTATTTCCGATTCATTCTGTGCCATATCTTATTCCTCCTTTGTTTTTCCTGCTTCTTTTTGTTTTCTCTTTTTCTCTGCATATTCGACGGCAAATTTTTCCATCCTGAATGTCAGGAACCGGATAATTCTTTCATCGCGACGATACTGGACTTCCAGTTTTTCAATAAGACTTCCATCGCCTTTAAATTCGATCAGATAGTAAAAGCCAGTCGACTTTTTCTGAATAGGATAGGCCAGTTTTTTCAGGCCCCAGTTCTCTTCATGAACGATCTCACCGCTATTGTCGGTAAGAACCTTCTTGAATTTTTGTACCGCTTCCTTCATCTGGTTCTCAGATAAAACGGGAGTTGCAATGAAAACGGTTTCGTACTGATTCAACATAATAACTATTTGTTAATTAATTTAATGATTTTGGTTCGCAAAAGTACAATTATTTTCATTTAAACAAAAATTAATCGGCGGAAAATTAGTGTCTATCCTCTTTCTCATTCAAATTGTCTCAACACTGATTGTTAGTTTTCAACATCACCCTTTTTAAAAGCCTTTTTGACTATATTTGTATATTCACCAGTTTTATCGAGAGAGTCAATTATTTTATGGAGAATTTTATTGTTTCAGCCCGAAAATACCGCCCTGCCACTTTCGACATGGTAGTTGGACAGGATACCATCACAAATACTCTAAAGAGTGCCATTAAAAACGGGCATCTCGCCCAGGCTTATCTGTTCTGTGGTCCAAGGGGAGTAGGCAAGACAACTTGTGCAAGGATCTTTGCGAAAACCATTAACTGCATTAATCTTAAGGAGAACGGAGAGGCTTGCGATAAATGCGAATCCTGCCTTTCGTTCAACACCCTGAGGTCGTTCAATATACATGAGCTTGATGCTGCTTCAAACAACAAGGTGGAAGATATAAGGAGCCTCAATGACCAGATAAGGATACCCCCGCAGATCGGAAAGTACAGCATATATATCATAGATGAGGTTCATATGCTTTCATCCTCGGCTTTCAACGCTTTCCTTAAAACACTTGAGGAGCCACCCTCGCATGCAATTTTTATCCTTGCCACAACCGAGAAGCATAAAATAATACCTACGATACTTTCGCGATGCCAGATATTTGACTTCAACAGGATTCGCATTGAAGATATTGTAGGCAGGCTTATGTATGTAGCCAGGAATGAGTCTGTAACGGCAGAGGAAGATGCGCTTCATACTATTGCGCAGAAGGCTGATGGAGCCCTGAGGGATGCGTTGTCAATATTTGACCAGATAGTAAGCCTCTGTGGAAAGAATATCACATATAAGGATGTCATCAATAACCTTAATGTGCTTGATTATGAATATTATTTCACAACTGTTAATGCAGCCATTGAAGGGAATGTATCGCTGATTCTTACAACATTTAATGAAATACTGGAGAAGGGATTTGACGGCCATAATTTCATCTCGGGCCTGAACAGCCACCTTCGCGACCTTCTTGTGAGCAAGGATGAATCGACTCTACGGTTGCTGGAGGCAGCTCCCTCAATAAAGCAAAGATATCTCCATCAGACCCGCCTCTGCCCGGTTGATTTTCTTTACAAAGCGCTTGATTTAGGAAGCAACTGTGATATATCATATAAGAACAACAAGAATCCAAGGCTGCATATTGAACTCTGCCTGATAAAACTATGCCTTATTATGGCGGAATCAAGAGATACAGCTGAAAAAAAAAAGTCTGACGAAATTGAGCTGACTAAACCCGAAAAGGAACCTCTGGTTCCATCAAAGCCGGAAGTCATCAGGCAGGAGAACGAGCCCGTCAGAAAATCACCCGGAAGGCAGGAGCCATCATCAGGAAAACATGTCCCGGTTTTTGAAAAGCCTGCGAAATCATTTTCAATCAGGGATATAATCTCAGAAGCCGGAGAGCCTGAGGTGAATCGCACTTCGAATTCAAAGGAGCCTGTTCCCGGTTCAGTAACCACTCCGGTGCAGGGCAGCAGGGAAAATCTAGCTACCGGGAATTTCACACCGGCATGGCAGGAATTTATTAATGGACTTAAAGGCGACGGGACAAGAATAATAAGTATGTTTAAGTCAATAACTCCTGATCTTGAAGATGAACACACTTTAACGATCCACTTAAGCAATGCAGCCCAGAAAGACCTTTTCCTGCAAAATTATAAACAGCGGCTGATAAACTTTCTTGAGAATAAATTCATTGAATCTGACCTTGATATTATTATTGCAGTTGACCAGTCTGAGACCAATGATATAATTTACAGCGATGAGCAGAAATATAATTATCTCCAGGCGAAATATCCTGTCCTGAAAGATTTTAAGAAAACTTTTAATCTTGATATCAACTGATAACCATTTGAGATTAGCTGTGCGTTATTTCAGATAAAATAATGAAACAGGAAAAGTATAAAACTGATATTCAATCATCGCTGGAATTTCTTTCCAGGGAAAAATTATATGCCGACCATATCTTTAACAATTCAAGGTCGATGATCAGTGTGATTGACCGCGACTATGTTTATGTCAAGGTTAATACCACATTCTGCAAAGCCCTTAGGGGTATGGCTGATTCCATAATCGGCAAATCCCTTTCTGATGTATGGGGTGAGGAGACATTTTCTAAGAGTATCAAGCATAATATCGACAGGTGTTTTGATGGTGCCACGGTAAAGTATGAAGCCTCATTCACAACTCCGCAGGCTGGCAAAAGATTCTTTGAAGTGATTTTCAGGCCTTTCCCCTCTGACTCTGGAAAGGTAACTCATCTGCTGGCCGAGACATTCGATATTACCGACCTGAAGCTTACCGAAAAGATTGCCATTGAAAAGGAAGAAGAATTCAAGAAGTTTGAGACAAACCTTCCCATTGGTTTTATGAGGTGCAGGCCCGACGGCAGGATCATACATGGTAACAAGGCATTTTTATTGATTATGGATTGCCGAAGCGAGAATTCACTCTATTCCGCAAATTTCAGGGATTATTATGCCGAGAAAGGAATCTTTGACATGCATGTCGAACAGCTTGCCGACAGTAAGCTAAAATCTTTTGGCAGAGTTCCGCTAAAAACATGCAAGGGGAAAGATATTGTTTGCCGGATCAGCGGATTTATGACGCTTGATGAAGCAGGGAATCCATCTTACATCGATTTTGCATTTGAGGATTCTTCACGTGAGCTGATGCTCGAAAACAGGCTTCTCGAAGCGCAGAAGCTTGAGACTATCGGATCTCTCGCCGGCGGAATTGCACATGACTTTAATAATATTCTGGCGACAATATCAGGATATTCGGAATTATTGATTGAAGACCTGCCCGGTCACTCACCTTTATCAGAAAAAGTCTCTAAGATACAGACAGCTGTAAACAAAGCCAGATCTCTTACAAACCAGATTCTCACATTCAGCAGGCAGGTGGAACAGGAAAAAGTTCCGGTTAGTGTTTATGAGGTTCTCAGGGAGACAATCGGATTTGTGAAATCGGCAGCACCGCCAAGCATAAAGATCAGAAGTAATTACAGGGACAAGCAGAAATTTGTATTTGCCGATCCCACCCAGCTTTTCAGAGTTTTCCTGAACCTTTTAACCAACGCAATACAGGCCCTTGAAGATAAACAGGGAACAATCACGGTGACGCTCGCTATTGAGGAAGGGAAAAAGGTAAGAGGCGACCTTAACAAGGTAATTGTTGCTGATGAATATGTACTGGTCACCCTCAGGGATACCGGAAAGGGGATGGATCAATCGTTGCTGAGAAGGATTTTCGAGCCCTTTTTTACAACCCGGGAGGTAGGAAAGGGATCCGGCCTTGGATTGTCAGTGGTTCATGGGATTGTATCAGAAATGGATGGTTCAGTTCTTGTTTCAAGTGAAAAGGGGAAAGGATCTGTTTTCTATATCTATCTTCCCGTTTATTCCGAGAAAGCAAGGAAGCCTGCCTTGCATGGAAGGAAAAAGAAACTTTTATTCGTGACCGGGAACAGGCATGAGTCAAAAATCCTCTCACTTGGTCTTGAAAGTGCAGGATTTGAAATGACACAGTCGTCAGAGATCAAACATTTCAATAAAATACTTGCTGAGACTCAGACAAGGCCTGACATTGTGATTTATATGAGCGATGCAGATCAGATCAGGATCGATGACCTTGTAAGCTCGTTCCAGAAATACGGTATATCGCCCCCATGCATAATAATATGTGATTCCAACCAGGACAATCCGGGAGAAAAATTGGTAAATTCGGGAATTATCAGTCAGCAACTGGTAAAGCCTGTTTCACTAAAGGAAATTGAAACTGCGATTCAATTGTCTATTAAGAGATAATTGAATTATAATCTTTATTAATTCAATAACATAATGCCAGGTATATTAATTGTTGAGGATAACCGGGAACTGCGTGAGATGCTGAAAGAATCTCTGACCAGAAAAAGATTCACCGTTCAGGAAGCTGATAACGGAAAGGATGCTATCATTCATTTCAAGCCCGGAGTAACTGATCTGGTTGTAACGGATCTGATAATGCCTGAAGAGGATGGTCTTAAAGTTATAATGACACTCAGGGAAATAAAGCCTTCGATAAAGGTTATCGCTATTTCAGGAGGAGGTAAAGCCGGACCTGCCAGCTATCTTAACATGGCAAAAGCACTGGGTGCCGATGCAATATACTACAAGCCATTTTCTGTAAATGAAATGATAGGGAAAATTGAGGAGCTGCTTGAAATTGAACAACCATAGGGATATAATGACCCATAGAGCTCCGGCTACCTGACAGACTACCGGAACGCAAACTACTTAATGAAGCAACTGACTTTAATTATTATCTGTTTTTTGATTCTATCGCCAGCCTCCAGGCTCTATTCGCAGGAAGCGATAAGGAAGCCTGTTGCCCTTTCTAAATGTTATGCTGGCAACAAAGTAACAAGAATTTATATTCCGCCTCCGAAGGAGTTCTATATGGGATTGAACAAAAAAGGAGGCGCTACAGTAACTGTCATTTGCTCAGGCTTTCCTGCAGCAGCAAAAACAGCAGTTGAATATGCAGCATCGATACTCCAGTCGGTATTGCCTTCTGATGCCCATATAATGGTCCATGCCACCTGGGAGAAGATAACTACGGCCAATGTCCTTGCGCAGGCATCGACGACCGAGTTAATACCCGGGTGGGATATTGATGCCCAGGTGCCCTATGCCTGGTATCCTGTTGCTCTCGCTGAAAAGATAGCCGGCAAGTCTCTTAACAGTGAAGCAGAAGGCGACATCGTTCTGTATGTAAACAGCAATATAGACTGGTATTTAAGGACAGACGGAAATGTTTTATCGCTTAAGTATGACCTTGTCACAGTGGCGCTCCATGAAATGATTCACGGGCTTGGTTTCCTCGACAGCATGACCTCAGGAACAACTACTGCATCTTATGGTGTTTCAGGGGTACCCATGATTTACGATACTTTTATCGAAAACTTCTCCGGGGAAAGACTGACCGATACAATGTTGTTCAGAAATCCTTCCAGCGATCTGAGGAGCGCGATTACAAGCGGACAGCTCTATTTTAATGGTCCGCTAATTAA
Source organism: Bacteroidales bacterium (assembly GCA_003142255.1). GTDB lineage: Bacteria > Bacteroidota > Bacteroidia > Bacteroidales > VadinHA17 > LD21. The sequence goes on along the minus strand of PLLO01000014.1, from coordinate 86,817 downwards.
AAACTACACACTTATTAACAATTACGCATTAACGAGGGCCAGGTTATATGCGCCTGCTACTTTCGATGCCGGATCCAGCGTATCACATCTCGACGAACAAACATACAAGGGAATTAATGCACTCATGACACCCGTAATAGATTGGGGAGAAGCAATTCATGATCCGGGCAAGTTCACCATGTCAATCCTTGGTGAACTTGGATGGGTAAATACAAGGATTATTCATGTCAAGCCTAAAGATACTGAGGAGTACATTTTATCATTGCCAATTCTTGCCACGGTTAAATCCGATACGGTTTATAATCACAACAATGTGAGACTGGTCTGGTCGTTCGATAATTTTACGACAAGCAATTGGACAATAATGACCTCGCCGCTGTCGGATAATAATTTCACTGCTTCCGTTTTAATCCCTTCTTACGGCACAAATCTGGAATATTACATTTCAGCAGAAGATTGTTTCGGAAGGATTTATAAATCTCCGTCATATACCGATAAGTACCATTATTCAGTTTATATCGGCATAGATACGGTTAAACCGGTTATAATCCATACCCGGCTTACTTCATTCTTTGAAAAGGTAAATTCAATAAATTTTGAAGCAAAAGTAACAGACAACCTCGGGGTTGACACTGCATTCCTGGAGTACATTGTAAACGATGGTACATCTTCGTATCTGGGACTGATCGCCGGCGATAATGATATTTACAGGAATAATCTTTATCCCAGGGCTCTTGCCCTTGCAGGCGGAGATTCGATCCGTTACAGGATTATTGCAATTGATAAGGCCGGATCTCCAAACAAGAAAATATCTCCTTCAGCAGGCTGGTACACAATTAAGATTGAATCATTAAATCCTGTCGCGAATAATTATTCAACCAGCTTCTCCGGTGCTTCAGGCGATTTCCTGAATGATGGCTTCACAATATCCAAGTCTGCAGGTTTTTCAGCATACGGACTAAATACACCGCACCCTTATGCAAGTCCTGAAGCCAATGGAGACAGTATTACATATAAAACTACACTCAGGACTCCGCTGAAATTTGACGCTAATGGAATGATGTTAAGCTTCAGTGAGGTTGTTATGGTTGAACCCGGTGAAACCGGATCGACTTTCGGTTCTTCGGATTTTTATGATTATGTTATTCCGGAGGGTTCGAAGGATTTCGGAAAATCGTGGTTCCCTCTCGGGGACGGATACGACAGCAGGTATAGTGATGTCTGGCTTGCTGCATATAACAGTTCAATGGACGGGCAAAATTCTACTTATGTTCCCGATGAATCCAAACTAATTAAACATTATTTCTTCGCATCGGCCTCTTCATCTGTTTCCTCAGGAGACACAATGATGGTTCGGTTCAGGCTATTCTCTGATCCCTATGGACATGGATGGGGATGGGTGATTGAAGATCTGACCGTGGGGCCATTGATCGACAGGGCAGGGGAGATGAACTATCCAGGATTGGTTTTGTTTCCCAATCCCGGTAATGGAATATTTACGGTTAAGGATGAAGGAAACGGATCGGGCAGCCCGTACAGGTACAGAATTTTCGACTCATCCGGAGCTTGCTTATTCACCGGTACAAGCAACAGGGAAAGTGAACTGAATATAAATATATCCGGGTATTCTTCGGGTCTATATTTCATTGTTCTCTATCGGAAAGATGATATCCAACATCTGAAATACAACCTGGTAAAATAGCTTTCCGGGTTGCATACCTGAATTTAAGCCCTCTTGCGGCATCCATTATAATAGATGTTTCTGCAATCCACTATTCGAAAAATAAACTAATTTTGCGGGATATTTTGAAATTTTGAAAAACAAGATTATATGAGCATAATTAATGATATCCTTGGCCTGTTTCTCGGAAACAAGTACGAGAGGGATATGAAGGAGATTAATCCGTTTGTCGATAAAATCCATATTGAATTTGAAAAGCTGCAGGGTCTTTCAAATGATCAGCTGAGAGATAAAACACAGGAACTGAGAAAGAAGATCCTGGAATTTGTTGCTGAAGATGAAAACCAGATAAAATCGATCAAGGAAAGTGCAGAAACCGAAGAAGATGTTTACAGGAAAGAGGAGTCGTACAATGAGATCGACAAGATAGAGAAGCAAATCGATGAAAAGCTGGAAACGGTTCTTGATGAATGCGTACCGGAAGCTTTTGCAATAGTTAAAGAGACTGCAAGACGATTCAAGGAAAACAGCGAGCTTGAAGTGACTGCAAGGCAATACGACAGGGACCTTGCAGCGACTAGGGAGAGCATAACAATCAAAGGCGATAAGGCTTACTGGAATAACAGGTGGATAGCAGGGGGGAACGAAATAGTATGGGATATGGTTCACTATGATGTCCAGCTCTTTGGAGGAGTTGCGCTTCATAAGGGAAAGATTGCAGAGATGGCCACAGGCGAAGGCAAAACGGTTGTCGCTACGCTGCCGGTTTTTCTGAATGCACTTGCCGGCAGAGGAGTTCATATAGTAACTGTCAACGATTACCTGTCAAAACGTGACTCGGAGTGGATGGGTCCTATTTATGAGTTTCACGGCCTTTCGGTCGATTGCATTGATAAACATCAGCCAAATTCAGCCGATAGAAGAAAGGCTTACAACGCTGATATCACATTCGGTACCAATAATGAATTCGGATTCGATTACCTGAGGGATAATATGGCAATGAACCCTGAAGACCTGGTTCAGCGCAAGCACTATTATGCAATAGTCGATGAGGTCGACTCGGTGCTTATCGATGATGCCCGTACTCCCCTGATCATTTCCGGGCCTACAGCCAAAAGCGATACACAGCAGTTTGATGAGCTCAAGCCAAAAGTAGATAAGCTTGTAACTGCACAGAAAAAACTTGTTACACAGATACTTGCTGATTCAAAGAGACTTATCTCGGAAGGTAAGAACGATGAGGGAGGCTTGCTTCTTCTCAGGGCTTATAAGGGCCTCCCGAAAAATAGTGCCCTCATCAAATACCTCAGCGAGGAGGGAAACCGGACTCTGCTTCAGAAGACCGAGAACCTCTACATGCAGAATAACAGCAAGGAGATGCCGAAAGTGACGGATGAGCTATATTTCATTATTGACGAGAAGCAAAATTCAATAGAGCTTACGGATAAAGGAATAGACTTGGTCTCAACCTCCGTCGAGGATGCCAGTTTCTTCATTCTTCCCGATGTTGGCTCAAAAATTGCCGACCTTGAAAAGTCAGGAAAAAGCGATAAGGAAAAACTTCAGCTTAAGGATGAGCTTCTTCAGGATTACTCTGTTAAATCTGAAAGGGTCCATACAATGACCCAGCTTCTCAAAGCCTGGACACTTTTCGATAAGGATGTTGAATATGTCGTCCTTGATAATAAGGTGAAGATAGTTGATGAGCAAACCGGACGTATCCTTGAAGGGAGAAGATATTCAGACGGGCTCCATCAGGCTATCGAAGCCAAGGAAAATGTCAAGGTGGAAGATGCAACACAGACATATGCAACCATAACCCTGCAGAATTACTTCAGGATGTACCATAAGCTTGCAGGTATGACAGGTACGGCCGAAACAGAAGCCGGAGAGTTCTGGAATATTTACAAACTCGACGTTGTTGTTATCCCGACTAACAGACCTGTTGTAAGAAACGACAGGGAAGATTTAGTTTACAAAACCAAAAGAGAAAAATACAATGCCGTTATCGAAGAGATATCCGAGATGAACCGCCAGGGGCGCCCGGTACTCGTCGGAACAACATCGGTGGAAATATCAGAGCTCCTGAGCAGGATGCTCAAAATGAAAGGGCTGAAGCATAACGTTCTGAATGCCAAGCTTCATCAGAGAGAAGCTGAGATCGTGGCTGAAGCCGGTAAGACCGGTACCATTACAATTGCAACCAATATGGCCGGTCGAGGTACCGATATAAAGCTTACAGAAGAAGTAAAAAAGGCAGGAGGTCTGGCAATAATCGGTACCGAAAGGCATGAGTCGAGAAGGGTGGACAGGCAGCTTCGTGGCCGTTCAGGCAGGCAAGGTGACCCCGGATCGTCACAATTCTTTGTTTCTCTTGAAGATGAGCTTATGAGACTCTTTGGCTCAGAAAGAATTTCAGGGATCATGGATAAGCTGGGATTAAAGGACGGCGAAATGATCCAGCATTCAATGATAACAAAGTCGATTGAGAGGGCCCAGAAGAAGGTGGAAGAGAATAATTTCGGCATCCGCAAGAGGCTTCTCGAATATGATGATGTCATGAACTCTCAGAGAGAGGTTATATACAAGAAAAGAAGACATGCCCTTCTTGGGGAGAGATTAAGTGTCGACGTCGCAAATTCAATGTATGATGTTACGGCAGGACTTGTGGAGTCCTATCACCATGATGGAGATTTTGAAGGGTTTGACTTCGACCTTATCCGGTCATTTTCAATGGATTCCCCGGTTTCTTCCGAAGTTTTCCTGAAAGATTCCAATCAGGCTGTCATCGATATTGTATATGCAAAGGTTCTCGAAACATACAGGCGGAAGGTTGAGTTGATCTCGCAGCAGGCTTACCCTGTGCTTAAGGATGTTTACGAGAAGATGTCGCATGTTTATGAGAATGTTGTGGTTCCTATTTCCGATGGAGTAAGGGTGTTCCAGGTCATCACCAACCTGAAGGCAACTGCTGAATCAGAGGGGAAAGAGCTTTCAAAATCGTATGAGAAGACAGTTGTTCTTGCAACCATTGATGATGCCTGGAAAGAGCATCTTCGCGAGATGGATGAACTGAAGGAGTCGGTACAGAATGCTACTTATGAACAGAAAGATCCGCTCCTGATTTACAAGTTCGAGTCTTATGAGCTTTTCAAGATTATGATCGAAAAGGTAAATAAGGATCTTGTAAGTACACTTATGAAAGGGCACATCCCTTCACAGGATCCTGACCAGGTAAAAGAAGCGCAGCGCCGCCGTCAGGTAGAAAACCTCAGAACCTCCAGAACCGATGCTACACAGTCATCAGGTCCAATAGGAGGCGCTGACAGGGATAGGAAAACAGAACCTGTACGTGTCGATAAAAAAGTAGGAAGAAATGATCCCTGCCCCTGTGGGAGCGGGAAAAAATACAAGAATTGCCATGGTCAGCAGCATGCCTCCGGAGGAGCTGATGCAAGACCATAACGTGGCGATGGGTTATTTCAGATCTTCAACGGCTTTCTGAATCCTGGAATAGATTGTCCGGTTTACTGGAACGAGTGGAAGTCTTAGATTATTCTGGCACAGGTTCATTACATTCAGAAATGCTTTAACACCTGATGGATTGCCATCGGCGAATAATAATTCAATGGATTCCATGAACCTGAACTGAATTTCGCGGGCTGCCTTGAAATTATTTTTAAGTGCGTTATTTACAAGCTCGCTGCATTCGGCAGGGTATGCGTTTGCCAGGACTGAAATAACACCTGCTCCCCCTGCTGCAATTACTGGCAAAGTCATCATATCATCACCGGAAATGACAAGAAAATTCTCAGGTTTCCCCCTCATGATCCTCATTATCTGGGCTATGTCGCCAGATGCTTCCTTTACTGCTATTATGTTTTCACATTCATGGGCTAGCTCAAGGCAAGTGTCAGAAGTGATGTTACTGCTTGTCCTGGTAGGGACGTTGTAAATAATCACCGGAAGGGGACTGGAGTTGGCAATTGCCTTGAAATGCTGGAATATTCCTCGCTGGCTTGGCTTGTTGTAATATGGAGATACTGATAATATCCCATCAACTCCTTCAAGCTCCATCTCCCGGATGCTGTTTATTACTTCATGTGTACTGTTTCCTCCAATGCCAATAACAACAGGAACACGGCTATCGACAGTTTCCATGACATAAGAAATGATTGCCTGTTTTTCGTCTTTTGTGAGTGTAGGGGTTTCACCGGTTGTACCCATGGCGACTATGTAATTTACGCCGCCTTTTATAACATGATTTATTACACGGCCAAGGGCCGAAAAATCGATACTTGAATCACTTTTAAATGGCGTTACTATAGCAACGCCTGTACCTCTGAATCTTTTCATAATTGATTATTTGTCAGCCTGAATGGTTGAACCGGAATTGATCATTTCTAGATAATGTATTATTTCGTTAAGGTAATTTTCGATCCGGACAGGTTTTTTTAATTCCATCATTAAATCAAATGTAGAAGCCCCCTGGTACGAGTTAAACAATCCGACCTTGAACCCCGCTGCTGAAAGTGATGTTAAATATGAAAGCGGAAGTTCCGAGCTGAAATTAATATCGATCAGTATATCAAACCGGTTTTTAATAAAGAACTCCGCTTCATGGGAAACGGGCAGATAAAACAAATTGGTTTCATTCTTTCTGATGCAGGTCAGAAACCTTTGGGCTGTATACTGGTCAGGCAGCTCCTTGCCGGGGAAATAAGCAATGATCTTCACATCAATGCCTCTTTCGTGCATCTTTTGAAAAAACTTTGAAAGGCTTATGAAATCCTCGGTTCTCGTTGCATCCCATACGATGCCTATTGTCTTAACCTGGCCAATGTTTGAGTAAAACACTTTTCTTTTTACCCTGGCCACTTTTGTTGCGAGAAATGAATTCCCGATTCTCAGCCTTGCATTTCTAATTAGTTCCATATTGCAAACCTAACAGTTTTTTGTTAAAGTCGGTAAAGCAAAAAAAATTATTCTTCGCCAATCATCTCAAGGAATTCATTTTCTCCGACAAGCATGACCTTCAGTTCTGCTGCCTTCTCTTTTTTTGCGGGTCCCATGTTCTCACCGGCTAGGATAAAAGAGGTATTTCCTGAAAGCGAAGTGACGTTTTTCCCGCCATTGTTTTCGATAATGATCTTGTACTCATCGCGCGAGTGCTTTTGAAATACACCTGAGATAAGAATTGACTTTCCATTTAGCTTGTCGCTGGAAAGACCTTTCATTTCCTCTGCCGAAAACCTTAATCCGTATGATTTAAGCCGGTTTATTATTACTATGTTATCTGCATCTGCAAAGAATGAGATTATGCTGGATGCAATTTTTGGACCTATTTCATTTACCGATGTCAGTGTATCGATGGAAGCAGAGGAGAGCTCATCGATAGTTCTGAATCTGGCTGCTATAGTCCTGGCTACGGTTTCTCCAACATGCCTGATACCCAGAGCATAAAGGACACGGCTGTAAGGGACTTTCAAAGAATCCCTGATACTCTTTATAATATTCGATGCGGATTTCTCTCCCATTCTTTCCAGAGGAATAAGCTGCTCTGTCCTCAGCTCGTACAGATCAGCGTAATTCCTTATCAGGTTTTTATTGAAAAGGAGATCGACTGTTTCCTCTCCAAGACCATCGATGTCCATGGCTTTCCTGCTGATGAAATGTTCAATCCTTCCCTTGAGCTGGGGAGGACAGTGAAGGTAATTCGGACAGAAATGATTTGCTTCACCTTCATTTCTTATCAGGGGTGTGCCGCATTCCGGGCAGGTTTCGATAAACCTGATCTCAACGCTGTTCTCATTCCTGGTCGTGTGGTCAACGCCTACTATTTTTGGAATTATCTCTCCTCCCTTTTCGACAAAGACCGTATCATTCAGATGAAGGTCAAGCATGGCGATCTGATCTTCATTATGGAGAGTTGCGCGCTTTACAGTTGTTCCGGCAAGATATACAGGTTCAAGATTTGCCACAGGGGTTATGTTTCCTGTTCTTCCAACCTGGAAGGAGACCGATAATAGTTTTGTTGATACCCGCTCTGCCTTGTACTTGTAAGCTATCGCCCATCGGGGCGATTTCGCAGTGAAGCCGAGCTCTTCCTGAATCCGGAGTGAATTCACTTTCAAAACAACACCATCAATATCGAACGGGAGTTTTTTACGTTCCGATTCCCAATGATCAATAAATCCAAGTACTTCTTCGAAGCTTTTACAGAGATTTACACTTTCAGGCACCCTGAATCCCCACTTTGCAGCTTCCATAAGGTTTTCATAATGAGTCTCGTGGGGCAGATCTTCTGACAAGAGGAAATAAAAATTGCAATCGAGATCTCTTGATCCGACAATCCTCGGATCAAGAGTCTTAAGTGTTCCGGAAGCTGCATTTCTAGGGTTGGCGAAGGGAGGAAGACCATCTTTTGTCCTCTCATCGTTGAGCCTATCAAAGACAGCTCTGGGCATCAAAATCTCACCCCTCATCACAAATTCAGGAGGCACGTTCTCGCCGGCCACTCTTTCCGGTATACTCTTTATAGTCCTTACATTCAGTGTAACGTCATCGCCTTTTGTGCCATCGCCACGGGTAAGTGCACGGAATAGCCTGCCATTCCTGTAGATAATGCTTATTGATGCACCATCGTACTTCAGCTCGCAGACATAATCGACAGGTGTCCCAGTCGCTTTTTCAATTCTGCTGTTGAAATCCCTGAGTTCTTCTTCATTATAGGTATTGCCAAGGGAGAGCATCGGATATTCATGTACATATTGCCTGAAGTCATTGATAAGGTCACTACCCACTTTCCCGGTTGGAGAATCATCCGACCTGAACTCCGGAAACTTTTTCTCAAGTGTTTCAAGTTCATTCATTAAAAGGTCAAATTCAAAATCGGTAATGACAGGATTATTCAGAACATAATAATTATAGTTATGCTCTTCAATCTCCCTGCGGAGCTCTTCAATCTTTTCCTTTGCTTCTGATCTCTTCATCCCGGCTAAATAGAAATTTTAATTTTTAGTTCCAGACCCCCCTGATTTCATGTCCGCATTTATTGCATTTGCCATCCCTTATATTATTGGCTGTTACAGTAAAACCTTGCCGGGTAATAACCAGGTTACCGCACGAAGGGCACTTTGTATCGGATATCTCATCGCCGGGAACATTACCGGTGTAGACATATTTCAGTCCCTCGGCAGAAGCCATTTTTACTGCATTCTTAAGCACTTCAGCAGGGGTAGGAGGCAATTGTTCAAGTTTGTAAGTTGGGTAGAACCTGCTGAAATGCAGAGGTGTATCGTTAAAACCGTTCTCGCTCAGCCATTTGCACATTCTTCCGATTTCATCTGAATTATCGCTCCATTGAGGTACTACCAGATTTGTGATCTCGAGCCAGACTCCCATATCCCTGTAAATTTTCAGTGAATCAAGAACAGGCTGAAGCTTGCCTCCTGTCATCCTTAAGTAAGTACTGTCATTGAAAGTCTTAAGATCGATGTTTGCCGCATCGATAACTGAGCATAGCTTTTTTAATGGCTCCGGATTAATATAACCGTTTGATTTTACTATATTTTTAATGCCGGCTCTCCTTGCCAGCACCGCAGTATCATAAGTGTATTCATAAAAAGTCACAGGTTCAGTATATGTATAAGCTATTGATCTGCAACTGCTTTTAGATGCTCCATCGACTACTTTTTCTGGCATCTGATCAAAATTCCTGGTTTTGTCGGGACTTATCTGGGAAATTGACCAGTTCTGGCAATTCAGGCATGCCAGATTGCATCCTGCAGTAGCAATTGACCATGCCCTTGAGCCAGGGAAAAAATGATATAACGGTTTCTTTTCCACAGGATCTATGTTCACTGTGCATGGATTGCCGTAAGCCATTGTCCAGAGCTTTGAACCGTCTACTTTCCTGTTATTGCATTTGCTTATCTCACCTTCTTTAAGTACGCATTCGTTTGGACATATCCTGCACATTATTCCTCTTGGTGTCTCCTCCTGGTACATCGCGATCTTTCTTAATATGTTGTCGCCACCCAAACCGGATCCCATAATATAACTCCTGCGCGGGAAGCAAACGATTCCTGCAGAAAGTGTAAGGCACTTTTTCAGAAAGAGACGTTTGGAAATATTTTGTTTCGTATTGTTCAACTCCAAATATTTATTTTTATAATCTATAAAATTAGTTATTTCTTTTTCAAAATACCCCCTTTCCTGTTTCCCCCACATTTCCTTCATACATGTCTTTTTAATCATTTTTTTTGTTTTGGAAGATTCCTCATTTCTCCGCCTGTCGGCGGATTCATTCGGAATGACAGCTAATTTTTTAGTGAGGGGAGGGAAGGAGAGCGCGGACACAGCCCGCGCTCTCCTTCCCCTTATGTCCAACAATGCAATGTCATTCCGAGCAATAGCGAGGAATCTTCTTATCCCACTCTGCCTTTCTCTTATTTAAAGCCTTATCATTTCGAGTAATTGGGAGGGATTAGTGTAACAATTAGGCATCAAGAAAATAAAACTACTATTTGTTGCGGTTTGTACCAAAAAGAATACCGGCAAAAATCATTATCGAGAGAAAAAACAGTGAGGCCTTTATACCAAGAAGTGGAATCAGTATTCCCGAGATCAGAATAAACCCCAGTGCAGACCCGGAAAGATCAGCACTGTAAACTGATGATGGGTTTGATCCATCAGAAGCTGAATTTGTCATTTCACGGAACAGGTGACCGGTAAAAAATGAAGGTAGAAGGATTGCCAGGATTATAATTGAAATTACAGGGAAAGTGTATTTTATTTCCAGCAGTCTGCTGAATGATATGCCTATTAATGCATAATAAAATGCCAGAAAAAGAGCCTGAATGCTGATGGAGATCCTGGCCGGGAATTTCAACTTTGATCCTGAACCAAGTGCCAGTCCGGCCATCATAGCTGCAAGAAACAGGCCTGTCAGCTGGTACATATTTCCGGCAGTCAGCTGAAGAGTCAGCAGCATGATTATCTCGAAGCCTGCCAGGGCAGATGCGCTTAAATACATCAGCGCGTTCTTCCTTCTGACTGAAAATGCCGGGAGTGCGAAGACCAGGATAAGGAGGATTATAGCCGGATACTTCTCACCAATGTTCCTGCTTAAATTATATGTCTGAAAATGAAATGCCGCAACGGGAGATGCTTCACTGTTCTGCCTGGCACCCGGGATAATGGCCGATAAAATTTCCTTTGATTTTGCTTCAATAAGATCATCAGCAAGGTAGGAGGGGCCGACATAGACGTTTTTAATTCCGCGCTTCGCAACGAGGCTGCAAAATGATACTGATACATCTTCATCAGATGCGATGAAATATAACTTTTGTCCGAGAACCGGCTTTACAAACCGGAATACTTTTACAAGACTGCTATAAACGGAGGAGCATAGATTTAATGATTCGCGGTTAAGATAGTCATCACCCGGACATGGAGAGCACATGAAAACGCCACCCTGTCTGAGCCTCATTTTTACATCTTCAAAAAACTCCCTTGTGTAGAACCTGTTTAATGAGAGTGTCGAAGGGGGGCCAAGAAGAAGAATTATGACATCTGCCTGCGTCCCTTTTTTTATTATATATCTGAATGCATCTTCATTTTCGATAGTCAGAAAAGGGGGAATATCCTTGATGTCCTTTACAGCATTTTTTACAAGTTCCGGGTCTCTTTCAAGGAAGGTAACCCCTTTTATATTGTACTTTTCAATTTCCGGAAGATGTGACCCAAGATTACCTGAGATAAGGATGACATTTTCAGGATTTGCCCGCTGCAGCATGGCATAGTGGATGTCCTCTTCCCTTTCAATTGCATCATCATTGTAGGCAAGGAGCCTCTGGTTATAATACAGAGCAGTCTCATGGGCATAGCTGCCTATTGTTATATTGCCATATGGAGTGTCCTTTGTATCCGTGACTTTCAAACCCGGAAGAAGCAATTGCCTGAAAAGGATATCCGGATCAAGGATTATAACAAGCGAAATTATAACGGCAAAAACGACTTTCATCAACAGTTTCTTTTTGCTGTTTTCGATATAGAATGTAAGCAGGGTGAAAATGAGTGACAGAAGTGTGATAACCAGGAAGAGCTTGTAATTATTAAGAATTCCGGATGCCAGAACTGAAATAAGAATCCCTGCAACAGCGGCTCCGATTGTCTCGGTTGAATAGGATTTACCGGGTGTGATTTGATGTGATTGCCTGGCGCAGGACAGAAGCTTTATAAAATAGAACCCGGATACCAGGCAAAAGGGCAGGAGTACAATGAGAGTAAAGATCATGCTTACAAGAAAGGAAGGCGTTTCTCCTCTCTCCAGGAAGAGTCTTGAGAAAAGAAGCATCATCAATAGCGAAACAAAGGGAGCTATGGAAAAGATCAGGCTTATCTTCCGGATATCATTCAGACCTGATCTCCCGGCGATGGCTGCTCCGGCAGCTGATGTGATAAGCCACGAGCCAAGGAAAACACCTGCGATCAGCTCATATCCTCCCGTAATATTCATCATCTCCTTCACCAGCAGCACCTGCACGGAAGTGCTCGTGAAGCCGGCCATCCAAAGGCTTGAAATGAGCGATTCGGGCTTTGGAAGAACAGGAGTTGTTGTTTTCGCCGGCGGTTGATTTGATGAAAATATCTTTTTGAAGTAGGGAAGGTGCCACGAAAAGTGAAAAATGCAGATAAGTGTACTTCCTACACCTATTTCAACATGCCACTTTAACAGCTGTTTGATAAACGGGATATTCCACTTGTAATTGATCTGCAGAGCCATGAAAACTCCTGCAAGAGCAACAAAAAGCAGTGTAATTGCGAGGATTGAATTCCATATTTTCCGGTGAAGTGCAAGGGAATAGAACCCCGTTCGGTATAAGAATATGCTGATGAAATATAGTAAGGAAACAGCTAAGCAGGTCCCTGCCACATGGTACATGTTTACTTCTTGTTTTCTTCCAGGACTAATCCTTCATAAATAAAAATGTCAGCACTCTTCCATCCATCCCATCCAATGCCTGCCTTATCCCTTGAAGTGTAGCCCAGGAATTCTTCAAGTGTCCAGCCATATTCGATGGGGACCTGTGGCAGCATTGTTCCCGCGTGGGAATCTTTCTTAATGTAAATGCCGTATTTTCCGAGGATAATCTCATTTATATTATCGATCTTCTTCATAGGTCCCAGAACAGTGATCTCGAAATCGATCTTATTGAACTCAGCTTTTGTAAGAGAGGGGAAGCGTGAATCCTCGAAGGCAGATGAGGCGGCGGAGGCGCTTACAACTTTATACAAGGGGTCAGATGATTGAAACCTGCCGATGCACCCTCTCAGATTTCCATCTAACTTCAGAGTGACAAATGCGCCAAATTGCTGTTTGAGAGCCTTCGGTATTTTACTTTCATCAATAATATAGTTCTTGTTATCAAAGAGAAGAGATTTTATGCTGTTCCTCGCAATGTCGAACAGTTCTTTCTTCTCTTCATCTGTAAAACTAACCTTCCCTATTAATTTCTGATCCGCTTTCTGATCCTGTTTTTTTTCAACAAGTGCTATTGCATTATATCCGACAACCTCACTTTTGCTGCCGTATGGAGAGTCACCTGAATTGGAGTTATCAATTTTCTTGTATTCCAGTGTTTTATTGCCCTCTGTAAGATATAGCAGAGTAAGACCGGAAGTCCACCCGCACATGCTTGTTACTAAACCGGGTGTATCTTTTGCTGCATTTTTTTTCAGAACCGAAAGAAAAATGGCCGGGTCGCCTGATATAATTCCATCGGCTGTAAGCTTATCATTAACAATGGCGTCATTGTATGGCGGATAGTGAGAAAAATCGCTGCTTATGACAAACAGGTTGTCAGGTGTGAACCATGGCCTGAGAGCTTCAGCAATTGCCTTAATGATTGTTGTATTATTGGTTCCCAGTATTATCGGAACTATAGGCGGGGTCTTATCATAATAATATTGTATGAACGGTACCTGCACTTCAATACTATGCTCCTGTGCGTGAGCATCGGAGGAGAAGTCGAAGAGCGGAGATTTTTTCATTAGTTCAGCAGCAATCTCCCTGTTTACTTTAGCTTTGCCCAACGGAGTTACATAGTCCCCCTCGCTGTAGATGGATGCTCCTTCAAAAGCCATAACATGGCTTGATCCAATTATGAATATATTCTTGTAATCACCTTTTTTTGAAGTGGCTGAAAACGCTGAAGCAGCCGTCTTTCCGGAATAAACATATCCGGCATGAGGAGTGATAATTGCCCTCACATTCATTGTTTCAGACGGCTTTTTACACTCTGAAAAAAGTTTTGCAAGGTCGCTTTTAAGAGTATCCTTATTATCTGAATAGAATTTGCCAGCTGCATATGGCTTACGGTCAACCGATCTATTCTGGGAATGGATTTCCATAATTGAAAGAATTGAAAACAATACTATAAAAATGGCACGCATAACGAAATATGATTTGACGTAATAAAGTTATGCCAAAAAATTAAGAAAGAGATATTCAGAATGATTTGTTTTAGATAAGCACCATCGATTCTTTAAGAATCTCCCCATTATCGTCGGCGCCGTATATTTTAATGCCAAGGCTTACTTTAGGAGATCCTAAAATGTCGATTATAGGGCTGAGAGCATCTTTAAGATCTTCAACATCCATGCTGTCGAACTCTTCAATGTTGAAATAAAGATGGATCATCAGTGTTGATTCTGATTCCTTTATACCAGCGAGTGCTTTTACGATTTTTGCAAGCCAGATGGAGGATGAAGTATTGAAATACTCAAGGTTCAGCCTGAGATTGGTCGTATGCCTGGGATCATTTGCATATTGAGATACCCATTTCAGGACATTATCGTAGAGATCAGCCGCATTTTCAGGTATTGACCTGCCCGAAAATATCAGTTCTCCGCTCAGATGGTTGAGGTCAATCTGGGGAGTTTTTGCGGTAGGCTCAATAAATAAGTTTTTCAGTTCCACCCGTTAAGAACAATAAATGTCATTTATTTAACAAAAATCACTTTCAAAAATATAATAATTTTTTTATTATATCTGTACTCTTCATCAAAAAGAAATGTCCGGTTGTCAAATATTTTAATCTGTTTATATAAGATGATGATCTATCTCAGTTTTGAGGGCCCCGGTTTTTGATCCTGTTTTGTTGTACGCCAATATATTAAAATATTATCTTTGCGGCTGAAATTAAAGATGAGTGATGGAGCGCATTCTAAAGGAAAAGATAAGGGAAACTTTAAAGGTTCTGTATAATAGTGATGTGCCTGAAGACCTGATTCAGATACAGGAAACCAGAAAGGATTTCAGAGGAGATTTTACCCTCGTAGTTTTCCCTTTACTGAGATATTCAAAGAACACTCCTGAAAAAACGGGAGAGAATATAGGAAGCCATATTGCTTCGACATTTCCGGCAGTTTCCGGTTTTAACGTTGTTAAAGGATTCCTTAATCTTGAAATTTCAGATGAATGGTGGATGGATTATTTCCGCAAGATAGCATCGGAATCCGACTTGCTGCAAAGATGCCAGGTAAAATCGCCGGAGGTCATTCTCGTGGAATACTCCTCACCCAATACAAATAAGCCGCTTCATCTCGGACATATCAGGAATAACCTTCTTGGATTCTCACTCTTCAGAATACTTTCCGCATGCGGACATAAAGTCATTAAAACAAACATAGTCAACGATCGCGGGATTCATATCTGTAAGTCTATGCTGGCATGGCAGAAATATGGTAATGGAGAAACTCCTGCTTCATCGGGCATGAAAGGCGATCACCTCGTTGGTAAATATTATGTCATCTTCGAAAAGGAGCTGAAGCTCCAGTCCGGTGAACTGATGGCTAAGGGTATTGCTGAGGAGGATGCCAGAAATTCAGCCCCCCTGATGAAGGACGCAAGAGAGATGCTTTTAAAATGGGAGGCCGGAAACAAGGAGGTGATGGATCTGTGGAAAATGATGAACTCATGGGTTTATGCCGGCTTCGATGAAACTTACAGGAAGCTTGGAGTCGATTTTGACAAGATATATTATGAGTCTGAAACTTATAAGATCGGCAGGGATTTGGTCCTGACCGCTCTGGATAAACATATTCTTTACCGGAACACCGACAGTTCAATATGGGCTGATTTGGACGCCGAAGGCCTTGATCAGAAATTATTGCTCCGTTCCGATGGTACGGCAGTATATATGACCCAGGACCTTGGTACTGCAGTTTTAAGGCATGAAGAATATGGCTTCAACAGATGCCTTTATGTGGTGGGGAATGAGCAAAATTATCATTTCCAGGTACTTAAAGCTCTTCTTAAAAAGATGGGATATGACTGGTCCGACGGGTTGTTCCATTTTTCATATGGCATGGTTGAGCTTCCTGAAGGAAGAATGAAATCGCGTGAAGGGATAATTGTTGATGCTGATGATCTGATTTCAGAGATGATCACAACTGCAAGGGATGTATCCCAGGAACTGGGAAAGCTCTCCGATTTTGCCGAGGCTGAAAAGGATGAGATATTCAGAAAGATTGGACTGGGAGCACTGAAATACTTCATCCTGAAAGTCGATCCAAAGAAGAATATGACATTCAACCCTTCCGAATCAATTGATTTTAACGGGAATACCGGTCCATTTATTCAGTATACATATGCAAGGATAAAATCGGTGTTCAGAAAAGCCGATCAGACAGGAATAAGAAGCGATACGGGTGATTATACCGGTATTAAAGCAGGAGAGAAAGAGATAGCCCTTATCAGGCTTCTAAGGAAATTTACTGATACTGTCAGTGAAGCGGCGAACAATTACAGCCCTGCCCTGGTGGCTAATTACTGCTACGAGCTCTCTAAAGAGTACAACCAGTTCTACCATGATTTTTCAATTCTCGGAGAACCAGACCCTGCCAGGCGCAGCTTCAGGCTTGACCTGTCGAAAGTTACGAGTGCGATTCTATATTCCGGGATGAATCTTCTGGGGATAGAGATGCCAGAAAGAATGTAGATGAATTAATATTATATACCTGATTGCAAAATGTTCGAGAATTTAAGTGAAAGGCTGGAGAAATCCTTTAAGATACTCAGGGGCCAGGGAAGAATATCAGAGATTAATATAGCGGAGACTCTCAAGGAGGTCAGAAGAGCGCTGCTCGATGCTGACGTCAACTTCAAGATAGCCAAACAATTCACTGACACTGTAAAAGCCAAGGCTCTTGGGCAGGAAGTTCTTAAATCAGTGAACCCCTCACAGATGCTGGTCAAGATCGTCCATGATGAACTTACCGGGCTGATGGGTGGCGACAAGACTGATATAAATATCAAGATCAATCCGTCTGTAATACTTATAGCAGGCCTTCAGGGTTCAGGTAAAACCACTTTCAGCGGGAAGCTGGCAAAATGGGTAAAGAGCAAACGTGGCAAGAATCCGATGCTTGTGGCATGCGACGTTTATCGTCCCGCTGCAATAGAGCAGCTGAAAATCATTGGATCGCAGGCAGAAGTTCCGGTATATACTGAAGAAGGGAATACAAACCCCGTCCAGATAGCAAAGAATGCAGTAAGAGAGGCCAGGAAGAACGGGAACGACGTTGTTATCATTGATACTGCCGGACGACTCGCAGTAGATGAGGAGATGATGAAGGAAATCGCTTCTATAAAAGATGCAGTCTCCCCTCACGAGATCCTTTTTGTGGTTGATGCAATGACCGGTCAGGATGCCGTTAATACGGCACGGGAATTCAATGAAAGACTCGACTTCGATGGCGTTGTCCTTACTAAGCTTGATGGCGATACAAGGGGAGGAGCTGCTCTTTCAATAAGATCAGTGGTGAATAAGCCTGTGAAATTTGTGAGCTCGGGCGAGAAACTGGATGCGATTGATATTTTTTACCCTGTCAGAATGGCCGACAGAATACTGGGTATGGGAGATATCGTTTCGCTCGTTGAAAAGGCACAGGAACAGTTTGATGTTGAGGAGGCCCGGAAACTGCAGAAAAAAATTGCAAAGGACCAGTTCGACTTTAACGATTTTATTTCCCAGATTGAGCAGATCAAGAAGATGGGTAATGTCAAGGATCTTATGGGAATGATCCCGGGTGTCGGAAAAGCAATTAAAGATCTCGACATCGACGATAATGCTTTCAAGGGTATAGAAGCTATAATAAAGAGCATGACACCACTGGAACGGTCAAACCCGGTTGTGCTTAACGGGACCAGGCGAAAGAGGATAGCCGAGGGAAGCGGAACAAGTGTTCAGGAGGTCAATAAGCTCTTAAAACAGTTTGATGAAACCCGCAAAATGATGAAAATGGTCTCGAAGAGCGGCAATGCAGCCAGGCTTATGGGACGAAGATAATATCCGGATATGTACACAATAATCGACGGCAGGAAAACAGCTGCTGACATAAGGAAGGAGATTGCAGAAGAAGTTCTGAAGCTCAGGAATGAGGGTAAAAAGGTCCCTCATCTTGCCGCAATCCTCGTGGGTAATGATCCTTCAAGCGTGACATATATGGCGAATAAAGTCAAGGATTGTGAAGAGGTTGGATTCCGTTCAACTCTTGTGAAGTACAAAGAAGATACTCCTGAGGCTGTTTTGCTTGAAAAAATAGATTCACTGAACAAAGACAATGATATTGATGCCTTTATTGTTCAGCTCCCGTTGCCTGATCACATATCTGAAAACAGGGTCATTGAATCAATTGACCCGAACAAGGATGCTGACGGTTTCCATCCGGTCAACCTGGGAAGAATGGTTATAGGGCTTCCCGGTTTTGTGCCTGCCACACCATTCGGAATTGTAGAGCTTATAAAGAGGTACGGAATTGAGACATCCGGGAAGAAATGCATAGTGCTTGGAAGAAGTAATATTGTAGGCCGCCCGGTAAGCATCCTGCTTTCACAGAAGGGAATGGATGCAACGGTAACCGTTGCCCATAGCCGCACAAAGAATTTGCCGGAAATTATAAAAGAATCAGATATCATAATAGCTGCTCTCGGCTCTCCTGGTTTTGTAAAAGCCGGAATGGTTAAGGAGGGAGCTGTGGTAATAGATGTCGGTACTACACGGATTGCAGCACCCGGCACTAAAAGCGGATTCAGGCTTGCAGGCGATGTCGATTTTGAAAATGTGGCTCCCAGATGCTCCTATATTACTCCTGTGCCTGGCGGAGTAGGCCCTATGACACGAGTCTCACTGCTCCGAAATACACTCAGGGCAGCTAAGATGAAGAGATAGCAGTCAGATTAATTTATGCTCTTACTGGCTTCAGATTCCTTTGAAATACAGATCATAACCACCTTTTCCCCCTGGCCTGTCGGAAGAAAAGATCATGTAAACATTTAAGAATGATCTGTCGTAGCTGATAGCGGGACAAGTTTCGTTGTATTGTGTATTTACATCAGGCCCGAAATTAACCGGTGAATTCCATTTTCCGTTCTTAAAAACTGAATAGTACAGATCAAATCCACCCATGCCTCCCGCACGGTTTGAGGCGAAAACCAGTATTTTTTTATAAACGCAAGGACATTTATCATCGCCGGTGCTGTTGATGCTGTCGACTTTGGCAAGAGGCCGGAATGGTTTGGACAACCATACCGAGAGAGCTGTGTCCAATGATCTGGATTTCTGGTAGATGTCAAAATCTCCGCCTGCTGACGAGGAGAAGTAGAGAGTATCCTGGTTTGCATCAAAGCTCATATAGGCATCATCGCCTGTCGTATTTATCATATGAGCAGTGACGGGGGCGATAACATCGGGTAGGGTACTTGATGCTACAGGCCTGTTCATAGTGTAATAAAAATCAAGATTTCCGCTGCCATTATCCTTAGAAAAAAAAAGGTACTCATATCCATCGGTAGAACTGTAAAGCCTGTATGGACCAATTCTGTCGTTTGTTCCGTTTACCGCTGCCAGAAGTTTCGTAAGGAATGAATCCGTGGTCAGATCGGATCCAAGGCCGAAAATCCCTTTATCCTGATCCCACGTATATGAAACTGCACCCTGGACAAAATCATGCTTGCTGCCTGAACTGTCTTTGCTGCTTGAAAATATCAGTAATTGCATATAGAGATTCGCGTCCATATCGTCATAGGCTGAATTAAGACCGGTAAGAACCGTTATTGAATCAGGGAATATACCGTACAGATATTTTATCGTATCAGATTTCTTGCAGCCCGTAACGCCATTCAATACCAATAATATGCTAAAAACCAATGCAGAAGATAAGCTCGCAGATGATTTTTTCATGATGAACGGGTTAACATGTGATACTAACGTAAAGATATTAATATTTAGTATTAAATGAAAAACCGGGTGGGTGCCCGGTTTTTCTGAGGTAGAATTAGGTTAATTTTAGGGTAAATTGGGTATAGGGTAATAAAATTGTTTTAACATAAATAAGATGAATATTATGGCCGCGAGGTTGCGTTTATTAAATAAAAAAATGCAAAAAAAATATATTTATTTGTATTGATCTGAAAATAAGATGTTTAAAAAAATATAATTTTGTTAATAATTGAAGATAGGCCGGGTAAACACTGTTGGAATTAGTATTATTTTTGCATTGTAACAGCATTAGTGATGGAAGAGGATAAGTTCGGATACCCATATGAGGAAGATGTTAAGCAAGCTGTCCAGAAGTTTGAAAGGATGCGGAGGAATAATGAAAATTATTTCTTTGATGTCATCGAGTTTGAGTCAATAATTGATTATTATATTGAATCAAATAATCCGGCGCAGGCTTATGAAGCTGCGTCGATGGCAACAGAACAGCATCCGCAATCGGTATCGATTCAGTTAAGGAAAGCCAAAGTCCTTCTTGATAAGGGTCGTGCCGTAGAAGCACTCAGGATACTGAAGAAGCTTGAGCACATTGAACCGGGTAACCATGAGATCTACGTGGCTAAGGGAACAGCCATGGGCATGCTTGGAGATATCCAGGGAGCCAGGAAGGTGTTCGATTATGCCTTGTCACTCGATTCCGATGAAGTTGAAAACATACTCTTTGCCATAGTATCCGTATTGCAGAACATGAATTATTATGAACAGCTCATCCCATACCTTCTACAGCTTATGGAAAAGGAACCAAATTTCAGAGCTCATCTTTATGATCTAGCCTATGCATATGAGAAAACAGAAGATTATGCAAACAGCATTTCTTATTATCTGAAGTACCTTGAAGAGGAACCATTCTCAGACTCTGCATGGTACAATCTTGGTATCATTTACAACAAGCTTGATCAATCGGTGGAAGCAATAGAAGCATATGATTATGCACTTGCCATAAACTCCGAGAACACCTTTGCTCTTTTCAACAAAGGAAACCTTCTGTGCAATCTTGAGCGTCATGCTGAAGCAATTCCTGTCTATCTTGAATATATCGAAAATGAACCCGATAGCTTTGAGGCAATGACCTATCTGGCAGAGTGTTACGAGAGAAACAACAATATTCTGCTTTCAAAAAAATATTACCGCGAAGCTATTGACCTTGCCCCTGATTTTGCCGATCCATGGTTTGGCCTCGGAGTGATAGAACTGAATTCAGGCAATCCCGACGACAGCTTTATTTATTTCAGAAAAGCAGTGCGCCTCGACGACGAAAATCCTGAGTTCTGGTACCTGCTCGGGAAGGCCCATTACGTGAAAAATGAGCTTAAATCATCACTGAGCTGCTTCAGGGAGGCGCTTAAACTCGATATATATTATGATGACGTATGGATCGACCTTGGCAAAATGCTGCTGAAGGAGAACCTCATTGCAAAGGCAATTCCTTACCTTGAACATGCCTATAAGGTAACAGGTGATGTTCCCGGGATAAATTATATTATGGCTTCTCTTTATCTTCATGCCGGAGCCTTTGACAAGGCATTCAGGCACATCTCTCTGGCAATCGATATTGACAATGATATCTTCAGCGAGTATTCTGAATTATTCCCTTCAGCCCTGCTATCCAGGAAGATTGCCAAGCTTTTAAAATCGAATGATCTTATCTGATAACAATACACGTAGCATTTGATATATGAAAACAATTCTCCCGTTTTTACCGGAACGTCCTTCCAAACCAAGAAATTCAGGCCTCACCATGGTCATGGATAAAGGGCTTAGTATCAGGGAAGCTGAAGACTTTATGTCGGTTGGAAGCAAGTACACTGATTTTGTGAAGCTAGGGTTCGGAACTTCAGTTATCACTCCCGGGTTAAAGAAGAAGATAAGGATTTATAAAGAAGCAGGGGTCGTTCCATATTTCGGGGGTACTCTTTTTGAAGCCTTTATAGTCAGGGACATGTTCAGGGAATTCATTAAATTCCTCGATAAGCATGAGATAGATCTGGTCGAGGTATCTGACGGGTCTTATGATATTGAACATTCCAGGAAGCTGGAGTATATTAAGATCCTCTCAAAACGCGGAACAGTGATCTCGGAAGTCGGCTCCAAGAAGAAAGAAGTAGTATATTCTCCTGGTGAGTGGGTTGCAATGATGAAATCTGAACTCCAAGCAGGTTCGGTAAAAGTGATAGCAGAGGCAAGAGAATCCGGAACGACTGGTATCTATAATGAAGACGGATCAATCAATAATAAGATAATCGGTGCAATATCAGAACATGTAAAGCTCGAGAATGTGATATGGGAAGCTCCGATAAAGGCTCAGCAGGCTTGGTTTATTAAGCATTTCGGAGCTAATGTAAACCTTGGGAATATCGCGCCGTATGAGGTAATATCTCTCGAGACACTGCGCCTTGGTCTTCGCGGAGATACCTTTTTCCAGTTTCTCCCCGACAAGCTGAAGGGCAAGTGATTCAGCTTAATCAATAACATACTTCCCCAATGAGAAAATTCGGACTGATCGGGTATCCACTGGGGCATTCTTTCTCTCAGAAATACTTCACAGCAAAATTTGCTGAAGAACATATTCCTGATTGTTCCTATGAAAATTTTCCGCTTACGTCACTTGATAGTTTTCACGACCTTATCTCCGGCAACCCTGATCTTTGCGGGCTCAATGTGACAATTCCCTATAAAACGGAGATACTCAGGTATGTCGCGGAAACGGACCAGATTGTAAGTGAGATCAGCGCTGCAAATGTATTAAAGATCAGGAGGGAAACCGGAAAAACAAGGATAATTGCCTATAACAGCGATGTGGTAGGAATCAGAGATTCGGTTATTTCATTTTTCCCGGAAACACATGGTACAGCTCTTATAATTGGAACCGGAGGCAGTTCAAAAGCTGTTTCGTGGACTCTGAGGAACCTGGGCTTCAGGGTGCTCATTGTTTCTAGAAACAAAAAGGAGGATATTCTTGGATATGAAGATATCAATGCGCAGATGCTCAAAAACATTAGCCTGATTGTCAATACCACGCCTCTTGGCATGTTCCCAAATACAGAAGGCAAGCCAGACCTCGACTATAATCTTCTGGATGAGAGGCATACACTTTTCGACCTGGTCTATAACCCCGAATTTACCAACTTCCTGAAGATGGGAAAGGCGAGGGGCTGTAAAATAATCACAGGTCTTAAAATGCTATATTCCCAGGCAGATCGGTCGTGGGAAATCTGGAACGATAAAAATCTTTAAATATATTATCACGGGCACGGAAGAGTCTTATTTTTCAGCAATCCCTTTTGGATTAATGAAAAGTTAAATTATATTTAACCTCTTGTTGAAAAGGGGGAAATTTAATCAACATATATTTTGCTATCTTAAATCTGCATGAATAGGAGACCTGTTGAATTTAAAAACGATGAAAAAGTTTCAGAGTTTTTAAATTATTTAATCGAAAATGGAGGACCAGAGCTTCGGGATTATGAAAAACTCACATCAATAGTCAATAACATGGATCCTGCTGACATCAACGATTTCAGAGAAAAAATAAAAACTATCCTTAACGAAAATACCCTTATCGGTCATGCATTTATAAAACCGTATGGTTACCCGGGAGATTTTATTCTTTTAGACAGGATTTATAAATTTGATGTTAATGAAGATTCCCGATACAAAAAATGGGATCTCCTTTTTCAGAATCAGCCTGCTGCCAATGCAGTCAGAAACAGGAAGGATTTTTTTGTTGAATATTGCAAAAACCTGGTATTAAAAAAGCAGAATGCTAAAGTTCTCATTCTCGGATCAGGTCCTGCTGAAGATGTTTATGAATTTCTGACCAGCTATCCTGAGAGCAATAACCTGAGTTTTGAATTGATCGATTTTGATCAGGCTGCAATTGACTTTTCAATGAAAAAAAACAAGAAGTTTGACAGGCAGATTTCATACAACAGGATCAATGTATTGCGTTTCAATTCATATGAATTATATGATCTTATCTGGAGTGCCGGCATTACTGACTATTTCAAGGATAAACATTTTACATTTCTCATCAGAAAATATATTAATTGCCTCACTGAAGGTGGTGTAATGGTGATAAGCAATTTCAGTACGAAAAATCCGACAAAAAGACTCATGGAGGTAATATCAAACTGGTACCTGAATCACCGGACCGAAACGGACCTGTTCCGGATAGCTTCAGACGCCAACATTGATAAGGAGATGGTTAGTGTTGAAAAGGAGCCTCTTGGTATTAATCTGTTTCTTAAAATACTAAAAAACTAGAAAATTTCTGATTTCAAATATTTGAGACAATATAAATATTTTCTCAATGAATATTTTTAAAGGTGTAGGAAGAGGCTTTCTCGGGCTTACGTCAGGCAGCCATGAGTCATTGTCGATAAATTATCTGACTCTCTCTTTTACCGGTGATTTAAGTCAATACGAAAAGGATTTTCAGGAAGACTATTTCATCAGGTCTCTGGATCCTTTCAGATTCTCTCTTATCCTCTCCATGATTTTCTATGGAGCGTTTGCTTTTCTTGATGCAATTGCGGTTCCTACGCTTAAAGAAGTATTCTGGTTTATCCGGTTCGGAATTGTTTTTCCCTTGTTGATCGGAGTATATATTCTTTCCTATTCGAAGCCTTTTAAGAAATACATGCAATTCGTCATATCATGTATTATGTTCATTACCAGTTTCGGGATCATAATCATGATTATTTATACTGCACAAGTCGGAAACTATTCATATTATGCAGGGCTGATCCTGATCTTCATATTTGGATATACATTTATCAGGGCAAGATTCATCTATGCTGTAATTGCTGGCTGGTCAGTTGTTATTACATACGAAATTTCAGCAATCTGGTTATCACATACTCCTGTTACAATCCTCGTTAATAATAATTTTTTCTTTATCAGTGCCAATTTTATAGGAATGTTTATTAGCTATTTCCTTGAGCTTTCTGCGCGCAAAGAATTCTATATGAGGATACTGCTGGAGCAGGAGAAGGAAAATGTCAAAACCGCCAACAATGCACTTGAAATAAGGGTTCAGGAACGAACCACTCAACTTTTAAATGCAAATGCGGATCTGAAAAAAGAGATTGAAATACGGCAAAAATTTGAAAGAGAAAGAGCAGAACTGGAAAAGCAATTATTCCAGCTTCAAAAAATGGAAACTATAGGAACACTGGCAGGAGGCATCGCCCATGATTTTAATAACATTCTCACACCCATTCTGGGTTATACGGACATGGCACGTGAAGAACTTCCTGAAGAGAGTAACCTGAGATTTGACATTGAACAGATTAATAATGCAGCTCTCCGTGGGAAAGACCTTGTTCAGCAAATACTGACTTTTAGCAGGGAGGTTGACTTTAATAAAAAACCAATTCAGCTTCAACCAATTGTTTCAGAAACGCTGAATCTGCTTAAGGCTTCTTTGCCTCCCAGTGTTGTAATAAAACAATATCTTGATCCCAAAATAGGTACCGTTTTAGCAGACCCGACTCACATCCATCAGATAGTGATGAATCTATGCACCAATGCTAATCATGCTATGATGAAAACGGGTGGTACTCTTGAAGTAAAGCTTGATGCTGTTAAAATTGATCATAAATCTTCAGAAAAGGTACCCAATCTGAAAAATGGAGACTACATCCGCCTGATAATATCGGATACGGGTTATGGAATGGATATCAAAACAAAAGAAAGAATATTTGAACCATTCTTTACCCGGAAAGAGGTTGGATCAGGATCAGGGTTGGGTCTTTCGGTGGTTCATGGAATAATAAATAACTACGGCGGAGCAATTGTTGTTGACAGTACTCCTGGCAAAGGGACCTCATTTACAATTTATCTTCCTAAATATGGTGCTGATGCGTTAAATTCCAATAAATCAGACAAAAAACCGATCAAAGGTGATGAACATATTCTATTTGTCGACGATGAACCGGAGATTACTTTTATGGGTAAGAAAATGCTTGAAAACCTGGGCTACAAGGTTTCAATAAAAAGCGACAGCCTATCTGCTCTTGAAGAATTTAAGAAGAACCCAATGAAGTATTCTCTGCTTGTCACAGATCAGAGTATGCCTAATATTACCGGTACGGAGCTTGTATTATTAATGAAAGAGATACGTCCGGGACTGAAGGCAATAATTATCACCGGGTTTGCCGATAATTTATCGGAAGAAGAATTATCCAGGAGCGGAATTTCAGAAGTTATTTTAAAACCCATGAGATTGGACGATTTCAGTAAGGTAATCAGAAGGGTGCTTGATAATAAAAGATCAAAAAAAGATAAAAATGGCTAAAATTCTTGTCTTCGACGACGAACCTTCAATACTTCTCATGATAAAAAAAATGCTCGAAAGGGCAGGGCATGAAGTCGATATGGCTTTAAATGGGAGAGAGGGAATGGAACTATTGGAAAAGAACAAACCTGATCTGGTGATCACTGATATTATAATGCCTGAAAAAGAAGGATTGGAGACGATAATGACGCTCAGGAAAAAGTATCCTGAAATAAAAATTATTGCAATTTCAGGTGGCGGCAGGATCGGCCCGGAAGGGTATCTTCCAAGTGCAAAACATTTAGGGGCAGATATGGTTTTTCAAAAACCGCTGGTTCAGAAAGAGTTTATGGAAGCTGTTGCTTTACTCTTAAGTAAAACGAAAAGAGAGATATTTCCAAAGCAATTATAATTGAGGGAGATCGGTATACCCGCCCGCCCATATTTACGGAAAGAATAATTCTGAAACCTTTCGCGTCAATTTAATCTGAGATATTTATTAAGCAGGTTTTCTAATTGCTTAATCTGCAAGGGTTTTGATAAATATTCATCGCACCCTGAATTAAGCGCTTCTTCCTTGTCAGCCAGGGTGGCATAGGCAGTTTGTGCTATAATGGGAAGCCCGGGGCGCATGATCTTTATCTTTATTGTGGCATCATAACCATTCAACAGAGGCATCTTTATATCCATCAGAACCAGATTGATCGAAAGGTCATTTTTACATTGACTTATAACTTCCATACCATCTTTTGCCCACAGCACCCTGATATTCATTTTTGTCAATAATATTCTGAGATACTCAAAATTAGATACCTCATCTTCTGCTATCAGAATAGTTTTTCCTGTGAAATTATTTTCCACGGCATTTGCCGTATCATAAGGTTTAGTTTCCAGCTGGTTTTTTTGGGAAATTAACGGAACGGTGAAATAGAATACTGAACCTTTCCCTGGTTCTGATTCAACCCAGATTTCGCCTCCAAGCATTTCAACAATTCTTTTTGCAATTGACAGTCCGATACCCGTGCCGCCATATTTTCTTGTATGAGTATCATCAATTTGCCTGAAAATATTGAAGATAATCTCATGGTACTTTTTGTCGATGCCAATGCCGGTATCTTTAACAAAGAATTTTAAGTACTCTTTATCGTATTTAGAAATCCTGGTATAACCGTACTCGACATGACCTTCATCAGTGAATTTAAGTGCGTTTTTCAGCAGATTGATTAAAACCTGCTTTAGTTTTCTGCTATCGGTTTTTATAAATAATTCATCTTCCTCAGGATCATTTTTCAAAATTATTTCAATCCCGGTCTTATTTTCTTCTAATTTCTCTCCCTCTATAATATCCCTGACCTCATTTAAGACTGAAATCAATTTGATACTTTCATATTTGATTTTTGTTTGCCCTGTTTCAATCAATGAAATATCAAGAATATCTTCTACCAAACCCAGAAGATGATAACCGCTGTTAAGGATGATCTTTGAGTTTGTAACTGTATCCTGATCTTCTCCGGATTCAGCTATAAGGCTCGAAAACCCTATTATCGCGTTGAGCGGCGTTCTAAGTTCATGAGACATATTTGCCAGGAAAGCTGACTTAAGCTTATCACTTTCTTCAGCCTTTTCTTTTGCAGAAATAAGTTCATGATGAACCCTTTTCCTTTCAGTTATATCATTCGAAACTGAAAGGATTCCCGGTTTACTATCCGGCAAAATGATCATAGTCTCATATAAGGCTATTTCACAGGTTGTTCCGTCTTTCTTGATATTGGTCACTTCATGTTTCAGGGTCTTGCCGGTAAGAATTTTTGTAATGTTTGTTTCTATCTCAGCCACCTTCGAAGGCGGGGAAAATATTTTGACATTATTCGAGAGTAATTCTTTCCTTGAGTAACCCAAAATTTCACAAAATGAATTATTAACTTCGATTATAGTGCCTTTTTCATCTATTAAAATTATACCGGCAGGAGATAACTCGAACATAATTCTGAAACGTTTTTCACTTTCACGCAAGATAAGTTCAAGAGCCTTTCTCTCTTTCTCTTCTTTCAGGATAGAACTTGCTTTGAGTGTTAGGTAAAAATAGATTGCCATCACGATGATGATCAGAGAAAACAGAATAACCAGACGATTACGAAAAGAGGTAAGCGTCGCAAATACTTCCCTTTCAGGCGTAAAGATCAGTATTGTCCAAAATGTATTCCTAAGAGAAACCCGTAAATATGAGGCAAATGATTTTATTGTTTCTTCATGAACATCAGTAGTATCTTTAATATAACAAATAGTTGTACCTTTTTTTTCAATAAGTGTTTTATCAAAAAGATCCAGAACAGACTGGTTACTTTTATATGTTTCCTTTATAGATTTTC
The DNA here is from genome assembly GCA_003142255.1 of Bacteroidales bacterium. Classification (GTDB taxonomy): domain Bacteria; phylum Bacteroidota; class Bacteroidia; order Bacteroidales; family VadinHA17; genus LD21. Next base: position 58,143 of record PLLO01000014.1, on the reverse strand, counting down.
CGGCATACCCGGGTACAGGGTCGAATAATTCAATCCCGGTTTCACTGATCATCAGTCCATAGCCGCTTTCCCTGGTTTTTATGGGTTCGATGAACTTTTTGCCAAGTTTATCAACAGGTATCAATATTGCCAGGCTTCCTTTATATTCATTTCCTGAAATTATCGGAATATGAAATGCAATTGTCCTGTATCCCTGAACTGAAATAAATGAATCACTGACTGTAGGTTTCCTGGTTTCAATGACTTTGCTGACATGCTTCTGATTTGAGATGTCCTGACCGATTGTATTTTTTACATTAGGGAATGTAAATTTAATTATTCCCTTTGCATCTACTAACGTTATAGCTTCTATCTGATCAGAGTGGTTTTTATAAAAATCTGTCAGCAAATTTCTTCCCAGATCATTTAATTCAGAAATAAAACTGATTTTTGACAGACCCGTAAGTTCAGTCTGGTAGTAATTGAAAAAGCTTTCAATACTTACCGCCGCCTGGTCAGCAATGGCAAACTGCTGATAGTTAAATTCATCCAGCGTTTTATCCTTGACATCTTTATATGAAGAATAAAAAAGGTAAGCAAATATTGCAAGTAATACTGGTACAAAAAAAAACAGTTTTGATTGCTTCATTAGCTGGTTAGGCTTTTTACAAATCTATCTTAAAACCCGACAATTTCAAAATTAGTAAGAATGTGTTTCCCATAATCAGGATATTATTCAAATCAGTCAGGTTATACAGTACGCTTCCGGGTGGAGTTTAATCTCTATTACCTCAAATTTATTGAATTCGATCAGCAGGCAGAGGAATGCCGCACGCTCAAGGGACACGATCAATAACAATTAGTTGCCAAAACTCAGTCCTTTAATTAATTCAAAAATTATACTTGCAAAACCGGTGACAAAAATGCCGGCAACGCAGATTAAAAGAGCTGACCGGGTCGGAAAATCGCTCCTGAAATTCACGATCGGATCATCGTTTTTATTTATAAACATCGCCTTTACAACAAGCAGGTAATAATAGAGTGATATTATTGTATTAATTACCGCAATTAAAACAAGGAAGTAAAACCCTTTTTCTGCAGCTGCAGTAAAGAGGAAGAATTTTCCGAAGAATCCGGCCAGAGGCGGTATTCCGGCAAGGGAAAAGAGAGCCAGCATCATTATCAGGCTCAGTTTGGGATTCGTCTTGTAGAGACCGTTATAATCGTCAATATTTTCTTTTCCCGTTGCATTTGATATTGCTGTTACGACCCCGAAGGCACCAAGGTTAGAGAATATGTACACAAGGATATAATATATAACCGAAGCCATCCCAAGCTGATTTCCGCCAACCATTCCGACAAGGATATACCCTGCCTGTGAAATGGAAGAGAAAGCCAGGAACCGTTTAATATTCTGCTGCCTGATTGCAAAGAGGTTACCAATAGTCATCGTAAGAATAGAGGTGACAAGGATAGTCTTCTGCCATGTCTCCATGATTGAAGGGAATATGGCATATAGTATGATGATAAGGATGAATATTGCAGCACCCTTTGAAATAACAGAGAGAAATGATGTGATGTTCACAGGAGCTCCTTCATACACGTCAGCGGTCCACAGATGGAAAGGAACGATCGATATCTTGAAAGCCATCCCGGCAAAAAAGAAGATGAACCCCAGTATCTGAAGGTTAAAGCCGGGGAAATGCTGGGATACTTCAAAGAAATAGAGAGATCCTGTAGTACCGTAGATCATTGATAATCCATATAAAAGCACGCCGGATGATAACGAAGATATGAGAATGAGCTTTATACCGGCCTCTGCAGATTTGTTCTTGTACCTTTCGAAAGCTGCAAGAGCGGCGACAGGAATAGTTGCAAGTTCAAGCCCGATATAGAACATAAGGAAATGACCAGCTGAGATCATGAAATCCATACCGATAAGAGTCGACATGATAAGAATGAAATATTCACTCACCCTGTCTGAATTCTCATCCTTTCTCAGCCATGTAACCGACTGTATCAGTATAATCAGCACCCCGATGTTCAGGATGTTCTTCATAAGAGTTGATACATTGCTCGAAACATACATGCCGCCAAACAATGTTCCGGTTAATTTGAACGGAAGGAATCCTGCAATTGTCACAATCGCGAAGAGCACAATTGAAATAAGGCTTATATTCTTCTTTCGGGCAGGATCGATGAATATTTCAGCAGTCAGGATAAATATCGCCGCAACTGCAAGCAGCAATTCATGACGCATTATTAATAAACTTTGTAGACTCATATCTTTTTGTTCCTGTTAACTTAAATAAATCAGAATGGATTGACTGCAAGTATCTTATCTATTACAGGCTGCATGCTTGTTCCGATCATGGATGAAAGCCAGAATGGAGCAAGTCCAATGGCAGCAACGCATGCAATCAATATAACTGTAGATATCTTTTCATACCATTTTGCATCATTCATGTGTTCATACTGGTTATCCCGTGAAGGCCCGAGGAGCAGGATCGCTATAACCCTCAGGATATAAACGGCAGTTATGACAATAGAAGTGATCGCGATTATTGTCGTGATCCTGTGGAAAAGATCCGGATGCTGGAAAGCGCCAACGAATATTGTCATTTCAGCAACAAATCCGCTTAACCCCGGAAGTCCGAGGGATGCCAGGCCGGCTATCACGTAACATACCGACAGGAAGGGGATGATCTTCATCAGACCTCCCATTTCGTTGATCAGTCTTGTATGTGTCCTTCCGTAGATCATTCCTATCAGAGCAAAGAAGAGTGCCGTCATCAGTCCATGAGAGATCATCTGGAGAACTGCTCCGGTCATTGCCGTCTTGTTCATCATCAAAATTGCAAATAACACCAGTCCGCAATGGCTCACAGATGAGTATGCATTGATATATTTGAGATCCTTCTGGACCATTGCCCCGAAGGCACCATAAATAACGCTGATTGAGGTAAGGATAATGAATATCCATGACATTTCTTTTGCAGCTTCAGGCATCAGGAAGATTGCCACCCTGAAGGCTCCGTAACCTCCAAGCTTCATAAGTACGCCTGCATGAAGCATTGAAACTGCCGTGGGAGCTGATGAATGGCCGTCAGGTGACCATGTATGGAAAGGGAATAACGCTCCCAGCACACCAAAACCGACAAATGTCATAGGGAAGAATACCCGCTGTGCCTGGATCGGTATTACGTAATTTGAGATCCTGAGTATATTGAAGGTAAGGGGTTCTCCGTCAGGAGCGGAGTGGAAATATATCCCAAGTATTCCTACAAAAAGGATGGCTGATGCTCCCATCAGCATCAGGGTAAGCTTCATCGCCGAGTACTCCTTCGGCCCGCTTCCCCATACGCCTATAAGCAGGTACATCGGGATCACTGCCAGCTCATAGAAGAGGAACATGGTAAAGAGATCGATCGAGATGAAGAATCCGAATACCCCTGTAGCCAGCAATATAAGTGATACGAAAAACTCTTTGGTTAGAAATGCCATCTCCCACGAAGCAAAGACACCTGCAAAGACAACTACAGATGTAAGTGCTATCATTGCTACTGAGATGCCATCCACTCCGAGGGCAAAATGAATGTTCAGGCTCTTAAACCACACAAAGTCCTTGATGAAGAGCATTTCTTCAGTATTCCCTGCCCTGCGCTGCATAATATACAGTACTACCAGTAAAGCAGCCAGGAGAAGTTGCAGCCCCATACCAATTGATGCCACCAGCTTTACCCGCTTAATATCCTTTACTAATATTATCCCGGTAATGGTGAGAACAGGAATTACGACAAAAAAAGTTAAAATATTCATAGTGTTCTTACATTATCTATTTAACTACCAGTACCATATATAGATCATTAGCACAGCCAGCAAAACTGCCCCAGAAATAAAGACAAATGCATATTGCTGCAGTTGTCCTGACTGGAATTTCCGGATCCTGAATGATACCACCTGGGTAACCGTCGCTATTGAATTCATTGTGCCGTCAATAATATGCCGGTCGAACCATGCTATCGGTTCTGATATATATCTGAATATGATTTTTTTGGTAACAAAAAGATAAAATTCATCGATATAAAACTTATGGTAAGCCAGCTTATAGGTATTTTTAAATGTAGCTGCCAGCCTCTCCGGTATATTGTTTTCCTTCCTGTACATTACCATGGCAACGAAAATTCCAAGAACCCCGATCAGTATCGATGGAATTGCAACACCCCATTCAATCGATGATTCAAAAGCCTGTCCATCGCTTGTAACAAGCTTATTGAAAGGAATCCACCCGGCAAATACTGCTCCCAGAGCAAGTATTATCAGTGGTATGGTCATTGAAAATGGTGCCTCATGAGGTGTATGCTGATATTGAGTCTCTTTTCCCCAGAAAATATTGAAGTAAAGCCTGAACATGTAAAATGCAGTAAGCCCTGCTACGGCATATTCAACCGCAAACAGGATCTTGTTGCTTTGAAATGCTGCGGCAAGTATCTCATCTTTGCTGAAGAACCCTGAAAAAGGCGGAATTCCGGCAATGGTAAGGCAAGCAATAAGGAATGTCAGATGGGTAATCGGAAGGTACTTGCGAAGTCCTCCCATTTCTGTCATCAGGTTAGTATGAACTGCATGAATGATAGCACCTGCGCCAAGGAACAACAGCGCTTTGAACAATGCATGTGTGAACAGGTGGAACATTGATGCCATGTATCCGAGTCCCTCATGGCCTCCATATCCTGAAACTCCCAGTGCCAGCATCATGTAACCGATTTGCGATATCGTAGAGTATGCGAGCACCCTTTTTATATCTGTCTGGGTGCATGCAATAATTGCGGCAAACAATGATGAGAATCCCCCGACATAAGCCACCACCTTCAGTGCAACTGGTGCAGCAAGGGAATAAACCGGGAACATCCTGGCAACGAGGTATACTCCGGCCACCACCATAGTGGCAGCATGTATAAGAGCCGATACCGGTGTAGGGCCCTCCATTGCATCAGGAAGCCATATATGGAATGGGAACATTGCCGATTTTCCGGCACCTCCCAGATAAACGAAGATCATCGACCATGTAATTACCGAAAGGCCCAGGAATGATGCACCGCCTGCCTGTGCTATTGCCGGTCCGGATGGATCGGTAAGCGTTATGAAATCAAAAGTTTTTGTATGAAAGGAGAGAAGCAGTATGCCGATCAGGAAACCGAGGTCTGCAAACCTTGTCACAATAAATGCTTTCTTTGACGCTGCCACAGCCGATGGCTTCTCATAGTAAAATCCTATAAGCAGGTATGAAGAGACACCCACAAGCTCCCAGAAAATGTACATCTGGAAGATATTTGGTGCTACAACCAGTCCCAGCATTGAAAAGGAAAAAAGTGAAAGAAATGCAAAGTAACGCTCATAGCCTTTTTCACCTTTCATATAGCCGGTACTGTAGATATGGACCATGAAAGAGACAGTTGTGACGACGATGAGCATCATTACGGAAATGGGATCGACCAGTACTCCTATGTCTATATGAAGCTTGTCAGTAAACTGCAGCCAGGTAGTGTTTGCGGCGAGAATAGCTTTAAAGACATCGCCTGCTTTTGGTGTCGCAAAGAAATATTTATACGCAGTAATGTACGATAGTGCAGTTATTACAGCAAGTGCTCCGGTTCCGAGTAATCCTGAAAGCTTTGGTCCGATCTTATGACCTGCAAGTCCCAGGAAAATGAACATGATAAAGGGGATGATCAGGATCCAGACGGTGTATGTGAAATTTATCATATAATATATCTCCCGTAAATTTTAATCAGTACTTCATTTCATCCACGTCTTCAACATTAATTGTCGTGAAGCGCCTGTATATATTAAGTATTATGGCTATAGCGACAGCAGCTTCAGCAGCGACAACCGCAATTATGAAAAGGCTGAAAAACATTCCTTCCATTTTGTGAGGGAAGAGATACCTGTTGAAGGCCATAAAATTTATGTTCACTGAGTTAAGGACGAGTTCGAGCGACATGAGGATCGTAATAAGGTTCCTGCGGGAAAGGAAACCGTAGACTCCGACAAAGAACATTAAAGTAGCCAGTATCAGGAAAAATTGAATTGGAATACCTGCATTCATTTTATTACTGTTTTAAGTTTTGAGATTCCTGGTCAGCCGGACCGCCTTTTTTTGCAATCACAATTCCTGCAATCATTGCTGCGAGCAGCAGTATGGAGATTACTTCGAATGGCAGAATATAACCATCGTAATCGAGAGAAAGAAGGCTTTTACCGATGGCGTGCATGTCTACTTCCATAGCGGCTTCTCTTGATGCTCCAAATTTGAAGTCGAGGATTGTTGTAATTGCCAGTATTGCCCCGGCAGCAGATGCAAGAGCCGAAAGCAACGATTTTTTCCAGCCTGTCGGTTCAAATTTCTGGCTGATATGGCTTGTAAGCAGGATTGAGAAAATTATCAGTACGACGATGCCCCCTGCATAAAGCGTAAGCTGGATCGCTGCAAGGAATTGATAGTTCAGCATGAAATAGAGTCCCGAAGTAGATACCAGTACCAAAAGAAGATATACGGCAGCTCTCAATATCTTCCGGCTTGTGACTGTCAGAACTGAAAAGACAATTATCATAGCTGATAAAAGAAAAAACATTATCTGGTTAGCGATCATTGTTCAACTCCTTTCATTAATTGAGAACCGGGTTTATTTAACACTTTTATCAGAAGAGCCTTGTTAAAGACAGCATGTTCAAATTTCGTAGAAAAGGCAAGAGCATTCGAAGGACAAGTTTTTACACATAATCCACAGAAAGTACACTGACCTAATTTGTAGATATGTTTATCAATTATCTTCTTCTTCTTGCCGTCTTCAGTATCAATTATTTTTGAAATAACTTCAATCGACCCGTTAGGACAATTAATCTGACAGATCCCGCAACCGGTGCAATGGTGCTCGTTTTTATCATTATGAGGCATTATCACCTCGCCTTTTGAACGTTCTAACATTACAAGAGTTTTCCGGTTCTCAGGATATTTCTCAGTTACAATGGATCTTGGACTCCAGAAGTATCTTGATGTGACTTTCATACCTTTCAGAAGCGACCTGACACCTAAAAATATGTCCTTCAGATAATTTATTATGCTTCTCATTCAGAGATATATATTGATAATTAATAATTAAAAACTAAAAATGCCAGCCCATCAGGACTATAAATGCCATAATCAATAAATTAACAATATTAATTGGCAGTAAGTATTTCCATTCAAGTGTAAGCAACTGATCAATTCTCAACCGGGGGAATGTCCATTTGAACAACATTATGACCCATATAAGAAAAAATGTTTTAGCAAAGAACCATATTACCGGAGGGATAAAATCCATAATCCTGTTGAATCCGTTATCGGCACCAAAATGCAGTGGCATCCATCCTCCAAGGAATATCGTGGCAGCAATTGATGCCACAATGAACATATTAATAAATTCGGCAAGGTAGAAGAAGGCAAATTTGATACCCGAGTATTCAGTATGGTAACCGGCTGTAAGTTCAGATTCAGCTTCAGCCAGATCGAAAGGCCCGCGGTTAGTCTCAGCCGTACCTGCAATAATGTAAATCACAAATGCAATAACAGCAGGAATATGTCCTTTGAAAATAAACCAGCCCGTTCTTTGTCCTTCAACAATTACTGAAAGCTGCATTGATCCTGCAAGTATTACGACCGTAGCCAGCGCAAGTCCGACAGACAGTTCGTAGCTGACTATCTGGGCGCCGCTTCTCATTGCACCTAAAAGTGAATATTTACTGTTGCTTGACCATCCGGCCAGGAGAACTCCAATAACACTCATCGATGAAACTGCAATGACATAGAATATACCAATATTTAAGTCAACTGCATGCAATCCCAATGCGTATGGGATAGCAGCAAGGACCATAAAATTCACAATAATTACAATGTATGGCGCCAGGTTAAACAGAAAATGATCTGCATTTTTGATTGGGATCAACTCTTTGAAAAGAAGCTTTATAAGGTCGGCAACTGTCTGGAAAATCCCAAACGGACCAAGACGGTTCGGTCCAAGTCTGTTTTGAATGAATGCGCATACTTTTCTTTCTGCATATACCAGGAAAAGTCCGATAACAGCATAAAACAGAAGGAAAAGAATTCCGACAATAACCATTTCCGTAACAGTTGTCCAGAATGGCGACATGGCGTTATGCAGGCCGGCATCAATGTTTTTGGTGAGTGATGTAAAATCGTAAAAAACTCTCCACCATGGTCCTGATTGTGCTGAGAGATAATTAATAATGCCAAAGCTTGTTAACATATCTTTTGTCTTTTATCTTTTGCCTTTTACCTTTTACCTTTTGCCTTTCCTCTACCTGTCAATATCCGGAATCACAAAGTCAAGTGATCCGAAAATTGAAATAAGGTCGGCAATTTTAAAACCTTTTACCAGATGGTTAAGCACAGAGAGGTTTGCAAAATTCGGAGTTCTGAAATGAACGCGATAAGGGGTCTTATTGCCGTCGCTGATTATAAACACTCCGAGTTCTCCACGTGGAGTTTCAACTCTCTGATAATATTCACCTTCGGGAAGCCTAATGACAGGTTTCATCTTTACGGCATAGGGGCCTTCAGGAATATTATCTATCAACTGGTCAATAATATTCATTGATTCCCTCATCTCCTCAACTCTTGCCAGATATCTGTGAAATGCATCTCCTTCGGCATACAGTACTTCGTTGAACTTGACCCTGTCATAAGCACTGTATGGTTCATGTTTCCTGACATCGCAAGAGAAACCTGAAGCTCTGCCTGAAGGGCCTGTGATACCATATGAAATAGCTTCATTAAGCGAGAGTGGTCCGATTCCCACGGTTCGTTCATGGAAAATCACATTGTTTGTAAGAATATCGTCATATTCGGGAAGGACTTTCCTGAAATGTTTTAAAAATTCTTTTACTCTTTTCTGAAAGTTCGGATGCAAATCGTACATAACTCCCCCCGGGCAGTTATAACTGACTATCATTCTGCCGCCGGTTGTCTCTTCAAATATATCGAGCACCATTTCCCTGTCGCGCAAGCCATAAAAGTAACAAGTTTGTCCGCCAAGGTCCATACCGTATGATGCCCAGAAGAGTTCATGTGACTGGATACGGGTAAGCTCAGACATTAATGTACGGATCACTTTTACCCTGTCAGGGATTTCAATTTCCAGAGCCTTTTCCACTGCAAGACAAACAACCTCATTATTCATATGGGCAGCAAGATAATCCATTCTGTCAGTGAGATGTATGATCTGCTGATATGTAAGGCTCTCACACATCTTTTCAATTCCTCTGTGAATATATCCGAGATGTGGTTCAACATTTTTAACAGTTTCTCCCTTAAGTGAAACTACCAGTCTCATTACTCCATGAGTGGACGGGTGCTGAGGACCTATATTAATAATATATTCCTGCTGTTCGTCAGTGTCAATATCTTTTACCTTTTCTTCCATAACTTACCAGGTAATCATGTCATTATCAACATAGTCTTTTCTCAGCGGAAACCCCCATGAACTGTTAAGAAAAAGTCTTCTCAGGTCAGGATGATTTGCAAATTTTATTCCCAGCAGGTCAAATGCTTCTCTTTCATGCAGATTAGCAGTTTCCCATATATCAGACACAGAATCGAATAGAGGATTCTCTCTGTCGGCAGTACGGCTTTTAATCACTACCATATGCTGGTATTTTGTAGAGCGAAGGTGATAGATAACACCCAGATCATGTCCATAGTCCACACCGGTAATACAATCCAGGAAATCAAACAAAGCCTCTTCTTTCTCTCTGAGTTGACTGGCCAATGAATGTATTTTCGATGGAGGGACGGTTACTTCTGTGTATTGTTTCCCTTCCTTTACCTCAAGATCGCTGTCGAGCGATTTAAAAAATTCTGCTAATTGTATTTTATCCATTGATAATCAGGTTTCTGAAAAAAAAGTTGTCATTCATAATTGTGAGAAGCAATCCTAATCTTCCTCGATTTTATAGTTTCGGTTTCTATAAGCCGCTGAAGCTGGAGCATACCATATAATAATGCCTGAGGACGGGGAGGACATCCCGGAATGTAAACATCGACAGGTATGATCTGATCAACACCATTTACAACGCTGTAGGAGTGAAGGCAAAACGGACCGCCGGTTATTGTGCATGCGCCCATTGCTACAACATACTTTGGTTCCGACATCTCATCATACAGACGCTTCAGAACGGGTGCCATTTTTTTAACAATGGTACCGGCTACAACTATAACATCAGCCTGTCGCGGACTGGCTCTGTACACTTCCATTCCGAATCTCGCGAAATCATGCTTTGGTGCCCCTGTTTGCATCATTTCTATGCCACAGCAGCTTGTAGCAAACGTAAGTGGCCACAATGAGTTCTTTCTTCCCCAGTTAATGACATCATCAATAGTTGCTAAAAGAACGTTTGTACCGGATTCCCTGAGAAGTTCGAGACTTTCATTATCACCGAACTCTTCATATTTCATTCCTTTTATTCCCATATAAGCGCATGTTTTTTCCAGGCATATAATAAGCCAAGGCCCAGTATGAAAAAGAATATCAATATCTCAATAAATGCAACCATTCCAACCTCTTTCATCACTACGGCCCAGGGAAACACCAGTACTGTTTCCACGTCGAAAACAAGAAAAAGGATTGCGAACATATAATATCCGACGTTGAACTGAAGCCAGGTAACTCCCTGCGTTGGAATACCGCATTCATAAGGTTCAAATTTCTGGGGATTGAATGATCTGGGGGCGATTAAATTGGCAAGGATAAGAACCAAACCTACAAATAGAGCCCCGACGAGGAAGAATAAAACAAGCCATTGATTATTCATAAGCCGGAATTTAGTTTTTCGTAAAGCCGCACAAAAATATAATTTCTTTTATTCTTTGTGAAATTATTAACAGTTATTAAGAATGATAATTATCACTAAAAGAGCAGACCTGTATATTGTCTTTAGTCCTTGCCAAATTTAACTTTATTTTCAAAAAAAAACCAAGACATAAGAAATTAAGTCCTGGTCCGGCAATATGATTTTTTTCATGTTATTTTCTGATTTTTAATTGCTAATTTTCAGCCACTTTTTACGATCCTTCTTTTAGAAATTAAAATATACACTATGAGCTCAGATAATCATCATTCAGCACTTACCGAACTTGGAGCGGAATTGCTTGAACAATCTGATGTAAAGGTCACCAGATGCTACCAGTGCGGGAAATGCACAGCCGGATGTCCGCTTGCCGGAGAAATGGACTATCCGCCAAGCCTTGTCATGAGGATGCTTCAGACCGGGAGGCCGGAGCTTGAAGAGAAAGTGCTGCGCTCATTTACCATCTGGGTATGCCTCACATGCGAAATGTGCTTTGCGCGCTGCCCCATGAGCATCGATATCCCCAAAATGATGGACCAGCTTCGCCAGAAATCACTCTTAGAGAAAAAAACTAATCGCAAAGCAAAGGAGATCATTGCTTTCCATAAATCCTTCCTTGATTCGATAAGATATACCGGAAGACTATATGAAATAGGTCTCCTTGCCGATTATAAAACAAGGACCCTGAAAATTCTTGACGACATGGATCTTGCCCTGCCAATGATGAAGAGAGGCAAGCTTGGTATCTTCCCTGAAATGATTAAGGACCGATCAGGTATGGCATCAATCTTCAGGAAAACAAATAAGAAACATAAAGACTAATAATATGACACTCGGATTTTATCCAGGCTGCTCGCTTAAAGGATCTTCCCGCGAATATGCTGAATCAGTTCTTGCTGTTGCAAAGGCATTCGATATCACCATCGAAGAGATAAAGGACTGGAACTGCTGCGGGGCAACAGCAGCACATAATATGAACAGGGAACTCTCATTTGCCCTGCCTGCAAGGATACTCTCCCTGGCTGAAAAGCAGGGACTGACAGAAGTTGTCGTTCCGTGCGCTGCATGTTACAGCAGGCTTACCGTTACGCAATATGAACTTGCAAAGGACAAGGAGCTTAAGGATAGAATTTCGGAGGTGAACGGGATGGAGTATAAAGGTTCCGTGACAATCCTGAACATCATCCAGATGCTCGACAAATATATCACTCCAAAGCTCGAGGGAAAGGTTGTGAAACCGTTTGACCATAAAGTGGCATGTTATTACGGATGCCTTCTGGTGAGACCTCACGAAATACTTAAGTTCGACCGTGAGGAAGATCCCCAGTCAATGGATGAGGTAATGCTGAAGGCCGGAGCAACGCCGATCGATTGGGCGTTTAAGACAGAATGCTGCGGTGCCGGACTATCTATTTCCAGGACCCCTTCAGTTGGAAAGCTTTCGGGAATGATTGTAGGCGATGCCAAAGATCGTGGTGCAGAAGCTATAATAGTTGCCTGCCCGATGTGTCACTCAAACCTCGATATGCGCAGAAAGGAAATTAATAAGTACCTGGGAGAGAAGGTCGATATACCTGTTCTGTATATAACCCAGGCTCTCGGACTTGCTGTAGGTCTCGACAGGAAAGAGCTTGGTCTTAACAGGCATTTTGTTAAAGTAACAGTCTAATGGTTATATAGTTAAATAGTATATTAAGACAATCATATGTCAAAAATCGGAGTATTCGTTTGTCATTGCGGTGAGAATATAAGTGCAACGGTCGATTGTGCAAGGGTTGCGGAGACATCAGGTAAATTAGACGGTGTAGCTTACAGCGTCGATTATAAGTACATGTGTTCCGACCCCGGGCAGAGTCTTATCAAGAGCGCGATTAAAGAAAAGGGACTTACAGGTGTGGTCGTTGCAGCCTGCTCGCCGAGGATGCATGAACCTACATTCAGAAAAGCATGTGCTGAGGCTGGCTTGAATCCTTATATGTGCGAAATGGCCAACCTCCGTGAGCATGTTTCATGGGTCCATGAAAAAGGAGAGGCTACCACCGAAAAGGCCATAGACCTCGTAAGGATACTGGTTGAAAAGGTGAAGTATAACCAGTCTCTGAATGCAATAAAGGTGCCTGTCACAAAAACCGCACTGGTAATTGGTGGAGGCATTGCGGGCATCCAGGCAAGCCTCGACATTGCAAATACCGGCCACAAGGTTATTCTGATAGAGAAGGATCCTTCCATAGGCGGCCATATGTCGCAGCTTTCTGAGACATTTCCGACGCTCGACTGCTCCCAGTGCATTCTTACTCCAAGGATGGTTGAAGTTGCACAGCATCCCAATATTACATTATACTCATATGCCGAGCTTGAAAGCGTTGAAGGGTTTATCGGAAATTTCAAGGTAAAGATCAGAAGGAAATCAAAGAGCATAGATGAGAAACTATGTACAGGCTGCGGGCTCTGCACAACCAAATGCCCGGTAAAGAAAATACCAAGTGAATTCAACGAGGGTCTCGGCATGAGGACCGCAATATATGTTCCCTTTCCGCAGGCAGTTCCAAACAAGCCCGTCATCGACAGGGAGCATTGTACCTATTATTTAAAGGGTAAATGCCGGATATGCGAGAAAGTGTGTCCTATACAGGCAATCAGATTCGACCAGGAAGATACTATTGAGGAAGTTGAGATAGGTGCCATTGTTCTTGCTACAGGTTTCTCTGTCAAACAGCCCGATTTCTTCCCGGAATACGGTTATGGCAAATATCCGGATGTGATCACCGGCCTCCAGTTTGAAAGGCTGGCATCAGCATCAGGGCCGACACTTGGCGAGATACGCAGACCTTCTGACGGCAAAGTACCGCAGAATATAGTGTTTGTGGCTTGTGCCGGCTCGCGCGATGAAGCTAAAGGAATTCCATACTGCTCAAAGATATGCTGCATGTATATTGCCAAGCATGCAATGCTTTACCAGCACAAGGTCCACGGAGGCAAATCCTATGTATTCTATATGGATATCAGGGCAGGTGGAAAGAACTATGAAGAGTTTGTAAGACGCGCAATAGAGGAAGATGGTGTTAATTATGTGCGTGGAAGAGTCTCAAGGATATATGAGAAGAACGGTAAGCTGATAGTCAAGGGTGTTGATACGCTTCTCGGGGCGATGCCTGTCGATATAGAAGCTGATATGGTGGTTCTGGCAACTGCAGGAGTCGCCAACAGCGATGCAGAAGCTCTTGCTCAGAAGCTTCACGTCTCTTATGATGCATATAAATTCTTTGCAGAGGCTCATCCGAAACTGAAACCGGTTGAGACGAATACTGCAGGTATTTTCCTTGCGGGAGCTTGCCAGTCGCCTCGCGATATTCCTGAATCAGTTTCAATGGCATCAGGCGCTGCAGTTAAGGTTGCATGTCTCTTCTCGCAGGACGAACTGACCCGGGATCCTCTGATCGCTGTTGTGAACCGCATGGCTCCTCCGGTTTATTCATCATGTGTTGGTTGTTTCCTCTGTGTCTCGGCATGCCCCTACCAGGCTATTGAGAAGGAGGAGATCAAAAACAGGGCAGGAGAGGTAATTAAAACACTTGCCAGGGTGAACCCGGGACTATGCCAGGGATGCGGCACATGCGTCGCTTTCTGTCGCACAAAATCGATTGACCTGCAAGGTTATACACATGAACAGATGTATACTGAAGTGATGGCTTTATTGAATGAATATTAATATTACAAATTAATGGCTGAGTTTGAACCAAAAATTGTGGCATTTGTATGCAACTGGTGTACCTACGCAGGTGCAGACCTGACAGGTACCAGCCGCATAAAATATGCCTCAAATGTACGTATAGTGAGGTTTCCCTGTACAGGGCGAATCGATTATATGCTCCTGGTCAAGGCTTTTGATGAAGGTGCTGACGGTATTATTGTTTCCGGATGTCATCCCAACGATTGTCATTATACCTCAGGAAACTTCCATGCAAGGCGGAGATGGATAATGTTCCGTTCATTATGCGACTTCATAGGTATTGATATCAGGAGGATCAAATTCTCATGGGTGTCAGCAGCTGAAGGTGCAAAATGGGCCGACATTGTCAACTCAACAGTTGCTGCAATCCGCGAACTGGGACCTTACGAAGAATATCAGAAAGTTGCTAAAAAACCGGTAAAGGAGGTGATCAATGGATGAACTGATAAAACGGGCAAAAGAGCTTCTTGAGGCTGGAACTGTAAAAGTGGTGATCGGTTATGAAAATGGTAGCGCCGATAAGACACGGGCTCTGTTTGCCATAGAACCTAAGGATGCCGATAAACTTATTTTTGACAGCAGGTGTGTAATGAACCTTGCTACATATATTACAAAAGCAGAAGTAAAAGGCAAAGGAAAAATGGCCATTACAGCCACACTGCCGGTGATGAGAGCTATAATTCAACTGGCTTCGGAATTCCAGGTAAATGATAGCAATCTTCTTGTTCTGGGAATCACGCCTGAAAGCAAAATGATTGAATTCAAGGATCTTGCAGAGGTTGAAGCATTTGTCCACAAATACACAATTGAGATTGAAGCAAAGTACAGCGAAAAGCTTGAGAAGCTCGATAAGATGACTCCTTCTGAGCGCTGGAGTTTCTGGATAGAGGAGCTTTCCCCATGCTTTAAATGCTATGCATGCCGTGCTGCCTGCCCCATGTGCTATTGCCACAAGTGCACTGTCGAATTCAACCAGCCGCAATGGATTCCGGTTCCATCACATGATCTTGGCAATCTTGAATGGCATATGATGAGGGCGATCCATCTTGCAGGCCGGTGCATCGATTGCGATGCATGCTATAATGCCTGCCCGCTTGGCATTCCTCTTAACCTTCTTACAAAGAGAATGCTGATTGACGCAAAAGAACATTTCGGAGGATATCAGCCTTCTATCAAGGCCGACCACCTGATGTCGACATATAAACCTGATGATAAGGATAATTTTATAATGTAGCAATGAAGAGTGACAGACGATTAGTCAGGAAAGGCTCGCTTGAAAAGCTTTTTGAAGTACTGAAGGGGGACAACAGACAGGTTTATGCCCCATTTTCAAGAAATGGCAGGACCTCTTATCGCAAAATTGAAAAATTCAGCGATATAGCAACTGATTATATACAGACAACCCAGTCTTCGAAGGAAGTTTCATTTCCCAGGACCGAAAAGATACTCGATTACTCCAAAAATGCAGATGGAATGTCAGTTAAGGGAATTGAACCTGACCAGATCCCCCAGATAATGCTCTGGGGCATAAGGCCATGCGATGCAATGGGAATAGGAGAGCTGAGCTCAATATTCAACTGGGATTACAAGGATGAGATTTATAATAATCGTCTTTCTAAAGTCACCGTTCTCGGATTCAGCTGCAGCAAAACCGATGAATACTGTTTCTGCACGTCAGTGGGAGGCAATCCCGGCAATACCGAAGGCAGCGATATCCTTTTCACGCAGCTTGGCGGGAATGGCGATTATCTGGCAGAGATACTGACTGAGAAAGGTGAGAAAGTTATTGCTCTTTCACCTGAACTTTTTGAAGCAGCAGGGGATATTGAAAAGGAGAAATTCCTTGCAGATGTACCTGTTAAGTTCAGCCACAAGGAAATATATGGCAAGCTTGAAAAATTCTTCGATAGCGAGGAGTGGGTCGGGCAATCGCTTAGATGCATTGGTTGCGGAGCTTGCGCTTATGTATGTCCTACATGCGCATGCTTTGATATCCAGGATGATTCGCACGGGAAACTTGGATCGCGCGTAAGATGCTGGGATTCATGTGGGTTCTCGCTCTTTACCCTGCATACTTCCGGCCATAACCCGCGCAATGTACAATCAGCCCGATGGAGACAAAGGATCATGCATAAATTCTCCTATATGCCTGAAAGGCTTTCCGTTTACGGATGCACTGGCTGTGGACGATGCAGCCGTGCATGTCCGGCAGATATGAATATTCTTGAACATCTAACTTCAATAAAAGAGGCAGCTCTATGACAAACAACCTGTATATGCCGTACCAGATGAAGGTTGAAAGGATAACCTATGAGGCACCCGGCGTAAAGACATTCATGCTCAGATTTGTTAATGAAGACGATCAGAATAAGTTCGATTTCAGGGCCGGGCAATTCGGTGAATATTCAGTCTATGGAGTTGGCGAATCGACATTCTGCATTGCATCATCACCGACCCGAAAAGGATATATAGAATGTACATTCAGGCAGACTGGCAAAGTTACCAATGCTCTTTCGGATTGCGAAGAGGGCAGCATAATAGGATTCCGGGGCCCATACGGAAACACTTTTCCTCTTGATGAATGGAAAGGCAAAAGCCTTCTCTTCATTGCCGGGGGAATAGCTCTCCCGCCCATGCGCTGCGTGATATGGAATGCTCTCGACCTGCGCGATAATTTCAAGGATATTACAATTATTTATGGTGCCAGGAGCACCAAGGATCTCGTATACAAGCATGAACTGCAGGACTGGGGCAGCCGTCCTGATGTAAAGCTTATAACGACTGTAGACCCGGGAGGAGAATCTCCCGACTGGAAAGGGGAGATAGGCTTCGTACCGACAATTGTCGAGAAGGTTGCGCCTTCTTCAAAAGATACAATAGCCATAGTATGCGGTCCTCCGGTTATGATAAAGTACACCTTTCCGGTGCTTGCCAAGCTAGGTTTTAGTGACGAAAATATATTTACAACGCTGGAGAACCGCATGAAATGCGGTTTCGGGAAATGCGGACGCTGCAATGTAGGGAAGGTCTACGTCTGCAAGGATGGCCCTGTGTTCACGCTGGCACAGCTTAACAAGCTGCCAGACGAATATTAGCGAATAATATTATAAGGGAACTATCAGGGTGCGGATGTTTTTTCCGTTGCCATAACCAGCTTGAAGTTACGTCTCACCCCAATTTCGAGGACATCAACAAGATCCTGAATATTCAGGCTTTTTGCGAACCTCAGGATAATTGTCGGGCTTTCAATGTTACTGGTCTGGTCGACAAGTTCCTGCTCAAGCTGCCCGAACTGAACCTCTTTCTGATTTATATAGTACCTTTTGTCCGCAGTAACCGTAAGGTTGATCTGCTGCTTGTTTATATCCTGCGCGGATTTTGAATTCGGAAGAAGAACTTTGATCACATTTGGATTGGCCAGGGTGGAAACAATGAGAAAGAATAGAAGCAGAAAGAACATAATATCATTCAGGGACGAGGTGCTTACCTCGGGCTTGAATTGCCTATTTCTTCTAATATTCATCTCAGAAAGCTTTTAAAAACTGTATAAGCGATTCCTGGAGCTTAATCATATACCTGTCGATCATCATCTGTAAAAGATGGTATCCTGTATAAGCCAGAACGCCAACAATAAGTCCGGTTCCGCTGCATATCATTTTCTGGTACAACCCCCCTGAAATGATCCCTATACTTATATTATCGGCAAGCGATATATTGTAGAAAATTTTGATAACACCTGCAATAGTTCCGACGAATCCAAGCATCGGTGCAATACCGGCTATTATACCAAGGTATCCCAAATGGTTTTCCATTTTTGTGACCATAAGGTTGGTCGTGGTTTCGAGATTTCTTTCAACATCGGCAGAAGTTTTACCTGAGTTCTCTATTCCGCTTTCCATGACCCTGCCAAGAGCACTTTGGTCATTACTGGCCATTGTCATCGCCTTTTCTGGATTTTTTGCCTTCAGTTCGCCAATAACCGACGGCACAAGGTTCCTGTCAATTGCTGATAATTTCCTGATGTATATATATCTTTCTATAAAGAGATAGACACTTATGACAGAGAGAAGCAGGATCGGTATCATAATGATCCCCCCTTTCATCATAAGATCGAGAATACTTGTAACCTGTCCGTTTGTGGCCGCTGGAACAGCTCCGGGAAGAGTTGATATGAAGCAATGAACCATATTGAATTATTTTAAATTTCTGTTTTTTCTTAAATGATGACTGAAATGTTTCGCAAATATAAGTAAAGGATCAGATAAAAATCTCATCAGGATATTCAATGCCCGCAAGAAAAAGAGCCTTGGCAGGGGCCGATTTGCCTGCCCTGCACCTGTCGCGGGCAATAATTATTTCCCTGAATTCACCCAGTCCCATCTTCCCGTTGCCTATTTCAATCATTGTGCCTGTAATTGCCCTTACCATATCCCGAAGGAATCTGTCAGCCTTTATAGTAAAAATAAGCCCGTTCAACTCTTCTTCCCATAAAGCAGAATAGATTTTGCAGATGTTTGTCTTATTATCCGAATGAAGCTTGCTGAAACTAGTGAAGTCATTCTGTTCCATGAGGATTGCACATGCCTGATTCATTAAATCAATATCCAGATTCCCATGAACAAACCAGGCTGATTCCTCACGGAAAGGATCTTTTACCTTTGAAATATAGTATTTGTAAGTTCTTGACAAGGCGCTGAACCGCGCATGAGCATCCGGTTGGACCCTTCTGATCCCGGAGATAGAAATATCCTTTGGAAGATAGCGGTTTAGTTTGAATACTAGGTTTTTACGGGTATCGATATCACTTGCTTCGCTCTCAAAATGCGCACAGAATACTGATGCATGGACTCCTGTGTCGGTTCTGCCTGCACCTGTTGCTTTGATTTCTTCTTCAAGCACCCTGCTCATGGCTTCATTAAGGATTTCCTGGACTGTTACGGCATTTGGCTGCAGCTGCCATCCATGGTACGATGTTCCTTTATATGAGAGGAATATGAAGTAACGTGTTTTCACGGGGCTCATATTGCAAATATACTTATTAAATAAAATGACTTAGTTATTGAGTTAATTCCAAAATGTGTTTTTCTTGCCACAAAGACTCAAAGGCACAAAGTTACACGAAGAATAAGTCATTAAAAGTAAGCTCTTTGTGATCCTAGGTGCCTTCGTGTCTTGTTGGCATTAGATAAATTTTGATTTTTTGTGGTTGATTTAATAATCAAAATTTTAATATTTATTAAGAATGATCTGTTTGAAAATTGATCATAAAATGTAATTTTACTTCATTCAATAAAACATTTGATTATTTGTTAAACCTAATATTTACACTATGACAGAACAGAAAAATACACAGGCGGCAGGCATGGCCTTCATGGGAATGATATTCTTCCTGTTTGGCTTCGTCACAACTTTTAACATTACCCTGGCTGACAAGTTCAAGGCAGTCTTTGACCTGTCGAATTTCCAGGCCCAGCTGGTGAATGGTGCCTTTTTCTTTACATATTTCTTATTGTCTTTTGCATGTGGCAGCATTATCAAGAAGATTGGCTATAAAACGGGTGTTATTTTTGGGCTTATACTGGTAGCAATCGGCAGTTTCCTTTTCTATCCCGCTGCAAAGGTATTGTCATTTCCGTTTTTTCTGTTTGCCATCTTTGTAATGGCCAGCGGTGTTGTCTTTCTCCAGGTTGCCGCAAATCCTTATGTTACTGCCCTTGGACCATCAGAGACTGCATCCGGCAGGCTGAATCTGACTCAGGCTCTTAATTCGATCGCTACCTATTTAGCACCCCTGGTCGCAAGTGTATTCGTTTTCAAGGCAGCCTCCAATGCTCTTACACCGGCCGAGGCAGCCAAGTCAGTGCCAACTCCTTTTCTGATCATCGGTATAATAGTACTCATTATTGCAGTGGTCATCTACTTCCTTAAATTACCTGTAATCTCTACTCAGGGAGAAGAGAAAAAAAGCGTTTGGAAATACCCTCATGTGATACTCGGTGCTATCGGTATTTTCTGTTATGTAGGCGCAGAGGTAGGAACAGCTGCCATGCTTCAGAGATATTTCCAGGAAGTATTGCATATGATACGCTCCGATGCAGCTAAAATGATAGCCCTTTACTGGGGTGGAGCAATGGTGGGAAGGTTCTACGGTTCATTCATGCTTTCAAATGTTGAAAAATCAAAGAAATACTTATATGCCGTTCTGGTTGTTGCACTTGCTTTATTCGTAGGTTGGTTTGTAAATCATAATATAACAGATGGTTTGATTTTCGCAGGAATTGCCGTCGTAAACTACCTTGCAATACAGCTTGGCAAGGGCAAGGCAGCAAGATCACTCGCAGTGTTTGCTATGGTTGCGGCCCTCCTCCTGGTCGTGGTTATGGCATTGAACGGAAGCTGGCTTCTGTGGGCTGGACTCTCAATAGGCTTCTTCAACTCTATCATGTTCCCGAATATTTTTGCACTAGGTGTAGATGGTCTTGATAAAGGTGAACTCAGCATGGCTTCAGGCCTCATCAATACCCTGATCGTAGGTGGTGCAGTTATCCCTGTTCTGATGGGACTAATTGCCGATCATTCCCCACACATACAGCTTGCATTTATCCTTCCTATATTATGTTACCTCTATATTGTATTTTTTGCCCTTGTCGGAAGCAAGCATAAATAGAGCACAGAATTAAAATATTTTAATAATAACACAGAAGGCCGCCTCGTTTTTATTTTGAGACGGCCTTTGTGTTTAATTCCTGACAATTATTATTTTTACAGTCAATCATAACTCCTAAATCAAATATCCATGGCAACAAGTGAAAATCTGATCAAAAAGATTAACAATGGCGACAACAAGGCTTTTCGTGAATTGTACGGCAGTGATCCTGCTGAATTAAAGCGAAATGCAAAAAGATACACTGATATGCTGAAGCAGTTTAATTCTGCATTCGGCAGCAGGGATATTGAATTCTTCAGCTCACCGGGCCGTACTGAAATAGGAGGCAATCACACTGATCACAACTGGGGCCGTGTTCTTGCCGGCGCTGTTAACCTCGATAACGTATGCGTTGCAGGAAAAAATGATTCCAGCGTAATACATATTTTATCGGAAGGCTATCCCAGATTCGATGTGGACCTGTCATCCCTTAAGCCTGATAAGAAGGAGCATCTGACTTCTGCTGCTCTTGTAAGGGGTATATGTTCACGTTTTACGGAATCAGGATATGCTATCGGTGGCTTTGATGCATGCATTGACGGAGGAGTGCCCAAGGGTTCAGGACTAAGTTCATCAGCCTCATTTGAAGTCCTTATAGGTGCAATTCTAAGTCAGCTTTTCAATAATGGAAAGGTAGATCCCATTCAGAACGCAATCATAGGACAGTATTCCGAGAACAATTATTTCGGCAAGCCATGCGGATTGATGGATCAGACTGCATGTGCCATGGGAGGACTTATAACGATCGATTTCAAGGATCCCTCAAAGCCTGTAGTGAAAAAAGTAAACTTTGATTTTGTTGCTACAGGTTTCTCTCTTGTAATTACTGATACAGGCGGTAATCACGCTGACCTGAATGACGAATATGCATCGCTTCCCAGCGATATGAAGGCAGTAGCTGCAGAACTGGGCGCCAAGGTACTGCGCCAGGTCACCCTGGAACAGATAATCGATATTGCCCCAAAGATCAGGGAAAAGGTAGGCGACCGCGCTATACTCCGTGCCATTCATTTCCAGGGCGATAACCAGCGTGTTGTTGATCAGGTGGCTGCTCTTGAAAGAAATGACTTTAAAGCATTCCTTGGAATGGTAATCGAATCGGGTTACAGTTCCTATATGTATAACCAGAATATTTACCCGGTAAACAATGTCAGGGAACAGGGAGTATCACTTGCACTGGCATTGAGCGAAATAGTTCTGAAGGGAGAAGGAGCATGGCGTGTTCATGGAGGCGGATTTGCAGGAACAATTCAGGCATTCGTGCCGCAGAAGCTCCTCAGCAAATACATAAAAACCCTGGAACATGTTTACGGAAAAGGATCATGCCATAATCTGTTTATCAGGCATCAGGGGGCTGGAAAAGTTGAATTATAATTACATGGAAATATTTGATCGAAAATTTTAACAATAAAATCAATCATGAATATCATCCCGGAAGCATCGTTCAAAGGAGTGCATAATGGAAAACAAACCAGCCTTCATACTCTGAAGAACAAAAACGGGCTTATAGCCCAGATAACAAATTACGGAGGCATCATCGTGAGCATTCAGGTTCCTGACCGCAACGGAAAGCTGGCGGATATTGTTCAGGGCTATGACACTATCGGTGAATATATAAATGGTAACGGGCCCTATATGGGCGCCGTATGCGGACGCTGTGCCAACCGTATTGCGAAAGGCGAATTCAGCCTCTCAGGCAAAAAATACAAACTGGCCGTAAATAATGGCCCCAACCACCTGCATGGCGGCATAACAGGATTCAGCAAGATAGTCTGGGATGTAGTCAAATCTTCCCCTTCAAGCCTGAAGCTGGAGTACCATTCAGCAGATGGTGAAGAAGGCTATCCCGGGAATGTCACAGTATCAGTTACCTACACCCTTACTGATGAAAACGAGCTCAGGCTCAATTACCTGGCTAATACTGATAAAACTACTGTTGTAAACCTTGCCGGCCATTCATATTTCAACCTTGCAGGAGAAGGATCAGGCAGCATATATGACCAGGAGTTAATGATCAACGCTGCTTTCTATACACCAATGGATGAGACTTCTATCCCGACCGGAGAAATCCTAACCGTGAAAGGAACACCTTTTGATTTCACCAGGTCGAGGAAGATTGGCGATCTGATCGACCAGGAGAATGAACAGCTTAAATATGGAGCCGGATACGATCATAACTTCGTCCTGAACCATCGTACGGGTGATATGGGACTTGCTGCATCTGCTTGTGATCCGCTGTCAGGAAGGGTTATGGAAGTTTACACAACACAGCCTGGTGTGCAGTTATATTCTGCTAACTGGATCGATGGCGAGAAAGGCAAGGGAGGTAAGAAATATGGCCGGCGCTGGGCATTCGCACTTGAGACCCAGCATTTTCCGGATGCCATCAACAAACCGCACTTCCCTTCGACGATCCTGAATCCGGGAGAAGTATATAAACATATATGTGCATATAAGTTCAGTGTAAAATAAAAAGCCCCCGTCCCGCTGAAGCGGGACTGCCCCTAAAGGGGGCCTAATTCAGTAGACAGATTTAAAGCTGGTTACCGAGTTAGCCCTCCTTCAGGGGGGATGGGGGGCGACCAAAAGGAACCAGCAACTATTTATTAAATTATCAAACTATAAAAACTTACAAAAATGGAAGACAAAAAAAACAAATTCCTTTTCCCTCTGATCGTGATGGCCTCGATGTTCTTCTTGTTAGGCTTTATCACCACCATGAACAACTCGCTTATCAATTACCTCAAAGATGCCTTCAGGCTCAACGAAGTTGAGAAGCAGCTGCCAAATACATTCTTTTACGGAGCCTACATTCTGTCAATACCGGTTGGATACCTTCTAAACCGTATTGGTTATAAGAACGGTGTACTGACCGGGCTGGGATTAGTGAGCTTAGGGTTCTTCCTTTGCATACCGGGTGTAGCAGCAGGATATTACGGGTTTTTGTGTGCCGTCTCCGTGTTTGCCATTGGCGTGGTTTTATTACAGGTAGCTGCCAATCCTTATGTCAATGCGCTTGGTACTCCTGAAACTGCCGCCAGCCGTCTGACTCTTACGAATGCTCTGAATTCCCTGGCGACTGTCATTGCACCATTATTCGTTTCCATACTGATCGTTTCAGCAAATACAGGCGGGGCTTCTGATCCTAAAACCGTTCAGGGCCCGTTTGCCGGCATAGGAATAGCAACCCTTGTTATTGTCGTAATAATGTTTTTCCTCAAGCTGCCTGAAATAAAAGAGAGTGATGCAGCTGAAGGAGTTGTAAGCAAAGTCAAATCGAGTGCTTATAAATATCCACACATGTGGCTCGGCTCTCTTGCCATTTTCTTTTATATGGGCGTTGAAATCGGCATCCCAAGTTTCTTTGCCGATTATTCAGCCAAGCTTCACTTCTCGTTTGATGGCGAAATGCGGACAAAATTACTGGCTTATTACTGGGCCGGACTGATGGTTGGCCGTGTCGCCGGTATTTTCATTCTGAGGAAGTATTCTGCAAGAACAATCCTCAGCTTCAATGCGATCTTCGGAGCTGTGATGCTGTTGCTTTCTCTCGTGCTGGGCAGCATGGGAATGGATAAGGTCGCACTTGTATTATTCCTTGGAACTGGACTAATGCATTCGATCATGTGGCCATGTATTTACAACCTGGCCCTTGAAGACCTAGGCTCTCATTCCAAAGTCGGATCAGGTGTAATTGCCACCTCCGTAATTGGAGCTGCAATATTGCCGATCATGATGGGAGGCATTCAGAAAAGCGTTGGCCTGATCGTTGCAATCAGCTGCCTGTTTGTATATTACGCTTATATTACATTCTTTGCAGTAAAAGGATCTAAAGTCCGGTAAAAGATATTTGAAGAATTATTTTTCTTAATCCTTTGTGCCCCTTCGTGACTACCTTTGTGTTCCTTTGTGGTGAATCAAGAAATAACCACGAAGGGCACAAAGTAAATCACAAAGTATCACAAAGGATTTTATTATTTTAATATTTAATGATATGAATAAACGAGGTTTTGCCAGTGATAATAATGCAGGTGCTCACCCTGAAATACTAAAAGAGCTTGCCAGGATCAATGTTGGTCATGAGATCGGCTATGGCGGAGACAGATATACCGCAGAGGCCAGGGAGCTCTTTAAACAGCACCTTGGCCCGGATGCCGAAGTATACTTTGTATTTACGGGAACAGCTGCCAACGTCATTGGGATAAGCAGTGTAGCCCGCTCATGGAATACTATTGTGACTGCAAGCACTGCTCACCTTAATACTGATGAATGCGGGGCACCAGAAAAATTAATGGGATGCAAGGTTCTGACCGTCGATACTCCTGATGGCAAGATCACTGTAGAAATGATTGAAAAGCATATTCAGGGCTTCGGCTTTGAGCATCATTCACAGCCTAAGATCATTTCAATAACCCAGTCTACTGAAATGGGTACGGTATATACCGTTAAAGAAATAAAAAAGATAGCTGATTATGCCCATTCCAAAGGTCTGCTTCTGCATATGGATGGTGCCAGGCTTGCGAATGCTGCAGTTTCTCTCGGCCTTCCATTCAGGGAATTCACCACTGATGCCGGCGTTGATGTACTGTCATTCGGAGGAACAAAGAACGGATTGATGGCAGGAGAGGCAATATGCTTCCTTAAACCCGGACTGGATTCAGATTTTAAATATATCAGGAAGCAGGGAATGCAGCTGGCATCAAAGATGAGATTTATATCTGCACAGTTCATTGCTTATTTCAGGAATGACCTCTGGAAAGAGTGTGCTTCGCATTCAAATGCCATGGCGGCTGTACTGGCCGATAAGCTTAAGGAGATCAAAGGCATTCATATTACCCAGAAAGTGCAGTCAAACGGTATATTTGTCATTATCCCGCATGATGCAGCAGAGAAGGTAATGAAGCAATATTTCTTTTATTCCTGGGACGAGATCAAATCGGAGTACAGGCTCATGTGTTCATGGGATACCACTGAAGAGGATATTGATGAGTTTGTGAAGCTATTGAAGAAGGAGTTATAGCCCCCCTGTCCCGCTGAAGCGGGACTGCCCCCTAAAGGGGGCTGAATGTTGTTGATGAGTTCAGATCAGTCGAACGAGATAGCCCCCCTTCAGGGGGGGATGGGGGGCAAAAGAAAAAGGTACCTGTTTCCAGGCACCTTTTTTTATAATCAATAAAATGAGTTCTATTTAAGCGTAAAGGTAATAGGCACCATGTACCATACAGGTACAGGCTTACCGCCCTGTTTACCCGGCTTAAATGTTGGAAGTGTTCCTACAACTCTGACTGCTTCTTTATCAAGTTCAGGATCGACACCCTTAAGGACACTGACCTGGTTTACGCCGCCTTTGGATGTAACGCAGAACCTGACTATAACTCTACCCTGGATGTTATTTTCCTTGGCAACCTCAGGATAGTTGGTATGCTCACCGATATAAAGAAGAAGTGCTGCATCGCCGCCCGGAAACATGGGCATCTCTTCAACAACAACGAATGGTTCGGGTTCAGCTTCAACTTCCTGAACTTCTTCCTTTGCCTGTTGTACTTCTTCAACAACTACATCATTCTTAACTTCGGTATTGGCCTGGTCTGCTGACATGAGCTTGATATTCTCTTCGGGCTTGACCGAGTCGACGACTACAGGCGGGACATATCTTGCCTGCTGAACAACATCAGCGGGAGGAGGGGGAGGAGGTGGTGGAGGAGCGACCTGTTCGGCCGGAGTGTTCAGATTCTCCATCTTTATCTCAACCTGCCTTTCAGCGCGTTTCTTGCTTTTCTCCAATGCTTTAGCATTTATGTATGGAGTAATAACAGCTGTACCCAAAATCAATATACCTATCAGGAGCGAAATAAGCACATTTCTGTTGTACCTCTTACGCAGGCTGTAGGCACCGTATTCCTTGTTTCTGACCTCGAAAACGATATCATCCCAGGCAGGAACAACTTCTCTTTCTTTTGCCATCTTCTTTTGGGTTTTATGTTTATTTAGGTGAAGTAGGTGTGGTAGGAGCAGCCGTTATGGCAGTCTCAACCATTTTCTCTTCATACCAGGTAATATCGACGAACATATAATGGGCAACTCCGCAGATATTCATCTCATCGAGCATATCTACAAAGTTCCCGTAATTGGCTTTCTTGTAAGCTTTGATAAGCACAATTGGACCTGTATCATCGTCAGATTTAAGCTTGCTGATAGAGCCGCGGACAGAGTCCTGGGTAAGAACAATTTTCCCGGATGTTACCTGGGCATTGAAATCAGCAATCTTTCTGGCCAGTGTCCTGTTCCTTTCAAGGAGCAACTGTCTGATACCTTTAGCGCTAAAGTCTGTTTCATTAAGCGGAGGAAGGTTATTATAATCTTCTGGTTTAACAGATGCGGGGTACCAGAAAACTCTGTTATCCGGGCCAAGAATGATATTTACAGTACGGCTACCTACAACAGCAGGTTGCTTTTGGTTCGGATCTGTAATCTTCTCCGGGAGAATTATCTCCATAACTTTTGCTTTACTGAAAGCAGTAGTGAGCATAAAGAATGTGATAAGCAAACACATAAGGTCCACCATCGGCGTCATGTCGATATGCGGTGCGTGCTTTTTGGCTTTCTTCTTCCCGCCTTTTGCTTTTTCCTCTTGAATT
The DNA here is from genome assembly GCA_003142255.1 of Bacteroidales bacterium. GTDB lineage: Bacteria > Bacteroidota > Bacteroidia > Bacteroidales > VadinHA17 > LD21. The sequence continues at coordinate 30,185 of PLLO01000014.1, read as the reverse complement.
ATCTCTGCCATATCACTTCTGTATTTCTTCCAAGTTAATTTTAGTCGCTTCGAGGCTGGTAATCAGATTGAACCTGTTCACATTCTTATCCTGAAGGATATCGAGAACTTTCTTTACAACCGGGAATTCAGTTTTGGTGTCTCCTTTTATGCAAGCCTGTATATTCGGGTTTACCTGGCGTGCGCAGAGAATCCACATAGCAAGCTGGTTATCGGTTGAATCTATCGGTACACCTGTTTGAAAGGCCTTTCTGGCTTTATTATCGCTAATGTCAAGGAAATCTTTCATTTTCAGGATCGGTACTCCGATGGAAGATGGATACTTTTCAAAATCCCTTCTTTCCTTGTCGGTGAATTCGATTGAGTATCTTTTCCCCATCTCATCCAGGATCTTCGGTCTGAATTTAAGAAGTGTATCGGGTCCGTTATCGAAATTTATAAAGACCTTGCCGTCGTTCGATAGAAGAAAGGTCATCGTATTAAAATCAGGAGTCGGTTTTTCTGATATTGAATATGGCGTATCAACAGTAGCCGGTTCTGGTTGCCTCATTGTGGTAGTTAACATAAGAAATGTTAAAATAACACAGAATGTGTCAACCATCGGCGTCATGTCAATAGAGGGCGATTTTGTCGGTAATTTAATCTTTGGCATCTTACTTTTTAATTAAATGTTTTTGACCAAAAGATAAATTTCTATTTACTGCTTTTTAATGAGGCAGCGAAATTCTGAGTCAAACTAAAGCCTGCTTCATCAATTTTAAATGTATAGGAGTCAATCTGGGTTGAGAAATAATTGAATGCTATTATTGCTAATGTAGATCCTGTGATACCGAATGCTGTATTAACAAGAGCTTCGGAAATACCGGTTGCAAGAGCAAGGGCATCAGGAGCGCCTGACTGAGCAAGAGCGGCAAATGCACGGATCATACCTAATACTGTACCGATAAGACCGATAAGCACTGATATTGATGCAAGTGTTGAGAACATTACCATGTTTTTTGAAAGCATCGGCAGCTCGAGAGCTGTAGCCTCTTCGAATGATTGCTGGATTGAAAGGATCTTCTGATCTTTTTCAAGATCCTTGTCATTCTGAAGGTCGCGGTAGCGCAAAAGTCCTGCTCTCATAACGTTGGCAAGTGAACCTTTTTGTTTGTCGCATGCTTCCATAGCTTCTTCAATTTTATCTTCAGCAAGAAGTGTCTGAAGCTGGTGTACAAAAGCATTGATCTGGCCTTTTCCTTTTGCTCTTGAAAGAGTGATGATCCTTTCGAAGATGAAAATGATGAGGACCAAAACGCAGGTCATAAGAATAGGAACAATAAAACCACCTTTATATATAATTCCCAGGTAGTTATGCTCCAGAGGAGTTCCATGATGGTTACCTCCCTCGAAGTTTACCGGATTACCCATAACTTGTGTGAAAAGAATATAGGCAATAATAAAAGCTATTAAAATAGCACTTACTGCGAAAATGTTCTGCAGCACATCTTTGAACGAACTTCCTTGTTTACTCATTTCTATCGATTTGTTTAGGTTTAAGATTTAACAACTCGCAAATATATATTATCAATTGTTTTTTTCCAACAATGAATAAAAGAATGTTAAACTTTCGATCAATTTAGTTGAAATCTTCAATAAGAAAGACCTTTTAATGCCTGTATACCCTATGATAAAACATTTAAACTGCTTCCTGTATATTCACTTTTAATATATATAAAACTTCCTATTTGGATAGAGCAACGGGGTATACTCTCGATTTTGTAACGGGTATCTCCACTGTTTTGTATCCTCTGGCGCTGATGACCAGAAATTCCGAACTCTGCGGTATCTCAAATCTGAATTCACCTTTTGAGCTGGAAAGGTTCTCGGCAGCCGTATCCTTAACCCTTATTGATGCATAGGCAATTACTGAACCTGTAGCGGCATCAGTTACAACACCATGGATCTCGTTCGGGTTGATCCCTTTCTTGATCTGGGCTTCCCATTCACGATTGTAAGCCAGATTGTTTTTTGCTGATGCATTATTAGGATCTATTGTAAGGATCTTATTAAAAGCATCAGTAGATCTTGATAATACAAGAAGCCTGCCTTCATTTTGTTTTTCATTTGTTACCAGATTCCGCTCAATAAGACCGATCCCATTATAACCTTTTATCTTATTTTCCTTGTTGTTCGGATTTAATGCAATTAACCTGTCGTAATATTCCCGTGAAGTTTTATTATCGTTTTTTGACATATAGTAATATCCCAGGTAGCTGAACGCTTCAACCAATTCATTTTCATTCTTCACCGAGTCTTTCTCAGCCACATCGATGACCTTATCGAATTTGGCTTTTGCCAGACCCATCTTAAAATCGGGATCCATTTTTGAATATGTGCGTGCAATCTGCACATGAGCAGGCAGGTAATTGGGAGATTTATTAAGAATAATGTTAAAAACAGAATCAGCTGCCTTGTAATTTTCCCCATTATAGAATGCTCTGCCTATTTTCATATAAGCATCGAAATCGTCTTTTGACGGATCAATAAGTTGTGCCATAGCTTTTGCAGCTTCATTGTACCTCTTGAAGAGGTTGTAATTGAAAGCCATTTCACTTATTACGCCTTTATCCTGAGGTTTAAGTTCAAGAACTTTTTCATATTGCTGGAATCCCCTGTCGATCTCTTTTTTCGAATTTGCAACATCAGCAGTAAGCTTCCCGACTTTTGCAGTAAGATCATCCAGTGCTGGTTTCAGCTTAGCTTTATCGGCTGCGGTTGCAGAATTAAACTTTGCCTTATCCTTCTGGAGCTGCTGTTCAGAACTTGACAGATCGTCTGCCATTTTTATATAATTCTGATTCTTCTTCATCAGAATTCTTGCCATATAGTGGTAGTCCTTTGGAAGTATTCTGTCGGCCGGCACTTTTTTGAAGAGCTCATCCATATATGAGGCCGCTTTGTTATAGTCTGGATTCTTTCTCTCATAATAAGAATATCCGGCAAGACGATTCATATATGCCCTTGACTGATCAATGGCAAGAATCTCTTCGACATTCTTTATTACTTCATCATAATCACCGGCATAGAAGAGAGCGTTCACATACCTGGTCTTAGCGGGAATGTTCCCTTCTGTCAGGTCGAGATATTTTTTATAGTTTGCTTTTGACTGATCCAGCTTTCCTGCAAGATAGTAAAGCTGTCCAAGCTCGCGGTAGGCAGGAGCATAATTGGCATCCAGGTTAATGGCATCTTCAAAATTAGGTATTGCAGCCTGGAGGCTTTTTCCTCTTACATATATGTTTCCGATCTTCATGGCTGCGGTAGGAGACTTTGGATCAAGGAACTGAGCAAGATTATAATTCTTTATTGAATTTGAACCGTCGTGGGCAAGAATATAAATATCGCCTGCGATCAGGAAAATGTTGGGGTTCTTTGGATCAATCGAAATAGCTTGCCTTATCAGCGGAAGTGCTTTTGATGTATCAACTTCGCCATCCTGAATATATGACTCGGCTATTTTTGCCAGTGCAAGGGCATATTCATTTGCAGGGGGAACTATTTTCTTGATATTCTTGTACGGAAGCAGAAAACTTTTTGCCTTAGCCCTCATCTCATCGGCAGTCTTATCGTCATTGAGCAGAACTGCAACTTTGGCAAGACCGACATAATTGAGCGGGTCGTTTGGATTTGTACTCACCCCCTTGTTGAAAACTTCTTTTGCATTCTTTGTTGCAAGAGTAAGCGAGTTTGAAATTGTATCAGCAAAATATTCCAGCAGCATATTCTCACCGAGGAAGTAATAGTTCTTGCTGTTTCCCGGTTCATTCTGGATCAGTTTATCGAGCATTGCGCCTGCCTTATCGTACTGCTCACTTTTCGTAAGTAGCCGTGCAGAGTTAAGATCCTGTCCCTGGACATTACTGATGATTATCCCTGCCATCAGGGCAGCCAGAATAAAACCTCTTTTGGATGATGAACGTTTCATAGCTTGAAAATTATTTGGCGTCAATTATACTAATTTTTTTTGATGTTCTTTTACACTTAATCACTTTAAATTTTCTATTCAATTTTTAACTTCAATCTCTAAACTATCTACTTCATTGATGCTTGATCTGCACCAGCCTTATAGGCATTGTCGCAGGCACAAGTCCTGATTTCAGAACTATCCTTTGTCCCTGTTCAGCAGTAGCCCACTGTATAAAACCTGAACCAAGGCCCTTGAATGTTTCTCGCGATATAAGGTATATCTCCCTAACGAACGGATAGGATTTGTCGTAAATGAAACCCTGGTAGGGCCTGTAGTAGGAATTGTCACTGGAAAGCTGCTGCGATACTGCCACTATATTTATCTTTTTCAGAAAATTCATACTTGTATGATCGTCCTTATCGCTGATCCAGTTTACACTTACGATTCCAATAGCATCAGGATTTTTTGAAACGAAATCAATTACCTCAGCATTGTCCTTCACAGCATAAAAATTTTCAGGCAGATTGCCCTGAATCTCAAACAGCTCTTTGAAGTACCTTATGTTGCCGGACTTGGTATTATCAAAAACGACACGGATATTTCCGAGTTTTGACTTCTTGTCGATATCTTTCCAGCTGGTGACATTCCCGAGGAACAGATCCTTTACCGATTTATATGTAAGAAGCGTATCAATGTTGCTCTTGTTCGTCACAAGCGCGAGTGCATCATATGCAAAGGTAATTGTGCGGGCAATTATCAGGGTATCCCTCAGGTACCTGATCTGGTCGTCGGTGAGCTTCTTGCTGGTAACAATGACCTTTACCGAATCGTGCATGAAATCATTTACAACATCATACTCGGGTTTGTACTCTGCCCTGACGTGGGCATTTTCGTAGAGATGGGTAAAGGTAAATACTTCGGTATCGATCAGAGGCTGGAAAGACTCATCAGCAATGATCATTATATTGCCCTGGGTCGGAGTTTCTAAAGGAGCTTTGGGCCCTCCTCCGCATGAAACCATTGAAAGGGGTATCCAGATCGCAAGGATGCGCAATCCGGAATAAAGAGTATGGCTTTTGATTCCTGTCACAAAAAAACCGTCAATGGTTTTAAAATTGCGGTTAGCAAAAATAATAAAATTTTGTATAAACGTTGCTATGCTCATAACCTTAAAATTTTGTCAAAGTTAAATTAATTACCATTGACAGTACTGCAAAGTATGTGCCAAGAATAAACATTTTCCGTCAGATTATTCTAAATATTGATTTCTCCCCGGAAGCGTTATTCCTCTTCGTCCTCACTTGTAAAAAAAGCTTTGATAATTTGTTTATAAGTAACAGTTATCCTGTATATTCCGTAAAAAACGAAAGTTGCCCCCATTATGACCTTTATAGCCTGATCGATATAGAACATTTTTGCAAAAAAGAGAAAGAAAATGCCGAAGCCCAGGTAAAACACCACCATGAAGACGCTGAACATCGCATGAAATTGCTGAAGCATTCTGTTGCTGTTCATCAGTTTTAAATTTTGTGCTAATAAAACAAAAATCGGTCTAAATTCAAATATTAACGATCACTAATTGATCAACGGATAATATTGCAGGGCGAATTCATAGTCAAAGCAATAAACAGCTGTCGCCATAGCTGAGGAATCTGAAATCATTCTCCAGGGCATATTTATATAAGTCTCTCCATCTGTTCCCTGTCCAGGCTGCAATAAGCAGTAAAAGTGTGCTTTTAGGCTGGTGAAAGTTTGTGATCATCCCTTTGATAACCCTGAACTTATAGGAGGGAAGGATCATTATTTTCGTCGATGCATGAAGAATTGAGATATTCTGATTTTTCATGAAACCAAGAATTGAGCTGAATGAATCCTCTAATGAGACATCATTATCATGCTCATCATATTTCCATTGATCTGTGAAGAAATCACTGGAAGCAGATGTACCTTCAATCATCATGACCCCCAGCCAGTAAAGGCTTTCCAGTGTTCTGACGCTTGTGGTGCCTACAGCAATTATCTTCTCCCGTTGACTGATCAGTTTTTCAAGGGTTTCAGCGGTGACAAAGTAATGTTCGCAATGCATCTCATGCTCAGCTATATCAACTGATTTGACAGGTTTGAAAGTCCCGGCGCCTACATGGAGCGTGATCTCGGCTCTGTCGATGCCCTTCTCCTTGAGCCTTGAAAATACTTCATCTGTAAAATGAAGTCCTGCAGTAGGAGCAGCCACCGATCCTTTTACTATTGCATAGATAGTCTGGTACCTGTAGTAATCTTCGGCCTCATCCTTCCTGTTCAGGTAAGGAGGAAGAGGAATATGACCGGCTCCTTCAATAACCTCTCCGAATGTAATGTCAGAAGGGTTCCATTTAAATCTTATTTTCCAGACTTCACCCTCAGGGCTTACTTTCTCAGCTGCAAGCTCATACTGTTTACCTTTAAAATCAAAATGCGCAGTTATCGTCCCTGTTTTCCATTTTTTCAGGTTGCCTATGATGCATTTCCATTCAACTTCTCTGGTGGAACTGAAAGATTGCTGATACTCTGCAGGGGAAACTGGTTCGAGACAGAAAACTTCAATAGCGGCTCCGGTTGGTTTTTGAAAGAGTAGCCTTGCCCTGATTACCCTCGTATTATTAAAGACCAGGAGCGACCCTTCCGGAAGATGTTCTCCAATATTCCCAAACCTGTCTTCCGAGATTTGGTCATTAATATATAGCAATAGTTTTGAAGCGTCACGCTGAGCGACAGGATACTTTGCTATCCTCTCCTCTGGAAGACTATAATCGTAATCGTCGATATTAATGTTGAAAATCTCCTTCATTTGAAACCGGTCACCGGTCACCGGACGCCGGATTTACGCGTGCAAAAGTAACTAAAATTGATACTGTTTCTATTTTAAGTGCCGTTTTTGTACCTTTGCATCGCAGCAGGCTGTCCCATCGTTCTCCGCCGCAAGGAGGGGGAAGGAAAGTCCGGGCAACAAAGAGCGCCATGCTTCCTAACGGGAAGATATCCGTGAGGGTATAGCAGTGTAACAGAAAATAACCTCTCTGACCTTTGCGTCAGGGGAAGGGTGAAAAGGCGAGGTAAGAGCTCACCGGTTCCGGCGGCAACGTCGGGAGCCGTACGCCTGATGGGTTGAAAGACCATGTATACCGGCTTTTAGGGCTGCTCGTCCAATGCCGGGGGGTAGGTCGTATGATCACGTCAGCAATGGCGTGACAAGATAAATGATGGGAATCGGTTTAATATTCTCTCGAAGAAGGCTAAACCGCACAGAACCCGGCTTACAGGCCGGCTGCAAAAAGAGGCGGGTCTCAGACCCGCCTCTTTTTGGTTGAGACGGGTCTCAGACCCGTCTTTTTTTGGTTGAGGCGGGTCTCAGACCCGTCTTTTTTTGGTTGAGACGGGTCTCAGACCCGTCTTTACAGTTTATTTTACAGTGAATACGCTGTCCTCAATAGGTACATCGACTTCAACCTTTGTATAGGTTATTACCATTTCCATACCGTTCATTGAGGTTGTTGTTTTCATTGGCAGAATGACACCGTTTGTTTCAGTGTAATCCGAAGGATACGATTCAACTGTCATTGACTGTCCTCCCTGGTTGATGTCTGCCGTTGTCTTTATAAGCTGATAGGTGCTCTTGTCAATAAACATATGGGCTGTGGCGCTGCTGTTAATGGATGCCTTAACCTTGAATGCCGGCTTGCCGTTAACACTCTCTTCTCCTTCAAGTGCCAGCAATCCTTCTTTCAGGTAATTTGCCATATAGTTCTGGAAAATGTTGCTTTTTTCCAGATCCTTGGCCTGATCAGCAGTCATTTCAATTGGATCGGTCGAGCCTGCCATCGGATTTACCATATAACCCTTCACTCCGTCATATGCCTGGACTATATCCTGGCCGTTAACGCTGGTGACGGTTTTGATCTTGCTTGGATTTTTCATCCACATCGTCATGGGCATCTCCATTCCCATCATTGACATATTTGCAGTGATTTTAATTGTTTTAAAGTTAGAGATCTTGTCAAGCTTATTTGCCTCGGTATACTTCTTAACAATTTCATCGAGCGTCTGTGCATTGATCATTACTGCAGTGAGAAGGCAGGTGGTGAATAAAAATACTTTTTTCATGAATAATTTAATTTAGTTATTAAATGAATTTATTGTTTTTCTGAGTGCTACCAATTTATATAACAGATCATCCATCCCTGAGAGTTTAAGCATATTTGCTCCATCCGACTTTGCTACGGCTGGATTGGGATGTGTTTCAATGAAGATGCCATCGGCCCCGACGCTTATTGCTGCTTTGCCGATAGTTTCAATCATTTCGGGATTTCCTCCGGATACTCCTGCCTCCTGGTTAGGCTGCTGAAGCGAATGGGTTATATCCATCACGACCGGTACTCCTGTCTTCTGCATTAATGGAATATTCCTGAAATCAACGATAATATCCTGGTATCCGAACATATTGCCGCGGTCAGTAACCATTATATTGTCATTGCCGGATTCCTTTACCTTATCAATTGCGAATTTCATGGAAGGACCGGAAAGGAACTGGCCTTTCTTGATATTGATCCATTTGCCTGTTTTTGCAGCTGCTGCAAGGAGATCTGTCTGCCTGCATAGAAAGGCAGGTATCTGAAGGATATCAACGTATTCTGCTGCCATTGCTGCCTCTTCAGGATTATGAATGTCGGTAATAACAGGAACAGAATATCTTTTTTTCACTTCTGCAAGGATCCTAAGCGCTTTTAAATCGCCTATTCCTGCAAAAGAATCAATTTTTGACCTGTTTGCTTTTCTGTATGATGCCTTGAAGACATATGGGAGCTTGTATTTGTCGGATAACTTTACAAGGTAATCTGCAATCTCAAAGACCACATCTTCACCTTCTACGACACAAGGACCGGCGATCAGTAGAAAATTGTCGCTTTTCCCGTATTTAAGTCCTGGGATATCTATTCCGCTTTTGTTCATTCAAATGTAAAGTTAACGAAATAATCTTCTTTTTCAAAAACCATACCAATACTGAAAACATCTCTAAGGCTCTCTGTGCTTCTCCGTGGAACTCTGTGTAACTATTTTCTTATTAAGAACTTACACAGAGAAACACAGAGGACCACAGAGTTATACAGAGAAGATCATTTATCATAATCGTAAATATCTTTCCAGAGGTTCTTTAGCCTCTTTCTTATTTCTTCCTCCTTCGGAGTATTTCCCGGTTCATAAAACTGAGATCCCTTTATTTCCTCCGGCAGATAATTCTCAATTACAAAATTTCCTTCAAAACTATGGGCATATTTATAGTCCTTATGGTATCCAAGATCCTTCATGAGTTTTGTCGGCGCATTTCTAAGGTGAAGCGGAACCGGAAGATCTCCCTTCTCCTTTACTGCCCCGAGAGCATTCTCAATTGCCATGTATGAGGCGTTGCTTTTAGGTGATGAGGCAAGATAAACAGCTGCCTCTGAGAGTATTATTCTTGATTCCGGCCATCCGATGACATTTACTGCCTCAAAGCAAGCCTGGGCAAGAAGAAGGGCATTCGGGTTTGCAAGTCCTATATCCTCGGCAGCCAGGATCAGCATCCTGCGTGCTATGAACTTGGGATCTTCGCCTCCTTCGACCATCCTTGCAAGCCAGTAAACAGCTGCATTGGGATCGCTTCCCCGCATAGATTTAATGAATGCTGAGATTATATCGTAATGCTGTTCCCCGTTCTTGTCATATAACGCAAGGTTTTTCTGAACATGATCCAGGACCTTATCATCAGTGATCACTATTATACCATCGGCAGCATCTTTGGCTTCACCTGCAACAACGAGTTCAAGAGCATTGTACAGCTTCCTGGCATCGCCGCCGGAGACACGCATAAAGGCTTCATATTCTTTTATTTCTATTTTATATTCAGCAAGGAAAGCATCTTTTTTTATCGCTTTGTCAAGTAGTCCGGTAAGGTTCTCTTCGCTCAGAGGATTCAGTACATAAACCTGGCATCTGGAAAGGAGAGGAGAGATTACTTCAAAAGAGGGGTTCTCAGTGGTCGCACCGATAAGAGTTATTATTCCCTGCTCAACAGCGCTCAGAAGAGAATCCTGCTGCGACTTGTTGAAGCGATGAATTTCGTCAATAAACAGTATTGGGTTCGGCTGGTTGAAGAACTGCTGCCTTTTTGCCTTTTCTATTGTATCTCTGACATCTTTTACCCCTGAATGTACTGCACTTAGATGAAAAAATGGCCGCTTCATCGTGTTGGCTATGATAGATGCAAGAGTAGTTTTTCCGACTCCGGGAGGTCCCCAAAGAATAAACGAAGGTATATTTCCCGACTCGATAACCTTCCTCAAGACGCTCTTCTTGCCGACAAGATGAGACTGTCCGCAGAATTCATCGAGATTTCTGGGCCTCATCCTCTCTGCAAGCGGCTGGTTTGACTGCATAGATTTAAGTTTGTGTAAAATTAACAAAATTAATTTTTAATGTTCCTTTTGAAACTCTGCACTGCATGCATGGATAATTTTATTTCTCCATCGTGCACCTAATTTGATAAATTTGAAGTCAGTTAAAAAGAAAAATTATTATGAAGAGAACGGCCATATATCTGCTTGCAATAATCCTGATTTCAGGTTGCCGCGAAAAACCTTCACCCGTAATTACGGGCAGGAATATTACAGCCGGTCATGGAATGGTGGTTTCGGCACACCCTGAAGCTTCGAAGGCAGGAGTATCTGTATTGCAGAAAGGGGGAAATGCAATTGATGCAGCGGTTGCTACCGAGTTTGCCCTCTCGGTCTGTTACCCTGAAGCCGGCAATATAGGAGGCGGGGGATTCATGCTGATAAGGATGAGCGATGGCTCTTCTTATATGATTGATTACCGTGAAAAGGCTCCTCTTGGGGCTTCAAGGGATATGTACCTTGACGAAAAAGGTAATCTTAAAGAGGAATCCAGTACTGAGACGCATCTGGCTGCTGGTGTTCCTGGCACCGTCGACGGAATGTTAAAGGTCCACGGCAAGTACGGAAGGCTTAGCTTCAGGGAAGTGATTCAACCTGCAATAGATCTGGCCGTAAAAGGGTTCGCTGTTACGGAAGAGCAGGCAGGATCTTTTAACCGGAACAGGGAATATTTTCTGAAGATGAATGCTTCACTCCCTGCTTTTGTTAAAGATGGGGAATGGAAAGCAGGTGATGTTCTCAGGCAACCTGACCTTGCAGCAACGCTTGAAAGGATAAGAGACAACGGAAGAGACGGCTTCTATTCAGGCAAGACAGCAGAGATGATAATCAGAGAGATGAAGCGGGGCAAAGGAATCATCTCAGCCATGGATCTTGCAAAATATGAAGCAAAGTTCAGAAAACCGCTAACAGGAGTATACAGGGGATATCGGATCATTACTATTCCGCCGCCATCGAGCGGTGGCATAATTTTGCTGCAACTCCTTAAAATGCTCGAGCCATGGCCCCTCCAGGAATCAGGATTTCACTCGCTTAAGGCAATTCACCTGATAGCTGAAGCCGAGAAAAGAGCTTTTGCCGACAGGGCTGAATATGCAGGCGATCCTGATTTTATCGATGTTCATACCAGTATACTTCTTGACCAGAAGTATCTGAAAAGGAGGTTTAATGATTTCGATCCCGATCAGGCTACCGATATAAAAAAGATCAAAGCCGGGCTGCTTTCGGGTCACGAGAGCGATGAAACTACTCATTATTCCGTTGTTGACAAGGATGGGAATGCCGTTTCAGCTACCACAACGCTTAATAATTTGTTCGGTAGCAGCATAGTCGTTGAAGGGGCCGGATTCCTTCTCAATAACCAGATGGATGATTTCTCTGTTAAGCCCGGAACTCCTAATATGTACGGGCTGGTTGGAGGGGAAGCGAATTCCATAAGTCCTGGCAAAAGGATGCTAAGTTCAATGACACCTTCGATTGTTGAAAAAGATGGAAAACTTTTTCTGGTAGCCGGTTCTCCCGGAGGATCGACAATCCCAACGACTGTGTTTCAGGTAATTACAAATGTGATTGATTATAAAATGGACATCCGTCAGGCTGTGGATACAGGAAGATTTCACGATCAGTGGCTGCCCGATTATATTATGTTTGAGAAAGGAAGCATTGATTCGCTTGTGCTCGAAGGGCTAAAGGGGATGAATTATGATTTAAAGGAAAGATCTGTGATCGGCAGTGTAAACGCAATTGAGATACTTCCTGATGGAAAAATCAGGGCCGGAGCAGACAGGAGAGGCTATAACACAGCTTGTGGTTACTGACAATTTTTGTAGTTAAATAATTTTTACTAAATTGCTTCACTTTTATTTTCATTAAAAAAAATAAATTAATACTTTTAACAGATAATTTATCGTTGATCGTTAGACAGCTTATTGCATTTGAGTACTTTCTGATATAAATTCAGTTATGAAAAAACCTCTGCTAATTGTAGCAATCATTCTGGCAGTAATTCTGGTCCTGCCGGTAATCAACCTGCTCCGCTGGACTTTTCAGGCAAAAAAGCCAATGGGAATAATTATAGTTGATAAAACTGTCCCCACCCTGGATCGTGTAAAACACAAGTCTCTGAACTGGGTTTTAACTAATGACAGAGTTGTAAAGAAAGAGAAAAAAACTGCCTATTCATACAGGAAAGATTATTACGGGTTTATGCCCACCCGTCCTCTGAGAAATCACCTCTATGAAAAGAATGAATATCGTCTTGCCGATCTGCCTGATCTCTGGAGTAAAAGCGATGCTGTTTATTTTGCAGATACTTACGGAGTCTTTTTTAATGACTGGTATCAGGGATTGAATGTAAGCCGGAAATCGAGGAGGTTATTCGGCGCACTTAATAATAACGATAACCTGCTGATCAAGGAAATGAAAGACAGGAACAAGCTGGTTATCTGTGAATATAATTGCTTTGATTATCCAACTGCAGATTATGAATCATACAGGATACAGGAGAGACTCGGTATAAAATGGTCAGGATGGACCGGCAAATATTACAGTTCACTTGATACTACCGGAACGGATTTCCCGATATGGATGACCGCAATGTACCGCCGGCAGTTTAAAAAACCATGGACATTCAAAAAACCGGGAATTGTGCTTCTTAAAGACAAGGCAATAATGGTACTTGAAGAGGGTACTCTGCTCAAGTCTGCTTTGCCACATATCATTACAGATTCTGCCAATTGTGCCTTGTATAAAGTTCCATCATCGGTTGCTTTCGATCACTGGTTTGATATTATTGATCCGATGCAAAACAATGTCATCTCTAAATTCAAACTCGAAACTACTGCTCTCGGAGATTCATTACTTTCAGAATTTGGACTCACGAAGCAATTCCCGGCTGTTACACAGGAGCCGAAACAGATGAGAACTTACTACTTCTCAGGTGATTTCACAAGTACAGATATTCCTGTATGGACATCCAGGTTCGTCGGAGTTGAAAAGCTGAAGTTTGTGCTCTATTCAAGCAAACCGGATGATACCAGGAGATTCTTCTGGCTATATTATAAGCCTCTTATAGGTGAGATTTTCAATAGCTATTATAGCTCACTTGGGAAAAAATAGAGATTTTGATAATTACTGAATATTAAAAAGTGCAGACTGAATTCAGTCTGTACTTTTTTTATTCATACCTTTTAGTGACCCAATTCAATTGTGAAATGAAGATCTCAATAATTCAGTACGATATTGCCTGGGAAAATAAACCTGCCAATTTCAGTAAGCTGGAAAACCTGATAGCAGGGGGAGCCACAGGGGCAGATATTATTGTATTGCCTGAAATGTTCAATACCGGATTCTCAGTTGAACCCGGTAAAATATCCGAGCCTCCACATTCAGTTACTTTCAATTGGATGAAGACGATGGCCGATTCGACCAATGCAGCAATATGTGGAAGCTATATTGTAAAGGAGAGGAACAAGTTCTACAACAGATGGGTATTTGTCGCCCCTGGCCATGAGACATTTCTATACGACAAACGTCACCTTTTCTCAATAGGCGGTGAAGATAAGGCATTTACCCCCGGGAAGAAACGCATAGTCTTCAGCTATAAAGGCGTAAGAATATGCCCCACTGTATGTTACGATCTGCGGTTCCCCGTATGGAGCAGGAACAGGAACGATTATGATCTTCTGATCAATTCAGCCAACTGGCCGGTTGCCCGCAATGCTGTATGGATGACACTTCTGAAAGCCAGAGCCATCGAGAATCAGTGCTTTGTGGCTGCTGCAAACCGCATTGGAACAGATGGGACTGGCTTGAATTATTTTGGAGATTCAGTGCTTATAGACCCTCGGGGCAATATAATATCAACACCGGTCAACGATAAGGAGTGCGCAGCCTCAGGCGAGATTTCACTTGATGAACTAACTGATTTTCGCAAGAAATTTCCTATCCTAAGAGATGCTGATCTGTTTTCAATTCGTACGTAGGAAATAGGCCTGACGCCCGATGCCTATCGCCTCCATTTCACTTTTTCAGAGCCCTGAATAATATCTCCACCGGGTGAAGTGCCTTTCTGCCGGTACCATCCTTTATCTGATGCCTGCAGCTTGTACCCGGAGCAGCGATTAATGTATCCGGACCGGCATTCCTGACCTCGGGAAAAAGCACCATTTCGCCTATCATGTTCGACAAATCGTAATGCTCCTTCTCATAACCGAACGACCCTGCCATTCCGCAGCAGCCGGTAGGTATCTCCCTTACTTTGAAATTAGCCGGGATAGAAAGCATTTCTATTGTCGGGAGCGAAGATGAAATAGCCTTCTGCTGGCAGTGTGCGTGAAGAATAATGTCGGTTTCTGTTTCTGAGAAGGATTCTCTTTTAATTCTTCCTGCATGGTATTCGTTTGCAATAAACTCGTCTATTAAAAGAGCGTTTCGGGATAACCTTTCGGCAGCTTCCTTTAAATCATCTCCGGCAAGATCAGGGTATTCATCCCTGAAGCCAAGGATCGCTGAAGGCTCGATCCCGATAAGGGGAAAATCGTCATTTATGATGCCGCTGAATATTTTTATATTCTTCCTGATTATCTTCCGTGCCTTTCTTAAAAGACCCTTTGATATGAAGGTCCTGGCACTTTCATAATGAGGTACTGTGATTACTTCATAACCAAGCGAAGTAAGAAGCCTGATTGCTGCAATTCCGGTTTCAGTATCATTATAATTGGTGAACTCGTCAACCAGCAGGCACACCTTTCCTGTTTGCTTTTCCGGGTTTATGGAATCGAGGGTTCCCTTTATCCATTTTCTGAGGGTGACCTTATATAATAAAGGTATTGACCTTTCATGTGCGAAACCGATTACGCTTTTGACAAGTCCTGAAGTGAACCTGTTCCTGACAAAGAAATTAAAGATGCCCGGAACAGATGCTGCCAACCTGTTAATTGCCGTAATATTTGCTATTAACCAAGTTCTGAGAGAGATTCCATGCCTGTCGTACCAGTGCTGGAGAAATTCAGCCTTCATCTTTGCCACATCGACACCTGAGGGACACTCTGATTTGCATCCCTTACAGGAAATACAGAGATCGAGGATGTCATATATTTCCTTGTGATCCCATGGGTTATTATTGCTGTCGTTCAGAAATTCCCTTAAGACGTTTGCCCTGGCCCTGGTGCAATTCTTTTCTTCACCCGTTGCCATAAATGTCGGACACATGGTACCGCCGATTATCAATGTTTTACGGCAATCGCCTGATCCATTGCATTTTTCGGCAGCTCTTACGATTCCATCAGTTTCAGAAAAATCAAATACCGTTTTTAGCTCTGGGGTTGCCTTTCCGGGTATATACCTCAGGGAACTGTTCATGGGAGGAGTATCGGTGATTTTTCCCGGGTTAAGTATATTTAAAGGATCCCAGCACTTCTTTACCTTTCTTAAAAGTTCATAATTGAAATTCCCGATTACAATTGGTATGAATTCACCTCTAAGCCTTCCATCTCCGTGTTCGCCGCTCATCGATCCGCGGTACCTCTTCACTATTTTTGCCATCTCGAGGCCCAGGGTTCTGAACAGCTCCACATCTGCAGGGTCCTTGAGGTTAAGTACAGGCCTGATATGCAGTTCCCCGGTTCCAATATGCGCATGATATACTACCTCTTTGCCGTAAACGGATAATACCTTTTCAAAATCGTCAACGAATGAATGAAGCTTCGTCACACTAACAGCAGTATCTTCAACAAGAGAGACGGGTTTTGGATCGCCCTTCATATTGGCAAGTACTCCAAGCCCTGCCTTTCGGAGTTCCCAGACTTTTGGAATATCTTTTCCCTTAACAACAGGGAATGAATAGCCAAGACCTGCAGATTTCAGCTCGTCAATTAATTCTCTGGTAAGTGAGTCGATATCCACGCTCTTTTCCCTGGCAAATTCTACGATAACAATGGCAGCTGGTTTCCCTACGAGAAAGAACCTGTTTTTACGCTGGCTCAGACTACTTTCGGTAAGCTCAAGGATTTTGTTATCCATCATCTCTACTGCACCAGGATTGTATTTCAGGGCAATAAGGTTTGCAGAAAATGCATCATTGCGCTTTTCTAAATGTATGCATACCAGAGCCTTCTCAGGAGGAGGTAATTTGACAAGGTTCAGTTTTATTTCCGTAATTACAGCAAGGGTACCTTCCGACCCTGCGAGGAGCTTGCAGAAATTAAATTGCTGGTCCGATTTTTCGTCGAAAACTTCATTTTTAAGCAGCAGGTCGAGTGCATAACCAGTATTCCTTCTGGGTATTGAAGGATCAGGAAAGCCGTTTATTATATTGTCCCTGTTGGTATCGTTATTCAGTAATTCCCGGATATTGCGGTATACGTCTCCTTCGAGGTTTTGCAAGGTGCATTTTTCCTCAAAGGTTGCTTTATCCAATGGCCCGAATTCAGCTTCGCTGCCATCGCTCAGCAAGGTTTTAAGTCCTAAAAGATGATCTCTTGTCGATCCGTAAATCAGAGAATGTGAGCCGCACGAATTGTTTCCGACCATTCCACCCATGTTGCACCTGTTTGAGGTTGAGGTTTCAGGGCCGAAGAATAATCCCTGTTTTTTAAGTTCAATATTCAGTTCATCGAGGACAACTCCCGGCTCAACCCTGACCCACATCTCCTCACTGTTGACCTCGATTATTCTCCTCATGTATTTCGAGATATCAACTATAATTCCGGGGGAGACCACCTGCCCTGCTAGTGAGGTACCAGCCGCACGGAGTGTAATGCTTGTTTTTTCCCTGTTTGCAAAAGAGACTATTTTTCTAAGATCTGACAGATTCCTGGGCCAGGCCACTGCCAGCGGTTTCTCCTTATAAACTGATGCATCGGTCGAATAAATTGTCAGTGTTATAGGGTCATATTTAAGATCGCCTTCAAGACCATTCTTAAGAGTATCGAACAGTGAGTATCTGGTATCGCTTTCCATAAAACTGTTTGGAGCTGCTAATTTAGAAAAATGATTTGACCGTCATCTGTTTCATCGTATCAAAAAAAAATCTGACAATAATCATGCTTTGCATAATTGTAAAATAGGACTTTTTTTTCGTACATTTAGAAAAAAATTTCGAACTAATTAAAACACTGATATACAATGGAATTATTGGATACCATTAAGCAAAATGCACGGAAACATAATAAAAGGATTGTGCTTCCCGAAGGATATGAGGAAAGAAATATCAGGGCGGCCGATGCTGCAATAGCCGATGGGCTTGCCAGGATTATACTTATAGGAGACCCTGATGAGATAAAGAGCCACGGCGATAAACTGGGCCTTAAGAACTTAAGCAAGGCCACGATAGTGAATCCAAAATCGCATGCAAAAAAGGAGCAGTACATCAATCTCATGGTAGAACTGCGCAAAAGCAAGGGAATGACATATGAAGAGGCTGCAAGGCTTATTGAAGACCCTCTCTATCTGGGTGTTCTGATGATCAAGAGCGGAGATGCCGATGGCGAGGTCTCCGGAGCCGATCATGCCACAGGCGATGTATTGAGACCAGCTTTCCATTATATTAAAACAGCACCTGGGATCTCTATAGTTTCAGGTGCATTTATCATGATACTCCAGGACAAAAGCTTTGGAGACAATGGTGTTCTGATTTTTGCTGACAGTGCTGTTACTCCGAATCCTACCGATAAGGAGCTGGCAGAGATCGCAATTGCTACCGCCCATACTGCAAAGGTAATTGCAGGGATGGAACCTCGCGTGGCTCTTCTCAGCTTTTCCACAAAGGGAAGCGCAAAGCATGAACTGGTCGATAAGGTTATCAGCGCTACAAAAATAGCACAGCAGATGGCGCCTGACATCATGATTGAAGGTGAGCTTCAGGGTGATGCTGCCCTTGTTGAATCGATAGGCCAGAAAAAAGCCCCTGGAAGCAAGATCGCAGGAAAGGCGAATGTTCTGATCTTTCCTGATCTTAATTGCGGGAATATTGCCTACAAGCTTGTTCAGAGACTGGCCCACGCGGAAGCTATCGGTCCGATATTGCAGGGCATGGCTGCTCCAATTAACGACCTTTCGAGAGGATGCTCGGTAAACGATATTGTAAGCATGATTGCCATTGCTGCAAACCAGGCCGCTGGTGTGAAATAATTAACCTCCCTGATAACCTATTTTTACTATGATAATTTTAGTATTAAACTGTGGCAGCTCTTCTATCAAATACCAGCTGTTCGATATGTCGGACGGATGCAACATGCTTGCAAAGGGACTGCTTGAAAGGATTGGATTGAATGAGAGTATTCTTACCCATAAACCTACCGGGGGTGAACCATACAAGGTAATAACCGATATACCTGACCACACAACAGGTATAAATATGGTAATGGAAGTCCTGTGCGATCCGAAGCATGGTGTAATAAAGAATGTAAATGAAATCAAGGCAGTCGGTCACCGGGTAGTGAACGGAGGCGAAAATTACAAGGAGAGTGTCCTTATTGATAATGATGTCAAGAAAGATATCGAGACATGCATAGAACTTGCGCCTCTGCATAACCCGGCAAACCTCAAAGGGATACTTTCAGTCGAAAAACTGATCCCGGGTGTTCCGCAGGTGGCTGTATTCGATACGTCATTTCACCAGACTATGCCTGATTATGCCTATATGTACGCTATTCCCTACGAGTATTACGAAAAGTACAAGATCAGAAAATACGGATACCATGGAACAAGCCATAAGTTTGTTGCTTCAAAAGCTGCGGGGCTTCTTGGGAAGGATGTGAAAAACCTGAAAATAATTACCTGTCACCTCGGAAATGGAGCTTCAGTAACTGCAATACTGAATGGAAGGTCAATCGATACCTCAATGGGATTTACGCCCGTGGATGGACTGATTATGGGAACCAGGACCGGGGAGATTGACCCCGGAGTACTTGTTTATATTGCAGACAAGGAACATCTTAACGTCACCGGTGTTAACAATATGATAAATAAGAAAAGCGGCGTATTCGGGATATCCCAGATATCTTCCGATATGCGCGATCTTGAGACTGCTGCTAATGCCGGGAACAAAAAAGCGCAGCTTGCACTGAAGATGTATGCTTACAAGGCAAAGAAGTTCATCGGTTATTATATGGCTGCTCTGAACGGTGCCGACCTGCTCGTTTTTACAGGCGGGATAGGCGAAAATGATTTCAATATGAGAAAGATGATCTGCTCTGACATGGAAAACCTTGGAATTATCTTTGATTCTGAAGTTAACGATGGGGCCAGGGGAAAAGACCTTGTTATTTCGAAACCCGAATCAAAAGTGACAATTATGGCTGTCACTACAGATGAAGAATTAGTAATTGCATCAGACACGCGTACTATAGTAGAACAGAGAACCGTATAATTTCAACTAAAACCTTATCTAATGGTACTAAAGAGCCTTTCTGACCTGAAAAATATTATCGCCGGGGGCCCTGCAAGGAAGCTGGTACTTGCTGCTGCTCAGGATCAGCATTCCCTGGGAGCTGTTATAAAAGCATGGAAAGACAATATCATTGAACCAATTCTTATCGGCGATAAGGAGGGAATTCAGAATATCTGTGAAGAGAATAACTATGATATCTCAGGGGTGAGGATAATTCATGAACCCGATATGGATAAGGCAGTTGAAATGTCTGTTAAAATGGTCAACAAAAAAGAGGCCGATATCCTGATGAAGGGGAAAGTTGGTACATCGACACTACTGAAATGTGTTTTGAATAAGGAATGGGGACTGAGAACCGGAAATCTGCTTTCCCACTTCGCACTTTTTGAAGTGGACACCTATCCGAAAGTAATCGCCGTTACTGATGTGGCAATGAACATAGCACCTAATCTTCAGGACAAGATAGCCATCATTAACAATTCAGTTTCGTGTCTTGTCAGGCTTGGATACAAGATGCCCAAGGTTGCAGTTCTTGGCGCTGTTGAGATGGTGAATGAAAACATGGAAGCAACTCTTCATGCAGCACTGCTTTCAAAAATGAACCAGCGCGACCAGATAAGGAATTGCATTATCGACGGACCGTTGGCATTTGATAATGCCGTGAGCCTTGAAAGCGCACAGCTTAAGGGGATCAGGAGTGAAGTTGCAGGCGATACCGACCTTCTGCTCATGCCTGATATTGAAGTTGGTAACGTACTCTATAAATCCCTGGTTTTCTTTGCCAAGGCAAAAGTGGCTGCATTGATACTTGGTGCACGCGTTCCAATCGTTCTGACTTCCAGGTCCGATTCCGAACAGGCTAAATACGACAGCATATTGTTGTCTGCAGCCGCCAGCAAATAATTGCTTTATGATCAGGACCCTCGATCAGATGGTTGAGAATGTGCTCGCACTTCGAAGGCGGCATCGCATTGCTGTTGCCTGGGCCCAGGACTTTAACACCATCGGCGCTGTTTTTAAAGCATTTAATGACGGTTTCGCTGAAGCTATCCTTATCGGAAACAAATCCAGGATAAAAGAGATTTGCAGCAATTCAGGCTTCGGTCCCGGCCTGTTTCGTATTGTAGATTCCGATAATGAGACTTCCGCATCGGAGGAAGCTGTAAGGCTTGTGAAATCAGGCGAAGCAGATATAGTAATGAAGGGACTTGTTGGGACAGATAAATTCCTGAAGGCAGTGATGAATAAAGAGCATGGGATCATGATCCATGGTGCAACAATGAGTTATGTCGGGGCTGTCGAAATGCCTGCTTATAAGAAGCTTCTTTTTATTACTGATACTGCAGTTATTCCATATCCTGATCTGAATCAGAAGATTGCGATGGCGAATTACGCAATCGAAATGGCCGGGCGGTTCGGCATTGATATCCCCAAAATAGCCCTTATCGGAGCTTCTGAGAAAAAGAGCGACCATTTCAGATACACTGACGACTATGCTGAAATGTGCAAAATGGCTCTCGACGGCAGGATAAAAAACTGCATAATGGATGGACCTCTCGATCTCTTTCTGGCTTGCGATACCAAAAGCCCTGAAATAAAGGGAGTTAGTACGCCTGTCAACGGAGATGCAGATATACTTCTGTTCCCTTCGCTCGAATCATGCAATCCGTTCTATAAAAGCCTGATGCTTTTCGGAGGCGGCGAACTTGCCGGTTTGATAAGAGGGACTGAGAAACCCGTTGTCCTGATGTCGCGAAGCGAAAGTGAAAAATCAAAATATTACTGCATTGCGCTTGCATGCCTCATGGCATGATACATATTACTGATAATCAATAAATTCATTCTATATGACAAAACGGCTTCTGCTTATAATTAACCCGGGATCGACCTCAACGAAATTCGCCCTGTACGAGGAAGATACTTCACTTTTTGAACTTACTCTTGCACATTCCGCCGAGGATATTGCTGATTTTAAGAAAATAACGGATCAGTTCCATTTCAGACGCGACCTGATCATCTGGGAACTGGGTTACCGGAATACCGATCTCAATCGTATTGCAGCGGTCATTGGAAGGGGAGGACTGGTAAAGCCTATCGAATCAGGAATTTATGAAGTAAATGATAAGATGATCGAAGACCTCACCACAGGAATCCTGGGCCAGCATGCCAGCAACCTTGGCGGGTTGATTGCCCATGATATTGCCGGCTCTCTTCCGAATGCCAAAGCATATATTGTAGATCCTGTTGTTGTCGATGAACTTCAGCCTGTGGCAAGGTTATCAGGCCATCCTGAAATTGAGCGGGTTTCAATTTTTCATGCTCTCAATCAGAAAGCAATGGCACGGGCATATGCATCATCGGTAAATAAGAAATATGAGGATCTTAACCTGATTGTCGTTCACCTTGGGGGCGGGATAAGCGTCGGCGCACACAGGAAGGGCAAAGTGGTTGACGTGAACAATGCTCTCCATGGCGATGGGCCCTTCTCTCCTGAGAGGTCTGGAACCCTTCCTGCAGGCCAGCTTGCCGACCTATGCTATAGTGGAAAATATACCCATGATGAGGTCAAATCGATGATAACCGGCAAAGGCGGCATGGTAGCATATCTGGGTACAAACAACTACAAGGAGGTTTGCAGGATGGCCGACGAAGGAAACCAGAAGGCAATCCTGGTCAGGGATGCAGCTTCGTACCAGGTCGGGAAGGAGATTGGCGCAATGGCAGCTGTACTTGCTGGCAAGGTCGATGCCATAATACTGACAGGAGGAATGGCCTACCAGGAATTCCTTGTGAACCAGATAAAAGCGATGATCCATTTTATTGCGCCGGTGACGGTTTATCCGGGTGAAGATGAGATAAAGTCGCTTGCTTACAACGGCCTGCTGGCCCTGAATGGCAAAATAGAGGTGAAGACCTATTCATAAGATCTTTGTTTAGATCAAGTGAGATCCCTCATTTCTCCGCCTAACGGCGGATTCATTCGGAATGACAACGATCTTTTTTAATGATGAGGGGGTGAAAGAGCGGGCGGTACCCGCTCTTTCACCCCCTTTTATATCTCTACTAAAGCCATGTCATTCCGAGCATTAGCGAGGAATCTCCATGTATAAATCATAATATTGCTAAAGAACAATTTTACTTTATGGATTGCTCATAGCGACCGGTAAAACCTTGCCATTGAAGAATTTACTTCCATTTATGGCAAACCAGGATATAAATTCTGCCATCTCTGCAGCATTTACCGGCGCTTTGTAACCCGGAAAAGCCTTCTCCAGCATTCCGGTCCCGACTGACCCAAGTGCAAGGCAGTTTACAATAATGCCTGACTCACGGAATTCTTCAGCAAGGCATTCAGAAAGGCTTGAAAGCGCAGCTTTTGATGCACTGTAATAGGAGAGTCCCCTGTATTTTGAACTGCCCTGATAGCCTCCCATGCTTGAAATATTGACAATGTGCGACCCTCTTTGCATCAGGTTATGCAATGCCCTTGTAAGCGCAGCAGGTCCGAAGAAATTCGTCTCCATCATTTTTCTGGCTTCTTCTGTGGATGATCTCATAAAATCATTCATAATCAGCAAACCAGCATTATTGATAAGCACATCAATATGCCCGAAATGGGCTGCTACGAATTTCTGAAAAGACTTCTCGTACTTATCAAATTCCTCCAGATCAATCTGATGCGTGAGAATATTCCTGTTGCCAGCCCCTTCTTTTAATTCTTCAAGCGCTGCCTTGTTCCTTCCCGTGACAAGGATATTGTTCTCCTTATTCCTTGAAAGGTACAGCGCAATCTCTTTTCCGATGCCACTAGTACCGCCGTTAATTACAATGTTCATCATGGTGCCGGATATTATAAACCGATTTTTTTCGTTTATTTGCAATGATCACATCAAAGTTATAAAAATGTAGTTATGAAAATCACTGACAGGGAATATGGTCACGGCAAACATGGAATCATCAAATTTATAGTGCTGATATTCACATTGTTAGCTACATTACCATTATCAGCGCAACAGGAAAGAAGAGATATTCCGGCTTTAAGGGACAGACTCTTTTATGGCGGGAGCATGGGATTACAGTTTGGAGGTATTACTGACATCCAGCTTTCACCAGTCATAGGTCTGTGGGTTCTTCCAAGACTTTCAATAGCAGTCGGACCTGATTACAGGTTTTATAAAGACAATTATGGCAGAACTGTAATCTATGGAGGAAGTGCCTATACTCAAATTGTTGTTATCCAGGATCTTAATAACTTAATTCCAATGGGGATGCACTATGGCATTTTTCTTCAGGCCGAAGATGAACTGCTGAGCCTTGAATCATTATATTGGAAAATGCCTCCTGTCAGTTCAGAAAGGTTTTTCATAAATACCCCTCTTGCGGGAGCAGGATTAAGCCAGCCTATCGGGAAGCGTGCCTCACTTAACCTGGCGGTATTATGGACATTAGAGACTCCTGAATATGATATCTACAGTAATCCTGAGATCAGGATTAGTTTTACTTTCTGATCCTGTTGACGTTATTCCGATATTCTTCTATTTTAGAATAAATGATTTTGCTGCTCCTAAATTGAGCTATATTTGCCGTCAAATAAATTTTAAAAAAGTAAAATGAAAATAGAAAAGAACAAGGTGGTTTCTCTTACTTATGAGCTTAGGGAAGGGAATTCGGAAGGGATGGTGATTGAGGCACTTAAAGAGAGCAAGCCAATGACTTTTGTCTTTGGTACAGGGGGGTTCCTCCCGTCATTCGAATCGAAATTAAGCTCTCTCGAAACAGGCGATAATTTCAATTTTGTGCTTGATGCCGGATCTGCCTATGGCGATAGAAGGGAAGATATGATAATGAATCTGCCACATTCAATATTTGAAAATGAGGGCAAGGTAGATGAAAACATATGCAAGGTTGGGAATGTAGTCCCCATGATGGATACTAACGGCAACCGTATTACCGGGACAATTATTGAAATATCAGATACTTATGTGAGAATGGATTTTAATCATCCAATGGCTGGAGTTGACCTCTGCTTTTCGGGAAAAATAATAGATGTACATGAGGCAACTGATGATGAACTCTATGCTTCAGTCAATTCCTGTTCCAGCTGCAGCAGCAAAAGCTCTGATGGCTGTTCAGGGAACTGCAGTTAAAAGGTATTTTAAGATGTTTTCATGAAGGATACCAGGAAACTCTTTCCAATCATTCTGATCGGAGTGATATCTGTCACCCTCGTAATGTTTTTTCTAAGAGCATATAAAATACTGGATATCAGCAATATTGTTCTTTTGGTATTCCGTCTCCTGAGCCTTGGCCTGCTGGTGATCTATGCCTATAAGAAAAGATCCCTTACGACCTGGATCCTTATATGTATGCTTGCAGGAGCTGAATTCGGGTACGATATTCCGTCATTTGCGCGTAAGCTTCAGTTCCTGAGCGACATATTCCTCAGACTCATCAAGACTATTATTGCGCCTCTTCTCTTCTCAACACTGGTGGTGGGGATTGCAGGCCATGCCAATATTAAGCAGATAGGCAGGATGGGATGGAAGTCATTGTTATACTTTGAAATAATATCGACTATTGCACTTTTCATCGGACTTGCTGCCATTAATATCAGCAAGGCTGGCGTTGGTGTGATATTGCCTCCGAATCCAGAAGCTCCGGCAGTTACTGCAATGAAAGCCCAGACGGCGGGTGATTTTCTTCTTCACATTTTTCCTGAGAACATTGCTAAATCAATAGTTGAGGGGCAGATCCTTCAAATTGTCATTTTCAGCATTATATTCGGCATTGCAGTGGCAATGGTGAATGAAAAATACCGGGGCCCAGTGGTCCGCTTCAGCGAAAGCCTTGCCGAAGTTATGTTCAAATTCACAAATATCGTAATGTACTTTGCCCCGGTCGCAGTATTTGCCGCAATCGCATATACTGTGGGACATATGGGTCTTGATGTACTATATAACCTCTTCAAGCTGCTTGGAACACTGTACGTTGCCCTTATTGCATTTCTGGGCTTCGTTTTGCTGCCGGTTGCATTGATTTTCAGGATACCGGTAAGGCCTTTTATAAAGGCAGTATCTGAACCTGCGACAATTGCCTTTGCCACCTCGAATTCCGAATCTGCCCTGCCCTCGGCAATGAAATCGATGGAGAAATTCGGGATCCCCAGGAAAATTGTTGCCTTCGTGATTCCAACCGGGTACAGCTTTAATCTGGACGGAACAACGCTTTACCTTTCCCTGGCTACAATATTCGTTGCTCAGACAGCAGGAATTGATCTGCCTTTCGGAAGACAGCTAATAATATGTTTTACCCTGATGCTGACCAGCAAGGGGGTAGCAGGTGTCTCCAGGGCTGCGCTGGTGATCCTGATGGGAACTGTTGTCAGCTTTGGGCTGCCTGTAGAACCTGTTTTTATAATACTGGGAATAGATGTTCTTATGGATATGGCCAGGACATCGGTCAATGTGATAGGTAATTGCCTGGCCACAGCCGTAATTGCAAGATCCGAGAAGGAATTCGACGATGATGCTGCCAGGCAGTTTAAGCCTGAATAGGAGCTTAGTTACCTTTATTCCGGGGCTCTCCCAATAAATTCTGTTAACTCTCTGAGAATTCATTTTTCTCTTTCGTTTACCCTGCGATCATTAAATATTCAATTCTGATAAAAATGCAAGGGCAGGGGATACCAGGAAATATTCAATCACTTAAGCAATTTTAATTGGGATTACAACTTTACATTTGTAAACAGTGTAAAACTAGGTGGTATTTACATATGTAATAAGATAAAATATCAAATTTAAATTACAGTTGTAAATATTATTGATAAAACAAAGCAATATTGCATAAATGAATAAATATCAGTTATATATAAAGCGTTATCTGCTCTATCCGGTGTTGTTTTTATGATATTATAGCATAGAATCAGCTTATAATCTTTAGAAATATGCTATAAATAATTATATACCAGTTCAATAGTAATCTAATCTATTATTTCACATTAGATATATTACATTTGTAAAGTACAGACATACAATGGAATATATTTTATTAAGTATACATTTGTTCTGCTCTGCTAGTTTAAAATACAATTGTAAATTAAAATAATTACACATGTAATTTAATAAAGATTTACATTTGTAATGCTTATATTTTTATCATGAAAGATCGCATACTTGATTTTCTGAAAGCTGAAAACAAATCTTCTTCTCAATTTGCTGAAGAGATAGGTGTACAGCCCTCCGGTATTTCTCATATTATTTCAGGAAGAAACAAGCCCAGCCTGGATTTTATATTGAAAATGCTTGAAAAATATTCCTTTTTATCGACAGAGTGGCTTTTATTCGGAAAAGGAGAAATGTACCGCGACCAATCTATGCAGGAACTATTCACAGAAGTCAAGGAAAATGAGGTGAAAGCACCGGTTACTGAACAGGGTTTATTTGCTGACATCACAAAAAAGGATTTCAGAAAGCCTCTGGAGACGCCTACTGCGGTAAAAGTGAGCGCTGATGTGGAAAAAATAGCCTGGTTTTATAAAAACGGCACATTCAGGGAATATTTTCCATCAGATGAGTGATTTCAGGGAATCTCTATAGCCTTAAAAGTTAAGATTAGGCAAAATAATAATTATTATAAAGTATATTTGTCTCAAACATTCTGTTGATGACAAAGCGGATTGAATCTCTGAAAGTTATTGATAATAAGCCTCTTAAAAAAGATTTCTTTATAATCGAACTTGAAAGCAGCGAAAAGCTTCCTGAAATGAAGCCCGGTCAGTTTGTACAGGCCAGGG
The DNA here is from genome assembly GCA_003142255.1 of Bacteroidales bacterium. GTDB lineage: Bacteria > Bacteroidota > Bacteroidia > Bacteroidales > VadinHA17 > LD21. Next base: position 2,587 of record PLLO01000014.1, on the reverse strand, counting down.
TTGATGGAAGCAAGGAGACCTTCTTGCGTCGACCCTTATCGCTCCATGACGTCGATTATACCAATAACAGGTTTAAGATCCTGGTTCAGGTCGTGGGAAAAGGAACGGAATCGCTTTCAAGGCTTAAAACAAAGGATTCACTGAATTTGATATATCCGCTGGGAAATTCATTCAGCCTCCCTGAAAAGGGGGCCCGTACACTTCTGGTGGGTGGTGGATGCGGCATTGCGCCACTATTATATCTCGGCAGGTACCTTAAGTCACATAGTATTATCCCCGACATACTACTGGGATTCAGAAACAGCGATCGCGTCCTTGAATGCAAGGATTATGAAGCTGTCGGGAATGTTTTCCTTACAACCGAGGACGGATCGGCAGGTGAAAAGGGTTTTGTCACAAATCATTCACTCCTTGGGAAAGCCAGGTATGATAAGGTCTATTGCTGCGGGCCTGAAATGATGATGAAAGCAATAGCCGGCTGGTGCAAAAAAAACAATACTGATTGTGAAGTATCTCTCGAAAACCTCATGGGATGCGGTATAGGAGCCTGCCTTTGCTGCGTTGTGAACACAGTAAAAGGAAATGTTTGCACATGTACTGATGGCCCGGTTTTTAATACTAAAGAGTTAATATGGTAAAACTTGGCTTTTCAATCGGTGATCTTCAATTTAAAAACCCGGTAATTACGGCCTCCGGTACATTTGGCTATGGCTCTGAGTTTGATGATTTCCTTGATATTTCACGCCTGGGGGGCATTGTAGTCAAAGGAACTACCCTTGAGCCAAGGGAGGGGCATCCCTATCCGCGGATGGCGGAAACTGCCTCAGGAATGCTAAATGCCGTAGGATTGCAGAATAAGGGGATAGATTATTTCGAAAAGAATATTTATCCTCGCCTTTCAGAATACACTACAAATGTTATTGTCAACATAAACGGCAGCTGCATAGATGATTATGTTGCCCTTACAGAGCGGATTAACAGGCTTGAGAAAATTCCAGCCATTGAGCTAAACATCTCCTGTCCCAACGTAAAAATGGGTGGAATGGTTTTCGGCACAAACCCAGTTTCAGCGCGTGAGGTTACAAAAGCTGTCAGGAGGGTATGCCTTAAAAAACTGATTGTGAAGCTGTCGCCGAATGTTACCAATATTGTTGATTTCGCCCGTATTGCAGAAGAAGAGGGAGCCGATTCAATTTCTCTCATCAACACACTTCTGGGAATGTCAGTCAATGTCAGGAGCATGAAACCATCACTCTCAACGATTACGGGCGGCCTATCCGGGCCTGCCATAAAGCCTGTAGCATTGAGGATGGTATGGCAGGTGGCTAACACTGTAAAAATCCCTGTAATAGGCATGGGAGGTATAATGAATGCCGACGATGCAATTGAATTCATACTTGCCGGAGCATCTGCCATACAGGTCGGCACGGCCTCATTCATTGATCCCCTGGCTTCGGTGAAGATACTGGAAGGCATTGAAAGCTATCTTGTTACAAAAGGGTTTTCAGATATCAGGGAAATAACCGGACTAATAAACCGTTCGAAGTAATTCTAATGAGAGAATTGCTCATTGGAGTAGCAAATGAAATAAATCGTTTGTATTTCAGAAAATAATCTCTATCTTTTCCTTGAAATTTTTTAGTTAAAACGATATTTTATTTCAATCCATTAAAAATACTTTATTAAAATGGCAGAAAATCTACAGATTGATAACCTCGACAGGAAGATACTTGATATTATAACAAAGAATGCAAGGATACCTTACCTTGAAGTTGCTAGGGATTGTGGTGTGTCGGGTGCTGCAATTCACCAGCGCGTACAGCGGCTGATACGTATCGGCGTCATAAGGGGCTCGGAATTCAAGGTTGATCCGGTTCTGGTTGGATTCAAAACTTGCGCATATATCGGCATTTTCCTCGAGCATCCCGGGCATTTTCGTGATGTTGTAAAGAAATTGACTGATATTCCGGAAATCATTGAATGTCATTATACTACAGGCAATTATTCTTTGTTTATAAAAGTATATACAAGGGATAATGAGCATCTGAAAGATATACTCACCGAGAAGATTCAGAATATTACAGGGATTATGCGTACAGAAACCCTTATCTCACTTGAAGAATCAATAAACAGGCAGATCCCGGTGCTTTCGAGGTAAGAAATCACACTTTTCCCTTCCGGAAAGATATCAGATAAAATAAAACCCGGCGAATATCG
>PLLO01000014.1:0-334 GCA_003142255.1 Bacteroidales bacterium | reverse complement strand
TCCGCAAAGCGGAATGCTCTACCTGCTGTTGATTATTTCAAGGATAAAGGATTTTGATTTTCTGCTTTTAATTAGCTTCTCTCTTGCCATAGCTTCCTTTTTGCTGTTGTATAGTTCAGAATACACGAGTACCCAGGGAATGCCAGCATCAGTAAATTTTCCTTTTTTACGGTTATGTTCAGAAATACGCCTATCCATGTCATTTGTATATCCGACATAATATCTGGCGAAAGACTTACTATACAAAATATAAACTGTAAACATACTTTTTGGCGAGACAAAAAAGAGGAACTGTAATAATTCCTCTTTTTTTTGTGATCTAGCTGGGGCTCGA
>PLLO01000002.1 GCA_003142255.1 Bacteroidales bacterium | reverse complement strand
GTTTGTAGCTTTATTGTACTGCATACGCCAGTGCTTTCTGCCAGTCTCCTTTAGTGCATCACCGGCATTATCTGCACCACCCACTTCATATAAAAGGATTGTCCATTCAGAATCTGAGGGTACATGCCAACCCGTTGGACAAAGCTTTCCTGTGTTTACCGCATACCAGTTATATGATAACCCATAAGCTGTATTTTTTGGGGGGAAAACGTCAGTATAATACCAGCAATAAGCAGGGGTTTTTAAATTATTCCATTCGGTACTATCTGTCATGAGAGGAATGGGCGTGCCATCGTTGTACCGGGTTGTTTTCAGGTTTTCGGCCATCCAGACCTGATTGCCAATTTTAACTTCTTTATATATTATGATAATTGCTGGAATCAATAGTGAGATACTTAGTTTTCAATACACAGCGAACAGAAAAGCCCGCTTGCTTATACCCCACGCTTTGACTGACATCGCTGGACCTGTTGCTCATGTTCCGACTGTAGGCACCTTTTGTAGACTTCTCCGTAGAACTCCACCAGGAACCGTCACTTCCAATGCCGCCGTACGGCTGAAACTCGGACATGCCACGGGCACCACCCGGAAGTGCTGTAAAGCCACTTTCGTTTGATGGCTTAATATTCTTATCATATGGGTTCTCCCCCCAATGTGTCCTCCTGCCGGTTTCAGCATTACATGAAAGGCATTGGGCTGTTTCAGTTTAAGGGCATCGGTGAAAAGAAGATCCGTTTTCAAACGAATTTATATTTACGTCAAAAATACGATATATCTGGCTTCATTATTTTAACTGTCACAATAATTGATCTTAGCTAGAAATGTTGTAACTTAATAGTTTTCAAGAACCAGATTAAACACTTTTCGGATTTTGAACCTGACAGCTATTCCGTAAGATACATCTTTAATTGAACTAAAACTATTAATCTTCTGTAAATCATTTTTTTATGAAAAAAATTCTACCTATTCTCCTATTGCTTCTACCTTTACTTTACCTTAGCTCGGAAACACTGATACAGAACTTATCAAGACATACCGGCAGGCTTACCAGAAACGATTGAAGGCTAAGTAAGATTTAAAATGCGTGTAATCGATCACAAATAAGTCTAATAATGTTAAAAATAAGGTTTTTCTGTGTTATTTCTTCATTGCTTTTTGTATCTGCAGGATTCTGTCAGACAGCAGAGGAATATCTGAATAAAGGATATGAAAAAATAAACCTCCAGGACTACACGGGTGCTATAGCGGATTTTGACAATGCCCTTCGAATCGATAAGAAAAAAGCAAATGCTTACTTTGGCAGGGGAAATGCAAAGATCAGCCTTGAGGATTATAAAGGAGCAATCGCTGATTTTAATACTTTGGTAAAGAAAGATTCAAATTTCACAATGGCATATTATTTTCTTGGTCTGTCGAAGCTGAAGTTAAAGTTATTTTCAGAGGCACTGATTGATTTTAATAAAGTGCTTGAAAATGAAGGCAGAAATTCTGATGCACTTGATGGCAGGGCTGAAACCAGGTATAATCTTAATGATTTCAAAGGATGTATAGAAGATTCAGAAATTGCTTTAACTATTAATCCTGAAATGCCGGATCCTTACTTCCTGATGGGAATGTCTTATTACAAACTTGGGAAAACGGATTCCGCTTGTAAGAACTGAATCAAAGCTAAAGAACTGGGAAAAGAAGAAGCTTCTGAGTATGTATCAAAATATTGCAAACAGAACTAGTTTGCCTGACTTTTAATCTTTAAACATGCAAACTCAATGAAAAAGACAATTGCTCTCAGTTTTATTTTTTTCTGTATTCCGTTTTTCAGTGTTATTGCACAGCAGTTCGATTCCCTGCTTTTCGAGGCAGTATATTCAGGTAACCTGCAAAAAGTAAAAGAATTGGTACAAAAGGGTGCTCATGTCAATGTGAAATCTGAGAGTGGTGATACCCCCTTACATTTTGCCCCTTCGGCAGAAATAGCCGGTTTACTCATTGAAAAGGGAGCAGATGTCAATGCTGTAGACAATGAAGGTCAGACACCATTGCATCTTGTACAGAATTCTGATGTTGCACGCATACTGATCGAAAAGGGGGCTGATATTCATGCACAGGATAGCACATTCGGCTATACTCCATTACACCTCACCAGAAGTGTTGAGATAGCAAAGGTACTGATTGAAAAAGGAGCGGATGTTAATGAAAAAAGCGGCAACAGCGGCGATACACCCTTGCATTTTGCTGAAACTGCTGAGATGGCCGCTTTTCTTATTGAAAAAGGGGCCGATATAAACGCAAAAAATTCTATGGGTTTAACGCCTTTGAATACAGCGAGGACCCCTGAACTTGCTCTTTTTTTAATCGAAAAGGGAGCTGATCTTGATTCAAAAAGCGAGGATGGTTATACACCTTTAGTAGTCAGGATTTCAGAAATCGCCAGCTTCCTGGAAGAAAAAACTGCTGATTATAATGCAGACAAGGTGGATGGTTATAACTACTTTATCGGGCAGGATTTTAATATTTCCCGGTTACTGATCGAAAAAGGTGCAAATGTTAATCAAAATACCCAAAAGGGTGAAACTCTTTTATCAGTAGCCATTAAAAGTAGCCGGTTGGATATTGTATCCTGGTTGATCGGAAAAGGCGCTAATGTGAATGCATTAGCCAATGATTTAACTGCTCCCCTGTTTGTTGCCCTGGAAAGAGATCAGCCTGATATAGCCCGCTTGCTTATCAACAATGGTGCAGATATTAATATTAAAAACAATGATGGTAATTCTCCGCTATTTATTGCCCTTGAAAAAGACCAGTCAGACCTGGTCTCTTTGCTTATTAAAAAAGGTTCGGACGGAAGCACGCTGATTTCCTTTCTCGAAGAATTGAATTATGAAGCTGCTTCAGAATTGCTTGAAAAAGGATTTAAGATTGATTCCAGGAATACTGATGGGCAGACTGCACTTATCATGGCTGCCATTAAAACGCCAAGAAAAGAAGTGATAAAGTTTCTTCTGGACCATAAAGCCGATTCCCGTTTAAAGGACAAAAAGGGCAAAACTGCTCTTGACTATGCAAAATTGCTTGGTAAAACTGATTTTGTTGGCCTGCTGTTAGAACCAGAACTGATCAAAACATTAAGAATTAATGGACAACAGGCAGTAATTGAGATGCTGAAAAAGGGCAAAAATGACATTGACAAGACAGATTTCAATGGATCAACTTTGCTGCATAATATGGTTTATCAGAGTTGCGATACTCTTTTGGATTATGTAATTAAAAATTATAAAAATACTTCAATACTGAATATTCTGAATAGCGAACATCAGTCACCATTATTATATGCTATTTACCTTAAGAATGATATTTATGCTTTAGGCCTGATAGAAGCAGGTGCTGATCCTAACCTGGAAGGCAAATATGGTGAGACTCCCCTTTACATGGCTGAATACAGAGGTATGAGTGATGTCGTTTCTATATTGAATGAGAAAAAAGCCATCAGAAAAACAGCTGTCTATCCGACTGAACTATCACTTCCATTGGGCCATCATGAATCTATAAAAAATGTAAGTATATCTCCTGACGGAAAAACAATTATCTCAGACGATAGAAACTTTGCAACCATACTCTGGGACATTGCTACAGGAAAAGAAATACGGAGTTTTGCAGGAAGAAATTCGGGTGCCTGTATCTCTCCCGATGGCAAATCATTTCTTTCTGCAAGCGCTGAAAGGAATATAAAGCTATGGGACATTGAAACAGGACAGGTACTGAGGAACTATACGGTACAGAAAAACGGTTTTTACTGTTTCACTCTCTCACCCGACGGAAAATCATTCTTATCCTCTGGTGATAGTTCAATAATATTATGGGACATAACCACCGGTAAAAAATTAAAGAGTTTCACTGGGGACAGGGAAGATGTAACTCGATTAACTTTCTCTCCCGACGGCAAATTCTTTATTTCTGAAACCTTTCCTGGCAGCCCTAACAATTCCATTGATTCTGTTGAAAATAACCTTAAACTATGGAACATTGCGACAGGAAAAGAAGTAAATAGTTTTAAGGTTGATAAATACTGGGTAACAAGATGGCCTACAATGATCAGTTTTTCTCCTGACGGCAAATCATTTATTTCATCACATATCAGGGGGATCATAAATTTACAGGATGCAACAACCGGGAAAGAACTCAGAAGTTTTACCGGGCATTATGAATGGTTGGAATGTGTCTGTTTTTCACCCGATGGCAGAAATTTCGTTTCAGGGTACAGTGATGGTACAATAAGCATCTGGGACGTTGCTACCGGCAAGGAGTTAAAGAATTTTACCGGACATCAGTTTGAGGTTACCAGCATAGGTTTCCTGCCCGATGGGAATTCGTTTATTTCTGCAGGCTACCGGGAGTATGTCAGGCAATGGGATATAAATTCAGGAACAGCGTTACAAACCTTCAGAGGGTATAGCAGGCCAACCGAAACCATTGAAATTACAAAAGACGGTTCAAAAATAATAGTCATGAACAGTCTGGAAGTGAAATTAATGGATATCGTCTCTGGGAAAGGTCTGCAAAACATTAATAAAGGCATTTCCTATGAGTCTAATACCTGTATGAGAATTTCCCCCGATGGCAAATCGTTTGTTTCTGCAATTTATGGTATCGAGGATACCACTTTATTATATAATCCAAATTTCGAAAATTCAGTAATTAAATTATTTGATATTTATTCAGGAAAGGAAATACGCACCTTTGAAAAACATAAAGGTGAAATTTCTGATCTTTGTTTTTCCCCCGACGGTAAATCATTTATTTCTGAAAACAGGGATCAAACCATACTTTGGGATATTGCCTCAGGGAATGTGATAAAAACCTTATACGGAGGGAAATCCAGGTTTTTGGCTGATGGCAAGTCCTTGGTTTCAGTAGGAGAGGATAATAGCATAAAGATTTGGGATATTGCAACCGGAGAAGTGGCTCAGAGTTTCATCGGGCCTGTAAGGGGTGAAGAAATTTTAAATTTCTCACCCGATGGTAAAACTTTTGTTTACAATGACCCGGATTATACTTTCAAGATCTGGGATATAGCCAAAGGAGAAAATTTGCAGAGTTTTTCCGGACATTATGATGAGGTTAAAAGTATATGCTTTCCCCAGGATGGTAAAACAATTCTTTCAGGGAGCTGGGACAATACGATCAGACTATGGGATGTGTCAACTGGTCTCCCGATACGTACATATAAAGGTCATGCTCTTCCGGTGACAGATGTAAAGTTACATCCTTCCGGAAAATTCTTCGTGTCCTGCTCTTGGGACAGAACTGTCAGATTCTGGAACATTGACAGTACGAAAGAAATTGCTTCACTGGTTTTTACAGATTCTACTGATTGGGTGCTGTTTTCACCCGATAAATACTATGCAACTACTAAGAATGGTGCAAAAAAACTTGCCTGGGTCAAAGGTACGCAGGTATGGAATTTCGACCAGTGGGATTTGCAGTATAACCGCCCTGATATTGTATTCAGCAGGATGCCAGACCCGGATACCGCAATGATCAAAATGTATTACAAAGCCTACCAGAAGCGACTTAAGAAGATGAAATTTCAGGAAAGCATGTTTAAAAGCGGTTTTCATACTCCTGAAATAGAAATTGAAAAACAAACCAGACCAGGCCAGCAAACCCTTGCATTGGATGTCGCTGCTATTGATACACTTTATTCCATGGATCGTATCAACGTATGGGTCAATGACGTGCCGGTTTACGGCATCAACGGTATGAGCCTGCGGAATGAAAAGCAAAGTATTGGTGTTCCGGTTAAAAAACAGTTATCACTTGCACTCAGTGAAGGAGATAACAAAATAGAAGTATCAGTCCTGAACTCGGCCGGAGTAGAATCTCTTAAACAGACTGCTTATGCAAAGAATGAAGGCTCACCCGTTAAGAAGGATCTCTATTTCATTGGGATCAGTTGTGCAGATTATATGAACAGTAAATATAACCTGAAGTATTCTGTTAAGGATGGACGTGATATGGCCCGACAGTTTTCGGGAGCAAAAGAAACTTATGCCAACATTTTTATAGATACTTTATTCAATATCAATGCCACACGTGAAAACGTTGCAGCTCTTAAACAGAAACTCTTAAGATCAAAAGTTGATGACCAGGTCGTTCTCTTTGTCAGCGGTCACGGCCTGCTAGATGACAGCCTTGATTTCTATTTTGCAACATACGATATTGATTTCACTCACCCTGAAATGAGAGGAATATCCTTTGATGATCTTGAAAACATTCTGGATAGTATTCCGGCCAGAGAAAAGCTGTTCATGATGGATGCCTGTCACAGCGGGGAGGTGGATAAGGAAGAAATGATGGAAACGGCACCGGTAAATACCGTCAGTAATACTGATATTACTTTCAGGGGAAATGTAAAGGAGTATAATACAAGGGGCAATAGTACTGTTACCCAGACAGGAATAACCTTAAACAACTCTTTTGAGCTGATGCAGGAGCTCTTTTCAGGACTCGATAAGGGAACAGGAACAACAGTAATTTCAGCAGCAGCAGGAAAAGGATATGCTCTTGAATCACCACAATGGAACAATGGAGTATTTACTTATTCAATTATTAACGGTCTGAAGAATCATGCTGCTGATAAAAACAAGGATGGTACAATAACTATTTCTGAACTGAAAGATTATTCAATTAAACAGGTACAGCTTCTTACCGGTGGAAGGCAAAAGCCTACAGCGAGAAGAGAATCAATTAATTACGACTGGAAGATCTGGTAATCTAATCATTGATTTACCATAATAAGTTTTAAGATATCCAATGAAAAAAACAATCATTTTTCCATTTATTATTCTCATCATCTTAAATTGTACATTATCAACTGTCTCAGGCCAGAAACCTGAACTCGTCTTGCCAATAGGCCATACAGGAAAAATAAATTCGGCAGATTTCAGCCCTGACGGGAAATATATCGTAACGGCATCAGATGATAAAAGCGTAAAAATCTGGGAAGTAAAAACCGGAAAATTATTCAGAACTCTCGAAGGTCATACTGAGAATGTTCGTTCTGCTGTTTTTAGCGAAGATGGTAAAAGTATCACAAGTATATCCATATATCATTGCGTGAAAATATGGGACGTCCAGACCGGAGCAGTTCTTTATAATTTGAAGGACAACTATTTTGACAATTCATCTACAGTTTTCAGAAGGGACAGTAAGTTATTGTTGACTAATATAGGAGATAGCACGCAGATTTGGGATGTATCTTCCGGTAAATTGCTTTGTTTTTTACAGAATAGTCCAAGTTATCTTCAGGGTGCCGCTTTTAATCCTGATGGTAATTATATTATAGCAGATTTTGGTGTTTCCGGCGAAAGAAAAACTTATATCTGGGAGAGCACTTCAGGCAAAATGCTTAACTGCATAAAAGTATATTATGACGAAGAGGGTGGGGGATTCCGTTCCCGGTTCAGTCCATCCTGTGCAGAAGATCCGGGTGGAGGAAAATATTTAATTGTCAATTCTCCTGATAGTGCAGCCGAAGTCTGGGAAAGCAAAGGCAAAATGTTGTACAGCATTAGAGGACATGCAGGTCCGCTGACAAATGCACATTTCAGTCCGGATACAAAATTTATCGTTACTACCAGCAGAGACAATACTGCAAAGATCTGGGAAACAAGAAGCGGGAACCTGATAAGTACTCTTAAAGGACATGATTACTGGGTTTCTGATGCCCAGTTCAGCCCGGATAGCAAAAAGATTACGACAACATCATACGATGGCAGTGCCATAATCTGGAAATGTGAAACAGGTAAAATACTATTTCGTCTCAATCCTAATGATTATCCATATTATGCCAGGTTCAGCCCACCCAATCCTGATGATCCGGCTGGCGGAAAATACCTTATCACATATAACGATATGGGTTACAATGTGCATGTATGGGAAACTGCAACAGGTAAAATGCTTGGTATGGTTGATGGTTTTGTATATGATAAATATGACACCCCATTCAGCGCTGACGGAAAATGTTTTATTACCTCTTACGGAGATAAAAAAGTCAATATATGGGGATGTTCGTCCGGTAATTTGCTTCATAGGCTCGAAGGTCACAGCAGTTATATTAACAACGGCCGGTTCAGCCCAGATGGTAAATTTATTCTGACTGCACAGGATAGTATGGCTAAAGTATGGGAATGCTCAACACTTAAGCTGGTTCGCAGCTTAACAGAACCTTTGGATAGTGTCTACAATTCCATTGACGAGCAGTACTTTAATAATGATATTTTAAGTTCTCAATATAGCCCGGTATGCCATGATGATCCTGCCGGGGGAAGATTTATTATGACTGCATCAGGTGACGACACTGTAAGAATCTGGGAAAGTATCTCAGGTAAATTGGTTTTAAGCCTTAAAGGAGGATTTAAAAATGCTCAGTTTAGCCCCGACGGAAGAAAGATTCTTATTATGATGAATAGTAGTGAAGAAAGTACACTGGAAGTCAGGGAAACTCATTCAGGTAAATTGCTTAGTGTACTCAATGGAGATCTTGGAGAATTCAATAATGTAGAATTCAGCCCGGATGGAAAATATATTGTATCCGTTTCCAGGTTTACTGGTTTCCCTGAAGAACAAAAGGTGCGGATATGGGATACCCGGAGTGGTAATTTACTATTCACATATAATACTGACGACAAGTTTGTTTGTGCTCATTTCAGCCCTGCATGCCCCGACGATCCTGAAGGTGGAAAATATCTGGTCACAGGCTCTCTGTTCAATACAAATATATATGAAAGTGCTACCGGTAAAAAGCTTCTTACATTCGGATTAAACAAACTGGAAAGTGTCCTTTTCAGCCCTGATGGGAAATATCTGATTGTAGCTTCTCATGACAGTACAGCGCAGATCTGGGAAACAAATACCGGGAACCTTACCAGACGCCTGAAAGGTCATACAGACTGGGTTACCTACGCAAAATATAGTCCTGATGGAAGATTAATAGTAACCGGCTCCGCCGACGGAACTGCAAAAACCTGGGATGCTGCAACAGGAAGAATGTTACAGAACATTGATCTGAATGGCAGTACTATTTATGACATAAACTGGAAGGACAGTATTTTAATATCGCACGATAATTCTTTGCTTTCATTCTATAACATTAACAGAGGAACAAAAATTGTATCATTAATTGTTATCGATCAGCAGCAATATATTGCATTCACTCCTGATATGTACTATATGGCTGGTAAGGGTGCAGCCGGCAGGCTTTCCTGGCGTGTAGGGATGCAACTATATTATTTTGACCAGTTTGACCTTCAGTATAATCGTCCGGATATTGTTCTTGAAAGACTCTGGAATCCGGACACTTCATTAATCAGAATGTATCGCAAAGCTTACGAGAAACGTTTGAGAAAAACCGGATTCAACGAAAAGATGTTTTCTCCCGAATGGCATACTCCTGAAATGAAAATCCTTAATTCCGAAACGCTGAGTAATACAACTGATAAATCCGCTGTTCAGCTGAGAATCTGCGGAACTGACAGTAAATATAATCTCGATCGTTTGCTGGTATGGGTCAATGATGTTCCAGTGTACGGAACCAATGGAATATCTGTGATTGAAGAAAAGACAGACTCTATAGTAAAAACAATTGATATTAAACTCTCTACCGGTGATAATAACATTAAGGTTTCCTGTATAAATGAAAAAGGAGTTGAATCATTGAAAGAATCTATAGGTATTGTCTTCAATCCTCAAAAGACTATAAAGCCGGATCTCTATATTATTGCTATGAGCGTTTCAGATTATAAGGATAACCGGTATGATCTTCAGTATGCTGCCAAAGATGGAAAAGATATTGCATCGCTGTTCAGCTCTCTGGCAGCTCCGGAAGGCGGCTATGGAAAGGTTTTTATAGATACGCTCTTTAATAAAAGTGCCATAAGGAAAAACTTTTTCAAGCTTAAACAAAAACTGTCAGTTTCAAAGGTCGATGATGAAGTTGTTGTGTTTGTATCCGGACATGGATTACTGAATAAAGACCTGAATTTCTATTATGCTACTTATGATATTGACTTTCGTCATCCTGAAGAAAATGGAATATCCTTCGATGAGCTTGAAAGTATTCTCGATGGTATACCTGCGCGAAAAAAGCTCCTCATGATGGATGCATGCCATAGCGGGGAGGTTGATAAAGATGAGGTGCCCGGATTAATTGCATCAAATGTGGAAAAGGCTGATAATATTACCTTCAGGGGGGATGTAAAAGAATATAGTTACAAGGGAGTTGATGCAGGAGCTGCCAACTCAGGTTTAAGCTCCAGTACTACACTTGAGCTTATGCAGGAGCTTTTTGCAGGTCTTGACCAGGGAACGGGTACTACTGTCATTTCAGCAGCAGCAGGAAAAGGTTATGCTCTTGAATCGCCTCAGTGGAACAACGGTATCTTCACTTACAGTATTATTAATGGATTGAAAAACATGGCTGCAGACAGGAACAAGGATGGGACTGTAACGATTTCTGAACTGAAAGATTATTCAATTAAACAGGTACAGCTTCTTACCGGTGGCAGGCAGAAACCTACAGCAAGAAGAGAATCAATTAATTATGACTGGAGAATATGGTAAGTACTATGTCAGTTTTTAACGCAACGCACAGATAAACCATAGTATTTATAGCGGCCGGCACCGCTCGCAGTGCCGTCGGAGCTGTACAAGAAAAGGCACCTGCCAAAAGTAGCATCGCCTTCCGTGGTCGACCACCAGTAACCGTCGTCTCCAACCCAGGTGAATGAGAAACTTTCGTCGCGAGAACCCCCGGGAAGGGCTGTAAAACCGCTTTCGTTAGTTGCGCCTGTATTTGGGCTAGGCCAATGTGTGGTGTCTCTTAGTTTGCCACCGGCAACATCGTAGCCACCAAGGTAGCTAATGAGGATTGTCCATTCTTCAAAGGACGGAACATGCCAGCCCGTTGGGCAAAGTTTACCTGTATTTACCGCGTACCAGTTATATAATAACCCATAACCTCTTTTATCGGAACCATAATCGGGATCGGACCAGCAATAAGCCGGGGTTTTTGAATTCTTCCATAGAGAATCATCTGTTTCCATAGGAATGGGCGTGCCATCATTAAACCGGGTTGTTTTCAGGTTCTCGGCCATCCATACCTGATTACCAATTTTAACTGTTTTATATATATGAAAATTGCTGGAATCAATAGTGAGATTCTTAACACAACGCACAGACTCACCAGTTTGCTTATAATATTGACCCTCAAATAAATACTCAGCATGGTATTGCAATTCCCAAAAGCTGGCCAAATTTGTTTCCAACTCCGCCGTGGAACTCCACCAGCCACCTATTTCACCGATACTACTGAATAAACGCTCCGAGCTACGGAAGCCTCCCGGAAGAGCTGTAAAGCCGCTTTCGTTGGTTGCGCCGGTATTTGGGCTATTCCAATGTGTTTTGCCGATTTCTTTTAGTTTACCGCCTGCTATGATTTGATCCCCAAGATATGTTTTTAGAGTTGTCCATTCGTCATCGGTGGGCACATGCCATCCGGTTGGGCAAAGTTCGCCTGTATTTACCGCGTACCAATTATATAACGCCCCATACAACGATTTTTTGTATTTTCTCTCATTGTTTTTGTACCAGCAATAAGCCGGGGTTTTTAGACTATCCCATTCAGTATCATCTGTTACCAGAGGAATAGGCATGCCATCGTTGAACCGTGTTGTTCTCAGGTTTTCGGCCATCCATACCTGATTGCCAATTTTAACTTCTTTATATATTTGATTATCGCCGGAATTAATAAAATATATATTTTTCGCGCGATTTTTAATTCCAGAGACTATGAAATTTAATACTATAAAAGCTATAATAACAATCCCAAACACAAGTCCCGAGTACAACAGTATTTTTCTTTTCTTTGGCTTAGGAGTAACCTTTTCAGAACTATCCTGACCTTTACTAACAGGCATTTCTTCTTCCGGCTTTGTTTTACTGATTATCTGGAAATCCTTATATTTCAGATACCACCTGATAATTATTGCAAGATTAATAAGAACCGGTTTTACCTGTTCCGGATCAAAATCTTTGGGATGGGTACCGTAAGTTGACATGTTGTTCAGGCCGTGCATTGAAGTGATGATATGCGAAGGGACTTTTTCTTCACTGTTCAGCTTATCAATAATTCCTTTTAGTGGTTCGGTTTTCCTTGGTCTTTTTAATTCGCACTCGCACAGATCAGTTATAATAACCTCAAGGCATCTCCTGGAATAGAGCATAACAACATTTGCATCCTGAGTGTGGATCAATTGCTCCAGTTCATTCACAATATCAGGCAGATGCCCTTTAAAGGATTGATAAAGCGTATCAAGTTCGTTTATTTCATTTGTCCAGATTGTCATTTTGATAATTATTTGTTGAAGATAAAATTTAAACTGCTGCCTGAATTTAAAATATTATTTACACTGTGAAACAGCCACTTTGTGGCTCCCCGATTCACGGGGATTTCACAGGGTTAATCCCTAACGCAACGAACAGAAAAGCCTTTTGATTTAGATTCTTTGTCTCTAAAAACTTTGCTATGACCTGAGTACAAGGAGAGAGGGATTATATCTTCATACTCTGTGGAACTCCACCAGTAGCCTCCCCAACCAAAGTTCCAGAATCCAGCATTGCTACCCTGCAAGCCTCCCGGAAGGGCTGTAAAACCGCTTTCGTTGGTAGCTCCGGTATTTGGACTTAGCCAATGTGTCGTGCCGGCTTCTCTTAGTTTGTCACCGGCAACAGTGGCCCCACCCAAATAGGTTGTCAGGGTAGTCCATTCGACATCGGATGGAACATGCCAGCCCGTGGGGCAAAGTTTGCCTGTATTCACCGCGTACCAGTTATATAATGCACCATAAGTTGCCTTGTAGGTGGCTTCATCATTATTGTACCAGCAATAAGCCGGGGTTTTTGAATTCTTCCATAGAGAATCATCTGTTACCAAAGGGATGGACGTGCCATCGTTGAACCGGGTTGTTTTCAGGTTCTCGGCCATCCAGACCTGATTGCCAATTGTGACTGTTTTATAAGAATCAATAGCCATATACTTCTCCGACTCTTCGCGAGCTTTCCATGATACTAAAGCTCTGATACCAATAACTGTAACGATAACCAGTAGAAGCCCGGAGAACAATAGTATTATTCTTTTCTTTGATTTACGAGTAACCTTTTCAGGTTCATCAGGATCTTTACTTTCATACTTTTCTTCTTCTACCTTTGTATTACTAGTGATCTGGAAATCCTTATATTTAAGATACCACCTGATAATTATTGCAAGATTATTAAGGACCGGTTTTACCTGTTCCGGATCAAAATCCTTAGGATGGGTACCGTAAGTTGACATGTTGTTCAGGCCGTGCATTGAAGTGATGATATGCGAAGGGACTTTTTCTTCACTGTTCAGCTTATCAATGATACCTTTGAGCGGTTCGGTTTTCCTCGGCCTTTTTAATTCGCACTCGCACAGATCAGTTATAATAACCTCAAGGCATCTCCTGGAATAGAGCATAACAACATTTGCATCCTGAGTGTGGATCAATTGCTCCAGTTCATTCACAATATCAGGCAGATGCCCTTTAAAGGATTGATAAAGCGTATCAAGTTCGTTTATTTCATTTGTCCAGATTGTCATTTTGATAATTATTTGTTGAAGATAAAATTTAAACTGCTGCCTGAATTTGAAATATTATTTACGCAGTGAAATAGCCGATTTGTGTCTCTCCATTTCACGGGGATGTCACAGGGTTAATCCTTAATACAACGCACAGACAAACCATAATACTTAGGAGAGCTGATGGTTTGCGCCCAACTAAAATAATAGTACATGTCACATAACAAGGCATCAGAATAATTATAAGTAGAACTCCACCATTTTCCGTTTATCGTAATACCGTAGAATCCTCCATCGTGTCCACGAAAGCCACCCGGAAGTGATGTAAAACCGCTTTCGTTAGTTGCTCCAAGCTTATCTGTTATATCCCAATGTAAATAATCTTTTTCCTTTAGTTTGTCACCGGCAATACTGTCGCCACCCAGGTATTCAGTAAGAGTCGTCCATTCGGTATCTGATGGTACGTGCCATCCTGTCGGACAAAGTTTGCCTGTATTTACCGCATACCAGTTATATAATGCACCATAAGTTGTTCCGAAGGTGGTTTCATCGTTATCATACCAGCAATAAGCAGGGGTTTTTAAATTCACCCATTCGGTACTATCTGTAACCAGAGGAATGAGCTTGCCGTTATTGAACCAGGTTGTTTTCAGGTTTTCGGCCATCCATACCTGATTGCCAATCTTAACTTCTTTATATATTTGATTATCGGCGGAATCAATTTCATTCGAGCTTTTTTTATTTCCACCGCCAATAACAATTAAATTTAATACTACAT
This sequence comes from Bacteroidales bacterium, assembly GCA_003142255.1. GTDB lineage: Bacteria > Bacteroidota > Bacteroidia > Bacteroidales > VadinHA17 > LD21. Next base: position 3,059 of record PLLO01000002.1, on the reverse strand, counting down.
AAACTATAATAATAATAACAATCCCGGATAAAAACCATGGGCGCAACAGTAGTGATCTTTTCTTTGGTTTACGAGTAACCTTTTCAGGTTCATCAAGATCTTTACTTTCATGCTTTTCTTCTTCTGCTTTTGTACTACTAGTGATCTGGAAATCCTTATATTTCAGATACCACCTGATAATTATCGCAAGATTATTAAGAACCGGCTTTACCTGTTCCGGGTCAAAATCCTTTGGATGGGTACCGTAAGTTGACATGCTGTTCAGGCCGTGCATTGAAGTGATGATATGCGAAGGGACTTTTTCTTCACTGTTCAGCTTATCAATGATACCTTTGAGCGGTTCGGTTTTCCTCGGCCTTTTTAATTCGCACTCGCAAAGGTCAGTAACAATAACCTCAAGGCATCTTCTCGAATAGAGCATAACGACATTTGCATCATCAGTCCTGATCAATTGCTCCATTTCTTTCACAATATCAGGGAGATGCCCTTTAAAGGATTCATAAAGCTTATCCAGCTCTTTTATTTCACCTGACCAGATTGTCATTTTGATAATTATTTGTTGAAGATAAATTTAAACTGCTGCTTTGCAGGATTTCACAGGATTAATCCTTAACACAACGAACAGATAAACCATAGTACTTATAGCGGCCGGCACCGCTCGCACCGCCGTCAGAGTTGATCAAGAAAAGGCACCTGCCAAACGTAGCACCGCCTTCCGTAGTCGACCACCAGTAACCGTCGTCTCCAACCCAGGTGAATGAGAAACTTTCGTCGCGATAACCCCCAGGAAGGGCTGTAAAACCGCTTTCGTTAGTTGCGCCTGTATTTGGGCTAGGCCAATGTGTGGTGTCTCTTAGTTTGCCACCGGCAACATCGTAGCCACCAAGGTAGCTAATGAGGATTGTCCATTCTTCAAAGGACGGAACATGCCAGCCCGTTGGGCAAAGTTTACCTGTATTTACCGCGTACCAGTTATATAATAACCCATAACCTCTTTTATCGGAACCATAATCGGGATCGGACCAGCAATAAGCCGGGGTTTTTGAATTCTTCCATAGAGAATCATCTGTTTCCATAGGAATGGGCGTGCCATCGTTAAACCGGGTTGTTTTCAGGTTCTCGGCCATCCATACCTGATTACCAATTTTAACTGTTTTATATATATGATAATTGCTGGAATCAATAGTGAAATTCTTAACACAGCGAACAGAAAAGCCACTGCGTTTCTCATTGTCGAAAATGATTATACCGCTGTAGGCACTCGCAGTAGAGTACTCCGAAGAACTCCACCAGAGACCGCGGTATCCAATGCTCTCGAACGCCCCGTTGGCACGGTAGCCTCCCGGAAGTGCTGTAAAGCCGCTTTCGTTGGTTGCGTCAGTATTTGGGCTATTCCAATGTGTCGTACCGGTTTCTTTTAGTTTACCGGTTGCAACTCTTTCACCCCCAAGATATGTTGTCAGAGTTCCCCATTCATCTTTTGTGGGCACATGCCATCCAGTCGGGCAAAGTTTGTCAGTATTTACCGCGTACCAGTTGTATAATGTCCCATATGATGAATTTTTATATTTTGCCGCCCTGTTATTGTACCAGCAATAAGCAGGTGTTTCTAAATTAGCCCATTCTTTCTTGTCTGTCACCAGTGCAATGGGTGTACCATCGTTGAATTTTGTTGTTCTCAGGTTTTCGGCCATCCATACCTGATCTCCAATTTTAGCTTCTTTAATTATTTGATTATCACCAAAATCAATATTTTTCGTGCGATTTTTAATTCCAGCGACTATGAAATTTAGTACTACAAAAACTATAATAACAATCCCAAGCACAAGTCCCGAGTACAACAGTATTTTTCTTTTCTTTGGCTTAGGAGTAACCTTTTCAGAACTACCCTGACCTTTACTAACAGGCATTTCTTCTTCCGGCTTTGTTTTACTGACGATCTGGAAATCCTTATATTTCAGATACCACCTTATAATTATTGCAAGATTGATAAGAACCGGTTTTACCTGTTCCGGATCAAAATCTTTGGGATGCGTACCGTAAGTCGCCATGCTGTTGAGGCTTTGCATTGAAGTTATGATATGCGAAGGCACTTTTTCTTCACTGTTCAGCTTATCAATGATACCTTTGAGCGGTTCTGTTTTCCTTGGTCTTTTTAATTCTACTTCGCACAGATCAGTTATAATAACCTCAAGACATCTCCTCGAATAGAGCATAACAACATTTGCATCCTGAGTGTGGATCAATTGCTCCAGTTCATTCACAATATCAGGGAGATGCCCTTTAAAGGATTGATAAAGCGTATCAAGTTCGTTTATTTCATTTGTCCAGATTGTCATTTTGATAATTATTTGTTGAAGATAAATTTAAACTGCTGGCTGAATTTGAAATATTATTTACGCAGTGAAATAGCCGATTTGTGGCTCTCCATTTCACGGGGATGTCACAGGGTTAGTCCTTAACACACCGTACAGAAAAACCGCTGGACTTATTGCTTAAAGCGCTATGTACAGTGCCGTTTTCTGTTCCTATTGACTTATATAATGCCTCAAAAGCAGAATTCCCTGGGTATTCCGGAGAACACCACCAAAAACCTGTATCACCAAGGTCAAAATAAAATAAAGAACCATCCGGTTGCCGGGAACCGCCTGGAAGTGCAGTAAAACCGCTTTTGTTCGTCGTAGTTTTAATGGTATCTGATCTTACAGGCCAGAAATAAGTTGATTTTAATTTATTACCTGCAACGCTGTCGCCACCAAAGTAAGCTGTGAGTCTTCTCCAGTCGCCATCAGATGGAACATGCCAGCCGGTCGGGCAAAGTTTTCCTGTATTTACTGCGTACCAGTTATATAATGCACCAAAAACTTTTCTTAATGCACTGGAATACCCAGGCCCCCAGTATGCCGAACTAGAATCGGCAAAGCAATAAGCCGGCGTTTGTAAATTATTCCATTCTTCCTTATCTTTTACAAGAGGAATTGGTGTACCGTCGTTGAACCGGGTTGTCTTCAGGTTTTCAGCCATCCAGACCAGATTGCTAAATTGGACTGTATTATACT
>PLLO01000015.1 GCA_003142255.1 Bacteroidales bacterium | reverse complement strand
CGTCCTTAACCGGACACCAGTGATTCATTAACTCAAATAAGGCTTCGGTTATCGGGCTGACGGCTACCAGATCCTGAACTCCCCGCTGCAGTGAAGCATCGCCATCATATACAAAAGTCCTTCATAATATCTCTCATTGAAGGCTAATGGTACTGGCGTATTCCAGAGTGCTTCAGTGAATTCCTTTGCCAGTGAATGCGTTGCTGCCAGGCTGGCAATTGCATTTGTTGCAACAAGTCCCTTTGCATGGTTATTATCGAGAGGCAGACCGTCAAGAGTGAACTGGCAACCATAAGTGTCCATACCCTGAGACTTGAAAAACGTCTGGAGCTTGTTGCTCAATAGTTGCTCGCGGGGGTCCTTTTGCCACCATGACCAGTCAACTGACCAGTTCATCTGTGTTCGGCGGGCATCATAGGAGAAATTTGCCGATCGTGTATACGTTCCCCGTGAAAAGGGAGTACCGTCAAAATTGGCATAATCAGGAGCCAGTGCGGTCTTTTTGTTGGTACATTTCTGGAAGAATGAGCGGCTGGTGTCGGCAGCTGCGGCCCAAAATGACCTGTCAGCTGCAGGCCCCCATTTTGCCCAGAGCTCATAAAAAGCAGGGAGATGATAAGAAGGATCGGAAAATCCCCAGCTGTCGGTATTGGGAACAAAGCGGATCATTTTTGCATCCTCATTTACCATGTTACCGACATTCCTGGGTCCGAATTTTGTCATCCCCGATTTGAGCGGATGGTGAACCATGGCAGTAAGTATCTTGTCGGCCCATTCCTTATAGTTATAAATGCCCGTGCCGTCGCCCCAGCGGTGCGAAGCAAAATACAAGGCCATAACCCAGTATTCTTCACCGTCGGGAGCAGGTGTTTCGGAATTTGGTGTGCCATCGCGCTTCAGCGACCATGAGAAATAACCGTCTGACGGATGATCAGGGTTATTTACATACATATATGTCATGGAATAATTCCATATAGCGTCGAATTCGGCTTTCTTGTTCATCTGAACGGCGATCATCATGCCATACGACATTCCTTCACTACGGATGTCGTTATGAAGAACATCGCTCACATAGGCCAGCAGACCGTTGTTGTTTTTGCCAGCTTCGAAATAGACCTTCTGGGTTGCAGAATCTCCATGAAAGAGCAGCTGAAAAGCAGCCTCGTTTTTAGCATGTATCTCTTTCTTTGAATGTCCATCTTCGAGGAAGAGATTCCTGTATTTTCCAGTGTAATAAGCTCCTTTGGTCTTGACTTCATTCTTATCAGCCTTCTGTCCGAATGCAGGGTAAATGATCGCAACAGAGATAGATATCAAAAGTATTATAAGCTTTTTCATAGTGAATTATTGATTTAAAGTTGAAATTTAGTTTAAAATTTTATAATGGAACAAAGGCAATGAAAGTTTAAATGACTATTCGGAAATTTATTTATAAATTTGAGTCTCTAAACAACTGCCATGCATCTAAGCTGGATACTAGAATACAAGATCAAAATCAATCGTTCAGGACTCTGTTATTAATCCGGGAGATTAATCTCATTGTATGACCCCCATCCCTCCCGAGTACTCGGGATTCCCCAAGGGGGAAGGTGCGTTCTCTTTCAGGGGGTATCTAGTACAAATTTTGAAATCACTAATTATTCATTTTTAATCTTGATTTCCATGGAAAAACTTATAATAACCGGTTCGAAGCTATCTGTTTATGATATTGTGAATGTTGCCCGTAACAGGCAGAAGGTGGAGCTTCACCCCGACGCCCGGAAAAGGATAAACGAATGCAGGGCCATGCTTGAAAAAAAGATCATTGCTCACGAGATCATGTATGGTGTAAATACCGGGATCGGTGAGTTCTCCGAAATGGTACTGAACGACGATCAGATAAAGGATTTTCAGAAATACCTTGTTTATAACCATGCCGCAGGTATTGGCGAGTCTGCATCTGAAGAGATTGTCAGGGGAGCAATGCTTGGAAGGATAAATGTCCATGCCCATGGCAACTCGGGCAACCGCCTTGAAATTACTGAGACATATGTCGAAATGCTGAACAAGGGAGTAACTCCCTTTGCTTGTCAGAAGGGTTCTGTGGGAGCCTGCGGTGACCTTGCTCCTATGTCGCAGATAGCCCTCCTGCTGCTTGGCGAGGGTAAGGCATTCTACAAGAGTGAGCTTCTCGATGGCAGGGAGGCGATGAAAAGAGCCGGCATTCCGATCCCTGGTCTCCAGGCGCGCGACGGGCTGGCTGCCATCAATGGCTCCAATATGCTCACCGCAATGAGCGCTATCTGGCTTGTAGATGCCAACAACTGGCTGAAACAGGCTGAGATAGCTGCATCAATGTCGCTTGAAGCACTTAAAGCAAATATGAAACCATACGATCCGCTGCTTCACGAAGTAAGGGGATTCAAAGGTGCAATCAGGAGTGCAAATGCCATAAATAAATGCGTCGCAGGAGGCGATCTGAAAGAGGGAAAGGTAAAATCCAAAGTACAGGATGCTTATTCAATGAGGTCCACGCCGCAGGTTATAGGCGCCGCTCACGACATGCTAGCATACGCCCTCAGCCAGGTGGAGATTGAGCTCAACGGAGTTGGCGACAATCCGATATTCTTCCCGGAGAAAAACCTTCAGCTTTCAGGCGCTAACTTTCAGGGATCACCGGTAAGCGTTCCGATGGATATGGCAGGAGCATGCATAACAATGGTGAGCGTGATGTCGGAAAGAAGGATGAACAGGCTTAACAACCCTGCCCTGAGTGTCGGTCTCCCCGACTTCCTCACAAAGGGAGCAGGAATGTTCTCCGGGCTAATGCTTAGCCAGTACACGGCCGATATGCTGATCGTTGAGCAGAGAATTCTGTCTATGCCGGCATCAATTCAATCTATTCCTGCAGCAGCCGACCAGGAGGATTTTGTCTCTATGGGTATGAATACAGCCATCAAGAACAACCAGATAATTGAAGCAGCTTATGGTGTTCTGGGAATCGAATATATGGCAGCTGCACAGGCACTCGATTTCAGAAAAGAGGAGTATAAATTCGGCGTCGGCGTTCAGAAAGCAAAGGATGTGATCAGAAAGCATGTCGCCTTCCTCGATATAGACAGACCTCTTTATGATGATCATACTGCAATGATGGAACTTGTAAGATCGTGCGAGATACTTACAGAAGTAGAAAAAGTTATAGGAAGTCTTGAATAAAAGATAAAACCCCCGGGCCCCTCAAAAGAGGGACCCACCCCCTAAAGGGGGTCTAATTCAGTATCCTTAAAAGAATTACGAATCAAGCCCCCTTCAGGGGGCAGTCCCGCCTTGGCGGGACGGGGGTTACCTTAAGTAAACTTCCAGTACCGGTATTTCAAACGGCGGTTTCAGTATGGGAAGTGACAAGTTCAGATCATTTGCAGCTTCTCCCCTTCCTGCTGAGAATTGTACTTCAGAGGCATCATTCAGGAGCTGGATGTATTTTACCTTGTCAGCCATGTTTTTCAGGGTTATTCTTTCCATCGGGTAAACGAGCAGGTGAACATAAAGTCTTTTAGAAACAGGATTATAGGTAAGCAGGGTATTATCAGGCGCCGTGAATTCTGATGGAGCCTCCGTACAACCATATATCGATCTGCTGTTGACTTTCATCCAGTCACCCATTGCCTTCAGTCTATCCTGGGCCCGGTAATCAAATGCGCCCCTGGCTGTGGGTCCGACATTTAATAACAGGTTCCCTCCCTTGCTCACCGATTCAATAAGCAGTTCGAGAAGCTGCTGCGGGCTTTTCCATGAAGTCTCATCCCTGTAATAACCCCACGACCCTGAAAAGGTCTGGCATGTTTCCCACGGGACTCTTTTACCATTATATTCCGGCCATTTTGAAACCTTATACTGCTCGGGAGTAGTAAAATCCCAACCGCCTTCGACATCTTTAAGATCGAGCCGGTCGTCGACAATAATGCCAGGCTGAAGCGATCGTGCCAGCTTAAGAAGGTTTTCAGAATCCCAGTCATCGTGTCCCTTGCCGTTCTTGCCAGGGAATGAGAAATCGAACCAGATGATGCTTATCTCTCCATAGTTGGTAAGCAGTTCCCTGACCTCGTTCTTCATGTATTCACGGTACTTGTTCATATCCTTACCCTTGTTGAGCCTTGCATAAGCCGAATCCGAATTCTGGCGCTGAGGATGGTTGCTGTCAATAGTATAGTCAGGATGGTGCCAGTCGATAAGTGAATAGTAGAAGCCAACTTTAAGACCCTCAGCCCGGAAAGCCTCCACATATTCTTTAAGTATATCACGTCCGAACGGCGTGTTTGTAGCTTTGTAATCAGTGTACTTTGAATCCCAAAGACAGAAGCCCTCGTGATGCTTGGCGGTAATGACTACATATTTCATGCCTGCCTCCTTCGCCATTCTTGCCCAATCTTTCGGATTAAAGAGATCAGGGTTGAAATTATCGAAATACTTCTGGTACTGTTCGTTGGTCAATCTTTCGTGGTTCTTCACCCATTCGTGACGGGCAGGCAGAGCATAAAGGCCCCAGTGGATGAACATTCCGAAACGGGCATCAGTCCACCATTTCATCCGCTGCATCTTCTGAGCCTCAGTTTCCCTGGGAAGCTGGGAATGAAGTGGTTGTGAAATAATTAACAATAAAAGAAAAGCGACTAAGATTGAGGTTGTCTTTGTTTTCATAGGGGAATCATTTTCAGTAAAGTTAAAATTTACGTGTAAATGATCAAAAAAGATACTACCAATTCCTTTAAGAGGCCAGAAATAAGGCGGCAGAGGAGAAGATGCGATCAAAGGCATTATCGACACTATTACTGAGTGCTGATCCAAAGAGAGGAAAAGGGTTTTCGTGGGTATATGGAAAGGGAAAATCAGTAACCTGTACCCTTTCATCTGATGTTGACGATTTATAATTCAGGGTATTAACAATCCCATTGGCAGGAATAACTTCATCCTTTACCAATGCTATGGAACGGATCTGTTCCTTTAATGATGCCAGTCTGGTCTCCCTGAATTTTCTGAACCTTCCAAGATCAATCATCGATCGAAAGGCCATTCCTATCCTGCTGGAGGAAATAAAGTCAAAAAACTGACTCTTGACTTTGATCTCATTCTCAAAATCCTCGAGATAGAAATTAAAAACCTTATCGTATGCCATGCTGTCCATGATAAGCTTTGATGTTCCGTGCATATTGCTGAATACCGATCCGCCACAGAGCATGAAAAGCTTTGTGTCGTCAAACAGGCTTTCAGGATTGCCCATAAGAATTATCTGTGCAAGGAAGGCTCCAATCGAATAGGCAAAAATATTTACTTTGCTGCCTCCGGGAATCACATCATGCCCACCATCTCTAATAAGCGACATGAGTTTTACAATATCTTCGACAGTCTGGTATCCTGAATTTAAAAAACGCATAGGATCCTCAGTAAGCCTGCTGCTTAAAGCGATATTTGCAATACTCGACATGCTGACATCAGCATAGTTTTTCTTTCGCTCTGATAAATTATGAAACATAGCCCTGGGATCCTTCCAAAATTCCGGTGACCGGTTTATATGAAAGGATATCGGAAAGAGAATAACATAACTTTCGGTGTTCTGTGCAAGGGAATATGCCCATACCAGGTATTTCACCCAGCTTCTTTCGTTAAGTCCGTGAAGAAGCAGGATCACCTTGCGGCTGGAAGCATCAGGAGGAACGAATATGGGATATGAAAAGGAAGCATTTTCAGGAATTGATTTGTCATTCTTATTCAGAAAGGTATCGTTTCCAGTATCAGAGAAGAATCCTGCATTGATTATTCTGATATCCGACCCTGGAATAATGATCTCCTTCAGGTTAGGATTAAAAATATTCTTAAACTCGTTATATTTCCTGGTATACTCCATAATTTTGCACGGTATCCGGCAGCAAAGAAATATAAGAGGAACAGGCCTCACAAAAAAATGTGCCGTATGAATGTCATCAGGGACATAAATTGAAATAAAGTGACGAAATATTTAAATACGGGATAAAATTCATGGTCATTCATGCATATATTTTTTTTAATTTAGCTGAAGTTAGAAAAAAGTTAATTTTGAAGGCAAAATTCAGAATGCAATGCTTGACATTCAGAAACCGATACCGGATTACCTGGTCGAAAAGAAAAATATTCTCAGGCTTATTTTGTTCACCTCCCTTTTCGCTCTGATCTTCATAAACATATATTCACCCTTTGGTGCCGACAAATGGTTTAATGTTACGAGACTCCAATTCCTCACCTATTCCAGTCTTGTGATACTGACCGGTGTACTTGTGGTTGTAATAAGCAGAATAGTCATGTATTATGTCTGCAGGAGGCAGATGATCAATATCTGGCAATATCTGGCATGGATAGGAGCTGAAATTTTGATGATGGCATTATTTTATGCCATGTTTGAAAAATTCATTCTCAAGGATGTTCGCATCTTTTCAGACCTGGTAAAGACATCAGCCCGGAATACGGCACTGGTTCTGCTTCTTCCCTATTCTATCCTTTGGCTCTATTTCTCATGGCGCGAAAAGAAGGAGCAGATAGAAAGAATGGCTGATATCCAGTCATTCCCCGACAATTCAAGGGATATGATACCCTTCTATGATGATAAATCAGCTCTTAAGTTCTCCGTTAAAAAGGAGAATCTCCTTTATCTTGAATCAACCGAAAACTATATAAGTATCTGTTATCTTAACAAAGGGAAAGTTTCGAAGTATCTTTTACGCGATACGATGAAAAAGATGGAGGAAAACTTTGCCGGCACGGAGATAATACGATGTCACAGGTCGTATATGGTCAACTTCGAGAAGGTTAAAGTCATCAGAAAAGACAAGGACGGTTTAAAGCTTGAACTTGATAATCCATCGGTAATTGATATTCCTGTGTCGAAGACATATGCAGACAACGTGATGCATACATTCTCAAAATTCATTCAATTTACCGATGCCGGGTAGCCGGTGACAGATTCAAAACAAAAAGCCCTTCTTGATTTCAGAAAGGCTTTTCGCTGTAGCGAGACGGGGGAATGATCCCCGGACCTCATGATTATGAATCATGCGCTCTAACCAACTGAGCTATCTCGCCATAAATCGCGGGTGCAAATATAAAAAGTTTGAAGTTAAATAGCAATAAGATTATTTTACGATCTCAATATTTTCTCTATATTGCATAGAAGTAATGCAGGGAATTCATAATGAGAGCAAAGTATGAACTTGAATATACACTGAATTGTTCACCGAAGGTGATTTTCTCACGGCTCAGTACACCTGAAGGGCTTGGTGAATGGTTTGCTGACGATGTGAATGTTGACAGCGACATTTTTACCTTTCTGTGGGGCAAATCCGAATCAAAAGCAAGGTTAGCAGCTCTTAAGGAGAATAAGTTTGTGAGATTTGAATGGCTGGATATCAGTGATGAAGAGACAAATTACTTTGAATTCAGGATCAATATTGAAGAGCTCAGCGGCAGCCTGGCCCTTATTATAATCGATTTCACCGAACCCGAAGAAAAGGAAGATGCGGTCAATCTTTGGGATTCACAGGTGGCTGACCTGAAGAGGGTGCTGGGGATCTGACGGCACAAATGAATAATATGATTTCTCCTAAAAATCCACTAATTTTGCGGTCTAATTCATTCATCCGGTGAAGAAGCTTGACAAATTTGTCATAAAATCATTCATAGGTCCGCTGGCACTCACATTTATCATTGTGCTTATCATACTTCTTTTGCAATTTCTCTGGATGTATATCGATGAGCTGGCAGGAAAAGGGCTTAACTTCAAGATCCTTGCCGAGCTGCTGTTCCAGTTTTCACTCTCATTCGTTCCAACCGCCCTTCCACTTGCAATCCTGCTTGCTTCACTTATGACCTTCGGCAACATGGGCGAATTCGGCGAACTCACTGCCCTGAAATCATCCGGAATCCCGCTTCAGAGAATAATGGCCTCCCTGATAGTCCTGATCATACTGCTGGTGGGAGTCTCCTTCCTGTTTTCAAATTACGTTCTCCCATATTCAAACCAGCAGGCCAGATCCCTCATGTATGATATTCGCCGTAAACGACCTGATATTAACCTTCAGGCAGGCTCTTTCAACAACGATATTGACGGATTCAGTATCAAGGTAACGTCAAAGGATCCGATCACAAACAAGCTCGAAAAACTTATAATATATGATCACCGCGACCGGAGGGGCAATGTAGAGGTTACTACCGCCGATTCGGGTTATATGAAAGTTACTCCCGATGAAAGTTCTATGATAATGATCCTTTATAATGGGAATTCAGTTACTGAGCTCGAGGAAAAAAACGTCATCCCTGCTGAAAGAAAATACCCCACACGAAAAGATTCCTTCAAGGAGCAGACGCTTGTTCTCTCTCTGTCGGGATTTGACCTTGAACGAAGCAATAGTGAGATGTTCAGACGAAATTCATGGAGCAAGAATATGGCCCAGCTCTCAAGAGACATCGATTCACTGAACAAGGGTTACAACGCAAAGCATAAATCCCAGTACAATGAATTCAAGAACTTTAAAATATATGAAGGCCGCAATCAAATGCCGAGTTTTGCAGTTCAGACTGATACCTTGAGAGCTTTAGCAAATGCCGTGAAATTTGATGCCAAAACCATTTTTGCCGCTCTTAATAACGAGGATAAAAAAACTGCGTTGTCAAAAGCCATTGAGGACATTCAGGATGCAAGCAATTATATTGAAGGGAATAACGAAACAATGAAGATGCAAACCCGTGATATGAAGAGATTCGAGGTGGACTGGTACAAGAAACTGACACTCCCTTTCGCCTGCCTGATTTTCTTCTTCATCGGTGCTCCGCTCGGTGCAATAATAAGGAAGGGAGGACTTGGAACACCGGCAGTTATTTCGATATTCTTTTTTGTAGTTTGGTATGTTATTTCAATTACCGCCGAAAAAATGGTTGAAGAGGGCCTTATCAGCAGCATTGCAGGTATGTGGGCATCTTCCTATATACTGCTTCCGATAGGAGTATTCCTTACTTATAAGGCATCAAATGATTCCTATATTTTGAACATAGATACTTATATTTCGTTCTTCCGTAAGATTAAAGATTATTTGTACAGGATCACAATACAGGGAAATGCAAACAACCCTGACAATACAACAATTGAAAATGAACAATTATAAACTTGACACAATTGAGGAAGCTATTGAGGATATCAGGGAGGGAAAGCTTCTTATTGTAGTGGATGATGAAGACCGTGAAAATGAAGGCGACTTCATATGTGCGGCTGAGAAAATCACTCCTGAGCTTGTTAACTTCATGACAAAGCAAGGACGTGGACTTATTTGTACCGCGCTTCCCGAGGATAGATGCGAAGCACTGGAACTTGACCTGATGGTCGGAATCAATACTTCAATACATGAAACACAATTTACAGTAAGTGTCGATCTGAAAAGCAAGGAGACTTCTACAGGAGTTTCAGCAAAAGACAGGGCTCTTACCATAAAGGCACTCGTCGACACTCTGACAAAATCCACCGACCTTGGAAGACCCGGACATATATTTCCACTAAAGGCAAGAGAAAAAGGGGTTCTCAGAAGGGCCGGGCATACCGAAGCTGTTGTTGACCTTACCAGGCTCGCGGGACTTCGTCCCGGAGGCGCACTGGTAGAGATTATGAACGATGATGGTACCATGGCCCGCCTTACGGACCTCGTGAAGATCAGGAAGAAATTCGGCATAAAGATAATCTCCATCCGCGATCTTATCCGGTATAAGCTCGACAGGGATTCTATTATTGAAAAAGGTGAAAGAGTAAAACTACCCACGGTATTCGGTGACTTCGAGTTCATACCCTTCAGGCAGACCAGTAACGGGATTGAGCACAGTGCACTGGTAAAAGGTACCTGGACAAAGGATGAACACGTGCTGGTTCGGTTGCATTCATCATGCTTTACAGGCGATATTTTCGGTTCAATGAGATGTGACTGCGGACCACAGCTTCACAAAGCAATGGAGATGGTCGAAAAAGAAGGCAAAGGTGTAGTGATCTATCTGAGCCAGGAAGGAAGAGGAATAGGGCTGCTGAACAAGATAAAAGCTTACCGCCTCCAGGATGAAGGAATGGACACCGTACAGGCAAATCTCAAGCTTGGCTTTGGTGAGGATGAAAGGGACTATGGCGTTGGGGCCAGTATAATGAGGGAATTAGGGCTCGGTAAGGTAAGACTGATATCAAATAATCCCGTCAAACGTGCAGGACTTGAGGGTTACGGAATCCAGATTGTCGAGACAATTCCGCTGATCATAGAGCCAAATCCTTATAACAAGTTCTATCTCGAAACCAAGGCAAAAAAAATGGGGCACGATCTTACTTGCTATAAGCACATTGTAAAGGATTGATAATTTTTATTAGTTTTAGCTGACAACAATTTCAAACCGTTTATGAAATCCCTCAGAATAGTATTTATGGGGACTGCTGAGTTTGCAGTAGCCACTCTTGGCTCGCTGCTGATGAACGGCTTTAATGTTGTCGGCGTGGTAACAGCACCCGATAAGCCATCGGGGAGAGGAAGGAAAATGTCAAAATCACCTGTCAAGGTATTTGCGGAATTCAGTTACCTTCCCATCATCCAGCCTGAAAACCTGAAGGATCCTGTTTTTATCGATTCACTTAAAATGCTTAATGCTGATGTTTTTATTGTTGTCGCATTCAGGATGCTTCCGGAGGCAGTATGGAGAATTCCAGCAACAGGCACGATAAACCTGCATGCATCCCTCCTTCCCCATTACCGCGGAGCTGCTCCTATAAACCGCGCCATCATCAACGGTGAAACTATGACAGGGGTAACGACATTTCTTATTGATGGTAAAATAGATACGGGCAAGATCCTGCTGAGAGAAGGTATCCAGATATTCCCGTTTGAAAACGCAGGCGACCTTCACGAAAAGCTGATGAAATATGGTGCAATACTTGTTATAAGAACGCTTGCCGGAATTGCCGATAAAAGCATAGTTCCGCATCTTCAGTCTGAATTTCTGAAACCAGGTGAATCGCCCAAAGAGGCTCCAAAAATATTCCCCGAAGACTGTATTATCGACTGGAACAAAGACCCGGTGAGCATCCATAACCTTATACGGGGCCTTGCTCCTAATCCGGGTGCCAGATCATTACTTAAAACAGGTGACAAAAAGCTCTCCTTCAAGATCTTTGAGAGCTATCCTGAAAATGCTGAACATAATTTCAAGCCTGGATTTATTGTTTCCGACGGCAAACATTTCATGAAAATTGCTACCGGTAAAGGATTTCTGAATATTGTAAACCTGCAGGTTGAAGGCAAAAACAGGATGTCGACAATCGAATTTCTCAGAGGATTCAATATCTCAGACTGCACAATTGTCAGTTGACGGGTTTCATTCCCCGCAGCCATATCTTATCTCCCGGAGCTGGCTCAGCGCCTTCGTTCATCCAGTTATATTCATAAAGCTTTTTCACCTTTACGCCGTAAATCTGTGAAATCAGGTACATGGTATCACCTTCGCGGACAATATGAGTTTCCGTCCCAGTTTCTGCCTTGTCACGCTTAGGCTGAAGGTAAAGCATCTGGCCGGCGACAGGGATGAATGAGGCATTGAGCTCATTGTATTTTGCCAGCTCCCATTTAAGAAGCTGGAACTCATTCTCAATCATGCTGAGGGTCTCTCCATCCTTTACAATTATATATTGAATCCTGTTATTTTCCATTACCCTTGAAACATGTGCCGGAACAATCGCACTCTCCTGACCGACAGGCTGAGTATAACCCTGGTTTACCTGAGGAGCGTCAATATCTACAGGTTTTTCCTGCTGAGTAACGACTTCTGCCTGCGGAAATAATTGGTTACCTCTGTCGAAATAATACAGACTGTTTTCTTCTATCTTCCTTATCAGCAGGCCTGCATAATCCGGATTTGTTGCGTACCCTGCTCTCTTCAATCCATATGCCCACCCTTTATAGTCTGTTTGAGAAAGATTAAAAAGTTCCTTATATCGTGATCCTGACTTCAGAAAATCAGAATGGTCATAAAAAGAATCTTCCGGACGGGAATATTTTCTGAAACAATCATTTCTCCTGTCATCATTATGCCTGATTGCCGGTCCTGTCCAATCGTTGTGGCATTTGATTCCAAAATGATTATTTCCCTCCCGTGCAAGAGTGCTTCTGCCAAAATCAGATTCAATCATGCCCTGGGCAAGCGTGATGCTTGCAGGCACACCGGTTCTCTTCATTTCACTTATAGCCAGGCTGCTATATCTGTTAATATATGCCTGTGCATCTAAATCAGAAGTATTAACTGTAGATGCAGTTCTTCCGGCACGGCACGATGTAAATAGCGGAACAGCTAACAGCAGAAGTAACAGATTTGAGTGTTTGTGCATACATAAAAATTTGCATAAAAGTAGAAAAAAGTGCCCAAAGTACTTAAAGTTATAATCATTATATCATAAACTCTAAGTACTCCACACTCTGGCGTACTCCAAACTTCTTTTTTCCCCAATAAATATTACCTTTATAACCCTTAAGAGATAAGAGTGTTATGAGCAGAACAGAAAATATTAAATTTTCATATCAGGAAATCGATGATCCGGATGAACTTGTACCTTCCGATAAGGAGCTTCTGGATATGGCCCGCAAAGCAGCAAAAAATGCTTATGCACCATATTCCAGGTTCAAAGTGGGCGCGGCTCTCCGGCTTGAAAGTGGAAAGATAATCCTTGGCGCTAATGTTGAAAATGCAGCATTTCCATCGGGTATATGTGCTGAAAGAACCGCGATCTCCAATGCATCATCCAATTATCCTGGCGATAAGCCGGTTGCCCTGGCAATAGCAGCATTAACCGGCGAAGGTTACTCTGATGAGATTGTCTCTCCATGCGGTAATTGCCGTCAGGTGATAGCGGAAGAAGAATCAAGATATGGAAACAATATCAGGATAATCCTGAGCAGCAGGAAAAAGATCTGGATTATTGAAAAAGGAGGAGACCTCCTGCCCCTGCAGTTCAGTAAAGATCACCTCAGATCTGCTCTTCGCTGATTACCAGCTGGAAACCTGCACCGTGAATGTTTTTAATATTCAGCCTCGGGTCTGCTGAAAGGAATTTTCTCAATTTGGTGACATATACATCCATGCTTCTGGCAGTAAAATAGTCATCATTACCCCATATTTTTTTCAATGCCATTTCCCGGCTTATAAGGGAATTGGGATTAGTGACCAGCAGCTCAAGCAGCTGTGCTTCCTTCGGTGATAGTTTTTTCTCATCGTCGCCTGCCGTAAGTGTCCTCAGCCTGGCATTGAAGACGAATTTACCCAGTTCATAGATGTCCTTTGTGCCGCTCTGAAAATCGCGGCGTGCAAGAATAGCACGGATCTTGGCAAGAAGGATATCTGTATCGAAGGGTTTTGTTATATAATCATCACCTCCTGCACCATATCCCTTTAGGACATCTTCCTTAAGCTTTTTAGCCGTAAGAAAAACTATAGGAACCAGGTTGTTTATCTGTCGTATTTCGTTGGCAATAGTGAAGCCATCGACATGTGGCAGCATCACGTCCAGAATACAGATCTCGAAGAGCCCCTTTCTGAAGTGCTCGACGGCATATTTGCCGTCATCGACCCATTCCACGACGAAATCGTTAATCTCGAGGTACGATTTCAGCACTGAGCCGAAACTCAGATCGTCCTCAACAAGAAAAATCCTGACAGCTTTTGAACTCATTTCTAATTCTCCTGGTTAAATGGTAAAAATACGTCGAACCGGCTTCCCTTACCCGGCTCGCTTGTAACAATCACATTCCCCTTGTGGGCCTCAATTATAGCACGGGCATAGTTGAGCCCGAGTCCGAATCCCTTTACATCATGCACATTACCCGAGGTTTGACGATAAAACCTCTCGAATATCCTGTTCTGAACGCTTTTGCTCATTCCAATACCCTTATCTTCCACCGACATTATTATTCCCCTTTCGTTATTCCTGGTAGTCACGGTAATATCGGGAGATTCAGGTGAATACTTAATTGCGTTGTCAAGCAGGTTGTTGACAAGGTTCAGCAGATGTTCCTCATCGCCAAATATAACCGGGCTGGCAGCATCGAGATTCAGATTTATCTTCCCGTTACGCTGCTGGACAAGGATATCAATCGTATCAACAGCTTTTTCAATTACAGAATGAAGCGAGACATTTTCAAATTTAAAGTCTATCTCCTTCTTATCGAGGGAAGCAATCTGTAGGATAGTCTCCACTTTCTTGTTCATCCTGCTGTTCTCCTTCTTTATCATGCCTATGAAGTGTCTGATACTCGATTCGTCATTTATCACCTTCGGGTTTGTAATGGTATCAGCAGCAAGAGAAATAGTGGCTATAGGTGTCTTGAATTCATGGGTCATGTTGTTAAGAAAGTCAGATTTCATATCTGCAATCTTTTTCTGCCTGATAATAAAAAAGAGGCTCATTGCAAATGTCGCAAGGATGATGAGTGAGAAAAGAAGTGAGCCTCCGAGTATCCATGCCATCGATCCCAGAACATAATTAGCCCTTGCAGGAAAGACTACCGAGAGAAGCATGTCCTGCGAAATGATGTTATCGGCAAAGAGTCTTACCTTGTATTTGCTTTTCAGGAAGTCATTCCTGTCAGATTTCTTGAATGTTCCATCAGTGACCTTACCGTTTTTGATGACTGCAAATTCAAAAGGGGTCTGGATTCCGGTATAAAGAAGCGATCGTCCGACCGCATTTTCAATCTCCTTGTTATCGACATCCATTGTTTTTTCCCACTGGTACACCTCAGCAATCATCTGGTCGCTCATATTCTGAAACTCACTCGACCTCTTCCGTAACATATTGATAAAATCCTTCTGCGAGACCGAAATACTGCCCGTTCCTCCTTCATCTCCATTACCATGGTTGATTGTGATCATTTTCCCGGGGTTCTCTTGTGATGATAATGAAACGGATACCGAGTCGGTCGTAAGAGTTGTATCAAGCGTCACAATAACAGGCTCTTTCCCCGGTTCCTGAGTAACCGACTGGTTTGTAATCCTGACACTGACATTCCCACTGTTGCCGACAGAGTAACTCTGGGTCGTTACATAACGGGTAATATTATCTGAAATATTGTTTGACAGATCTGAATCCGGTGTCAGAAAATTATTGAAGAAGCTTATTTTCCTTGAAGATTCAATTTCCGCAGCTGCATCATGAAGACTTGAATTGACATAATAATCAAAATTCTCATTTCTGATCCCTATTGCATTTTTAATCCATATCATCTGAACCCAGATAATACCTATTATAGAGACGAGCATCATTATGATGAGACCAGCGAATTTATTCCTGTTCATGACACAAAATTAACTTATCATATCATAATTCATACATGTTTTAACTTTTCATTAACTGTTATTAACCTCAATTTAACGTCATTATACAGGTCAATACCTAATTTTGAATGATAATTAAAACCTATACGCCATGAAAATCAATCTCAGAAGCTTCTTATTGTTTTTATCAGCTTTAATTGTACCGCTATCTTCAGCAATCTGTCAGGATATTAAAACAGAAAATAAAATCAAAGTGGTATTGGATAATGGATCAGGGGCAAAAACTGTTATGGACACCACTTTCACTAATGGTCAGCTGCCTGATTCAGTGATTCTCAAGAACGGCAAGGTGATATATTTTGCTGAAAACATGAAAAAGGTTAAAGAGGGGAAATCTCCGGAGAAGTTATTAGTAACAGTAACCTCAACCGGCGGAGATGAGAAAAATAAGGAGCAGACAATCATAACGACATATGAAAACTCAGACAGAACCAGCAAAACCAGTAGCGATGGGACAAAACATTCCTATTCATATTCCAGTTCCGGGAACAGCGACGGAAAGTCGGAAAGCCAAACAATAATTGTCACAGACGATGATAAGGATTTAACTTCTGGCAGGGGAAATGTCATAATAATCAAAGATGGGAAAGTTATAAGAGATGAGAGTGATAAGGATTTTGATACTCTGGAAAAACTCGAAAAAAACGATAATCATGCCGAAATGACTAAATACATAATTGCAAAGGATGGAGTTGTCGTTACGGTTGAAAGCAAGGATGAGGCTAAGGCAAAAGATCTCATAAAGGAGATTGAAAACAAACTTGGTGTAAGTAAAGAGGATAGTGAAAAGAAAGAAACTGTACAAACCCAAACCAGGGTAACAGGGAAGAAATAGTTCATTCCGATCAGGTGTTCATGTTCAATTTTGGAAATGAGTCCGGTATCCGGGCTCATTTTCTTTATTACACTCCGGCATCCTTAAAAAGGTCCCAGATATCTCCTTCCGGGAATGGTGCGGTAATGACCACCTTCTCTTTTTTCACGGGGTGAATGAACTCAAGTCTTCGTGCCATAAGGCTTATGCTGCCATCCTCATTTGATCTTGAGTAGCCATACTTCAGGTCGCCCTTTATGGGGCATCCTATCGCTGCCAGCTGGGCCCTGATCTGGTGATGACGTCCTGAATGGAGTTCAATCTCAAGCAGGTAATATCTTTCAGAACGGCCCGCAAGACGATATGTCAGGCTTGCTTTCTTAGAGCCTTTTACCTCCTTGTCATAAACATAAGTTTTGTTCTGATCTTCAATTTTCTTAAGGAAATGTGTTATTGTCTGGGTATCTTCAGGAGGCCTCTCCTTCACGATAGCCAGGTAGGTCTTTTTCATTTGGGCTTCCCTTAACATTTCATTCAATCGTTGAAGCGCCTTGGATGTCCGTGCATATAATATAACTCCGCTTACGGGACGGTCGAGCCTGTGAACGACACCGATAAAGACCTCTCCGGGCTTATGGTACTTCTCAGCCAGATATTTTTTTACTTCTGTATCAAGAGATATATCGCCTGTTTTATCACCCTGAGAGAGATCGGAAGAATGTTTCAGGACAGCGATCAGGTGATTATCTTCGTAGAGTACCCTTACCATTATCAGTATTGTTCATTTTCGTTTGGGAATTCCTGCGTCCTGACATCATTGATATATTTCTGCACAGCGCCCTTTATTTCCTGATAGAGATTATGGTACCTGCGCAGGAACCGGGGTGAAAATTCCTGGGTTATGCCCAGCATATCGTGAAGTACGAGCACCTGTCCGTCTGTTTTACCTCCTGCCCCTATACCGATTACCGGTATTTTAAGACTGCTGGTGACCTCTTCAGCCAGTTTTGCGGGAATTTTCTCAAGAACAATTGCAAAACAGCCTGTCTTCTCAAGGAGTCTGGCATCTTCCAGCAATATTCTTGCTTCCTCTTTCTCTTTTGCCCTCACCACATAAGTGCCGAATTTATGAATAGACTGTGGGGTAAGTCCGAGATGCCCCATCACTGGTATGCCTGCAGAGAGTATCCTTTCCACCGACTCAATCACCTGCTTGCCACCCTCAAGTTTAACGGCAGCTGCCCCTGTCTCCTTCATGATTCGGATTGATGATGCAAGCGCTTCCTTTGAATTGCCCTGGTAAGTCCCGAAAGGAAGATCCACGACTACCAATGCCCTTTTTACGCCACGTACAACTGAGGCGGCATGATAAATCATGTTGTCGAGAGTTATGGGGAGTGTTGTGTCGAAGCCTGCCATGACATTAGAGGCTGAATCGCCGACAAGTATGACATCTATTTCAGCTTCATCAAGGATCCTGGCAATTGAATAATCGTATGCCGTAAGCATTGCTATCTTTTCGCCCTTAAGCTTCATCGCATTCAGAACATGAGTAGTGACCCTTTTTACAGACTTATGTACCGACATAATTATTAGTTTGTTATTTTCAGTTCACAAAGTTACTATTTCTTTTGTTTTTACAGCGGGGTAGCATCTCTGCCGTTTTGTCATAAATTTCAAATGGCACAATCATTGCAATGTAATAATGTCAAATAAAAAATTATTTAATTATCATAAAATGGGAAAAATAATAGGTATAGACCTGGGAACAACCAACTCATGCGTTGCAGTAATGGAAGGCAATGAGCCTGTGGTTATCCCGAATAGCGAAGGAAAAAGAACAACTCCTTCAATTGTTGCATTTGTTGAGAACGGTGAGCGTAAAGTAGGCGATCCGGCCAAACGTCAGGCTATCACAAATGCTAAAAAGACTGTTTATTCTATAAAAAGGTTCATGGGCGAGCCGTATGAAAAACTTACACAGGAGATAAAAAGAGTTACCTATACTGTTGTGAAGGGCGATAATAGCACCCCGAGGGTACAGATCGACAACAGGCAGTATTCTCCGCAGGAAATATCGGCAATGATCCTTCAGAAGATGAAGAAGACTGCAGAAGATTATCTTGGCCAGGAGGTTACCGATGCTGTAATTACTGTTCCGGCATACTTCAGCGATTCACAGAGGCAGGCTACAAAAGAGGCCGGCGAAATTGCAGGTCTTAACGTTAAAAGGATCATCAACGAGCCTACAGCTGCTTCGCTTGCCTACGGGCTCGATAAAAAATCGCAGGATCTTAAGATCGCAGTGTTTGACCTCGGCGGCGGAACTTTCGATATATCAATTCTTGAGCTCGGCGACGGTGTTTTTGAAGTAAAATCTACAAATGGCGATACACATCTCGGAGGCGATGATTTTGATCATCTGATCATTGACTGGATGGCAGAAGGGTTTATTAAAGATGAAGGTATTGACCTGAGGAAAGATCCGATGGCAATGCAGCGTCTTAAAGAGGCTGCTGAAAAGGCCAAGATTGAGCTTTCAAGCTCTACCTCAACAGAGATCAACCTTCCGTATATTATGCCTGTTGATGGAATTCCCAAGCACCTTGTAAAAACACTCACCAGGGCAAACTTTGAAAAGATATGCGATAAGCTTATCCAGGCTTGTATTGAACCTTGCCAGAAAGCTTTGAAAGATTCAGGCTTTAAGATATCCGATATAGATGAAGTTCTGCTCGTAGGCGGATCAACACGTATCCCGGCCATCCAGCAGCTTGTCGAGAAATTTTTCGGAAAAGTTCCTTCCAAGGGCGTTAACCCCGATGAAGTTGTGGCAGTAGGTGCTGCAATCCAGGGCGGTGTGCTTACCGGAGAAGTTAAGGATGTCCTTCTTCTCGATGTCACCCCTCTTTCACTCGGAATTGAAACTATGGGCGGTGTAATGACAAAGCTTATTGAATCAAATACTACCATACCTACCAAAAAGACTGAAGTATTTACTACAGCTGCAGACAGCCAGCCATCAGTTGAAATACATGTTCTTCAGGGTGAAAGGCCAATGGCAGTCGGCAACAAGACTATAGGCCGCTTTCATCTTGACGGGTTACCACCAGCCCCCAGAGGCATACCTCAGATTGAAGTCACATTTGATATCGATGCAAACGGTATCCTCCATGTTACTGCAAAAGACAGGGGTACAGGAAAAGAACAGAGAATCAGGATTGAAGCCTCCTCAGGTTTGAGCGACGACGAAATAAAGAGAATGCGCGATGAAGCCAAAGCCAATGAGGAAGCCGATAAGAAAGCCCGTGAAAAAGTCGATAAGGTAAACACTGCCGACAGTATGATCTTCACCACTGAGAAGCAGCTTAAGGAATTTGGAGACAAAATTCCGGCCGACAAAAAGCAGACCATCGAAAGTGCACTTGAAAAGCTGAAGGAGGCTCATAAAAGCCAGGATGTCGACGCAATCGACAAATCCCTTGCTGAGCTTAATACAGTTTGGCAGGCAGCGTCCGAAGAAATGTACAAAACTGCACAAAATACCGGAAATGCCGGGCAGGGTGCTTCGCAACCAGGACCTGGCCCTGAGCAGCAGGGTGGTAACACAAAGCCGGGCAACGATGAAGTTACTGACGTGGATTTTGAAGAAGTAAAATAAGATTCTGTATACTAAATGAAAAGAGGTCTTCCCGGACCTCTTTTTTTTATTGTATTTTTGTACTTTTAGACCGATAATCGCGTTTCTCCGTTATGAAATATAAAATTATTGCAATAGCCTCGCTGTTAGCCATTTTTGCAAATGTTAACTGCCAGAATAATTCAGATATAAACAAGACTGATCAGCAGGGTCGGAAACAGGGACAATGGGTAAAAAAAGATGCTGACGGAAATGTATTGTATGAAGGAACTTTTAAGGATGGCCATCCCATTGGTGAGTTTAAGCGTTATTACAGCGATAAAACACTTTTATCACTTCTGATCTACAGCAGTGACGGGAGAATCGCAGATGCAACAATGTATTATCCAAATTCATTTATTGCCTCAAAAGGCAAGTACGTTGAACAGAAAAAAGAGGGCGTATGGAAGTTCTACTCATCATCAGCCAATGGCTATCTTTTAAACGAAGAACCATACAAGAGAAACTTGAGGAATGGCCTTTCAATTAAATATTTTCCTGACAGCACGGTTGCCGAAAAGATCAATTATCTGAATGACAAGAAAGAGGGTGAATGGTTGCAGTACTATCCGGAAGCAAAGCTTTTTCTGAAATCATATTATAGGGGAGATCTTCTGAACGGGAAATTTGAAGTATGGTACAAGAACGGGAAAAGCCTGTTATCAGGTTTTTATAAAAACAATCTGCGTGAAGGAAAATGGGATTTCTACAATGAGAACGGATCGCTGAAGTATGAGCTGAATTATGTCAACGGAATGACCAATGACAAGCAGATTGATAATGATGTATCAGATTTTTTTGATAATCTGGAAAAAACCAGAGGTAATATCGCTGACCCAGAGAAAACAGGGGTAATCAGATAATGAATAGATTAACTTTTTTGCCCGGTAAAAGGGCATGGAAGTTTTTTATGCTTATCCTTGTTTTCGTACATTGTACTGTTAACGGGCAGGATACTTTTGATTATTTCTGCAGGGTCTATTTCAAGGACAAGGGAGCAAATACACCTTTAAATTATTTATCCTCCGATCTGCTTTCCACAAGAGCCATCAACAGGAGGGCAAAATCCGGGAAAACCGCTCCCGATTATAGTGATCTTCCTGTTTTCAAAGAATACATCAATCAGGTTGAGCAGCTTGGTTTTACATTTCATTGCACTTCAAAATGGATGAATACAGCTCTTTTCAAAGCCAAGTCCATGCCTGATACGGCTCTTCTGAAAAGACTTCCTTTTGTTGCGGATGCAAAGATCGTAAAGAAACCGGTAGGGAAAAGCAGGTATTCAGATAAATATGACCTAATTACAGGAACTGCCGATCTTCAACCTTTTAACCGCCCTCTCACAATGCTTAATGGCGATGTTCTCCATTCGTCCGGATACGATGGTACAGGTATTCTAATTGCAGTTTTGGATGCAGGATTCTCATTTAGTGACATTGTCACCTCTCTCATCAATCTAAGGAACAGGAAAGGCATAAAATATACATGGGATTTTGTTAAAAACGATCCCCGGGTATATGATTATCATGAGCACGGGACAGCTGTTCTCTCGGTGCTTGCCGGGCAGAGTGAAGGGAATATTGAAGGAACGGCTCCCGGTGCCGATTTCATTCTTCTGAGGACTGAAGATCCTTCGAGCGAGTTCTCCGTTGAGGAGGATTTCTGGGCTGCTGCTGCTGAGTTTGCTGACAGTGCGGGAGCAGACATAATTTCATCATCGCTCGGATATTATAACTTTGATGAGCCATCGCTCGATTATAAATATTCAGATCTTAACGGCAACACTGCCTTTGTGACAAGAGTTGCTGATATGGCTGCTTCAAAGGGGATACTGGTAGTTTGCAGTGCCGGGAACGAACGTAATAAACCATGGATACATATCATAGCTCCTGCTGACGGCGACAGCGTTTTAGCTGTTGGTGCAGTTGACGGGGACGGCTTGATCTCTGCATTCTCATCTGCCGGACCATCATCAGATGGCCGAGTAAAACCCGACAACACAGCAATGGGAGTCAATGTTGCGACACAAACCAGTATATCGTCTTACAGCAGAATGAGCGGGACATCATTTTCGTGTCCTGTCCTGAGCGGTATGGCGGCAACACTTTTACAGGCAATTCCGGATGCAACAAATATTGAAATAATAGACGCCATTCATCTTGCCGGAGACCGATTTAGTGTACCTGATACACTTTATGGGTACGGAACTCCCGATATGATAAAAGCACTTGATTATCTCCAGGAATTACATCTGAAACTTCCGGATAAAGGGATCCTGACATGGCCCAATCCTACAACAGGTGAGGTTGAGATAAACTTCAGCGACTCCCCGGGCAGCCTTATTATTGAAATTTTTACGTCATACGGAAGTCTGGTATACCGGAAGGATTTTTCTGAATATGCCGGACGCAATATAGCAATAAGAGCGCTTTCAGATAAGCCTCAGGGGATTTACCTGATTAAACTTAAGACAGGAAAAGGTACCTTTGTAAATAAGATTATTAAGCTTAATAACTGATGCCGGACGATAAGCTCTCCCTAACTGAATTACAGCTCATTATAAAGGATTCTCTTTATATTGCCCTTCCTGACTTCTATTGGGTTGTCGCGGAAATATCGGAGATGAAGGAGAATAGTGCAGGCCATTGTTATCTGGAACTTGTTGAGAAGCTTCCTGACGAGAAAAATGCCAGGGCAAAGGTGAAGGCAATTATATGGGGTAAGAGGTCAAGGTTTCTGAAATCATTTTTCGAGAACAGCACAGGTGAGACTCTGAGGGAGGGAATGAAAGTCCTTGTCAGGGTAAAAATTGAGTATCATGAGTTATACGGACTGAGCCTTATTATTTCTGATATTGATCCATCGTTCACAATCGGAGAGATGGCTCTTAAACGGCAAATGATCATTAAAAAACTCGAGGAAGAGGGAGTTTATTCTATGAATAAGGAGATTCTCTTTCCCGCCTTACCCCAGAGAATTGCCGTGATATCATCCGGTAAAGCTGCCGGTTATTCGGATTTTTTAAACCACCTCTCTAAAAACAGTTTTGGGTATGTTTTTTACACGGCTCTCTTTGAATCAGCCATGCAGGGAACAGAGACGGAGAATGGTATAATTTCAGCACTCGACCGTATTGCTGATCATATCGATTTGTTCGATGTAGTAGCTATAATAAGGGGTGGCGGCTCCCAGAGTGATCTGAGCTGGTTCGACAGCTATAATATTGCATTTCATGTGACCCAGTTTCCTTTGCCGGTAATTACTGGGATTGGTCACGAAAAAGATCTTTCAGTTACTGATATGGTTGCATTTCAATCTCTTAAGACACCCACTGCAGTTGCTGATTACCTTATTGATTCTGTCGCTGGTGCTGAAGATCGCCTTAAAGAGATTAGTTCAGAAATAAGCGAGTATTCAAAAGGAATCATCGATTACAATAAGGAGCGTGTTGAAACATCAAGAATGAGGTTGATACCGGCGGCGAAGCTTCTTGTCTCAGGAGAAAAAGAGGTGCTTTCCGGTAAGATCATAAAAATGATAAATACCGGAAAGGAATACATTTTAAAGGCAGGGATTGTGCCTGCCAATCATAAATCAAGGCTGGTATCCTCAGCCGGATTGTTTTCATCGGCTAAATATAAGGTTCTCGAAAGAATGAGTCAGGATATGGTAAGCCTTACTTCCAATATTATGAGCCAGAAGAAGGTTAAGACAGATTCGCTTAAAAATGCACTTAAGATCCTTGATCCTGCAAATGTTCTTAAAAGAGGCTATACTATCACTTCTCTGGATGGAAAAATTATTAAAAGTTCAGGCGAAACATCTGAAAACGATATAATTGATACAAAATTCAGCGACGGTTCAGTTAAGAGTAAAGTAATATAAATCAGATATATATGGCTAAAAAGGAATTTTCATTTAATGAGGCTGTTACAGAGATTGAGAAAATCCTGAAAAATATTGAGAGTGGAGAGCTGGATGTAGATAAGCTTTCAGAATCAGTAAAGCGGGCTTCAGAGCTGATACGCCAGTGCCAGAAGAAACTAAGGACTACCGAAGAGGAGATCAACAGTATTTTTAAGGACCTGGCATAAAATAAATCAGGACCGAAGTCCTGATTTACTACTACCCTAAACCTAAATCCATGAAAAAATTTATGTAACCTTTTGTTACTACCTTCGTAACTTATACGGATGAAAGAACCAGAATGTTACATCCTGACAGGGAATTTTTAAAACAAAAACCCATTTTTTTGACGAATGGATTATTTTTCTATGCCAAGGACCTCTTTGAATGCTTTAACAAAGGTCTCTTTAGGCAGGGCACCCATTGCCATTTGCGGCTGCCCGTTAACCGGAACAAACAGGAATGACGGGATGCTCCTTATTCCGAAAGCACCAGCAAGCTCCTGCTCCTCTTCTGTATTGACCTTATAAACATCCATTTCCCCTTCAAACTCTGTTGCAAGCTCCTCTAGTATAGGCGCTACCATCTTGCAAGGGCCGCACCAGTCGGCATAAAAATCAATTATGCAGGGCTTTCTGCCTTCGAATTTCCATTCTTTGTTCTTTTCGTAATCAAAAACCTTGTTCAGAAAGGTCTCTTTTGTCAAATGCTCTGTCATGATAACTTTTTTAAATCTAACAAAGTAAAGCGATAATTGTTTACTATATATCAACCTTTATGCCGAAAGAGGGTATAGCCCGTCTTCAACAAGAAATTGGTTATAAATTGTAACTTTGTCAGAATGATAAAATAAATTGTCATATCTGCATATGAAGATATGTCTAAATAATAAGATATTCAACCTGCTTTCAGATGTGGTAACGGATGAAAACGTTCAGGCTTTCGTAATAGGAGGATGGGTGAGGGATTGCATTCTTAAAAGGGATCATCCCGAAAAAGACATTGATATTGTGGTGCTTGGAAGCGGAATTAATATTGCAAGGAAGTGCGCCAAAAGAATTGACAAGAATATTAAAGTAAGTGTTTTTAAGAATTTTGGTACTGCGATGTTCAGATGGAAGGATTATGAGATCGAGTTTGTCGGTGCCAGAAAAGAGTCTTATGACAGAGGCTCGAGAAAGCCATTCGTTGAAAGCGGCACTCTTGAGGATGATCAGAAAAGAAGGGATTTCACTATAAATGCTCTTGCAATATGTCTGAACAGGGATAGATTCGGGGAATTTCTCGATCCATTTGGAGGCATGCTGGATATTGAGAATAAGATCATTCGCACTCCTCTTGAACCTGATCAGACATTTTCTGACGACCCTCTCAGGATGATGCGTGCGATAAGGTTTGCTGCCCAGCTTGACTTTACCATTGAGAAACATACCTTAAAATCTATTTCCGAAAATGCATCTAGGATCAGCATTGTTTCTCAGGAAAGGATTGTAACGGAGCTTAACAAGATAATAATGTGCGTCCGTCCTTCTACCGGTTTCAACCTTCTTGAAAAAACCGGGCTCCTCGCAATCATTTTCCCGGAGCTGGATAATCTTAAAGGTGTCGATAAAAAAGAAGGCAAAGGTCACAAGGATAACTTCATTCACTCTATAAAAGTT
This sequence comes from Bacteroidales bacterium, assembly GCA_003142255.1. Lineage (GTDB taxonomy): Bacteria > Bacteroidota > Bacteroidia > Bacteroidales > VadinHA17 > LD21. The sequence continues at coordinate 6,820 of PLLO01000015.1, read as the reverse complement.
CTCGATAATATTTCCCTTCACACAGATAACCTCTGGTTAAGATGGGCTGCCCTTCTTCATGATATAGCAAAACCGGTTACAAAAAAATATTCAGCCGAAACCGGATGGTCATTTCATGGACATGAGTTCATCGGTTCAAAAATGATCTCCGACATATTCAGAAAGCTTAAGCTTCCATTAAATGAGAAAATGAAATATGTCCAGAAACTGGTCAGCCTTCACCTTCGTCCTATCGTCCTCTCACAGGAAGAGGTTACAGATTCGGCAGTAAGACGGCTGCTTTTTGAAGCTGGCGATGATATTGACGACTTGATGATGCTGTGTGAAGCAGATATTACATCAAAGGATGAAGTAAAGAAGGCAAAGCATCTCGAGAACTTCAAATACGTCAGGACTAAGCTGAAAGAGATAGAAGAAAAGGATGCAATAAGAAATTTCCAGCCCCCTGTTGATGGACAGGAGATAATCAGCACATTCGGGATCAAACCCGGCAAAGAAGTGGGTATTATCAAAAATGCAATAAGGGAAGCAATCCTTGACGGTATCATTCTAAATTCTCATGAAGATGCCCGAAAACTAATGATAAGGAAGGGTAAAGAACTTGGGTTGACCCTGAAAAAGAGATCTATTTCCTGATAAGATCGAGAATCACCGGAAGATGATCACTATAACCTCCCTGATACCTGTAACCGAGGTAAGTGGCAAACGGCCTCTCTCCAGGGTATTTTGGATCGTCCTGAATGAGAAATAATGGTTTGAAAATTTTCAATGCCCCTGTTTCAGAACAAAGGCCACTATCAATAATAGGTTTTGAAACCAATACCTGGTCGATCATTTCCCATGTGCCGGTATACTTGTAAGTTCCGCAGTTACCAGGAAGACCGGCTGAAAGATTAATAAGAGATATACCTGAGGGGTAGCCAGCAGTCAGTAGTCCGATCACCTGGTCGTCCGGAGTTGCATTAAAGTCACCTGCTATAATAATAAATGACTGATTCCCTGAATGCAGGGCAATTGAATCAGTCTTGCTTCTGACCATCTCTGCGATTTTAACTCTCAGCGGCTCTCCTGCCAGTACTCCTCCCCTCCTCGAAGGCCAGTGATTCAGAAACAGATGAACAGTATCGCCCGACAGAATACATTTCAGGTACAGGACACTTCTTGTTTTAAACTCTTCCCTGGGTATCTCCTTCGGTATCAAGTACCTGTAATCAATAATCCTGATGAGCTCCTTTCTGTAAATAAGGCAGACATCAATTCCCCTTGGATCAGGTGAATCTTCATGGATAATGCCATAGCCAAATTTAGCCAGGCTGGTCCCATATACAAGATCCTCGAGAACCTTCCTGTTCTCAATCTCATAAAGACCTACGATGGCAGGAGGAGTAAATTCTCCTGCAGCAAGAATTGTCTTGCTGAGTGCGTTTATCTTGTGGATATACCTCTTATAGTTCCATCTTCTCAAACCCCGGGCAGTGAATTCATCATCATCGGAAAGCGAATCATTATATGTATCAAACAGGTTTTCAACATTATAAAACATGAACCGCACAGGATTCACGGAGGCATCCTGGGAATATCCCCTGATAATGAATAGCAACACCAGCGAAAGGGTACACGTAATTCTTGTTACGATACCTTTTGACATATAAGGACTGAAACAATAATATCAATATGCATTTATCCAGCGGTACCTTCTGGCGCTTTCGCCAAATTTAACCGCCAGTGTCAGCTCATGTGAACCAAAACTCTGTTTCCTGATCTGCGTCAATGTAAAATCGACTGCATAGCCAAAATGGAACCTGTCGTACTTCAACCCTACCATAGCTATTATAGCATCACCTGTTCTATATGATAACCCGGCCCAGTAGTCTTCTTTATAATATACTCTTGCAGTAAGATCCATCTGTATGGATTTAAAGAGCATGTCGGATGATTTGATAAAGGCGGAAGGTTCAAGAGTAAAATCATTGTTAATAGGAATTTTGATGCCTCCTGTGAGGTAAAAATTTCCGAGTTCAGTTCTCTTAGTGTCTGTAGTGTCAGCAAACAGAAGTGAGCCTCTTAAAATATTGGTCATGGCGAATCCTGCATAATATTTTGCCGTCGTAAAGCTTGCCCCGAAATTGAAGTCGGGAATAAAAACTGACCTGTCGTAATTATTGAGCAGGGGATCGTCGACATTATAGAGGAGCTGGTCCGTGGTATTAATGGCAAACTGGTATACAGTGAGTGCGAGACCAAAGGCCAGATCGTTGGGAAATCCTCCTGTCTGTCCCATAGAGATATGATATGAATATGCTGCTTCAAAACCAGTGCGCCTCATTATGCCATTATAGTCGCTGAAAATATATCCTCCAAGGCCTACCTTTCCTCCTTTTGTCGGTCTTACCAGTTTTTTCCTGACTGAAGTCGCTTTTGAAATATAGCTATTCTTCAGAAGCCTGGTCTGAAAACTGGCTGCATAGGTCGCCGGAGAATAATTTAATCCGACCCATTGCTCCCTTGTGGTAAGCGTGACGGTGGTGTAACCGTCACGCCCCGCAAATGAGGGGTTCACAAGGAAGCCATTCATTATATACTGGCTGTACATCGGTACCTGCTGAGCAGAAGTTATACTAAAGATGAAACTCAAAATAGCCAGCGGCAATAAACTTTTGGAAAATCTCATATCGCGTTAAATCAAATTGTACTGGTTATTACCTTATTATACTTATTATACCTGATTTTGGATCTGATCCATCACCCAGATACAGTATATAGTGATATGAATCCGTCGGCATCAGTTTTCCTTCGAACCTGCCATCCCAAGGATTGGCAGAGATGTTCTTGCTATGATAGACAAGCTTACCCCATCTTGTATATACGAATACTTCAGCATTCGGGAACAGATCAATATTCTTTATAATCCATTCATCATTGTAACCATCACCATTCGGTGTAATGATCTGCGGTATCATAAGGCAGGTAAATCCGCCGGTGAAACCAACAGTTACATCGAGTGACTTGGCGCAACCATTGACATCGGTTACGATTACACTATAGGTTGCTGCATCCAGCCCGCTCCTGGTGAGAGTTGTAGCACCATCAGCCCAGAAAACAGTGTAAGGTGATGTACCACCAGTAATATTGAGTGTAATACCTCCATCATGTGAATCAGGACAAGTCGTTTCAGTAACTGGTGCATCAAGTACCATCAGTGCAGACTCAGCTATTGTGACATTGCCAGTTGCCGAGCACAAGTTTGCATCAGTTACAGTGACTGTATATGCACCTGCAGAAAGTCCTGTTGCAGTGGCAGTGGTCTGTATCGGGGATGAGTTCCATGAATATGTATAAGGTGCTAGGCCTCCCGAAGGCGTTGCGGTTGCAGTACCATTGGATCCGCCGTTACATAGAACGTCTGTTTTCACTATAGCTACATTAATCGCAGCAGGCTGAGTAATCGTTACGGTTGCCGTTGCCGGACATCCGTTTGCATCAGTTACTGTAATAATATATGCTCCGGCTTTCAACCCGCTTGCAGTAGCAGTTGTCTGAACAGGCGAGGTATTCCATGAGTATGAATAAGGTGTAGTACCTCCCGATACTGTTGCCGTAGCCGTTCCAGTATTCCCTCCGGAACAAAGAACATTTATCTGAGATGTGACTATTGCAAGTGCAGCAGCAGGTTGGGTTATTGTAACATTTACAACAGATGTACTCAGAAGAGCATCTCTTACAGTTACTGTATAAGGTCCAGCTGCCAGTGAACTGAATATACCTGAAGACTGGTAAGGACCAGCATTAAGACTGTATTCGTATGGTGTCACTCCATTTATGCCTGTAACTGTTACGCTACCTGTGGATGCTCCGAAACATAGAACATTTGTCTGCGCAGTAATTGTTCCTGAGAGTGCACCAATTGGTTGTGTTATTGTGACAGGAATGTTGAATGGGCAGAGATTTGCATCCCTGACTGTAACAGTGTATGATCCGGCAATAAGGGTGTTGAATGTTCCGGAAACCTGGAAAGTCCCGCCATTGATATTGTACATGTATGGCGCAGTTCCTCCTGATCCGGCAACTGTAACACTTCCATCATTTCCGCCGGCTACCGATACATTTGTCTGTGCTGTAATACTCCCTGACAAAGCCGTTGGTTCTGTAACTGCCAGAGTACCCGTTACCGGNNGTTAACGTCAGTGATGCTCCATGCATAGGCTGCTCCTGCTGTTATTCCGCTGAAGACACCCGTTGCATTGGTAACTGCGTTGAACGTATATGACAACGGTGCTGTGCCTCCTGCTCCCGTGAGGGTGACAGTGGCCGTGCCTCCGTTGCAGAGGATCGGTGTTGTTACTGAGGCTGAGCCTGTGATGACCGCCAGAGGTTGACTAATTATTGCATTGGCAGTTGTTGAGCATAGATTATTATCTTTTACTGTAACGATATATGTTCCAGCTGTAAGAGCAGTAGCAGTCACACCAGTCTGTACAGGAATTGTATTCCATGAATAAGTATATGGTGGAGTGCCTCCTGCCGGGAAAGCTGTAGCACTTCCGGTAGCTGCTCCAAAACATAGAACATCAACTTTTGTTGTAGTAACTGTAAGAACTGCAGCAGGTTGGGTTATATTAACAATTACATTATATTGACAACCATTGGTATCCTGAATTTTCACTGTATGCAAGCCAACGGTTAGTCCATTGAAAGTTCCAAGAACCTGGGGTATACCCGCGTCAAAAGAGTATTGATATGGAGCTGTTCCGCCTGATCCGGCAACAGTTACACTTCCAGTTGAACCACCGAAGCAAAGCACATTTGTCTGTGAAACTATGCTCCCGCTAAGTGTAGATAATGGCTGAGTAATATTAACCGGTAAGTTGAATAAACACAGATTTGCATCTTGGACAATAACATTATGTCCACCTGCAAGTAGGCTGTTGAAAATTGATGAAGGCTGGAATGTTCCTCCGTCAATATTATACGCATATGGTGTGGTACCGCCTGAAGCCAGGACTGTCACGCTACCAGTAGCATCGCCGAAGCAAAGAACATTTGTCTGGGATCCAACACTTGCCGCCAGTGCTGCAGCAGGTTGAGTAATGGTAACAGGAACTATTGCAGTACAGAAGTTTACATCTCTGATAGTAATCGTATATGGTCCGGCAGTCAGCGTGTTGAATGTTCCTGAAGCCTGGTAAGCCCCAGCTCCTATCTTGTACATATAACCAGCTGTTCCACCTGACCCTGTTACTGTCACACTTCCATTATTTCCGCTGAAACAAAGTACATTTGCCTGTAAAGAAATAGTTCCGGTAAGCAGCGAAGGTTCTGTGACTGTAGCTGATGCATTGGCTATGCATCCATTAGCATCAGTTATCGTAACCGAGTACGTACCAGCTGTAAGGCTTGTCAGATCTTTTGAAGTTGCACTCGTATTCCATAAATATGTATAAGGTGAAGTTCCGCCTGAAACCGTAAGTGTAACAGCTCCATTTGATCCGCTGTTGCATAGAACATTTGTTGCAACAGCATTACCGCTCAGAATTACTGGCTGCGAAATTATGACTGAGCCAAGGGCTGTACAGCCATTTGCATCTGTCACATTTACAATATACGTTCCGGCTGTCAACCCTGTTGCAGTCACTGTCGTCTGAGTCGGAATAGTACTCCATGAATAGCCATATGGACTTGTTCCACCTGCAGGAACTGCTGTCGCAGAACCATTTGATCCGCCGAAACATGAGACATTAACCTGTGTTTCAGATACGGTAAGTGCAGCAGGTTGAGTAATTGTCAGATTAACAATTGTAGTACAAAGTTTGATATCCTGAACTGAAACTGAATGAGCCCCAGCAGCCAGTCCATTAAATGTTCCGGATGACTGGTATGCACCGCCATCAAGGCTATACTGGTAAGGAGATGTGCCTCCGGCTGCAGATAATGTCACACTACCTGTTGAACCACCGAAGCAAAGCACGTTTATCTGTGAAACAATGGATCCTGTCAGAGGTGCAGGCTGTGTAATGACGACATTAACATTCTGTGCACAAAGTTTTGAATCCTGGACAATCACAGTATGTGCGCCTGCAGCCAATCCATTGAAGGTTCCAGAGGCCTGGAATGCACCTCCGTCAATATTAAACAGATATGGCGCTGTTCCTCCGGATCCTGAAACCGTAACACTTCCGTCAGGATCACCATTACATGTTGTACTGGTTTGTGCGGTGATAAACCCGGATAATGCTGATCCTGGCTGGGTAATACTTACAGAGAATCCGGCCGTACATGATTTGGCATCTCTGACTGAAATATTATAAGATCCTGCAATAAGTCCGGTAAATGTATCTGATACCTGATAAGGTCCTGGATCAATACTGTACTGATATGGAGCAGTTCCTCCACTAGCAAGAACCGTGATACTACCTGTTGCAGCTCCGTAACAAGCCACATTCGTCTGGGATGAAACTGCGGCAGTAAGTACTGCAGGTTGTGTAATCGTGACTAAAAGCGTGCTTGTGCAGAAATTTGCATCCTGGATTGTAACGGTATAGGTATTTGCAGTAAGTGAGTTGAATGTACCTGAAACCTGGTATGCTCCCGCATCTAATTTATACTGGTAAGGAGCTACTCCTCCTGAACCTGCTACTGTTACACTGCCTGTATTGTCTCCATTGCAGAATACGTTTGTCTGAGAGACAATGCTCAATGAAGGTACTGTTGATGAACTTACTACCTGGTTCGCGCCAGCCAGTGATACACATGTCGGTGATGCCGTAAGTCGTGTCGTCAGGGTATGATTTCCCACAGAAAGACCTGCAAAGGTCACTGATGC
>PLLO01000001.1 GCA_003142255.1 Bacteroidales bacterium | reverse complement strand
TGTCCTGTTCCCCCATTTACTACCGGTAGTACATTGGTGACCTTGCTTAAAAGATCTATTGTTCCATCGGCTATATCTGCGTTGGCTACCTGTCCATAGGTTGGAGCCCCTGCTGCATTACCATGAAGCAATGTCGTCGTCGTTCCTGCTGCTCCCTGAACGATTGCTGTTCCGTTTGATATCACTATTGACTGTCCTGCCAGTGCCGCTGCTGAATTGGTCCCTCCATTGGCTATCGGAAGTACACCCGTGACCTTCGTGATCAGATCTATTGTCCCGGGAGTAATATCGCTGTTGGTCAAAAGTCCCGTGGAGAGTACTCCGGTTGCATTATTGTGAACCAATCCTGCTGTTGAAAAAGCAGGAAGGGTTATTGTGTTTAATGAGTTTCCTATTGTTACACTCCCCGTTGATGTCCCGGTATTTATGTTTGTCGCAAAGTTTGATCCGTTGTTAAGATTAACTGCTCCTCCTGTTACTGATGCCCCGGTTGATCCTGTCAGTAAGCCTGCTGAGGTTATCGTCCCTGTTCCTGTTGTATAAATATTGCCCGTGGTTGTTACTGCATCTCCCAGTGTTGTCGGAGAAAGTATTGTCCCGGTACGATCCCAGTAACCTATTGTCCCTGCTGTCGGTGGCGTAGAGGTTAATCCGCTGGTGCCATTTGTGTAAACTCCCGAGTTTGCTGTCAGACCGCTTAAGGTCAGACCAACAAAGGTCGGTGATGCTCCTATGTGGATATTCTGTGGCGTGGATAGTGTGATGCTCCCATTGCCATTGGTGACATTAACCTGGTTTGCTGTCCCTGTCAGTGTTGTCTTTGTCAATGTATTCCCTGTCGTATTCCCTATCAGTATCTCACCGTTTACATAACTGCTCTGTCCTGTTCCCCCATTTACTACATCAATAACGCTCTTCCATGTTGGTGCTCCTCCTGATGTGCTAGTCTGCAAAAATTGCCCGGCTCCTGTAGATGTAGCTACTGATGTCAGATTATCTGCTGTTGAAGTGTATAGTACCTGATTAGCCCCTCCAAACGTCGTTACCCCGGTCCCTCCATGGACCACGGGTAAGGTCCCAGTTACTTTTGATCCAAGGTCAATTGTACCAGTCGCAATATCGCCATTGATAATCTGTCCAAATGAAGGAGCTCCGCCTGTACTTCCCCGAAGAACCGTGTTGTTTGTTCCCGGTGTTATTGTAAATGGTGCTGTTGAGATACCGCCACCAACGACCACACCATTGGCTGTCAGCAATGCAGATGATGCCATGGTAGTGTTTGTGCTAAAATAGGGTATGCCTCCCGATATCCCTGATTGCAATCCTGTTCCGCCATTGGGCACAGTTAGAGGAGAAGTAAGAGAAAGTCCGGCAAATAATGGAGAGGATGTGTTAGTAATGTCCTGTATTGTGTTCAGGGTTATGCTCCCGGCAGCGTGAGCAACAGTAATGTTAATTGACCCGTTCAGAGTTTTATACTCATTGGCATCACCAGCAGCGTTCATGCCAAGTAGCTGATTACTTAATCCCCAGGCTCCCGAAGCAAATGCTTTCCAGCCGCTGTCATAATACCAGAATGATTTGGTATTAGTATCATAAACCAGCAACCCCTGAGCAGGAGAGGTTATCCCTGTTCTCTGCGCCGTTGTCATGCGCGGAGCAAGGAACCCCCTGGTTGTCGATTGCAGTTCCAGGAGAGAAGATGCATCCGGATTAATAGGAGCCGATTCGCTAATGCCGACTCCCTTTACCTGTCCAAGGATCTTCTGATTCCCGATTGCAAGAATCAATAGTACTATGCACAAGACAAGTTTGAAGCGAATCAGTAATGCCCGCTTAAGGAAGTTCCGTCTGCCGCCGGAAGCTCCTGATGATTTGTTTTGCAAAGTATTCATGATATACCTCCTCATTTATTTGGTATTTGTGATTTTCATAATATTACTTCATATTATACAAAAAAGCATATATCCGGCCTTTAACTCTTTTTTTTAAAAGCCGATATATTAATCAATTCTATTCATGCCCGTTACTCACAAATCAAACGGACTGGTTCTCTATACATGACAAATTCGCGGTCAATTTGGTTGCATAAATGCAACCAGAGATTAATAACCAGATTAAAGGTAAAAAAATTATTCAAAAACTATTAAATATTTTGACCAGCTGGCTGAAATAGTCGACAAAACGACTATTCCATACAATAAAAAAACCGGATGATTTTTTCATCCGGCCAGATATTATTTAAATTGCCCTTAAAAAAACTCTAAAAATGAAGTGAGAATGACGAACAAACGAATTTTGAATGCAGAAATTATTGACACTCCTGGTTTAGCAGATCATCTGTCCTTCGTTTGACTGTTTTTCTTCCTGCTGCCTGATGCCTTTCGCCTTCATTAAATTATCAGCATTGCATCTCCATAAGTGCCGAACCTGTATTTCTCCTTCACTGCGGTTTTATATGCGTCAAATACCAGGTCGTATCCTCCGAAAGCGGCAACCATCATCAGAAGGGTTGAATATGGAAGATGGAAATTGCTGATCATCATATCAGGCACCTTGAACTCATATGGAGGGAAAATAAATTTATTTGTCCACCCGTCAAATGATTTCAGGTAGCCGTTAGTTGATACAGAACTCTCGAGAGTCCTTACAACTGTTGTTCCGACAGCACAGATCCTGAATTTATTGTCTTTGGCTTTGTTGACAATATCCGCTGCTTCTTCGGAAATATTTATTCTTTCTGAGTCGACCTTATGTTTTGTAAGGTCTTCCACATCGACGCTTCTGAAATTTCCAAGCCCTACATGCAGGGTTATTTCGGCAAAATTGACGCCTAAAATCTCCAGCTTCTTCAATAGCTCCCTGGAGAAATGCAAACCAGCCGTAGGCGCTGCAACGGCACCTTCATATTTTGCAAATATTGTCTGGTATCTCTCATTGTCCTCAGGCTCCACTTTTCTGTTAATGAATTTGGGTAGCGGGGTCTCTCCAAGCCCGTAAAGAGTCTGCTTAAACTCTTCATATGTGCCGTCAAAAAGGAACCTCAGGGTTCTCCCTCGTGAGGTAGTATTATCAATCACCTCTGCAACGAGGAGGTCATCTTCTCCAAAATAAAGCTTATTCCCGATCCGTATCTTTCTTGCAGGATCTACCAGCACATCCCATAAACGCTGTTCTTTGTTCAGCTCCCGTAAAAGAAAGACTTCAATTTCAGCGCCGGTCTTCTCTTTATTGCCATACAGCCTGGCAGGAAAAACTTTTGTGTTGTTGAATACAAGTACATCATCCTCATGAAAATAATCGACAATATCCTTAAAAATCTTATGTTCAAACTTCCCGGTCTTCCTGTTTACAATCAGCAACCTCGATTCATCCCTGTTTGCCGAGGGGTAAAGAGCTATAAGCTCCTGCGGCAAATTGTACCTGAACTGCGATAATTTCATAACCTGTCTTTTGTAATATATAAAAATAGAATTTCTTTATACGTATAAATATCAGTTTTGTTGCAATTGTTCAAGATACTTGTCGAATTTTTCCAGAGTATATGCATCTGAAAGCTTATACTCTCCAATAGAAATTCGTTCCAGTCCTGAAAGATAGCAACCGCTCTTAAGAACCTCTCCCAGATCTCTTGCAAAAGATCTTATATATGTTCCTTTGCTGCAGATAATACTTATTGTCGCGTCAGGGTTCACGAAAGATATTAGTTTAATTTCCCGGTAATTGATACTCACAGGTTTAAGTTCCATTTCGATTCCCTTCCTTGCATATTCATAAGCTCTCTTCCCGCCTATAAACTTGGCAGAGTGAAGCGGGGGGATCTGTTGCTGTTCGCCTAAAAACTTTTTTATTGTCTCTTCAATAAGTTCGATTGTAATATGGCCGGCAGGATATTTACCATTAACCTCCGTCTCAAGGTCATAAGAAGGCGTTGTCTCTCCAAAATGAAGTCTGGCAATATATTCCTTGTCAAGTTCACTAAACTCATTGATCCGCTTTGTTGCCTTTCCCGTGCAGATTATCATCAGTCCCGTTGCAAGCGGATCAAGTGTCCCTGCATGACCTACCTTGATTTTTCTTATTCCAAGTCTGCTGCGAATCATTATCCTGATCTTGTTCACCAGGTCAAAAGATGTCCAGTAAAGTGGTTTATCAAAAAGGAGGAGCTGTCCTTCCTCTAAAACTGATAATTTTTCAGATGACATGCAATCCCAATAAGATAGAAAAAACTCCAATCAAAACACAATAGACAGCAAACCATAAAAGATTACCCTTTTTAACAAGGTTAATCATCCATTTACATGCAAAATAACCTGAAATAAATGCTGCTATAAACCCGATTAGAATTACTAATACAGATGTCCCTTCAGCAGAAAAAGCTCCTGATTTCATCTCTAACAGATTAGCTCCGATGACCGGAATCAGCACCATCAGAAAGGAAAATTTTGCAATGTCCGATTTTTTATTCCCAATTATCATTCCGGTGGCAATTGTGGCGCCTGACCTTGAAATTGCAGGCAACACTGCAATAGCCTGTGCAATTCCTATTATAAAAGCGTCAAAATAACCTATTGGCCTTTCTTTCGGTTTTATAAATGATGGAAGCAGCAGGATAGCGGCTGTGATGATGAATTGAATCCCAAGAGAGAGCATGTTCCCTGAAAAATATTTATCGACAATATCCGTCAGAAATAAACCGGCTATTCCTACCGGGATCATTGAGATAAAAATTTTAATTACATATTTTGTCTCATCATTCAACCTGAACTTAAAAAGTCCTTTAAACAATTCAACAATCTCTTTCCAGAGTACTGCGATGGTGCTTAGAACGGTAGCGCCATGGACAGCAACTGAAAAGTAAAAATTTGAATCAGGATTAATGCCGAACAGATACTTTCCCAGTTCGAGATGCCCGGAACTGCTGACGGGTAAAAACTCAGTAAGCCCCTGGATCAGGCCAAGGACCATCGCTTCAAACCAGTTCATATAACTAATAAATAATTTTGTTATTTATATTAAAGTGCCAGGAGTGGACTAAAGTTTTGAGTGAGCTAGAGTTGTTTTTAACTCTAGTCACTTCAGGCACTCCAAACTCCAGCTCATTATTTTTCTTCAGTCTCTTTAGGTTTCTTCATGATGGCCCAGATTTCAAAAACAAATCCGGCAAGCACAACTATCGGGGCCAGGGTGATTCTCCTGAAGCTGAAGATATTATCGCTGAATTTATCGGGGCTCGGCGATTTTCCGCCAAGCATGAGCAGGAAGCCGACTACAATGATTGCAAATCCGATTGCAAGCAGCTTATAGTTTTCGCGGCCGAGTGCAAAATTCGGTCTTTCCTTATTTTCGTTTTTCGTAGCCATAATGAATCAATAATAAAGTTTGTCTTCAGAAATGCTTAAATACCTGTTGACTGAAAAATATGTTGAAATGATATTAATTAAAACACCTGTCATAATCACAGCTGCTCCGAGAAGAAGCAGCAGGTTCGTATTTTCAAATGTAAACATAAGAAAAAACTTCTTCTCAATAAGATAAAGCAATCCCATTAAAAGGGTCAGTGCAATTAATGCTGCAATAAAACCAAACAGCGCACTTTGAAGAATGAATGGTTTCCTGATAAACGACCTTGTTGCTCCTACCAGCTGCATTGTTCTTATAATGAATCTTTTTGAATGGATTGATATTCTGATCGTATTGTTGATGATCGTTAGCGCGATCAGGAACAGGAAAGAGCTTATCACAAGAAGGAAGAGGCTTATCTTTTTTACATTTTCATTTATGAGAAATAGAAGAGATTCCTGGTAATAAACCTCTTTTACAAAAGGATACCCGAGAATGTATTTTTCAATTTTTGCAACGCTGTCGGGCCAGGTGTATTTTGAAGTGAGATAAACATCTATGGATGGCGGAAGTGGATTATCGCCAAGAAAACTGACAAAATCCTCACCAAGTTCAGCCTTCATTTTTGATGCTGCATCATCCTTCGAAACATAAGTTGTTGATTTGACATATGATTTCGCATCAAGATCCTTCTGGAGCATTCTAATGTCGGCCTCTTTGGCGGCATCGTCGAGCATAACTGAAAAAGAGAGACTTTCACGAAAATAATCTGAGAGCTCCCTGGCGTTAATAAGAACAAGGCCGAGTATGCCAAGAAGAAACAAAACCAATGAAACACTCACCACAAGGGAAATGTATGAACTACGCAGTCTTGATCTTTCTTGTCCCGGTTCGTTTCTTTTCATTCCGACGCTTTTCTTCTATTCAACAACTGTCATCCATCCAAATTCGTCAGGCATATCACCGATCTGGATTCCGACAAGCTTATTATACAGCTTCATCGTGAGCTCTCCTGGCTTCCCATCCTTGCAATACTCGTATATTTTATTCTTCTCAGGATCAACAATTTTACCTATCGGGGTTATAACAGCTGCCGTACCGCATGCTCCCGTCTCAGAAAACTCAGCAAGCTCCTCGACAGGGACTTGTCTGCGCTCAGTTTTAATACCCAGCGAACCGGCCAGCTGGATCAGGCTCTTGTTTGTAATTGAGCCCAGAATAGATTCTGATTTTGGAGTGATATAAGTATTGTTCTTTATGCCGTAAAAATTAGCCGGTCCGCATTCATCGATATACTTCTTCTCTCTTGCATCCAAAAATAGTGCGCTCCCGTATCCGCTCTCCTTGGCTGCCACAAGTGCGCGAAGGCTGGCGGCATAGTTTCCTCCGACTTTATAAATGCCTGTACCAAGAGGAGCTGCTCTGTCAACGTCGCGGCAGATCATCATATTTACGGGTTTTACTCCACCTTTAAAATATGGTCCGACAGGGGTTACAAATACAATGAAAGTATATTCAGAAGCCGGTTTAACACCTACTTCAGCTCCGCTGCCATAAAGAAGCGGCCTTACGTACAATGAAGCGCCTGAACCAAATGGCGGCACGAATTTTTTGTTAAGGTTTATTGCCTGGAAAATAGCCTCCCTGAACAGTTCGGCTGGAACCGGAGCCATCTTGATCCCGTTTGCAGACGATATCAGCCTGCTGGCATTTTCGTCCCACCTGAAAACCCTTATCTTTCCATCTTTCCCCATGTAGGCCTTCAGGCCCTCAAATGCCTCCTGGCCGTAATGCAGCCCTGTTGCCGCGATGTGAATATCAATATACTCTGATTGTGAGACTTCAGGTTTCCCCCACTTTCCGTCCTTATAATGACAACGAATATTGAAATCAGTTTTTATATAACCGAAAGGCAGATTTTTCCAGTCAAGCGTTCCCATATAATTAATATTAAAAGTCGGTGCAAAAGTACATTATAAAAATATATTTTTCTAAATATTCCATAAGAATGAACGGTAATTCCTAACTCGAAAGAAGAGTAGAAACCTGGTCCTCGACCGGGATACTCCTTAAAAGCTTGCCGGTATCAGTAATAAACTCATGGTCAAGAAGAAGCTTCCTCTGGATTTCTGCCCATTCTTTCTTCTCATGAGGCATTCCGTTTTCCGACTCTTCTCGCAGCAGTTTATCTGAAAGCTTTATAAAATCAATTCTCCCCAGATAATCATAACGAGAGTCATGAAGAATATTATCATTTACTGATTCCTTTTTATTAAGAAAAGAATTCATGATAAGTTTTTTAACATCGTCAATCTCAGACTGGTCAAACCCATATTTTGGTAAAGTTTCTTCGGCCGATGACAACGATGCCTCCATCGGTTTTTCGTAATCGGAGATATAGCCGGTGAAAAGAAATAATGATGCCAGCTTCAGCCTTAGAAAGTCTTCCTCCGGAATCCTTTCAGCTGTTGCAAGAAGCTCAACCTGGCTGCTTATGTTTTTTACAAGTGAGGAGTTATGAAAATAGAGATCAGGCGGAGCTTCTTCATCGAAAAGTTTTATAATAACATCCTCGACGTCCTGCAACTTCAGCATCTGCATTTTAAGGATAAACTTCCTGTTTGGCCTGCCTGCCTCATCCCTCAGTACCGGAATAATCCCATTCACAAAATACATATCGATCTCGCCCTTGTATTTTACAGGCATCTTACCACGGTGTTCACAGGAGAAAAAATCCTTTGCGAACTCATATGTTGTACCGGAGATATTTATTTTCCCTGCTTCTCCCGATGATTCCATCCTGCTGGCTGTGTTCACTGTATCTCCCCATATATCATACGAAAGCTTTTTCTGTCCTACTACTCCGGCAACTACAGCGCCTGTGTGGATCCCGATCCGGATATCCCAGAATTTCATTCCTTCAAGCTCAGAGGTCTCTTTAAGATTTGTCATGTAATCCTGCATTTCCAGGGCAGCAAGGATGACCTCAACAGGATTGGTCCTGTTTTTTTCCGGGATACCTCCGGCGCACATGTAAGCATCTCCGATGGTTTTGATTTTTTCTATCCCTAGCCTCTCAACCACAGAATCGAAATAGAAAAAAAACTTATCAAGCTCATCGATCAGGACTTCAGGGTTTGTTTCTTCAGCAATCTTGGTAAATCCCTGAATATCGGAAAAGAGGACCGTAACAAAATTATATTTGATTTTCGTGGCCTTGCCCTTTTCCATAATCTCGCTGGCCGTGTTCTTTGGAAGAACATTGGCAAGGAGCTTTTCCGTTTTTTCCTTTTCAATAATAAGGTCTTCCGTTCGTTTATTGATAATCTGCTCAAGCATATACTGGGTTCTGGCAAATCGCAGGTTCATCGAAGTATAGAAAGCCCAGATCAAAAGCGCTGCTGTCAGAACATAAAGGAGAAGAGCCACCGGGGAAGAGTACCAGGGGGAAAGCACCCTGAACCCGGGCACCATTATCTCTTCTGCCACACTCTTTTTATAAACGCATCTTATCTTTAATTGATACTTTCCGGCAGGAAGGTTTGTGTATTCCATAAAAGCTGATGACCGCGGATAGCTCCACTTTTTATCAAACCCCTCAAGCATAAATTGATACGTCGAGGTATCAGTCCCGGTAAAATCAAAGGCTATATCGCGATGCCTGAAATCGAGGGTGAGATTTTTGCAGACAGGACACGGAATTATCGAATCTCCGTTTATAATAATCTGCTTCAGAACAGGAACCGATTCCTGACTCGACGGAAACCCTGCTGAAGAGATTGAAGGAAGGAGTAGTGAGATGAAAAGAATGCCATTCCTCTTTAAAATATTCCTGCCCTGAAACATAAAAATGCTGAGATAAAGTAACTCAAATGTAGCACTTAATATACTTTGGTCAAAAGGAAAGATCAATTTTAAGTACTTTTGCTTCAACATGAACGCTGAAAAAATGCAATTAGTCTTTGCCACAAATAATGATCATAAACTAACAGAGATCAGGGATATCCTGGGCGACAGTTTCAAGCTGTTAAGCCTCAAAGATTTAAATATAGAGGAAGATATCCCTGAAAATGAACCATCGCTCGAAGGAAATGCAATGCATAAAGCCAGGCACGTTTACGGAATTCTGAATATGGATGTTTTTGCCGACGATACCGGGCTTGAAACAGATGCTTTGAACGGACTTCCGGGAGTTCACTCAGCACGATTCGCAGGAGAAGACAAAAATTCTGACGACAATATTGATAAGTTGCTTGACCTCATGGGCAGCTCTGAAAACAGGAAAGCCCGGTTCAGAACAATTATTGCCCTCATACTTGATGGCAAAGAGTATATTTTTGAGGGGATCTCTGAGGGGACTATTATCTCTGAAAGAAGAGGCAGGGAAGGATTCGGATATGACCCTGTTTTTGTTCCTGCCGGCAGCAATCTTACTTATGCGGAGATGCCTCTTAATGACAAGAATAAAATTTCGCACAGGGCCAGGGCATTTAATAAGCTGAAGGAGTTTCTTTACCAGTATAACCTAAAGGACAATAAAGACCGGAATTAACAGTTTAATTTTCTGATGAGAAGGTACCTGACTATAACCGGCATAATTATATTTTCATCATTCACAATGGCTCAGACGCCTGTCGGGGAATGGACTGATCACCTGATATATAACAGCGCATTATGTGTTGCAGCAGGTTCAAAGGAAGTATTCGCATCAACAGGCTCGTCTGTCATTGTCTATAACAAACAGTATGCAGAGCTCAGGAAGCTGTCAAAGGTAAACGGGCTCTCAGGAACCGGAATAAGTACAATTGCATGGTCCGAAGAAAACAACACTCTCATCATTGCCTACACGACAACAAATATTGACCTCGTTAAAGGAAGTTCGATATATAATATCCCTGATATAGAAAGAAAATATATCCCCGGGAACAAGAGCGTGAACAGGATCAAAACCAGCGGCAGGTATGCCTATCTTGCCTGCAGCTTCGGCATTGTCGTCATCGATATAGCAAAGAATGAGATCTTCGATACCTGGAAGCCCGGCAACGATTCGGAAGCTGCCGAGGTAAATGACATAGCTTTTGGCAACGGAAAGGTGTATGCGGCCACAAACATGGGGGTCTATTCTGCTGATATCGGCAATTCAGGTTTGGCATATTTTGGGAACTGGCTTCTGACCGCACTTCCTTCGCCTGGCGGAAATTACAACCTTGCACTGTTTTCCGGAAACAAGCTTTATGTAAACAGGACTGGCAAATATTTTACAGGAGATACAATTTATGCCATCCAGGGCAGCACTTCGGTATTTTCATTTGTCCCCGGTCTTTTCTATAGCTCATTTGATAATTACGATAACGGCTTTACGATATCTTCAGGAAGCTCAGCAAGCATTTATAACATTGACGGAACACTGAACAGGACCATTTCGAGCTACGGATGGGGGAGCCCGGCAATTGCACAGATAATTAAAGACGGCAGCACTTTATGGATTGCCGATAGCAATGCAGGACTTATTATGGGAAGTAACGTTACTGAGTTTTCTGCGCTGACACTTCCCGGACCGGTTTCGAACAATGCTATCAGTATTACGTCGAAGGACGGAAAAACAATTATATGCGGAGGAGGCATTGATGCAGCATGGAATAATCTATGGAGACCCCTGCAGATATCAATGCATGAAGATAATACCTGGACAAATATTTCCTCGTCAGTTATTTCCGATGCAATGAGAACGGTAATAGATCCTTCGGACAATACCCATTTTTTTGTTTCTACCTGGGGTGGAGGATTGCTTGAATATAAAAACAACCTCCTGGTAAAACAGTATAATGATGCAAATTCTCCTTTGCAGACTATAATCCCGGGAAAACCCTATGTCCGTATTTGCGGCCTGGCAATGGATAAGGATAGAAACCTCTGGATCACACAGACTGAAGTTACGGGAAGTATCAAGATTCTTAAGCCTGACGGAGTAACCTGGATTGTTAATCCTTTAACAATTGATGCTGACGATATAGGCGATATCATCATTACCAGGACCGGTCAAAAATGGATAGTATTGCCAAGAGGCTACGGCCTTGCGGTTTATGACGATCACGGAACCCTTTCCAACTTTAATGATGACAGTTACATTAAAATGTCTGTCACAGATTCCGATAATGAGATAATCTCCTATGTTTATTCCATAGCTGAAGATCTTGACGGAAATATCTGGGTGGGAACAGACAAGGGTCCTCTTATATATTATAATCCCGAGAAAGTCTTTGAAGGGGATCTTAAGGCATACAGGATAAAAGTGCCGAGGAATGACGGGACTGGTCTTGCCGATTATATGCTGGGAACAGAAACAATTACCTCGATTTCCGTTGACGGCGCTAACAGGAAGTGGCTGGGGACAATGAGTTCAGGAGCATATCTTC
The DNA here is from genome assembly GCA_003142255.1 of Bacteroidales bacterium. GTDB lineage: Bacteria > Bacteroidota > Bacteroidia > Bacteroidales > VadinHA17 > LD21. The sequence continues at coordinate 78,968 of PLLO01000001.1, read as the reverse complement.
TTTCGGCAGACGGCACGAAGCAGCTCAAGAACCTGAACGAGGAAAACAGCCCGCTGTTTTCTAATGTAATTGCAAGTGTTTCAGTAGACAACAAGACAGGAGATGTCTGGCTTGCAACTTCAAAGGGAATTATCTCTTACCGTGGAGATGCCGTTGCAGGAAAGGAATCTTTTACAAATGTTTACTCATTCCCAAATCCGGTAAGACAAGATTTTACAGGAAATGTAACAATTACGGGGCTTGTCAGGGATACGGAAATCAGGATCACTGATGTAAGCGGAAACCTGGTATATAAAACCAGATCCGATGGCGGTATGGCATCCTGGGACCTCTCCACTTACAATGGGAAACGGGTGGCAACGGGAGTCTACATTGTTTTCTGCGCGAGCAGCGACGGATCACAGTCGTGTGTTACAAAAATCCTCGTGATAAATTAGCTGACAATAAAATTCCCCCTTGAGGAGGGCGGGGGGATGTAAGTTTAAAAACATCCTCCAACCCCCTTCAAAGGGGGGAAATTTCTACTCTGTAATCAGGCTTTGTATCCTGTCTATCTGAAGTTGTTTATTGACTTCTCTCAGGCTTCTTGCAGTCTTGGTAAAATATTGATGACCAGAGATGAATTTGACCTGAATCCTGTTCCAGTCATTCAGGGATCCCATTTTATTCTGAGCCTTCAGCTCCTCGAAAAGTGTATTTGAAACAGGGATAAAATCACTTCTCCCAAGATAATCAAGGTCGGAGTCACAGATAATATCCTCAAGCAGGTTGGTTGGTTTAGGAGGAAGCTTGGTCGACATTATTATTTCACAGATCCTGTCGATCTGAGCCGGGCTGTAATTATATTTTGGAAGCATCTCGCGTGCAATAAAGGTTCCCTGATATTCATGGCCGTCGTAAACCACCGTGTGACCTGCATCATGGAACAAGCCTGCTGTCTTCAGCAGGAGAATTTCTTCATCAGAGCAACCCTCCGCCCAGCCAATAAGTTCAACTTCAGTGACAACATCAACAGTATGCTTTACATTATGATAGAAGAGATAACCGGGCAGCTCCCTTTCAAGTTTATCGAGAATAATTTCCTGTATATCGGTGAACTGAATAAGCCCGAATTTCACCTTGAATGCATCGTTGGGCAATTTCCCCAATTCGTCAACCGAGAACTCCAGCTTAAGACCTTTCACCCTATACATCTGCAGGTCTCCCTTGTATTTGACGGGAAGTTTCCCGAAATATTCGCAATCGAAGAATTCCTTGACGAGCTCGTAAGTCATCACCGAGATAAGTATCATGCCCTTTTCAGAGATAGCTTCAACCCGGCTTGCCGTATTTACCGTATCTCCCTTTATATCGTAGCTGACTTTTTTCTTTCCTGAAATCGAAGCTGTGACCGGTCCGGTATGAATTCCGATTTTCAGGTCCCATATCCTGTGTTCGCTGCCTCTTTTGCCGATCTCATAATTTTCGAGGAAATTGCGCATCTCCATTGCCGCCATGACGACATCAATCGGGTTCGTAATGTTTTTATTAGGAATGCCTCCGGCACACATATAGGTGTCGCCAATAGTTTTGATTTTTTCAATTTTGTACTTGGCAACAATAGCATCAAATTCATAAAGTATCTCATCAAGCTCATCCATTATCGCAGATGAATCCATACCTTCAACAAGCTTCGAAAATCCATGAATATCTGCGAAGAGAACTGTCGCCATATTGAACTTCAGCGACTTTTCCTTCTTATCTCCTTCCCCCGTTTCTTTAGGGGCAGCAGGGGAGACTCTCTCGGAACGAGCCTTTAATTTTTCATTATCACTGGTAAGTTTTTCATTCTGCTTCTCCAGCTTCTTGATATGATCTTCAAGTTCCTGGTTTTGACGGGCCAGCTTGGCTATCCTTTTTACCAGTTCATCATTATCGTTGGCAGCCATAACGGAATTTGTTGAACAGTAAATATACTAATTTCCTTATTTACACCTCAACAAAAAGAATTATCAAAATGTTGTATTTTTGAACAAAGAGAGTTCTGATGATTGAGAAGACAAAGGGAATAGTCCTGCACCAGATAAAATATACTGATTCAGGTATTGTAGCACAGCTATATACACGAAAGTACGGCCGAAGATCTTTTCTGATCCGTGGTGCAAGGAATAAAAAAGCCGGCAGGCATACTGTCTTCCTTCAGTCGATGTTCATACTCGATCTGATAGCATATAACAAGGAATCAAGAAGCTTGCAGACCCTCAGGGAGTACTCTGTTTCCTACACGCCTGCCGATATTTATTCGAACATCAAAAAGAGCAGTGTTGCAATTTTTCTTGGCGAGGTACTCACTTCGGTTCTCCGGGAAGAGAGCCCGAATGAAGAACTTTTTGATTTTATTGAAGAATCGGTCATGTATTTCGACAGGTGTACCGAAGGATACGCTAATTTTCATATTGCTTTTCTTGCCGGACTGAGCAGTTACCTGGGATTTGAACCCGCAAAAAGAGTTAGTCCCGATGATTACTTTTTTGATATGCTAAACGGCATTTTTGTTCCGACCCCGCCTCTCAATGGAAGTTATGCAAGCCGGGAAGTGTCTCAGGTTCTTTCCCTGTTTTTTTCCTCATCTTACGAACAGATAAAAGATATTCCGCTTACCGGATCATTCAGGAATGAGGTACTTGAAACACTTGTCAATTACTATTCACTTCATCTGCCGGGACTAAAAAAAATCAGATCCCTTGAAGTTCTTAAAGAGGTTTTCAGCTGAACAAAATAACTTCTGTTTTTTATTATCTTTAAGGATTAATCAGATTTTATATGCCGGTAATTCCTAAACTGATCAAGCGGCTCAATACCAAGCGTATAAGTCAGATTGAATACTTTAAGCGTCATCCTGCCGATACCCAGCAGACTGTTCTTTCAGATATCCTTGCCAGAGCTTCGGATACTGAATGGGGATCAAAATATAATTATGCTTCAATAAAATCAGCAGATGAATACCGTTTGGCAGTTCCGGTCCAGACATATGAGAAAATAATTCCAATGATAGAGAGGTTGCGGGCAGGAGAGAAGGATCTGCTCTGGCCTGGTGAAATAAAATGGTTTGCAAAATCATCCGGAACCACTTCATCCAAAAGCAAATTCATACCTGTAAGCCAGGATGCCCTGGAGCATTGCCATTACCAGGCGGCCAGGGACATTCTTGCCATATATACCCTTAATTATCCGACGACGCACATCTTCAGCGGCAAGGCTCTGACCCTTGGCGGCAGCCATTGTATAAACAAATTCAGCAACCAGTCACTCTATGGAGATCTGTCTGCAATTCTTATTGAAAATGCCCCGTCATGGGTTGAACTGATAAGAACTCCTGGGAAAAAAATTGCATTGATCGAAGATTTTGAGCAGAAGCTTGATCTCATAACAAAAAAAACAGCTAAGGAGAATGTCACTAATTTCTCCGGAGTACCTTCCTGGTATCTTACGCTTATCAAACATATTTTATCCTATACCGGAAAGACCAACCTCCTGGACGTATGGCCAAATCTTGAAGTGTTCTTTCACGGAGGGATAAGCTTTACGCCATACCGTGAAATTTACCGGGAGCTGATTGCCGGCGACAAGATGCATTACATGGAAACCTATAACGCATCTGAAGGGTTTTTCGGTATACAGGATGATCCCGCACAAACAGACATGCTTCTTATGCTCGATTACGGGATTTTTTATGAGTTTATCCCGTCCGACAAGATCTCCGGCGATTTTCCTCTTTCTTTAACTCTGGCTGAAGTTGAGAAAGGGGTGAATTATGCTATTGTTATCTCTACCAACAGCGGCCTCTGGCGATATATGATAGGCGATACCGTTGTTTTTACAAATACCGACCCTTACCGTTTCAGGATATCAGGACGAACAAAACACTTCATTAATGCTTTTGGCGAAGAGGTCATCGTCGAAAATGCCGAAATGGCGCTCGACGCTGCATGCAAAGCTACCGGTGCAATTATTTCAGAATACACGGCAGGTCCTGTATTTATGGGGGTATCATCAAAAGGCACACATGAATGGATAATTGAATTTGAAAAAGACCCTTCGGATCTTGACAGATTCACAGAAGTGCTTGATGAAACCCTTAAATCCGTCAATTCCGATTATGAAGCTAAAAGATTCAGGGATATAAATCTTGTCAGACCTTTGGTAAGAAGTGTGCCCAGGGGAACTTTCAACAAATGGCTTAAAACAAAAAATAAACTTGGCGGGCAGAATAAGGTTCCAAGATTATCTAACTCAAGGGAGTACATTGAGGAAATATTTACGGTTTCAGGAATAAAATCCTGAAGTGATTAAAACTTAGCAGTGAACTGAAGTTTTTTTGTAATTTTATAAAATAAAAGCATTCAATCATGCACATTGCAATTGCAGGAAATATAGGATCGGGTAAAACAACGCTGGCAGGGTTGCTTGCCAAGCATTATGGCTGGACACCGTATTATGAAGATGTTGATTATAACCCTTATCTCAACGACTTTTACGAAGACATGCTTCGCTGGTCCTTTAACCTTCAGATTTATTTTCTTAACTCCCGGTTCACCCAGGTGCTTGAAATCAAGAAGTCAGACAAGCCTATTGTCCAGGACAGGACAATTTACGAGGATGCAGAGATATTTGCTCCTAACCTTCATTCGATGGGATTAATGTCGACCCGCGACTTTGAAAATTATTCAACCCTTTTCAAACTGATGAGCTCACTCGTAAAGCCGCCGGACCTTCTTCTCTACCTGAGGGCTTCCGTTCCGACTCTGGTAAACAACATCCAGAAGCGCGGGCGTGAATATGAGAGCTCTATCCGCATCGATTACCTGAAAAGGCTGAACGAAAGATATGAGGCGTGGATTGAAACTTATAATCTTGGGAAGCTCCTGATCGTGGAAGCTGATCATTATAATTTCCCCAATAATAAGGATCACCTCGCTGAGGTAATCGATAAGATCGATGCCGAACTGCACGGACTTTTTTAATTTTTTTGAGTTCTTCCCTTTAGTTGTTTAACTTTACTTTTCATCGACTGCAAATACGATGATCATTTTTGTTTATAATCATTGAAACCAATATTCTCATGAAATCATTTAAACTTATGCTGTTCATGGCTGCAGCTATCCTTCTTACAACCGGAACCTATGCCCAGACAGATCTTAATAAGCCCGCCCCGATGGATCCGGAAGTCAGGACAGGGAAGCTTAATAACGGGCTTACCTACTTCATCAGGAAAAACAAGGAGCCTGAGAAAAGGGCAAGCTTCTATATCATTCAGAATGTAGGCGCGGTCCTTGAAAATGACGATCAGAATGGCCTTGCCCATTTCCTTGAGCACATGTCATTCAACGGAACAGAACATTTCCCCGGTAAAGGTATCCTGAACGGCCTTGAAAAGCATGGTGTAGCATTCGGCTATAATATAAATGCATATACCTCCTACGATGAAACAGTTTACAACCTTTCCAATGTTCCGTCCGACAAGCCTGAACTTGTAGATACCTGCCTGCTGATACTCAACGACTGGTCACATTATCTTACACTTGATGACAAAGAGATAGACCTGGAACGCGGGGTCATTGCCGAGGAATGGCGGACTGGCGAAGATGCCAATTCCAGGATGTTCAACAGGATAATCGTTCCGGTTGTAATAAAAGATTCAAAATATGCAAAAAGGGATGTCATTGGTGATCCTGAGATCGTCAAATCATTTGCATATAATACATTAAGAAATTATTACCATCAGTGGTATCGTCCCGACCTTCAGGCAATCGCAGTCGTCGGCGATATAAATGTTGATGAGGTTGAGGGCAGGATCAGGGATCTTTTTTCAAAAATCCCTGCGGCAGAAAATCCTTCCGTCCGCTTTTTCCCTGATGTACCTTCCCATAAGGATACTTATTATGTTCTTGCCACCGATAAGGAGGCTCCCCAGAATTCGGTTTCGGTAATCTCCCTTTATAAGAACATCCCTCCCGAAGGCAGAAACCTGAAGTATCTGCGCGACTCATATATAATCTCACTGATGAACTCTATGATGGGCGTCAGGATAAGTGAGCTGCTTCAGAAACCCGATCCTCCTTTCGTTACGGGTTCAGTATATGCCGGAAACTATATTCCCAGGAAATATGATGCATTCACAATTTATGCCAATGCCCGCAAGAATGAGGAGGCCGTTGCCCTTGAGGCAATTTATACAGAAGCTCAGAGAGCGAAGGTTTTTGGGTTCGGGAAAGCCGAGCTCGACAGGGCTAAGGCAAGAAACCTGTCAAACCTTGAAAACACATTCAAGCAGAAAGATAAGATCTCAAATGATACTTATGTTTCTGGGATAATTCAATATTTTCTTACAGGTGAACCTCTGACAAATGCCGACTTTGATCTGGAGTTTTTCAAACAGGTAATGGACGGGATCACAGCAGAAGAGATCACAGCAAAATTCAGGGAACTGATGACCGATGAGAACAGAACAATTGTGGTGCAGGGTCTTGAGGCTGATGATACAAAGCATCTTTCTGAAACGGAAGCAAGGGACATCATTAATAGAGTCACTACCGCAAAGCTTACTCCTTATGAAGACAAGGCAATGGGGACATCTCTTGTTTCAGAAGAGCTAAAAGGATCTGCCGTTGTTAAAACTGTCGCCCTGCCTCAGTTTGATGCTGTTGAATGGACACTGGCAAACAATGTGAAAGTGGTATACAGGAAAGCTGATTATGAAAAGGATAATATCATTCTTTCAGGTTTCAGCTTCGGCGGACTGTCAAAGCTCGATAATGACCTGGTGCTGCCTGGTATGCTCATGCCATTGATAATCGGGATGTACGGTGCAGGTGATTATGATAATATTACCCTTCAGAAAATGCTTTCGGGGAAAAAAGCCACAGTTAGCCTTTCGCTTGGAGAGGTTACAGAAAATGTAAGCGGCTCTTCTACTCCCAAAGATTTCGAGACCATGATGCAACTTCTTTATCTCAAGCTGGCTAAACCAAGATTCGACCAGCAGGCTCACAATTCGATAATTGGAAGATTTGCCTCTATGATAGGGGCCCAGGAAAAGAATCCCGAAAAAATAAAAAGTGACAGCGTCTCGCTTATCACAACAGGATATAATCCGAGGACAATTATTCTTACCAAGGATAATATATCGAAGATAACAATGGAACAGGTTCAGAAAGTATATCAGGACAGGTTCCATGGAGCTGACGAATTCACATTCTTCATTGTGGGAAACGTTGATAAAGAGGTAGTCCTTCCGATGGTCGAAAAATATATTGGTTCATTACCCGTTTCGAATCGCAAGGAGACCTGGATCGACAGGAAGGTAAACCAGCCCAAAGGGAAAATTACCAAAGAGATAAGCATGTCTCTCACAATTCCGAAATCGACCGTTTATATCTCTTTATCCTCCGATATGAAATATAAACCGTTTAATTATCTTGGGTTACAGGTAATACAGGGCATCCTTGATCTTGTTTATACTGAAAAAGTCAGGGAGGACCAGGGAGGCACATATGGTGTTCAGATAGGCATTGCCGGTGTTAAAAGGCCTGAACAAAAAGCAGAGGGAAATATTACCTTCGATTGCAATCCTGTCCGCGCCAATGATCTCAAAGCAATTATTTACAGGCAAATAGACAGCCTCGTTCAAATAGGACCAAGCAAGGTGAACCTCGATAAGACAGTGAATAACCTTCTTAAGAACCGCGAGGAAAATAAAATGCATAACTCATACTGGGTCAGCACTTTCAACAAGTATTATAGCTACGGTATCAATTCAAATGATCCAAAGAATTATGAGGATATCTTAAAATCCTTTACCGTCAATGACATCAAAAAACTATCAGGGAAAATGTTCAGGAAGGCTGATGTTGTTGACCTGATTTTCAAACCTGCTCAATAGGCTTATTGCCGACACAACTTATTCAACCCCCTTCATTTCTGCTTTGCAGGAGTGAAGGGGGTTTTTAATATTTTTTAATATTTCAATGGTCGGGGATTATTTATTTAAATATTACCTTTCGGTGCTTTAATAAAATGCGTATGACATCCACCCGTAGAAATTTTATAAAAACGGCATCTGTACTGGCAGCCGGTTCAATGCTCCCGATTGATGCACTTTCCAAGTCTAGAATGAATATTGCTCCTTCCGATAAAATACAAGTGGCCCTCGTTGGGGGAAACAGCATGGGCTGGAGCGACCTTTCATCATTCCTCAGTAACCCCGACGTGGAATGTGTCGCCTTATGCGATGTTGACCGGAATGTTCTGAACAGGCGCACAGACGACATAGTAAAAATGGGACGCCCTAAACCAAAGCTATATGTCGATTACCGTAAGATGCTTGAGAACAAGGATATTGATGCCATAATCATAGGAACCCCTGATCACTGGCATTGCCTTATTTTGTGTGACGCTCTCGAAGCAGGCAAGCATGCTTATGTTGAAAAACCAATCGGCAATTCAATTGCTGAGATCAATATAATGCACAAGGCCGTTAAAAAGTCCGGGAAGATTGTCCAGGTCGGCCAGTGGCAGAGAAGCCAGCCTCATTTTGTCGATGCTGTCAAGTACCTGAGATCAGGCAAGCTTGGACGGATACGCGTCTGCAAGGCATGGTCGTTTGTTGACTGGAAGGGACCAGTTCCAAAAGTTTCTGATTCACCGGTTCCCGATGGTGTCGATTATAACATGTGGCTCGGACCGGCACCAAAAAGGCCTTTCAATAAAAACAGGTTCCACTTTACATGGAGATGGTACTGGGAGTATGGCAATGGGTTAATGACCGACTGGGGTGTCCACCTGATCGATTATATACTTTACGGAATGAATAAATCGATCCCGGAATCAGTGATGGCCATTGGAGGAAAATATGCGTTCCCGGATGACGATATGGTGACCCCTGACACTATGACTGCCGTGTACGACTTCAAGGATTTCACCATGATTTGGGAACATACTATCGGCATAGGCCTTGGCAACTGGAACAGACCTCACGGAATGGCATATACCGGTGAGAACGGTACCCTTGTTCTTGACAGGAACGGCTGGGAAGTGATCCCTGAAAAACAAAAGATTGAAGCTGTACCTGTCCAGAAAAATGTCGGGGTCGGGCTTGACATCCATGTAAGAAATTACCTCGACTGCCTAAAAAACAACACCCCGCAGAAACTTAATGCCGGGATTGATATCGGACGCAATGTTGCGCTTGTTGCCCAGATGGGAAATATAGCATACAGAACAGGTGAAAAGGTATCATGGAATAATGAGAAGCAACAGTTTACATCATCAGCAGCAAATAAGCTGATAATCCCGCATTATAACAACGGGTTCGCATTGCCGAAGTACTAAGGATCTTTTTTGTGTTGCAAAACCTGTTTCCCGATAACCTGAAGCTTTAAAGGCGGAATTTCACTCCCTGAACTTAAAATAGCCGAAAGATACTGGGCTTCAGCCAATGAGAAATTTCCGGTAATTTCGGTATTGCCTCCTGTAATCTCGTTCATAACCCTCGGATAGGAACGGACATAGCCATCTATCACAACTGCAATACAGCGATTAATGTTTTCTTTGGTAATATTCCCCCATTTCATCGCTCCTTCATGATTCATTGAAAGGTCAAGCCTGACATCCGATCTGTTCTTAATCGTTATTGCTTTAGCTGAGACAATCACGTCACCGCTGAGAGGAGCATCCCCAAGAAGGTAAGTAGCTTTGATTGCATGAAGCTCAAATAAAGTTTGTGTCTCATCATATTTATAAGGACTATGGCTCCAGTAAAATCTAAGGTCACGGGGAAAAATGTAATTTAATTCCTTCATCCCCAGGTACCTGTTCACCTTTGCAGTGTCTTTTAAGGCAACCAGGCCGATCAGGCAGGATTGAAGGGGCTGTCCATTTGCATCGATTCTGGGATTAAGGATGGCGAAAAGAGGATTATTTATTTTATACTCTTTCGCAGATGCATCCCCAGTAGTATCCGCATTTATAAGATCAGTGATTTCTGAGTTCTCCTTTAGCGATGTATCAACGGCAATTGTCTCTTTTGCCTTTTCTTCGGCAACATCGTCAGCATTTACCTTCATTTCCCCCAGTCGGATATTTGCTTGTAATAGAAATGGCAGAACCTCACTGTTTTCATAGGTCTCCCAGAATTCAATTTTACCAGGTACAGTAATCAGCTTCTCAACAACCTCTGTCTTTGCGGTGTCAATTTTAGCAATTGTGAGAATCATCCTGTCCGTAAAAGTCCTTAGATCTATATTTTCACTGTCGATACCTAAATTGATCAATCTCTTTGTTATGATATTGCCTGTTTCTCCGAAATTGAAGAATTTTTCAGTATAAATTCCCGATAGAGGTTCAATAGTCATTTTTAAATCAAAGGATTGCTTAGGCGCACATCCACCCAAAAAGAGAATGGTCGCAATAGTAATGAACAGAACAGACTTTGCTTTCATGATGACTATTTTAAAATTTTCTAAAGAAGGTTTATAATTACTGAAAAACAGGCATTTGAAATTTATTTATTTAAAGATATGATTAAAATTTAAGTCCTGAACAGTTCCCTGAATAATCATGCTAATGGGAAAAACTGTATTTGTGTTTAGTCAAAGGTTAATAAGGTCTATTCTTCAATAATTGCCAATACCTGATTCCGGATATTTTCCCATTTCGCGTCACTGATCTTTGCGCCTACAGTTTCAATAACGTTACCTGCAAGAAGAGTCCCTAAGACTCCGCATTTTTCAAGGGGAAGGTCATTTGCATAGCCATACAGGAATCCTGCTGCATACAGATCTCCTGCTCCGGTAGTGTCCTTGCTTATTACCGGAAGCGATTCAACCTTAATAAATTCATCCCCTCGCATAATAAGGGAGCCTTCCTTCCCGGCTTTTACTATTGCAACGTGGCATTGATGCCCTAATTCATTCAATGCCATTTCCGGGTCCAGTCCTGTAAAAGCCCTGGCTTCTTCTTCATTGGCAAATACGATATCGACATACTTATGCAGTATATCTTTAAAATCATCAAGCTTTGCCTCAACCACATTAAAGCTGGCGAGATCGAGGGCAATTTCCATATCATTTTCTTTGGCAAGGATGCAGGCTTTTTCCACCAGTGATTTGTCGTTGATCAGATATCCTTCAAGGTAAAGAATATTATAAGGTTTGAAATGTTCCTTTTTAAGATCATTCTGTCCAAGTTCAATGGCAGCTCCAAGATGTGTCGCAAAAGTGCGTTCCGAATCAGGAGAAATGAGGGCTACGGCGGTGCCCGTAACAGAGTTGCGACGGAATAGAATTGTCGTGGCCCCCGCGCTTTTCATGTCCTTTTCGAAAAAATCGCCTGTTTCATCTTTTCCAACAGATCCGATAAATCCTGCATTTGCCTTAAGCATTGCAAGGCCGTGAATTGTGTTTGCAGCAGAACCGCCGGAAGAAAGTGTTCTTTTATAAGCCGATGTTCCTTGTTTTATTAGCAGTGATTTATCCCCATCAACAAGCTGCATGCTGCCTCTGGGCAATCCGAATTTCTCAAGAACAGAATCATCGGGAATGATGGTCATTACATCAACAAGGGCATTTCCTATGCCAAGAATTTGCTTCATTATAAAAATTTTCACTAAAGATATTGTTAAATTCACTAAAAGCCCTTATTTTTGGCACGCTAATTAAGATTGGCATTATTAATAAATTCCTCAGTAGCTCAGTTGGTTAGAGCAACGGACTGTTAATCCGTGGGTCGTAAGTTCGAGTCTTACCTGGGGAGCAAAGCGATAAAGATCCCGGCGAAAGCCGGGATTTTTCATTTACTATAAACAGAACAGAATGATTCTTCGGGACAAGGAATCGGGTGAGGATAAGAATATCGCGTGCACTATTCCCTTGCTTTTGGTGAAAGAGAAAGGCTTTATTCAGAAACTGAATTCTGATACCTGTTCTTGCTGGTTTTCAGGCTCTTCCGGCCTTGTAGCCTTTGAGTCCGTAATAAACTATGAAGGCGAAGCAGACCAGCGGAACAATAAAACCTAATGCCATTGTTGATACATCTGCAATATGCCCCATAATAACCGGAATAATTGCGCCTCCAACAATCGACATGACAAGAATCGATGAAGCTTTCTTTGTAAGTGGGCCCATTCCCTTTATCCCGAGTGCAAATATTGTCGGGAACATTACAGACATGAAGAAATATGTAGAAAACAGTGCAATCACTGATACCCATCCCAGCCCTGCTACAACAAGGCTCATTGTTATGACATTTGCGAGGGCATAAAATGCCAGCAGCCTGTTGGGCCGTATAATACGCATGAAGAAGGTGCTTCCTGAGAACCTTCCGAGCCAGAATAATCCCATACCCCCGAATCCGAGTATTTGTGCTGCTTGCTGGTTGGTAAGTGAAGGAATCTCTTCCGTTACATAATTAATGAAGAAACTGTTTATTCCTGTCTGGGCAGCTACATAAAGAAACTGTGCAATAACAGCAAGAATAAAATGTGGATGTTTTAACAGTTCCCGCATGCTCGTCTCTTCAGTAGTCCCGGTATTCCCTTCAGCAGGAGATTCTTCCTTTATTTCAGGGAAAGTGACCCTCCAGAAAAAGACTGCCACAATAAGAACCAGTGTTCCTATAAGAAGATAAGGAAGGGCAATTGAAGCAAATTTGTTTCCATTTCCGGTATTTGAGAATATCAGCATACCTCCGACGAGCGGACCTGCAATCCATCCAAGGCCATTGAAAGACTGGGAAAAGTTTATCCTTCGCTCGCCAAACTCCGGCGGACCAAGAATTGTGGTATATGGGTTTGCTGCAGTTTCCAGACAGGTAAGTCCGCATGCGATTACAAAAAGGCAAAACAGAAAGCTGCCGAATGTCTGGATCAGGGTAGCCGGCAGCATCAAAAAGGCTCCCGCGGCAAAAAGAAGCAATCCGAATATAATTCCTTTTTTGTACCCTGCCTTCTGCATAATCAATCCGGCCGGTATTGCCATCAGAAAATAACCGCCGTAGAAAACGAACTGAATAAAGGCCGATCTGGCCTTCGACATATTCAGAAGCTCCTGGAAATGCTTATTAAGGACATCAATGCAACCATGGGCAAATCCCCACAGGAAAAAAAGACTTGTTATAAGAATGAAAGGAATTAAAAATCCCTGGTAAACAAGTCTTTGCTTGTTATTCTCAACAGGAATGCCATTAATCATAGACAAAATGTATTTATCAATACAAGATTGTCATGATTTATGACTTTTCCAAAACATTAATCAGGAAATAAAAACAGGAAGAATTTATTTAACAAGCAAATTTACCTTCACCTTAAATTCGTCATAAATTGCTTTGTCGCCAAGGTTATCAAAGAATGATCCTGATCCGTAGCGGATATTGAATTTGGTCCTGTCAATAATGATGTTTGCAAAAAACCATGTCCCTTCATCTTTTTTCTGAAGAAGCGCCTTGAATTCAATGGGGTTTGTAGTTCCTTTAATTGTAAGTGATCCCCTTACAACCGCAGTACCTTTTTCGAATGAATCGCTGCCAGTAAGAACTAGCTTAGCCGTCGGGAACTTTTCAACTCCGAAAAAATCATCTGATTTCAGGTGCTTTTCAAGCATCTGGTTTGATTCAGATTCCTTGAGGCTTGCCATATCGATATTAAATTCGCCAGAAACTATTTGATTATTGTTCAGGGTAAGCCAGCCGTCTTTTAAATTAATAGTCCCTGTATGCTGACCCATAACTTTTTCGCCCAGCCATTGCAAAGTAGTTTTTTCCGTATCTGCATTCATCTTTACCTGCGCATTGGTCAGAACAGGATAAAGCATAAAAGTTAATAAGAGAATTGCGTTTTTCATGTTTGTTTTTTTTGTGTTTATTTCATTAAACAACACGAAAAAGATTTTGTTCAATCTTCATTGAATGCACGACAATAAAAATGAAAGGGGGAAATTATAATTTATGAATATTGAGGCCGCCGCTTATCTCGAAAACCATTCCTGTTGAAAAATCCCAGTCGCCCCTGGCAAGTGAAGCAACAGCTTTCCCAATATCCTCAGGAAAACCCCATCGCTCAGCAGGCACGAACCCATCGCTTATCATCTTGTTGTACTTATCCTTCATTTTGACAGTCATATCTGTCTGGATAATTCCGGGCCTGACCTCGAAAACCCTGATATCTTCTTTCGACAGGCGATCGGCAAAAACAGTGGAAGCCATGCTCAAACCGGCTTTTGACAGGCAATACTCTGCCCTGTTGGTACTCGACCGTACGGATGAAACAGATGTCATGAAAATAATTACTGGCTTATAACCCGTTATCTGTTGCCTGAGCCAGATCATCTCTTTCGCAATTTTCTGTGCAAAGAACACCGGCCCTTTAAGGTTAATATTCATGACCCTGTTATAGCTCTCTTCGGTCATATCAAGAAGGTCGTCCCGCTGGAGAGGCGCAACACCGGCATTGTTAACCAGGATATCTATCCGGCCATACCTGCCAAGGATATTCCTTACAACCTCAACCTGGCAGCTGGTGCAGGAAATGTCAAGACCTATGGGGAAAAATTCCCTGCCTATTTTTTCAACTGCCGATCCGAGTATTCCCATGCCTTCACTGTCGACAGAGCGTGATATTGCCGCAATGTCATAGCCCTCAGATGCCAGGGAAATTGCGACTGATCTGCCTATCCCCCTGCTGGCTCCTGTAATGACTGCTACAGGTATATTATTCATCCTCGGTAATTTTCAGGTTCAACAGAAATATGGCGATAAAGGTAATAATTTGATCAAATCAGTCAACACCCTTCAGAATTATCTTCCAGATAATCTTTCCATACTTTCTCAAACCAGAGATTTTGGGCTGGTATCTCCCTCGGCTTCACAAGCTTACTGAATGTTTTCCCATCCCTGTAGCTTATTTCAAGTATCTCCTTTTCAATCGGTCTGTCATAATTACACAGCCCGGTATGGGTAATTTTTCCCCCTGAAATATCAATAATGGCATTATCCGTTCCCGTAACAAGGTAAGAACCCCTGCTTCTTCCTCCGCCTGCCAGGTACTCCCT
Source organism: Bacteroidales bacterium (assembly GCA_003142255.1). GTDB lineage: Bacteria > Bacteroidota > Bacteroidia > Bacteroidales > VadinHA17 > LD21. The sequence goes on along the minus strand of PLLO01000001.1, from coordinate 63,888 downwards.
TATTGCTTCAAGATAGATGTAATGCGTAAGGCAATGATCCATAAGCCTGAAGGTTTCGGCAAGTTCCCTGACAGATCCGGACCCAATCATGCCCGGAAGATCATTCAGTATCTCTGATGCTTCAGATACTGCATAATTTACCTTGTTTAGATTCCTGATTATGGCACCTGCATCCGACATTCTTTTCCTTATTTCCTGCAGGTATTTTTTATTCCCGGGATGACTGCCTGCAGCTAACCATTTTTTTGCCAGCAACAATTTTTTTTCAACCTGCATCTTCGATTGCTTCAGGAAAATATCCGTTCCGCTGACCGGATTATTGTACTTTCTGAAAACCTGCCATGCTGCTCTGTAACTTCCAACTTGCCCGGAATTTAGTGCAGAACCGCCAGGCCTGTAAACGCCGTGGGATCCATTTACCTCACCTATCGGGAAAAGATGCTTCAGATCAGATTCCCACCAGATATCTCCTTTTAATCCTCCATTATTATGCTGCGCACAGACAGCAATTTCAACCATTTCCTTCGACAGATCTATTCCATGTTGCCTGTAGAGGTCGAATGCCGGGAAATTTATTGCATGAAGTCTTTCTACGGGATTTTTTTTCAGGGCACCTGAATTTTTCAGATAGTTAAAGACTTCAGGATCGAGTTCGTCAGGTAAAAAATCAGAGATTTTTCCGAAAGATGGATTTGAAGTATAATCAAGGAAAACCCTTTGTTTCTTTTCTTTGATTTCCCTGTAAACCAGGAGGTCTATCAGGGAAGATCCATGGTCTCCTATCTTCCCGGGATCAAAAGGCCATTGGTACCCTTTCAGAAATATTGCCTTTGTGAGCGAGCGGTAATCGGGGAAAAACTGATTAAGGAACTCTTTCCTGTCGTTCCCCTTTTTATCTGTTGAAATATATGCGGGTATAGCCTGCTGGTAGCTGCCTGAAAGGTTCCACCTGAACTTTACCGAGGCTATTCCAAACTGAGATTCAGTAAGGTTTTGTCCTGAGGCTCCTGCTTCAAACGCCATTCCAACAGATCCGGTCTGAGAAACCGGGTAAACAGTTGTATCATATATGCCACCCGGGCCTCCGGTTCCAAGAATAATATTTTCACAATTAAAGAGAACGAAAGCTTTTGCCGGATCTTTCTCTTTAATATTTATTGCCAGGGCACCGATTACTCTTGATTTGTCATTATCAGTCAAAAGTGAAATTACCTGGTGCCGGTCAAGAATTCTTATTTTACGCCTTTTCACCTCTCCGGCAAGAGCTTCAAACATTCTTTTCGAAGTGTATGGTCCTGCTGATGTGGCCCTGGAACGGGAATCATGATCAGTCTTATACCCGGCCCATGCTCCGAACCTGTCGTGTGGAAATTTCACTCCGAGGCTAACAAGATTCATGAATGCTCTGACAGATCCCTGGGCTTCACAAAGTGCAATGTCGCCATGCATACATCTTCCATTGAAGAGGTCAGCAGCCATTTCGGGAACTGAATCGGGCTGAGTGCCGCTGAGCGATAATTTGTAATAAGTCTGCTTATCAGAACCGGCATTGTTGGAAGTCCCTCCTCCCCATTTCGATGTGGCAATCACTAGATTATGCTGTCCGAATGAATGCAGAGAAACTGCGGCATTCAAAGCAGCAGCTCCACTTCCTATAATAAGCGTATTCGCACTGATACATCTTATCTCAAAACCATCTATGTGGATTAATTCATTTTCCATCGGCAAATAGCTTTTTAAGTTCAGTATCATATATCTCCCTGTCCCTTATTACGCATCCGCCATGCCTTAGATTGCTGATAAGCCTTGTGCAGCCGGAGCATGCAATGCAAAATTTCGAAGGATCGGCCTCGCCAAATCTAATTATGTCAGCCGGCATTGACGGGTATGCGAACGAGTTTCTTCCGAAGCCGATAAAAGAGGCTTCACTGTTTTTTACTACTGCCGCTCCCACATTGAGTGCAAATTGCCGCAGATACGAATATGCCGAGCCGGCGAAATTTATTTCGGGAAACCTTTTCTGAAATAATGAAGTGCTGCCGATCATCCTCATTACGCCATTAAGAGGATGCTCGTCAGGTACCGGACTGCCCGGAACAGGGGTGTCAAAGGGGCGTGTTACATGAGGATTGAAATACGGGCTTCCCATGCTTATATTTATCAGCCATATGTCTCGTTTAAGAAGCTCCTCAACAAGAAGCATGGGTTCAGTGAAATCGGGCTGATCGTTTTTGTCAACTCCAAATCCACCCTTATAGCAGTCTGAAATGTTTAATCGTGTTGTAAGCATCATTCCAGGTACTTCCTCCCGAATGCGGTCAAGGATTTCGAGCATGAACCGGAATCTTGAAAATGGATTGGCTCCGCCGTAATTACTGTCATTTCTTTCTTTCGCTGATAATGATTCTACTATAAGATAACCATGACATGCTTTAATGTCAATTGCATTAAATCCTGCTTCTTCAGCAAGTTTTGCAGAAGCGATATATTGATCCTGAATACGCAAAAGGTCATTATCCGAAAGAACATAAGGTTCCGTTTTGTCAAGGATCGGGTTTAGTGACGCAACTTTGGGCTGCGGCTTCCCCTCAGGCTTGCTGTACCTGCCTGAATGAGTCAGCTGAACTACCAGGAGCGGCTTGAATCCATTTTTTGAGGCGGTTATCCTTGTTTCAGAAACAAGTGATTTGAATGAATCAATATTATTTCCGGTAATCATAAGCTGACCGGGATTGGATCTTCCGTCTTCCGAAACTGCTGTTGCCTCAAACCAGATTATACCGCTTCCTCCTTCAGCATATCTGAGATAACGTCTTTTTGTCAGAGCAGAAGGGGATCCGTCATGGGCAGAATCATACCCTTCCATAGGCTGGACCACAAAACGGTTTTGAATGGAAAAACCATCAATTGTCAAAGGATCGAGCAAGGGTGTAAGGTCATAGCTGAACGGAAGGTCGAAGCCAAGTTCTTTAGCCTTACCGATAATTTCATCAGCATCCCGGTATCTGAATCTTTCGTGCATCAGGGTGTGGTTCGGCTTTCGTTATTATTCAGTTCCGGGTCAGTCCTTGCTGCTCTGTAACATTGACTGGTAAAGCGTCATATAATCCCGGGCAATAAGATCATCCTTAAAATTATCTGCATATGCGGCTCCGATACTGATCATTTTCTCCCTCAAATCCTTATCGCTTGTTACCTTTATGATAGCTTTACCTATCTGTTTGGGATCATGAGGATCGACATAAATACTTCCAGGTCCTGCAGCTTCGGGGAAACAACCTCCAGCAGTTGTAATAACAGGAGTCCTGGAAACCAATGCTTCGAGCAACGGGATACCAAAGCCCTCAACAAAAGAAAGGTAAATAAAACATTCGGCCTCCCTGTAAATTACCGGCAGGTCAGAATTTGAAATGCCTTCCAGGAATATTATTTTATCAAGCCCATTATCCGTAATATAATTGAGAACTTTTTTAAAATATGGTTTCACCTTTCGTCCCACCACAACCAGGGGAATATTTATATCTGCAATGTGCAAAGCTTTAATAACGCTTAATAAATTCTTTCGTTCCTCAATCGTACCAACGTAAAGAAGATACCTTTCCGGCAGTTTGTATTTTGCCCGGATTTCTTTATGGTACTCTTCACTGAAATTATTCCGGAAACATGGATTACAACCCTGGTAAATCACAGTAATTTTATCAGGCCTTACGCCGAGGCAAGCGATCAGATCGTCCCTGGTCTGTTTGCTGACAGCTACAATCCGGTCCGACACTTTGCAAGCGTGAATTATTTTACGTGTGTAGATTTTTCTATCAAACCACTTGTATAACTCCGGGAATCTTATAAAAATAACATCATGAACCGTTACTATTGATTTTACTCCCGCTTTCTCAATGCCGACCGGCAATTCATGACTTAATCCGTGAAATAAATCAATTTTACGTCGTTTTATTTCATTCGTCATAAACACCCTTCTCCAAAGAGAATTAAATAATCTGAAGACAGGCTTGTCTGGCTCAACAAGCGTGAACTGTTTGTCATTATCCAGGATAAACCTGTTTTTTATCTTTGGCGTGAAAAGATAATAATGGATGCCGGGGAAATTTTTTGCAAGAGCATTCAAAAGATTCCGGCTGTAATTGCCTAACCCGCTTGAATTAAAGAAAGCCCTTTTCGCATCAAATCCAATCGAAAAGGAATCTTGTTTATCTTTGTCGTCAATTATCATAAACCTTAATATTTCAGGAATCCCGGCAATTTTCAGAATTCTAAGTTAGGCATTTTGCTGTTATCAGCATTTTCATCGTTTCCATTTCCGCTCTCCTTCTCTTCTTCCTCAGACCATTCAATAACCGGCGATTGAGGACCCTTTTTCCTGTACCATACAGCAAGAATGATCCCTGATACGAACCCAAGCATATGAGATTCCCATGAGACATTCTGATAGACGCCGGGGAAAATGCCCCATACCATTTCACCATACATAAAAACTATGAGGAGAGATAATGCAACCAGCCTGTAATAGCGCCGTATGATGCCGCTGAAAAAGAGGAATGAGGCAAGCCCGTAAACCAATCCGCTTGCCCCGATGTGCCATGCTTCCCTTCCACCCAGCCATACCAGCAATCCTGTAAGAATCCAGGTCCAGGATAAAACTTTAAGGGCTATTTCCGAATAAAAAAAGAAAAGAGTTATAGAAAGCATATAAAGCGGCAGCGTATTATTCAGCAGATGCCGGAAGTTCTCATGAATGAATGGAGAAAGAAAAATTCCGGGTAGCCCCTTTATTTCAAGAGGATATATTCCCAGGTTTGAAAGATCGAGCCCAAAGATGGTTTCAGTGATTCTGACAATCCACATGAAGAGAACAATGACAGATGGAATAATAATGCTCAGCAGAAATTTCTTCCTGTAGAAAGCAGCCTCGGATTTAATATCTGGAGAAGAATCATTCATTTTTTGATCGTGCAATAGCGTAATCGTGCTTCCGATTCGCGGAACTGCGTCGCTAAGCTCCTTGAATCGTGCAGTCAGTCGTGCGGTCTTAATCGATATCCGGGAAAATTATTCCTGCTTCTTCACGTATTCTGTCAAGTGTTTTTATGAGATTGACGCTGAAGGAAATCGGAACGACCTGACTCTGAGTTCTATTATCGTCGAGACACTTCATCACCTCTTCAGCCTCCCAATGGTAGCCCATTGCGGGGGGTGAAAACACAAATTCCTGCTTTTCACTGCCGTGGAGCTCAAGTAAAACACGCTGGTTCATGTCGCGGCCGCGTGATACTGTTATATTTCCTTTTTCACATATAATCTCGCATCCGATGCCGATACTTGTTTTAAATGAACTATACAATGTAGCCATACGTCCATCCTTATACCTGAAAATTACAGAAACAGATTCTTCAGAGCCGGTTGGAGAAAATGCTGCCGAAGCTTTTACATCATCTGGCACTCCCATGAAAGTAAGTGCATCAATTACAGGGTATATGCCAATATCAAGAAGTGAGCTCCCTCCAAGTGAAAGGTTGAATTTTCGATCAAGAGGATCATAGGGTGCTATAAATGTAAAATAACCATGAAGATGGTATATTTTTCCCAGTACCCCCGACTCGATTATCTCCGACGCTTTTTTATAAAATGGCTGGAAAGGAGGCCATAGAGCCTCCATAAGAAAGAGTTTTCGCTTTTTTGCATCCGAGATCATCTGGCTGACTTCGCTGCAGTTCATTGCAAAAGCCTTTTCACATATTACATTTTTCCCGTTACTAAGGCATAATAAAGTGTGTTCACGATGATATGAATGCGGTGATGCAATATATATCACATCGACATCCGGATCAGCGGCAAGCTCCTCATAGCTGCCATAATATTTTTTACATCCAAATTCCTCGGCAAATATTTTAGCGCGCTGAATATCGCGTGAGCCTACAGAATATATTTCTGCATTCTCAAGAAGTTGTATTCCCCTGCTGAATTTTACAGCCATTTTCCCCGGGGCAAGAATACCCCATTTGAATTTTTTCATACACGAAATTTTAATTTATAAATATATAGAATTGCCACGAATGTGGCGCTATATGAATAACCCCCGGTTGCACCGGGGCTATTCATAGATGGCTCTTTCAGAGCCAGCGCAAGTAAAATTTATAATAATTCTGTTGTTCTATCTACTAAAGTAAGATTATTTAAAAACTTTATCTTCTTCATTTTCTTTTAGTTACAATTTATTTTTAAAAATACTTATATTTTTTTACTACTATGTATTGCATGGTATTATTATTATATTATATCTTTGCATTACCATGTTGTCTGAATTATTTAGTACTATAAAATTAAAAGATCATGAAAATCACGTTAAGCGTTAACCTTGGGGGCTACTCTTTCAACATTGATGAAGATGCTTATTCTGAACTGAAAAGGTATCTCAGGAATCTCGAGATCCATTTTGCAGAAGAGGAGAGTTCAGCAGAAATACTTTCTGACATTGAATCGAGGATGGCAGAACTCTTCCGCGCAAAGCTGACCTCCTATAAGCAGGTGATAACGATCGGGGATGTGAACAGTGCCATTTCGGTTCTGGGAACACCGGAGGATATTTCCGATACTGAAGGGACTACGGCCCGCGACAAATTTTCAACTCCGGGGTATCATAGGATGTACCGCGATCCGGATCACCGGATGATCGGCGGAGTATGCGCAGGAATGGGAGCTTACTGGAACATGGATCCATGGATAGTCAGGCTGATATTTGTAGTTGTTACCATGCTTGGCGGACTTGGACTTCTTGTCTATCTAATCCTGTACATAGTCCTGCCTGAGGCGAAAACCACGGCTCAAAAGATTGAAATGAAAGGTGAACCAGTAAACATTAAAAATATAAAGGATTCTGTAAAGAAAGAATTTAATACTGTAAGAAAGAATATGAACCTGTAAGAGGCAAAACCGGGAAGCTGATTACGAGTCTGAAACTTAAAACTTATTACTATGGATCTTGAAAACACAAAGGCACAGATGCGCAAGGGAATCCTGGAGTATTGCATTCTATCAATACTTTCAAGAAGCTCATGCTATGCCAGCGACATCATTAAGGAACTTAAGGATGCGAAGGTGATCGTGGTCGAAGGGACACTCTACCCTCTGCTCACCCGGCAAAAGAATGCCGGACTGCTAAGCTACCGCTGGGAAGAATCACCCCAGGGGCCGCCCCGGAAATACTATGAGCTCACAAAAGAGGGCAAGGAATATCTTACTGATCTTGATGAGTCCTGGAATGAGCTTGTTGAATCAGTAAACCTGATCCGTACGAGATAACTATTTATTAACCTTATAAAATCTAAGAAATGGATAAGACAATAAATATAAACCTCGGCGGAACTTTGTTTCAAATCGACGAGAATGCTTATGGGAAACTCAAAGAGTATCTTCAGAGCATAAGTAACAAATTCAAGAATGTGGCCGGAGGAAACGAAACAATAGAAGATATTGAATCGCGCATAGCAGAAATATTCCTGTCACAAAAAGGCATAGCAGGTATCATATCATCAGAGAATGTTGATGATATGATAAAACTGATCGGGAAGCCTGAAGATTTTGACCAGTCAGGAAATGAGAGTGGAGATCATGGAACCTCATTCGGAAATCCGGGTCCAAGAAAAAAAATGTTCAGAAATCCCGAGAATTCAATTATTGGCGGCGTCTGCGGCGGCATAGGCGCTTACCTCAACAGCGACCCCGTATGGATCAGGATCCTGTTTGTTATATTTACCTTCACTTTCGGGATCGGATTTTTCGTATATCTCGCACTTTGGATTACAGTTCCATCAGCATTAACTGATTCACAAAAGAGAGAAATGTATGGAGGCCAGCATAACTGGGCTATGCCTCAGGAATGGGATCAGCATCCCGGGAACAGGCTGGGTCATGCAATTAACGAGATATTCGGGGCTCTGGGTAAAGTTTTTTACATAATAATCCGTATAATCCTGATCATTATTGGGACCGGACTTGTCCTTGCAGGATTTCTTGCACTGCTTTCGTTCATCATGGTATTCGTGTTTAAATACCCGGGGTCTTTCTCTGCCGATGTTCAGGGATTCAATTTAGCTTATCTGCCCGATTTCCTGAATTACATAGTATCTCCGGCAGCTGCCCCATGGATAAAGGCATTGTTAATAGCAGTGGTCACTCTGCCGCTCCTGGCTCTTATTTACGGAGGGATCAGGCTCATATTCTGGTTCAGGGCAAGGGACGGGTTCGTATGGCTTACCGGGTTTATATTTTGGATATTATGCACTGCTGCCTTATCAATAGTACTATTTAATGAGGGGGTCAGCTACGGGAAAACCGAGAGATCAGTTTCAACGGAATATTTAAAGCTGCCTTCAGATACGCTTTACATTGAAGCCGGAAGAAAACTGGCAGACATCCGTACCGGAAATGAGATAAACCTGCCGGACAAAGGCGGAAACGGTTATAACATATTCATTTCCAAAGAGAAGAAAGAAATGTATATTAAAACACATCTTGACCTTTCAGCAATTAAGGACAATTCGGCCAATATAGAAATAACAAGGCATTCTGCAGGCAGGGACAGGCTGACTGCCATAGAGAATGCCAAGAGACTGATATACAATTACAGGCTTTCAGCAGACACTCTGTATCTCGACGAATTCTTCTGCATTCCTCCTGCAGGCAAATGGTCTCTTGATTTCGTGAGCCTGGATGTCAATATACCGGAAGGGACAATTGTACATATTGATGAGGACATTGCTGAAACTATATTGCGGTCCAGATACAATGATGAACTTTTGTCAGAATCAAAAAGCAATTTCTGGATCATGACTGAGCATGGACTCAGCAACCAGGAATCAAAAAGCAAAAAAGGAAAATAGCTTCCTGGTTTTTCATTCCTTATATTTTCATGACGTCCGGCGCCAGGTTTCTGGTGCCGGATTTTTTAATAATAATCTGCATCCTTCTAAAAATAAATAATTTGAATTGGCAATATCGAATTGTTTAACTTCGTTTCCTGTTTACTAAACCTACAGCTAATTTAAACATGAAAAAAATTCTGTTTTCTTGTATCCTGGCATTTTTATGCCTTGCCGGATATTCACAGGAGAATGTTGCTGCAAATGATACTGTCCGCAAGGATGCCCTGAAAGTATATATGTCTGAAAATGATTATATCAGCACTTCTACAATGAATTATATTAAAAGAGAAATAATATTCATTAACTATGTCAGAGATCTTAAAGAGGCTGATCTTTATATAATCCCGACCTACCAGTGGACAGGTTCCGGCGGAGGAGCTTTTACTTTTTTCCTTGTCGGTCAAAAAAAGTATGCAGGAATGGCCGATACGATTGTTGTTAACTCAATGCCTGACGACACTGAAGATATGATAAGGGCAAAGCAGGTGAAGGCTTTGAAAATGGGGCTTATGCGATATGTAATTAAAACTCCGCTTGCCGGGTTTTTTGATATCCGATTTACTCAGCCGCTGAAAGAAACCATTTCGACCGACAAATGGAACAGCTGGGTTTACAGCTTAAGTCTTCAGGCATATTCCAATGGACAAAAACATTATAGTACCTCTTATTTGTATTCCAGCGTGTCAGCCAACAGAATCACGGAGAAATCGAAGTTTGAATCCAGCCTGGGGATTGATCTTGAAAGTAATAAGAGCAGGTATATCAGTGTAACTGACAGCATAGACACAACATATTATAAAAAAACCCGCGATGAATATGGGTATATTTCTTACGTAAAAAGTATTAATGATCACTGGTCTGCCGGGGGATCGGTTACTTTTCAAACATCAATCTATAATAATTATGTCCATTCTATCAGGGTCACTCCGGGAATAGAATATGACATATTCCCTTATTCGGAATCGACACGCCGGAAACTTACATTTTTATACAGAATAGGTGTCGACGTAAATAAATATATCGAAAAAACATGCCGGTTAAAAACCAAAGAAATTCCTGGTCTTCATTTATTGTCTGCATCTTTATCTGTTATCCAGAAATGGGGATCGGTCAATTCCACGCTTACATGGAGCAATTATTTCTTTGACTGGTCGTATAACAGGCTTGGTCTTTACACAAATGCGAATCTCAGAATTGCAAAAGGATTAACGTTCAATCTCTATGGAAGTTTCGCCCTGATTCACGACCAGATATCCCTTCCCCTCGGAGATGCTTCCCTGGAGGATGTCCTGCTTAACAGGAAAGCTCTTGAAACAAATTATTCATATTACACCAGCATTGGATTTACATATACTTTCGGATCTATTTATAATAATGTTGTAAATCCCCGGTTCGGAAATTAATCCGGTTTAAGATGATTTTTGGCTATTAAGCCTCCGCCTTTTTATCTGTTTTTTTTGTATTTTGCGGGAAAATTCACCAATGATAGATTTTGAGGCTTTCTATAAGATAACTTATGGATTGTTCATTGTCAGTTCGGGTGACTCTGTCAAGGGCAACGGATTCATTTCCAATTCCGTATTCCAGGTAACAGCCGAACCCCCGCAATTTGCGGTAGCCTGCAATAAGAAGAATTTTACAGCTGGTATTATAGCTCATAAAAAGGCCTTCTCTGTTTCGATCCTTGAACAGGGTACTGCCCCCGATATTTTAGGTCGTTTCGGATTCAAGAGCGGCAGGGATTTTGATAAGCTTGAAGGAATGTCGGTGAATTACGGAAAGACCGGGGTGCCAATAGTTCTTAATGCAGCAATCGCCTGGCTTGAATGTACATTGGTAAATACAATCGATACCGGTACTCATCTTATATTTATCGGCGAGCTGGTACAGTCAGTCCTGCTCGATAAATCAAAAGATCCGCTTACATACCTTTACTACAGGCAGGTAATGAGGGGGAGTGCTCCTGCCAATGCCCCCACCTATATTGACAAAGCCAAAATCGATGCGGCTAAACCGGCCGGTACCTTTAAAAAATATAAATGTTCTGCATGCGGACATATTTATGACGAAGAGATTGAAAAAGTTAAATTTTCAGAACTTCCGGATAGTTGGACATGCCCGGTATGCGGTTCTGAAAAATCGGATTTTATACAAGTCTAACCAATAAAAATTAAAACTATGGCTAAATCAGTTAAAGGAACAAAGACAGAGCAAAATCTTCTGAAATCATTTGCCGGCGAATCACAGGCCCGCAACCGCTACGATTATTTTTCCAGCGCAGCCCGCAAGGAGGGATTTGAGCAGATAGCAAATATATTCCAGGAGACAGCACTTAATGAAAAAGAACATGCAAAAAGATTCTTTAAATTCCTCGAAGGAGGAGCTGTTGAAATTACTGCAACCTATCCTGCAGGAAAGATCGGAACAATAAAGGAGAACCTTAAAGCTGCCGCCGAAGGTGAACACGAAGAATGGACCGACCTCTATCCACATTTTGCAGAAGTAGCCCAGCAGGAGGGTTTTCCTGAAATAGCTGCAGCTTACAAAATGATCACAAAAGTAGAAGCTGAACATGAGCGCAGGTACCTGAAGCTCCTTCAGAATGTTTCGGAAGACAAGGTCTTTATGAAAAACGGCAAGGTTTGGTGGAAATGCATCAACTGCGGTTATATATATGAATCGGAGAAGGCTCTCGAAATTTGCCCGGCATGCCTCCATCCAAAATCATTCATGCAGTTAAAGGAAGAAAACTATTAATGATATTCTTCCCTTTGTGTTCCTTAGTGTGATATCCTTTGTGTTCTTTGTGGTTAATTTTTAATTCATTTAACCACAAAGGTCCACGAAGGTTAGCACGAAGGACACAAAGGTCTTTTTAGACAGCTCCATTTTCTTATCTCATTTCTATTGGAATATATTCCTGCGGGCCGTATACATTCTTGAATGCAGGCCTGATGATCCTTTTTGCCGAAAAGGTAAGCTCTTCAATCCGGTGAGCGCACCATCCTGAAATCCTTGCCATCGCAAACAATGGCGTATATAGTTCTTTAGGTATGCCAATGCAGGAATAAACAAAGCCTGAATAGAAGTCGACATTAATGCAGACTACTTTCGTTGTCTGCTCTCCCTTGAATTTTCTGAAAACATCCGGTGTTATTCTTTCAACCAGGGAATAAAGATCGAACTCGTCAGTTCTTCCCGATTCTGCAGCAAGCTCCCTTGCTTTTTCCTTTAGCAGGATTGCCCGCGGATCGGATATAGTGTATACTGCGTGCCCGATCCCGTAAATTATTCCGGTCTTATCATAGGTTTCCTTCTTAAGGATTTTCAAAAGATATTCCTCAACTTCAGTCTCATCTTTCCAGTTCCTGACATTTTTCTTTATATCTTCCATCATATCAAGCACTTTAAGGTTAGCTCCGCCGTGCAGAGGTCCCTTTAATGATCCGATAGCCGAGGTAACAGCCGAATAAATATCAGTTTCGGTGGAGCTTGTCACACGCATTGTAAATGTTGAGTTGTTTCCCCCGCCATGTTCTGCATGAAGTACCAGAGATAAATCGATAAGATCTGCCTGAAGCCTTGAATAGAAGCCTTCTCCTTTTATAAGATGCAGAAAATTCTCGGCAGTGGTAAGCTGGGCCTGCGGGTGCCTGATCGATAATGTCTTTCCCTGGTAAGCATGTCTGAGTGCCTGGTATGAATATGCGATAATTGATGGGAATTTCGCGATCAGGTTCAATGACTGCCTGATCATATTATGAATAGATATATCATCTGCGTTCTCATCAAGAGTATAAAGTCCGAGCACCGACCGGGCGAGCATATTCAGAACATCCTTGCCCTTCATTGACAGGATCATGTCCTTTACAAAATGATCAGGCAATCCTCTCAGTGATGCCAGGTAAGAGGAAAAATCATTAAGCTCTGAATTATCCGGAAGATTGCCGGTAAGCAGAAGGAATACTGTCTCATCAAATCCATGCCTTCTCTCTTTCTCGAATCCATGGGCTATCTTCTCAATATCAATCCCTCGGTAAAGCAATCTTCCCGGGACAGCTATGACCTTTCCATTCTCCTTCTCATAACCTACAACATCCCCGATATTGGTAAGGCCGACAAGGACGCCCGTACGATCGCTGTTCCTGAGACCTTTCTTTACATCGAATTTCTCAAATAGTTCGCTGTCGATCCTGCAAGATTCCCGTACCGACGCTTCAAGCCTTGAAAAAAAATCATTCTCATTCATTTTGTACTCTTATTTTAATTTCTCACATGTTCCTGATTATTTCATCGGCAAATTCCGATGTTTTAAGCAGAGTTGCATCGTCCATCAGGCGATGAAAATCATAAGTCACCTTCTTTTTAAGTATCGTTTGCCCCAGCGCCGTGTAAATAAGCTCTGCAACTTCACTCCAGCCCAGGTATTCAAACATAAGCGCACCCGAAAGGACCAATGATCCGGGATTCACTTTATCCAGCCCGGCATATTTAGGTGCTGTTCCGTGTGTGGCTTCAAATACTGCGTGCCCGGTGTCAAAATTTATATTTGCACCGGGAGCAATTCCTACTCCGCCTACAATTGCTGCCAGTGCGTCAGAGATATAATCACCATTGAGGTTAAGAGTGGCTATAACGGAATAATCGGCAGGCCGGAGGAGAATCTGCTGAAGAAAAGCGTCGGCTATTACATCCTTTATTATCACTTTGCCATCTTTCATTGCGTTTGAAAGAAGATCGTCTGCTATCTTCTCTCCCATTTCTCCGGCTATCCTGCGATACTGCTGCCATGTGAACACCTGATCGGCAAATTCTCTTTCGGCAAGCGCATATCCCCATTTCATAAATGCTCCTTCCGTGAATTTCATTATGTTCCCTTTATGGACAAGAGTTACCGATGGAAGCTTTTTCTCTATTGCAAACCTGATTGCCTGCCTGACAAGCCTTTCCGTTCCCTCAACCGAAACAGGCTTTATCCCGATCGATGAGGTTTTGGGGAAACGTATTTTCCTGACATTCATCTTGTCAATAAGAAAACTTATAAGCTTTTCGGTATCAGGGTTTCCATTCATATATTCTATTCCCGCATAAATGTCTTCAGTATTCTCCCTGAAAATATGCATATTGACCATCTCTGGTTTTTTTACCGGACTGGGGACGCCGGTGAAATACCTTACCGGCCTGTAGCAAGCGTAAAGGTCAAGCTCCTGCCTCAGGGCAACATTCAGAGATCTCATACCTTCACCGACAGGGGTTGTCAGGGGTCCCTTGATGCCAACCATATATTCCCTGAAGGCTGAAAGTGTCTCATCCGGCAGCCAGCTTCCCGTGGTTTTATATGCTTTTTCTCCTGCCAGCACTTCCATCCATTCAATTTTCCTTGTCCCTGCGAATGCCTTTTCAAGGGCTGCATTAAAGATCCTGACAGATGCCCTCCAGATATCCGGACCGGTCCCGTCACCTTCTATGAATGGGACGACCGGATTCAAAGGGACCTCCAGTTTGCCATGAATAAATTTAATCCTGTCGGACATAATGTTCTTTTTTTGTTTATTTCAATGCCCTCTTTTACGAATCATATTCAATGCACTTCCTGCCTTAAACCATTCTATCTGAACCTCATTGTATGAATGGTCCACAGGAAATTTTTCACTGCTCCCGTCGGAATGATTCAGTATTATCGTGAGTTGTTTCCCGGTAGAAAATTCTTTCAGCCCCGTAATATCAAGCTTATCATCCTCTCTTATCCTGTCATAATCCTTTTTATCGGCAAACGTCAGGGTAAGAAGGCCCTGCTTTTTAAGATTCGTCTCATGTATTCTTGCAAACGATTTTGCAATAATTGCACGCACATTAAAGTATCTCGGTTCCATTGCCGCATGCTCGCGTGATGATCCTTCACCAAAGTTTTCCTCTCCGGCCACGATTGATCCGCAGCCTCTTCTTTTATATGCTGCCGCTATTGAAGGTACTGTTCCATATCTGCCTGTGATCTGGTCCAGAACATTATCTGTTTCCCCGTTAAAGGTATTTACAGCTCCGGTCATATAGTTTTTCGAAATATTCTCAAGATGTCCCCGGTATTTTAACCATTTCCCGGCCATTGAAATATGATCGGTCGTGCATTTTCCCCTGACTTTAATAAGTAAAGGCACTCCTATGAAATCCTTGCCGTTCCATTCTTCAAAAGGCTTGAGAAGCTGGATCCTTTCTGAAGAAGGATTAACTGAAATTTTTTGCTTCTCTTTACTTCCGTCTTTTTTTGCCGGTCTTGCTTTAAGGTTGAATTCACCCGGAGGGAGATCAGACCCTCTCGGCACTGCCAGTTTTATCTTCCTGCCATTAGAATTGACCAGGGCATCTGTCAGCGGATTAAATGTCAATTTACCTGAAAGAGTTATTGCAGTCACTATTTCAGGTGAAGCAATAAATGAGTACGTATTTGGATTCCCGTCAGTTCGTTTCGAAAAATTACGGTTAAACGAATGAATGACTGTATTTATCTCTTTTTTTTCGGCGCCTTTCCTGTCCCACTGTCCTATGCATGGACCACATGCATTTGCATAAACCTCACCTCCTATATCCCTGAAGAGATTAAGCAAACCATTTTTTTTTGCGATTCTTCTGATCTCCTCTGATCCCGGCATGATCTTGAATTCCGATTTAGCAACTACTTTTGCTTCAAGGGCACTTCTTACCACGGAAGCTGCCCTTGAGAGATCTTCATAGGATGAGTTTGTGCAGGAGCCAATGAGTCCGGTCGATACTTCAACCGGCCACCCGTTTTTAACAACCTCTTCTTTCATTTTGGAGATCGGAGTGGCAAGGTCGGGGGTAAATGGCCCGTTAATATATGGTTCTATTTCCGAGAGATTAATTTCGAGGTAATTATCAAAATATTTCCCGGGGTCTGACAAGACTTCCGGATCAGCAACAAGATGTTCGCGCACTGCATTTGCAGCCGATGCAATCTCTTTTCTTCCTGTGGCAGCCAGGTATTCGTACATCTTATTGTCAAAACCAAAGAGTGAGCAGGTGGCGCCAGTCTCCGCTCCCATATTGCAGATAGTTGCCTTCCCGGTGGCAGAAAGTGACTCTGCCCCTTCTCCGAAATACTCAATCACTGATCCTGTGCCTCCCTTTACAGAAAGCATGCCGCTGATTTTCAGAATGATGTCCTTAGCCGAGGTCCATCCGTTCAGCCTGCCGGTAAGCTTTATCCCTATGATCCTTGGAAACTTCAGTTCCCACCCGGTTCCTGCCATCACGTCAACGGCATCTGCTCCGCCGACTCCTATTGCAATCATCCCAAGCCCGCCGGCAGTCGGAGTATGAGAATCAGTTCCAATCAGCATTCCTCCCGGAAAAGCATAATTCTCCATTACTACCTGGTGTATGATTCCTTCGCCCGGCTCCCAGAAATCAATATCAAATTTTGCCGACACAGAGCGTAAAAAGTCATAGACTTCATTATTTTCAGATATTGCTCTCTTCAGGTCGGCCGAGGCGCCCTTCCTGGCTGTTATAAGGTGATCGCAATGAATTGAAGCCGGGACAACCGATGTCTCCTTCCCTGCCAGCATAAACTGAAGCATGGCCATTTGAGCTGTTGCGTCCTGCATGGCGACCCTGTCGGGTGCAAAAAGAGCATAATCAATTCCTCTTAAATGCATCTTCAGTTCAGGTATGCTTTTACAATGGATGTAAAGAATCTTTTCACTCAGGGTAAGCGGCTGGCTTAATACCTTTCTGATCCTGGTCATCGCGCCTGAAAGGTCATTATAAAACTGTATTATTCTGTCTTCTTCCGGATTCATATTCAATCTTTTTTACACTCAGGGTCTTATCTGACCGTCACCCCTGATGATCCATTTATATGTAGTCAGTTCTTCAAGAGCCATTGGACCTCTGGCATGAAGCTTTTGTGTTGAAATTCCTATCTCGGCGCCAAGTCCGAATTCTGCTCCGTCGGTAAATGCTGTCGATGCATTTGAATATACAGCTGAAGCATCCACCATCTTCAGGAAAGTATCTATCATGCCGGCATTTTCTGAAATGATTGCTTCGCTGTGACCAGATCCAAATTCAGAAATATGATCAAGGGCTTCCTGAAGAGATGCTACCGTTTTCAATGCCATCTTTTTTGAAAGGAATTCCGTGCCGAAAGATTCCTTTGCAGCTCTTTTCAAAAGTGAAGCCGGGTATTTATTATTCAGTGCCCCAAAGGTGTCATTGTCGGCAAAAACTTCCACTTCCGATTCTGCGCAAAGCTGCAGAAGGTCAGGAAGATCATTCAGCCTGCTTTTGTGAACAATTAAACAGTCGAGCGCATTACAAACGCTTACCCTTCTGGTTTTTGCATTATTGATAATGTTTCGCCCCTTTTCAATATCTCCGTATTCATCAAAGTAGGTATGGCAAATCCCTGCTCCGGTCTCAATGACCGGTACTGAAGAATTTTCCCTTACATAATCTATCAGTCCCTTGCTTCCCCGTGGTACCAGAAGGTCGACAAATCTGCGGGCATTGAGAAGCTGGATTGTTTCCTCCCTGCCTGGAGGAAGAAGTGTTATGACATTTTCATCAAGCCCGCATTCATTAAGTACTCTCTTTATAATGCTGACAATAGCGATATTGGTGTTACGGGCGTCGCTTCCTCCTTTAAGTATGCAGGCATTCCCCGACTTTATGCAGAGTGAAAAAACATCAAAGGTCACATTCGGGCGGGATTCGTATATTGCCCCTACGACACCAAAAGGAACTGTAACGCGGGTTATCAGTAGCCCATTGCTTTTCTTATATTCTGAGATAACTTTCCCGAGAGGCGAGGGCAACCCTGAGATCCTGCGGATATCAGAAGCAATGCTTTTGATCCGGTCTCCGGTAAGCTGAAGCCGGTCGTACCTTGGATCATCCTTATCTGCAAGCGACAGATCCTTCTCGTTTTCGGAAAGAAGAAAGGGGATCTCGTTTTCAGTCATCTCTGCGAGTAGCATAAGAACCCGGTCAATCACTGTCTTTTCAAGGTTAACAAGTCCCCGGCTTGCCTGCAGCGTATTTATGAATAAAGGTGTACAGTCCATTTAAAAAGTAAAAAAATCAGAGCTTATCATTTATCAGCAAATAATCATAAAGGATGAGCGGCTTTTTCCTTTTTTCTCCAATATATTGCTCAGCCTTTTTTGAATCGTACTGGGATTTCCCCAGACCTATCTGCCTGCCTTTTTCATCAAGAATCCTGATTATATCGCCCTTCTTGAAGGATCCTTCAATTTTGCTTACTCCTATCATAAGAAGGCTGACAGCTTTATCGTCGAGCAAAGCCTCCTGAGCGCCTTTATTTATATATGCTCCACCCTTTGTGAACTCTCTTGAATGGGAAAGCCATTTTTTTACTCCGCTTTTCTTTACTGTTGAAGCTGCAAAATGGGTATAAGGCACCTCTTTACCTCTCACAATATCGGTAATAATTGAATCACGCGTACCGTTGGCAATATATACATGGATACCCTCGGAAGCCATTTCGCGGGCTATTGAATATTTTGTCAGCATCCCTCCGCGTCCGAACCCTGAACTGGAAGGCGATATATACTTCATGGCCTCCTGAGATTCTCCAACTATTTCCCTGATCAGTTCTGAGCTGTCATTTTCCGGTACCCCTTTATAGATACCGTCGACATTTGATAAAATTATCAATGATCCGCAATCCATCATTGATGAAATCATTCCAGATAATTCATCATTGTCGGTAAACATCAGTTCTGTGATTGAGATTGTATCGTTCTCATTCACGATCGGCAGGACCTTGTTCTCGAGCATTGCGGAAAGACAGTTTTTCATATTCAGATAATGAAGCCTGTCCCTGAAGCCCTCTTTTGTTGCCAGCAGCTGACCTGCCGGAATGCCATATTTCCCGAAAAGAAACTGGTAATTTGCCATCAGTTTCACCTGGCCTGTCGCAGCCCATATCTGTCTTGCAGAAATGATGCTGGTCCTCTTTGAAGGAGCCACATCATTCCTGCCGGCTGCCACTGCTCCGGAAGATATCAAAATAACCTCAATGCCCTGTTTGCTTAGTATTGCTATATCCTCAACAAGACGAAGCATCCTGCCTGTATTCAGAGAACCGTCGCTCTGAGTTATAACATTGCTGCCGACCTTTATGGCAATCCTGTTAAATTCCGGTTTGACGTTTTTCAACTTGTTACTTATTTAGCCGTTCTTTAAATAATTTGTTGCAAAAATACATGTTTTTATGAATAAATTTAAGTTATTTAATATTATTACATTATTTTATAAAGATGAGACTTGAATTAATCCAGGCTTCATGATAATGGCATCTTCTTATTAATATGAATTTTAGTTATTGATTGCAGAACAGCTTTTGGTTCTTGTAATTTTTGTAACTTGCATTCCTCTCTGCCGGAAAAAGAGGTTGAAGAAGTTCTTCTTTCGTTGGTTGTCTTGTTTGATGATACCATTATTTAATGCTGATAATCTGAAATGAAATGACATTAGAGATACTTTTAATCATTGCAATCATATTGCTGCTCGGATATATCATTTTTCTTAATATCCGGATTGCAAAAAAGAATCTGTTCATTGAATCAACAGTCAGGCGTCTTTCAGGTATAGAGCAGAGCTGGAGTCCCGGGGAGATGATGCGCTTTCTTTCCGAAATAAAAAAAGTAAGCCATTACAGTTCCTTTTTTACCGACAAGCTATTCGAAGAAAAGCCAATGGGATTTCTTCTTGAAGACGAGAAAAATTCGAAGATTTATATCCACTATACAAAAGAGGAAGCCGATGCAAGGAATATAATCAGGGAGGGATTCCGGTTTGCTGACTCATTCTATAAAACAGCCCTTCCGGTCACGCACGACAGGCTTGATCTTCTCATTAAACATAACGGAAGAAAATCATTTGGTGATTATATAGTAATAATATGCATTTCGGAAAAGATATTCCGTCACTATTCCGGAGAGCTCGAGAAAAACGGGCTGAAGGGTCTTGCTGTTGAAAATGTACTTACTGTCATGCTACCCTCCAGGAATGAGAATGGCGATATTATTTATCAGCTCTCAAACAGGTTTGTTAAAGGATTCATTAATCACCAGACCGGCGAAATCACGGTTAACCAGGAATATAACCCTCTTTATGACTCAGATATTTTCACGCAGAATCTCAATATTCTTAAAAAACGGGCGGCAAGTTGACCGGAATAGATTCTGATGATGCCCTTTAGGAAAAATTACATACTTTTATAATACTAAACCACAATAGAATGAAAAAGTCAATATTCATAGTGCTCATACTATGCCTGATAGGCTCTGCTTCTATTAATGCACAAGGGTTACTTAAAAAGGTTACAAACTCTATGAAGGATGAACTCCTGGGCACTAAAAAAAGCAATACCGATCCTGAACCGGCATGTGCATGCAGCGATGCAGAACAGATTGTTGGCCTCGGAGGCAAGCTGCAAATCGATTATAAGGAAGCTGAGATCAGCACTATGGAAGACGGTGCACTTTTGATGTATGATAAATTATCCACGAAGTATTACATTGTTAAAGACGGTATAACCACAGGCCCTTTATCAGATGGCGATCCCCGACTGGCTGTTTCTGAGGAGAACAATAACGATAAAGACCCCAGTGAGTCTTTAATGAAAAGATATAAAGGCTATATCAGCAAATCGGGCGAAAAGTACCTGATAAATTTCGGCGAAAAGCAGTATGGGCCTTATGGAACCATATATTCGTTTTATATAACTAAATCGAAAGATAAATTTGCTGCACAGGTGGTCGATAACGTCATCATGACTGAAGCTGAAGGTAAAAAAATGGATGCGGCAATAAAGAATGCAAAGACAGACCAGGAAAAAATGGACCTCGCCATGCAGTATAGCCAGCAGATGCAGCAAAAAATAATGCAGAACGGAGGCGCTTCAGGGATTTCTCCAAAGATTGTATCAAACGTTCCGGGTGCATTGACGGGTTTAACCTCTGCCATGAACGGAGTTATTAACGCTAATGCGAAATATGACGATATAGTTGAGATCTCTTTAACCAGGGTAAATGACCTTACAGGAAAGACTCTTATTACATTGAAACAATCGGATGCCTTGCCAACTGACATATTCATCAACACTGCAAATACAAAATATGCTATTTACAATTATGGCTCAATGACTATAAGCGACGGTACAACCTACACCGACTTATTTAATCCTCATCTGATGAAAACCGGCTCACAGGTTTACCTGGCATATATGTATTATTCGCCAAAGAAAAATGCGATGATGCAGTGCAAGATTCCCTGGTAATCAAGATTACCATTAATCCGGGATTATAGTGACTGAAACCAGAATAGCAAGAAATCTTCTTATTCTTGTCATATCTACATTTTTGCTGAGGCTATGTTCTGCCCAGCCATTGAACTATAGTGAAATCTTTGGCAGCGACTGGCAGAAGGCTGTCACATTCCTCGAAGAGAACAATTCCTGGTTAAAGCCATCTCTTGAGAAATATAATACCTCTTACCGGGAAGCAGTAGCGGTAATCTTCCCGGAGCTTGTCCGCTATTCAGCCATACGCGACAAGATGGAGATCACGCTGCTGAAAACTCTTTACAGGAACCTCGGAGATGATTATGCCGACTTCTCAGTAGGCGTTTTTCAGATAAAACCCTCCTTTGCGGAAAAGATCCGCAGCCAGGCACCTGAAGTAATGGGTAAAAAAGCAAAGCTTCTTTTCAAAAGAAGATCATATTATAAATATGACTATGACTACCGTGCTGCAATAATAATTGACCTGGAAAATCCGCAGACTGAGCTGAATTACTTAATTGCCTTTTTCGCAATTTGCAGAGACCGCTTTGCCCCCGATCAGATGGACGAAGAATCAAGAATAAAATTCCTGGCAACGGCCTACAATTCTGGATTCTGGAAAAGCAAAGAGGATATCATGAAGATGGAAGAGAAAAAATTCTTCAATACAAAGCTTTTCAAAACAGAAAACTACCCTTATTCCGACGTAGCCCTATTCTGGTATAATCAAAACAAGATAAAACCTGACCATGAATAAAAAAATCCTTGTAACCTATGCTTCGCGTACCGGGACGACTGCTGGTGTAGCTGATGCAATAGGAAAGACTCTTTCCGAAAACGGGACAGATGTTGATGTGCTCCCAATGAAGGATGTTAAAAACCTTGAGCAATACGATACGGTGATAGCCGGGAGTGCAATCAGGGCAGCAAAATGGCTCCCCGAAGCAATGGAGTTCCTCGAATCAAACAGGGAGTCGATCTCAAAGAAGCCTTTTGCTGCCTTCCAGGTTTGCATGACCATGGCAATGCCGAATGCCGAAAAATACAGGCAGGGAGTTTCAGAGTGGATGTCCCCAGTAAGGAAAATTGCCAGACCGGTTAAGGAGGGAATCTTTGCAGGAAAGCTTGATATAAGCCAGCTGGAATCTCTGGGCGGGAAAATAAAATTCCGCATAAGTGTCTGGACAGGTGTCTGGAAAGAGGGTGATCATCGTAACTGGAATGAAATAAGAAGCTGGGCAGAGGAATTGAAATCATATTTGGCCGGTAAGCGTTAACCGGTGACCGGGAACCGGTGTCTGTTCACCTTTTTTAGTTTTCACTCACGGCAATGTGATGTAAATTTGTTGTTTAAACCAAAACTGGAATTATGGAAGCAAACGGAAGAGATAATTCAATTATCATAATCGGAGCAGGATTCGCAGGTCTTTCGG
Organism: Bacteroidales bacterium; assembly: GCA_003142255.1. Taxonomy (GTDB): domain Bacteria; phylum Bacteroidota; class Bacteroidia; order Bacteroidales; family VadinHA17; genus LD21. The sequence goes on along the minus strand of PLLO01000001.1, from coordinate 41,191 downwards.
CCGGCATTTATGCACAGATGAATGGTTACAAGACGCAGATCTTCGAAATGCATAACAAACCCGGAGGGCTTTGTACCTCATGGAAACGAAATGGTTTCATTATTGATGGCTGCATACACTGGCTGGTGGGTTCAGCACCCGGAAGCGCCATGAATGATTACTGGAAAGAGGTAGGAATTGTACAGGGCAGAGAGTTTGTATATTCTGACGAATATATGAGGTATGAAGGTCCCGAAGGAAGAAAGATAATTTTTTATTCTGACGTCGACCGGCTTGAAAAGGAACTTCTTGATTTATCTCCAAAGGATAGGGAACCGATACTGGAATTTACAAATGGGATCAGGTTTGCGCTCAATTTCGATCAGCCTTCTTCTGATACTCCCTTTCTGAAGAAGATCGGCAATTCAATCCGGGTTATGTATACCTTCATTACAAATGGGAAACAATTTAAGAAATGGGGGAAAACAACTCCCCAGGAATTCACTGCCCGGTTAAGTGACCCGATGCTTAAAGATGCCATTAACGAGTTGTGGCTCCCTGATTTTTCGATGCTGTTCATGCTCTTTACTTTTGCCTATCTGCATAAGAAAAACGCCGGTTATCCTTTAGGGGGATCAATGCCAATGTCGAGAGCCCTTGAAGCAAGATATACTGCGCTGGGAGGTGTTATTAATTATGATAAAAAAGTTGAGAAGATCCTTACAGAAAATTACAAGGCGACAGGGATAAGGCTAAGTGACGGATCAGAATTCCATGCTTCAAGAGTTGTCTCCGCAGCAGACGGGTACAACACAATTTATAAAATGCTCGATGATAAATATGCCGATGCCAGGACACACGAGCCTTATGAAAAATGGGCCACGTTCCCATCTCTTATCTTCGCGGGTTTTGGCGTTAACCGGTCTTTCGATGATGAACCGGAAACCGTTTCCGGTTTCTCATATCAGCTTGAAAAGCCAACTGTGGTTGCAGATGCCACAATAAATAGATTATCTGTCCATATTTATAACCAGGACAAATCGCTTGCTCCCGTCGGAAAGACAGTGATGACAGTAATGCTGCCATCTGATTATACCTACTGGAAGAAACTTTCCGAAGATAAAGATGCATACAACAGGAAGAAAGAGGAGGTCGGCAAGCAAATCCAGGAACTTCTTGAACAGAGATTTCCGGGGATCTCATCACTGGTTGAAATGATAAATATAGCCACACCGATGACCTTTGAACGATATACCGGAAACTGGAAAGGGAGCTTCGAAGGATGGCTTATTACACCCATGAATGCAAATGTAATGATGAAGCCAATGTCTCAGACATTGCCCGGACTGAATGATTTTTATATGTGCGGTCAGTGGGTCGAACCCGGTGGTGGATTGCCTACAGGCGTCATGTCCGGCAGAAAGCTTATGAAGAAGATTTGCAAAGAAGACGGCAGAAAGTTCACGACTTCATATAAGTGATAAAGATGTCGGAGGCTAAATAAGGAGGGGAAGAGGGCGAGAATGCGAGAGGGGTAGACAAGCAAAAAGTAGTCTGAAAATAACAAGCTTCAGATTTTATAATTTCATTTTCATTAAGGCTCTTAGTATCTTTGCCGAACTATTAATAATGAACTAAAATGAGTACAATAGAGAATCCTAAAAATCCTGAAGCCCATGGCGGTGTATTAAAAAAAATCAGGAAATTTTTCAGATGGGTCCTTACACTTTTGCTGGTTTTCCTGGCTGTCTTTGTTTACTTCAAATATTTCTTTACTTACAGCGAAGGTTACAGAGCAGGTCTGCTGCAGAAGTTTTCACATAAGGGAGTTTTCGTCAAAACCTATGAAGGCGAAATGGTCCTCAGCAGTGTTTCATCGACCAGGGATGTTACACTGGCATCGGAAAAATTTCTCTTTACTGTTACCAATAAGAACCTCATAAGAGAATTTGACACTCTCCAGGGCGAAAACATAATTATTCATTACAAGCAAAAAAAAGGGGCAATCTTCTTTAGGGGAGACTCTCCATATCTTGTGGATAGTATTAAGTTAAGGCGCTAGAGTATCAAATAACTTTTTTCAGTATCCCCATGACGCCGCGCAGGAATGTTGCACTGGTAAGAACCTTTACAACAGGGCTCATGGTCTTCAGCGCGATTTTTACCTGAGTGCCGCTTACGGGTTCCCCGTCAAAAATAGCGCTTCTTAATATTATGCTGTCTCCACTGCAGGCATATCCGCCATTGATCAGTGCTGTAAATGCTGCTTTCCTGCCCATAATATGAATATTCTAAACAAAATTAAACAATTATGCGTGGTGCAATTTATTTGATTATTTGCAACTGCTGAACCATGTAATATAAATATTTTTTCAGCATTGTAACTAATTGATTATTCCCCTTTAAAGTAAAAATTCCAGGCATAAGATTTCTAAAATGTATTCCGGAATAAATATAAACTAACAAAAAAATATGTGGGGAAATGTTTCCTATCTTTGAGTAAATAAACCGGTGCTTATCAGAAATTGATATTTCGATTTATAAACCTAATTTTAAAAAGATGGCAAAGTTTGAAGTTTACCAGAGTGGAAAGAAAAATGAATTCCGTTTTCGCCTGAAAGCTGATAACGGACAGACTATCCTTAGCAGTGAAGGCTACACAACAAGGGCTTCTTGTGTCAACGGAATTGAATCCGTTAAGAAAAATGCAAAAGATCCTAAAAAAGTCACCAAAACAAAGACTCCAAATAAGATGTTCCGCTTTGCCGTTACCGCTGCCAACAGCCAGATAATCGGCGTAAGCCAGAATTATAAAAGCGAAAACGGCCGCGATAATGGCGTTGATTCGGTAAAAAGAAATGCAGCAAAAGCCGAAATTAAAGATATAAAGAAATAAAAATCTTTACTTACTGCTTTTAATACTAATTCAGCCATGCAATGCGTGGCTGCATTGGTTTTAATAAGATGTATAAAACAAAATATCAATGATCATGAAAAGAAAATTCATTACCATAATCCTTGTATCTGCAATGTCCGGCATCATGTTGTCAGGCCAGGTAATAGAAGGCGAAAAAAACTTACGGACAGTAACATCCGACACCACCCAGGGTTGGAAAAAAGGCGGAATTTTTGCTGTCAACCTGGCACAGACATCCCTGACCAACTGGGCTGCAGGGGGACAGAATTCTGTTGCTGTAAACGGGATCTTCAGCGTTTTTGCCAATCTTAAAAAAGGCAAATCCCGCTGGGATAATTCATTGGACATTGGTTATGGTCTTTTAAAACAAGGGAAGAATACTCCCTTCAGGAAAACTGATGATAAATTTGACTTTTTATCAAAATACGGACGAGAGGCCTTTAAAAATGTTTATTATGCTGCCCTTCTGAACTTTAAGACCCAGATGGCCCCTGGCTATAATTATATCAATGATTCTACAAAGGCAAAAATTTCAAATCTGTTTTCTCCGGCGTACCTTTTACTCGCCCTTGGAATGGATTATAAACCAAATGCTTATTTCAGTGCATTCATAGCACCGGCGACAGTAAAATTTACTTACGTCACCGATAAAGCACTTTCTGATTCAGGCGCATTCGGGGTAAAACCAGGAGAAAAGTCATTGAGCGAATTTGGCGCATATATAAGAGTAATATATTCTAAGAGCGATTTCAAAAGTGAATTCATGAAAAACGTCTCTTTTACTACCAAGATAGACCTGTTCTCCAACTATCTGAAAAATCCCCAGAATATCGTTGTGAACTGGGAAACCCTGATTGCAATGAAAATCAACAAATTTATTTCCGCCAGTTTCAATACTGACCTTATTTATGATGACAAAATCAAAGTGCCGTTTGATAAAAATGGTGACGGCAAAATAGTTGCCGGCGAATCTGTCGGCTCAAAAATTCAGTTCAAGGAAATATTAGGAGTCGGATTATCATATAAATTTTAACCTATATAACCAAAACCTTACATTATGAAACTAGTTGATGAATTCAAAGCCTTCGCAATGAAAGGCAATGTTGTCGATATGGCTGTCGGTATAATAATCGGTGCAGCTTTCGGCAAGATCATATCATCAGTTGTAAGCGACATCATCATGCCACCTTTAGGACTAATTATCGGTGGTGTCAATTTCACAGACTTAAAACTAGTAATGAAGGCAGCAACTGATGTACATCCTGCTGTTACCTGGAATTATGGAAATTTTCTACAGGTCACTTTTGATTTTTTAATTGTTGCTTTTGCTGTATTCATGGTCATTAAAGCTATTAACGCAGCTAAAAAGAAGGAAGAGGAAGCCCCTGAAGCTCCTCCTGCACCTACAAAAGAAGAGACTCTTCTTACAGAGATACGCGATCTGCTTAAGAAATAGAATATCATTAAAACCATTACAGGGACATGTTACCGCAAGTCCCTTTTTTATGAAGTATTACATTATTAATGAATGGTTACTTCTGATCAACAAACCCCCTGCCCAGCCTTCCCCCAAGGGGGCAGGAACTGATTTTCCCTTTCCCCCCTGGGGGAAAATGAAAGGGGGTGATCTATAAATAAATTTAGTCAATTTATTATTTTAAATTTACCGTACAAATATCATTACGATGAAATTTAAAATATGCAGGCTTTTAATTGCACTTTCCTTTATCCAGCTATTGAACACATCGTTAATTATAGGCCAGAACACGCCATCTCCCATGAAGATATGGTTCAGCAGGCCGGCCGATACATGGAATGATGCCCTCCCTGTAGGAAATGGAAGTCTCGGAGCAATGGTTTTCGGTAACATTGAAAATGAAAGACTGGAGCTTAATGAAGAATCTGTCTGGACCGGAGGCGAACGATGGGATGCCAATCCAGAAGCACTGAAAACTCTCCCAAAAGTAAGACAGCTTCTTTTTGAAGGAAAATATAAAGAGGCTGAAGCTCTTGCACAAAAAGGTATTCTGAACTATAAGCCCGTAAACCCTGCCGCCTCATACCAGGCTCTCGGTGATATCTATCTGAAGTTCGGGAAGCAGCGCGGAGCATCAAATTACAGGCGTGAGCTCGACATAAATGAAGCTATAGTCAGGGTATCATACAATGCAGGAGGAGTGAATTATCTGCGGGAAATATTCTCCAGCTATCCCGGCCAGGGTCTTGTGTTGAGGCTCACTACCGATAAGCCGGGGGCACTTACATTCACGCTTAAACTATCTCGCGAAGGAGCAAAACCTGAAATATCCGCAAACGGAAATGATATTGAAATGCATGAGCATGTGGGCAACGGATACGGTGTCAATATGTTTGCCAGGCTGAAACTCACCGCTTCAGGAGGAACAACAGCTTCTGCCGGAGATACAATCAGGGTGGAAAAAGCTGACGAGGTTACAATATTTCTGACAGCTGCAACGGATTATTTCGGGAAAGATCCTGCAGTAACAACTTCTGCCAGGATGGAAGCCCTCGCAAAACGCACCTATTCTGAAATCAAAAATGAACATATTGCTGATTACCAGTCATTATTTAACCGTGTATCAATTGATCTGGGCTCAAGTGACGGAAATTATTTTACTACTGACGCCAGAGTCGCTGCCATGCAAAATGGTTATATTGACACTGATCTGATAGAATTGTATTACCAGTTCGGACGCTATCTTCTCATCAGCAGTTCACGTCCAGGAGGCCTTCCTGCAAACCTTCAGGGTATCTGGGCCGATGGTCTTCGTCCGCCATGGAGCGCCGATTATCACATCAATATAAACATTCAGATGAATTACTGGCCGGCCGAGATAACCAACCTGAGTGAGACAGCAGAACCTTTCATCGACTTTATCGATGCCTTGCGTCCAAATGCACGCAGAACGGCCAGTGAGGTCTATGGCATGAGCGGTATTGTAGCCCATTATACAACCGACCCCTGGCATTTTACGGAACCTACCGGTGCCATAAGGTACGGTATGTGGCCCATGGGCATTGCATGGAGCTGTCAGAATATCTGGGATCACTACCAGTTTGGCGGTGATATGGAATACCTCAGAACAAAATCATATCCTATAATGAAGGAGGCTGCACAATTCTGCATGGACTGGCTGGTCACTGACCCAAAGACAGGATACCTTGTTTCCGGGCCTTCGATTTCACCAGAGAATAGTTTCAATATCCCGGGAGGAGGAGGAAATGCCAGCATGGTTATGGGGCCGACAATGGATCATATGATAATTCGCGATCTCCTTCAGAACACCATAGCCGCCAGCACTCTGCTTGGCATAGACAAGCCATTCAGGGAAAAAATGGAGAAGACCCTTAAAAAGCTTACTCCCACAAAAATTGGTTCTGACGGACGTATAATGGAATGGTCGCAGGAATTTGAAGAACCGGAACCGGGTCACAGGCATATTTCACATCTTTACGGGCTTCATCCGGGGAATCAGATAACGCAGCAGAAGAATCCTGAGCTGCTCGAAGCTGCCCGGAAGACAATTGAATACCGCCTGGCTCATGGCGGAGGACATACCGGATGGAGCCGGGCATGGATCATTAACTTTTATGCCCGCCTGAAAGACGGGGAAAAAGCATATGAAAATGTAATAGCTCTTCTTACAAAATCGACATTGAGCAACTTGTTCGACAATCATCCTCCATTCCAGATCGACGGAAATTTTGGAGGAACTGCAGGCATTACTGAGATGCTTCTTCAGAGCCATGCCGGAGAAGTCGAATTGCTGCCGGCGCTCCCTTCTGCCTGGAAAACCGGGCATATTTACGGGATAATGGCCCGTGGTGGCTTCGAGGTCAATATTGACTGGGAAAACGGGACACTTAAACAGGCCAGGATAACATCAAAGCTGGGTAACCCGCTGAAACTATCTTATCATGAGAAGATGGCCGAAATGAAAACTACGGAAAAGGGCAAGTCCTACATCTTTACTGAAGGTGTATCAGGATTAGTAAATAAATGATGGATACAGTAATCAGAACTGAAAATCTTTCGAAGCTTTATGGCAAGCTTAAAGCTGTCGATAATGTCTCGATAAACGTCAGCCGTGGTGAAATTTATGGATTCCTGGGCCTCAACGGAGCAGGGAAGACAACAACTATCAGAATGCTTCTTGGAATGATAAGATCAACTTCGGGAGCAGCTTATCTGAATAGTGTAAAAGTGACTCCTGGCAACCCGGCCATGTGGAAAGATATCGGCTACCTTGTTGAGGTACCCTATTCATATCCCGACCTTACCGTCAGGGAAAATCTTGATCTGGTTAGACGACTGAGAATGATAAAATACCCTGGATGTGTTGATCTCATAATTGAGAAGTTCAATCTGGGGCAATACAGCGATATAATTGCAAAAAACCTTTCTCTTGGCAATTCACAACGGCTCGGGCTTGCGAAAGCCATGATACATAATCCGGCGCTGCTTCTTCTCGATGAGCCAGCAAACGGGCTCGATCCGGCAGGGATAGTCGAGATCAGGGAGATGCTGAAGGATCTTGCTCTTAATAAAGGCGTTACAGTATTTATCTCAAGCCATATTCTCGGTGAAATATCGAAGTTTGCCACTCGTATTGGTATCATTCATGAGGGAGTGCTCCTTCATGAATCTTCAGTAAGCGATATGGAAAACCAGAGAAAAGTATGTTTGCGGGTTAAATCAAAAGACATAATGGGTGCAGGAAATATACTGGAAAAGAGTGGATTCGCCACGGTTCTGACAGATGAAGGTGTTCTGGAGATAAAAGATAAGGAAGCAGTTTCATACCCTGAGAAAATTTCTGCTCTTCTGGTAAACTCTGGATTCCCTCCCTCTCTGATCAAAGTTGAAGAGGAAGATCTTGAAGCTTTTTTTCTCAGGGTAATAAAGATGAAGGGAGGTGAACGATGAAAGAGTTTGCTGCAGCACTTTATGTTGAAATGAGCAAAGCCCTGAAATCAAAGATGTTATGGGGAACATTAATCTTTTTTGCATTTATTGCCTTCATGCTTGGCTTCATGATGCTGGTCGCAAAGCACCCTGAAATTGCAGGTAATTCAGCCATCCTGAGCACAAAAGCCTCCTTTATAGCCAAAGCTGACTGGCATGTATTTTTCGGACTAATGCTTCAGATGGCCCTTATTCTTGGGCTGGTTGGTCCGGCAATAGTAACAATATGGGTTTTTGGCAGGGAGTACTCCGACAGGGTGATCAAAGATCTGCTTGCCCTTCCTGTATCACGTGTAAATATCGTACTGGCAAAATTTGTCATTGCCTTCACCTGGAGTATTCTGCTCATGAGCCTTCTTTTTGTATGTGCACTACTGGCAGGCCTCGCGGTTCATCTTGATGGCTGGAGCAGCGAACTTATGTTGAAAAATTTACGTATCTATACAGTAAGTTCACTGCTGACGATACTCCTGTTCCCTGTTATTTCTCTTATAACGTGTATCAGCAGGGGTTATCTTCTGCCTGTAGGGGTTACTATCCTTCTCCTCATTTCCACTCAGTTTCTTTTTCTTGGTCTGCCATCAATAACACCTTATTTCCCCTGGGCAATTCCTGGTCTGATCAGTGGGGTTTCCGGACCATTCAGTCCGAAGCCGGAAATAATAAGTTATGTGATCCTCGGACTCACAACAATACTGGGTATCGGCGGCACAGTTGCCTGGTGGCGGTATGCCGATCAGCACTGAAGAGGTTGCATTCTTCCTCATAACCATATTTTAGTTAATTTTGCGGGTACTTAAAGGTAGATAATCTGAAACACCTTAATGGCTTTTTATGAAATCTTACTATAATAATAGCGTAGAAGTAATTCTTGCTCACTTTAATGTCGGGAAAGAAGAGGGCCTGTCTTCTGAAGAAGTTAACAGAAGATTGGAGGAATATGGCTATAACCAGCTGGTTTCAAAAAAGAATAAGACATTCCTTAAGATGTTCTTTGACCAGTTTAAGAGCTTTATGATTATCATCCTTCTGATTGCAGCAGCAATCTCCGGATTTGTCGGCGTGATGAACGGGGAAGGACTGCTGGATACATTCGTCATTCTTGGGATACTTGTTTTAAATGCTTTTATCGGCGCCTTCCAGGAAAAAAAGGCCGAATCATCTCTCGAGGCACTGAAGAACCTTGCAGCTCCTGTTACCAAGGTATTGCGTGACGGGAAAGTAATTGAGATAAATACAAAAGACCTGGTTCCCGGAGATATTGTCATACTTGAGACCGGGGCTATTATACCTGCCGATTTGCGTCTGACAGAAGCGGTTAATCTAAAGATACAGGAGTCGGCAATGACCGGTGAATCCTTACCTGTTGAAAAGAAGTCAGAAGCGCTGACGGATGAAGATATTGCTCTTGGCGACCGTGTCAATATGGCGTTCTCGAGCGGTATGGTAACTTATGGACGCGGACGCGGCGTTGTTGTTGCAACCGGTATGCAGACCGAAGTAGGCAGAATAGCTGATATGCTTCAGCAGACGAATGACACGGAGACTCCGATGAGCCGGCGTCTTGAACAACTTGGCAAGGTTCTTGGAATTGCCGCATTGATCATCTGTGCAGTAATATTTGTTGTAGGTATCTTATATGGCAACTCAATCCTGAGCATGTTCATGACAGCAGTCAGTCTTGCTGTGGCTGCCATCCCGGAAGGGCTTCCAGCAGTATCGACTGTCGTTCTTGCATTGGGTGTTCAGCGTCTTGTGAAGCGCAATGCAATAATCCGTACTCTTCCTTCAGTTGAAACGCTTGGCAGTGCAACAGTGATCTGTTCTGACAAAACAGGAACGCTCACTCAGAATAAAATGACCGTTGTCGAGGCTTATGTAAACCATTTAAAGGACAGGATCAAGAGGAGTGCCCCGGCAAGCAGGCTTAATGATGAAGAAAATAGTTTGCTTTCAATTTCTGTACTGTGCGCAGATGCCACTATGAGAGCCGGGGAAAACGCCGAATTTGAATTTACAGGAGATCCTACTGAGACGGCCCTGCTGGATTTTGGCGCATTATACGGAGTATTAAAAGATGACCTTGAAAAATCATATCCCCGTGTCGCTGAAATCCCTTTTGACTCAGAACGCAAAAGAATGACGACAGTCAACCGGATGTCAAAGCAAAGCACACGGGTAAACGTAAAGGGAGGACTCGATGAGGTCCTGAGCGTTTGCAACAGAATAGTGATGCACGGAAAGATCAGGCCGCTCACACCGGAAGACAGGTCTCTGATAAGCAGGGCTAACGAATCAATGGCCGATTCAGCTCTTCGCGTTCTTACAATGGCATTCAAGGATCTGCCTGAAGCACCTCAGAAGGTTGAGATTGGGGAACTGGAGAATGACCTTATATTTATCGGATTGCTGGGTATGATTGATCCTGCCAGACCTGAAGTGATCGATGCTGTGGCAAAATGCAGGACGGCAGGTATCCGTCCCGTGATGATCACGGGTGATCATAAGAATACTGCTGTGGCCATTGCCCGCGAGATCGGTATCTATAAGAAGGGTGATATTGCCATCACGGGTGCCGAGCTGGAAAAGATCAGCGAAGATGATTTTTATAAGAATGTCGCCCGTTATTCGGTTTATGCAAGGGTGGCCCCCGAACATAAGGTCCGCATAGTTAAAGCATGGCAGTCTCATAATGAAGTGGTGGCAATGACCGGCGACGGAGTGAACGATGCCCCGGCTTTGAAGCAGGCAGATATAGGTGCTGCCATGGGTAAGATGGGTACTGATGTGGCGAAAAGTGCGGCCGACATGATTCTCACTGATGATAATTTTGCGACTATCGTTTCAGCAGTCGAGGAGGGTAGAAGGATCTATGATAATATACTCAAGGCCATCCTGTTTCTGCTATCAACTAATGTTGGTGAGATATTCCTCTTGCTTATAACTTCAGTTTTGAACCTTGGGGCGCCTCTTTTGCCTATCCATATTCTCTGGGTTAACCTGGTGACCGATAGTTTGCCGGCACTTGCGCTTAGTGTTGATCCTGCCGAAAAAAACATCATGAACCGCAAGCCCGGTAATTCGAAAAAAGGCTTTATGACCAGGGGCATGGTTTGGAGAATAATGTATCAGGGCTTAATGATTGGTTTGATTCCTCTTGCAGCTTACCTTATAGGAGTTCACGATGGAGGAATTATCCTGGGCCAGACGATGGCATTTTCAACACTTGTTTTTGCAGAGCTGATCCATGTCCGTAATCTGCATTCAAACACAAGATCATCTTTCGCAATAAGTCCCCTTCGGAATAAACCCCTGATAGGAGCTATTCTGGTTTCTGCAGGACTGATGCTTTTGATATTGCTTGTGCCTGCTTTACGCTATGCATTCAACCTGACAAAGCTGGATCCGAAACACTGGTGGATAGTGATACTGATGTCTCTTATCCCTATTTTAGTGGTCGATCTCTTTAAATTATTCAAAATCAATGGTACCAGAGATGGTGATGGGAAAGATCCCGACGGGCTGGATGAATAAATTATAATAATAAAACCTTATATATGAAATCCTTTTTATCTCAGGAAGCATTAGAAATACTCAAAACCATTACAAAAAACAGATCCAGGACCAATCTTCTGAAAAAATATGAGCAGGAGGCTCTCGTTTTTTTAGTTCAGTGTATCCCTTCCTGGATTAAATCAGATATGCTCACCTTTATCGGATTTATGGGAAGCCTGATAGTAATGTTAAGTTTCATTTTAGCAACATATGTCAACAAAGATTATCTTCTTCTGGGAATTCTGGGGTTTATGATAAACTGGTTCGGCGATTCCCTTGATGGCAGGCTTGCCTACTTCCGCAACCAACCCCGAAAATGGTACGGATTTTCTCTCGATCTTACAGTAGACTGGCTGACCACAATACTAATAGGTTGCGGATACATGATTTATACAGATGGCAATTGGAAAATACTGGGATTCGGTTTTGTTGTCCTGTATGGCTGGGCTATAATTACCACCCTGTTAAGATATAAAGCCACCGGGAAATATACCATTGATACCGGGCTGTTCGGACCAACAGAAGTAAGAATTATTGTTTCCGCCATATTGGTGGTTGAAGTACTTTTAAAAGGCTCTATAATGTATTCTGCAATATTTGTATGTGCCATTTTATTTCTCGTCAATATTTTCAGCACAATAAAGTTGCTCCGGCTGGCTAATGCCCTTGATATAGAGGAAAAAGAAAATAAACTGAGGGAGTAAAATGATGACCGAAGAAATAGAAATGAATACTGACCCCGGAAAAGAGAAAAGGTTTTTTGGATTTAACAGGAACATAATGTTTACCGGGTTGACGAGCTTTCTTACGGATACTTCCGTGAAGATGGTTTATTCGGTTATGCCTATGTTCTTACTCTCAATCGGCGCTTCAAAAACAAGCTTATCGCTTATTGAGGGAATTGCCGAGAGCACTGCCGCACTGGTAAAAACACTATCTGGTTTCTGGAGCGATAAGATTGGCAAAAACAAACCATTTATGCTTATAGGATATGGAATTTCTGCCCTTATCATACCGCTATATTCGTTTGTAATTTCGCCTATGCAGGTATTGTACCTCCGCTTTATAGAGAGGTTCGGCAAAGGCATCCGCACTGCCCCGCGCGACAGCCTTGTCGCAGGATCAGTGTCCAACGGAGAAACAGGTAAAAGCTTTGGGTTGCAGAAAGCCATGGACAATAGTGGTGCAATATTAGGCCCTCTGGCTGCATTTGCGCTATTGATCTTTTTCCCCTTAAATTACAGGCTTATATTCCTGCTGGCCGGGATACCGGCAGTTCTGAGTATTTTCGTTATTATTTTCGGCATTAAAGAGGCTAAAAAAAATAAAGAAAGTCTGTTTAAAAAATTTCATTTTAAAGATTTCCCACCGAAATTTTATCTTTTTCTGGGTATCATATTCATTTTTACTCTCGGTAATTCCACTGATGCATTACTGATGGTTAAGGCCAATGAGGTAGGTGTAAAAGTTGCATTTATTCCGCTTGTTTACCTGGTCACTAGCATTGTTTCAGTGTTACTGGCTATTCCATTAGGTTCCCTTTCTGACAGAATCGGTAAAGAAAGAATTCTCGTTGCAGGATTTCTGATATATGCAATAGTTTATTACGGTTTTGGTGTTACAGGAAGTGTGGCAACCATTATATTTCTATTTGCATTATATGGTTTATATTCAGCAGCAACTGACGGGATACAAAAAGCATTTATTTCCGATATGGTCGATCATAACAAGCAGGGCACAGGACTCGGAATTTATAATGCTTTGCTTGGCATAACGCTGTTGCCGGCAAGCTTAATTGCAGGATTGCTTTACGATAAAGTCAATTCGCACATTCCATTTTATTTTGGTGCCGTAACTGCAATAATTTCCGCCATTCTGATGTTATTCTTTATCCGAAGAGAAAAAATGATTCTTAGAAGTACAAAAACTAATATACTTACTGAAAAATAAAATGACAAAAATTGATCTGACAAAAGCCGCTTATATATTTGATGGACTGACGGACAAGAATTTGCCGGACGATGTTGTTGCAATTATCAATTCTCTCCTGATAACAGAGAATCTTTATTTGTCAGCCACCCGTGAAATTACAACTAAGCTTGAAACCCTGAATGATGAATTCAAGCATGCAAAGGATCGCAATCCGATACATCAGATAAAAGCCAGGGTCAAAACACCAACGAGCATAATAAATAAACTGTCGCGGCTCGGCTTTGACCTCAGCGTTGAATCGGCAAGGGAAAACCTTACTGATACAGCAGGCGTTCGCGTAATCTGTTCCTACATCGACGATATCTACCTGATTGCCGACCTTCTGACTTCACAGGACGATATTAAAGTGATCCGCAGATCAGATTATATAAAAAATCCAAAACCAAACGGATACAGAAGCCTCCACCTGATCGTTACTGTTCCTGTATTTTTATCGGAGAGCACCGAACTTGTCAAGATCGAGGTTCAGATACGTACTATTGCGATGGATTTCTGGGCATCGCTTGAACATGATCTGTCATATAAGCTGATCGAAGGCAAAACGGATAATCTCACCAGGGAATTAAAAGAATGCGCTGATATCATTTCCAATATCGATCTGAGAATGCAGAGCTTGTATAACGTTACGATACCGCCAAAAAGCTCAGATAAAAAGTAAGACCACCTTATGATAATCCATTCCTTCTTTTTGAAAGAAGAAGCTATTAGTTTCAGTTGAAAAATTAATTTTAAATTCAATTATTTGAAACAATAGCAGATTTCCGTCGTCTTTTACAAAAGTCTTATTTATTACTTCAGAACTATAATATGATCAAAAATAAGACGGCCGTCATAATCGGCGCCGGCATAGGAGGAATTGCAACTGCCGTTTACCTGGCAAAGAATGGTTATGAGGTATGCGTTTATGAAAAGAATTTATCCCCTGGAGGGCGGTGCGGACAACTGATCCGCGATGGACACCGGTTCGACCTGGGAGCAACAATGCTTCTCATGCCCGGCGTTTACCGCCAGGTCTTCGGTGAGCTGGGCATCAGCCTCGAAGAAGGAAAAGATATTGTTCCTATGGAAGACCTGTACACAATCTGGTTCGACAACGGGGAAAAGATAGACTTCACTTCCGATGAACCAAGGATGAAAAAGCAGCTCGAAAAGATAGAGCCGGGCAGCTTTGAAAAATCAAAAAAATATGTGACGGCAGGGTATAATATCTTCAGGCTCGGAATGGATAAACTCGTAGGACGTAATTTCTATAATATCTTCCAGTTTGCAAACTTTAAAAATATTGGCCTTCTCATAAGGCTCAAGACTTATATCTCTAACTGGAATTATGCCAGGAAGTTTTTCCACCATCCCCACCTGATGATGGCCTACACCTTTCAGAACATCTATGTGGGGCAGAGTCCCTTCAACTCCCCCGCACTCTTCTCCATGGTGCCGGCAGCCGAGCTCACTGAAGGGTCATTCTTCCCGCACGGAGGAATGTATTCAATCGTTGAGAAACTCTTCAATGCCGCCAAATCACTTGGTGTAAAGTTCTATTTCAACAGCGGCGTGACGAAGATCAATATTGCAGGGAAGAATGCTGAGGGAATCATACTCGAAGATGGCAGTGAAATAAAGGCTGACATCATTGTAGCCAATGCAGATCTACCCTATGTATATCGCAATCTCCTTCCCGACAGGAGAAAATCATCAAGGATTGACAGGATGAATTACTCATGCTCCGCAATATGCTTTCACTGGGGACTTGACAAAACTTATCCTCAGCTGAAGCATCACAACGTGTTCCTTTCCGACGACTTCAGGGAGGGGCTTGACAGGATATTCATTGATAAAACACTCGGCGATCAGCCAAGCTTCTATCTTCATGCTCCGGTCCGGTCCGACCCTTCGGCTGCTCCTGAAGGCCATGATACTCTTTCCATTGTTGTCGGTGCCGCCCATATCGACAAGACAAAGGACCAGGATTGGACCCTGCTTAAGCAAAAGACTCGCTCCGCGGTTATTGAACGGCTTAAAAAGCTTGGCCTGTCAGATATCGAAGAACATATTAAATTCGAGATCTGTTACACTCCGGAGAGCTGGGAAACAGTTTGTAATATCACGAGAGGATCGGTCTTCGGCAGCCTCGGCCACAACATGATGCAGATGGGATATTTCCGCCCGCACAACCGTCACGACAAATATCATAATCTTTATTTTGTAGGAGGAAGCACTCATCCCGGCAACGGCATTCCGAACATTCTGATGTCATCAAAACTTGTTGCGGAAAGAATCATGTCGGGAAAATAAATTAGTTTTACGATAACCAACATAGAATAGTTAATGAGCTCACTGAAGGAAGAATTTCTTGACATTTACAGCTCAATTGATTTCCACGAGATAAAAGATCATCCGAATATTCTCATTGCAGCAGGGTTCTGGGAAAAGGACCGGTATTGTGCTGCAAAAACTTGCTATAAGTTCATGCGGGCCATCGATGATCTTATCGACGATCATAAGGCAGCAAACAAGCTGATTGTCCCCGGTGAGAGAAAAGAATTTATTGCCAATGTCAACGAGTGGTTCAAAATGATAATCGCTGAAGAAGATTGCAACCCG
The DNA here is from genome assembly GCA_003142255.1 of Bacteroidales bacterium. Classification (GTDB taxonomy): domain Bacteria; phylum Bacteroidota; class Bacteroidia; order Bacteroidales; family VadinHA17; genus LD21. The sequence continues at coordinate 25,160 of PLLO01000001.1, read as the reverse complement.
CTAAAAAGGGAACTGCTCGAGACAATTGAGCATTTCAGGATCCCTCTCTGGCCGCTTGAATCTTTCGCAAAATCGATGATCTATGATATCAATAACGATGGCTTCCCTACTATCGAATCATTCCTGGAATATTCCCAGGGAGCATCAGTCGCACCTGCTTCAATCTTTGTTCACCTGAACGGGCTGACAAGAAGAAACGGAGAATATAAGGCACCCGTGTTTGACATCAGGGAGGCCTCGGTACCTTGTGCAATATTCAGCTACCTGGTCCACATAATACGTGATTTCCAGAAAGATCAGCTTAACAATCTGAATTATTTTGCCGATGATCTCATAATAAAAAATAACCTTTCACGGAAGGATCTGAATGAATTCGCACATGGACGTCCGGTAAATGACAGCTTCCGGAACCTGATAAGTGTATATCTTACACTTGCAGACCAGTACCGGCTAAGAACATACGACCAGATAAAGAAGATAAGCCCGCTTCTGGAACCCAGGTATCGGCTCAGCCTCGAAATCATTTTTTACCTTTACCTTATGGTCTTTGAAAGGATCGATATCCGTCATGGCAAGTTTACCACTGAAGAACTTAATCCCACTCCTGACGAAACAAAGCAGAGGGTTTATGATGTTATTATCAGATTCTGCGAGTAGGGACAAGCCTTTCAATTTGTCAGCCCCCAATCCCCCCTGAAGGGGGACTAATCCAGTTCCTTTATCTGGCTATTCAGATATATCAGGCCCCCTTTAGGGGGCAGTCCCGCTTAAGCGGGACAGGGGCTAAGCTCAAACTTTTTTCATTATCTTTCCTGCCAAATTATATTCTCATGAAAAAGCTTCTTATTTTAATATTATTCTTCATCCCGATATTCTTATTTGCCGCTCCTAAGGAAAAGGTTTACCTCTTTTCGTATTTTGAAGGGAACGGCGTCGACGGTCTTCACCTGGCATACAGCCGCGACGGATATACTTTCATACCACTGAATAACGACAAATCGTTTCTGACGCCTGTTGTAGGCACCTCCAAGCTGATGCGCGACCCATGTATCATCAGGACTGAAGACGGAACTTTTCATATGGTGTGGACGGCAGGATGGACCGAAAGAGGTATTGGATATTCCTCGTCCAGGGATCTTATCCACTGGTCGGAGCAGAAATATCTGATGGTAATGGAAAAGGAACCCACAGCAAAAAATACCTGGGCTCCTGAAATACAATACGACAAAAAGAAACAGCAGTTTCTCATATTCTGGGCCACAACGATTCCTGGTCGTTTTCCTGAGACGCAGAAGGACGGTGACACCGGCTATGACCACAGAATATATTATATCACTACAAAGGACTTTGTGACATTCTCTGAAATAAAACTATTTTACGATAAAGGCTTCAACGTAATTGATGCAACTATAAATACCGGCGGAAAAAACTACGTCATGTTCCTGAAGAACGAGACCCGCACTCCGTCGCAGAAAAATATCAGGGTTTCGACGGCTTCAAGCCTCTATGGTCCATGGTCCGATCCTTCGGAGCCGATCACGGGCAAATACTGGGCCGAGGGACCGACCTCTGTCAGGATCAATAATACATGGTTTGTCTATTTCGATAAATATGTCGACAAAAAATATGGTGCTGTCATCTCTAAGGATCTTAAGACTTGGGAGGATATTTCAGATAAAGTCTCCTTTCCGAAAGATGCCAGGCACGGCACCGTCTTTGAAGCTGACGAAAGCATACTTGCCGGATTGATTCAATATTCTGCCGACCGGCAGACACGGGACGAGGATAAGAAGGAGGCAATGAAATCGGTAGTTTTCTTTAATGTAAAGGCATTCGGAGCCAAGGGCGACAGCACGGCAATCGAGACCGATGCCATCAATAAGGCCATTGATGCTGCGGCAGCTTCAGGCGGCGGAACAGTTTACTTCCCTGCCGGAAAATATCTCAGCTTCTCCATTCATCTTAAAAGCAATATCACCCTCTTCCTCGATAACGGAGCATATCTCATCGGCGCTGATTCAGAAAAGGGACTTGGCGGGTATGATGCACCTGAACCAAATGCAACTGACATGTACCAGGATTTCGGCCACAGCCACTGGCATAACAGCCTCATCTGGGGCGAGAACCTTGAGAATGTAGCAATCATTGGTCATGGATGGATAGTCGGCAACGGGCTCACACGGGCCGGCAGACCTAACCCCGGCCTGGGCAACAAGGCAATTGCCCTGAAGCTTTGCCGCAATGTGATACTGAAGGATTTCACGGTTCTGCGCGGCGGTCATTTCTGCCTACTTGCCACCGGGGTGGATAACCTTACAATAGATAACGTTAAGCTCGACACCAACCGCGACGGCTTCGACATCGACTGCTGCAGGTATGTCCACATGTCAGACTGCAGTGTCAACTCACCATTCGATGATGCCATTGTCCTGAAAAGCTCCTATGCTCTTGGCTTTGCCAGGATGACGGAAAATGTGACCATAACCGGCTGTTCGGTATTCGGATTCGACATCGGCACATTTCTCGACGGGACATACCAGCGGAAGAATTATGACCGCGTTCCCGACCGCGGTGTCGTCACCGGCAGGATCAAATTAGGAACTGAGTCGAACGGAGGCTTCAGAAACATAGCCATCTCAAACTGCACCTTCGAGTTTTGCAGGGGACTGGCCCTCGAGACTGTCGACGGTGCCTTGCTTGAAGATATAAGCATTTCAAATATTACCATGCGTGATGTGATGGGAGCTCCGTTCTTCCTCCGGCTGGGCGCAAGACTGAGAGGCCCTGAAGGAATTCCCGTCGGGAAGCTGAGAAGGGTGAGTATCAGCAATGTGGTTGTGTACAGCGCCAACCCCGATTATGCTTCACTATTCCTCGGAATGCCGGGGTTCGACATTGAGGATATTAAATTCAATAACATTTCGCTTCTTGTAAAAGGAGGTGCGCCAAAAGAACAGGCTGAATCAATTGTTCCGGAAAAAGAGAAAGCCTATCCCGATCCTCAGGAGTTCGGAAAAATTCCGACTTACGGATTTTTCATCAGGCATGTAAAGAATCTTGAAATGAACAACGTAGAGCTGAATCTTGAAAATGAAGATCTGCGTCCTCCATTTATCCTGGAAGATGTTAAAGGAGCTTCGTTCAATAATGTGAAGGCGCCTCATGCACAGGGAGTGCCCACATTCGTACTAAAAAACGTGACTGACTTTAAAACAGTTCAATGCGGCACAGTACCGGATAAAAAAATTGCAAAGGCAGAAAACATAAAACTTTAACTATGTCCCGATTTCTAATTCTAAGTTCAGCATTACTGATTCTAACATCTGCATCAATAAATAAACCAAAATATAAACCGACGATATTTATCATCGGCGATTCGACCGTTAAAAATGGCAGCGGCAAGGGTGACGGTGGCCTATGGGGATGGGGAGATTATTTCCATCAGCAGGTCGATACAAATAAAATCTCCATAAGGAATTTTGCTATTGGAGGGAGAAGCAGCAGAACATTTATTACCGAAGGCCGCTGGGATAATGTCCTTTCACAGATCAGGCCCGGCGATTATGTTATAATGCAATTCGGGCATAACGACGGCGGTCCCGTAAATGATAACAGCAGGGCACGGGGAACAATACGGGGAACCGGGGAAGAGACCCGGGAGATTGATAACATTCTCACCGGCAAGCATGAAATTGTTCATTCATACGGCTGGTACATGAGGAAGTACATAGCTGACGCAAAAGCCAAAGGTGCAATTCCTATTGTCTGCTCTCTTATTCCAAGGAATATCTGGGAGAATGGCAAGGTTGCACGGTCGTCGGAAGATTATGCAAAGTGGGCTGAGGAATCGGCTGCGTCAGAAAAAGCCTTCTTCATAGATCTGAATGAAATCGTCGCATCGAAATATGAGGCAATCGGTGAAGAGACGGTAAAAACAAAATTCTTCCTCACCGATCATACTCACACAACCGAAGCAGGAGCAATTCTGAATGCCGGAGCTGTAGCCGAAGGAATAAAGTCTCTGAAGGGTTGCCAGCTTTCAAAATATCTTAATAACCGGCAAAAGGGAAATCATAAGAATAAATAAATCATGGTCTCAACCTCCTCAAAGTTCACACGAAGGACACAAAGGAAAAACACAAAGAAATATTTATGAGAAACATATGCATGTTCATACTGTGCTTGATAGTTTTATCCGCAGAAACCCTTTTTGCGCAAAAGGCAAGTCTGTATAAACCTGATTTCAAAACTCCTTCTGAAATCAAGGGGATGAAGCTTGTATGGAATGATGAATTCAACTGGAAAGGTAAGCCCGACCCGGCTAACTGGACATACGAAAACGGCTTTGTAAGGAACCAGGAGCTTCAGTGGTACCGGCCTGAAAATGCAAATTGCAGAAAAGGAGTACTTCTTATCGAAGGACGAAAAGAAAAAATAAACAATCCCAAATATGTAGCAGGAAGCAGCGACTGGAAAACCGGAAGGGAGTTTGCTGAATATACATCAGCCTGCATAAAATCCATAGGATTGAGACAGTTTCAGTTCGGCCGTTTTGAGATACGTGCAAGGATCGATACTGCATGTGGAGCTTGGCCCGCTATCTGGACACTTGGTGTTGCCGGAGGATGGCCTTCAAGTGGGGAAATTGATATCATGGAGTTCTACCGTTGGAAGGGCGTACCCACTATTCTTGCCAACTTCGCATGGGGAACTGATAAGCGTTTCGTAGCAAAATGGGATGACCTTAAAAAGCCCTATTCTGATTTCACAAAAGATAACCCGGACTGGGCAAAGAAATTCCACATCTGGAAAATGGACTGGGATAAGGATTCAATAAAGATCTTCCTTGATGATTTGCTTCTCAACGATGTCGCTGTAAAGGATTGCGTAAACCCCGACGGCTTTAATCCTTTCCTCCAGCCGCATTATATTCTTCTTAACCTGGCAATAGGCGCCAATGGCGGAGATCCATCACACTCCCACTCTCCAATTAAATATGAGGTCGATTGGGTGAGGGTTTACCAGTGGAAGGACCCCCTGTCCCCCTAAAGGGGGTCCAACTCGGTTGATATATAAGGAATATGCTTGACTCTAGTATTTAGGCCCCCTTTAGGGGGAAAGCCGTTCGCCAGCTGGCGGACGGATGTGGGTCACTTCCCGAAGAAATGCATCTTCATGAACTTAATGAAGATCGGATAATCTCCAGGCATCGCCCCGTGTCCGCCGGCATGCATGTAATATCCCAGGTCGTTCAGTATTGGTTGCTTTGCAGCAGGCCATACGTCTGTTTCCAGACCCTTTTTTCCAAGCAGCTTCCAGACAGGTCCTGAAGCTACTGCTGCAAGGAATTCCCCTTTGGGGTCGGACCAGTAATCGGTATCCCCCGTCTGCAGAAGCAATGGTCTTGGGGCCATCAGAGCAACAAGCATGTGAGCATCGACAGGTGATTTTGAAAAGTCATCCTTATAATTCCTCCAGTTGCCGGCAAACTGGTAGAAATATCTTGTGGGATGTGTCATGTGATTTATATTCTCACCATAGTTTCGTCGTGAAAGTGCTGCGCCACCCTCGCCCCCACAGCTGGCAATTACCATCCCGAAACGGGTGTCGCGGGCTCCCGTCCATAAAACAGTCTTCCCAAGCCGGGAAACACCAAATAGGGCAACTTTTTTTGAATCAATCTGCGGATCTGTTTCAAGATAATCCATGGCACGGCTAAGCCCCCAGGACCATGCAGAAATTGCACCCCACTTATCAGGAGCCGGATAGGTCGTATCGGGCTTCTGGTAATAACCTCTGATGCCATATTTATAACCGCCTGCAAAATCGGGTTCAATGTCGCCATAATAGATATTTGCAAAGCCAATGCCTTCGGAAAGGAACTGGTTAATATCTATCCTTCCGAATCCTGCTGCGCGGTTTACCGGGACTTTTTTCCCATCCCTCCCCCATATTAAGCCACCTTTAATTCCGGGATCATTCGAAACGGTGGCATTATGTGAGAAGCTTACATTCAGGAATAAAGGAACCGGGCCTTTGGCATCTGCCGGCAGGTATATAAGAATATCCATTTTATAATCGGAAGTATCTTTTGTGAAATAAACGGTCACCTGTTTTCTGATCGCTTTTCCATCAAGAGCCGGTGTCCCCTTGTCAAATACATTGAATGACATATCCTTTGGCGGTTCCGGGACACGTCCATACTGGAACTGATAAAAAAGATCAAGTATCTCGGGACGACGCTTTGCGTACCACATCTTTGCGTTCTTCACTTTTTTGCCGCTGAGCATCACAAGAGGATCAGGAAGAGTATAGGTTCCAACCAGCGCTTCGTCATAATTAACCGGGATTCCGGCCACAACCCTGTTAACACTAGCAGGAACGTCCTGGGCGGATACTGCTGAACACCAGAGAGTTATTGTTAATAAAATAACAGATGCCCTGAGGAGATTTGTTTTCATGTTAATAGCTTTTATACGATGTTACAAGTTAGTGACTTTATGAATCAGCATTAAGCCTGAGGACGGAATTTTTGATGAATTAAGTTTTTTTAACCCGGGGAAGATTCCTCGCTGTCGCTCGGAATGACAATGCTTTTTGGGGTACGGCATGGAGGATATGCGATTCGCCTTTGCGAATCGCATATCCTCCACACTATTCAAACCAAATTAATTGTCATTCCGAATGTAGCAGAGCGAAATGAGGAATCTCTCCTGGGTTAAATAATATAATTAAAAATGTGTGTGAACAATCCCCCTAAAGGCAGGGGCTGAATTGGTTTTGCTGGGCATGGGGTTTTTAAGTTCAGTTTTTAAATATCTTTATCTGTTCCAAATCGATATCCATGAAATCATTTCTAAAACAGGTCATCCCGGCTCTTCTGCTCTCACTTTCGATCTTTTACCCTTTAAAGTCACAGCAAGTCCCAAAGGATTTCATCGATCCCCCGCACGAATTTTCGGTAATGCCATTCTGGTTCTGGAACGACACACTGAAGGATGATGAGATCATCCGCCAGATAGCCGGCTTCGAAGATCATGGTGTCTATGGGTTTGTTATCCATCCGAGAATAGGACTGCCCTCAGATATGAAGTGGCTCTCCCCTGAAATGATCCACGCCATGGGTATCGCCATCAGCGAAGCGGCGAAACGGAACATGTATGTTATTCTCTATGATGAAGGAATGTATCCGTCAGGATCATCAAGCGGGCAGGTGGTGGAGAAAAACCCGGCTCATGCCGCACGCGGTCTGGCAAAGATTGATCTGAAAAACGGAGAAATGCCGCTCATCGCAAAAGGCATGAAGCTTGTCACTATTGTCAGCCGGCCTGATGGCAGCCGTGTTGCAATAGTTGAGCAGCCTTCAGGAGGAGTAATACGCGGACTTCATTATACAGGCGATGAAAATGGAAGACCGGGAGAGGAGACACCTCCTGCGGGCGACATTCTTAACCCCGATGCAGTTACCAGCTTTATGAATCTTGTATATGAGAAATATGCAACTTCTTTCGGAAAATATTTCGGGAATACAATTCTGGGGATTTTCACTGACGAGCCGTCTACCCTGGGTCGAAGCAGCATCCGGGGAGTGCTTCCAGGAAACGCTTCCCTTCTTCCTCAGATAAAAAGGATTCTCGGTTACGACATAACTCCTTTTCTTGCCGATCTATGGTATAACGATAATCCCGATTCAAAGACCCATCGCAGCGATTATAACCGCGCAATAAATATCTGTCTCGAAGAGAACTATTACAAGCGTCTCGGCAACTGGTGCTTCCTTCACAATATATCGCTTATGGGCCATCCTGCCGGATCGATGGATATTGGTGCCGAGAGGTATTTCCAGATACCCGGACAGGATCTGGTGTGGCGCTACGTCGAACCGGGGCCGAAGGCTCTTGACGGGCAGAACTCCACTATAGCAAAATGCGCATCGAGCGCAATGCTTCATCTTGAATACCGCCGTAACCTGAACGAACTTTATGGAGCCTACGGCCATAATCTTACTTATGATGAAATGGTTTGGCTTGCCGACTGGTGCTTCGTAAGGGGACAAAACCTGCTGATCCCTCATGCATTCTTCTATTCCATCCGCGGACCCAGATATGACGAACGGCCTCCCGATGTGGGTCCGAATTCAACATGGTGGCCCGGATACAAGTCGTTTGCCGATGCATGCCGCAGGCTCAGCTGGCTGAATACGGATTCAAGGCAGGTTTGCGATATTGCAATACTCAGCGATGAAGCATTTCTGCCCGACAAACCGGCAAAAATTCTTTTTCAGCACCAGCGCGATTTCAATTACCTTGAAGCCCGCCACCTTGGGAATGAAGCAAGGATAAGTTCAGGAGGAACTGTAATTGCAGGGATGAGATACAAGGCTCTGATCATTGATACAATCTCTTACCTGCCCCATAGTTCCGTGCCTCTGCTTAGAAAGCTTGCAAGGAAAAAGCACCTTATTGTCAACGGTTCATCTAAATATGCATCATGGTTCAAGGGGGCGCTTGTTTATACCACTGATGACGACCTTCTGAATGCGGTCGACAGGCTCACTAATCCTGATATTGTCCTTGATCAGCCTTCTGAGAATATCAGGTACAGGCATATAAGCAAGGGTGGAGATGATTATTATATATTGTTTAATGAGGAGGGAACTGAAGTAAATACAGGCGTCAGGCAGGTTAAAACTGGCAACCGGCAACCGGCAACCGGCAACCGGTACTGGCTTAATCCTAATACAGCAGAAGTTTTTCAGTCGCCGGAAAATGAAATAGTGCATTTCAAGCCTCATGAGCTTAAAATATTATGGATTCCGGGGGTAAAATGAGTTGTAATCAATGAAAAAACAGCTGTTCCTGCTTATTGCTGTGTGCCTGCTGACGGGAGCCGGGGATCCGGTAAGCAGAGTGCCCTCCGGATTAATGGTTGAACTCATCCGTCAACCCGAAAAGGTTAAAATTATGGACCTGAAACCTGAGTTTTCATGGATCGTCCCGGGTTATGCAAAAAGCCAGACCGCCTTTCAGATCCTTGTTTCGGCAGACAGGAAAAAGCTGACGGAGGATTCGGGGGATATCTGGGACAGCAAAAAAACATTCGGTTCAAATTCTTCATGCGTCGAATTCGGCAGTGATGAACTGAGACATAATTCAACCTATTTCTGGAAGGTGAGGATATGGAACAGCAGAAACAGGCCGTCAGGGTATTCAGAGATACAGCAGTTCAGCACCGATGACCCCGACGGTTATCATTCTACCTCTGATCGCTTTGAGTACACATTCAATGAGTCTTCAGGGCTTGCAAAATTCTCAAAGGGACACTGGTTGTTCGACTTCGGGAAAGATGCATTCGGAACACTTCTTATCCGGACATCATCTCATAAAAATGATACACTCGTCATTCATCTTGGCGAAAAGACTGCTTCGGACGGGAAGGTCGACAGGAATCCCGGCGGCTCAATACGATACCAGAAAGTCATTCTTCCTCTTACACCCGGGAAAAATGAATATGTCCTTAATTTACTGCCCGACACACGGAATACCGGTCCTGCAGCAATTCATCTTCCCGACACGATCGGAGTCATAACCCCTTTCAGGTATGCAGAGATCGAAAACTTCCCTGAAGATATGATGCCTGAAGATGTAGTTCAGCGGGCAGTAACTTATTGTTTTGACGATAGCGCCTCTTCATTCACATCTTCAGACAGTATCCTCAATCAAGTCTGGGATATCTGTAAATACTCTGTGAAAGCCACATCTTTTGCCGGCATTTATGTCGATGGCGACAGGGAGAGAATTCCCTATGAGGCCGATGCATACATTAACCAGCTTGGTCATTATTACACCGATCGGGAGTATTCAATGGGAAGGGTTACCAATGAATATTTCATCCGGCATCCCACCTGGCCTACCGAATGGATACTGCATACTATACCTCTCTTTTACAATGATTTCATGTTCACCGGCAATATTGAATCGGTAAAAGAATTCTATGCTGAGCTGAAGCATAAGACGCTCTTCATGCTTGATCGTGGTGATGGTCTTATAAGCTCAAAGAACGTGACTGATGAAATTATGAAAAGCATCGGTTTTGCAAATGTGAAAGAGCGGATCAGGGATATCGTGGACTGGCCCCCTGCACAGAAGGATACCGGATGGAAGCTTGCAGGCTCTGAAGGCGAGCGCGACGGTTATGAAATGACAGATATCAATACTGTTGTAAATGCATTTTATTACAATGGCCTTGTTATGATGTCGAAGCTGTCGGGGTATCTTGGTAAAACAAAGGATTCTGTTTTTTTCAGCGGGGAAGCTTTGAAGACCTATCGCTCGTTCAATGAAAAGCTGTTTGATAAGGTGAATGGAATTTATATCGACGGCGAGGGTTCGCATCACTCTTCGCTGCATGCGAATATGACTGCTCTGGCATTCGGGCTTGTCCCGGAGGAAAATATCCGGCCGGTCACAGAGTTCATAAAATCGAGAGGGATGGCCTGCAGTGTTTATGGCTCCCAGTACCTCCTGGAGGCTCTTTACAGGGCCGGAGAAGATCAATATGCATTGGGTCTGCTGACAGCAACAAACGACCGGAGCTGGTACAACATGATCAGAAGCGGATCGACGATTACAATGGAGGCATGGGACATGAAATACAAGCCCAACTCCGACTGGAATCATGCATGGGGCGCCACACCGGCAAATATTATCCCGGGATTATTATGGGGCATCGCTCCTGCTGAGCCGGGATTTGCAAAGGCAGTGATAAGGCCGCAGTTGGGGTCCTTGATATACAGTAAAATAACTGTACCCACTATTCGAGGAAGCATCATTGCAGAATTCAGGGAAAAGAGTAATTCGAAGGAATATTCAGTTACCATTCCGGCAAATATGAAATGTGATTTTATAACTCCCGGCTCCGGGAAGGTTGTCTCTCTGGTGAGCGGGTATAATAAAATTGTCATTAAATGATTATCCATATCCCTTACGGGGAATTAATTCATTTACCATCATATCCTTTCTACACTTCCTTAACCCCGACGGGGTATGGAACAAAAGGCAGAAACCGTTTTCAACTACAAGCATTGCCCGCAGGGCATATGGCATTTTTGAATAAATATTCCTGTAACATATTATTATACCCCATAGAGGTGATGGAACATTGCCCGTAGGGCATACGGATTTATAGCAGAAATCTTTAACAAACAGTTTATCTTACCTCGTAGAGGTTATGGGAAGTGGCTAAAATGAAAGACTATTTTTATCCATCGGCCGTTATTCATTTTTTAACTATTTTTGAAAGCTTAAATAATCAGACATGAAAACCCGGATTTTATTATCAGCCATCATCATTGCCATAATACCTACCCTTAATTCAAATGCCCAGCAGAAAACAATGAATCTCTGGCCCGGAGGTATTCCCGGACTTGTATTCACCGATTCGTATATTGAAAAATCAACAACAAGCGAAGGGCTCATCACACGTTTTGAGAAGACCACCAACCCGATGATTTACATCTTCCTTCCCCCTAAGGAGAAGGCAACCGGCACTGCAGTTCTTATTTGTCCCGGAGGAGGCTATGCCGCCCTCGCTTTCGGACACGAAGGCAACGCCATTGCTTCATGGCTGAACGATAACGGCATCGCAGGTATTATACTTAAATACAGGCTTCCCTCCGACCTTATCATGAAGGACAAATCCATCGGACCTCTGCAGGATGCCCAGGAGGCTATGCGTATCATACGCCGGAATGCCGTTGCGTGGAATATAGACCCGAAAAAAGTCGGCGTAATAGGATTCTCGGCAGGCGGACATCTTGCCTCAACCCTTTCGACCCATTATGCCGATAAAGTGTATGATGCAGCAGATACCGTAAGTGCACGCCCTGACTTCTCATTGCTTATTTATCCCGTGATAACGATGGATGCCTCCTTCACTCATGCCGGTTCAAGGAAGAACCTCATTGGCGAGAATCCTTCCGATGAGGCGATAAAAAGCTTTTCAAACGAACTGCAGGTGAACGAAAAGACGCCCCCGGCCTTTATGGTCCATTCAGCTGACGACCAGACCGTACCTGTGAAAAACAGTATTGTATATTACGAACAGCTTGTGAAGTACAATATCCCTTCCGAGCTTCACATCTTTCAGAAAGGCGGGCATGGTTACGGCCTTGACGGGAGCAAGGATACACAATCTGCCTGGCCAGGTCTGTGCATAAGTTGGCTGAAGGCATCAGGATTCTAATAAAATTTCACTTAGGTCAGATAAGATGAAACACTTTTTTAATACTGATCCAGTCTGCTGATGAAAAAGGTGGTTGTCGCATCCCTGCTCTGCCTTATCTCACTCTGCGGTTTTTCGCAGAAGGTCAGTGTTGCAATCGTTAGCACAAGGGGCGCTGCCAGCTCCGAATGGCAGATACTCGACGAGAATTACCTCCAGGTGATCCGAGGGGATGAATACCCGGGCGATTCAATAGTCTTTTCACTTGAGGCAAACAAGCGTTATTTTCTCCAGGTTTCAATTACCGATATCCTGATGCCTGGTGTACCTCTTTATACAGTGCTCCTTGATAAAGAATACATTTTGAGTGCAGGATCAGAAACAGAACCGGGCGATTACTTTTACCCGTTCTTCACCGGGACCAGGGAGACTCAGACAAAAATCATCGGCGGCACCGATGCTGCGATAAGTGATTTCCCGTGGCAGATCTATCTTATTTCAGGAAATTATCAGTGCGGCGGTTCCATCATCTCTCCCGGCTGGGTCGTCACTGCTGCTCATTGCGTTAAAAATACGAGCGGGAATACGATCTCTCCTTCACTGATGGCCATTATCGCCGGATCAAGCACTCCGACAACTTCAGGAACAAGATATTATGTAAGTCAGGTTATCCCTCATCCAAATTTCAACAGCACTACTCTGGAAAATGACATTGCCCTTTTGAAGGTCAGCAGTACCATCAGCTGCACAAACTGCAAACCAATAAAACTTATGAGGGTAGAGAATGCCGTTGAAGGATATACCGATCCGGGAACTATGGCGTGGGTCACCGGATGGGGACTTACTGATGAAGCAAGAAATATTGTGCCAACGAATCTTCAGAAAGCCCAGATGCCGGTTGTATCAAATTCAGTGGCAGGAATTGTATGGGGATCAATTCCCTCGACCGATATTATGGCCGGATATCTGAATGGCAACAAGGATGCATGCAGCGGCGACAGCGGCGGACCAATGTCGGTTTATGTAGATGGCGAATATAAACTGGCAGGCATCGTCAGCTGGGGAAGCACCAAATGCGACACCTACGGAGGTTATACAAGGGTATCGGACCTTGAAACATGGATCAGAAACATGACGGGGATATACGATTACACTCCTGCAATACCGGCAGGCGACAGCCTTGTATGCGAGGGGACCAGATCAAGTGATTACACTGAAGAACTGGTCTCAAGTGCTCTGGCATATGAGTGGAAGTTGCTCCCGGCAAGCGCGGGGGCAATATCTTGGAGCTGGGAAAAGGCAACTGTTACCTGGAATCAGGGTTACGTCGGAACTGCGACTGTAAGAGTGAGGGTAAAGTTAACCGATTCCTATTCCGAATGGGCCGAAAAACCCGTCACCTGCGCTCTTAACACAAAGCTGCTGCGTCAGCCGGGCGATACTTCCATATGCGCCGGGAACCGGCTGAACATCTTTCTCGAAACGGAAGGTACAAGTCTCAGATACGACTGGTATAAGGATGGTTCCTTCTATCTGACAAATAATTATAATCTTCTCTCCTGGCTCAATGTTCCGGAATCAGTCATGGGAAAGTACCGGTGCCAGATAACTGGATTATGCGGGACCCTCTCCACAATTGTGTTTAATATAGATGTTTACACGGTTACGGCAATCAACAGCATATCGCCTGATATCACCACGGATTATGGAAGCAGTATAACACTCAGTGTCGACGCCGTCGGGCATGATCTTAATTACCTGTGGATGAAAAACGGCGTCCCTGTTGAAAACAGCAATTCTCCGGAACTTGTGATGCAGAATGTCGATGCCCGCAACATCGGTCTTTACAACACTATCGTCACAGGCACCTGCGGCACGCAGACCAGCGATTCGTCATATGTTTATCTTAAGCAGAGCGACGCTGCATCAGCCTCGGGTTTTTTTGTCTGGCCAACAGTGGTAACAGATGAGGTGAATGTGGCAATAGATAATTCAGATAAATATGACATCCGGATCGTAAATCTCTCGGGGAAGCTGATGTTCAGTTCATTGAACCAGCAGTACCAGACCACCATACCCCTTGGTAATTATCCAAAAGGTATCTATATCCTGAATGTCAGGGGCAATAAGCTCTCAAAATCAGTGAAGCTGGTAAAGGAATAAGAAAAATCATGCAATCAACATTCACAGGATCGTTCATCTTCAGTATCAGCCAAGCCCGCTGACTTTCCCAAATTATGCAACCTTCGGAAACAATGACCACTGGATTGCAATTCAGGATTATCAGAATGAGGATCGGGAAAATGGATGGCGCCTGGAGAGACACGATCCTGCTTGAAAGGCGAAGCAGGATAGCCGGGATATAAAAGCTCCTCCCGGCACTTTACTTATTCCATAGAATTTCTTAAATTGTATTGTATTTGAAAGCTTTGTCTGCCGCGGCTTATTATGAAGGGACGGAGATAACGGCGGTGTTGCATGGCATGTGACTGACGGGGCGGAGCATTAACAATATATAAGAGACTCATATTCAAAGTTCAATAAAATGAAAAACCGGCAAAACATTAGAAAATTTCTTCTTTTAATTTCTTTTATTCTATATCCAATAACTTTTTTCATTCTATCACCTGATCTTCTTTTATTTGGAGCCTCAGAGAAGATAGTCGCAGGTGATATACTATTTTTTGGATTACTATTCATTCTGTCATTTGTCATTGGAAGACTTTTTTGCGGTTGGATTTGTCCTGCCGGAGCACTTCAGGATTATTGTTTTGTGATTAATAAGAAACCAGCACCAAACAAATTGAACTGGATTAAAATGTTGCTTTTCGTTCCATGGATATCTTTTTTTGTCTTTTTAGCTATATATTTTGGAGGATTCAAACAGGTTGATTTTTTTTATAAAAGAGCATTTGGTATCTCCATAGCTGGTGCGACTGAATGGATAATGTATTTTATGACAGTTGCTTTGGTTGTTTTAATGGCGGCATTAACAGGCAAACGAGGACTTTGCCACTATCTCTGTTGGATTTCGCCTTTTATGATTATTGGTGGCAAGATCAGAGATTCATTAAAGATCCCTTCTCTGCGACTTATCACAAAACCTGATTTATGCAATTCCTGTGGATTATGTTCTCGTGTATGTCCTATGTCACTTCCGTTAGACGAGTTGATAAAAAATGGTGAGATTGGTCATTCTGAATGCACATTATGTTCGACATGCATTGATTCATGCCCAAAAGGTGTCATTAAATTTGCTTTTAGATATTCACAAAAAATTATAAAGAACTAAACATAAAAACAAGTTATAGGGCATTTCTGCTCGGAATGAGACTTTGCTTATTTTTCCAGGTATTCTGAAAATCTTTGATCAATATGCTGGTTGAACCACTTATCGACAACTGATTTCTTAAACCTCCACTCCTTCCCCAATTTTGCGGCTGGGATCTTTCCATTTTGAGCCCATGTATATATGGTCTGAGGTTTTAGCTTTAAATACTTTGCTACTTCTTCTATGGTCATTATTTCATCCATACCCTACTTCCTTCTGAAGGTTAATGTTACAGTTGTATCAGTATGATTAAGCTTATTTAAGAGTTTTATTAATGCAGTGTCAGTAATATCTGATTTTATATTATCCTGTTTTTGGCTATCAGGTTTGACTTCAATATCCTGGTCTGAATTTGCTGGTTTAACAAGTTGCTGAACAGAATAAATTATAGCAGTATAAAAATTACCTTCATATTTCCTGAACAGCTTAAATTCCTCAGTCTTGTTGCACAAAAAGGGACGAAGGTTCCAAGCTATCTGAATTCCGACAAAAGCCAGTATTATCATCCATATTCTGAAAACATTAACCCCAATATGTGGGTATATATCTTTTTTCTCACAAGCGAATTTTAACGCATCGACTATGAGTCTCATTCCGAAGATCCCTGAGAAGATAAATATCGCCACATGTAAAAGTTGCAGGAAATGATAGTTTCCACCAGTCACTTGAAACAATATAACAATGGGGGCAAATGAAATAGCAATTGCAGAGGTAAGTACAAACCCACTTAAAATAATAAAGACCATCTGTCTCAAGGTCATCTTGGATCCCAAGACTTGTTGAATTACATAAAAGGATGGAAAACAGATTAGAATTGCACTAAAAAACAGGAATGTCACTTTGAATCCAGCGACAATTGATTGAAGGAAGCTATGATAACTCCCCATGACAATTCCATAAAGGAATGTAAATACACAAATAATAAGCAACTGATTCAAGATTAATCTTCTCGATTGATCCTTATTCCGTTCCTCAAAATATGACTCTGTATTCTGAAATATTTTGAAAACTTCTATTAATCCACTTGCCTTTTCCATGGTAGAAGAAATTGGTTAGACTATAAAGTTACTAAATATTTTAATAACTACCAATGTTTACTACTGTTTATTACTGTTTTTTATTAATTAGCCCTGTATTCTGAAGATAAAAAACAATATAACACTCTATAACACGGACAATAAAGGTTATAAGCTCATCCCCGATCCGCAGGAGCGGATCGGGACATGACCCATTGAATCTCTTTTCTTTACTTCAGTTAACTGAATACTATGTATATTTTATATAGATTTGGAATTGCCAAATAAACCAGTCTGCTATGCCAAGAAAAAACACTTTAACCGCTGCCATTTCATTACTGATTCTCTTTACTGGAACTCTGTATGCTCAGAATAATAGTCAGCCAGTACAAAAAACGAGGAAAATAAAACTCCTTAAAACAGAAGATTTTAAACATACTGATGTTGGAAACCCATCAATTGCAGGTATTGTAACTGTGTCTGACGGAGGATTTGACATTACTGCAGGCGGAGCAGATGTGTGGGGTGTAAAGGATGAATTCAATTTTGTTTATATTGAAAAAATAGGGGATTTTGACTTCGTAGCCCGAATTGAAAGCCTTACTGCTACCCATCAGTACACCAAAGCGGGATTAATGGCCCGTGAAGATCTGACACCCGGAAGCAAACATATTTATTTTCAGATTTTCCCGAATAATACTCAACGGAATAAAAACAACGGTGGATTTGAATATCAGTACCGTCAGATTACAGGTGGTGAAATGAAAGCAATTTATCCTGCAAGGATTGATGGCACGCCTGATTTTCCGGTTACATTTCCGAACACATGGATACGACTCAAAAGGGTCGGAAATCAGTTTACCGGATATACCGGTACCGATGGCAAATCATGGAAGGAATATGCAACTTTTACTCTCGCTCTTCCTGAAAAAATTTATCTCGGAGCAGCCGTTACTTCACATAAAACAACTGAAATTACTACAGCAAAATTCAGAAACATTGGCATCATTCTCAGGTAAACCCGGAAAGTTTATAATAGGCTCAAATGCTGATATGGACAATAAAGATTATAAGCCCGGTCTTCTATGCCAGCCTGCGGAAAACTCCTCAATTCTGAAAAGTTTTTCTATCTGTTTTTCTTAAGCAGATAATTGATCAGCTTGCAAAGCTTATCTTTCAAATCGACCAGCTCCCCGATATCCATAGTTTCGGAAACGAGACCGGAAGCAAGGCTCCCCGGTATTGAAGCTGCCTTTCCCTGCAGCAGCTTTCCTTTCCTGGTAAGCTTAACCTGAACCTTTCTTTCATCGCTTTCGGATCGCTGCCGTTTAATAAATCCCTCCGCTTCCATGCGTTTCAAAAGAGGGGTGACAGTGTTGGTATTCAGAATCAGTTTTTGTGAGATGTCATTTACAGGAATGTTATCAGTCTCCCAAAGAACCATTAGTACCAGGTACTGGGGGTAAGTAATGCCCAGATTATTGAGGTATGGCTGATATTCCCTTATTATCAGCCGCGAAGCTGCATATACCGGAAAACAGAGCTGATTGTCCAGCTTTAATTGTTCAGATTCCATAAATAGAATGCATTTTTAATTCAAAAACTTCTGTAAATATTCATCAATCTTCTCGGGCTTGGTAACCGGTGCAAATCTCTTAACCGGCTTTCCGTTTGGATCGATAAGAAACTTGGTGAAATTCCATTTGATCCTGCTGCCCCAGAAACTGTTTAGTTGCTTCTTAAGGTATTTATAGATCGGATGGGCATTCTCCCCGTTCACTTCGATCTTGGAGAACATCGGGAAAGTAACTCCATAGTTCAAAAGACATCCTTCGGATATTGACTTCTCATCGCCGGGTTCCTGGTTGGCAAACTGATTGCACGGGAAGCCCAGGACAACAACTCCTCTGTCCTTGTATTTTTCGTAAAGCTTCTCCAAACCCTCAAACTGAGGTGTAAACCCGCATTTGCTGGCAGTATTGACAACTAGAATAGTCTTCCCTTCATAAGCCGACATGCTTATCTCTTTCCCCTGAAGGCTCAGTGCCGTAAACTCGTAAAACTGGTTTTTCATTTTTTTATTATTTCTTGTTGTACATAACTCAATTCAATAGCGCCGATGATCTTGTAAAAATATTCTATCGTTACAGATTATATCGTTCGCGATGCAAATATAGTAATTATTTTTATATCGCAAGCGATATTTATTTTTTTATTGCTTTTTAATCCTGCAGGAAAGTCTGATCAAAAAAATTACTGGGATTTTTCTACATTTATGATCTTTACGGAATCAAAAATACCTCCGAATTAAGTTTGTTTTATTTTCAATAATTTTAAAACATTAATTTCGAGGAAATTATTTACAAGAGTCAATTAATCTATTAAACATACCAAAATGAAAAATTTTGTCATGACTGTTTCTGTTGCATCGGTTGCAATGCTCCTGACCTTAGGCTGTACAGGCAGCCGGAACAATAAAGAGAAAAGCTCCGCGGAAGTATTTTCAGTAAAAAACATGGATCTGAATGTCAAGCCCGGCAATGACTTTTTCGAATATGTTAACGGGACCTGGAACAAAAATCATCCTATTCCGCAGGATAAAAGCGAGTATGATGCTTTTGAGGAGCTGACAGAAAAAAACAGAAATAATATCCTGGATATTTTTAAAGAGGTGTCAGGCAAAGAAAACGGTTCGGCCGATGCCGTCTCTCAGAAAATCGGCAATCTGTATAACTCGGGAATGGATACGATTAAGATTGAGCAGTTTGACCTTAAGCCACTGGAGGACTTCTTTTCACGTGTCGACAATATGAAAACCATTGCCGATGTGCAGGATGTTGCATCTTATTTACAGCAATTTGGTGTAAATCCGTTTTTTGCAGTTTTTGCCAGCCCGGATCAAAAAAACAGCAGCATGATGATAGCCAATACCTGGCAGACAGGCATCGGACTCCCTGACAGGGATTATTATTTCAAAAAGGACGATGCAAGCAAAAAAATCAGGGAGGCTTATATTGTTCACCTGACAAGAATGTTTGAACTTTTAAATGACAAACCGGAGATCGCTTCAGCAAATGCTCAGAAGATTTTCAGTATAGAAACACAGTTTGCCGATTCTTCATTTACAAATGTGGACAATCAGGATCCGCAAAAGACTTACAATAAATTCACCGTCTCAGAGCTCGAAACCCTGGCTCCTGATTTTAACTGGAGACAATTTCTTAAAAATATAGGTTATCCCGCTATCTCAGAATTCAATATAAGGCAGCCAAGCTTTATCAGGGGTCTTGACAAGCTGATGAAATCAGTCAGTGTCGATGACTGGAAAACATTTTTAAGATGGGAGATCATTAATACATACTCGGCTTATCTGAATGATAAATTTGAAAAACAGAATTTTGATTTTTACCATACGACGCTTTCAGGTGAAAAGGTTATGCCTCCGCGTTGGAAACGGATACTGGATGTTACAAGCAGTAGTCTGGGCGAAGCTGTCGGACAGCTATATGTGAGGAAATACTTCCCTCCTGAAGCCAAGGAGAAAATGCTCATTCTTACGGATAACCTTAAAAAATCCCTGAAGAACAGGATTGAGAATCTTACATGGATGGGACCTGTGACCAAAAATGAGGCTATTGCCAAGCTTGAAAAAATAAATATTAAGATCGGCTATCCGGACAAATGGAGAGACTATTCGGGACTCGAAATCATGGAGGATGAATATCTCGGCAATATTATCCGGTCGAACAGGTTCGAATTTTCTTATAACATGAACAAAGTAGGCAAGCCAGTTGACAAGAGTGAGTGGGGAATGACTCCTCAGACCGTCAATGCTTACTATGATCCGTCGAAAAATGAGATTGTCTTTCCGGCAGCTATCTTGCAGCCTCCGTTCTTTAACCGCAATGCCGATGACGCGATAAACTACGGTGCAATAGGAATGGTAATCGGCCACGAAATGACTCATGGATTCGACAATATGGGGAGGCAGTTCGATAAAGACGGGAATCTCCGGGACTGGTGGACCGAAAAAGACGCTCAGGAATTTAAAGCACATACATCGCTCCTGGTCGATCAGTTCAATAAATATGAGGTTCTGGATTCCTTGTTCATAAATGGGAAGCTGACACTCGGAGAAAACATTGCTGATCTTGGCGGACTTACAGTCGCATATTATGCTTACCAGGCATCTCTCACGGGTAAAGAGCCTCCTGAAAAGATCAATGGCTTCTCCGGTAACCAGCGGTTCTTCTTAAGCTTTGCCCAGATATGGAGAGGAACATCTAGAGATGAATATCTGAGGACTCTTGTAAGCACAAATGAGCACTCCCCGGCAAAATACAGGGTAAACGGGACTGTTTTCAATATGCCAGAATTCTATACTGCGTTCCCTGATATAAGTCCGAATGACAAACTCTTTGTTCCGGTTGAAAAAAGGCTGGTGATCTGGTAAATAATATCAAAGGATAAGAAACGCGAATAGTAAAAAAGATTCCCGGACGCAAATCGGTTACCGGTCAGTCCTTTACATCGCCAAAATTCATAAAGAGACCTAAGCCGAAAATAGATTTAAGACTGTTTAGATTGGCAAACAACGAAACTTCCAGATCAAAGGAGGGAGAGAGCAAAAACTCCATTTTTGCTGCCAGTGAGACGCCTATGGTACTTGAGGATGAACGCTTTTTATTGTATTTATATCTCCAGCTGTTGTTAAGCCAGTCGAAGCTCCAGAACCATGAATCATCAATATGGCTGGGATTATAATGCGGATTGGGCACAATGGTAGCTTTACTAAAAAAAACTGCAGAGGGGCCTGCTTCAAGCCTTATTCTCCGGTTTTTTTCCGGAACGCTAAAGGCCTTAAGTACATTAAATGATAAAATATTCAGGTAATCCATCGGAGGGAAAGGCCTGTCATAATCATCGTATTCCATCGGCGTAAGTGAAATATTCATATTCCATGGAATATTCACTCCCCAGTTTTCAGGTCCGATATAAGTATAATCCATACCAAAAAGTCCCCCTTTCAGGCATATGCCTGATCCCATTCCGAATTCTGAAATCCTTCTCTTTGTAAAATCCTTGCCCGGCGCTTCCAGTGTATTGTACGAATTGGTATCTGTCATTACCTGCTTGCCTCCGGAAGGTATTTCATCGGCAACGGATATTTCAATTTCTGATTTTATAAGAGTATCTGCGTTGGCGTAATATTCCTCGGTCCTTTCCGATAGCGCGGCCCGTTCAAGCTCATAAAAATGGCTTTTCTTATACTCAGCAAACCATAGAATGGGCACGTAAACCATAGTGGCGCCGATAATTGCTCCCCATGCGGGTCTCTCATTTCTTCTAAGAATGACATCCATATCCCGAAATCCCTGTTTTTTAAAGGTGATATGGGTGGATGACAGTGCCGGCTTGGTATCGGAATATTTATACGGCGTGGTTCCCAGCACCTCCCCGTTGATATAAACACTTGCGCCGGGAGGTACGGTAGTCAACAGTGTCGTGCTCGCACATCCTGAAAAAAGGAATCCAGGAATCAGCAGAAGCCAGAGACCATTTGTAGGGTGCTGCGTTTTCATAGATGTCTTTTTATTTAATCAAAGGTACACCAGGAACAAGATCAAGTCAATTTTATTTTATTATGGGAGCCATCTCCCCGTGGATTCTTCCTCACTCCGTTTCTCCCCCTCGCCCCTCTTTATTAAAAAAGCCGCATTTCGCGGCTTTTTTGCCATTAAGAAGTTTCCCTTGCTAATCCGGCAATATCTTTTGCTTCCAGCACTTTCTTTTCGGCACCTAATGCCGTGCAATTAATCATTGCAAGACCAACATCGCTCAGGGTGCCAAAGTATTGTGGAGACATGGCATGTAAGACGGGATAAAGCCACAGAATATATTTGTAAAATGAAGGAGCATTTTTTTGTCCCTTAATTGGCTTCATAAATGCCGGGCGGAAAGCATACACGCTCTTAAACTGAAGTTTCATCAAGTCGTTCTCCGTTTTGCCCTTGACCCTTGCCCACATCATCCTGCCCTTTTCGCTGCTGTCGGTACCTGCACCAGAAACATAGCAGAAGGTCATATCAGGATTTAACTTACTTAGGGATTGAGCAAAACTCATTGTGAGTTCATAAGTGACCTTTGTATATTCAGGCTCCTTCATGCCCACCGATGACACGCCTGCGCAGAAGAAACAAGCATTGTACCCTGATAACTGGGATTCGATAGGGAGAAGATCAAAAAAATCAATATGAATGATCTCCTTTAGTTTGGGGTGAGTTACGCCGCAGGGTCTTCTGTTGATTACCAGTATTGATTCCACATCCGGATGCTGCAGGCATTCGAGAAGAACGCCTTCGCCAACCATTCCGGTGGATCCGGTGATTATAACTTTGATTTTGTTGCTCATGATAAAAATGGCTTAATCCGGATCAAAATTAAGAAAGAACATCTCTCCCCGCTAAAAAAGATTGAGAGTTAGTGTGATATAAAAAGAGATTTAATCACCATTAAAAATGACTCTTGAATTTATTTTATTTCATTTCCCCACGTATTGTTTTAAACTCAGAGCCAGATTTCCATTTAGGCCATGTTTCTTCAAATGCTAAACGTTTGCCTACCTGAAATAATAACTTCAATTCATAAATGGCACCATCCATTGTCCATGTTGATTCATTATATTCATCAGATGGACGATGATAATTTTTCTCATTGTATTCATCCTGTATTTTTGCCCCATACTCTTTCCCTTTTCCAATAACATCAACACCGTTCTGAACATACAAGACAGGTACCCCTGCTTTTGCGAAACTTAAATGATCCGAACGATAAAAAAATCCTGCATCAGGATGTGTTTCAGAAGAAATATAACCACCTTCTTTTTTAACTTCTTCCTTAAAATAATCTTCCAGTTCAGACTGTCCCTCTCCAATTATAACCATATCCCTGGTCCTGATTCCCCAGCTTAAACATTCCATATTAATGTCGGCAACTATTTTATTTAAAGGGGAACCAGAGTTCTGAACAAAAAACTCGGATCCCAGAAGCCCCTGCTCTTCACCCGTAACCGAAAGAAACAGAATGGTTCGTTCAGGTTTTATTTTCAAGCTTTTAAAAGCTCGGGCAAGTTCCAATAATCCGGCCGTTGATGAAGCATTATCCAATGCTCCGTTATAAATAGAGTCACCTGTTTCATCTGGTTTGCCGATGCCCAAATGATCCCAATGTGCGGTGTAGACTATTACTTCTTCTGGATGTTTGGATCCTGTGATTTTACCAATTACATTATGTGATTTATTATACGTTGCCTGTATTTTCATAGTAGTAGACAACCTGAGGTTCAAAGGAACTCCTTTAAAGCCCCGTTGGTTTGCTTTGACAAGTAAACTGGAATCCAGACCGGCGGCAATGAATAAATTTTTTGCGACAGTTTCAGGAATCCAGCCAATCACATCACAATTTTTGATGTCTTTACCACGGTTATCCAATTGAAGTCTGGAAGTATTGAAACTATTTTGTTGAACAATGAAAGGATAGCCTGCCGCAGCAGTATTATGTATTATTAAACAGCCTTTTGCACCCTGTCTGGCGGCTTCTTCAAATTTATACGTCCAACGTCCGTAATAAGTCATTGTCTTTCCTTTGAACAGGCTTGTATCGCCTACCCAAAATCCAGGATCATTCACCATTACTATCACAACTTTACCCTTAACATCTAATCCTTCATAATCATTCCAGTTATATTCCGGCGCCACGACCCCATAGCCTGCAAATACAAGTTCCGTATTATCAAGACTAATGACCTCATCAGTTTTATTGGTCCATATGATATAGTCATCATAGGCTTTTAACATAAAGCTGCCTTTGGGAGATTGTACTTTCATGCCTGGTGCAGCGGAAGCCAAAATATTCACCATGGGTACCTCCTGGTAAAAGCTATTGCCATTACCGGGTTCAAGTCCTGCTGCTGAAAACTGCCGTTGCAAGTAATTAATCGTCTTTGTCTCTCCGGGAGTAAGAGGTTTGCGGCCCCCGAACGAATCGGAGGCAAGCACCGAAATATGTCTTTTTAAGCTATCGGCGTTGAATGCAGCTAATCCAGCTTCATGATTAACGATATTGTTTTTTTGATAGCAGCCTGATAACAGCAAAAATACGATCAGCGAAAGAAATTTGAAGGCTTGAGACATAATGTTTTAGTTTAAATATTAGAATAGGTTATTGTCTATTGACTTATTTTTCATGAATTATCTATCAAATTTTACCATTGATAAGAATGCCTTAATATTGATCAAAGTTAAGAAAGATCATTCAGGAAATTCCGGAATCTTTTCAATTTGCCACGATGCGAGTGAGATAACCACCCGAAACATTATGACAGACAGATATATTTTGATAATTAAAAATCATTGTCTGCATTTGTAGAGTGTAATCATATAGTTGTAGAGAATCATGTACCTTACAAATGCAGAAGAGCAGATAA
This sequence comes from Bacteroidales bacterium, assembly GCA_003142255.1. GTDB lineage: Bacteria > Bacteroidota > Bacteroidia > Bacteroidales > VadinHA17 > LD21. The sequence continues at coordinate 106 of PLLO01000001.1, read as the reverse complement.
TTGAGTATCCCTTTATTAAAATTACCTTGTCATTTACAATGGGGGACAAAAAAAAGATAGATCTCAACCGTATAAAATAAAATTGTTCTGCGCCCCTAAGAAACTA